>NZ_JBQUZZ010000002.1:0-1098402 GCF_056313605.1 Gellertiella sp. DMC107 | reverse complement strand
AGGCCGCCGTGCCCGCGCCGTGGAAAAACGGCGCGGGATCCACACGCGAATTGTGGCGTCTGGACGATGCCGAAGGCGTGCTGATCCGGATATCGGTGGCGGAAATCACCGGTGCCCAGCCCTTTTCCCGCTTTCCCGGCATCGATCGGGTGATCCTCCAGCTCGAAGGCCCGCCGATGACGCTGGTGATCGATGGCGAGGAGACGCCGCTGGCCCTTCACCGGCCACAGCCCTTTGCGGGCGAAGCGGCGGTCGAGTGCGATCTCGCCGGTCCGGGCCGGGCACTGGACCTCAACCTGATGGGCCGTCGCGGGGCGTGGCTGCCCTCCATGACGCCGGTTGCCCTCACGGCCGGGGAAAGCCTGTCCCTGCCCGGCGAAGCTGGAGAGGTTCAGGCCCTGCTGGCGCTCGCTCCCTGCCGTCTTTCGGCCCCCCACCACCTGGGTCTCTCCCGCTACGACCTCCTGCTTGCGGATGCGGGCATGACGATCACGGCAGAGAACGAGGCCCGCCTCATCCTGCTGACGGCAACGCCGCTGGCCGGCCGTGCGTCACGGAGAGGCTGACGGCCCCGGGCTACGACCTCGTGGCCGTGCATGACAGGGGATTCGCCTCCCCGGGGGCCGCTCCGCCCGCCTTCCGGCAGCGGGTGACGCCGGTGACAGGAGGGGGTTTCAATGCTAGATGGCTCGAACGAACCGGTGTGGCAAAGCGGGTATAAAGCTGACATGACGACGGAGAAGCCCGCAACCTTGCATGACCGCATCCTCAACGAGGTGCGCGACAGCATTGTGAGCGGCGCGTGGCCGCCGGGACACCGCATCCCCTTCGAAACCGAAATGGCATCGTCCTACGGGGTCTCCCGCATGACGGTGAACAAGGTCCTGACCCAGCTCAGCCGGGAGGGATACCTGGAGCGGCGGCGCAAGGGGGGCACCTTCGTCACCCGCCCGCGGGGCCAGTCGGCCGTGATGATGATCACCGATATCGGTGAGGAGGTGCGTTCGGCCGGTGCGGCCTATGCCTTCCAGTTGGTCCGGCGGACCAACCGGCAGGCCGATGGCGAAACCCTGCCCCTCATGCGCGGCCTTCGCGCCGGCAATCCCCTGCTCGAACTGGAATATGTCCATATCGCCGATGGGGTGCCCTTCTGTCACGAGCGACGGCTGATCAATCTGGATGCCGTTCCGGAAGCGCTGGAAGCGGATTTTTCGGTAGAACAGGCCAGTGGCTGGCTGCTGCGGCAGATTCCGTGGAGCGGGGCCGAGCACGTCATCCGCGCGGTGGCGCCGGCACAGGCGGTGGCCAGGCTGCTGGAAATCACCGGCCATACCCCCTGCCTGCAGATCGAACGGCGGACCGAATTCGAAGGCCGGCCGGTGACCTTCGCCTGCCTCACCTATCCCGGAACCGCCCATCAGCTGGTCGCAAGCTTTTCCCCCCAGATCGGAAGCTGACGCCTTCCCCTTCCCCAGGAACCCGCCTGCTTCCCGCGGCCCCTCACCTCCCCGTTCCATGGGTGCCGATTGTCCGCCGCACCCAATGACCGGCAACCACTGGTCCTGAAGGAGATCGGATAAGAGATTTGGCGCGCCGCCACGGGCATGCGGGCGTCTGCCATCGACCCGACCGTCCCGGGGACACTTCGATATCAAGCAGTTCGAGGATGGTCGGATGATCGCGCCGGGCAATGAACGGACGGAGCTTATGGCTGGGGCGCCTGGATTCGAACCAGGGGATGGCGGTACCAAAAACCGCTGCCTTACCGCTTGGCTACGCCCCAGCAGGCCGCGAACATGTTTCGCAGCGAGGCCGCTGATTAGCAAAGCTTACCCCGTCGGGCAATGCCAAACAGCGATGCACCGGTAGGAAATTTGAGAGGTTTGCACCCTTGTCAACAGGGGGCGATGCGGGTGAGATAGGCGCAGGGGCATCCCCGTGATGCCTGCCCACCCTTTCTTCCATCCGGATCTCTCCCATGTCGAAATTCCGCGCCCGTCCTCCCGCCGTTCCCACCATCCTGCTCGACGATGCGGTGGTGCGCATCACCCGCTGGGATTTCGAACCGGGTGCGGATACGGGCCATCATGTGCACGGGCTTGGTTATGTGGTCGTGCCCATGACCGATCTTTCCATGCTGATCGAGGATGCGGCAGGCGAGCGGCGGATCGAGATCGCCAAGGGTGCCGCCTATCGGCGGGAAGCGGGCATCGAGCACAATGTGGTCAATGCCGGCAGCGCGCCCATGAGCTTCATCGAGATCGAGTACAAGTAGGATGGCCTCCGATGAGGAGATCGCCTTCGACCGGGCCTTTGCGCCGGCCTATGGCGAAGCCGTGCCGGTGGCGGAAGGCGTGCAGCGCCTGACGGTCAACAACCCCTCGCCCTTCACCTTTCACGGAACCAATACCTATATCGTCGGCGGGCGTTCGGTCTGCGTCATCGATCCGGGGCCGGAAGACGAGGCGCATTTCGAAGCGCTGATGCGGGCACTCGAGGGACGTCAGGTCACCCACATCGCCGTCTCCCATACCCACCGGGACCACTCGCCGCTTGCCCGGCGGCTGAAAGCCGTCACGGGAGCGCTTACGGCAGCCGAGGGGCCGCACCGCCCTTCGAGACCGCTGCATGACGGGGAGATCAATCCCTTCGGCGAGAGTTCGGACATGGATTTCCGCCCCGACATCATGCTTGGCGAGGGCGAGCGCATCGAGGGTGACGGCTGGGCGCTGTCGGCCATCCTCACCCCCGGGCACACCGCCAATCATGCGGCCTTCGCGCTCGAGGGAACCGGCATCGTCTTTTCGGCGGATCACGTGATGGCCTGGGCGACCTCCATCGTCGCGCCACCGGATGGCGCCATGGCGGATTACATGGCATCGCTGGAGCGGCTGCTGGAACGGGACGACCGTCTCTATCTTCCCGGCCATGGCGGACCGGTCCGCGAACCGGCGGCTTTCCTGCGCGGGCTGCGCACCCACCGTCGCATGCGGGAACGGGCGGTGCTGGAGCGCATCCGGGCCGGTGACCGGCATATTCCCGACATGGTGCGGGCGATCTATCGCGATACGGATGTGCGGCTGCACGGCGCCGCGGCGCTTTCCGTGCTCGCCCATCTGGAAGATCTGGTGGAGAAGGGCCGCGTCGTCACCGAAGGCCCGCCGCGGCTTGCGGGCCTCTACCTGCCCGGCCCCGATCTCTAGGCGGGGCCGGTCTGCCGGGCGCCGCTTATTGCGGCTGCTCGACGATCTGCTTGTAGACGATCAGGATATTCAGGTCCTGTTCGGGGTAGAAATCCTTCTGGCGCATCTCGAAGGTGGTGGGGCCGGTTTTCTTCACGTCCTTGCCGCAGAAGCTCACCACGGCGCTCGGATCACCCTTGTCCACCGTCAGATGGAAGTCGCCGATCGGACCGGACCAGTTGTTGCCGGTCATCAGGATGTAGGACAGCCACTTCTCGAAGAAATAGACATCCTTGCCTTCCTTCTGCTGCTTCTCCAGCTTGGCCGCCGTTTTCATGAAGGCGTCGTCGATGCAGTATTTGGTCTTGTATTCCTCATAGCTGTAGGCCGGCTTGCCGTCGGCGATGAAGGCCATGGCCACCGTGCCGCCCACGCTCGGCTTGTAGGTGTGGTGCACCTTTACCGATGCCTTGGCGGGGAAGACCGTCCGCCACCAGTAGGTGGAGCGCAGCAGCCAGCGGGGGGAAATCTCGCTGACCTCCTTGTCGCCCTCGTACCAGACATTCTTGTAGAGCAGGCCGCGGGCGATCCAGTCCTCCTGTACCTCCGCGGGCAGCTTCTTCACGGCTTCCTGCGCCTTGTCGCTCATCCCGAACTTCGGCACCTTCTGTGCCTCGACTTCGTCGGTCACATCGAGATTGCCGGCGATGACCCGCTGCTGCAGCTCGGGCTCGATGGCCACGCCATCCTGCTCCACATGGAAATCCATGAAGTTGTCGCTCTGGCGGTCGGAAACCCCGACATCGCTTTCGACGAAGGATTGCACGTCGGGCATGGGAAAGGCGACGATGCTCTCGACGTCCTTGTCGGAATTGTTCGTGAAGACGTAATCCACCCGCACCTCGTCCGGCGAAATGTACAGATCCTCGCTCGTCATGGTGACGTCATTGGTGGTGGCAAGCTGGAGGCCCCCGGCCCCGAGCACCGCGGTGCTGTCATTGGCCAGCGCCGGCAAGGCCAGCGCCGTGCAGGCGCCGAAGGAAAGAGCAAGGGCAGACAAGGTCTTGCGCAAGGCGGACATGAAGAGAATCCCTGTGGCGATAGTAAAAATGATCGACAAGAACTAAAGGCCGCTGCGCTGCTTTCGTCAACGGGTCCCCGGTGAACTTTCGACCACTCGCCTCGACCGGGATCGACAAAAGGCTTGCAAGCCGGCCGATTGCCCGTCATCAGAAGGGCATGACCGCCCAGAACCCGCGTCTCGACCAGCTCCTGCTTGCCCGCAATCTCTTCGCCAGCCGCTCCCGCGCCCGCGATGCGATCGAGCGCGGGACGGTGACGGTGGATGGCAGGATCGTGACCAAGCCGGCCGCCACGATCCGCAACGATGCGCACATCGTCATCGACGATCCCGCGAAGACCTATGTGTCGCGGGCGGCGCTGAAGCTGGTTGCGGCGCTCGACGGTTTCGGGCTTTCGCCGCAGGGACGTCTCTGCCTAGATGTCGGGGCTTCCACCGGCGGCTTCACGGAAGTGCTGCTCGAGCGCGGCGCGGCCCATGTCATCTCCATCGATGTGGGGCATGGCCAGATGCACGAGCGGCTGAAGGCCGATCCGCGCGTGACCAATGTGGAAGGGCTGAATGCGCGTGCATTGACGCGGGACGATCTTGGCGGGCAGCATTTTTCGCTTGTCGTCTCGGATGTCTCCTTCATCTCGCTGAAGCTCGCCCTGCCCCCTGCCCTCGCGCTTGCGGAACCGGGCGCGCTTGCCATTCTGCTGGTGAAGCCCCAGTTCGAGGCGGGCCGCGAGGCAATCAGCAAGGCCGGACTTCTGAAACAGCCGGAAACCGCTCCCGCGATTGCGGCGGATCTGGAAAGCTGGTTTACCCGGGACATGGGGTGGAAGAGCCTCGGTCTGCTGCCCTCTCCCATCGCCGGCGGCGATGGCAATCACGAATATCTTCTTGCAGGAACAAAGCCATGAGCACGGAAACGGTCACCATCGAAAGGCTGGGCGCGGAAGGCGACGGCGTCGCCCATGTGGAGGGCATGCCTGTCTATGTGCCGTTCACCCTGCCGGGGGACCGCGTGGCGATCGCCCGGATCAAGAATCGCGGGACGGTCATGTCCCTCGCCGAGCCTTCGCCCGCGCGGCAGGAGCCGCCCTGCCGGCACTTCGGGCCGGATGGCGTGAATGGCGCCTGCGGCGGATGCTCGCTCCAGCACATGGAGAGCGAGGCCTATCGGGCCTGGAAGCGCCAGCTGGTGGTGGATGCATTCCGATCCAGGGGGCTGAGCCCGGATATCGCGCCGTTGCATGCGGCCCATCCGGGCGAACGCCGGCGGGTGGTCTTTGCGGCGCGGCGGGTGGAAAAGGGCCTGCTGCTCGGCTTCAACCAGGCGGAAAGCCATCATATCGTCGATATTTCGGAATGTCCTGTGGCCGTTCCGGCCATTGCGGGGCGGCTGGACGTGATCCGGCGCATCGGCGCCCGGCTTTCCCCCAATGCGGATGCCTTCAAGCTCAGCGTGACGGAGACCCTGTCCGGCCTCGACCTCTCTGCCGAAGGAACCAAGAAGCTCGATGACCGCCAGCGACGCGCGGCGGTGGAGGCCGTGCTGGCGGAGCGAGGCATTGCCCGCGTTGCAATCAATGGCGAGGTGCTGGTCGAGCCGGAAAAGCCGGTGCTGTCATTCGGCAGCGCATCGGTCTCGCCGCCGCCCGGCGGCTTTACCCAGGCGACCCGTCCGGCGGAAGACCTGATGGCCGATCTGGTCATGACCGCCGTCGGCAAGGCCAAGAAGGTGGTGGATCTGTTCGCGGGCTCGGGCACCTTTGCGCTGCGGCTTGCCGCGAAAGCCAAGGTGCACGCGGTGGAAGGCGATGCACTGGCGATGGCCGCACTCGACCAGGCGGCGCGCAAGACGCAAGGGCTGAAACCCGTTACCGTCGAGCGGCGCGACCTGTTCCGCCGGCCGCTGATGGCGAGCGAGCTCAAGGCCTATGATGCCATCGTCTTCGACCCGCCGCGAGCCGGCGCGGAAGCGCAGGTGAAGGAAATGCTGAAGAGCGGCGTGAAGACCATTATTGCCGTCAGCTGCAATCCGCTCACGCTTGCACGCGATCTCTCGCTGCTGACCGGCGCGGGCTACCGGATCGAGACGGTCACGCCGATCGACCAGTTCCTGTGGACGCCCCACGTGGAAGCCGTGGCGGTGCTGGTAAAGGCCTGAGACAGAACGAGGACCGCAGGCGCTTCTTGCCGCGGCCTTGCCCAAGCATAGAAAAAGGGGCCGCTGTCGCGGCCCCTTTTTTTTGTCGGTCTTCCGTCTCAGGCAGCGTAGCGACCATCCGCCGGACGGTTGGCCTGGAGCTTGAACTGGGTGAGAAGCTGGTGCAGGTCTGCCGCTTCCTCCGCCAGCTTGTGGCTGGCAGCCGTCTGCTCTTCCACCATGGCCGCGTTGCGCTGGGTGCCCTGATCCATCTGGTTGACGGCGAGGTTGACTTCCTGCAGGCCGTTGCTCTGCTCGCGGGCCGCCTGGACGATGGCAGCGACGTGACTGTTGATTTCCTGCACCTCGCTGACGATGGAGCGCAAGGCGGTGCCGGTTTCATCCACCAGCGCCACGCCGGCCTGCACCTGCTCGCCGGAGGCGCGAATGAGCGCCTTGATTTCCTTGGCGGCGCTGGCGGACCGCTGCGCCAGTTCGCGCACTTCCTGGGCCACGACGGCAAAGCCCTTGCCGGCTTCGCCCGCACGCGCTGCTTCCACGCCGGCATTCAGCGCCAGAAGGTTGGTCTGGAAGGCGATTTCGTCGATCACCCCGATGATGTTCGAGATTTCGCCCGAACTCTTCTCGATGCCCCGCATGGCCGAAACGGCCCGCTCCACGACCTCGCCCGATCGTTCGGCACCGGTGCGGGTGCGGGCGACCAGGGCGCCCATTTCTTCCGCGCGATGGGCGCTGTCCTTCACGGTTGCCGTGATTTCTTCCAGCGCGGCGGCGGTTTCTTCCACCGCTGCGGCCTGCTGCTCGGTCCGGCGGGCAAGTCCGTCCGCCGACGTGCGGATTTCGCTCGAGCCGGAATTGATCGCTTCGGCCGTCTGGCCGACGGTCATCAGGGCCTGATGCAGGCGGGCCACCGAATTGTTGAAGTCCTCCCGCAGACGGTCGAGTTCCGGCGGGAAGGATTCGCGGATCTGGTAGGTCACGTCGCCTTCGGCAAGATGCTCCAGCCCCTCGGCCAGCAGATGCACGGCCCGGCCGGTTTCTTCGGCCTTGCGGGCATTTTCCACCTCGCGGGCGCGGCGCTCCTGCTCGGTCATGCTGCGCTGGCTTTCCGTTTCCGCCTGAAGCCGCATGCGCTCATTGGCATTGTCGCGGAAGACGACCACGGCGGCGGCCATGCGGCCGATCTCGTCGGTTCTGTCCTGGGCGGGAATTTCGACGGACGTATCGCCACCGGCCAGAACGCCCATGGCGGCGGTCATATCCCGAACCGGACGGACCACCATGCGCGACAGCAGAAGGGCCATCATGCCGATCATCAGAAGCACGGCAATCACGGTCGCGGTAAGGGCGGCATTGCGAAGTTCGTAGAGCGGCGCATAGACTTCCGCCTTGTCGACCGCAAAGCCCAGATACCATTCGACCGAAGGAAGGCCTTCGACCGGCACGAAGCCCACCATCATGTCCTTGCCGGCATAGGTGGTGGAGGAAAATTCGCCGCCCACCACGGGGGGTTCCTGCGGGAAGGCATCTGCCAGGCTCTTGGTCACCAGTTTCTGGTCGGGATAGACCAGAAGCTGACCCTGCTTGTTGACGAGAAAGGCGAAGCCATTCCCCTCCAGGCTATAGCCCTGCACCATGCTGACCAGGGTCTTCAGCGAGAAGTCGCTGCCCACCACGCCCGCCAGCTTGCCGCCGCGGTTGACCGGCTGGGCGGCCGAAATGATCAGCTCGCCGGAGCTGGCATCCACATAGGGTTCCGTCAGCACCGTCTTGCCGCTCGCAACCGCATCCTTGTACCAGGGCCGCACGCGCGGATCGTAATCCGGCGGCAGGGAGGAATCGGGCCAGATCGTCATCTTGCCAGCCTCATCGCCAAAATAGGTGGCGAGGAACTGGCCGGCGAGGAAATCGTTCTTGAGGACGCTGAGTTCGGCATTGGCATCCGGCGCCTTCTTCATCTCCTCGCCCACCATTTCGGTCAGCAGGATTCGGCCCGTCAGCCAGTTGGCGATGGACTGGGAGCCGGATTTACCCGCCGACTTCATGTGGCCTTCGATGGTTTCCGTCAACGACTGGCGCTGGACGCTTTCGATGTAAAGGGAAAAGCCGCTGAAGGAGGCGATCACCGTCACGGTCGCAACCGCGAGGATGCGCATCATCAGGTTCATTCGTGAGAGCATGACCGGTTCTTTCGATCGTTTCGGCAGGCGTCGGATCACTCCGCCCTCACCCCCGAAACCGAACCCGGTTTCGTGGTACCGTGGCCGGTCATGCCACTCTTCCGCGAATTACCTGCAACTATAATAGGGTTACTATTACGCCGAAGAGTTAATTATAGAATAAAATGAATTTGTCATTCCGACTGACAAATCCCACTATTCCGGCCTCCATTAGAACAGGCCAATAGTTTACGTGTTACTCAAGAAATAGTGACGCGTTAAATCTCAGATTGAATTAAATTTCCATCATATCCGGAATCAGGGCATCCCCATCCATCGTTTCTCTGCATTTTCATGACTTTTGTCAATTTTTTATACAACCGCCCGACGGTTGGCGGGAGGGAAATCGCGGCATAACCGGTCTCGGCGCTTTGAAAGACAAGGAAAAACCGCTATGGCTCGCGGGAATGCGCCGCATAGGCCGGCGCCCGGGACACTGCCAGGACAGGACTGCCAAATTCCATGAGCGACCAGAACAAGCCGACCGCTACCGTCAAGATCCTGAAAAAGCCCGATGGCAGCTGGTGGTTCGCCATGACCTGGCGCGGCGTCACCCAGCCGTTGCAGGGACCCTTCCGCAATCAGATGGAAGCCGCAGCAGGCGCGCAGATCGCGGTGAAGGCACTCGAACAGCGCTAAATGCGAAAAAGGGCCGAAACCGGCCCTTTCCGACAACAGGAAGACGTCGCAGAGATCGCCTAGCCTTTGCGCGCCATGAATTTCTGGAAAGCGGCCATGGCTTCCGGGCTCTTGAGCTGGGCGGCAAAGAGGGCCGCCTCCTCATCGATGCGGGTCGCCACGTCGGGCCGGCCCTTGCGCAGCAGATCACGCGCGATCTTCAGCGCCTGCGGGGGCTTGGCGGCGAGGTTGGCTGCGGCGATCAGGGTCCGCTCCTCCAGCTCCTCCTCATCCACCACATGCCAGATCAGGCCGGCATCCTTCGCCTCGGCGGCGGAGAAGCCCTCGCCCGCCGCAAACATGGCAAAGGCGCGCTGGTGGCCCATGACCAGCGGGCCAAGCAGGCTGGAGGCTGCCTCCGGCACCAGCGCCAGATCCACGAAGGGCGTCCTGAACAGGGAGCGGGGCGTGGCGAAGGTCATGTCGCAATGCAGGTGGATGGTGGTGCCAATGCCGATGGCGAGGCCATCGACGCCCGAGACCAGCGGCTTTTCACAGGAGGACAGGGCGTGGAGAAAGGCAATCACCTCCGCACCCAGCGTGCCGCCCATGGCAAAGGCCATGAAATCCGCCATGTCATTGCCGGCGGAAAAGGCGCCCGGCGTGCCGAGGAAGGCAATCGCCCGGATTTCGGCATCCCCATTGGCCGCCGTGATCGCATCCGTCATCGCCTGATACATGGCGCGGGTGATCGCATTGCGTTTGTCCGGCCGGTTGAGGCGGATGAGGAGCACGCCGGCACGGTCTTCCGGGCGTTCGATCAGGATATGGTTTTCGCTCATGTCTTCGTCCTCAGGCGAGAAGCTGGGTGGCGGCGGCAAGGCTGTCGGCGCCGGTCATGACCTGGGCCTTCAGCGCGGCCGTTTCGGGAAGCAGGTTTTCCGCCGCGAACCGGGCGAGAAGCACACGGTTCGGCCGCTCTCCGTCCCCTATGTCCGCAAGGGCCCCCTTGGCGAGATAGACGCCCGTGAGCGCAAGGCCGAAAAGCCGCTGGTAGGGCGTGGCACCGGCAAGTGCGGCTGCCATGCGGCCGGCCGCCATTTCCGCAAGCAGGAAGGCCGTTGCCTCGGCAAGATCGGCAAGAGCCGCTTCGAGCCGGGCCGCCGTGGCGCCAAAGGCGGACTCGCCGCTTTCGGCCACATCGGCAGCGATGGCGCGCAACTCGTCCAGGAAGCCGCGCACGTGCTGGCCGCCCGAAAGCGGCAGCTTGCGGGTGACGAGGTCGATGGCCTGAATGCCGTTGGTGCCCTCATAGATCGGCGCGATGCGGGAATCGCGGAGATAACGGGCTGCTCCGGTTTCCTCGATGAAGCCCATGCCGCCATGCACCTGAATGCCCATGGAGGCGATCTCCACGCCGATATCGGTCGAGAAGGCCTTGGCGATCGGCGTCATCAGGGCGGCGCGTTCCGCATGGTGACGCTGCGTCTCGCCCTCGGTGTGGTGGGACATGTCCGTCGCATGGGCGCAGGTAAAGCAGATGGCGCGAGCGCCTTGCGTCAGCGCCTTCATGGTGATCAGCGTGCGCTGGATATCGGGATGGGCGATGATGGGGCTCATGCCCTCGCCCTGGTGCCCGGGCGCCTTGCCCTGGGTGCGCTCGCGCGCATACTGAAGCGCCTTCTGGGTGGCCGCTTCGGCAATGGCCACGCCCTGCACGCCCACGGCCAGGCGGGCATTGTTCATCATGGTGAACATGCAGGCGAGGCCCTTGTTTTCCTCCCCGACCAGATAGCCGATGGCGCCCTTCTCCGTTCCGAACCGGCCGTCGCCATAGATCATGGTGCAGGTGGGAGAACCGTGAATGCCGAGCTTGTGCTCGATGGAATGGCAGAAGAGATCGTTGCGGGCCCCCAGCGAACCGTCGTCATTCACGAGGAACTTCGGCACGAGGAACAGCGAGATGCCGCGCGTGCCGGCTGGCGCATCCGGCAGGCGGGCGAGCACGAGATGGATGATGTTTTCCGTCGCGTCGTGTTCGCCCCAGGTGATGAAGATCTTCTGGCCGAAGATGCGGTAGGTCCCGTCCGCCGCGCGCTCGGCCCGGGCCTTCAGCACGCCGAGATCGGAACCCGCATGGGGCTCGGTGAGGTTCATGGTGCCCGACCATTCGCCGGAGACCATGCGATGCAGGAATTTCTCCTTGAGCGCGTCCGACCCGTGCTTGGTCAGGGCATCGACCGCACCCATGTTCAGCGTCGGTGCCAGCGCGAAGGCCATCGAGCAGGAATTCCACATTTCCAGCGCGGCGACGTTCAGCATGTGGGGCAGTGCCTGCCCGCCATAGGCTTCCGGTGCCGTCAGGCCCGTCCAGCCGCCCTCGATCCACTGGCGGTAGAGATCGGCCCAGCCATCCGGCAGCTTCACCACGCCGTCGCCCTCGTGGCGGGCGCCCTGGCTGTCACCGATGGGGCCGAGAGGGGCAACCACCTCGGTTGCATAGCGGCCGGCCTCGCCGAGGATCGCGTCCACCAGATCCTCTGAAAGGTCGCCGAAAGCGCCCTCTTCCAGCGCAGAACCAAGCCCCGCCACATGCTTCAGCGTGAACAGAATCTCTTCCACCGGCGCCTTGTACATCGCTTTTCCTCTCTCCCTGATTCTCGGCTGACTGCGAGACTCACCATAGCGCAGTTCGCGGCTTTGCCGAGGTTCTCCGTTCCGCCCGCGCTTTAGACTTGCGGCTAAAAACTCTTCCTTCTGGCTATTTTATTTTTACGTAAACGTCAACATTTCCACCGCCTTCGCGCAAGCCTCGCGAAATGAATGAACAATAATTATAATAACGTCCGGCACGCTGCCCGGATGTTCAACTGGATGGAATGCAAGAAGTATGTCGAAGCTCCGCTATTTTGCCGCCGAGGGTTTGCGCGAAGCGATGAATGCGCCGAAGGCCATTCACACCGAGTTCCTGCGGACCGGTCGCATCGTCCGGGGCAAGGAGCGCTGGGACTTTCTCGAAAAGCGCTACATGACCCATGAGGAAGTGTCCGAGCGCACGGCGAAATTCCTGGAACGGGCTGGCGAGGCCACCCATCAGCGGATCAACAATGTGCATGCGGCCATCCGCTTTCCGAAATTCCTCTTCCAGCGCACGCTCGATAACCGCCCGCATCTCGGTTATTGCCACGTGACGGCCTCGAAGACCGAAATCCACAATCACGATCCGATCCGCTGGTCTTTCTACATCGCCAACTTCTTCTCCGAGATCGGCGAGGAGCTGAAGTTCGTCGGGCGGCTGGATCGGCAGGTTTCGCGCATGTATTTCGCGGTCGCCCTCAACAATGATCAGGACAACGCGACCAAGATGGTGGCGGACCGGAGCCTGAAGCCCAACGGTGTTCTTTTCCGCACCCATGATCCGATGATTGCGCTGAAAAACGTGCTGATGCTCGGCACCAACGATCCGAAGCTGCGCCAGAAGATCCGCGATCTCTGAAAATCCTTTGCCCTTGCCCCGGCGCTGGGCTAGAGACAGGCCATGACAGCCCGGCTGATATCCATTCGGCAGGCGCCGCAGGAGGCGCTCGAGGCGGCGCTCGCGGAGCTGCGGGCCGGCCAACCCATCGCCATGCCCACCGAAACCGTCTACGGGCTTGCCGCCGACGCGACCGATCCGCAGGCGATTACCCGCATCTACGAGGTCAAGGGCCGCCCCCGCTTCAATCCGCTGATCGCCCATATGGCGGATCTCGGCATGGCGCGCATCCATGCCCGGTTCGATCCGATTTCGGAGGAACTGGCCCATGCCTTCTGGCCGGGACCGCTGACGCTGATCCTCCCCTTGCGCGAAGACAGCGGCATACACGATCTCGCCACTTCGGGCCTCGATACGGTGGGCGTGCGGGTGCCGATGGGCTTTGCCGGCGAGATCATCCGCGATTTCGGCAGGCCGCTCGCCGCCCCCAGCGCCAATACGTCCGGTGCGATCAGCCCGACGACGGCGGACCACGTGATGGAGGATCTGGGCGGCAAGATCGGTCTGGTGCTCGACGGCGGTGCGGCAGGCGTCGGCGTGGAATCCACCATCGTCAAGGTCGAGCGTGACGGGACGATCCGGTTGCTGCGTCCCGGCGGGATCGCGGCGGACGAGATCGAGCGCGTCGCCCGGCGGCCGCTCCTGCGGGCCGAGGCGGCCGGTGCGGCCATCGAGGCGCCGGGCATGCTGGCCTCCCACTATGCGCCGGGTGCCGCCATGCGGCTGCAGGCGGACGCGCCGCGTGCCGGCGAAGCCTATCTGGCCTTCGGCCCGACGCCCGTGCCGGGTGCCGATAGCGCCCCCTTCTTTCTCAATCTCAGCCCCCGCGGCGATCTCGCCGAGGCCGCCGCCCGGCTCTTTGCCGCCATGAAGGCGGCCGACCGATCCGGCGCCCGGGTGATCGCGGTGGCGCCGATCCCCGACGAAGGGCTCGGCGAGGCGATCAACGACCGGCTGCAACGCGCCGCCGCTCCCCGGCCCTGACCCCGTTTCAAGGATATTGCCATGCCGCTTTCCCCCGACCTGATTGCCCAGTTTTCCGGTCTCGTCGGGACGGGACAGGCACTGACCGGGGTTGAGGTGATCGCGCCCTATCTCACGGAAAATCGCGGGCTCTACCACGGACATTCGCCGCTGGTGCTGCGGCCCGGCACGGTGGAGGAGGTTTCCGCCATCCTCAGGCTCGCGAGCGAAACCGGCACGGCGATCGTGCCGCAATCGGGCAATACGGGTCTCGTCGGCGGCCAGACGCCCCGGGCCGACCGCGACGATGTGGTGCTTTCCCTCGAACGCCTCACCCGCATCCGCAGCGTCGATCCGGTCGGCAACACGATCACGGTGGATGGCGGGGCCGTTCTGGCCGAGGTGCAGCGGGCAGCGGAAGAGGCGGACCGACTGTTTCCGCTGTCGCTCGGCTCGGAAGGCAGCTGCCGCATCGGCGGCAATCTCTCCACCAATGCGGGCGGCACGGCGGTGCTCGCCTATGGCAATATGCGCCAGCTCTGCCTCGGGCTGGAAGTGGTGCTGCCAACGGGGGAGATCTGGGACGGGCTGCGCAGCCTGAAAAAGGACAATACGGGCTACGACCTGCGCGATCTCTTCATCGGCGCGGAAGGCACGCTCGGGGTCATTACCGGCGCGGTGCTGAAGCTCTTTCCCCGTCCGCCGGGCCATGAGGTGGCCTTTGCGGGCCTGCCGAGCGTGGATGCGGCGCTGAAGCTCTTCCAGCTCGCAACGGGGATCTGCGCGGGCGCGCTGACCGGCTTCGAGCTGATGCCGCGCCTTGGCGTGGATTTCACCACCCGCCACATTCCCGGTGTGCGTGATCCCCTGCCCTCGCCGCATCCCTGGTATGTGCTGATGGACATTTCCACCACCGACAGTGCCGAGACGGCAAGCCGGATGGTGCATGCGGTGCTGGAACAGGGCTACGAGGCGGGTCTCGTGGAAAATGCGGTGATTGCCGCCAGCGGCGAGCAGCGCAAGGCGCTGTGGCACATGCGGGAAAGCATGTCGCCCGCCCAGAAGCCCGAGGGCGGCTCGATCAAGCATGACGTGTCCGTGCCGGTGGCGCGCATTCCGGCCTTCATGGCGGAAGCGGAAAAGGCGGTGCTGGCGGCGATGCCGGGCGCCAGGCTCTGCGCCTTCGGCCACATGGGCGACGGCAACATCCATTACAATATTTCCCAGCCGGTGGGCGCGGATACGGCGGCCTTTCTCGCGCGCTGGCACGAGATGAACCACATTGTCCACGGGATCGTTCTCGCCCATGGCGGATCGATTTCCGCCGAGCATGGCATCGGCCAGCTGAAGCGGGACGAGCTTGCGGCCATCCGCGCGCCCATCGAGATGGATCTGATGCGCCGGATCAAGCAGGCCTTCGATCCGAAGGGCATCATGAACCCCGGCAAGGTGCTGGCCGAGCGGAAAGGATAAGCCATGCCGGACAGGCCGAAGCTGACGCTGCGCATCGATTTTGCCGCCGGGGTCCGGTTGGGTCCCGGCAAGGTGGCGCTGCTGGCGGGGATCGAGCAGCACGGATCGATCCGCGCGGCCGGGGCGGCCATGGGCATGAGCTATCGCCGCGCATGGCTGCTTGCCGACGAGATCAACCGGATGTTCCGCGAGCCTTCCGTCCATACCCGCCATGGCGGCAAGGCGGGCGGCGGCGCGGGCCTGACGCCCTTCGGCACCGGCCTGCTGGAACGCTGCCGGCGGATGGAGGCCGAAGCGAGGGCGGCCCTCGAGAGGGATCTTTCGGCGCTTGCGGCGGATTTCAACCCGGATTTCCAGCCCCTGGCGAAACCCGGTCCGGCCTGACCGCCGACGTCAGCCGCTGCGGTAGAGACCTTCCGGCGCAATGGCCAGCGCCTTGAACAGCACCGAGACCGGCTTGCCGGGGACGAGCGCCAGCGCGCGGGCCGAGCGGCGCGTGATGCGGGCAAGCACCGGCGCCCCGTTGCAATCGACCGTCACCTCCACCGCATCCCCGTGTTCGGCAAGGGAGGCCACCACGCCGGAGAGACGGTTGAGCGTCGAAATTCCCTCCACCGGCCCGGTCGCCAGGATAATGTCGGCGGCGGGCAGATGCAGTCGGAGCACGGTTCCTTCCGCCACATCCACATGCCGGAGATAGAGCGTTCCCGCAGCGGACTCGGCCGTCGTCAGCCCGTCTGCGAGGAGCTGGCCGCTGACGGTCGCGGTCAGGAAGCTGCCCTGCGCTTCCCCTTCCTCCATCACCTCGCCCGGTCGTCCGCCCGCCGGTCCGCGGCCGGCAATGCGGCCCTTTTCCAGCGAGATGACACGGGTGGCGAGGCGGGCGATTTCCTGCACGGAATGCGACACATAGAGGATCGGGATGCCCTCCACATCGCGGATCCGCTCAAGATCGGGCAGGATATCCGCCTTGATCGCCTGGTCGAGCGCCGACAGCGGCTCGTCCATCAGCAGCAGGCGCGGCCGCGCCATCAGCGCCCGGCCGAGCGCCACCCGCTGCTTCTCGCCGCCGGACAGGGTCGCCGGACGCCGGTCAAACAGCGGCTCGATGGAGAGAAGACGCGCAATCCGCGCGCGGTTTTCGGCGAGCCCCGCCTTCGCCTCGCCGATGAAACGGGTGGCATAATCGAGGTTTTCGCGCACCGTCATATGCGGGAAAAGCCGCCCTTCCTGAAAGACATAGCCGATCCGCCGCCGGTGGGCCGGGCAGTGAATTCCCGCCGCCGTATCGGTCCAGACCGTATCGCCGAAGCGCACCAGCCCTTCATCGGGCCGCAACAGGCCGGCGACGATCTGGATGAGGCTGGTCTTGCCGGAACCCGAGGGGCCGAAGAGCGCGGTCAGTCCCTGTCCGGCGGTAAAATCCGCCTCCAGCGTGAAATCTCCCTGCCGGTGGCGGATGCGGACCTCAAGCATGGGCGACCCCCGCCCGCCCCGCGACCCGGCGCGCCAGCCATTCGGATGCGGCGAGCGCGCCGAGTGAGAGCGCGATCGAGACGAGCGTCAGCCGCAGGGCCGCCGCATCGCCTTCCGGCACTTGCGTATAGCTGTAGATCAGGGCGGCGATGGTCTGGGTTTCACCGGGAATGTTGGAAACAAAGGTAATGGTGGCGCCGAATTCGCCCAGGGCCTTGGCGAAGGCGAGGATGGCGCCCGCGACGATGCCCGGCAGCGAGAGCGGCAGGGTGATGCTGAAGAACACGTGGACAGGCGATGCACCGAGGCTTTCGGCGGCGGCTTCCAGCTTGCGGTCCACCGCATCGATGGAGAGGCGGATCGCCCGCACCATCAGCGGAAATCCCATGACGCCGGCGGCCAGCGCCGCTCCCGTCCAGTGGAAGGAAAAGACGAGCCCGGCGCTTTCGAGCAGCGGCCCCAGCGCGCCCTTGCGGCCGAACGTGATCAGCAACAGATAGCCGGTCACCACGGGCGGCAGGATGAGGGGAAGATGCACGATGCCGTTCAGCAGCGTCTTGCCCGGAAATTCCCGGCGCGACAGCAGCCAGGCGATCAGGATCCCCGGTGGCAGGGAAAAGGCGACGGCCACGGCTGCCACCTGGAGGCTGAGGGTGATCGCCACCCAGTCATCGCTCGAGAAATCCATGCCGCCCGTTTTCGTTACTGACCGGAGAGAACCGTGAAGCCCGCCTTTTCAAAGACGGCCCGCGCCTTGTCCGTGCCGAGATAGGCAAGGAAAGCCGCCGGATCGTCCCCCTCCGCCGTGCTGGTGAGGGCGGCAGGATAGACAATCGGATCATGGCTGTCTTCGGGGAAAATGCCGATCTGCTTCACAGCCTTGTCGGCCCGGGCATCGGTTTCATAGACAATGCCGAGCGGCGCTTCGCCCCGGGACACGAGGGTGAGCGCGGCGCGGACATTTTCCGCCTCCGCCAGCCGGTCTTTCACGCCGTCCCAGAGTTTCAGCCTTTCGAGCGCCTGTCGGGCATAAAGGCCTGCCGGGACGCTGGCCGTCAGGCCGACCGCCAGACGCCCCTCGCCGAGTGCGCCCAGGAGATCGAAGCCTTCGCCGATGGCGACATCGGCAGCGCCGGGAGCGCCGACGAGGACGAGCCGGTTGCCGAGCAGCGGCTTCACGCTGTCCTTCCGAACGAGCTCCTTGTCGGAGAGGTAGGTCATCCACTTGAGGTCGGCGGACAGGAACAGATCCGCCGGCGCGCCGGCTTCCACCTGCTTGGCGAGCGCGGAAGATGCCGCAAAGGAGAGCCTCGCCTCCTTGCCCGTCTCCGCCTTCCAGCTTGCGGCAATATCCGTCAGCACCTCCTTCAGGCTGGCGGCGGCAAAGACCGTCACCGGCTTGTCGGCCGCCATGGCCTGGGGGGCCAGGCCTGCGGTGGCGGCCAGGACGCCAAGCGCCAGCAGGGCGCGGCGGGTGAAACGGGAAAGGCGCATGCGGTTCCTCCTCATATCGATATATCTCACCGGATATATCGATATGAGGCAAAGCACAAGGGGGCGATAAGCCGGTACGGGCCATTCCCCGTCTTACCGGAGGCGCATGCTCTGTGAGGTGTGGCCGAACGGATCGGTCCGCAACTCCCTGTTCAAGGGCGGGGCGGGAGGGTCTGGCGCGGAACCGGAAAGGGTAGCACGCCGGCAAGAGTGATCGCCGCCGTTCCCCAATAAAGCCGCGGCTTCCGCATCACGGGAAGCCGGGCCGGATACGGAGGAGCCTTAACGGGCGCCGCGAAGCTGGCTCAGCGTATAGAGCGTATCGGCGCTGATATTGCCGCTGCTGGAGAGGATCGAGGCCGGGGATGAAGCCGCATCGGAGGCGGTGTCATACATGACGGCAAAGCGCTGGACGAGCTTCTTGACCTTCTCCGGATCCTTGAGATCGTTCATGTTCAGCTTCTTCTCGACGATGACCTTCTGCTGGTCCACCTTCATGTTGGAGAAGCCATCGGGCATGTTGTAGGTCGTCTTGAACACTTCCAGAAGCGCCTTGTCGCCGATGATGTCATAGGCGGAGGTGATCGTCTGGGCCTTGCGCTCGAAATAGAGCGCGAGGCGGACGCCCGGATTGTCTTCACCCTGCTGGGTTTCCAGCTCGTTCTGCAGATATCCGTCCAGAATTTGCTGCGAGTGGCCACGGTCCTGCACCGCGCTCTGCTGTTTCTGCAGCAAATTGCCCTTCGCATCGAAATTGAACGAGGCCACGATCTGCCGAAGCCGCTTGTCGCTCTGGCTGTTGGCAAAGCTCTTGGGATCGGCAAGATCGGACTTGAACAGCTTCTTGGCCGTATCATCGCTGATCGATTTCGGGTCGATGCCGGCGGCGACCAGGGTGAAATCGATCAACCGGCGGTTCTTCAGCAGGTCGTCCACCGTCTTCAGTTTCGGCACTTGGGCCTGATAATAGGTGGATTCCGCATTGGCCTTGGTCTTGGCCGTATCCAGCTCCGGCGCCTTGAGGAAGCGCGTCTTCTGGATGATGTAGTTCTTGGCGGTTTCCTGGATGGTGGCCTGGCTCTGCGCCATGCGCGGCGTCGTGATATCGCCCTTGCTGTCGAAGTTGAAATCCTGCGCCATCTTGATCAGGCGCGGATCCTTCAGGGTATTCACAAAGCTCTTCGGGTCGGAAAGATCGCTGGTCAGCGCCTTCTTGAGGTCGTTATTCAGGAATTCGCCCGGCTGGATGCCAAAGGCTGCCAGAGTGACATTGAGGAGAATGATATTGTTCGTCTTGAACAGGTCATCCACCTTCTTGATCGTGTCGATATTGTTCTTGTAGGCGGTCTTCCGGGCGTTCTGGTTCGTCTCGTCGGCGTCGTCGTAATGGGAATTGTAGCCGTTCAAGAACGTGTTTTCCTGCGTGCTCGTCTGCGCATTGCCGGCGGTGGCCTGCCCGCTGGTATCGAAATTGAACATGCGGGCGATGTTGGTGTATTTCGCCCGCACGGTCTCGCTGGCCTGGGTGTTCACATAGCTGCTGGGGTTGTTGAGATCGCTGGTGACGATGTTTTCGAAGGCGGCCTTGGTGAAGGTGCTGTCGAGTTCCAGCGCAATCTTGATCATGTCCCACATGCGATTGTCGCCGGTGACGTCCGAGACCTGCGTGGCTGTCCGGATCTTGGTATCCCAGTAAAGCCGGTTCACCGCCGCTGCGGAAGGCGTCTTGTGGGAGGGCACGGTCAGCACGTAATTCTCGACGAGCGACGCCGTCTGCTGGGCCGTCTGTACGCCGGCAGGCTTCACCGTGCCATCCGTATTGAAATTGAACGCATTGGCGAGATTGAGCGCGCGGGTCTTTTCCGTCTGTTCGGCGGTGGTGCCCGTCGGAAGCTGGTTCACATAGCTCGCGGGATTGCTGACATCGCTGGTCAGGATATTCTTGATGTGGGAATAGGAGTAGCGGTCGGGATTATAGCCGAAGTTCTTCAGGATATAGTCGCGCACCCGCTCGTTGGTCAGCATCTGGTCGACATTCTGGAACGACCCGATCATGGCCTGATAGTAGCGGGTATCGGCGGCCACCTGATCGTTCTCATTGACGATCGACTGGTCGTAAAGACCGAGAACATCGTCTTTCTGGGCCTGGGTCTGCACCGCGGTGGCGGCGCTGCCGAAATTGAAGGCCAGCGCAAATTTGCGGTAACGGTCGTCGGTCAGCTTGTTGGCAAAGCTGTTGCTGTCGGAAAGATCGCTTTCCAGCACCTTCTTCATGAAACCCTTGGCATAGATCATGTCCTCCATGCCGTAGGACTTCATTGCAAATTGATACAGGCGATCATTGGCCAGGAAATCCTTGACCGAGGTGACCTTGCCGATATTGGCCTTGTAATAATCGGTTTCGCGCTGAACCTGTTTATCGCTGGCAATACGGGTCAGCGTTCTGTTCATGTCTTTCTTGATGAGATTGAGATTTACGAGCGTCAAACTCATGAGAATTGCCTTTACGGGAAAAACTGCTGACCAAATAACGCCATATTGACTGATCCGCCTTGCACCAGGCTTGCCGTATTTTACCAAGAGCAGATTAACAGGTCGTTAGGAACCGGCAGAGGCGCGCCCGGGGAACGGGTTCACCGATCGTCAACCCTCATCTGTTTGCATTTGATAACCATCAGAAACTGCAAAGTTTTTTTAACCGCGTATTTTAAGCGCCCGGGAAAGGCCTCCCGCTATGGTGGCGCCATCAGAGGACGGAAAACGTCCCGGAGAAGACCGGAAACCGGCTCTCAGGTAAAACAAGGGAAATGCACAATGACGAACTCGGTTATGAAGCCGCGCTGGGCCGGAGCCGCACTCCGCCTTGACCCGGCCCGGATCCCGCAACAGCTGAACCTTTCCATGCAGGGTTCGGCCGGCGACGTTTCGATCACCATCGATGCCCGCGGTGCCATTCTCAAGAAGATCCTCCCCGGCAGCGGCCTGCCGCTGTCCATCGCCCTGCCGGCCCGCGCCTTCCAGGGTGTGGCTGCCCGGGCCATCGATCACGGCGATGGCGGCGTAACGGTGACGCTGGAACTGCATCACGAGGACCCGGAGCTGTGCATTCCGCTGCTCGTCGCGCACGATCTCTGCGATATCGCCGCCGATTGGCGCAGCTGGTCCGATGCCTTCCGCATTCCCATGCTGATGGTGGAGGCCGACGGGGTCGCAAGGCCGCTCGAGGAACATATCGGCGACGTGCGCGCCAAGCCCGTAAAGCCGCGCCGCCGCCACTCCTATTTTGCAGAACGCCGACCCCGTTTCCTGGTGCGCCGATCCACCGGCAATCTGGGCCTGATGCTGAAGATCGATGGCCGCGAGATCATCGCCAGAAGCTGATTTCCAGTTCCTTTTCACCTCCGGCAGAAAGCCAGCGTCCCTGCGCTGGCTTTTCCCGTTTCAGGACAGGCTCCAAAGCGCCTGAAGAAAGAGGCCGGCAAAGATGATCGCGCCCACCCGCCCGTTCAACCGGAACAGCTCCAGGCATTCCTGGCCGTTACGGATGTTGAGGGTGAGGATCTGCCAGCCGAACAGCACTGCCGCAACGGCAAGGCCGATGAAGGCCAGCCAGCCGGACCCGGCAAGGGCAAAGGCGATGACCATTAGCACCAGCGTGGCGCCATAGAGACGGCCGAGCCAGCCTTGCGTCCTCTCCCCGAACAGGCGGGCGGTGGAGCGAACGCCGACCAGCTCGTCGTCTTCCTTGTCCTGGTGGGCGTAGATCGTGTCATAGCCGATCGTCCAGGCAATCGAGGCCAGGTAGAGGAAGATCGGCGCGGCCGACAGCGTGCCGAACACCGCCGCCCAGCCCATCAGCGCGCCCCAGGAAAAAGCAAGGCCCAGCACCGCCTGCGGCCAGTCGGTCACCCGCTTGGCGAAGGGATAGGCCGCGACAATCACGAGCGAGGAGATGCCGAGCAGGATCGAGAACCAGTTGAACTGGATCAGGACCAGAAGGCCGACAAATGCCTGCGCGGCAATGAACTGCTTGGCTTCCGAGCGGCTGACCCGGCCCGAGGGCAGCGGCCGCGAGCGGGTGCGCGCCACCTGCGCATCGATGTCATGATCGACCAGATCGTTGTAGGTGCAGCCCGCCCCCCGCATGGCGATGGCCCCGACGGTGAAAAGCAGCATGTGCCAGATCATGGTGGCAAGAGCCGTCAGACCACCCTCCCCCGCCGCATGGAAGGCAAGCGCAGAAGACCACAGGCAGGGCCAGAGCAGCAATTGCCAGCCGATCGGCCGGTCCCAGCGGGCGAGCTGCGCATAGGGCCAGGCCGCCGGTGGCAGAAGCCGGTAAACCCAGTTGTCCGACGGCGCATCCGCCACGCGATTATTGGCGTCGAGGTTCATGCTCATGCTGCTTTCACCGGCTTTGGAATTTTGCCAGTGCGATAGGCCGGAAGCGGGCGGGGGTCAAGCAGGGACCATTGCCCGATCCCTCCCCCGTTTTATCAGGATCCCCGCTCTCCCCGCAGCACTTCATACCAGACCTCGCCCTCATCGGCTCCCGGAAGAGGGACCGCAAATTCGGGGAACTCGGTGCGGACATGCCGCATGCCGATCTTTTCCATCACCCGCCGGGACGCGTGATTGACCGCCATGGTGCAGGCCACGACCGCCTCGTAGGCACAGGCGTCGAAGCCCCAGCGCACCAGGGCGGCGGCCCCTTCAGTCGCATAACCTTTACCCCAGCCGTGCCGGGCAAGCCGATAGCCAAGCTCGGCAAGGCGATCTGTTTCGGGGTAAAGGCAGAACCAGCCGAGAAAGGCGCCGTCGCTTGCCTGCCGCGCGGTCCAGACATAGGTCTCGCTGCCACGGGGCATGAGAAAACCGGCGCGATCCGGATCGATGGTCGCGTGATCGACCGGGCCACCATTCAGGAAATGCATCACATCGGCATCCCGCTCAAGCGCGATGAAATCGTCGCGATCCGCAGGCGTGCAGGGCGAGAGGCTGAGGCGAGACGTTCGTATTTCGGCATTTTTCGCCTGCATGACGCTCCTTCCCCCGGATGATGGCAGCCAGGGCGGGGCGGTGTGCCTTACCGGCATCAACCCGCCATTACCCTCCTCTTTCGTACCGTTTCCTCGAAGGCGTGAGCAAGGGCGTTGTAGCGGTTGCCGCTCGCGGCATCCAACAGAACCTCACCGCAAGACGGACAGACGTCGCCGACCACGTCCGGGATCGTCGTCATCTGACCTTGAAACTCCAGAGCGATGCTCCGTGTATCGTGCACGAGGTCGGCAGCACCGCAGCAAGGGCATTTCATGATCCAGGCTCCTCGAACGACACGATTATATCATGAATTATCTAAATTAGAAAATCATTTTTTTCGCATCGCCTCGGCCAGTGCCGCGCCCAATCCGCCCATGGAAGACTGCGGCTTCGCCGGGCCTTTTTGTGCGTGGCGGGCATCGAAACGGGGAGCCGGGGCGCCTTTCGCCTCGCGGGAGACGGGGGCGGCCTGTTCGTCGCGGCGCATGGAGAGGCCGATGCGCTTGCGCTTCACATCCACTTCCACCACGCGCACCTTCACCACATCGCCGGCCTTTACCACCTCGTGCGGGTCCTTCACGAAACGGTCGGCCAGCTGCGAAACGTGCACGAGGCCATCCTGATGCACGCCGATATCGACGAAGGCGCCGAAGGCGGCCACATTGGTGACGGTCCCTTCGAGCAGCATGCCGGGCTTCAGGTCGGTGATCTCGTTGACGCCGTCGGCAAAGGTGGCGGTCTTGAAGCTCGGGCGCGGGTCGCGGCCGGGCTTTTCCAGTTCCGAGAGGATGTCCTTCACCGTCGGCAGGCCGAAGGTGTCGTCGACGAAGCGCTTCGGATCGAGGCTCTTCAGCGCCGCGCTGTCGCCCATCAGGCTGCGGATATCGCGCCCGCAGGCGGCGACGATCTTCTTCGCCACATCATAGGCTTCCGGATGGACGGCGGAGGCATCGAGCGGCTCCTTGCCGTCGGGAATGCGCAAGAAACCTGCGGCCTGCTGGAAGGCGCGCGGCCCGAGGCGCGGAACCTTCAGCAATTCCTTGCGGGTGGCAAAGGCGCCGGACTGATCCCGATAGGCGACGATGGATTCGGCAATCGCATTGCTGAGGCCGGAGACGCGGGCGAGCAGCGGGGCAGACGCTGTGTTGAGATCGACGCCGACGGCATTCACCGCATCTTCCACCACCGCATCCAGCGAACGGGAGAGTTTCGACTGGTCGACATCGTGCTGATACTGGCCGACGCCGATGGATTTCGGTTCGATCTTGACCAGTTCGGCCAGCGGATCTTGCAGGCGGCGGGCAATGGAGACCGCGCCGCGCAGCGACACATCGAGGCCGGGAAACTCGGCAGCCGCCAATTCGGACGCCGAATAGACCGAGGCGCCTGCTTCCGACACGATCACCTTGGTGGGCTTCGGCGCCGGAAGCTCGGCAAGCAGGTCGGCGACCATCTTTTCCGTCTCGCGGCTGGCCGTGCCGTTGCCGATGGCAATCAGCTCCACGCCATGCTTGCGGATGAGGCGGGCCACTTCCATCTGCGCGCCGCGCAGGTCGTTCTTCGGCTGGAAGGGATAGACGGTTGCCGTATCGAGCAGCTTGCCCGTGCCGTCGACGACCGCCACCTTGACGCCCGTGCGGATGCCGGGATCGAGCCCCATGGCGGGGCGCGAGCCCGCGGGTGCGGCCAGCAGCAAGTCCTTCAGGTTGCGAGCGAAAACATGGATCGCCTCCTCCTCGGCGCGCTCGCGCATCATCCGCATGAGATCGAGCGAGAGCGAGGCCGAGAGCTTCACCCGCCAGCACCAGCCCGCCACATCCGCCAGCCAGTTGTCGGCCGCGCCCGAACGGGTGATGCCATAGGCGGACTGGATGATGCGCTCGGCAGGCTTGACCGGGGACGTATCCTCCTCGTCGACCGCGATGGAAAGCGTCAGCACCTCCTCGTTCCAGCCACGCAGCATGGCAAGCGCCCGGTGACCGGCGACCTTCGCCCAGCTTTCCGTATGCTCGAAATAGTCGGAGAATTTCGCCCCCGCTTCCTGCTTGCCGTCCACCACGCGGGATTTCAGCACGGCATTGGCCATCATGTGCTCGCGCAGCCGCTTCAGGAGGTCGGCATTCTCCGTCATCCCTTCGGCGACGATATCCCGCGCGCCTTCGAGCGCCGTCTTGATATCCGGCACATCGGCGGTGATGTAGGTGGCGGCGAGCGCCTGCGGATCGGTCTTGCGGTCGGCCATGAGCGCTTCGGCGAGCGGCCCGAGACCGCGCTCGCGGGCGATTTCCGCCTTGGTTCGGCGCTTCGGCTTGTAGGGCAGGTAGAGATCTTCCAGCTCCGCCTTGGTCGTGACGGCATTGATCTTCTTCAGAAGATCGTCGGTCATCTTGCCCTGCCCGTTGATGCTCTCGATGATCGAGGCGCGGCGGGCGGAAAGCTCGCGCAGATAGATCAGCCGCTCGGAGAGCGTGCGCAGCTGCGTGTCATCCAGGCCGCCGGTCACTTCCTTGCGGTAGCGGGCGATGAAGGGGATCGTCGCACCCTCGTCGATCAGGCCGACGGCGGCTTCCACCTGCTCGGGCCGCGCCTTGATCTCGGCGGCAATCAGCGTGGCAAGGACGCGCTCGTTCATGGGTCACTCTCCGACTCGAAGCTTCAAATGCAGGTGGCGGACCATAGTGCCCGATTGCGGCATGGCAAGGCCAGTGCCGGCGAAGGCTGGGGATGATTGAATGGGAAAGAGTTTCATGCTTTTTATTTATTTAGAAATCACAAATTAAATTACACACATCTGTTGACTTATCCTCGATTGCCAGGCAGCATAGAATGAATGCCAGTGAATTGAAGCGACTTCTCAAGGCCAAGGGCTGCACCTTCGAAAACCATCGGGGCGGTAGCGGACATCTGACCGTGCTCTACAGAGGCCGCAAGACCCAGTTGCCAATGCATGGCTCGGGGAAGGACCTCGGCAAGGGCCTTGTCAGGGCAATCCTCAAGGATCTCGGACTGGAGGGAGAAATCTGATGGGCTATTATGCGCTGACCCTTGAGCCGGATGGCGATGCGCTTCTCGTCCGGTCAAGGGATTTTCCTGAAGTCGTGAGCTTCGGCGAAACGCACGAGGAAGCGCTTCGCCACGGACGGGATGCCATCGAGGAAGCGATTGCCGCCCGCATGGCGCATCGGGAGGATATCCCCGCCCCCTCGGCCCATTGCGGGTCAACCGACTGTATCGAACTGCCGGTCATGGTCGAGCTGAAGGCCACCCTCTACATGACGCTTCGCCGGCGCGGCCTTAGCCGAGCCGATCTTCAGCGGCTGATGCAGCTTGCCCATCGGGAACAGGTCGACCGGCTGCTGAGACTGGATCACAACACCCATATCGAGACGATTCTGCACGCTTTCCGGGCGTTGGGCTCGCCCGTGGAAATCCGCATCCCGAAAGCGGATGCGGCGGCTTGAGGCGAACAGTCTCAGATGCATTAGACCTCACCGTGGGCAGTTATGGCTGCTCCCTTCACTCTGCAGCATCATGCCGCCGCGTGAGGGGCACATGGTCAGCCTCGACACGAACGCACACCCCGTGCCCGTCCACTTGCACCGAGAAGATGGCGGCACACTCCGACCCCGCAAACAAGGCTTCGACGTGTGGGGCATTTTCGAGCTCCGGCAGAGAACGAAACACAGGTATGGGATCGCCGTCTTCAACCATGGCTTCAAGGTGGAAGGTAAGTGCTTCCGCTCCCATCTTAAGCATCTCTGCGTAACTGTCAGCGGCAGAGACGCAACCGAGCAGGTCAGGGAAAGAAACGCCGTAAACCGCGTTTTCACGATGAACAAGGCCCACCACGTCCATGCCTCGGTGCTCCAAATCCGGGGGCCATTTCAGGCCTGCCTGCTTCCAGATAGAATGCAACGTACCGACCGGTATGTCCTGTTTCGGATGCGGCACGGTAACCTTGCCTGCGTGCTGCGCATGCTCAAGTTGAACGTGGCTGCCCTTCTGGCCGCAAATTCTCCATCCCTTTCGCTTGAGATAGGCGATGACAACCGCGCTACGCACCGGGCCGCTCCACTATGTCGCTCCGCCTCCAGGAATGCAAGACTTCCATTATTTTAGAAGTTACTGCATTTATAAATTTGTGGCAAGAAGCTTGCACTTTCCGTCCTGCACGATAAACCCCGTGGCGCAGAGGCAGCAGGCAGAGGAGACGATCCATGAAGGTTCTTTTGATCGGTTCGGGTGGACGCGAGCATGCGCTGGCCTGGAAGCTTTCCCAGTCTCCCCTGCTGACCAAGCTTTTTGCCGCACCGGGCAATCCGGGGATTGCGGATCATGCGGAGCTGGTGAAGCTCGATATCGACGATCACAAGGCGGTCATCGATTTCTGCCGGCTGATGGGGATCGAATTCGTGGTGGTCGGGCCGGAGGCGCCGCTGGTCGCAGGCCTCGCCGACAGCCTGCGAGGGGCGGGCATCGCCTGTTTCGGGCCGTCCGCCGCCGCCGCCCAGCTGGAGGGCTCCAAGGGTTTCACCAAGGATCTCTGCGCCCGCTACGACATCCCGACCGGCGCCTATCAGCGGTTCAACAATGCACCGAAGGCCAAGGCCTATGTGCGCCAGCAGGGCGCGCCCATCGTCATCAAGGCGGATGGGCTTGCCGCCGGCAAGGGCGTGACGGTGGCGATGACGGTGGATGAGGCGCTCGCCGCCATCGATGACTGCTTCGAGGGCGCCTTCGGGGCGGCCGGCGCGGAGGTGGTGGTGGAAGCCTTCCTCGATGGCGAGGAAGCGAGTTTCTTCTGCCTTTCGGACGGCAAGACCGCGCTGGCGCTGGCGACCGCGCAGGATCACAAGCGGGTCGGCGATGGCGATACCGGCCCCAATACCGGCGGCATGGGCGCCTATTCGCCTGCCCCGGTCATGACGCCTGCACTGATCGAGCGCACCATGAAGGAGATCATCGAACCCACGATCCGCGGCATGGCGGAGATGGGCCATCCCTTCCAGGGTGTGTTCTTCGCCGGGCTGATGATCACCGCCAAAGGCCCCGAACTCATCGAGTACAATGTCCGCTTCGGCGATCCGGAATGCCAGGTGCTGATGATGCGGCTCGCCTCCGATCTCCTGCCGATGCTGCATGCCTGCGCCACGGGCACGCTCGACCAGGTGAAGGCCGAATGGCTGGACGATGCGGCGCTCACCGTGGTCATGGCGGCGAAGGGCTATCCGGGAGCTTACGAGAAGGGAAGCCTGATCAGCCATCTTCCCGCAGAAGGGCTCGACACCAAGGTATTCCACGCGGGCACGGCGAAATCCGGCGAGGTTCTGACGGCGACGGGCGGCCGGGTTCTGAACGTGACGGCGCGCGGCAAAACGGTGTCCGAAGCGCAGGCGAAGGCCTATGCGATGGTGGATCAGGTTGAGTGGACCGGCGGCTTCTGCCGGCGCGACATCGGCTGGCGGGCGGTCGAGCGCGAGCGCGACTGAGGTCGCCCGCGACTGCGCGAGCGGCGGCAAGCGGCGAGAATTGCCGCTTTTGCCGGCACGGCCTCAAGCATTTAAGGCAAAATTTACCGTCTTTTATCAGGGGATCGAAAGAAAAGGCCGCTAGGGTTTCCTTAACGTCTTCCAGATCACGGGAACGATCCCATGCGCCTGATCCCTGCTCTCGTTCTTTCAAGCCTTGCTGGCGCGGCCCATGCCGGCTCCGTCGATGCCATCAAGGGTCTGCCGAAAGGCACCGCCGTCGACAGCATCATCCGGATCGGCTGCACGGATTGCCCGCCGCCTGAGCCACGAAAGGATGCCTATGCCGTTCCGGCCCTGAAGCCTGGCGAGCAGAAGGTCGAGCTGAAACTGGTCAATGGCGAGCAGAAGATTTTCCGCACCGATGCATGGGCGGGCGGCTCTCCCGTGACCTTCGTTTCGCTGGCCACGAAGGAAGACATTGCCGCCTTGGGCAACCCGCCGGGCAATCAGGCCCTGAAGGGTGACGGGATCGACATGACCTCCACGACGGCGGCCGTCGGTGCTGTCCGGATCGAAGACAAGCCCATGACCCCGGTCTCCGCAGATATGGGCGGCACGCCGCCTGCGCCCAAGCCGCTCGACACGTCCTCGTTTACGCTCCGGGCGGATTGAGGCCGGACGACAACGCCTTTTCAAGATCTTCGATGGCAACGGGCGAATAGACCCGGATGCCCGACCGCGCCAGCAGCGCAGCCGTGACGCCGTTTCCGGCCAGCTTGCGGCCGGAAAAACTGCCATCGTAAATCGACAGAGAGCCGCAGGACGGGCTTCCGTCGATGAGGAGGGCATGGCGGCAGCCATGGCGCTCGGCGGTTTCCCTCGCCTGCTCCGCTGCAACCAGAAACGCCTCGGTCAGATCGGCACCGGTGAGATCGATCACGCGGGCGCGGCCGGCCAGCACATCTTCTCCTGAAAGACCGTCCGAAATTTCCGCCGGAGGACGAGGCACCGGCATGCCGGCCGAAACCTCGGGGCAAAAGGACACAAGGCGCCCCTCCGCCCGCCAACTTTCGAGCAGCGGATGAAGAAACGCCTTGCCTTTTCCGTCATAGCGGACCGGCTGGCCGAGAAGACAGGCGCTGACGAGGATCTTGCCGCTCATGCCGGTCCAGCCCCCCAGTCTCACATCATCCGGTGATCTTGGAGAAATCCGCAACCGTGCCGGTCGCGGAGCGAATGAGCGAAAGCAGCGCCAGACGGTTTGCGCGGATCGCCGCATCCTCGTCATTGACGAGCACGTCGGTAAAGAACCGGTCGACCGGGCCGCGCAGGGTGGAAAGCGCCGTCATGGCAGAGCGGAAATCTTCCGTCGCCACCGCATTGGCCGCATCGGCGGAGGCCTGACGGATAGCGGTGAAGAGCGCCTTTTCCGCGTCGAGCTTCAGCAGATCCTCGGAAATGCCGTCGGCAATGACGGTTCCCTTCTTCTCTTCGGCGGCCAGCAGCTGGGTCGCGCGCTTGGTGCCGGCCAGCAGGTTCCGGCCATCCTCGGAGGTGATGAACGCAGTCAGCGCTTCCACCCGACGGGCGACCATCAGCAGGTCGTCGGCGTCAGGGGTCAGCACCGCGTCGATCAGGTCGTGGCGGGCGCCCTGTTCGCGCAGATAGACCTTCAGGCGATCGTGGAAGAAGGAAATAAGATCCGGATCGGAAATCATCGTGGAGAGCGGCAGGCGGATCCCCTTTTCCAGGATCATGCGCACCACGCCAAGCGCCGCACGGCGCAGCGCATAGGGGTCCTTGGAGCCGGTCGGCTTTTCGTCGATGGCCCAGAAGCCGGTCAGCGTGTCCAGCTTGTCAGCCAGCGCGACGGTCAGGCCGACCTTGCCTTCGGGCAGGCGATCGGCCGGGCCCTGCGGCTTCCAGTGATCCTCGATGGCCGCGGCCACATCCGCATGTTCTCCCTGCAGGAGCGCATATTTGCGGCCCATGACGCCCTGCAGCTCCGGGAACTCGCCGACGGCTTCGGTCCGCAGATCCGCCTTGGCGAGAACCACGGCCCGGTCGACAAGGGCAGCATCGGCGCCCAGAACGGGGGCCAGCCGGGCGGCGATGGCGCGGATCCGTTCGACACGCGCCCCCTGCGTGCCGAGCTTGGCATGGAAGGTGACGTTGAGGGCATCGAGCTTCGCCATGCGCTGGTCGAGCGGCTTTGCCAGATCGAGACCGAACCGCGCGGCGGAGGCCTTCAGCGTCTCGAGATCGGGCAGGTCGTGCTGGTCGCGGTTCCAGAAATGCTTGGCATCGGACAGGCGCGCGCGCACGACCTTGCCGTTGCCATGGATGATTTCCTTGCCGCCATCCTTCGCCTCGATATTCGAGACAAGGACAAAATGGTTGGACAGGCTGCCATCGGTCGCGCCAGCCTTGCGGGTGACGAAGCACTTCTGATTGGTCTTGATCGTCAGCCGGATGATTTCGGCCGGGATTGCCAGATAGTCTTCCTCGAAGGTGCCGAGCAGCACCTGCGGCCATTCGACGAGGCCGGAGACTTCCTCCAGCAGGCCTTCGTCCTCCACCAGCTCCAGTCCGTTGGCAAAGGCAAGATTGGCGGCATCATGGGCGATGATCTGTTTGCGGCGCTCCGCATCGAGGATGACCTTCGCCTTTTCGAGGCTCGACACATAGTCGCCGAAGCGCTTGACGGTGATGGCATCCGGCGCATGGAAGCGGTGGCCGTAGGTGACGTTTCCGGCGACGATGCCATCCACCTCAAAGGGAATGACGACGGTTTCGTCATGTTCCGGGCCGAAGAGGCAGACGATCGACTGCAGCGGGCGCACCCAGCGCAGGGAGCCGGGCCGTGCGGAGGCCGCGCCCGAGCGCATCGGCTTCGGCCAGGGAAAATCGCGAATGATGCCCGGCATGATCGAAGCCACGATCTCTTCCGCCGGGCGGCCCGGCCGGCTGATCACCGCCATGTAGAAATCGCCCTTTTTCGGATCGCTCTGGATCTCGGCTTCCGCGACAGAGGAAAGACCGGCCGAGCGCAGGAAGCCCTCGATGGCCTTCTCGTTCGCATCGGTGCGCGGTCCCTTCTTTTCCTCCCGCACATCGGCGGAACGGGCGGTGAGCCCGCGAATGTCCAGCGTCAGGCGGCGCGGCGTCCAGTATTCGCGCGCGCCCTCATAGGTCAGACCCGCTTCCACCAGCTGGTCCGTGACCAGCTTCTTCAGATCGCCGGCGGCCTTGCGCTGCAGGCGGGCAGGAATTTCCTCGGAGCGGAGTTCGATGAGAAGATCGGGCATGGGAAATAACGGATCCGGTTATCGACAAAACGTGCTGACGGGCTCTAGCAAGTGAGCGCTGAAATGTCATCAAGCGATTGCAGGGAAATACGGGAGGGGCGCTTTATGCGACGTCGCGTGCGCGAATCTCATCGAGTTCGGCCTGCATGACCTTCGCCCGCAATGTCAGATCATAGCGTGTCTGGAGATTCATCCAAAATTCCGGAGACGTTCCGAAATATCGGGCGAACCTTAATGCCGTGTCCACGGTCACCGGGGATACTTCCGCAACGAGTCTTTCGATACGGGTTCGGGGCACATGCAGCTTGCGGGCCAGCTGACCGGCACTCATGCCCAAGGGTTCCAGAAATTCCTGCTTGAGAATTTCGCCGGGATGAACCGGTGCCAGCGCCAAAATCCCCATCGAACATCCTCCTAGTGGTAATCTACGATTTCCACGTCTTCCGCGCCGCCATCGACCCAGCGGAACACGATCCGCCACTGGTCGTTGATACGAATGGAATGTTGACCGGCGCGATCACCCTTTAGCGCTTCCAGTCGATTGCCCGGCGGCGAGCGCAAATCCTCAAGCCTCACGGCACTGTCGATCATGACGAGCTTCCGCAACGCCGACCGGGCAATATCCGGTTGAAACCCTTTCGGGACCTCCCCCCGGCCTACCGCTTCCGTTCTGCCACCGCGAAAAGACCTGATCGTCATGCGACCCCTCTTTATGTATCATGACACGATACATAAAGAGTGTCAAATTCTACCACCCACCTCCTCCGCCACCGCCGCCCCCGCCGCCGGAGGACCCGCCGGAAAAGCCGGATGAGCTGGAGGACTGGGGCTGGGGCAGCGTGGAGGCGATGGTGCTGGCCATGGAGGACGGGAACCGGCTGAGGCGGCCGCTGTCGAAGGCGTGGCCGGCATACCAGGCGGGTTGATAGGCGGCGCTGGCCGCGCCCGCTGCGGCGGCGACGGTCAGCCAGCGTTCGAAGCTTTCGCTCCACGGCTTTTCCACGCCGAGCGCCACCGCATAGGGCAGCAGCGTCTCGTAATGGCTCGGCGACATGGTGGGCGCGCCGAGCAGGTTCAGCCGGTCCTTTTCTGCAAGGGTCATATAGGTGCGGAACCCTTCGACCCCGTCCATCAATTCGCGACCGAGCGGGGTTGGCGCGCCCATCAGGAAGAAGAACAGGATGTTGAGCAGCACGATCGCCCCGGCGGCAGCCACCAGCGCCATGCCGCCCAGCCCGGAAACGCTTTCCATACCGGCCAGAACGATGATGGAGAGGATCACCAGCGCCACGAAGCCGACGAAGCCGAGAACCACGACGGAGATGATCTTTCCCAGCAGCGAGCGGCTTTTGACCAGCATGCGCCCGAACGCGGCAATCATGCCGCCGCCCACGACCGAGATCATCACCATGGCGAAGCCGAGGCCGATGATATCTTCGCTCACATGGGCGAAATAGAAGGCAGCCAGAAGCACAAGGATGCTGGCGGCAACGCCCGCAAGGACATAGCCGCTGTTGTGGACATAATACTTGTTGCGATGCTCGCTCTCGATGGCGGAACGGAACCGCTTGCCGAGCGACTGAACCTTCGTCCCGTTCGCCTTGTCGACCACGAAGCTGCCGCCCGCATCCTCCACGGCGGCCAGCAGCACGTCCTCGCCTTTGGCAAGATTGCCCGACAACGGCTTGTCGGTGCGGCGGATCGTGATCGACTTGTCCAGATCCTCGAGCGTGACATAGCCTTCGACCGCCAGGTTGAGCGCCGATGCGGAGACGGCCGTCCATCCCTCGCCGGAAAAGCCCTTGTTGTCGACGTAGTTGATGAGAGCGGGCGACAGTTTTCCGGGTGGATCCCAGCGAGGAACCATGACGCCGGCTGCGGGATCCCGGCCCACCTTGGACCAGCTGGAGAGATACCAGGCAAAGACCCCGGCAAAGCCCGCCCAGCCGATAAGGGCGCCCAGATTGTCCTTGAGGAACCAATAGCCCGTATCGGTGGCAGTGGGCGCGGCAATGGCGCCCTTGGGCTGCGCCACGACAATGGTCAGCCCCTCTTCGCTGCCGAGCGGCGCGGTCGTCGCGATGTCGACCGTGGTGGCCTCTATTTTCAGAATGCGGGCATTCTGCGCGGTGGAGCCCTGTGGGCCGGTATAGTAGGTCACGCCGCCGGCGGGAATGGGCCCCGGCATGACCACATGGGCCGTTGCTGCCTGCATCGGGAAGAGCCAGCCATTGCCGGTGACGTTCCAGTACAGTTCGTCGTGATCCTCGAAGAAACGGATCTGCCGGTCGGTACGGTAACGGAATTCATAGACATGCGGTCCGGGCGAAACGGTGGTCTCGGCCGAACCCGCATAGATGCGGATGCCGCCCAAAATGTCTTCCGTATGATAGGGCTCGGACTCTCCGTCGCGCCGTACCTCCTCCAGCGTGAAATCCACGTGGGCGATGCGCCCCTCGGCATCCCGGAAGGTCAGCGGGAAATCCCGGAATATGCCGTGGCGGATGTTGACGCCTTCGGCATTCACCGCGATGGTTTCCGTCACCTCCATCTCGCCGGAGGCGGAAACCGCGATATCCGCATGAAAACGGGAGATCACCTCCTCCGCAGCGGCGCCGGCCGCGGCCTGGAGAAAAAGGACGGCGCCAAGCGCAAGTCGGGATAGCCAGGAGCGCATCGGACCCTTCAGAACTTGACCTGCGGCACTTGCCGGTCCGCTTCGTTGGTGATTTCGAAATAGGCGCGCTTCTGGAACCCGAACTGGCGGGCGATGAGGTTCGAGGGGAAGCTCTCGACCTTGGTGTTCAGATCGCGCGACGCGCCGTTGTAATAGCGCCGGGCCATCTGGAGGTCGGCCTCGATGGTCTCCAGCGAGGTCTGGAGCTGGGCGAAATTGTCGTTGGCCTTGAGATCGGGATAGGCCTCGGCCAGCGCGATGACCCGGCCGAGCGCCTGGGTGAGAAGCCCTTCGGCCTGGCCGCGGGCCGCGACGTCGCCCGCAGGGACGGCCTGGGCCTGGTTACGCCGGGCAATGACCTCGTCAAGCGTGGATTTTTCATGGGCGGCATAGCCCTTCACGGTCTCGATCAGGTTGGGAATGAGATCGCTGCGGCGCTTCAGCTGGACATCGATGCCGGACCAGGCTTCCTCCGCCATCTGGCGGGACTTGACCAGTCCGTTGTAGAGCATCACGGCAATGACCGCGATGATGGCGATGACGATCAGGAAATACATGCTGCCCTCCAAGCCGGAATTCGTGTGGGAGACTATCGTTTAACATTCCGGTTGTCATCACTGCACAATCGGGGTTGAAGCCCTTCAAACAGCGCTGTGAGAAGAATTCAGCGGTCATCGCCGTCTTTCCGGCAAGGGGTGCCTTTTCAACCTCCGGCTGGGCTCACTATCATGCGGGGACAAGCAGAGGGAGGCCGCGGCGATGATCCTTATCGGACAATATGATTCACCCTTCGTGCGGCGCGTCGGCGTGGCGCTGAAGCTTTACGGTCTGGATTTCGAGCATCGGCCCTGGTCCGTATTCGGCGATGCGGAGGCGGTGCGGACCTATAATCCGGTGACCAAGGTTCCGGTGCTGGTCCTGGACGATGGCGACGTCATCATCGAAAGCCACATGATGCTGGATTATCTGGACAGCCGGGTGCCGGAGGAAAAGCGGCTCTTTCCCGCGCGGGAACCGGAACGCCGCCGCGCGCTGAAGGTCGCGTCGCTGGGCATGGGACTGGCGGAAAAATCCGTCAGCCTGTTCTATGAAAAGCGCCTGCACGAGAAGGTTTCGGAAAGCTGGTCGGACCGCTGCCGCATGCAGATCCATTCGGCCGCCGCCGAGCTGAACCGGCTCGCTGCGGCGCTTGAAGGGCCGTATTTCTTCGGCAGTGCGCCGGGGCATCAGGATGTGGCGGTGGCCGTTGCCGTTCGCTTTACAGATGACGTGCATCCGGGACTGCTCGATCCCGGGCTTTATCCCGCGCTGCTGGCCTTCCATCAGCGGATGGAGGCCTTGCCCGTCATGCAGGAGATTTCCCAGGCTTTTGCGGCACCGGCCTGAACCGGTGCACCGCTCTCAGGCCGCGTCGCGGGCGATGTTCACTCCGCCCGCTTCCGTCAGCAGGAAGGCCTCGCCGCACGCTTTCGCAAGGGTGCGTACCCTGAGGATATAGGCCTGACGCTCGGTAACCGAGATGACTCCGCGGGCATCGAGCAGGTTGAACACGTGGGACGCCTTGATGCACTGGTCATAGGCCGGGAAGACGCATTTGTGCAGGCGCTGGTTCTCGTTTGCACCGGCCGCACCGGCGGCGAGAAGGGCCTGGCACTCCTTTTCCGCATCGATGAAATGGCGGTGCAGCATTTCGGTATTGGCGAATTCGAAGTTGTGGCGGGAATATTCCTGCTCGGCCTGCAGGAAGACATCGCCATAGCTGATCTTCTCGTCGCCCTCGCGGCCGTTGAAGTTCAGGTCATAGACATTGTCGACGCCTTGCACATACATGGCGAGGCGCTCGAGACCATAGGTCAGTTCGCCCGAGACCGGCGAACATTCGATGCCGCAGACCTGCTGGAAATAGGTGAACTGCGAGACTTCCATGCCGTCGCACCAGCATTCCCAGCCGAGACCCCAGGCGCCGAGTGTCGGGCTTTCCCAGTCATCCTCGACGAAGCGGATATCGTGCAGAAGCGGATCGAGGCCGATCGCTTCCAGCGAGCCGAGATAAAGCTCCTGCAGGTTGGACGGATTGGGCTTCAGGATGACCTGATACTGGTAATAATGCTGGAGGCGGTTCGGATTTTCGCCATAGCGGCCGTCGGACGGACGGCGGGAGGGCTGCACATAGGCCGCGCGCCAGGGCTTGGGACCCAGCGCCCGGAGCGTCGTGGCCGGATGGAAGGTCCCCGCACCCACTTCCATGTCATAGGGCTGCAGAACCGCGCAACCCTTGTCCGCCCAATAGGAATGGAGCGTCAGGATCAGCGCCTGGAACGAACGCTTGGGGTTCATGTGGTCGGGAAGGTCGGCCATCGGTCATATCCGCTCAAACTGAATTTGGCCGGAGAGGTGCCACGGCAAGGCCCGAGCGTCAAGCCGTTTGCCGCCAAGGCTCCGCTCCGCCCATCGGCCGTGACGGGCAGGCATGCGCGCGGCCCCGAAGGCAGAGCACGGAACCGCCCTGTCCCCGGATGACACAGATGCGCCGGCCCGATGCGGCAGAATCGCGTGCATGACGCTGAAACAGGCATCAAAGACAGGAGAGAGAGCCAGATTCCAGCAATTTCAAGTCCAGATTGGTGAACGAATTTTCGCAAAAATCAACATGTCTAAAATTCTAATGTATTTCTTTCATCGCCTTTATGAGTTTGCTTTTAGAAAAACAGCAAGAAGGGAGCGGGGAGAGATTATATTACAAAACGAATACCCTTTTCATTACGGAGCAATTTGACCCGCAATGGATCTATTATGTTTCATAACGAAACGAAGGCATTTGCGGGAAAATTATATTTCTGGCCGAATTTCAGAACGTCTGTTTTGCAAGCCTGCGCGGGGGATGGGGCACGGCCAGTCTCATTCCCCGCACCATCGGCACGGCGGCATGGCCCTGAAACAATGAAGGCGGGTCGATGAAGAGCGTTGCCGGGAAACCTGTGGTCACAGGTTTTCCGAGCGGAAAGATGAAAACAAGGCGTGGGTGCCTTTCCGGCGATCCCGCAAGACCGAAAAGGTCCTAGTCCTCCGGCCGCGTTTCCAGCCGGTACTCCCCGGTATCAGGGTCTTTGACGAGCGTTCCCGTGGCGCCCGACTGGCGCTCCTGCGCCTCGCGGCGGGCTTTTGCAGCCAGGCGATTGGCATCGGCGACAAAGCGCCGGTAGAGAAAAATGGAGCCCGCGACCAGAATCGCGAGCATGATCAACTGCGCCATGGATTATCCTTCCCCCAATCTGTTCCCGGCTAAAGTCCGTAACGCGCCCAGAGCGCACGCTCATCCACCGCACCGACGATCCCGTGCGCCGCTGCGCCTGCGATCGCTTCGGCCCGGGGCGGTTTGGTGAAGATGGCCGGCAGGCGCCGGCCGAAGAAAGAGCGACGCTCTTCCACCAGCTCCAGCTCGGTCTTGTCGCCATAGCGCTCGCGCAGAACCTCGCGCAGGCTGCCCATCCGGTCGGCCAGCCCCAGCTCGATGCCGCGACGCCCGGTCCAGAACAGGCCGGAGAAAAGATCGGGATCATCCTTCAGCTTGCCGGCGCGGCGCTCCTTGACCATGGCGATGAACACCTCGTGAATATCGCGCTGGAGGTCGAGCAGGAAATCCACGTCGTCCTGCCTTGCAGGGCGGAAAGGATCGAGCAGCACCTTGTTTTCGCCTGACGTATAGATGCGCCGCTCCACGCCCAGCTTCTCGATCAGCCCGGTAAAGCCGAAACCGCTGGAAACGACGCCGATGGAACCGACGATGGATGTGGGATCGACGATGATCTCGTCCCCGGCGAGCGCGATCATGTAGCCACCGGACGCGGCGACATCCTCGACGAAAACCAGCACCTGCTTGCGGTGCTCGTCGGCCAGGGAGCGGATGCGCTGATAGATCAGCCGCGACTGCACGGGCGAACCGCCCGGCGAATTGATGACGAGCGCCACAGCCGGAGCCTGCTTGTCCTCAAAGGCATCCTCCAGCTGCTCGGCAATGCCGGAGAGATTGAGCGTGGACTGGAAGCGGCTGTTTTCGGGCGTGATCGCCCCCTGCAACACGACGACCGGAATGGTGATGTGAGTTTTGCGGAAGCGCTTTGGAATAAACTTCTTCAAAAAGCCGAACATGGAAATACTCCTGAATAGGCGCTGCTGAAAAGGGCGCAAGCCATACCAGATGTATGCACTTGGCCCGGAAACGCAATGGGGCGCCGGGGAGAGACGACGCAAGATCCCTTCCCGCGCGCCCGCCTTCTTTCCTCCGACAAAATCGACTTTTGTCAAAATCGCCCCTTTACTCCTTATTGCAAATCATTATCATTTGCATTCAAAGATCCTCCGACGATCCATCCGGGAGAAGAGCATGCTTCAGACACAGCCGGAAACGGGCTGGCGAGAACCCCGCGGCGAGGCATCGCTTTCCGATGTGCATGGCTCCATCGCGGTCAGCCGGACCGGCAAGGGATGGAAGCGGCTCGCCGCTTTCATCGGCCCCGGCTATCTCGTCGCGGTCGGCTACATGGATCCCGGCAACTGGGCGACGTCGCTCGCCGGCGGGTCGCGCTATGGCTATGCGCTGCTGTCCATCGCGCTGCTCTCCAATTTCATGGCGATCCTGCTGCAGTCGCTCTGTGCCCGGCTGGCGATCGCCTCCGGGCGCGACCTGGCGCAGGCCTGCCGCGATGCCTATCCGAAACCGGTCGCCATCGGGCTCTGGGTGCTGGCGGAAATCGCCATCATCGCCACCGATATTGCGGAGGTCATCGGCACCGCCATCGGCCTGCAACTGCTGTTCGGCATTCCGCTGGAGATCGGCGTCATCGTCACCGCGCTGGACGTCTTTCTGATCCTCGCCCTGCAGAAGCTCGGCTTCCGCTGGGTGGAGGCCTTCGTAATCGCGCTGCTGGCGGTGATCGGCATCTGCTTCGGCATTCAGATCGTGCTGGCCGATCCGGATTGGGGCGCGGTTTTCGCCGGTTTCGTGCCGACGACGCGCATCGCCACCGATCCCGGGATGCTCTATCTGGCGCTGGGAATTCTCGGGGCCACCGTAATGCCCCATAATCTCTATCTTCATTCCGGCATCGTGCAGACCCGCGCCTATGGCGAGACGCTGCCCGAAAAGCGGGATGCGCTGCGCTTTGCCACCATCGATTCCACGGTGGCGCTCTTGCTGGCGCTTCTGGTGAATGCCTCGATCCTCATTCTGGCGGCCTCCGCCTTTCACGGTACAGGCCGCACCGAGGTGGCGGAACTGGGCGAGGCCCATTCGCTGCTCGCACCGCTGCTGGGCGCCGCCATCGCACCGACCCTCTTTGCGGTCGCCCTGCTCTGCTGCGGCCTGAACTCCACGGCCACGGCGACGCTCGCCGGCCAGATCGTGATGGAAGGTTTCATCCGCTTCAAGCTCAAGCCCTGGATACGCCGGCTCGCCACGCGCTCCATCGCGATCCTGCCCGCCGCCTTCGTCACCATCCTCTATGGCGAACAGGGCACCGCCGAGCTGCTGATCCTCAGCCAGGTGGTGCTGAGCCTGCAATTGTCCTTCGCCGTCTTCCCGCTGGTGATGTTCACCGCCAGCAAGGCCAAGATGGGCGCCCTGGTTGCACCGCGCTGGGTCACGGCCCTTGCCTGGGCAACGGCGCTCGTCATTGCCGGCCTCAACGTGAAGCTGGTCTATGATTTCATTCTCGGCTGAGCGGAGAGGGTCTTGCGCGGATAGGCCGCGCGGCCATTGTTGAGATCGTCGACCGTCGCCGAAAAGCGGTGGGTACCCTCGTCATGCATGATGAGCGGTGCGCGCAGGCAGAGCCGCGCCCGCGATCCCTTGATGGCCGTGACCAGGATGCGCACCGCATTCTCGCCGGCACGGGGATGAAGAGCGGTGATTTCCAGACCGCCGAAACGCTTGCCGCAGGCGGCAATGATCTCCGCGATGGATTCCGGACGGGCGATGAGCGAGAGCTGCCCACCGGGCATGAGGATGGCACCGGCCGTGCGGATCCAGCTTTCGAACAGGCCGCCCACCATGGCATGAGCCTCCGCCTTCAGCGCGTCGGGCGTGGTCCGGTCGGAGGCGTCGTTGAAGGGCGGGTTCATGATGACATGGTGGAAATGATCGTCGGCAAGACCGGCGGCCAGACGCGCCTTCCCCGTCAGCGTCACATCCGCCTCGAGCACGGAGACGCGATGCGCAAAGGCGGCATTTTCCGGCAGGGCAAGGCTTTTCACCGCATAGGCCGCCATTTCGGCGGAGCGCTCCACCAGAACCGCCTCGGCACCCGGAAGCCGGGCCGCCACCGCCATGCCGGCCGCACCGGCACCGGCGCCGAGATCGGCGACGCGGAGCGGCCGCTCGTCGGCGACGAGAGCTGCGAGCAGCATGGCGTCCATGCCGGAGCGATGGCCCCTGCCCTTCGGCTGCACCAGATGAAACCGACCGTAATGAAAGGCATCCACGGTTTCGGGAACCGGCCGAGGGCTTGCCTCAGGCATCGCGCAGTTCCGCGCCGAGACCGGCCTCGGTGAGAATGTGGCGGGCGCGGTCCACCTCGTCCGCATCGACCATCAGCCGGCGCTGGAGAACACCGATCGAGCCTTCCAGAATGCTCATGCCCTGATCCGCGATGAAACAGTGGATACCGAAATCCCGCATCAGGCTTTCCGCGTAGGAAAGAACGACAGGATCATTGGTCCGGATGATTTCGAGCATGAACTTTATTCCGCAACTTATTTTCCGTCAAAAACTGGCGACCGGGACAATTCGCCCCTTGCCGCTCCGGACCGCCCTTTCTATTGTTCCAGAACTAGATTGAGTTCAGGAGTCCGGACCCTTGGGTGTCGTTATACCGCTGGAAGAAAGCAAAAACAAACAGGCTTCGGTCAAGCCGCTGGTGGATCTGACCCGCGAGGGCATGGAGCGGGTGAACCAGCTCATTCTTTCCAAGGCCGGATCCGACGTGCAGATGATTCCGGAAGTGGCAAACCACCTGATCTCCTCGGGCGGCAAGCGCCTGCGGCCGATGCTGACGCTCGCCTCCGCCTCCATGTTCGGCTATCAGGGCGACCATCACGTGAAGCTCGCGACGGCCGTGGAATTCATGCACACGGCGACACTGCTGCATGACGATGTGGTGGACGAGAGCGACCTGCGTCGCGGCAAATCCACCGCACGGATGATCTGGGGCAACCAGGCCAGCGTGCTCGTCGGCGACTTCCTGCTCGGCCAGGCTTTCCGGATGATGGTGGATGTGGGCTCGCTCGACGCACTCGACGTGCTCTCCACCGCCGCATCGGTGATCGCCGAGGGCGAGGTGCTGCAGCTGTCCGTTGCCAAGAACATGGAAACCACGGAAGACGAGTATCTTTCCGTCATCCGCGCCAAGACGGCCGCGCTTTTCGCCGCGGCCGCGGAAGTGGGCCCCATCGTTGCCAAAACCGACAAGTCCGAGCGCAATGCGCTGAAGAGCTATGGTATGAATCTCGGCCTCGCCTTCCAGCTGGTCGATGACGTGCTCGACTATGGCGGCAAGTCCGCCGAGCTCGGCAAGAACACGGGTGACGATTTCCGCGAAGGCAAGATCACGCTGCCCGTCATTCTCGCCTACCGCAGGGGTGCGCAGGAAGAGCGCGCCTTCTGGCGCGACGCCATCGAGGGCGGCAACAGTTCCGACGAGAACCTGGAAAAGGCCATGGGCCTGATCCAGAAATATGGAAGCCTGAGCGATACCACCGCCCGGGCGCTCCATTATGGCGCGATCGCCCGGGATGCTCTGGCCCCTCTGCCGGACAGCCCGTGGAAAGCGGCCCTGCTCGAAGTGATCGACTTCTGCATCTCGCGCGTCAACTGACACGCCGGCCGCTTTCCGACATGCGCTTGCAGCGGCGGAACAAAAAGGCGATCCTCCAGCGAATCAGCCGGACCGGCGGACACGCCGGATATTTTCAATGAAAGGCCATTTCATGCGGCAGAGCCTCGCTCTCAAGTTTCTTTCGGGCGCAGCCCTTGCAGCCCTGCTGATTGCCAGCCCGACGGCCTCCTGGTCTGCGGGCACGACGAATGCGGAACCGCCGGCCGTGGATTTCAACGCCGACGGGATTTCCTCCTTTGCCGGCGCCTTCCTCGCCGCCCGCACCGCCGACGTGGATCGCGACTACAAGAATGCCATTCCGCTCTACCGCAAGGCCCTGGAACTCGAACCGGACAATACGGAAATCCGCGAAAGGCTGATGATCGCGTCCTTCCTCTCCGGCGATTTCGAAGAGGGCGCCAAGATTGCCGAGCAGCTGAAGTCCGATGCGGCGGTGGAACGGATCACCGTTATTGCCCGCGGCCTCGACGCCATTCGCCGGGGCGACTATGCGGCCGCCGACAAGATCCTGAAATATGAAGGGCCGAACGATCTGGAGCGGATGCTGACGAGCCTGGTTCTCGCCTGGTCGCGCTTCGGCGCCGGCGACAAGGACGGCGCCCTGAAAATGGTGACGGACCTCAAGGGGCCCGAATGGTTCGCCATCTTCCGCAACTATCATGCGGGCGCGCTTGCGGCTGCGGCCGGCAACAAGGACAAGGCGCGGACCTTGCTGAAATCCGCCGTGATCGACAAGGATGGCGGCTCGACGGCCCCGGATACCTATATTCGCGCCGTGATGGCGCTGGCGCGCCTGGAGGCAGCCGACGGCAACCTGCAGAAGGCGCTCGACACCATCGCGACCGGCGACCAGCTGATCAACAATTATGCGCCGCTGAAGGCGCTTGGCGAAGAACTGAAGAAGGGCGGCAAGCCCGCACAGCAGGTTCAGACCGCCGCGCAAGGCGCGGCAGCCGTGCTCTTTTCCATCGGCAGCGCGCTGAACCGCCAGGGCGCCGACGAGGCCGTCTCGCTTTACCTCAACATGGCCCATGCGCTGGACCCCGACAGCGCCGACACGCTGGTTCTGCTCGGCGGGCTTGCGGAGAACACCAACCAGTCAGACAAGGCGATCGAATTCTACAAGCAGGTTCCGGCAACCTCGCCGCTCCGCCGAATTTCCGAACTGCAGCTTGGCCTCGCGCTTGCCAGTACGGGGAAGCAGGACGAGGCCCGCAAGCACCTGAAAGCGCTGATTGCCAGCGATCCGACGGACATTCGCAGCTATCTCGCCTATGGCAGCGTGCTTTCCGATGCCAAGGATTATCGGGAAATGGCGCGCAATTACGATCAGGCGATCCAGTCGCTCGGCAATCGCAAGGACAAGAATTACTGGTCCCTCTATTTCCAGCGCGGCATTGCCTATGAACGCCTGAAGGAATGGGACAAGGCCGAACCGAATTTCCGCACGGCACTGGAGCTGAACCCGGAACAGCCGCAGGTGCTGAACTATCTCGGCTACAGCTGGGTGGACATGAACCGGAACCTGACCGAGGGTCTGGACATGATCAAGCGGGCGGTCGAGCTGCGGCCGGATGACGGCTATATCGTCGACTCGCTCGGCTGGGCCTATTTCCGTCTCGGCCGTTTCCCCGAAGCGGTGGAAGAGCTGGAACGGGCCGCCGAGCTGAAGGCCGGCGATGCCACGATCAACGATCATCTCGGCGATGCCTACTGGCGGGTCGGCCGCGAGCGGGAAGCCGTGTTCCAGTGGCAACGCGCGCTGGAGATGAAGCCGGAAGCGGCGGAAATTCCCAAGATCCAGGCAAAGATCAAGGATGGGCTGCCAAAGCTCGACTCCGCTGCGAAAGACAAGGCGCCCGCGCCGGCCAAGGCCGATGCAGCGCCGGCGCAACCGGTCAAGCCTGAAGCGCCCAAGGGCGACACGCCGAAGACGGATGCGGGACCCGCCGTCGCACCCGCCGCCGACACGGCAAGCACAGCCGCCGCTCCGGCGCCGGCCTCCAGCGGCGATTATACGGTCGTCGAGGGCGATTCCGTCTGGCGGATCGCCAAGCGGCTTCTCGGAGACTGGAAACTGGGCCGGGAAATCATCGATCTCAATGCGGAACTCCAGAAGAACCCGGACCGGCTGAAGATCGGCCAGGTGATCAAGGTGCCGGCCAAGGTCGACTGAATCTCAGCCCCATGCCGCGCCTCGAAGAACGGGCTCCCGCCAAAATCAATCTCTCGCTGCACGTGACCGGGCAGCGTGCCGATGGCTACCATTTCATCGATACGCTGGTGACTTTTACGGAAGCGGGAGACCTTCTTTCCTTCGAGAGAAGCGACGCGGATGGCTTCAGCCTCTCCGGACGTTTCGCGGACGCGCTTTCCGGCTCGGACCCGGGAGACAATCTGGTCATCCGTGCCCGCGACGGCCTGCGGGCGCTGCTGGCCGAAGACGGACACAGTGTTCCCCCGGTGCACATTCATCTGCAGAAAAACCTGCCGGTGGCTTCCGGCATCGGCGGCGGCTCCGCCGATGCGGCAGCCTGCCTGCGCGGCCTGATGCGGCTGGCGAAGGCCCGGCCCGATGCGGAGAAGCTCCAGAGGCTGGCGCTTTCCCTCGGCGCCGATGTGCCCATGTGCCTCCATTCCCGGCCGCTGATCGCCCGGGGAATCGGGGAAGAGTTACAGCCGGTTGCCCTTCCCCGGTTCGGCCTGCTGCTGGTCAATCCGCTGAAGCCCGTCTCGACGCCCGCCATCTTTCGCCTGCTGGCCGAGAAGAAAAACCCGCCCATGCCGGAGACCGGGGCGGGTTGGGGCGCATCACCGCTTTCCCGGCTCGCCTCCTTGCGCAACGATCTGCAACCGGCTGCCGAGACGCTGGAACCCGCCATCCTCACCGTCATCGAGGCTCTCGAAAAAACCGGTGCGGTGCTTGCCCGCATGTCCGGTTCCGGGGCCACCTGCTTCGGGATCTATGGGGACGACCACTCCCTTTTTGCGGCGGCGAACATTCTCCGCCACTATCATCCCGACTGGTTCATAGAGCCGACAGCCACCCTGTCCTGATCGACCAAGGGGAAGCCGGACCATTTTTGTTCTTGCATTGTTCTCTTTTCTGCGCTAGGAATTTTGTCACTGAGACGGGCTTGTTTGCGTTGCCCGAAGGCCGGGTTCTCCCCGGACGTGACGAATGGACTGTCCGGCCCGCATTGGTCACGAGGCCTCGCGGGCGGTAAGGAGCGATCGATGACAGAACTGGCCCTTGCGGGGCAGGACGCATTCGCGCCTGCCCATACGGCTGACATTGCCGAACATCTTATCGCCAGCTCGGGGCTCAGGGTCGATGTCGGCCGGCGGCGCGGGCGCGGGGCGGGCATGAACCCGGACGGCCGTTTCGAGCTGCAGAAGCGGGAAACCTTCGATGACGGCTGGCAGACCATCGAGGAACTGGAGCCCTTCCGCACGGATGTGCAGGTGGAAAAGCCGCGGGCGATCATCACCCGAAACGAGTCGCCCGACATTCCCTTCGACCGTTCGATCAATCCCTATCGGGGTTGCGAGCATGGCTGCATCTATTGCTTCGCCCGTCCGACCCACAGCTATATGGGGCTTTCGGCGGGGCTGGATTTCGAATCCAAGCTGTTCGCCAAGCCCGATGCTCCCAGGCTTCTGGAGCGGGAACTGTCCAAGCCGGGCTACAAGCCGCGCACCATCGCCATCGGCACCAATACGGATCCCTACCAGCCCATCGAGAAGGAATGGCGCATCATGCGCCAGATCCTCGAAGTGCTGGAAAAGGCCAACCATCCCGTGGTGATCGTCACGAAGTCTGCGCTGGTCCTTCGCGATATCGACATTCTCGCCCGCATGGCTGCCAAGGGTCTGGCCAAGGTGGGCATTTCGGTGACCACGCTCGACCGCAAGCTGGCGCGGCTGATGGAGCCGCGGGCGGCCACGCCAGTCCGGCGGCTGGACACGATCAAGGCGCTCAGCGATGCGGGCATCCCGGTTGCGGTGATGATGGCGCCGATCATTCCCGCCCTCAACGACCACGAGATCGAGCGGATTCTCGAATCGGGTCACGCGGCGGGCGCACGGGAGGCAAGCTATGTGCTGCTCCGGCTGCCCTATGAGGTGAGCCCGCTGTTCAGGGAGTGGCTGCTGCGCCACTATCCCGACCGTTACCGGCACGTGATGTCCCTGATCCGCTCCATGCGGGACGGCAAGGATTATGACGCGGAATTCGGCAAGCGCATGAAGGGGGCCGGCCCCTATGCCTGGCAGATCGGCCGGCGCTTCGAGCTTGCCACCAAGCGCCTGGGCCTGGTGCGCCGCTCGATCCAGTTGCGCGACGATGCCTTCACCCCGCCGGACGGAGCGGGCGTGCAGCTTTCGCTTCTTTGAGATTGCGGGAGGCGGTGCCTCGCCTCCCCCGACCGCTCCGGCTGCAAACCCCTGATTGCAGACCGGCACCCTCGGGCTCCGCCGCCCGTGGATCGTTTTTTTGAAAAGCGATCCAGCCCGAGGGCTTGCAGGAGATCGGTGAGGCGTGCGAGTCTCGCCGCATGACACGCCGCACGCCTCCCGATTCTCCCGCACTTTTCGAGCTTCTCGCCAACCGTCCGGATTTCCGGATGGAGCAGGCGTTGATGCGGGACGGCTATGCCCTGGTGGCAGGGGCGGACGAAGCCGGGCGCGGGCCTCTGGCAGGCCCGGTCGTCGCCGCTGCCGTGATTCTCGATCCGGACCATATTCCGGACGGCCTCAATGATTCCAAGAAGCTTTCGGCCGCGCAGCGCAACGCGCTCTTCACCGAAATCCTCGCCACCTCCGTGGTGGCCATCGCGTCTTCCGGACCGCGTCGGATCGATGATACGGACATCCTGAAGGCCAGTCTCGATGCCATGCGCCGGGCCGTCTGCAATCTGGCGGTCCGGCCGGATTTCCTTCTCGTCGACGGACGGGATGTGCCAAAGGGGCTTTCCTGCCCCGGCAAGGCGGTGGTGAAGGGCGACAGCCGTTCGGTCTCCATCGCCGCAGCCTCGATCGTCGCCAAGGTGACCCGAGACCGCATGATGGAGCAGGCGGGCACGCTCTATTCCGCCTATGGCTTCGAAATTCATGCCGGCTATGCGACCAGCCACCATCGGCAGCAGATCAGCTTGCATGGCCCCTGCCCCCTGCATCGCATGAGCTTCCGTCCGATTGCCTCCTACGGGCAGGAAGACGCCCCGCCAGCCCTTGGGGACAGCGTCCGGGCCTAGGCACCCAGAGGCTGCGCCAAACCGATAAGCAGGTCCTCCGGGCTCCTGACATAGCACAGCCGATAGATCCCCTGATAATCGACCACCTCGCCTTCCAGCCGTCCGCCACGCGCGAAAAGCCTGTCGAGCGTCGCGTCCAGGTCGTCCACGGAGAACATGATCCGGAGATAGCCGTAGGCATTGACCGGGGCGTTGCGGTGGTCGGCGACGATGGCCGGTTTCACGTATCGGCAGAGCTCCAGCCGGCTATGGCCGTCCGGCGTGACCATCATGGCAATTTCGACGGACTGATCGCGGAGCCCGGTCACCCGCCCCGCCCATTCACCCTCGACCATCATCCGGCCCTCCAGCGCAAGGCCGATGTCCCTGAAGAATTCGACCGTTTCGTCGAGGTTCTCCACCACTATTCCCGTATTGTGCATTTGCTTGACGGCCATGGCTGCTTCTCCCTGATGCCGCGAGCCTATCGGCGGGGGGACGAAGCGACAACGGGCAAGATTTGCCGGTTGCCCAGCGGGCGGCGGGGGGAAAAGCGCGCATGAAAAAAGCCCGGTCGAAACCGGGCTTCCTGATCTTTCGTTGCGCCGGAACTCAGTTCAGGCGGGTCTTCACTTCACCGACGGCCTGGGCGAACAGGTCGGCCTGCACGGAGGCGTCCGTGCGGCTTGCCAGGACCTTTTCAGCGGCAGCGATGGCCAGATCGACAGCAGCGGAGCGGACGGCGTTGACCGCATCGGCTTCGGCCTGCTTGATCTTCTGCTCGGACAGCGCATTGCGGCGGGTGACGAATTCCTCCGTCTTCTGCTTGGCTTCCGTGGCGATCATCTCGGCTTCACGCTCGGCGGCCGCAACGATTTTCGCGGCGTCGGCTTCGGCTTCCTTGCGCTTGCGCTGGTATTCGGCCAGCAACTGCTGGGCCTCTTCACGCAGGCGCTTGGCTTCGGAGAGATCGTTGCGGATCTGGTCGGCGCGGGCGTCGAGGCTCTTGGCAACCATGCCCGGCACCTTCAGGTACACGACGAGCGCGAGGAAGATGACGAGGCCGACAAAGGCAAAGAAGGTAGCATCAAAATGCATGGGATCAGCCCTCCTGCTTTGCGCCGGCGACAGCGGCCGCGACGTCGGCCTGGGCGACCGAACCGCCGATCAGGCGCTCGACCACGGCACCGGCCGTTTCAGTTGCGATGGTGCCGACATCGGCAAAGGCCTTCGCCTTGATATCGGCGATACGGCCCTCGGCTTCCGACACCTTCTTCGAAAGCTCTGCCTCGATGGCGGCGCGCTCGGCGGCTGCCTTGCTCTTGGCGGCTTCACGGGCTTCGGAAGCGATCGTGTTTGCCTTTGCCTTCGCCTGGGCGAGTTCCTTTTCATAGGTCTCGACGGCGAGATCGGCTTCCTTCTTGAGGCTTGCGGCCTCGGTCAGGTCCTTCGAGATGCGGCTCTTGCGGTCTTCCAGGATGCTGCCGATGCGCGGTGCGATGACCTTCTGCATCAGGAGATAGAAGAGACCGAACGTGATCACCAGCCAGAGCAGCTGGGACGCGAAAGTCGTGGAATCGAAAGGCGGGAAAACCTTGGGGCCGCCCTCATGGGCAACGCCGGTTTCCGTATGGGTTTCTTCGGCCGCCGGAGCGCCATGCGCCTCGGTTGCCGCGGCGTCAGCGGCCGCCGGCGCGGTCTGAGCCGTGGTTTCTTCGGCATAGGCCGGGGTCACAAACATGCTCACCTCCAGGGGTGTCCTTTGGTGCGCTTCCCGGCAGGACCGCGCGGACGAAGCGTTGAAATCATTCAGGTGGCTTTACAGGCACCGGCACGATGACGCGCCATGCGCCATAAAAGCAAAAGGATCACGGCCCGCGACCGTTCACGAACCGTGACCCCCAGACGCGTTGCTGTATCAGACAGCGAACAGCAGCAGAAGAGCGACGAGCAGCGAGAAGATGCCCAGAGCTTCCGTAACGGCGAAGCCGAATACGAGGCGGCCGAACTGGCTGTCAGCAGCGGACGGGTTGCGGAGAGCACCCGACAGGTAGCTGCCGAAGATGTTGCCGAGGCCGAGAGCCGTACCGGCCATGCCAAAGCAAGCGAGACCAGCGCCGATGTACTTTGCTGCAATAGGATCCATCTTAAACTCCTTCGAAATGGTTGTTGCGGCGTTTCGACTGACGTCCGGAGACGTCAATGTTGGTAATCCTTAGTGGCCACCCGGATGAACGGCATCGTTGAGGTACATGCAGGTCAGTACCGCAAAGACATATGCCTGGAGGAAGGCGACGAGGAATTCGAGACCGGTGAGAGCAACGGTCATGATGAGCGGAAGAATGGCACCGCCGACGCCCAGCGCGCCAAGGGCACCCAGCGAGGCCACGAAGCCTGCGAAAACCTTGAGCGTGATGTGACCGGCGAGCAGGTTCGCGAAGAGACGAACCGAAAGCGAGATCGGGCGGGACAGGAACGAGATCACTTCGATGGCGACGACGAGCGGCAGCAGTGCGCCGGGCACGCCCGAGGGAACGAAGAGATTGAGGAAGCCCAGACCGTGCTTGTAGAAGCCGTAGATGATCACGGTGGCGATGACGAAAAGCGCCAGCGCGAACGTCACGATGATCTGCGAGGTAATGGTGAAGAAGTAAGGCACCATGCCGAGCAGGTTTGCCGTCAACACGAACATGAACAGCGAGAACACCATCGGGAAGAACTTCATCCCGTGGCTGCCCGCCCCTTCGCGCAGCATGTTCGCGATGAACTCGTAGGACATTTCGGCAAGCGACTGCGACCGGCCCGGGATCAGGCTGCGGCTGGCGCTCGAGAAATAGAGGAAGCCCGAGGCAACCGCGACGGTTGCGACCATGAACAGCGAGGCATTGGTGAAGGATACGTCATAGCCGCCGACATGCAGCGGCACAATCTTCTGGATCAGGAACTGATGGGTCGGATCGTTTGACACCGTTGGTCTCTCTTCACGTTGCCCGGGCTCGCCAGGAGCCGGAATTTCATTCCCTGAGGTCCGGCACCGCCGTCCCCCGCAAATTCGTTCACCCGTCCTTGCGTTTGGTCGGGTCCGGTTTCGCCACCATTCCCGCCGCCCGCATGACGTTCAGCACGCCAGCGCAGAAACCGAGGAGCAACAGCACGATCAGGCCCCAGGGTCCGGTACCGGCAAAACGGTCGAGGACGTAGCCGAGAACGCCACCGACGATCACCGCCGCCACGAATTCGCTGGAGAGCTTCATCGCCTCTGCAAAACCCTTCCGGTTCGCCTCGGCCTTCTTCTCGTCCCGCTCTTCGCGGCCAGCCTCGCGCCGAACTTCCTTGAGTTCCGCGCCGAGACGCCGTCTGCGTTCTTCCAAAGCTTCATCCCGCTGGTCGGTCATCCCTGCCTCCGTCTGTGTGGGTTTTTCGCTTTCCGCGTGGAAAACAGCGTTGTAACGCCCCACAAACGCCCAAGGTTTAACACCTTCCGGCCCGTTTTGAAGTCGGGCGCAACATAGTTTTAGCCTTCCACATAGTCAAGCTTCGGGACACTCTTGCCCGCCCTCTATTTTATTCAACAATATCAATTATATAGGTGGTAAACTCCGGGTGTCCCCTTAAACTTCGTCAACATTCCTTAGGCGTATGCGGCATAATGACGAGGCCCGGCGGAGGCCGCCGGGCCGCTAAAACCGATTGAAATGGGTCCGACCCGTCCCGGCGAGAGACTCAGCTCCAGCCACCGCCATAGGTGCGATAGAAGATATGCCATCCGATCTTGGCGACGCGCTTCATGGTGGGCGCCCAGTTCGGCTTCACGTAGATGGCGTGGTAATGGGTGGAGGATCCCACCTCCGGCAACCAGATCTTTCCCGCCGTCACGGCAAGGGCGATTTCCTCGGCCACCTTGTGGCGTTCCGGCGACCAGATGACATCCTTGATGCGGTCGCAGGCAAAGGAGAACTGGCACTGGTTGGTCCAGTCCTTGTTCTGGTAGACGACGCCGCAAATCGAGTCGGGATAGGCAGGGTTGCGCACGCGGTTCAGCACCACCTGTGCCACGGCCGCCTGGCCTTTCAGTGGCTCGCCGCGCGATTCGAAATAGATCGCATCGGCCAGGCATTTCTGTTCCTTGGGGGAGAAGACGGAGGGCGGCAGGATATTGGCCGCCCAAGCGTGGTCCTTCGGACCGATGACCGGCTTGAAACGGCCCTCCTCGGGATCCTTGTTCAGGATCGCATCGAAGGGCGATGCCTTGTTTGCCTCGGGATCCGCCGGGGCATAGGCAGTCGCCAGCACATCCGCATTCCGGTTGGTGACGAGATCGGCGATCAGCACCGGAACCTGCGGGTCCGCGGCCTTCTCGTCCGGCTTGCGGTAGAAGGTCTGGGCGATCATCATCTCGCTGCCCTTGGGCTCGACCTTGGCGAAGGCCATTAGTTCCTTCGGCGTCTCGGGACGATCGAAGAGGGTGCTGACGCGCTTCAGCACCGATCCCGCCGTGAAAGCCGCGGGCGGCTGCATGGTTTCGGAGGCGACGATTCGTCCGCGCTTGTCGGCGCGGCGGACGCGCTCCTCATCGGGCCGCGGATCGGGCGGAAACTTGTCCTCAGTCATGGAAACGCGCACGCCGTCGGGCAGCACCATGCCGCCGGAGCGGCCGAGAACCGATGCGGTAACGGGGTCCTGATAGGTGATCTTGGCGGTGGCTTTGGAATCGGCGGAGGCAGCCGTCACGACCATGCGCCAGGAGGGGGCGCCCCCATCCAGACCCGTGAGCAGGCCTGCCATATCCCCGTGCGCCGCCATGCTCGGATTGCCGAGCCAGGCCGCTATGCCGAAGAAGAGGGGAGAAATCCATCTGCCCACGAAACGCGGGGCTGAACGGCCATTCTGACGCAACTGCCTACTCCACACCGGGACGCGATACGATTGCACACACACACCGGCCTTCGGGGTCCGGCAGACGGCCGGGCCTCGTTCGGATCGTTCCGAAAACCGATGATGAAATGGCCGCTCCAGTGCGGGGGCGCGCCTCTTTCTTCGAGCAACTATCGCGGATTAACCTTGATCATTGGTTAACGCCCGCAAATTCGGGAGTTTTTATGACCTCGGTTCCCGCTGGCGAAGCCGGTATTAACCATACAGCGCCTTGCGCAACAAAAAGCCCCGGCAGCAGCTTGCTCCGGGGCTTTTGATTTCGGCCGTGTTGCGGGGCTCAGATGACCACGTGCGAGCCCAGTTCCACCACGCGGTTTGTGGGGAGCTTGAAGTAATCCGACGGGTCGGTCGCCGCATTGGCGAGCGCGACATAGAGCCGGCCCTGCCAGGCGGGCATTTCCGATTTCGGGTCGCGCACCAGCTTTCGGCGGCCGAGATAGAAGGAGGTCGACATGATGTCGAACTTCACGCCGCCCTTGCGCAGATGGCCGAGCGCCTGGCTGACATTCTGGTTTTCCATGAAGCCGAAGTTCAACTGTACACGGCTGAACCGCTCGGAAAGCTTCTCGATCTGGTAGCGGTTTTCCGGATTGGCGCGGGGCTTGTTCACGGTCTTGATCGTCAGGATGACGTTCTTCTCGTGCAGCACGTGATTGTGCTTCAGATTGTGCATGAGGGCCGCGGGCACGGATTCCGGGTCCGACGTCAGGAAGATCGCGGTGCCGGGCACGGCCTTCGGCGCATGGGCGCTTTCCTTCTCGATGGAGGGAATGAAGGCCATCAGCGGGATGTCCGTATGGCGCGTCTTGTTGAACAGGATCTGCGTGCCGCGCCGCCAGGTCCACATGATGATCGTGAAGATGATGGCGAACATGACGGGGATATAGCCGCCGTCATGGATCTTCAGCAGGTTGGCGCTGAAGAAGATGCATTCCAGCATGAAGAGCGGCAGCAGGACGGCCAGCGCCTGCCACAGCGGCCACTTCCAGCGGGCGCGGACGAATTCGAAGGACATGGTCGTCGTCACCACCATCGCGCCGGTCACGGAGATGCCGTAGGCGGTGGCAAGCGCTTCCGACGAGCGGAAGGTCAGGACCAGGATGATGACCGCCACCAGCAGCAGCCGGTTGACCGCCGGCAGATAGATCTGCCCCGTATTGGTCTCCGAGGTGAAGAGGATTTCCATGCGCGGAAGGAAGCCCAGATGGATCGCCTGGCGGGTCAGGGAGAAGGCGCCGGTGATGACCGCCTGGCTGGCGATGATGGTGGCTGCGGTGGCCAGAATGACGACCGGCAGCAGCGCCCAGGAGGGGAACATCAGGAAGAAGGGATCGGAGGCGGCTTCCGGATGGGCGAGCACATAAGCCCCCTGCCCCAGATAATTCAGCACCAGCGAGGGATACACGACAGAAATGAAGGCGAGCTGGATGGGCTTGCGGCCGAAATGGCCGAGATCCGCATAAAGCGCCTCCGTGCCGGTCACCGTCAGGAAGACTGCGCCCAGCACGATGAAGCCGACATAGCCTTCGCTCAGCACGAAACGGACGGCATTGATGGGGTTGAATGCCGCAAAGATCTGCGGGCTGTCGAAAATATGCGAAATGCCGCCGACGCCGATGACCAGAAACCAGACGAGCGTGATCGGGCCGAAGAATTTTGCAACCGCGCCCGTCCCGTGGGACTGAATGGCGAAGAGAGCGAACAGGATGCCGATGGCAATCGGCAGGATGAAGGGATCCATGCCGTCGGCCACGAGCTTCAGACCTTCCACGGCGGAAAGAACCGAAACCGCAGGCGTGATCATCACTTCCCCGAGGAACAGCGCGGCGCCGATCAGGCCGAGGAAGGTCAGGAAGACGGCATGTCCGTTCGCCGTCTTCAGCAGCAGGGCCAGAAGCGACAGCGTGCCGCCTTCCCCGTCGTTGTCCAGGCGGAGCAGGAACAGGATATACTTGAACATCACGATAATCGTGAGCGTCCAGATGATCAGCGAGATCGGCCCGATCACTTCGTGGGGCTGAATCACGCCGTCATGGGTGAGCGGCATCAGCGCCTGGCGGAAGGCATAGAGCGGGCTGGTGCCGATATCGCCATACACGACACCGATCGAGCCGATGGTCAGGCCCACCAGTCCCTTGAGCCCGCCCTGGCCGTGATGCCCGTGACCGTGCTCCTCGGCCGCAGCGGCGGCGGCCGACGCGCCTGCGGCAGCGGCGACTGCTTTATCTTCAGCTTTTTGATCTGCAGATTGAGGCATGATGCACCCTGGCTCTTTCAGAGCCAGCCTTTCCATCGGAAAAAGATATAGGGCACGATGGCGGAAACCAGCATCGCGACGAGCGACATGGGATAGCCAAAGGACCAGCCAAGTTCGGGCATGAACTGGAAATTCATGCCGTAGACCGACGCCACGAGGGTCGGGGGCAGAAACACCACCGAGGCAATCGAGAAGATCTTGATGATCGCGTTCTGCTCGACGCTGATCAGGCCGAGCGAGGCGTCGAGCAGGAAGGTAATGTTGCCCGCGATGAAGGACACGTGTTCGGACAGCGACTGAATGTCGCGTGCAATCGTATGCGAGAGATTGCGGGTGTCGTCATCGCCCTGGATAACCGGCAGGGACTGCAGGAAGCTGACGAGACGGGCGATGGAGGACAGGCTTTCGCGCACCTTGCCGAGAAGACGGTGATGGGCGGCCACATCGATCAGCCGGTCTTCGAGGTAGCGCGGCGGCCGACGCTTGCCCTGGTTGGAGAAGACCTGCAGCGAGAGCGCGTCGATGCGGGCGGTTTCCTGCTCGAGAATTTCGGCTGTCCGGTCGCTGATCGTCTCCAGAAGGCGAACCAGCAGGTGCGAGGCGGTGATGCGCCGGCTCTCCTGCCCGGAAGAACCATGCCCATTGGAACAGAAACGGGCCAGCGCCGCGGCAAAGAGCTTGAAGGCGCGCGGCTCGGCGTAGCGCACGGTCACCAGCTTTCCGCCGGTCAGGATAAAGGCAATATCGGTGAGATCCGGGAAATCCGTCTCGGTTTTCCAGACCAGCGAAGCGGTCATGAAAATGCCGCCATTCTCCACGAACAGGCGACTGGAGGGTTCGATGTCCTTCAGGTCTTCGCGGGTGGGAACGGAGATGTCGAGGGCAGCCTCGATGACGGCCTCCTCCTCGCGGGTGGGGGCGTTCAGGTCGATCCAGACAATATCCCCGCCAAGGCCGGCGGCAATATCGTCCGCAGCCAGAACCGTGGCCTCGCCAGAGATGCGATAGGCGGTTATCACGCTATGGCTCCCGCAAACCGGTACACGGCATTTATCTCCTGCTAAATCGGCGCAAGGCCGGAGGGTGCGGGCATATCGCGCAAAGTCACGCCAGAATCAAGAGCAACCAAACGGAACAGTGCGCCCCATTTTAGCCATGACTGTAAAGAATTCTTTACAGTCTGGCTCAGGGGGCGGGGCCAACCACATAAAATGGCTGTTATTTTTCCGAACGGTCAATAAGCGACCGCTACGCCGCAACGATTGTGCAGCGCAAAAGATTTTTTTCGGACGTATTCAGGCCGGCTCGTTTTTCACTCGAAAACGAGGTTCGGAGCCTTGCGGGCGGTCGTTCCGGCAAGCCCGGCCCAGACGGCGGCGGCGATATCCCGGTAGGCAACCGCCTGCGGCCCATCCGGATCGGCGACGGTAATCGGCGTGCCCGCATCCGAAAGCTCGCGGATCGCCATGGTCAGGGGCACCTCCCCGAGGAAGGGCACCTGGATGCGCTCCGCTTCGGCGCGGGCGCCGCCATGACCGAAGATATCGTAGCGCGTACCCGTATCGGGAGCGACGAAGTAGCTCATGTTCTCGACGATGCCGAGCAGCGGCACTTCCACCTTGCGGAACATGGTGATGGCCTTGCGCGCGTCGATAAGAGCCAGATCCTGCGGGGTGGAGACGATCACGGCGCCGGCCAGCGGCACCTGCTGGGCCATGGTCAGCTGCGCATCGCCGGTGCCCGGCGGCATGTCGACAACGAGCACGTCGAGCTCGCCCCAGGCCACTTCCCGCAGCATCTGAAGCAGGGCGGACTGGACCATCGGGCCCCGCCAGATCATCGCCGTTTCCTCATCCACCAGGAACCCCATCGACATGACCTTGATGCCGTAATTTTCCATGGGCTGGATGATCTTGCCATCGATCTGGGAGGGGCGACCGGAAATCTTCAGCAGGCGCGGCATGGAGGGGCCGTAGATATCGGCATCGAGAATGCCCACCTTCAGGCCGTTGGCCTTGAGCCCCAGGGCGAGGTTGACTGCGGTGGTAGACTTGCCGACGCCGCCCTTGCCCGAGGCGACCGCTATGATGGCCCCGATGCCGGGAACGCCGGCCTTTTGCGGACGGCCGGGCTGGGCGCCATGGGAATGACCCGCATGGGAATGGCCGTGGTGATCGTGGTCGTGGTCGTGGCCGTGGGAGGCGGCGGGACGGGCAGCGGGCGCGGCCGCACCGGGCTTCTTGTCGGCCGTCAGCGCCACCATCGCGCCCTTGACGCCATCGATCTGCCGGACCACCCTTTCCGCGGCCTGGCGAAGCGGTTCCAGTTCCTTGGCCCGTTCGGCTGGAACGGTCAGCGAGAAATAGACCTTGCCATCGGAAATGAAGATGTCGGAGACCATGCCGAGGTCCACGATATTGCCTTCCAAATCCGGTCCCCGGACCGTCTTCAGCGCCTCTGTCACCTGTTCCCTGGAAACCACGAGCGGTCCTTCCCTGCCTGTGGCGGCTCTCATTCGCCGCCAGCCCTCATTATGGGAAGCGGACATGTGCCGCTCCCAGATCTGCGCCGGATATAGGAAAGCCGGGCGAGCGCTTCAAATAAAATGTGAAACGGGCCGGGGGCGCCATGCCAGAAACGACATCCGGAAAAAAGATCGCCGCGTAGCGGGATCAAGCCTTCTGGCGATCCCGCTCACGCGGCGGCCTTTGACCCGGACATCCTTTACCGGATGTTCTCGCTCTTTGAAGTCCCCTCTGGACCCTGACCATAGAAAAGCAGGATTTGCACAAGAGTCAAACGCTTATTTCGGGACTTCGGCCCTACTTGATCAGCCCGGTTTTCAGGGCTTTGACCACTGCCTGCGTGCGATTGACGGTATCCAGTTTCTTGGTTGCCCGGTTGAGGTAATGATTGACCGTATGCTCCGAGAGCGTGAGGATTTCGGCGATTTCCGCGCTGGTCTTGCCGGCGGCAGTCCAGGTCAGGCAATCGATCTCCCGATCGGTCAGCGATTCGCCCGGGCGCCGGTCCATCTCCTTGAGCGCCGCCAGACTGTCGAAGACATGGCCGCAGATATAGGACAGCGCGACCATTTCCTCGAAGCCGAACATTTCCCGCTCGCCCGAGAACGAAATCGCGCCGCGCTGGCCAAGCGAATCATGGACAGGGAAATAGGCCCCCCGGGTCATGCCGTGATTGTTGAAGGCTTCGACAACCTGATCGTTCTTGCCATCCTTGCGACCGTGATTGATGCGGGACGTGTCGTAGTGGAAGGGCACGGTCGAATTGCGCAGCCGCTCGATGACCGGACTTGCGGTCAACAGGCCTTCCCGGTCATAAAAGGCGATCAGCTCCGGCGGCCAATTGGTGATGACCGAACTTCCCGAGATGGTCAGCGTGGTGCGCGCCGGCAGTGTCATCACCATGAAAAACCGGGAACCGAAAGCTTCCGTCACCCGTTTCATGAAGCGAAACACATCAAACTGAGTCTTGAAGGACCCAATTTCTTCTATCAGCTTAGCGCATTTTTCCAGTGGCTGGAGCGTTACCAAATTTTCCATATTCCATTAGTCTTCTTACGCGCATGAATCAAAATGTTCTGCGCCGATATTCGTCGGATTGCGGCAACAATAAATGAACGGAAAATTTAATTCAATTATACCTCTCGTAGTTTTCTTTCGAAGCTGAATTTTGTCCAAGCGAATATTTTTGCTTGTGACCCGCTGTCGTTTATCTATTGCTTCGAAGCTCAGAAGATAAGCTTAAACGTTTTTAAGAAATTACATCACGCTTACGAACTGATTAGGGGGGGGTCAAAGGCGACCAGGATTGACAATCGGCAAACCCCGACACGTCCGGGATTGCTATAGATATCTTCTATCATGAGTAGCAACATTTGCCTGACGCGGTGAGTGCAAGAACTAACAGGGAATAATTGGCATGCGATTCACGCGCGATTCACGACCCTAGCGAGACGGTCCGAGGCGGATTTCTGCTTCCCGGGAGATCCGTCCGGCAGCCTGCATCACAGCCTCTGCCCACCCTTCCAGCCGCTCCTGGCTGATGCGAAAGGCAGGACCGGTCACCGAGATGGCCGCCGCACCTTCCGAGCCGGGAAGGCGGACCGGAGCGGCGATGCAACGGATCCCTTCCTCGTGCTCTTCCCGATCGAAGGCATGGCCGTTGGCGCGAATCACCGCGATCTCCCGCAGCAAGGCCGCGCCATCGGCGAGCGTGGTGGCCGTATGCCGGCGAAACTCCATGCCGGGGATCAGAGCCTGAATCGCCTCGTCCGGCAGCAGGGACAGGGCCGCCTTGCCGACCCCCGTACAATAGAGAGGCGAGGCACGACCGATCTGGGAGTGCATGCGGACGGACTGGCGGCTTTCGACCTTGTCGAGATAGATCACTTCGCCGCCGCGCAGCAGGCCGAAATGCACGGTTTCACCGGTTTCCTCGTGCAGCGCGGCCAGAATGGGGGCGGCGATCTCGCGGATATCCGCCGCCGCCCAGGCGCTGGCCGCCAGGGTCAGCAGCCGCAAGCCGGGCCGGTAGGTTCCGTCCGTCGCCACTTCGAGAAGCCCCTCCTCCACCAGATGGGACAATTGCCGATGCACCGTGCCGCGCGGCTCTCCGGAACGCGCCAGCACATCCGAAAAGCGCGGCGGCCTTTCGGCTCTCGCGACCATCTCCAGAAGGCGCATCGTCTTGCCAAGGGTGCCCGTGTCTTTCATGCTTGTCCTTTCGCCGATCTGCCTTTTTCCCGCGCCCGCGCCTTGACAGAGCCCCCCTTCTATCCCGATAATTCCACATAGTCAAATTGAGTTCCAAATAATGGAACCGGAGGCGCATGTGGCAGTCCAATATGGCGATCTGGATCAGGCTCCGGTTCTGATCACCGGCGGTGCTTCGGGCATCGGGGCTGCCCTTGTCGCGGCTTTTGCCGGGCAAGGGGCGCGGGTCGCCTTTCTCGACCGGGATGCGGAGGCAGCAACCCGCCTTCTCTCCTCCCTTTCGAGCACGGTTTCTTTTCCCCCGCAATTCCTGCATGTCGACCTGCGCGACACGGCGGCCCTCCAGGCGGCCGTCGCGGCCGCCGCAGAAAAGCTGGGCGGGCTTCGGGTGCTGGTCAACAATGCCGGATGGGACGACCGGCACGACCTCGACACCGTGACCGAGGCCTATTGGGACGAGAACCAGGCGATCAATCTCCGGCAGATGTTTTTTGCGGTTCAGGCGGCCGTGCCGCATCTGCGCCAGGAGGGCGGCAGCATCGTCAATTTCTCCTCGATTGCCTATCTGCTGAACATGCCGGATCTGCCTTCCTATGCCACGGCCAAGGCGGGCATTGTCGGCCTGACCAAAAGCCTCGCGGGCCGGCTCGGGCCGGAGGGGATCCGGGTCAACGCCCTTCTGCCGGGCATGATCGTGACCGAACGGCAGAAGAGACTGTGGCTGACGGAAGACAGCATCGGCGCCATGGTCGCGCGCCAGTGCCTCAAGCGGGTGCTGGTGGCCGAAGACATGGCCGGCCCCTGTCTCTTCCTCGCCTCATCCGCATCCGGCGCGATAACCGCGCAAACCCTGATTGCCGATGGAGGAATATTCTGATGACTGCAAGCGACCGGCGTCCCGCCTTTGCCGCAGTAGACTGGGGAACGAGCAGTTTCCGGCTGTGGCTCATGACAGCGGACGGCACCGTTCTCGGTGAAAGGCGCAGCCAGGAAGGCATGGCGATGGCGTCCCAGGCCTGCGGCTTCGGGCGCATCCTGAAGAGCCATCTGGCCGAACTCGGTGCTGCCGACGATCTTCCGGTCGTCATCTGCGGCATGGCCGGCGCCCGGCAGGGCTGGACGGAGGCCGGCTATGTGACCGTGCCCGCCCTTCCCGATGCGATCCTTCGCGGCGCCGTTCGGGTTCCCGGGGAAGCGCGCGACATCCGCATCCTGCCCGGGCTGGCCAATCGCGATCCTGCCCATCCCGACGTGATGCGGGGCGAGGAGACGCAGCTTCTGGGCGCGCTTTCGGGGCTCGGCGACGGCAGGCAGCTTGCCTGCATGCCCGGCACCCATTCCAAATGGGTCTCGCTGGAGGGCGCGACCGTCACCCGTTTCTCCACCTATATGACCGGCGAGCTCTTCGATGTCCTGTCAAGGCATTCGCTGCTGTCCCATTCGCTGGCCGGCGGCGACGGCATGGACATGGCCGCCTTCCGCGCCGCGGTGCTGAAGGCTGTTGCGGACCCGGCCCGCGCCAGCAACCTGCTGTTTGCCATCCGGGCCGGCCAATTGCTGGAGGGCGCACCGGCGGATGTCTGCCGCGCCCGGCTCTCCGGCACCCTGATTGGGCTGGAAATCGCCGGCGCCAGCGGCCCGTCGGGTCGCGCTTTCGACGGGACCATCACGCTGATCGGGTCGGGCCGTCTCGGCGATCTCTACGCCACCGCGCTCGAGGCGCTGAACCGCCCCTACCGCATCGTGGATGCGGATGATGCGGTTCGCGTCGGACTGGTCCGTGCCGCGCGCACCCTCTGGACGTTTTAAGGAAGGCTTTGAACCATGAACCGTATTCCCTTTCCCGAGATGCGCTATCCGCTGGTGGCGATCCTGCGCGGCCTCAGGCCGGAGGAAACCGAGGGCGTGGTGGGCGCCCTGATCGATACCGGCTTCACCGCCATCGAAATTCCCCTCAATTCGCCCGAGCCGTTCCGGTCCATCGAGCTCGCGGCAAAGATGGCGCCGCCGCAGGTGCTGATCGGTGCCGGCACGGTTCTGACGACGGATGACGTGGATCGGCTGGCGGATGCCGGTGGCCGTTTGATGGTCAGCCCGAATGTGGAGCCCGCCGTCATCACCGCCGCGCGGGAGAAGGGCATGGTGACGCTTCCCGGCGTCTTCACGCCCACGGAAGCGCTGGCAGCCGCCCGGGCCGGCGCAACGGGCCTGAAGTTCTTTCCGGCCAATGTGCTGGGCCCCGCCGGCATCACGGCGATCCGGGCCGTGCTGCCCAAGGACCTGCTGATCGCTGCGGTCGGTGGCGTCGGGGACGAGAATTTTGCCGATTATGTCAAAGCGGGGATCACCGCCTTCGGTCTCGGCTCCAGCCTCTACAAGCCGGGCATGTCGGCAACCGAGGTGCGCGAACGCTCGTTGAAGACCATTGCCGCCTATGATGCGGCCACCGCAGGAAAGGTCTGATCATGGTGGAAACGATCCCCTTCCGGGGCAAGACGCTTTGCAAGGCCCAACTGGTGCTCGGGGAAGGGCCTTCCTACGAGCCGCAGACGGATACGATCTGGTGGTTCAACATTCTCGGCCGCGAGTTGCACGAACTCAGGCTCGGCACCGGCGAAAAGCGGGTTCATGCGCTGCCGCGGATGGGCAGCGTGGTGGCGCGGATCGACGACGACAGCCAACTGCTGGCGATGGAGGACGGGCTCTATATCCGCAACCGGGCGAGCGGCGCCCTGAGCCTGCATGCCCCGCTCGAGGCGGATCGTCCGGAGAACCGCTCCAATGATGGCCGGGTGCATGCGTCCGGAGCGCTCTGGATCGGCACCATGGGCAAGAAGGCGGAACCGGAAGGCGGGGCCATCTATCATGTGGCACAGGGCACGGTGACCAAAATCATCGACCGCATCGGCATCACCAACGGCATCTGCTTCTCGCCGGATGGCGCAACGGGCTATTACGTGGACACCAAGGTCAACCGTTACATGAAAGTGGCGGTCGACCCCGCAACCGGACTGCCGACCGGCACGCCGGTGGTTTTTGCCGACGAGGCAGGCCAGCCCGGCGGCATCGACGGCTCCGTCTGCGATGCGGAGGGCCATGTCTGGAACGCCCGCTGGGGTGAGGCGCGGGTCGACCGCTACGATCCTTCCGGACGCCTCGTCGCGAGCTACAGCACACCTTCCCGCCAGCCATCGTGCCCCGCCTTCTTCGGTCCTGAACTGGACCGGCTGCTGGTCACCACGGCGACCGAGGGCATGGCCGATCCCGCGGCCGAGGATGGTACGCTTCTCGATCTCGGCATCCCCGTGAAAGGGCGCGCCGAAGGCTCATACCGGCTGTGACCGAGCTGGACGGGGGGGCGGCTCCAGCGCTGCCACCCAAGCCATTTTTTAGCCGACTATTTCATTTTCTGGCATTTCATTCGAAAAATATAACATCCTGAGACGAGCGATATTCGGTTTCCCGCACAATTTTTTCGGGAACCAAAGCACCCTGCCTCCGTTTTACTGGCGCAACAGCCGGCACCGACCTCCCACGGACCGGCGCACAGAAATTCGAGAGAAAGGCAGATCCGACATGATCAAGAAGCTCGTTACCGTCGCCGCCGCCAGCACTTTCCTGATGGCCGCACCGCTGGCCTTCGCCCAGGATGCGACGAACCCGCCGGCAGATACTTCGGGCACTGCTCCGGCTGCATCGGGCACCTCCGGCACCGACACGACCAGCGGCTCCGGGACGACCGGCACCGATACGTCGGGCACGGCCGGCACCTCCGGCACCACGGATACGTCCGGTACCACCGACACGTCGGGAACCGCAGGCTCGGCCTCCAGCACGACCACCGATGGCGGTGAAGTGGCTGGCACCTACCTGACCGAACAGTCGCAGGACCAGATCAGCGCCGACGACTATATTGGCGCGACGGTCTACAACGCCAATAACGAGAGCATCGGCGAGATCAACGACCTCATCATCGAAAAGAACGGTGGTGTCGTGGCAGCGGTGATCGGCGTGGGCGGGTTCCTCGGCATCGGCGAGAAGAACGTGGCCGTTCCCATGTCCAACATCATGGTTTCCCAGGCGGAGGACGGCAGCAGCCTGAAGCTCTCCACCAGCGAAACCTCCGATACGCTGAAGAATGCTCCGGAGTTCAAGACGCTTTCCGACCAGAACACCACGGCTTCGACCCCGGCGGCGACCGACCCGGCAACGGGGACCACGCCGCCAGCCGCTCCGGGTGCTCCGGCGACGGGCACCGCACCGGCCACCGGCACCGCACCGGCGCAGTAAATCACGGAATTCGCCGGAAATCCTCCCATGCGTCACCGTTGTTAGCACCGCCCCCGGCTCAACATTCGGTGAAATTCGGGATGGTTCCCCCTCCATTTCCGGCGAATGCGGCGGTGCTTCGGCACCGCCGCTTTTATTTTGTACGCCTCAGATCGCTGCCCGGGTGCGATCCTCAGTACCAGGCATCGTTGCGCGACGCCTTTTTCCGCGTCACGAAGTCCTTCAGTTCCTCATCCTTGGCCTCGTCGAGCGCGGGAGCTTCATATTCGGCCAGCGTCTTCTTCCACAGCCGGTTGGCGCGGGTGGCCATGTCGGTGGAGCCGCCCTCCTGGCTCCATTTCTCGAACGGCTCGTTGTCGGAGAGCGCCGAATCCCAGAAAGCCGTGGTGTAGTTGCGCATCGTATGGGCGGAGCCCAGGAAGTGGCTGCCCGGCCCGACTTCCAGGAAGGCATCCATCGCCAGCGTGTTGTCGTCCACGACAACCCCGGCCAGATAGGAATGCAGCGCGCCGCAGAGATCCGTATCCATGACGAATTTTTCATAGGACATGGACAGAAGCCCATCCAGAAAGCCCGCCGAGTGCAGGATGAAGTTTGCCCCGCAATGAATCGCCGACAGCATGGACATGAGGCCTTCCTGCATGGCCTGCCCGTCCGGCAGCTTGGAGTTGGAGAAATTGCCGGCGCAGCGCAGCGGCAGCTTCAGCCGGCGCGCCAGCTGGCCGATCACCATGGAGCCGATGGCGGGTTCCGGCGTGCCGAAGGTGGGTGACCCGGACCGCAGCGACATGGACGACAGGAAGTTCCCGAAAATCACCGGCGCGCCCTTGCGCTCCAGCTGGGTCAGCGCACAGCCGGCGAGCGTCTCGGCAAAGGCCTGGGCAATGGCCCCGGCGCTGGTCACCGGCCCCATGGCGCCGCCGAGGATGAAGGGCACGATGACGGCTGCCTGATTGGCCCGCGCATAGGCCCGGAGAACCGTCGTCATGGTACCGTCCCAGACGAGCGGCGAATTGACGTTGACATTGCCAAGGATGACGCAGTTCTCATCGGTAAATTCCCGACCGAACAGGATGCGCGACATCTCGATGTTCTCTTCCGCCCGTTCCTCATGGGTCACCGAGCCCATGAAACAACGGTCGGAATATTTGATGTGGCTGTAGACCATGTCGAGATGGCGCTTGTTGACCGGGACGTCCACCGGCTCGCAGATCGTCCCGCCCGAATGATGCAGCCAGGGGCTGGACTGGCCGAGCTTGATGAGATTCTGGAAGTCTTCGAGCGTGCCGTAGCGGCGGCCCTTGTCGATATCCATGACGAAGGGCGAGCCGTAGGACGGCGCGAAAACCACATTCCGGCCGCCGATCTGCACATTGTTTGCAGGATTGCGGGCGTGCTGGGTGAATTCGGCGGGCGCGGTGGAGACGATCTCGCGCAGCATGCCCGGCTCGAAGGTGACCTTCACGCCGTCAACTTTGGCCCCTGCCCGCTTCCAGTGGTCGAGCGCGACGGGATCGTCGCGGAACTCGATGCCGACTTCCGCAAGGATGCGATCGGCCGCATTCTCGATCTTGACGAGGTTTTCCTCGGACAGGATGTCATAAGTCGGAATATTGCGGACGATATAGGGCACGCCCACCGGCTTCGCGCCGGGCTGGCGGCGATTGCCACGCTGGCGACGGTCAGAAGTGGCGGTTTTTTCTGCGGCTTGGGTCATGGAACAGCTCCCGGCATTCAATTTATCTGCCAAAACTAGCGGCCGGGGACTTGGCTGTATTGCCGTTATTTTTATAAGCTTCCAATAAGCAGGACTTATGGCAGGAGAAAGAGTTCATGGACGGATTGCGGCGACTTCTGCCTTCGGCCACCCATCTGATGATATTCGAGGCAGCCGGGCGGCACGAGAATTTCACCCGTGCGGCGGCGGAGCTGGGTCTCAGCCAGGCGGCGGTATCCTACGCGATCCGCGCGCTCGAGGAGCAGATGGGGGTCACGCTCTTTACCCGGCTGCACCGGTCGGTGCGGTTGACGGAGGTGGGCGAGCGCTTTCACGGAGACGTCTCGGCCGGCCTGACCCGCATCCAGAAATCGGCGGAAGACATCCGGGCGAAGAACCGGGTGCAGAATGTGACGCTTGCCGCCTCGACCGCCTTCGCCTCCATGTGGATGCTGCCGCGGCTGGCGAAACTTCGCCAGGACCTGCCGGATGTGGACCTGCGCATCCAGACGAGTGTGCGCGATCTCGATCTCGAGGAAGAAGGTATTCCGCTGGGCATTCGCGGCGGCGATCCCGCCCAGTGGCCGCGCTACCATGCGGCGGAACTGGCGCCGGAGGTGATCAATGCGGTCGCAAGCCCCGCCTTCATCGAAGCCCACGGATTTCCGGAAACGCCCGCCGATCTCACGCGGTACCGCCTGATCGATCTGGAGGAACCGGTGCGGCGGGCCTGCGACTGGCCGGAATGGTTCGAAAGTGCGGGCCTCTCCTGGCAACCGCGCGGCAAGCGGCTGGCGATCAACGATTATGTGCTGGTGATACAGGCGGTGCTGGCCGGCGAAGGCATCGGGCTTGGCTGGCAGCACCTGACCGACCGCCAGACGCGATCCGGCCTGCTGGTGCCGGTCGGCAATCACGTACTGCGCACCGGGCTCGCCTTTCATGTGGTCTGGCCCCGATCCCGCGAACTCAGCGGCCCGGCAAGCCGGGTACGGGACTGGCTGATTGCCGAGGGCAAGGCCGAGGCGGACCGTGCCCCGGATGGGATGGCCGGTCCTGACGACCGTCAGGCGGTCTCTGCCTCGTAGCGTTCGGCCAGATAGCGCAGGGTGGCGGCCGCATCGACGGGACGACCGAAGAAGTATCCCTGCCCCAGCCCGCAGCCGAAATTCCTCAGGATCTCGGCCTCTTCCGCATGCTCGATCCCTTCGGCCACCACTTGCAGGCCCAGCCCGTCACACATGGTGATGATGGCCTTGATGATATGTTCCGATGCCCGGTCGGAGGTGATGCGGGCGACGAAGGCGCGATCGATCTTGACCTTGTCGAAGGTGAAGTCGCGCAGACGCCCGAGGCTGGACTGGCCGGTGCCGAAATCGTCGAGCGAAATCTTCACGCCCATATCGCGCAGTTCCAGCAGGATGCGCTGCGCGGTTTCCGCGGAGGTCATCATCGCGGTTTCGGTGATTTCCAGCTCCAGCCGTCGCGGATCGAAACCCGACCGGTTGAGAATGGAGAGAATATTGCCCGCCGTTCCCGGATCCATCAGCTGCGCCGAGGAGACGTTGAACGAAAGGAACAATTCGCGCGGCCAGGACAGCGCTGCCTCTGCCGCCTTGCGCAACAGCGCCTCCGACAGGGCGTCGATGAAGCCGCGCTCTTCCGCCAGCGGCACGAAGATGGCCGGAGACACAAAACCGAGATCGGGATCGTTCCAGCGGGCCAGGGCCTCGAAACCCACCGGTATGCCCGTTCTCATCTCGACGATCGGCTGGAAGTGGACATCGACCTGATCGTTGATGATTGCATTGCGCAGCGCCTGCTCGAGCTGGGTGGCCCTTTTCATCTCCTGGGCGATCTGCTGGGAATAGACCGTGATCTGCCCTCGCCCGCGTCGCTTGGAGCGATACAGCGCCGTTTCTGCACTCTTCAGAAGGTCTTCGAAATCCTCTCCCGCAAAGGGATAGATGGAAAAGCCGAAGGAGGCTGACAGGCGCACATTGCGGTCGCCGAGATCGTAAGGGGCCGACAGCACATCACGGATCATCTGCCCGATTTTCTCGGCGCCGGTGCGTTCGAATACCAGAGGAAAGAGAAAGGCGAACTCGTCGCCGCCGTGGCGCGTCACCGTGGCTCCGTCCGGGATGCAGGCTTTCAGCCGATGCGCCACCTGACAAAGAATTTCGTCGCCTGCGGCCATGCCGAACAGGTCGTTGATCGGTTTGAAGCCGTCGAGATTGGCGATGCAGATGGCAAAAGGTGCAGGATCGGCCGCCCGCTCATGCACGAGCCGGCGCATCTTGTCCTTCAGTCGATGCCGGTTGCCCAGTCCCGTCAAGGCATCCGTATAGGCCATCGCATGCAACTCGTTCTGGCTTATCTGCTGGGCCAGATCTTCAGTCAGCATTCTTCCCCATTCCTGAACGTTCCGCGCGCCGGTTCTACCCCTAGAACAACCGACGCCAACACCTAAAAGGGGCACTTGTGCCTGCTAGAAAGCCTCCGTCGAAAGGGAAACATGATCTCCCTTCCTCGAAAGAGTGCCCGCAAACCCTTAATTTGGTATTATTAGATAAATGTTTTGCTTTACACATATTTGCCCCTGATTTCTGGCAGAACGGCAAGAATGCGGCTGCCGGCGCATCCGGCGGGCGCTTCGACCTTTACCGGTGCGGGCCTGTCCGAGGCTTACCCGGCATGGGCATGCCGGCTTTCGGCATGAAGGTAGGTACGCAGGAGGCCTTCCAGCGCTTCCGGGCTGATGGGCTTCATCAGCGTACCGTTCATGCCGGCGGCCACGCAGGCCTCGGCGTCCGGTTCCTGACCCGCGACCAGCACGGCGATCAGGGGGATATCGCGGGCGCCGTCCAGGCGTGCCCGCAGCGCGGCGGCGAATTCGGGACCGCTCATGTCCGACAGCGCATGATCGCACAGGATGACGCGCGGCATCAGGTCTCCCGCCATCTCCAGCGCCTCGGCGCCGGTAGAGGCGATGCGGGCGGAATGACCAAGGCCCTCCAGGATGTGGGAAAAGACGATCTGGTTGACCGGATTGTCCTCGACCACGATCACATCGACCAGGCTGAGCGCCACCTGCGGCTCGGCGATGATGGTCTCGATTTCCCACTCGTCGATCGGATTGCGCTCCGACCGGGGCCGGCCCCAGGGACTGTTGAAATGCCGGACGAGCTGATAGGCGAGCTCTCCCGACATTTGATATCCATCCATGACCAGCACGTTGATGCCGTGGTGTTCCGCCAGCTCGATGGAGCGGCTTTCCATGAGTGCATCGATCACGATCACGTCGATGTCGACACCCGCCTCGGTGGCGGCCCGGATGAGCGCCTCCTGCTCCACCGGCGAATTGACACAACAATAATCGATGCCGAGGCGGGAGAATACCCGGGACGCCTGGGCTTCCACCGTGACATCCGAGGTGACCAGGAGAACGCGGCGGCCGACAAAGCGGTCCGGAACCACCGTTTCGGCGGCGGCGGTGGCGACGCTCAGATCGGGCGCTGCCGGATCGCCGCTTTCGACATTCGGAAAGAGGGGCATGCGCAGCTGGGTTTTCAGCCAGCCATCGGCGCCGTGCCCGTCGGTCAGCTCGGTCACATCCTCCATGGTCGTCAGCAGCATGCTGCGGCCGGACTTGCCGATACGGACCTTGCGGGTGATCACCGCGACCTCGCGCCCGTCGGGGCGCACCAGCCGTTCGGGAACGGAAAGCGGCTTTCCCGTCTCCAGGACGGAGCGATCGGCCGCATCGAAGATATCGGCCACGCTGGCCGGTGCAAAATCATAGACGGTCCGGCCGAGAATATGCTCGAGTGCCACGCCCCGCAGCTGGCAAAAGGCCCGGTTGGCGGCAATATAGGTCAGCGACTGGTCCTTGACGAAAACCGGGAACGGCAGGTTGTCGAGAATTTCCTCCGTCAACTGCACGCGCGCCATGTCGGTGCGCCACTGCTCCTCGCGCTTGTGGCTTTCGGTCACGTCGGTCATCACGCAAATGCCGGTGCCGCTCGGGAAGCGCCGTTTGACGAAGCGCATCCACCGTCCGTAGCTGTAGCTTTCGGTCAGCTCGAACCGTTCGCGCCAGTGGCTTGCCAGCTGGTCTGCGACCCATTCCTCGCGCCCCACATGCACGCGGCCTTCCATGACCGAGGAGCGGGGCCGGTTGTCGTACATGGCGCCGAGGAAATCGCGCAGTCGCGTGCCGGGCAGCAGCACATCGGTCGGCAGGGAATAGAAATTGAGGATCTGCTTGGACGCAAAGACGATCTGGTCGTTGCCGTCATAGACCAGCACCGCAGCCGGCAAGGCTTCGCAGAATGCATCGAGCAGACTTGCCTGGGATTGCACCGCCTCGATCAGGCTTTCGCTCATGAGATGCACCCCTCGACCGGGCGGCAGCGGGCAGCATCCGCGGAAATCCGAAGATTGCCGCCGCGATCGCTTTCCAAAAGGCCGTCTGGGAGATGAAGCATCACCAGATCCGTTACTCGATGCTGAAGGGAACATGCTGGACGAGCCGTCGAAATGGCCCTTGTCATCTTTCATGCGGTGGTTCCAGCGCCACCGGCCTGCGGACGGGATACAACCGCCGATCTGCATTCATGGCAGATGAGGACAATCTGCCACCCGAATGTTAAATCGACCTTAAGAGGCAGCAACAGCTTCTTGGTTGATTTTTCCACAGCGGTGGACCGGGCCGCGTTTCATTCCGGCACGGCTTGGACGCGGCCACCGAATCCGGCTAGAACCCGTTTCATGTCCGTCAAGCAACTCTCCGAGACCCTGATCAACCAGATCGCCGCCGGCGAGGTCATCGAGCGACCCGCAAGCGCGGCCAAGGAGCTGATCGAAAACGCCATCGATGCCGGGGCAACGCGCATCGAAATCGCGACGGCGGGTGGCGGCAAGACGCTGCTGCGCGTGACCGACAATGGCTGCGGAATGGGGCCGGACGATCTGGCGCTCGCCATCCGCCGCCATTGCACCTCCAAGATCTCGACCTCGCTGATGGATATCCGCACGCTGGGCTTTCGGGGCGAGGCGCTGCCCTCCATCGGCTCCGTGGCGAAGCTTTCCGTGCGCAGCCGCCGTGCCGGCGACGATACGGGCTTCGAGATTGCCGTCACCGGCGGCAAGGTTTCCGACGTGCGGCCGGCGCCGGCCAATGCGGGCACGGTCGTCGAGGTGCGCGATCTTTTCTTCGCCACGCCGGCCCGGCTGAAATTCCTGAAGACGGAGCGGGCCGAGGCGGGCGCGATCACCGAGGTGGTCAAGCGCATGGCGATTGCCTTTCCGGCGATCCGGTTCGTGCTGTCCGGCCCGGACCGGAGCACGCTGGAGCTTTCCGCCTGCGGCACCGATGCGCTGGCACGGATGGGCCAGGTTCTGGGGGAGGAATTCTCCGGCAACTCCATCGCCATCGATGCGGAGCGGGAGGGCGTGCGGATGACCGGCTTTGCCGGGGTTCCCACTTTCAATCGTGGCAACAGCGCCCACCAATATGCCTTCGTCAACGGCCGGCCCGTGCAGGACAAGCTGATCCTGCAGGCGATCCGCGCCGCCTATTCCGATACGATCCCCATGGGGCGCTATCCCGTGGCGGTGCTTTCCCTCAGCCTCGACCCCGCCTTTGTCGACGTGAACGTGCATCCGGCGAAATCGGATGTGCGGTTCCGCGATCCGGGGCTGATCCGCGGCCTGATCGTCGGCGGCTTGCGCGAGGCGCTGCAGCGGGATGGGGCGAGATCGGCCACGACAGGCGCTGCCGCCATGGCGTCCGCCTTCCGGCCGGGCTTCTCGCCCTTTCATCGGGCGGCGCCGCCGTCCCGTCCGTGGACGGCGGAGAGTTCGCCCACCCGGCCGGCCGGACCGCAGGCGGTTTCCGATGGCCCGCCCGCCTTCCAGGAACGGCAGCAGCCAGCCTTCGAGGCCATGGCTGCGCCTTCCGCCCGTCTCGACCGGCCTCCGGAGGCGGAGGGGCCGGCAAGCCAGCATCCCCTCGGGGCTGCGCGGGCGCAGATCCACGAAAACTACATCGTCGCCCAGACGGAAGACGGTCTGGTGATCGTCGACCAGCATGCGGCCCATGAGCGGCTGGTCTATGAGGCGCTCCGCCAGAGCCTTTCGTCGCGGACGCGGGCCTCGCAGATGCTGCTGATCCCCGAAATCATCGATCTGCCGGAAGAGGATTGCGACCGGCTGATGACCCATGCGGAGGATTTTGCGGCCATGGGCCTCGGGATCGAACGGTTCGGGCCCGGCGCCATTGCGGTGCGGGAAACGCCGGCCATTCTCGGAGAGGTCAACGCAGTCGGTCTGGTCCGCCAGCTTGCCGACGAGATCGCTGAATGGGACCATGCCGCCTCCCTTTCCGCAAAGCTGGACTACGTGGCCGCGACCATGGCCTGCCATGGCTCCGTGCGCTCCGGCCGCCGGCTCCGGCCGGAGGAGATGAACGCGCTGCTGCGCCAGATGGAGGCGACACCCGGCTCCGGCCAGTGCAATCACGGGCGTCCGACCTATATCGAACTCAAGCTTCAGGATATCGAGCGTCTCTTCGGACGCAGTTGACCGCCGCGAAAGGGCTGGAATTCGGCGAGAACGAGGAGTATGGCAGGAAAGGCCATCGGCTGGAGGTCCATTCCGCGCCGACAGATGCCCGGCAATGCGGCTAGCAGGACATGATCAGAGGCAGGAGACCCAGGATGAACCGGTTTGACGGTGGCGGAAATCGTGAGGCGAAGATCCGGTATCTCGATGCGGATTTCCAGATTCTGCTGCCCGGATCCCATGTCATCTGCGCGATGACCGGTCGTTCGATCCCACTGGACGAGCTGCGTTACTGGAGCGTGGCACGGCAGGAACCCTATGTGGATGCCGCCGCCTCCCTGGAAGCGGAAAAGCGCGCCGGCGCGCTGCCGAACCAGCGGTAAGAAGGAGCCCGGCAGGCCGGGCCCCTCGGTTTCATCCAAGCTTGACTGCCGCGTTGCCGCCGTCAACAAAGAGCGAGGCGCCGGTGATGAAGCTTGCTCTTTCCGAAGCGAGAAACAGGAAGGCTTCCGCAATCTCCGAAGGCTGCGCGATCCGCTTCATCGCATGCAGGGTGGCCGCCCATTCCTTCTGCTCGGCGCTGCCGCCGAGTTCCGTATCCACCCCGCCCGGAAGCACCGCATTGGCGCGGATGCCCCTTGCGGCATAATCCGCCGTCAGGGCCTTGACGAGGCCGCCCAGCGCGGCCTTCGAGCAGGCATAGGCGCCCATGCCGGGAATGGCCACGCTGGTGCCGACGAAGGTGGAGGTGAAGAGGAGTGAGCCGCCGCCCCGCTTCAGCATCAGCGGCACCTGCGCCCGGGCTCCGAGAAAGGCACCGGTGAGATTGGCGGCAAGCGTTGCCTGCCATTCCTCCAGCGTGACCTCGGCAAGCGGCTTGTACGGACCGATTGCTGCAGCATTGTTGACGGCAATATCGAGACCGCCAAAGACCTCCTGAGCCCGCGCGGCGATGGCCTCGTGGGTTTCCGGCAGGGCAACGTCGCCCGCAACGATTTCGGCCACGCCGCCCTCCGCCTCGATGTCCTGCTTGAGAGCCGCGAGCGGCTCCGGGTTCCGGGCGTTCAGGATCAGGCGCGCACCCTCTCTTGCAAAAAGAAGGGCCGTCTCGCGGCCTATGCCCTTGGATGCGCCGGTGACGAGGGCGATGCGGTTTTCAAGCTGTCTCATGGTTCAGACCTCCGTTGTGGGGAGGCACTGAATAAGATCACACGCGATGGTCACACCACCCGTTTCATGCACGACATGGATGAAATTTTAATCGCGACGGATCAGCGCCAGCATGTCCCAGAGCGATGCGCCCGTCTCGAAGACAGCCGCATTGGCGGAAAAGGCGATGCTCTGCTCCACAAGCCCGATCAGGTCGCGGGCTGGATCAGGCCCCTGCCCCACGCCTTCCGATACGGTCGCTTCGACGCCGCCGCCGGGAAGCGCGCCAAAACCGGTTTCGAGCGGTCTGTAGCCCGGGTTCGAACCATGGGCCACATTGGTGGCGATAGCGGCCAGCGCCGTGTCCCGCGCCCGCAGGCCACTGGCAGCGATGGAAAGAATGGAACCGATGGTCATGACACGTCCTTATCGAGAGGCGCAGTCTAGCAGCCATGTCTTGAGGAAGTTTTCTGCGGACCCGCTGGAACGGAGCGTCGCCTGTCCCGTTGCGGCACAGGGAGAGCGCCGGAATGGTCCCGGAAATGGCAAATACCCACAGAAAGGGCAAAAGGTCAGCTTTTGTGGGCAGAGGAATTGCTTTATGACGCTTTCATGACACGTGACCGGAACCCAAAAGAATGATCAGCCTGTTCAAGAAACTGATGCCGCGCGAAGACAAGTTCTTCGATTACTTCCAGGCCCACACGAAAACCGTGGTCGCCGCCGCCGATGCCATGAAAGCCCTTCTGGCGGGCGAAGGCGATCTGGAGGCGCATTGCAGCCGCATCGTCGCTCTCGAACACCAGGCGGACGACATCACGCGCGACGTGCTGCAGGCCGTGCGCCGCAGCTTCATCACTCCTTTCGACCGGGGCGACATCAAGGATCTCATCCAGTCGCTCGACGACGCCATCGACATGATGCACAAGACGGTGAAAACCATTCGCCTCTATGAGCAGACCAGTTTCGATCCCGGCATGCGCGATATCGGCGTGATGATCGCCGAATGCGCCCGGCTGATCTCGGAAGCGGTGCCGCTGCTCGACAAGATCGGCCAGAATGCCCATCGCCTGGCGGAAATCGCCGAGGAAATCACCCGCGTGGAAGGCCGCTCCGACGAGGCCTATGAAAAGGGCCTGAAAGACCTCTTCCACCGCCACGGCAAGAGCGATCCGATGGCCTACATCATCGGCGCGGAAATCTATGGCGAACTCGAGAAAGTGGTCGACCGCTTCGAGGACGTGGCCAATGAAATCAGCGGCATCGTGATCGAGAACGTCTGATGGAGGCGACGCTCGCATTTCCGCTGCTGGTGGCCCTGATCGGGGTCGCGCTGTTTTTCGACTTCCTGAACGGCCTGCACGATGCGGCAAATTCCATCGCCACCATCGTCTCCACCCGCGTGCTGAAACCCCAATATGCGGTGGCCTGGGCGGCCTTCTTCAATTTCATCGCCTTCATGTTCTTCGGCCTGCATGTGGCCGAGACCATCGGAAAGGGCATCGTCGATCCGGGCGTGATCACGCCTGCGGTGGTGTTTGCGGCGTTGACGGGGGCAATCGTCTGGAACATCGTCACCTGGGTGTTCGGCATTCCCTCGAGCTCCTCGCATGCGCTTGTCGGCGGGCTCGTCGGCGCAGGCGTTGCCAAGGCGGGCTTTTCGGCGGTGGTCTTCTCGGGGCTCGGCAAGACGGTCGGGGCTATTTTCCTGTCGCCCGCGATCGGTTTCGTGCTGGCCCTGCTGCTTGTGCTGATCGTCTCCTGGATCTTCGTTCGCCAGACCCCCTTTGCCGTCGACCGCACGTTCCGCATCATGCAGTTCGTATCCGCCTCTCTCTATTCGCTCGGCCACGGCGGCAACGATGCGCAGAAGACGATGGGCATCATTGCGGTGCTGCTCTATTCGCAGGGCTATCTCGGCGGCGAATTCCACGTCCCCTTCTGGGTCGTCATCACCTGCCAGTCGGCCATGGCCATCGGCACCCTCTTCGGCGGCTGGAAGATCGTGCACACCATGGGATCGAAGATCACCCGCCTCAATCCGATGCAGGGCTTCTGCGCGGAAACCGGCGGCGCGCTGACGCTCTTCGGCGCGACCTGGCTCGGCATTCCGGTTTCCACCACCCACACGATCACCGGCGCCATCGTCGGCGTCGGCGCGGCACGGCGTGTCTCCGCCGTGCGCTGGGGTCTGGCCGGCAACATCGTGATCGCCTGGATCATCACGCTGCCCGCGGCCGCGCTGATCTCGGCCCTCACCTTCTACATCACGACGCTTTTCGGCTGATGGCCGACCCTGCGGGCGGCGGACGGGAAAACCGTCTGGCGCCCGCCACGCACAGCACGACCACAAGTGTCATGCCGAAGAGGCCCGGCCCAACGGGCTCCTTGAGCAGCAGGCCCGCAAAGACGAGGCCGATGAAAGGCTGGAGCAGCTGAAGCTGCCCGACCCCGGCAATGCCGCCCAGCGCCAGCCCGCGATACCAGAAGATAAAGCCCACCAGCATGCTGAACACCGAGACATAGGCGAGCCCGATCCAGGACGGGGCCGTCCACACGGGAAAGAACGCCGGCGCGCGCAGGATTGCCATCGGCACCATGACGGGGAGAGACAGCAGCAGCGCCCAGGAAATGACCTGCCAGCCGCCCAGCCGGCGCGACAGGCGCGCGCCTTCCGCATAGCCGAGACCGCAGACGAGGATGGCCCCCAGCATCAGGAGATTGGCGAGGGAAAAGCCGCTGCCGGCGCCCTTGAGCGCGAAGCCCGCGACAGCCGCGCTTCCCAGGCCGGAAAAGAGCCAGAAGGCAGGATGCGGCCGTTCGCCCGCCCGGAACACGCCGAACAGCGCGGTTGAGAGCGGCAGCAGCCCGACGAAAACGATGGAATGGGCCGCGCTGACATATTGCAGCGCCAGCGCCGTCAGGAGCGGAAAGCCGATCACCACCCCGAAAGCGACAATGGCGAGCGGCACCAGATCGTCGCGCCGGGGCCTGCTCGCCCCGCCCGCCAGCATCAGCGGCACGGCCAGCAGTGCGGCAATGCTCGCGCGGGCGGCCGTGAGAAAAAAGGGATCGAAATCCTGCACGGCGATGCGCGTTGCCGGCAGCGAACCGGCAAAGATCAGCACGCCGAGAAATCCGTTGATCCAGCCTGTGGTGGTCTTTTCCATGGCATTCTCCTTGTCCTGTCCAGCTATGCTCCCGGCGGGCTCGACAGGACAGAAACAGTTCAATACAATTCATCGAAACTGTATGGCTGACAGGATCAATACAGATGGAATGGAAACCTCCCTCCGGGCTGGGTCGAACCGCGGCGGCCGTCAGCGAGATCGAACGACGGATTGCCACCCGCCAGCTGGTGACCGGCGCGCGCCTTCCCTCGGTGCGGGCTTTTGCTCGAAGCATGGGCCTTTCGCCTTCGACGGTGGTGGAGGCTTATGAGCGTCTGGCTGCGGCCGGGCTGATCCGCTCGCGGCCGGGCTCCGGTTTCTATGTCGCACAGGCGACCGCGCCTCTCAGCCTCGCTGACCTGGGCCCCCGGCTGGACCGTGCCGTCGATCCGCTGTGGATTTCGCGGCAGGCGCTCGACGAGAAGGACGATCTTCTCAAGCCGGGCTGCGGCTGGCTGCCGCCGGACTGGCTGCCGCAAGCCGCCCTGCAGCGGGCGCTCAAGGCGATCTCCCGCGAGACCGGCAAGGCACTGACCGATTATGACAGTCCGGCCGGGCTGGCGCCGCTGCGGCAGCTTCTGGCGCGCCGGATGCTGGAGCGGGGAATTCCGGTCGATCCCAGCCGGATCATGCTGACCGAAAGCGGCACCCAGGCCATCGATCTTCTGTGCCGGTTCCTGCTCGAACCGGGCGATACGGTGGCGCTTGATGATCCCTGCTACTTCAATTTTCATGCCCTGCTGCGCGCGCACAGGGCCCGGGTTGTATCGGTGCCGATGACCCCCGAAGGTCCGGATGCAGACGCCTTCGCCCGACTGGCGCGGGAAGAAAAGCCGAAGCTCTACATCACCATCGCGGGTATGCAGAACCCTACCGGCGCAACGCTCTCGCCCGTCGTGGCGCACCGGCTGGTGCGGATCGCGGCGGAAGCCGACATGACCATCATCGAAGACGATATTTTCGGAGATCTGGAAAACCGTCCGCAGCCAAGGCTGGCGGCCATTGACGGACTGAACCGGGTGATCGCGATCGGCAGTTTCTCGAAAACACTGTCCGCCTCGGTGCGGTGCGGCTATGTGGCCGCCCGTCCCGACTGGCTGGAAGGGTTGATCGATCTGAAGATCGCGACCGGTTTTTCCGCCTCGCGCCTCTCGGCCGATCTCGTCCTGCATGTGCTGAAGGACGGCAGCTACCGGCGGCATGTGGACCAGCTGAAGGTCGGCCTTGGCAAAGCCATGAACCGGACGGTGCTGCAGGCGCGGGGCGTTGGCCTGAAGCCTTGGATCGAGCCGGAAGCCGGCCTTTTTCTCTGGTGCCGTTTGCCCGGGGGTGAGAGTGCCGCGGCCTGTGCAAAAGACGCGCTTCAGGAGGGCATCGTGCTGGCGCCCGGCGACGCCTTCAGCCCCTCGGGCGCCTGTGCGGACTTCCTGCGCTTCAATGTGGCGCAATCGGAGGATCCGCGCATCTGGCACTTCCTTGCCCGCCGGCTTCGTCCCAAGTCCGGAGCTTAGGCCTGCCTTGAGGCAACCAGGCGCTTGCGGGCCTGATCGACGGCCCGGTCGATGATGTTGAGGGGCGCGCGCGGATCGTCGAAACGCATATCCACATTCACGACGCGGACGGCTTCGGCCAGCTGCGCCGAAGCGCCGCCATGACCGCGAAAGCGGACGTGATCCTTTGACGTGGTGACGAGTATCAGATCCTCACGCGCGGCGGTTTCGAGGAGATCCCGGATCTGATCCTCTTCCAGATGGGCATGATCGGCGAAGCTGCGGCGAACGGCAATTTCGGCCCCCAGGCTTTCGACCGTCCGGTAGAACTTGTCGGGATCGGCAATGCCGGCAAAGGCCAGCACGCGACGACCGAGGAGTTCCGGCATGGGGCGCGGCATCAGGGCCGCCTCCATGACGCCGATCCCGGCCCGCGCGGCCCTGCGGATCAGGAAGTCCGCATTGTCGCCGTTGCCGACCTTGAGGATCGCCGTTGCATGACGCAGTTGCACCGCCATGGGCGCTCTGACCGGGCCGGCGGGGATGACAAAGCCATTGCCGATGGCGCGGTGACTGTCCACCACCACCAGCGCATAATCGATCGCAATGCGGGCGCTCTGGAAACCGTCATCCATGATGATCAGGGTCGCCCCCTTTTCCACCAGCCGCTTCGCCCCGTCGAGACGGTTGCGGGAGATCACGGTCAGGGCTGCGCGGGCGAGCAGCAGCGGTTCGTCCCCGACCGCTTCGGCGCGGTGATTATCGGCATCGACGACGGTCGTCACATCGATGGAGCCGCCGTAGCCGCGGCTGAGAAAGCCCGGAACATGACCCCTCGCCTTGGCCGCTTCCGCAAGGGCCAGCGCCGTGGGCGTCTTGCCGGCGCCACCGGCGGTAAAGTTGCCGGCGCAGATGACCGGAACCGGCAGGCTGGCGCGCGGCGCCTTTTCCATGCGCCGACCAGACACCTGTCCGTAAAGAAAAGAAAGCGGCGAGAGAGCGTAGGCGCGCCAATCTGCTTTCGTCCACCAGAATGGTGGAGAATCCGAAACCATGTACTCTCCGTCCCTTTACTCACCTGCCCCGACGACAATTCTTGCGGGACTCGAGAAAATCCTGACCGGCGTCCGACCGCAACTGTCAATTCTTGCGGGGCATTTAACGGAGAGATCAGGGTTCAGGCAAGCGCAGGCAGAACCGATTCCAGCTCGGTTATGTCGTTCAGACAATGATCGGAGGCGGCGGCAAGGGATTCCCGCGATCCCGTCCCGGTCAGAACCCCCACTTTCAGACCTGCGCCGGCACGCTGGCCCATATGGAGATCATGATTGTTATCGCCGACCACGGCGATTTCGCTGACATCGATCCCCGTTGCGGCGCTGAAGCCCAGCACCATGCCCGGCTCCGGCTTGGAGCCATGGCCGCTGTCATAGCCCACGATGTAATCGACCAGATGTGCGAAACCGAAGCGCTCAGCCGTATGGCGGATCGAGCGCTCGTTGTCGCTCGAGGCGATGCCGAGCTTGTAGCCCTTGCCGTGCAGACGCTCGAAATAGGTCTTGAGATCCGTGACCGGCACGGCGCGGCTGGCGGCGGAGGCGAAAAGGCCGTCCATGTGGGAGACCATTTCCTCGAAGCCCCGCTTCGCGCCGGCCTTGATCAGGCCTTCGCAGATCTCGCGCGTATTGCCGGCGGCAAGCAGGCTATCGGGCACCACATGGCCGGTTTCGGGGTCCATGCCGGTTTCACGAAGCAGGTGATCGGCGAGGCGGGGATCGCCAGAGGCGGCGAAGGCGGCCAGTTCGCGGTTCACGGGAAGCCAGCTCTTGGCATAGTCCAGCAGGGTGCCGTCCTTGTCGAACAGGATGCCGCGTATGACCCGTCTTTCCGTCATTGATCCCCTCCCCGGGCTTCGATGCAGAAGAGACTGTCCGGCCATCGCGGGATCACCGGACAATCTCCATTTCCTTGTTTCCTCGCATTTCCGGAAGAAAGGGCGTGACCGCACCTTTCCGGGAAATGGTCTAGCCGCGGGCGGCAAGGCGCGGCTTCAGCCGGGCCTTGACCGTGAGCGGATTGATGTAGGGCTCCAGGCCCTTGATGGTGGCGGTCAATGCGCCGCGCATCTCCATCACCGTTTCGGCACCGGCCTTGATCATCGCCAGGCGCGCGGCGTCATTGGACATCAGATAATGGACCGCCTTGGCCAGCATTTCCGTGTCGCGCACCATGCGGGCGCTGCCATTGCGGGCGAGCCGCTGATAGGTATCGCGGAAATTCTGGACATGGCCGCCCGACAGCACGGCACAGCCGAGTACCGCCGGTTCCAGCGGGTTCTGCCCGCCTTCGGCAAACAGGGAGCGGCCCACGAAGGCAATGTCGGTAAGGCGCAGGTAAAGGCCCATCTCGCCGATCGTGTCGCCCAGAAAAATGTCCACATCGGGAGTCAGCGCATCGCCGCGCGTGCGGCGGGCGACCTTGTATCCCTTTTCCTTCAGCTGGGCTTCGAGCTGGTCGCATCGCTCGGGATGGCGCGGCACGACGATAGAGAGCAGCCCGGTGCGTTCCTTGAGGGTCGAATGCACCTGCGCAGCCGCCATTTCCTCCCCTTCGAAGGTGGAGATGGCCGCCCATGTGCGACGCCCTGCCAGCTGGCGGGTATATTCGGCGAGGGCCGCGGGGTCATGCGGCGGCACGTCCGTATCGACCTTGAGGTTGCCGGAGGTCATGACGGGCAATGCACCGAGATCGCGGAAGCGTTCCGCATCCGCCTCGGACTGGGCAATGACCAGTGCAAGGTTCTCGAACAGGGCCTCTGCAATCGAGGGACGGCGGCTCCAGCTCGCAAAGGAGCGATCCGACATGCGGGCATTGACGAGGATCTGCGGAATATGGCGCTCGCCGAGTCCCATGATCGTCACCGGCCAGATTTCCGATTCCGCGATGATGGCGACATCCGGCTGCCAGTAATCCAGAAAACGGTCGATGGCGGGTTTCAGGTCGAGCGGCACATATTGATGCAGCACGTCATTGCCGAGGCGGGTAGCGGCCAGATGGGCGGACGTGGTGGTTCCCGTCGTCAGCACGACCCAGATGTCGCGGCGGCGCATCTCCCGGATCAGCGGGATGACAGCCGAGGTTTCACCGACGCTTGCCGCATGGAACCACACCAGCGGACCGGACGGGCGCTCGAGGCTGGGAAAGCCGAAGCGTTCCAGCCGGCGCGCGCGATCTTCCTTGCCCTTGGCGGCCCGGTAGCTGAGATAGGGCCCGAGAAGCGGATAGGCGACCAGCCCTGCGAGCTTGTAGCTCGACAGCGCCAGACGCGCGAAGCGGCTGCTCATGGGCGCGCTCTCCCTTCCCTTTCGGGCAGAGCCACGATCGATTTCACGGTGTTCATCCCCGCCTGTGTCATGCGCGCCCTCACGCGGGGCGCGTTTTTTCTTGTTGTCGCGTCTATCCGATATAATTGCGACGAATTCGCGACGCAACCGGTGCAGGGTTGTATCGAATAACGATCAATTCCCGGGAGAAAGCAGCTTGTGCATGTGCACGATGAAGTAGCGCATATGGGCATTGTCCACCGTCTGCTGGGCCTTGGCCTTCCAGGCGGTCAGGGCGCTCTGGTAGTCCGGGAAAATGCCGACGATGTCGAGCTTTTCGAGATCGCGGAACTGCACATCCCGCAGATTTTCCAGCTCGCCGCCGAACACCAGGTGGAGGAGCTGCTTCTTGTCTTCGGTTTCTGTCATCTGTCAAGCCTTTGCTGGGACTGGTCCTCCCGGCTTTCCTTGGCCGAAGTTCGGCCGCGGGTCAACCGTTCTGAAGCCGGGCAAATTCGCGCGCCAGCGGATGCACCAGCCCGCCTGCCGCTCCGCAGAGCACGGGGTGCCCGACCTCCGGGCGATTATAGGCGAGAGCCTCGCCGGACAGATCGGTCAGGCGGCCGCCGGCACATTCCAGGATGAGATCGGCAGCGGCCAGATCCCAATCATGGGAATTGCGCTTGACGAGCGTGCCGTCGATCCGGCCCTCGGCCACCATGGCAAGCCGATAGGCGAGCGACGGCACGTGGCGGATGCGGGTAATCGTCTCGCGGCGGTCGGCGGGAAACTTCGCCAGCATATCCTCCGGGATCGCAAGCCGCATCGGATCGCCCTCGTGCCAGCCGGCCGTGCTAATCGGCAAGCCGTTCTTCAGCGCCTGTCCGCCGGCCAGAGCCACATATTCCTCCTCGAGCGCCGGCGCGTTCAGCACGCCGGCAACCGGGCGGCCCCGGTGCACGACCGCGACGCTGACGCACCAGGTGACTTCGCCGCCGATGAAGGCGCGGGTGCCGTCGATCGGGTCGATCACGAAGACCGTCTCGCGTTCCAGCCGCTCGCGGCTGTCTTCGGTTTCCTCCGAGAGCCAGCCATAGCCGGGCCGGGCAGCGCGCAGCATGTCGGACAGGCATTCATTGGCGGCAAAATCGGCAGCGCTGACGGGCGAACGGTCCTTGTTCTTCCACCAGACTTCGGGCGACTGGCGGAAATAGCCGAGCGCCACGGCGCCTGCGGCGCGCGCTGCCCCGGCAATCAGGGCGAGATCGTCGGCCCAGACCTGGCCGTCGTCATGATGGCCGTTCATCGCCTCAGCGCCCCGCAAGGGTCATGCCCTCGATGGCCAGCGTCGGCGCGGCAATGCCGAATTTCCGGTCGATGTCATTGGCGGGTGTGACCCGCATGAACATGTCTTTCAGGTTGGACGCGATGGTGACTTCCGAGACCGCGAAGGTGAGTTCGCCATTCTCGATCCAGAAGCCCGAGGCACCACGGCTGTATTCGCCGGTGATCATGTCCACGCCCTGGCCGATCAGTTCCGTGACGTAGAAGCCATTGCCGACCGAGCCGATCAGCTCTTCCGGCGAGACGTCGCCCGGTTCCAGCGACAGATTGGTGGAGGTGGGCGACACCATGGTGCCGGAGCGGGCGCCGCGGCCGTTGGTTTCAAGGCCCAGCTCCCGTCCGGTAGAGGTGGAGAGGAACCAGTGCTTCAGCACCCCGTCCTCGATCATCGCAAGCCGCTGTCCGGTCACGCCCTCGCCGTCGAAGGGACGGGAAGAGGAACCGCGCACGACGAGCGGATCGTCGATCACGTTCAAGCCGGCCTTCAACACCGGCTCGCCCATGCGATCCCGCAGGAAGGAGGTCTTGCGCGCCACGGAGGCGCCGTTGATCGCGCCCGCTATATGGCCGACGAAGCCCCGGGCAATGCGGGGATCGAAGACGACGGTGATACCCTGTCCGGTATCCACCTGACGCGGATTGAGGCGCTTCACCGCCCGCTCGCCGGCGCTCCGGCCGATCCGGACCGGATCGTCGAGATCGGCAAAGTAGAGGCGGCTGTCATAGTCGTAATCCCGCTCCATCTTCGTGCCTTCGCCGGCAATCACGCTGGCCGAGCAGCCGAAGCGGGAGCCCATATAGGCGCCCTGAAAACCATGGGACGTGACGAGCACCAGCCCGCCGAAGCCGGCGGAGGCACCCGCCCCGCCGGAATTGGTAACACCCTTGACGCCAAGCGCCGCCTCCTCGGCAGCCAGGGCCATCTCCTTCAGCCGGGCGGTTTCCACCTCGGTCGGATCGAAGAGTTCGAGGTCAGGATAGGACCGGGCAAGCCGCGCCTCGTCGGCAAGGCACGCATAGGGATCTTCGGGCGAGACCTTCGCCATGGCCACGGCGCGCTCGGCCAGCACCTTCAGGTCGAAGCCCGGATTGGCCGAAACGCTCGCGACCCTCTTTCCGACGAAGACGCGGAGCGAGAAATCGTCGCTCTCGGAACTTTCCGTGTTCTCCACCTTGCCGAGGCGGACCGAGACCGACTGGGACCGGGAGCGGACCACGACCGCATCGGCGGCATCGGCGCCGGCGGCCCGGGCAAGGTCGATCAGCCGGGCGGCGCGGTCGATGAGGATGTCGGAGCTTTGATCTGAAGACATGGATGAGGCCTTTCGTTGCCTTTGCATTTATTCCCCGCACCCCGCCGCATCAAGGGGCGGGGACGAGAAATGCGGGCAAGCGGCAGAAAGCCTCAGAGCATGACTTCGATCAGCGACGGTCCCTCGGCGGCGAGCGCCCGTGAGAGCGCCGTGCAAAGCTCTTCCGCCGTCGTCGCACGCGTGGAGGGCACGCCCATGCCCTCGCCCATCTTGACCCAGTCGAGATCGGGGCGGTCGAGGTTCATCATGGCAAGCGCGCTCGGGCCCGGCTCGCCCGCACCGACGCCGGCAAATTCCATCTTCAGGATCTGGTAGGTACGGTTCGAAAAGACCAGCGTGATGACATGCAGGTTCTCACGCGCCTGCGTCCAGAGGGCCTGGAGCGAGTACATGGCGCTGCCATCGCCGGTGAGGCAGATGACGGGTCGACCAGGCGCGCCGAGGGCCGCGCCCGTCGCGACCGGCGGCGCAAAGCCGATCGAGCCGCCCATGTTCTGAAGCCAGTCATGCGGGGCGGCGGTTGCCGTGAGCGGATAGGAGTTGAAGCCGCCGGTAATCGCTTCATCCACCACGACGGCATTTTCCGGCATCAGCGCTGCGAGGGCCTGGGCAATGGCCAGCGGATTGAGCGCCCCGGTCGGAAGGGCTGCCTCGGCCCGGATTTCCCTGACAGGCGCCGCCTTTGCGGCACCCACCGCCTCGGCGAGCGCTTCGAGCGCCGCCATCCCGTGTTCCTGCAGGCTGCAGAGGGGATGAATTTCAGCGCCCGGATCGGACAGCACGCTCGGCTTGCCGGGATAGGCGAAGAAGCCGACCGGCTGGTTGGCCTGAACGGTCACCACATGCCGATAGGGCTTGAGGGCCGCCACGGCCTGATCCACGGGATAGGGCAGCCGTTCGGCCGACACCCGCCCTGCCCCCCGCTCGACGCGGGCCGCAAATGTCTGGCTGAAGGCTTTCGCCCCCGTGGCCGCCACGATCCGTCCCACGATTTCCATCGCCTTCCCGGTGAGGGCACCGCCGCCGAGAAAGAGCGCTGCCGGCTCGCCCGATTTCAGGGCTCTGGCCGCTGCCTCGATGGCATCCGCCTTCGGCGGCAGCGGACGGCGCACGGGCACGGACGCGGTTGCCGGATCGACATGCACGGCCGTCGCGGCCTCGCTCCAGGCCGCGTCGCCCGGCAGGATGAGGGTGGCAATCGCGCCCGGACGGCCATTCGCGACCTCTATCGCTTCCGCCGCATGGCGACCGACATCGTCAGGGGCGTGCGAGCGCTTCAGCCAGTGGGAAACCGGCCGGGCAATGCCATCCACATCGCTTGTCAGCGGCGCGTCATATTGCAGGTGCCAGCTGGCATGATCTCCCACCACATTGACGATACCCGAGGAGGCCTTCAGGGCATTGTGGAGCGCCGAAAGCCCGTTGGCGAGACCGGGGCCCAGATGCAGCAGCGTGGAGGCCGGCTTGCCCGCCATGCGGTAGTAGCCATCGGCCGCCCCCGTCACCACGCCCTCGAACAGGCCAAGCACGCACCGCATCTGGCGATAGCGGTCGAGCGCCGCCACGAAATGCATTTCCGACGTCCCGGGATTGGCAAAGCAGACGTCTATGCCACCCGAGAGCAGCGTGTTGACCAGGATTTCCGCACCGTTCATGCACATCTCCTCATGCAGATGTCGCTAGGTATCGGCGATTGATGCGGCGGGCGCAAGGGGAAAGGGGGTTTGCGATGGACGGCATGGACCGACTATGAAAACCTCAGTCCAGCCCCTTGCCGAATCGTGGAAAGACCGCCGATGTCCGCACCCAATGCCCTGTTTTCCGAGGTCCTCGTCCTTCTGGGCGGGGTTACCATTGCCGCGCCGCTCTTCAAGAAGATCGGCCTTGGAACCGTGCTGGGCTATCTTGCCGCCGGCGTGGTGATCGGGCCGCTGCTGCGGATCATCACGACGGGGGAGGAAATCCTGTCCGTCTCGGAGCTTGGGGTCGTCTTCCTGCTCTTCGTCATCGGACTGGAGCTCAAGCCCTCCCGCCTCTGGCAGATGCGGCGGGACATTTTCGGGCTCGGGCTGGCGCAGGTGTTCATCACGGGGCTGGTGTTGATCGCGGCGATCGGCCTTTCCGGGCTGATGGGCTGGAAACCCGCCATCGTCGCGGGCTTCGGACTGGCGCTCTCCTCGACCGCTTTTGCCATGCAGATCCTCGAAAGCGAGGGCGATGCGAATACCCGCTACGGGCAGCGCAGCTTCTCCGTGCTGCTCTTTCAGGATCTCGCCATCGTGCCGCTTCTGGCGCTGACGAGCTTTCTCGACGGTTCCGAGGAAAAGGCCACAAACCCGCTCTGGGTTGATATCGGCGTGGCCGTGATTGCGGTGGTCGGCATGGTGCTGGCCGGCCGCTATCTGTTGTCCCGGCTTTTCAACGTGATCGCGCGCACCGGCGCGCGCGAGGCGATGATCGCCGCCGCCCTCTTCCTCGTCCTCGGATCGGCCACCCTGATGCAGGCGGTGGGCCTGTCGATGGCCATGGGCGCGTTCCTTGCCGGTGTGATGCTGGCCGAAAGCTCCTACCGGCACGAGCTGGAGGCCGATATCGAGCCCTTCCGCGGTATCCTGCTGGCCACCTTTTTCATGGCGGTCGGGCTCTCGCTCGAGATCAACATCCTGATCGACAAGATCCTCGTGATTGCTCTCGCGGTACCGGCCATGATGGCGCTGAAGGCTGCCGTTCTCTACGGGGTCTGCCGTGTTGCCGGGTCGGGGCATAATGATGCGATCCGTATTGCCTTCCTGCTGCCCCAGGGCGGTGAATTCGGCTTCGTGCTGTTTACCGCGGCAGCCGCCTCCGGCCTGTTCTCGCCGGAAACGGCCTCCCTGCTGATCGCCGTCGTCACCCTTTCCATGGCGCTGACTCCGCTGGGGGCGGCCCTGTCGCGCCGGATGCTGCGCGAGGGGGAGAAGGAAGTGATGGAGGAAAACTTCGAAGGCGCGGGTTCCGACGTGCTGATGATCGGCTTCTCCCGCTTCGGCCAGATCGCCTCCCAGGTGCTTCTGGCCGATGGCCGGGACGTGACCATCATCGATACGTCGGCCGACCGCGTGCGCCAGGCGGAGCGCTTCGGCTTCCGCATCTATTTCGGTGACGGCACGCGGAAGGACGTGCTGATTGCGGCCGGCATCGAAAGAGCGAAGATCGTGGCGATCTGCACCCACCACCGGGAGACAACGGACCATATCGTTTCGCTGATCCAGTCGGAATTTCCCGATGTGCGTCTCTTCGTCCGCTCCTACGACCGCGTGCACACGCTGGCGCTGCGGGAAAAGGGCGTGGAATACGAACTGCGCGAAACGCTGGAGTCCGGCCTCCTCTTCGGGGCCCGCACCCTGGAGGCGCTCGGCACGGACGATGCGACGGCCGACGAAATCCGCCGCGACATCCGCCGCCGCGACGAGGAACGGCTGGCGATCCAGGCCGCCGAGGGCATCATGGCGGGCACCAACATGCTCCACACCCGCCCCGTGACACCCGAACCGCTCCTGAAACCGAAGCATGGCAAAGTGAGCGAGGAGGCCAAGGCCTAAGCCCTTCACCCGGCCTGCTGGCGCCTTTCCATTTCGGCATCCAGGGCTCGCTTCAGGTCGTCCTTGATGGTGGCGGAAGCGTCGAGAACCTGATTGGCCTTCAGGAAATCCAGCACGCGGAAGCGATTGACGGCGGGTTTCAGGAAGATGTGAGGGCGGGCAAGCTTGAGCTTTAGCGCCAGATTGGCCTGCATCATCAGCTGGCTTGCCCCGAAAATGCTGTCGATCCGGTTTGGAATATGGGTGCCATCGCCCTCGGGCCCGCCAACGACATCGATGCCGACAACGATATCGGCGAGCGGCAGCAGTTCCTCATAGGGTACCGGATCGAAAACACCGCCGTCGATCATCACCCGGCCGTCGATCATCACGGGCATGAAAATGGCGGGGAGCGCAGCGCTTGCCGCCAGCGCCCGGACCAGTTCGCCCTCCTCGATCACCTTCTCGCACTGGCCATAATAATCGGTGGCGGAGACGCGCAAGGATATGCCGAGTTCGGCAAAGGTTTCGGGGATCGCCTCGGGGAGGAAAACCTTCAGGATGCGCTCAAGATTGAACTGGCCCATGCGAAAGCCACCGGTGACGGCCGCCTTCATGGAGGGCGGGCGCAGGCTCCAGAGCCGGTTCACCACATTGGCACGGTTACCAATGGTGGCGAGCGTATGGGCACGAATATCCGCGCCGGTCATGCCGGCGGCCATGCCTGCCCCCATGATCGCCCCGATCGAAGCGCCTGAGATCGCGACGGGCCGGATGCCCAGTTCGTCGAGCGCTTCGATGACATGGATATGGGCGAGACCGCGCGCGCCGCCACCGCCAAAGGCAATCGCGACCGTGGGCGTGGATGCCGGCCGGCGTTCGAGGGAGGGGACGGGATGGGCTGGGGTCATGCGCTTCAAATCCTCACGCCGCCCTCGCCCTCCGACTCAGGGCTTGTAGCGGTAGAAATGCATTCTCGTGTCGCCGAAAGTCCGCTCCTCCAGAAACTGGAAGACCGGCGCCATGACCGGCTCAATATCGGCTCTTTCTTCCAGAACGACAAGCGCGCCGGAATGCAGCCAGCCGCCCTTCGCCGCGGCAAGAAGCGCCTTTTCGCCGAGCGCCTGAGCATAGGGCGGATCTGCAAAGGCAAAATGAAAGGGTTCCATGGTTCCGACATTGCCAAGCGCGGTCGCGTCCCGCCGCAGCATGCGGGCGCGGCCCGTCAGCCCCAGATTTTCGATGTTCTGCCAGAGAAGCCCGCGGCCTTCCACGCTCGCCTCGACAAAGAGGCCGAAGCGGGCGCCGCGCGACAGCGCCTCGATGCCGACGGCCCCCGTGCCTGCGAAGAGATCCATCACACGCCCGCCATCGGTTGCTTCCGGATAGGCATGGGCGAGGATGTTGAACAGGCTTTCGCGCGTCCGGTCGGTGGTCGGCCGGATCGCATCGGATTTCGGGGTCGCGAGCGGACGCCCGCGCAGATCGCCGCCGACAATGCGCATGGATCAGCCCTTGCGCCCGCGCGGGGCTCCGCCGGACGGACGGCCACCACCAGGGCGCCCGCCACCGGGGCGGCCGCCGGACGGCTTGCCGCCAAAGGACTTGCCGCCGGAGGGTTTTCCACCGAAGGACTTGCCGCCCGAAGGCTTGCCGCCGAAGGGACGGTCCCCGGAGGGCTTGCCGCCACCGGGACGTCCCGACCGCTCGGGCCGGTCGCCGAAGGAACCGCGCTCGCTGCGTTCGGCACGGGCCGGACGGTCGTCGCGATCCGGGCGGTCACCCCTTGGCGGACGGTCGCCGAACGAACCACGCTCAGGACGGTCTCCTCTCGGCGGACGATCCCCCCGGTCGGGGCGGTCGCCACGCGGGGGACGGTCGCCGCGGTCCGGCCGGTCGCCGAAGCGCTTCTTGCCGCCGAAGCCGCCCTCTTCCTTCGGTGCCGGGTTTTCGGCGCGGATCCAGTCGCGATCCTCGGCGGCGCGGGTCACCTTGACGCGCGGGCCTTTGAGATCGGGGCTGGCCACAACCGGCTTGGCATTCGGGATCGCGCCCCGCTTGGAGCGCTGCTTTTCCGAAAGCGGCTTGGCGCCCGGCGCCATCCACACATTGGTGGTGCGGTTGGTTCCCATGGGCTTGCGCTTCGGCGCGGCATCGAACTGCTTGTCGCCCCGGTCGCCGCGCTCGCCCCGGTCAAAGGACTTTTCCCGGAAAGGCTTGCCGCCCGGACCACCCTTGCGGCCTTCGGAACGCTCGGCGCCCCAATCCGCCTTCGGGCGCTCTTCGCGGGCACCGCGTTTCGGCGCGGCCTCGTCGGCACCGTCCTCATCGTCCTGGTCGCGTACCGGCTGATTGTAGATCGGCGCCTCGAAATTGGCATGCGCCTCCTCGATCAGGCGCGGACCCAGCTGGTCGCGCAGCAGACGGCCGCGCACTTCCACGACCGCGCCTTCCGGCAGGTCGCCGAGCTGGAACGGGCCGTAGGAAAGGCGGATCAGGCGGTTGACCTCGAGACCGAGCGCGCCGAGCACGTTCTTGATCTCGCGGTTCTTGCCTTCGCGGAGCCCCATGGTGATCCAGACATTGTGGCCCTGCTGCCGGTCCAGCACCGCATCGATGCCGCCATAGAGCACGCCGTCGACGGCAATGCCGTCCTTCAGCTTGTCGAGCTTGGCCTGATCGATCTCGCCATAGGCGCGCACGCGGTAGCGGCGAAGCCAGCCGGTGGAGGGCAGTTCCAGCACGCGCGACAGGCCACCGTCATTGGTCAGCAGCAGCAGGCCTTCGGTGTTGATGTCGAGACGGCCGATGGACAGCACGCGCGGCAGATCTTCCGGCAGGTTGTCGAAAACGGTCGGTCGGCCTTCCGGATCGGAATTGGTTGTCACGAGGCCAGCGGGCTTGTGGTAGAGCCACAGGCGCGTGCGCTCGATGCCACGGATGGGCATGCCATCGACCTCGATCTTGTCGGACAGGGTCGCGAGCACCACGGGCGTGTCGAGCACGGTGCCGTTGACGCTCACGCGGCCTTCCATGATCATCCGCTCGACATCGCGACGGGAGGCAACGCCCGCACGGGCAAGCAGCTTGGAAATGCGCTCGGGCTTCTGGCCGTCGATGCCGGCCTCGACCGGCTGGGGTGCCGGACGGGGACGCATATCGCCCTTCGGCTTCCCGCCAGACTTGAAACCACCGGCCTTGGGTCCGGCCTTGTCGAAGGAACGGCCCTCGCGCTTCTCGCCGCCGAAACGGGCGGACGAACGGCCTTCGCCATCGCCACGGGCAGCCGGAGCGGACGAGCGCGGCTTTGCGGGACGCTCGGACTTCTCGCCGTCGAACGGCTTGCCGGCCGCCTTGGCGCCGCCAAAACGCTTGGCGGGCGGCTTGCCCGCGGGCTTGTCGGAACGGTTCCTGTTGGCGCTATTGCGCCCGGCGGCCGGTTTGCCGCCACGGCTGGACTTGTCTTTGGATGTCATTTGCTGTTTGCCTTGGTTTGACCCGGTGTCCTATCAGGTCGAAAGGCCGGGGTTAAGAGGAAATCTGCGGATGACGGAGACAAATCCGTACATGGAGCGCGCCCTTGAGGAGGCGCGGGCAGCGGCAATGCGCGGCGAGGTGCCCGTTGGCGCCGTGATCGTGCGCGACGGGGAAATCCTTGCCGCTGCGGGAAACCGGACGCGGGAGCTGAAGGATGTTACCGCCCATGCGGAGGTTCTGGCCATCCGCGCCGCCGCTGCGGCGCTGGATGACGAGCGGCTGGAAGGGGCCGATCTCTACGTCACGCTCGAACCCTGCACGCTCTGCGCCGCGGCGATCTCCTTCGCCCGCATCCGCCGCCTCTATTACGGGGCGGAAGATCCCAAGGGCGGCGGGGTGGATCACGGTGCACGCTTCTACCGGCAGCCGACCTGCCACCACGCCCCCGATGTCTATTCGGGGATCGCGGAACAGGAGGCGGCCGGCATCCTCAGGGCGTTTTTTGCCGAACGGCGCTGAGCGCCGGACTAACCGTCAAGCTCGACGAAATAGCGCTGCCCCTCTTCCGTCAGCAGGTCGCGTGCATCCTTCAGGGGAATGCTCATGAGATCTTCTTGGCAGGCGCTGGCATAGTGGGGCACATCCTTGAGCACAAAGACGAGATTGTGCCCCTTGAAGGCCACGGAGAGGTTTTGCTCGATCAGCATGTCCATCTCGCAGCCGCTTTCCGCTTCGCTTTCGTCCACCGGGCGCTCCTTCTTGATCTTTTCGATCAAGGCCGGCTCCGGTGCATAATGGCCGGTCTTCTCATCGGTCTGATCCTCGGGCTTCATCGGATTTCCGTCATAATCGACAAAGCGGAAGCCCTTCAGCAGCGATTCCGGCGCGATGCTCTGGCCGGTCTCGACATCGGCGAGCTTGTAGACGATGGAATTGTCGGGATGGGCGCCGCCGCAGAAGAAGGAACCGCTCTCCGTGATGCCGATCAGACGGTCGGAAAGATAGTCCAGGGTGCCATTCTGTTCAGAGCGATAGGGCCCGGAAACATCCTGCACAAACTCGTTCCAGCCGAAGGCCTGATAATCCTTTGCGGCGCAAGCATAATCCCGCAGCACCATGGACATGCGTTCGCCCGCGAGCCAAGTGTTGACCTTATCCGGGCTGCCCTTGGAAAGGCTTTCCACGACCGGGTAACCGGACCCGATCCTCTCGTCCTCGTCGATCCGGAAGGTGCTGCCGTTGAACTCCTGAACGCTACCCTTCTTGTTGGGGCCGGACAGTTTTAGCCAATCATAGGGATAATTTGCCGCTTCGCTACCGGAGGGAATATAGTCCACCGTCAGCGGCGTATCGGGACCGATCTCCCCTTCCAGCGGACGGGCGTCCACATAATCGAGCGCGACAGGCAAAGCCTTCTTGCTCTTGCGATCCGTCCAGGTGCCGGTGATGCGGTCGCCGGCGACGGTCAGCGTCCAGTCGGCCGCGATGGGCGCCGGCTTTTGCGCATCGCCCTCACCGCCCGCCGGGCCGCAAAGCTTTGTGTTGCAGGGGGCCTCCTCCACCAGAACCAGGCCGGACGCGCCCTTGGCCTTGCCATGCAGGGGAATATCGATCCCCTTCCTGACATAGCTGTAGCGGCCTTCCCGCGTGCCGTTCGCCAGGGGGTCGGTGATTTCGAGAAGGATCGGCAGTTTGCCGATCCTTCCCTTGTAGGTCTTGATATCGGTTGCATGGGCAGTGCCCCACGCAAGGACGAGCGCGGCGGCGGCAAGGAGGGAGCGGTTCATGGTGGGGTCCAGTCGATCGGGATGTCCTCAGGTGGCTCACCCTAGCCGGATCACTTATCAACGCAATATCGCGGAGCGACCATTTTTGGCTGCAAGCCCGAAGCCGGTCTTTGGCCCGTCCTGCCGCCCGGCAACAGGCCGTCAGGCCTCCACCCGGCCGCTGGCGAAATCGCGCAAGGCCTGGCCGGACAACCGGTAGCGGATCCATTCGTCCTGGGGTTCGGCACCGATCGATTTGTAGACGCGAATGGCCGGCTCGTTCCAGTCGAGCACGCTCCATTCGAAACGGCCACATCCTTTTTCCACGGCGAGTTCCGCGAGGTGGCGGAGGATGAGCTTGCCGGCGCCGGTGCCGCGAAACTCCGGCGTGACGTAAAGATCCTCGAGGTAGAGACCGTTGCGTCCCTGCCAGGTCGAGTAATTGTAGAACCAGACGGCGAATCCAGCGGCCTTGCCATCCTTTTCGCAAATCAATGCATGGGTGACGGCTCCGTCCCCGAAAATCGACTGCCGGATCGTTTCTTCCGTCGCCTCGACCTCGTTTTCGGCCCGCTCATAGGCGGCAAGCTCGCGAATGAAGCGCAGAATGGTGGCAGCGTCGGCGGGACGGGCGGGGCGTAGGACAAAGGTCATGAATGGGTTCCTGGCAGGCGATGTCGGACATGAAAACGGCCGCTTCGAGCGAAGCGGCCGCGAACAGATTGCGCGTCTGGCAGTCGAACACGACCCCCAAATTCTGGGGATGGCTTACTGGAAGGGCTGCCACCAGTTGCTGCCGGTGCCGGAAACGGTGGCGGCCTTGCGACGGCGCTTTTCCTTGGCCTTTTCCGGCTCGCCGAGATCGGTCAAAGCATTCGGATCGGCCTGACGGTAATTGGTCGGCGGATCCGAGAGAAAACGACGGCCGTCGTAATTGCCCTTTTCCGTCTTCAGGTTCTCGCGAAACTGCGCGAACTGGGCGGAGGAAGAGGTGCCCGGCTTGTCGCCGAACCCCGGCCCCTTGGCCAGCGGCGACTGATAATTGACGTTGTTGCGGTTTTCTTCCGCTTCCTGGGCGAGACGGGCGCGCATCTCTTCCGGGCTTTCCGCCCACTGCCCGTTATCCTTGCTGGCGACCGACTGCTGCGGCGTAACAAGCGCGGTCTGCTCCCCGGTCGGCGGCACGACGAGACCCGGGCGCGGCGCGTATTTGATGTTCTTGGACTTCGCGCTTCCGATGGTGGCCGCCTTGCCGATATCGTCCACCAGCTGCTCGGCAGCGGATGTGCCGGTACCGTAGGTCGGGCTGCCGACACAGCCGCTCAGGCCAGTCGTGGCAACGAGAAGGCCGGCAACACCGGCGATGACGCGAATTGCACTCAGATTGCGCATGTAACCCTTCCAGCCTTGCCGGTGTGCCATTTCATGGGACCAAGCCCCTGTTCCAGAAAGCCCTGCCCCGGAAATCCGGCCAATTTCAGGCCGGTTGTACCGGATGAACCACGAAAGCGCAATTCATCCGGCCGGTCATCCTCAATTTGAGCCACATCAGGCCGCCGGAGCGATCCCGAGCTCCCGCAGAGCCGCCGCATCGCGCGCCGACACGTCCGGATAATCGCGGTCGGAACCCACATCCTCGGTGATCTTCCAGGAGCGGGCGCATTTCTTGCCCGAAGCGAGCTTCGGCTCGACCGCGACCTTCGTGCCATCCTCCAGACGGAAGGCGTCCGTCGGGCCCTCACCCTCGAGCACGGTGATGGCCGAGGTGATGCAGATCTCGGCAAAGTCCTGCCCGGTCAGCGCCGCAAGAAGGTCCTTGTCGGCGACGTGGACGACGGGGGCTGCTTCCAGCGAGGAGCCGATGCGCTTTTCGCGGCGCTCGATTTCGAGTGCGCCGGTCACGGCCTTGCGGACGGTGCGGATCTTCTCCCAGGTCTCGTCGAGCGCCGGGTTCAGCCATTCGGCGGGTACGGCCGGGAACTGCTCCAGATGGACGCTTTCCTTGTCCGGATAGCGCGAAAGCCAGGCCTCTTCCGTCGTGAAGGGCAGCATCGGCGCCAGCCATGTGACGAGGCAGTTGAAGATCGTGCGGATGACCGCGAGGGAAGCGCGGCGCTTCAGGCTCGACGGGGCATCGCAGTAGAGCGCATCCTTGCGGACATCGAAGTAGAAGGCCGAAAGCTCGACATTCGAGAAATCGATCAGCGCGCGGGAGATCTTCTTGAAGTCGAAGGCGTCGTAGCCCTCGCGCACAATCCGGTCCAGTTCAGCCAGCTTGTGCAGCATCAGCTTTTCGAGCTCGGGCATGTCGGCAAGGGCGATCTCCTCGCCCTTGTCATGCGCCAGCGTGCCGAGCATCCAGCGGATGGTGTTGCGCAGCTTGCGATAGGCATCGATATTCGTCTGGATGATCGTCTTGCCGAGGCGCTGGTCTTCCCAATAATCGGTGGTCATGACCCAAAGGCGCAGGATATCGGCGCCCGATTCCTTCATGACGTCCTGCGGCGAGACGACGTTGCCGAGCGACTTCGACATCTTCTGGCCCTTCTCATCCATGGTGAAACCATGGGTGATGACGGCATCATAGGGGGCGCGACCCCGGGTCGCGGCACTTTCGAGCAGCGAGGAATGGAACCAGCCGCGATGCTGGTCGGAGCCTTCCAGATAGACATCGGCCGGCCACTTGAGGTCCGGACGGTCTTCCAGGGTGAAGGTGTGGGTGGAGCCCGAGTCGAACCAGACGTCGAGGATGTCCTTGACCTGCGTCCAGCCTTCCGACGCGCGGCTGCCCAGGAAGCGCTCGCGCGCGCCTTCGGCAAACCAGGCGTCCGCCCCTTCGGCCTCGAAGGCTTCGAGAATGCGGGCATTCACCGCGTCATCGACCAGGATCTCGCCCTTTTCATCTGCGAAGACGGCGATCGGCACGCCCCAGGCGCGCTGGCGCGAGAGCACCCAGTCCGGGCGGCCCTCGATCATGGCGCGCAGGCGGTTCTGGCCAGCGGCGGGCACGAAGCGGGTGTCGTCGATGGCCGACAGCGCGCGGTCGCGCAGCGTCCGGCCGTCATCCAGCGTCTTGTCCATGTAGACAAACCACTGCGGCGTGTTGCGGAAGATCACCGGCTTCTTGGAGCGCCAGGAATGGGGATAGGTGTGCTTCAGGCGGCCGCGGGCAAAGAGGTTGTTCGCTGCGATCAGCGCCTTGATGACCGCATCATTCGCATCGCCCTTCTTGCCCTTGTCGTCGATGACGCGGGCCGGTCCGCCCTCGCGGTCCGGGCCGAAGCCGGGCGCGTCGGCGGTGTAGAAGCCAGCATCGTCAACGGTGAAGGGGATCTTGGACGAGATGCCGCGGGCTTCGAGATTGCGGGCTTCCGCCATCCAGGCATCAAAGTCCTCGCGGCCGTGACCCGGTGCGGTGTGCACGAAGCCGGTACCGGCATCATCCGTGACATGGTCGCCATCGAGCAGCGGCACGCGGAAGGAATAGCCGAGCGCTGCCAGCGGATGGGCGCATTCGACGGAACCCAGTTCTTCCGGCTCGATATGGCGAACCATCTTCAGCGAGACCTTGGCCTTGGCAGCGCAGTCATCGGCGAGACGCGTCGCGAAGATCAGCCGGTCGCCCGGCTGCGGGCCGAAGGCGTTTTCGGCCGTTTCCACTTCAAACAGCGCGTAGGGATAGCGCGACGAGAAGGCGATTGCGCGGTTGCCCGGCATGGTCCAGGGGGTGGTGGTCCAGATGACGACGGATGCACCGGCGAAATCCTCCGGCCCCTTCGTGACCGGGAACTTCACCCAGACCGTGTCGCTCTCGTAATCCTGATACTCGACTTCGGCTTCGGCGAGCGCGGTGCGCTCGACCACCGACCACATGACCGGTTTGGAGCCGCGATAGAGCTGGCCGCTCTTGGCGATCTTCAGCAGTTCGCCGGCGATGCGGGCTTCCGCATGGAAGGCCATGGTCGTGTAGGGGTTCTCGAAATCGCCCTCGATGCCGAGGCGCTTGAACTCCTCGGTCTGCACGCCGATCCAGTGGCTGGCGAATTCGCGGCATTCCTGACGGAACTCGTTGACCGGAACCTCGTCCTTGTTCTTGCCCTTCTCGCGGTATTTTTCCTCGATCTTCCATTCGATCGGCAGGCCGTGGCAATCCCAGCCGGGCACGTAGTTCGCATCGCGGCCGCGCATCTGGAAGGAGCGGACGATCACGTCCTTCAGGATCTTGTTCAGCGCATGGCCGATATGGATGTTGCCGTTGGCATAGGGCGGGCCATCATGCAGCACGAACTTGACGCGGCCAGCGGAAGAGGCACGCAGGCGCTTGTAAAGGCCCATCTTCTGCCAGCGGGCCACCATTTCCGGCTCCTTCTGCGGCAGGCCGGCACGCATCGGAAACTCGGTCTGCGGCAGATAGAGCGTGGTGGAGTAGTCGATCTTGGTTTCGGTATCGGTCATGGTCTCGGCCATTCTGGAGCGCTGCCGTACAGGGGCATGGCGCGGGGATGATAAAAAAGGGAGGCGTTGGGGTGCGCGTTCACCTGCCGGGAACGGCGGAAATCCCGGACTTCCAGCAGCGTCAGATCGCGCGGAAGGCCGGGCCGATAATTCGAAGAATGGAACGCCTTGAAAGCTCACTCATGATGGCCGGTTGTTTAAGCGTTTTTCCCGCGAAAGGAAAGGGGTTTTGGCAAGCTGCCAAAAGCCATGATGGACGGGCCAGCCGGTTTCTGTTAAGCTGTCGCTCATGAACCGGAGAGCATCCCGCATGAGAGTCGAACTCGGCAAACTCGAAGAGACTGTGGAGCAGCTTGTGGAAAGCGGCCGGTTTTCGTCACCCAGTGACGTATTGCAGGAAGGAGTTCGCCTCGTTGCGGAACGGGAGCGCCTTCTCCAGTCCATAGACGCGGGTATCGAAGAGGGACTTGCGGATCTCGACGCCGGCCGGATCCACGCCGCCGCGGATGTTCGGGCCCGACTGACGAAGCGCTTCGCCGGCTGAGCCGGAGGACGCATTTTCTATATTTTTTGTTTAAGAAATTTTCACAATGGACGTCGTCTTTACCTCGAAGGCAGAGGCAGACCTTATCGCGATCGGTGATTTCATCGCGGTGCACAACCCGGCGCGTGCCGCCACTTTTCTCGCTGAGCTCGTCACGAAGTGCGAGGAACTGAGGGATATTCCCCTCGCCTTTCCCCTGTTCGCGTCCCATCGGAGCAAACAGATCCGGCGCCGGGTGCACCGAGACTATCTGATCCTCTATCGCACCTTGGGCGACCGGGTCGTCATTCTCCACGTGGTTCGGGCCAGCAGGGACATGAACCGTCTGCTGTTCGGCGAAAGATGATCAGAAACACACCGCCGCATCCACGGGGCCGAGCGGGGTGACGCCGGCAAGGAGTGCGCGGGCTTCCTGGTCGTCCTGCTCCATCTGCACCACCAGCGCTTCCAGGCCGTCGAATTTCTGCTCGTCGCGGAGATGGCCGAAGAAGGAGACGGCGCAGATCTGGCCGTAGAGATCGCCGGAGAAATCGAAGACGAAGGTTTCGAGCAGCGCCCGGCCGTTCTCGGTCACCGTCGGGCGATGGCCGAAGCTGGCGACGCCGTTGTGGATCGAGCCGTCGCCCATGCGGAACTTGACCGCATAAATGCCGGGCCGGAGCGGGACCTCCATGGGCAGCGCCATGTTGGCGGTCGGGTAGCCGAGCGTGCGGCCGAGCTGCTTGCCGTGGATGACTTCGGCTTCCACGGTGTAGCGATAGCCGAGCAGGCCGGCCGCTTCCGCCACCTGCCCCTCGGCGATCCGGTCGCGGATGCGGCTCGAGGAGATCACATCGGCATTCTCGTCGCGGAAGGCATCGACCAGCGTGACGCCAAAGCCATGGCGGGTGCCGGCATCCATCAGGAAGGCCGGTCCGCCCTCGCGGTTACGGCCGAAGTGGAAATCGAAGCCCGTCACCACATCGGAAACGCCCAGCCAGTCGATCAGGATCGCCTGGATGAAATCCTGCGGAGACTGCTGGGAGAATTCCAGCGTGAAGGGATATTCGATCACGCCCTGGAAGCCGAGCGCTTCGAGAATACGCGCCTTGAGCGGTGCGGGCGTGATGCGGAAGACCGGCTGGTCGGGCCGAAACAGCGAGCGCGGATGGGGTTCGAAGGTCAAGACCAGAGCCGGACGGCCCCGGGCTTCCGCCAGATGCAATGCCCGTTCCAGGACAGCGCGATGTCCGCGATGCACCCCATCGAAATTGCCGATGGCCACGACCCCGCCCCGCAGATGCTCGGGAAGCGGCGACAGGCTGTCATTTCGATGGAAGACGGTCATGGCAGGTCCTTGAAATCGACTGGTGTCCCCTCCGTCCGGCCTCAGGCCAGCCGTGGCATCCAGTAGCGGGCATGGGCATTATGCTTGGTGAGGAAGGCGGAGAGAAGCACCTCGTTGACACGACCGTTCTCGGCATAGTCGGCAGCGTGGATTCCACCGCTGATATAAAGGAGGTCGAGGCCGTGATCGAGCGCGCCGCGCACGTCGGTCACCATGCCGTCGCCGATGGCAACCGCGCGGGCCTTGTCCACCGGTCCGCCGCGCAGTTCCGCGGCGAGCGACAGGGCAGCCTCGTAGATCGGCCTGTGCGGCTTGCCGGCAATGCGCGTCTCGCCGCCCATGCGGTCATACAGCGCGGCGATGGCGCCCGCACAGGGAATGATGCGCGCGCCGCGCTCCACCACCAGATCGGGATTGGCGCAGATCATCGGCACGCCCCGCGCGATGAAGGCGGCGAGCATGTCGCGGTAATCTTCCGGCGTTTCGCTTTCGTCATCGAAGAAGCCGGTGCAGACCACGCAGTCGGCCTCCTCGGCGCCGGTGCGGGTCACGTCAAGGCCTTCGAGCAGCGGAAAATCCCGGTCGGGGCCGAGCAGGAAGACCTTTCTCGGGCCTTCGGCAATCAGCTTGCGGGTTACGTCGCCCGAGGTCACGATCTGGTCATAGGCCTCGTCGGGCACGCCAATCAGCCTCAGTTGCGCAATCACTCCGGGCGTCGGGCGCGGGGAATTGGTGATGAGCACAACGGACGCGCCCCCCTTTCGCGCCGCGACCAGCGCGTCGGAGGCTTCGGCGAAGGCATCGATGCCGTTGTGAAGCACACCCCAGACATCGCAGAGCACCACGTCGTAGCCGCGGGCGATCTCTTCGAAACGGGCAATGCGCTGAGCCATGACAGGTCCATAGAATAATGTTCGGTGAGGTGACATGGCAAAGGACGGAAAGGAAGGCAAGCGCGATGCGGCACTTTTTCGTTCCCGCAACGACCTTAGCCTCATTCGAGGCCGATCATCGGCGCGGCAAGCCGCCACAGAATGCCGAGGCCAGCCGCAAGGCCCAGCACGGTCAGCATGCCGGCCTTGAACCGGAAGACGAGGAGCGCTCCCAGCGCCGTCAGCACCGCCACAGGCCCGTCGAGCGTCCAGAGATCGGGCACCGGCAGGGACATGATCGGGATCTGCGTTTCGCCCGCCATGGTGCCGGTACCATAGGTCAGGAGCGGGATGCGATAGGAGGTGCGGAAAAGGACATGCAGCCCGAACCAGACGGTGAGGTTGAGGATGACGCCCGTCACGGCTGCGGTTACGGCGGAAAGCGCGCCGGTCAGTGCCCGGTTGGTGCGCAGCCGCTCGATATAGGGTGCGCCCGCGAAGATGAAGAGAAAGCTGGGCAGGAAGGTGGCCCAGGCCGCGAGCACGCCGCCCGCAATGCCGCCCGCCAGCGCCGGAAAGCCGGCCGGATTGCGGTAGCCCGCCAGGAAGCCGACATAGGACAGCACCAGCACCAGCGGCCCCGGCGTGGTCTCGGCCAGCGCCAGCCCATCGAGCATCTCGCCAGCATTCAGCCAGGCATAGTGGCTGGAGGCCACCTGCCCCACATAGGCCAGAACCGCATAGGCGCCTCCGAAGGTCACCAGCGCCATCTTGGAAAAGAACAGGAAGACCGTCGCGAAGGTGTTGGGCGCGCCGTTGATGACTTCGGCGATCAGATCCGGATCCGCCGGCAGGAGCCACAGAAGCGGCAGGGGCGCCATCCAGATCAGCGTCCACTGGAACACCGTGCCGAGCGTCGCCCGCCAGCCGGGTTTCTTCGGCCGCTTGCCCTTTAGCGCCGGCAGCTTCTTCAGCTTCGGCCTGTCGATCCAGCCGCGCCGGACGGCCAGATAACCGGCGAGCGCGGACGCAGCGATGACGAGCGGAAAAGGCAGGTTGAACAGAAAGAGCCCCAGAAAGGCAGCGGCGGCCACGCCCTTGTGAAACGGGCTGACGAGCGCCCGCCTGGCGACGCGGATCAAGGCCTCGATGACGATGGCCAGCACGGCTGCCTTCAGGCCGAGGAAAAGACTGTCCAGCCAGTGCGCTTCACTGAAGCTTGCATAGAGCGCCGAGAGGGCGAGAATGACCAGAAGACCCGGCAGCACAAAGAGCGTGCCGGCAATCAGCCCGCCTTTCTTGCCATGCAGCAGCCAGCCGCAATAGGTGGCGAGCTGTTGCGCTTCCGGACCGGGCAGGAGCATGCAGAAATTCAGGGCGTGGAGATACTGCTCCTCGCCGATCCACTTCTTCTCCTCGACCAGAACTCGGTGCATCATGGCGATCTGGCCAGCCGGTCCGCCGAAGCTCAGGAGGCCGATGCGCGCCCAGGTGCGGGTGGCTTCCGGGAGCGAAGGCAGTGCGGCGGGTGCGGCCTCCGGCACGGCGGCCGGGCGCGGGCTGCGCTTAACCACGTTTCACGCCCCCTGACGCAGGCAATTTTTTTTCCATGCGCCGTTCTTGACTCTCCGATGGGCCATCCTTATCTCCAAGCCGCTAGCACTCACCAAGGGCGAGTGCTAACACCCATCCACGCGGATTTCATGACAATCCGCCAAGTCATTTGATCGAGGGAATAGACAATGACAAGCACCAATTTCCGTCCGCTTCACGATCGCGTCGTCGTTCGTCGCGTCGAGTCTGAAGAAAAGACCAAGGGCGGCATCATCATTCCGGACACCGCCAAGGAAAAGCCGCAGGAAGGCGAAGTCGTCGCTGTCGGCTCCGGCGCCCGCGATGAGTCCGGCAAGATTGTTGCTCTCGACGTCAAGGTCGGCGACCGCGTGCTGTTCGGCAAGTGGTCGGGCACCGAAGTGAAGCTCAACGGCGAAGACCTTCTGATCATGAAGGAAGCCGACATCATGGGCATCATCGGCTGATAGCCGGACACCCATCCTTTGAATTGACAACCAGTGGGCACTAGAGGCCCGGGAGTTAAGAGAAATGGCTGCAAAAGATATCAAGTTTGGCCGTACCGCACGCGAAAAGATGCTGCGCGGCGTCGACATCCTGGCGGATGCCGTAAAGGTTACCCTCGGCCCGAAGGGTCGTAACGTCATCATCGACAAGTCCTTCGGCGCACCGCGCATCACCAAGGACGGCGTCTCGGTTGCCAAGGAAATCGAACTGGAAGACAAGTTCGAGAACATGGGCGCCCAGATGGTTCGTGAGGTCGCTTCCAAGACCAACGACATCGCCGGCGACGGCACCACCACCGCAACCGTTCTGGCCCAGGCGATCGTTCGCGAAGGCGCCAAGGCCGTTGCTGCCGGCATGAACCCGATGGACCTGAAGCGCGGCATCGATCTCGCCGTTGCCGAAGTGGTTGCCGATCTCCAGGCCAAGGCCAAGAAGATCAACACCTCGGAAGAAGTTGCCCAGGTCGGCACCATCTCCGCAAACGGTGAGCGCCAGATCGGTCTCGACATTGCCGAAGCCATGCAGAAGGTCGGCAATGAAGGCGTGATCACGGTTGAAGAAGCCAAGACCGCCGAAACCGAACTCGAAGTCGTGGAAGGCATGCAGTTCGACCGCGGCTACCTGTCGCCCTACTTCGTGACCAACGCCGAAAAGATGGTGGCTGACCTCGAAGACGCCTTCATCCTGCTGCACGAAAAGAAGCTCTCGAACCTCCAGGCCATGCTGCCGGTGCTCGAAGCCGTCGTCCAGACCGGCAAGCCGCTCGTCATCATCGCTGAAGACGTCGAAGGCGAAGCTCTTGCAACGCTCGTCGTCAACAAGCTGCGTGGCGGCCTGAAGATTGCTGCCGTCAAGGCTCCGGGCTTCGGCGATCGCCGCAAGGCCATGCTCGAAGACATCGCGATCCTCACCGGTGGCCAGGTCATCTCCGAAGACATCGGCATCAAGCTGGAAAACGTCACGCTCGACATGCTCGGCCGTGCGAAGAAGGTTTCGATCTCCAAGGAAAACACCACCATCGTTGACGGTGCTGGCCAGAAGTCCGAGATCGAAGGCCGCGTTGCCCAGATCAAGGCCCAGATCGAAGAAACCTCTTCCGACTACGACCGCGAGAAGCTGCAGGAGCGTCTTGCCAAGCTCGCTGGCGGCGTTGCCGTCATCCGTGTCGGCGGTGCGACCGAAATCGAAGTGAAGGAAAAGAAGGACCGCATCGACGACGCGCTCAACGCGACCCGCGCTGCCGTTCAGGAAGGTATCGTCCCCGGTGGCGGCACCGCCCTCCTCCGCTCGGCCCAGAAGATCGCCGCCAAGGGCGTGAACCAGGACCAGGAAGCCGGCATCAACATCGTTCGCCGCGCCCTGCAGGCTCCGTGCCGCCAGATCGCCGAGAACGCCGGTGACGAAGCATCGATCATCGTCGGCAAGATCCTTGAAACCAAGGACGACAACTTCGGCTACAACGCCCAGACCGGCGAATATGGCGACATGATCGCCATGGGTATCGTCGACCCGGTCAAGGTGGTTCGCACCGCTCTGCAGGATGCCGCTTCGGTTGCCTCCCTGCTGATCACCACCGAAGCCATGATCGCCGACGCTCCGAAGAAGGATGCACCGGCCGGCGCCGGCATGCCCGACATGGGCGGCATGGGCGGCATGATGTAATCATCTGTCGGTCCATTCGGACTGACATCAGGAAGGCGGCTCGCAAGGGCCGCCTTTTTTCGTGGCAGCACGTTGTGACGTCATGCTCGGCTTGTCCCGAGCATCTGCCGGCCTCTCAAGTTCCGAGACCTTTGCAGATCCTCGGGACAAGCCCGAGGATGACGTCGAGCCTGGGGCTTTCCTGGCGGCAGGAAAAGTCCGGGCGGCTCGGGAGGGCCGGCTTCGTTCATTGTGGCCGCATCTGGATCGCTACGTCATGCTCGGGCTTGTCCCGAGCATCTACCGGCCTCTCAGATTCCGAGACATTTGCAGATCCTCGGGACAGGCCCGAGGCTGACGTCGAGCTTGGGGCTCTCGTGGCGGCAGGAAAAGTCCGGGCGGCTCGGGAGGGCCGGCTTCGTTTATTGTGGCCGCATCTGGATCGCTACGTCATGCTCGGGCTTGTCCCGAGCATCTACCGGCCTCTCAGATTCGGAGACCTTTGCAGATCCTCGGGACAAGCCCGAGGATGACGTCGAGCCTGGGGCTTTCCTGGCGGCAGGAAAAGTACGGGCGGCGAGCGAGGGCCGGCTTCGTTCATTGTGGCCGCATCTGGATCGTCACGTCATGCTCGGGGCTTGTCCCCAGCATCTGCCGGCCTCTCAAGTTCCGAGACGTTTGCAGATCCTCGGGACAGGCCCGAGGATGACGCCGAGCGCGGGGCTCTCGTGGCGGCAGGAAAAGTCCGGGCGGCTCGGGAGGGCCGGCTTCGTTTATTGTGGCCGCATCTGGATCGCTACGTCATGCTCGGGCTTGTCCCGAGCATCTGCCGGCCTCCAGATCCTGAGACGTTTGCAGATCCTCGGGACAGGCCCGAGGATGACGTCGAGCCTGGGGCTTTCGTTGCGACAGGGTAAGTCCGGGCGGCGAGCGCAGCGCCTCTTTCCCGGCGCAGCGGAGATTCTTTTTCTACCTTTGGTAGTTGCTTCAGAAGCGGTGGACGTCGCGGCCTCCGGCTTGCGCTGTTGTCCGTTCTTGCGTGTGGACAAGCGGACCATGCCAAGTCCTTGAGGTTACAAGAAAGACATTCGGGTGGGTAGAATGTGCCGGTGCGGCACAATCTGCGCCGCGACAGAATATGCCGTTTCATGCAGGAATCGGGCAATTACTGTGAAATTATGCAGCCATAAAATGATATTGCATTATTCTTTGGCTGATTTATACATCCATCCGCCGAAATGATTTGTTCGGTTCGTCATCCATCAAAACAATCGATGCCGTGTTCGGCAATCATAAGAATGACGATCCCGCATCTGGACATGCCCAGCTCTGCGGACCGCGGTTCCGTCGTTTATGATTGTCTCGCTAGGGGTTGTGGACAACGTAAATTCCCGGAACGAAGCATTCTGTCCGGCCGCGCCGTGTGCGCTCAAAGGCAGCATGCCCTGATTAAAGCAACCGAAAAGTGTGTTTGGGCACATGGACGGCTGTTTTGAGGTTTGACGGCTGCCGCCGCGGCCGAACTGGGGGATAGACGTGTTCAAGATCGTCGAGACTGCCGACAGGTCATCCTTGCGCCCGCTAGCCGTTTCCGAACGGCTGTCCGTGGAGCAGGGCCTTGCGGATTTCTGCATCAGCGAGGAATGGTCCGCCAATCTGGATGATGGCCTGATCACCATCGGCACCTGGACGGCTGCGCTGCATGAACTGGTGCCAGGCCGGTGTGGATTGACCAGCCTGACCCGCGCCTACGATCCTGCGGATCGCCGTCATATTCTCGGCCTGTTCGAACAGGCGTCCTCTGCGCCCTCCTCCTTCTGCTATTCCTCCACCATCCTGCTCGGTCAGGGCCGCAGCCAGCCGGTCTTCTGCATTGCCCGCTCGACCGTGGCCCGCGATGCGACGGAGCTGGTGCTGGGTGGCGTTTTTCTCTTTCCCCGCTTCAAGCTGGAAGAAGAGATCTCGCAGACGCTTCTGCCGGCCATGGCCCGGTTCGCCTGACGAAAAACCCGGCCAGAGGCCGGGTTCGAGGTACGCAATCTGCACGTTTTCAGGCGGGCACGGCCCATCCCTTCTGGCTCGCAGGGCGGGACCAGCACCGCTCCACCCAGGCCATGACATTCGGGAAGCGATCGAGCTCCAGCACCTCGCGGGCATTGTAGAACACGTCCGTGCCCCGCACCCAGGGGAAGGTGGCGATGTCCGCAATGGTGTAGTCATCTCCCATCAGATAGGTCCTGCCTTCAAGCCGCGCCTCCAGCACGCCGAGAAGCCGCTTGGCTTCGTCACGGTAGCGTTCCACCGGATAGGGGTTGTTCGCAACCTTGTCCGCCGCATATTTGAAGAAATGGCCGAACTGGCCGAACATGGGGCCAACCCCACCCATCTGGAAGAATACCCAGGCCATGGTTTCGTAACGGGCCGCCGGATCGGCAGGAAGCAGCTTGCCCGCCTTTTCTGCCAGATAGACCAGAATGGCGCCGGACTCGAAGAGGCCGAGCGGCTTGCCGCCGGGCCCATGCGGATCGAGGATCGCCGGAATGCGGCCGTTGGGGTTCAGGGACACGAATTCCGGGCTCTTCTGGGAATTGTCGGCGAAGGTGACCTTGTGGGCTTCATAGGGAATGCCAAGCTCTTCCAGAGCGATGGAAACCTTCACGCCGTTCGGCGTCGCGAGCGAATAGAGCTGAAGCAGGTCGGGATTGGCCGCAGGCCAGCGTTGAGTGACGGGGAATGCAGAAAGGTCGGTCATGGCGGTTCTCCTTTGTTCCCACCCAACGTAGGAACTGCCGGCACAGCGGGCAATATGGTTGTCCTATAAAACTTAGTCGTCCGATGTTCAGAATTTTTGAACAATGTGTTGCTCATTGTTTATATTTATCCTTTGTCAATAATTCGGTAACCCTTGTGTCAGTTGTTCGTTACGCCAGTCATTTGACGTAACGATCGTCTGAGTTTCCCCGCCGGTTGTCGCCGGTTGGCTCTCGCCCCTTTCAAGGAGTTTCTCCATGTCCCGCGATATCCTTCTTCTGGTCGCCCGCGCCCTGCTCGCCTTCATGTTCATCATGGCCGGCTTCGGCAAGCTGGCGGATGCCAGCGGCACGGCCGGCATGATTGCAGGTGCCGGTCTTCCGGCTCCGACTGCCCTCGCCTATCTTGCCGGTCTGTTCGAACTCGTAGCCGGGCTGGCCGTTCTGGTTGGCTTTCAGGTTCGTATCGTCGGCTGGGCCCTGGCTCTCTTCTGCATCTTCACCGCCTTCGTCTTCCATGGCGGCGCCATCAACATGCCCGGCTTCTCGCCGGAAGCGAATGGCATGCTGACCATGTTCAACCAGATCATGATGATGAAGAACCTGACGTTGGCCGGCGCCTATATCCTGCTCGCGACCGTGGGTGCGGGTGCCCTTTCCATCGATGCCCGCCGCGGCGCACCGGCTCTTGCCTGATACTGAACCATTTCAATTCAGAAGCCCCTCCGCAGGCCTTGCGCGAGGGGCTTCGTTGTTTCGAAACGAGACAGGAAGCGGGCAAATACCACTCGCAATTCCCGTCTCCCTCCGGGAAACTGAATTTTTATCTATTTAATATCAATGACTTATATGATTTTCGATATGCCATGTTCCTAATCCCTAAAAGAAGCAGGGAATGAATCAAATTCTAGAGATCAAGTTCATGCCTATAAAACATATTAGCGATATAAACGCCCCCACAGCCGATTTTCAGGTGGGAGTTTTGCAATATGAATCAGGATGCTGGAATTAAGGCCCGAAAAGAGACACGCTCGGATGTGCGCCTTTTCGGACGGCTCAAATATTTGAATGCGGAAATTCTCTGCCGCGTCGTCAATCTCTCCGAACAGGGGATCGGCCTTCAGCTTTCCGAGCCACGCGACATGCAGCCCGGTATTCCCGTTTCCTTCAGCGGGCCGGAACTGGGCCATCTGACGGGCACGGTCTCCTGGTATCGCAACGGAACGGTCGGTCTGCGCCTGAAGCACACGTCCAGCACCTATGCCCAGGTGCAATCCTATTTCCGCTTTTTCCATGACGATCTGAAGCCCAAGCCGAAGGTGCTCCAGGCCTGAGGCAGGCGCTCAGAGCGCCGCACGCACCTTCTCTGCAATTTCGGCAATGCGCTTGTTGCCGTCGTGGAGAGGTTTCCTTGCGCGCATCAGGCAAGCCTCGGATTTCAGAATGATGCCGTCGTCCAGAACCCGCAGGTGATTGGCCACCAGCGTCGAGCCTGTCGAGGTGATATCGACGATGATATCGGCGGAGCCCGCCGCAGGCGCTCCTTCCGTGGCTCCCAGGCTTTCCACGATCCGGTAGAGCTGGATCCCGTGCTGGGCCGAGAAAAATTGCTGGGTCAGCCGCCAGTATTTCGTCGCGATGGCAAGCCGCCGTCCATGGCGGGCGCGGAAATCGGCCGCCACATCGCCAAGATCGGCCATGGTTGTGACATCGAGCCAGATTTCCGGCACAGCCACCACCACATCCGCATGACCAAAGCCGAGGCGCGCGGAAATTTCCATGCGGCGATCCGCGTCGGCCAGCCCCTCGCGCACCAGGTCCTCGCCGGTCACCCCGAAATCGACCGAGCCGTTGCCGATCTCGCGGGCAATTTCGGAAGCCGAGAGAAAGGCGATTTCAATATCGTCGTGACCTTCAACGCGGCCCCGATAATTCCGGTCATTGCCGATGCCGGTGATCTTCAGGCCGGCACGCTCGAAGATCGCCGAGGCATCGTCCTTCATTCGTCCCTTGGAGGGCAGCGCGATGGTGATCGTCATGGGCGAACTCCCTGAGCGCGGGCCGTTTCGATGCGGTCGAGCCAGACGGCGAAGCCGACGGCCGGAATGGGGTGCTCGGCCCCCAGCAGCGTCAGCAGACGGTCGAAGCGCCCACCGCCCACCAGCACCGCGCCATTTTCGTCAGCCGCCTCGAAGACGAGGCCCGTATAATAGTCGAGCGGTCGCCCGAAGGCGGCGCGATAGGTGATCGACGCCGTCTCCACGCCGGCGGCCGACAATTCGGCCACGCGCGCCCGGAAGCCGCCGAGGGCCGCACCGAGATCGAGGCCGGCTCCGGCTGCAAAGCCGTCCAGCGCTGCCGAAGCATCGGAGAGCGGCACCGAAAGGGAAAGGAACCGGCGCAGCACGGCAATCTTGGCGGGGTCGAGGCGGGTTTCCGCAAGCGCCCGCTTCTGCTTCAACCGGCGGGCGATGGCCTCCGGGCTGCGGCTGGCATTGGTGGAATAGCCGGTTTCCACCATGGTGCGGTCGATCCAGCCGACAAGCGCGGCTTCGTCATGCGCGTCCAGAAGGGCGCGGACCTCGGGCGTCAGGCCGGTCACGGCCTCAGGCTCGGCAAGGCGGGTCAGCAATTGCTCGAGATGGTTCATGTTGCCGAAGGCATGGATCAGGCGCTTCTGCCAGCCGGCCGGCAGGCCAAGTGCCGCCACGACCGCTTCAAACACCGCCTGATCGCCCAGCAGCGTGGTGATCGTCCGGTTTGGGACCAGAGCGTTCAACACCGCGAAGGCATCGGCCACCGCGCGGGCATCGGCGGCAGCGGTCTGGGCATCGCCCAGATCTTCGATGCCCGCCTGATAGAATTCCTTCGGCCCCTCGCGGCGCTGGCGGAACACCTCGCCGAGATAGGCATAACGACGTGGCGTTCCGGTTGCGGTCTCGATGTGACGCAGGCAGACGGGAATGGTGAATTCGGGCCGCAGGCAGAGGCTCGCGCCCGTCTCGTCCTCGGTCATGAAGATACGGCGGCGCAGATCCTCGCCGGCCATGTCGAGAAAGGGTTCGGCGGGCTGGATGACCGGGGTATCGACCCGCTCGGTGCCACGGGCCGCCAGAAGATCGGAAAGTTCCGCCGCAAAGGCGGGCAGCTTCATCAAAGGCATAGGACGACCTCGTACGGCATGGCGCGTGCAGCCCCCTCGCCCGGCTGCCGCCCGCTTATCCCCGTCGAGGAGAAGAAAGGCGCGGCGCGGCCTGCATTCCCGCCTCTGCCCTCGGGGAGAGGATGCCGGCAGGGAGCTGAGGGGAAACCAGGCACAAACATTACTTCGCCCTCGCCCGATCCTCGGCCTGTTCGGCGAGAATGCGCTTGACGGTCTCCACAAGCTCGGCTTCCGGCACGGTGACCTGCGCGACGCGGGCCTCGCGCCAGGTCGCATTGTCCTCGATCTCGCCGGACAGACGCTTGCCCTCGATCAGGTCCTTGATCTGCACCACACCGGAGGCGCGCTCGTCGCCGCCCTGAATGATGGCGACCGGCGAGCCGCGGCGATCGGCATATTTCAGCTGGTTGCCGAACTTCTTCCAGTTGCCCTGATACATCTCCGCCCGGATGCCCTCGTTGCGCAGGGCCTGCGTGAAACGCTGGTAGCGGCCCATGGCCTCTACATCGCCATCCATCACCGTGACGAGCACGGGTGCCAGCACCTCGTCCTGTCCGAGCTTGCCGAGATTCTTCAGCGCGGTCATCAGGCGCGAGACGCCGATCGAAAACCCCGTTGCCGGGACCGGCTGGCCCATGAAGCGCGAGACGAGCCCATCATAGCGCCCGCCCCCGCCAACGGAACCGAAGACGACCTTCTCGCCCTTTTCGTTGATGACGTCGAAGGTCAGTTCGGCCTCATAGACAGGGCCGGTATAATATTCGAGGCCCCGGACGACCGAGGGGTCGATCTTGATGCGGGTGCTGTCATAGCCGGCGCCGGAAACAAGCGCCCCGATGAGGTTCAGCTCTTCGACACCTTCCGCACCCTTCGAGGTTCCGGCCACAAGGGCAGCAAGCTCCGCCGCGCTCGCCGCATAATCCCGGATCCCGACGAAGAACAGGACCTTGCCGATCTGTGCGTCGTCGAGCCCCGCACCCTTGGTGAAGTCGCCGCTTTCATCCTTCCGGCCCGGGCCGAGCAACAGCCGCACGCCTTCCTCGCCGAACTTGTCCATCTTGTCGATGGCGCGCAGCACATTCAGCCTGCGGGCGGCATTCTCGTCACCGCCGAGCCCGATGGCTTCCATCACGCCGTCGAGGACCTTGCGGTTGTTGACCCGGATCACGTAATCGCCGCGCTTGATGCCCAGCGCTTCCAGCGTATCGGCCATCATCATGCACATTTCCGCATCCGACTGGACGCCGGGTGCGCCGACGCTGTCGGCATCGAACTGCATGAACTGGCGGAAGCGCCCCGGACCCGGCTTCTCGTTGCGGAAGACGTAACCCGCCCGATAGGTGCGGTAGGGCAGCTGGATCTCGTTGAAATTCTCGGCCACATGGCGGGCGAGCGGCGCGGTCAGATCGTAGCGCAGGCTCATCCACTGCTCGTCGTCGTCCTGCAGCGAGAAGACGCCCTCGTTTGGCCGGTCGCTGTCGGGCAAGAACTTGCCCAGCGCGTCCGTATATTCGAAGAGCGGCGTTTCCACGGGATCGAAGCCGTAGCGCTCGTAGACCGCCTTGATCTTCGCCACCATCTCCTCGACCGCGCGGATATCGCCCGCATGGCGGTCGACAAAACCACGAGGCAAGCGGGCTTTCAGCTTCTGCGGTTTCTTGGACTTTTCGCTCATGGGGGTACTCTTGCATCCAGGGCTTCTTGTTCGAGCGGTTTCCTAGCGGATTGAGCCCGCAGCGGCAAGGGCGGCGGGTGTTTTAGCACCGCATCAAAAGCCCGCTGGCCAGGGACCCGCAAAAGGCGTATCATCACCCGTATTTCAAGGAGCCAGTGCGAGGACCGCATGCGCCAGCCATTCGATATTCCCGAAGAGCTTTTCAACCGCGCCGAGGCCGCAGCCGCCGAACGAGGCGTGCCGGTGAGACGCTTCCTCCTCGACGCCATTCTGGAAGCGGTCGAGGACGTGGAAGACATGAAGGCCGCCGACGCCGCCATGGAGCGCATTCGCAACGGCGAGGACGAGATTGTAGACGCCAAGGAGTTTTGGAGTGGGCTCGCGCTGGACGATCACCTACCGGAAGTCGATAAGAAAATTCGTCGAAAGGCTTGATCCGAAGCAGCGCGGTCGGATCTATCACTTTCTGGAAGAGCGGCTCGCACAGCTCGACGACGTCAGACAGATCGGTCAAGCCATGCATGGGCCTGACTTCAGGGACAGATGGCGCTACCGTGTGGGTGACTATCGCATCATCTGCGAGATCCGGGATCGGGAACTCGTGGTCCTGGTGATCGAAATCGGCCACAGGAGCAGTATCTATCGATGATCGTCGAGGCGCTGAACTACGGGGCGAGCTGGCCTTTCACGCCGAGGGAGTTCCGTCCCCATCTCGCCTCGTCGGTCAGCCTCTGGTCGCGGGCAAACCGTTGCGCCCGGCACTGGCGGCCGCATGAGCAGGAATGCCATCGCGTCATCGGAGAAACGGTCGCCCGTCTTTCCAGCCGCAGAAGCTGCGTCGTGCTCGGTTCCGGCCTGCTGCGCGACGTGCCGGTCACACTTCTCAGCCGCGCCTTCGATACGGTAATCCTGATCGATCTCGTCCATCTCGCGCCGGTCCGGTTGCGTATCGCCTTCGGCGGTCTGAAGAATGTGCGGTTCATCCACCGGGACCTGTCGGGCTTTTCAGCCGGTGGGCAGGACCAACGTCCCGACCCCCTCGCCTTTCTCGCGCAGGTGCCCTATCTGGATCTGGTGATTTCCGCCAACCTCCTGTCCCAGCTCGGCATCGGCGCCGCACGCCGGATCGACCGCGAGCGGCCGGGAATCGGCGATACCGAGCGGGAAACCCTGCTGAGGGAGGTCATCGCCCGGCATGTGGAGGGCCTTGCAGGACTTTCCTGCCCGGCGCTTCTTCTGACCGACACCGGTTTCGACATCCTCGACCGGGCGGGAAGCCGGCAGGACGGTGTGGACCTCATGCATGGTGTGCCCCTGCCAGAGCCGGACGCAAGCTGGGACTGGATGGTTGCGCCCATGGGCGAATCCGCCAAGAATTACGCCCTGCGCCATCGGGTAATGGCGCATCTGTTCAACGCGCCACGGAGATATCCGGCATGAGTCTGCGCAAGCTCTCGACCATCGGCTTCGATGCGGACGACACCCTGTGGCAGAACGAGCATTTCTATCGCCTGACCGAACGGCACTTCGCCTCGCTTCTCGCGGACTATGCGGATGGCGAACACGTATCCGCCCGACTGCTGGAAGCGGAAAAGCGCAATCTTTCCTATTACGGCTTCGGAATAAAGGGCTTCACCCTGTCCATGATCGAAACGGCGCTCGACGTGACGGAGGGGCGCGTCCCCTCGAGCGTCATTTCAGAGATTCTGGCCATCGGACGGGATCTGCTGAAACATCCGGTCGAGACGCTGCCCCATGCCCGGTCGGTGCTCGAACAGTTGCGGGGCGAGTATTATCTGGTGCTGATCACCAAGGGCGACCTGTTCGACCAGGAGCGCAAGCTCGCCCAGTCGGGCCTCGGGGATTTCTTCGATGCGGTGGAGATCGTGTCCGACAAATCGCCGACGACCTATCGGCGGATCTTCTCCAGAACCGCCGGCGGGCCGGATTGCGCCGCCATGATCGGCAATTCGCTGAAATCGGATATCGTGCCGGCATTGGCGGCCGGCGCCTGGGGCATCTTCGTTCCCCATCCCCTCACCTGGGTGCTGGAGCATGTGGAGCCGCCACGGGATGCGCCGCGGTTCCGCGAAATTCCCGATCTCGGCGCCCTTTTGCCTGTTATTGCCGATATCGTCGCGTGAGGCCTATTGCGGCGTGATGACGATGGAATAGGGAGCGCCGAGCCCACGGCGCGGCGACATGCGCGCATAATAGGGCCGGATGATCCAGACCGCATCCTTGTCGGATTTCAGCACCTTGTCGGCTGCCCCACCCTGGGTGGAGAAAAGCTCATCCTCGTCCTCGCCAACCTCATCGAAAATGACCAGGCCGACGAAATTGTTGCGCGGCTTGAACTGGAAGCGGAAGGATTCGCCCGCCTTGACCTGAAGGCTGTAGACGACGCCGCGCCCATCCCGCGTCCAGCCGGACAGGGTCAACGGCCCCTTCAGCGGCACGGCAATGCCCTGAAGACGCTCCCCGGGATAAAGCTCGTACATGGCAAGCGCAGGCCCGCACGCCGCCAGTCCGGTTGCGAGAAGGCCAAGGCCGAAGAGGGCGCGGCGGCTATAGAGGCGTTTGTCGGTCATGTTCGATCCATCGTCACGGGGCGCTTGAAGTCCTGCCGCAGCTTCTCGACGGAGGGCCGGCAGTGGCACCCTTCAATATGGTCATTTACCAGACCCATGGCCTGCATGAAGGCGTAAACCGTGGTCGGCCCGACAAAAGTCCAGCCCCGCTTCTTCAGGTCCTTGGACAGGCGGACGGAGACTTCGGTCGTCGGATTGGCGCAGAGGGTCGCCTTGTCTACCCGCGCCGGGCGCTGGGCGGGGCCGGGTTCATAGGCCCAGAAGAAGGCGGCAAGCGAGCCCTTTTCCTCGATGAGTTCGATGGCGCGGCGGGCATTGTTGATGGTCGAGACGATCTTGCCGCGATGGCGGATGATCCCGGGATCGGCGACGAGGCGGGCCACGTCTGACTCGTCGAAGGCCGCAACCCTGCGGACATCGAAGCCGGCGAAGGCGCGTCGGAAATTCTCCCGCTTGCGCAGGATCGTCAACCAGGACAGGCCGGACTGGAATCCTTCAAGGCAGATCTTTTCGAACAGTCTTGTATCATCCGTAACGGGCCGGCCCCATTCCTCGTCGTGATAGTGGCGGTAATCTTCCAGGCCGCCATACCAGAAACAGCGCCCCTGCCCGTCTTCCTCGCGGATGATTCCCTCGATTTCCTCAAACATCTGGTGCCTTCCTGCCATCAAATCCGGCGGCCCTGCGGCCGGTTTGCCGTTTTTACCATCTGATTACCCTGTTTCAAAACCGGGCGCTAACCCTGACAAAAGGTTTATGCTTTCGGTTAAAGGCGAAAGACCACCCGTTAACCAATATCTCGCGGATGGTTGCCACCATGGCGACCAGGACCGGCCGGAACTTTTCCGGCGCTGTCCGCTTTTTGGAACGGGTCGCCGGAACCTATCCGGCTGTTTGTCGCGAGTATGCCCATGCTGAAGAAAGCCGCCACCATCCTTCTTGCCCTTGCCACACTTGCGCCGCTTCCAGCCGAAGCGGGCAGCCGCTATCAGTCCGGTGCACCGGTGATGGTCAACCCGGAGCTGACCGCTCCCTGGATCATGCAACTCGGACAGGGCGGACAGGTGATCTACTCTACCCGCAAGGTGGTTTACCGGCCGATGATCTTCCAGAATGGCGGTCAGCGGGTCATCGTTCATCGCCAGCAGCCGCAACCGCTCTTCGGACAGCCCGCCTCCCGGCAACGCCGGGCGCTTCTGCCGCAGCAGGTCAATCCCGCCAATCCGGCGGCACAGCCCGTGGGGTTCGTGCCGGCACAGGATCCGGCGCGCCGCCCGATCGATCCGGCCTACCTGCCGCAGGATGTCGCCTATGACACCAGCGCCAAGCCGGGCACCATCGTGATCGATACGAACAGCCGGTTCCTGTATCTGGTTACAGGCGAAGGCCAGGCCCGCCGCTATGGCGTGGGCGTCGGCAAACCCGGCTTCGAATGGCGCGGCACGCACCGCATTACCCGCAAGCAGGAATGGCCGACCTGGAATCCCCCGTCCGAAATGCGCGCCCGCGAAGCGGCCAAGGGTCATATCCTGCCCGCCAGCATGGAAGGCGGCGTGGAAAATCCCCTCGGCGCCCGGGCCATGTATCTCGGCTCCACGCTCTACCGCATTCATGGCACCAATGCGCCCTGGACGATCGGCTTTGCGGTGTCGTCGGGCTGCATCCGCATGCGCAACGAGGACGTGGTCGACCTTTACGAACGGGTCAAAGTGGGAACCAAAGTCATCGTGCTCTGATTTTTTCGGGCTTCGATCGGCTGAAAGGGGGCCTTGCGGTCCCCTTTTTGCTTGCGGATTTGCAAATCCGCATTAGCCTTCGCATCGGGACAGGCCGGGGGAAGTCCGGCGTTGGAAGGGCAGAACATCATGAAGAGCATCACATGGACGATGGCACTGGCCATCATGGCCGGCAGCATCAGCTTCGGCACGATGGCGGTCGCGCAGGAGCCGGGCCTTGCCCGCAATGCGCGCGCGGAGCCGGTCTACAACAGCAAGCGCGTCGTGCCGCAGCAATTCAAGCGGAAGCTGATCCGCCTCGAAACCAATGAAGAGCCGGGCACGATCATCATCGATACGAACAACAAGTTCCTGTATCTGGTCGAGCCAGGTGGCCGGGCGATCCGCTATGGCGTGGGTGTCGGCCGCGAAGGCTTCGGCTGGTCAGGCGTCGTGAAGGTGGGCCGCAAGCAGGAATGGCCGGACTGGACGCCGCCGCCGGAAATGCGCGCCCGTGAGGCCGCAAAGGGCCATCCCCTTCCCGCCCACATGAAGGGCGGAGAGGACAATCCGCTGGGCGCGCGCGCGATGTATCTCTACCGCAAGGGCCGGGATACCGCGTTCCGGATTCATGGAACCAACCAACCCTGGTCGATCGGCCTCAACCTGTCGTCCGGCTGCATCCGGATGATGAACAAGGATGTGACCGATCTCTACGACCGCGTTTCCATCGGGGCGAAGGTGATTGTCATCGGCCCGGGCAACAAGCAGGGCAAGGTCGCCTTTGAAGACCGTGGTCTCGATTTCTTCCGTACCCTGTTCGGCGGCTGAGACCAGCCGCATCGCGTCCGGGACAAGGCACGCGAAGGGTTCTTCGCGTGCTTCTTTTTTCTGAGTGGTCCGCCGCTCTAATTGTTTTATAGTATAAGCTTATTCGCAAAAGTAGAAATTCCGGGCCTTGCTCGAATATTCATGACGCCGTCATTGCATTTATGGTGAAGAAAAGGGAAATATGGGCGAATCATCGTCCAAATTTGGCCTCATTTCAAAGGAGAGCCTATGCCCTTGCCGAACAATGCAGTTCTTATTGCTCGCTCCGCCTGCCTTTCTGCGGCGATACTGGGATTGATGACGATTCATTCGGCTGCGCGGGCCGATGACTTCGCAATCCAGATCTATGGCGGTTATCAGGGCGCGCCGCATAGCGATGTGTCCGTTTCGGACGGCACTGAATTTACGGCTGGCTGGGAAGGCAAATCCTTCGAAATGCCGCCCTATATCGGCGCGCGCGGCATCTGGTGGGGCGCGGTCGACAGCATGCCCGATCTGGGCTTCTCCATCGATTACACGCATGCCAAGGTTTATGCCGATGACGAGACCCTGGCGAAGACGCCCGGCTGGACCCATTTCGAATTTACCGACGGCCTGAATCTGGTGACGCTGAACGCCCTTTATCGTTTCCCCATCGTGGATACGAATTTCACCCCCTATGTGGGTGCGGGTGCCGGTATCAACATTCCGCATGTGGAGGTAACGCGACCATCCGGCATCACCTCGGAATATCAGCTTGGGGGCGCCACGCTGCAGGCGCAAGCCGGTATCGATTACCGGTTGACCGAGCGGTGGTCGGTTTTCGCGGAATACAAGGGTAACTATTCCTTTGTCAGTGCCGATATCGACAATGGCGCGACGCTCGACACCAATATCTGGACCAACGCGGTCAATTTCGGCGTGTCATTCCGCTTCTGACGGGAACATCTTCAAAAGCGCGGTCCTTTCCGGTTCGCGCAGACAGAACAGGGCTCCGCTGATCTGGTAGGCGGGGCCTTTTTCCGTTTTGGAACGGATCACGTAATGGCCACGCATATGCTTGTCGTCGGTGCCGGTGGAAGCCGCGGCCAGGCTGATGTCGAGGGCACGATTGTCGGTTTCGTCGTCGTAGAGGCGCAGCAGCACGACACCGTCGTCCGCCCAGCTTTGCGACTGCATCTGGCTGGTCAGGCGGCGCGCGGCAAGCCCCTCAGGCGCGGAGGGATCGGCAATCCCGAGACGCCCGGTCAAATGGGACAGACGCCCGCCGAGATCCGCAGCGAATTCCACATTCACAGCCAGATTGAGACGGCGATCCTGGGCCATGCAGGCAAACCGATCATCGGCGCTGGCGTCGCTGAAGCAAAGGGTGAGCAAGGCGAGAGAAATGCAAGTTTTCTGCATGATACACTCCCATGGACGAAGAGCGATCAGACAGTCCAACTCTCCGTTATATTCTATATAACATTGCTCTCATTAATATTATGTGGGCGGTTTCCGCCGTAAGCCCAGTCCAGAAGCTGCACAGTGTGCACAATTGGCACACCGACGGTATCGGCAAGCTGGGTCATGCAGCCAATGTTGCCGGCCGCCATGATCTGCGCCTTCAAGGCACGAATATTCTTGCTCTTCCGCGCCTTCAACTGCGCGGCGATGTCCGGCTGGAGGATGTTGTAGGTGCCGGCCGAGCCGCAGCAAAGGTGACTTTCGGCCGGTTCGCGCAGCGTGAAGCCTGCCTTTCTCAGCAATGCCTTGGGTTGAAGGGTAATTTTCTGGCCGTGCTGGAGCGAGCAGGCCGCATGGTAGGCTACGGCAATGCCATTGGCCTTGAGGTCCGGCAGGTCGAGCGTCGCCAGATATTCGGTCACATCCCGGGCAAGGGAGGCAATCTTCTCCGCCTTTTGCCGATAGGCACCGTCGTGCTGGAAGAGATGTCCGTAATCCTTGATCACCGTGCCGCAGCCGGACGTGGTGATCAGGATGGCATCGAGCCCTTTGCCCTCGATCTCCCGCATCCAAGCATCGATGGTGGCGCGGGCGTGGGCTCTTGCCTCCTCCTCGCGGCCCATATGATGGGTGAGCGCGCCGCAGCATCCGCCCGAAGGCGAGACAACCACTTCGACCCCCAGCCGGGTCAGCAGGGCAATGGCGGCGCGGTTGATCTCCGGGTCAAGCACGGACTGCGCGCAGCCGGCGAGCATGGCGACCCGGCCCCGCCTTTCCGCTTCCGCGGGAAAGATGCCGTCGCGCGGCATCCGTAGCCTTGCGGGCAGGGATTTCGGCGCCAGCGCCAGCATGGCGGCCATGGGTTTCAGCCCGGGAAAACGGCCGATCAGCCCCGCGAAGGGGCGGCCGAGGCCCGCCAGCTTCACCGCCAGCCGGAAGCGTGCGGGATAGGGCAGCACGCGGGCCAGCACCGCCCGTATCATCCGGTCCGCGAGGGGGCGGCGATAGGTTTCCTCCACATGCACGCGGGCACGGTCGATCAGATGCATGTAGTCGACGCCGGATGGGCAGGTGGTGGTGCAGGCAAGGCAGGACAGGCACCGATCCACATGCAGGGCCACCTCGCCGTCGGCGGCGCGCCCGTTTTCCAGCATGTCCTTGATGAGGTAGATGCGCCCGCGCGGACTGTCGAGTTCGTTGCCCAGCGTCACATAGGTCGGGCAGGTGGCCGTGCAGAAGCCGCAATGGACACATTTGCGGATGATCTTCTCGGCTTCGGCTATCCGGGGATCTTCAAGCTGTTCGGGGGAAAAGCGGGTCTGCATGCCGGTTTACGCCTCGCCTTTGACCGGGCTCATCAGACCGGGATTGAGGATGCCATCGGGGTCGAGCGCGGCCTTGACGCGGGCGGACAGGGCCGAAATGCCCGGCAGTTGCGGCTCGAAGACGGGTATGTGGGCGCGAACCGCCTCACTCGCCCGGATCAGCGTGGCATGCCCGCCGCCTGCGGTTTTAATAAGGCGCCGCAGCATGTCCGCCTCGGGATCGGCTTCCATGCGCATCCAGACAAGGCCGCCCTGCCAGTCGTAGCAGGCATCGACGCCCGCTTCCAGGCGCAGGGCCGCCACGATCCGATGGCCCGCAGAGGGGGCTGCGGAAATGCGCCAGAGCGGCCGGCTCGTTCCATCCGCATAGGCGCGGCAATCGCGCACCTCCTGCCAGAGATTGCGGCTTTCCGGCGTGGCGATGCGGCTGACGGGACCGAAGGCTGCCAGTGCGCTGACAAGCTTTTGCAGCCGCGCCTTGACGGAGGCTTCGAGCCCTTCCAGCCGGAAGATCGTGGCCGCCCCATCCGGCAGCCGGTTGCCGAGGAAACGGTGGCGGACCGTGAAGGGCAGATGGGCTGCGGCCGACACTTCCACCGGCAGGGCCAGGGCGGTCGCCATGGCAATCGCCGCTTCCGCATCGCCGAGGCCGGAAACGAGCACGGTTTCGGATACCGGCGGCGTGGGCAAAACCTTGAAGGTCACCTCGGTCAGGAAACCCAGCGTGCCGTAGGAGCCGGCGAGAAGCTTGACCAGATCGAGGCCCGTGACGTTCTTCATCACCTTGCCGCCCGCCTTGATGGCCTCGCCCCGGCCGTTGACGAAGCGGATGCCGAGGAGATGGTCGCGTGCAGCGCCTGCGGTCAGCCGGCGCGGGCCGGAGCTGTTGACCGCAAAGAGGCCGCCGATGGTGGGCTCGCCAGACGTGCCGAGCACGCCGCGGTGGTCCATGGGTTCGAAGGCCATCATCTGGCCCTTCTCGGCCAGTGCGGCCTCGATTTCCCGCACGGGGGTGCCCGCCTTGGCAGTCATCACCATTTCCGCCGGATTATAGGCGGTGATGCCGGCGAGGCTTGTGCTGCGCAGGCAGAATTCCGCCTGAACCGGATGGCCGATGAGCGCCCGCGTATTGCCGCCCGCAAGCTTCAGCGGGGTCTTTGCCGCATCATGAGCCCGGATGATGTCTGCCGCTTCCGCCTCGCTGCGCGGATAGAAGAATTGCCTCATTCCGGCCGCCCCTCCAGCGGAAAGACCTTGGAACGGTTCATGAGCCAGCCGGGATCGAAGGCGGCGCGTACCGCCATCTGCTGGGCAAGGTCGGCAGGCTTGTACTGGAACGTCATCAGATCGCGCTTCTCGATGCCGACGCCATGCTCGCCGGTGAGGCATCCGCCCGCCTCGACACAGAGTTTCAGGATATCGTTGCCGGCCGCTTCCGCCTTTGCCGCCTCTTCCGGATCGTTGATGTTGTAGAGGATCAGCGGATGCATGTTGCCGTCCCCCGCATGGAAGACATTGGCGACGCGCAGGCCGTAGCGGGCGACGATTTCGCCGGTGCGCTTCAGCACGTGGGAGAGCTGGCCGAGCGGCACGGTGCCATCCATGCAGATATAATCGGCAATGCGACCCGTGGCGCCGAAGGCCGACTTGCGGCCCTTCCAGATCGCCGCCGCCTCCATGGCGGACTGGCTTTCCTTGACGGTCTTCACGCCGAAACGGCGGGCGATCCCGATGACGGACTGGAGCGTTGCCTCCATCTCCGCCTCGGAGCCCTCGACCTCGACGATCAGCAGCGCGCCGACGTCGAGCGGATAGCCCGCATGGGCAAAGGCCTCACAGATGGCGATGGCTTCCTTGTCCATGAATTCGATCGCGACAGGGATGATGCCGGCCCCGATGACGGCCGAAACGCAGGCGCCCGCATCCTCGGGCGTCTCGAAGCCGAAGAGCACGGGGCGCGCGCCTTCGGGCTTGGCGAGAATGCGCACGGTCGCCTCGGTGACGATGCCGAGCTGGCCCTCCGATCCGCAGACGAGGCCAAGAAGATCGTAGCCGCCGCTGTCGAGTGCCTTGCCGCCGATTTCGATCACCTCGCCATCGACGAGCACCATCTTCACGCCGAGCAGGTTGTTGGTGGTCACGCCATATTTCAGGCAGTGGGCGCCACCGGAATTCATGCCGATATTGCCGCCGATGGTGCAGGCGAGCTGCGAGCTCGGATCGGGCGCATAAAAGAAGCCTTCCGGCCCGACCCGGTCGGAGATGGAGAGATTGGTCACGCCGGCCTGGACGGTTGCTGTTCGGTTCGCCGTATCCACTTCGAGAATGCGGTTCATGCGCGAGAGGCAGATGACAACCGCATCCTCTTCCGGGATAGCGCCGCCCGAAAGCGAGGTTCCCGCCCCGCGCGGCACGACGGGCACCTGATAGCGGTGGCAGTATTTCAGCAGCGCGGCGACTTCCGCAGTCGTGCCGGGCAGTGCAACGGCGAGCGGCCGCTTGCGGTAGGCGATGAAGCCATCCGTCTCGAAAGGCACCAGCGCCCGCCCCTCATGCACCAGGCATTCGGGCGGCAGCAGATCCTTGAGATCGCCGATGATCGTGTCGCGCCGGGACAGAACCGGTGCTTTCGGCGTCAGAAACCGTATCGTCTCGCCCATCGGTCCTCCTTCGCGCCTTTACCTCATGCCGTTCTACATGATCGGTCCCGAAACAGGAATCCGTTTTTGGGACTATCCACGCCGATGGCCTGCCACCGGTCTTCGCAAGGCTGATGGAATAGGCTAGACCGGAGCGGACAGGCGGAGGGTCAAGTCCTTGACGCAACTCGGCGATCTCGAGATTTTCGCGCGCGTGGTGGCGTCCGGTTCGCAATCGGCGGCAGCGCGCTCGCTGGGCGTCAAGCCGGCCGTGATCTCCAAGAGCGTCAAGCGGCTGGAAGAACGGCTTGGTGTCCGGCTTTTCCAGCGCACCACACGCCAGATGTCGCTGACCGAGGCGGGGCAAGGCTTTTACGGCCGCGTGCTCGCCATCCTCGCCGGTGTGGAAGAGGCGGAAGCTTTCGCCATGGGCCGGGGTGCGCGCATGCAGGGCATGCTGAAGATATCGGCGCCGACCTCCTTCGGACGGCTGCACATTGCGCCTCATCTCACGGGTTTCATGGAGCGCTATCCGGATCTGTCCATCAATCTCATTCTCTCCGACGATTTCGTGGACATTATCGGCGATGGCTTCGATCTCGCGATCCGGATCGGCGAGCAGGCCGATTCGAGCCTGGTCGCCCGGCGGCTTGCCCCGGTGCGCCGGGTGCTCTGCGCCTCGCCCGCCTATCTCGACCGGCACGGGACGCCGGAAACGCTGGCCGACCTGAAGACCCATATCTGCCTCAAGCCGCACAACAATGACAGCTGGCGACTGGTCGGGGCGGAGGGCCCGATCGTCTTCCGGCCCGAGGCCCGGCTTTTCACCAATTCGAGCGAGGTGATCCGGGAGGCGGTGCTTTCCGGCATGGGGATTGCGCTTCGTTCCACCTGGGATGTGGGCGAAGAGCTGAAGACCGGCACGTTGCGGCAGGTGCTGCCCTGGATCGAGGGATCGAAAAACGTGACGCTCGCCGCCGTCTATCCGAGCCGGCAATTCCTGCCGGCAAAGGTGCGCGCCTTCATCGATTTTCTGGCAGACCTCTATGGTCCGGTGCCCTACTGGGAACGATAAGCCTCAATCCGCCGCATGGTGGCGACGGATGCGCCTGACCATCAGCCAGACCATCAGCACCACGAGCGGCACCGAAAGGCCGGTAACGATGGCCGGATCGATGCCGCCGTGACCGTTTTCGTCATGGGGCAGCGCCTTCGCCAGATAGCCGATCAGGCCGACGATATAATAGGAGACGGCGGCGACCGAGAGGCCTTCCACCGTCTGCTGCAGGCGAAGCTGGAGATTGGCGCGCTTGTCCATCGAGGCAAGCAGGGCGGAATTCTGGCGCTCCAGCTCGACGTCGATCCAGCTGCGGACGAGGCCCGTCGCACGGGTCAGCTTGCGCGAGAGATTGGCCTGCCGCTCCTCGATGGACTGGCAGGTGCGCATGGCGGGCGCGAGCCGGCGCCCGAGGAAGGAGCCCAAGGTCTCGAAACCGGGAACCGGGTCTTCGTCCAGCGTTCGGATGCGCTCCTGCACGATGCCGTCATAGGCGCGGCTGGCGCCGAAACGGTAGAGACTGAGCGCCGCATTGGCCTCCAGTTCCGCATGCAGGCGGGTGATTTCGCCGAGCATGGCATCCGCTTCCTCGCGGGCATGGGCCTTCATCCGCTGGGTGACGGCGGTGAGCCCATCCTCGATGCGGCGGATTTCCGGCGACAGGGTCTGGGCCAGCGGCAGGCCGAACATGGCCAGCGTGCGATAGGTCTCGATATCGAGGAGGCGCTGCGCGAGCGCGCCGGTTCCCGCCTGGGTCATGCCCCGGTCGATGACCAGGATCTGGGTCAGGCCATCGCCATTCTGCCGGAAGTCGGTCAGGATTTCCGCCTGCCCGTTCTTGGTGAAGCTGCGACAAAGGGAGGCAGGATCGAAAACCTGACGCGCCGCCTCCGTTTCCGGCCCGTGCGGGCGCATCTCGAGCCTTATGCCCGAAATGAGCGAGCCGGGCGCCGAAAATCCATCGCCGAAGGGGTGGACAGGAATGGGTGCGCCGAACTGTTCGGGCGCAGGACAATCCCAGAACCAGGTGGAAAATTCCGTATGGCGTTCCCAACGCAGCGTCCCCTGCCCCCACGGGATCGCATGATGGCGCGCATCGCGATCAGGCGGGGAAATGCCCCGCGCCCGCGACAGCTCGGAAATGACGGAGTGATGCACCGCCGAACCGCCATCCATGGTGAAGGCAAGCTGGAAAATGACCCGCGGCGTGGTGACCAGCGCATAGGGCCGCGCATGGATTTCACCCAGCGCCGCCGTGCGATCCGGCGAAACCGGAAAAGAAAAAGACCCGTTGCCCATCAAGCCGCCCCCAGCAAATTCGTCCAGATTCCCGGCAAGGGTCCATGCCCGAAAGGAGGCATTGCCCGCGCTTCTATCTGCGACGGCTTTAGCATTCATCAAAGGGCATGACCACCGGCGTCTTTGACGCGGGTTCATTACATTTTATATGCCTTTATTTTCTTGTATCCACGAATCATGGCGCGGCATTATCCCGTTCGGATCAAGACAAGCCCCAAAGTGGGAAATCTCTACTGGTGCAGGTTCGTGCCGGAGGAGGTTATCCATTTACCGGAAATCTGGAAAACTCGCCCCGTTGTCATCATTTCCCGCAAGAACAACTTGCGCGGAAAGGTCGTCGTCCTGCCCTTGTCTTCCGCACAGGAGAACGAACAGAACCCCTTTTCCCTGCCGGTGAGCGCGCGTCTCAGCGCGCTTCTGGGCGGCAGAGTATCCTGGGTACTCTGCGACCATCCCCTGACGGTTGCCACGAGCAGATTGGAGTATCTGGAGCGCATGCCCGTGCGGATGGACCCCGAGGAGTTTGACCGGATGATTCTCCTTTTTCGCCAATCCATCGCGGGAGGATGACCCTTGACACGAGTATCTGGATAAGCTAATTTTCAAATATATGCGGAAGTCGAAAGGCTTGCCGTTGCCTCTTGGAGGCACTGCGAAGGCACCCTTCCGGGTGCCTTTCTTTTTGCGGACACCAGAGAGTGGTCCAATTATTTGACCACTTCTCTCTTCGCTGCTATGTACCCTGCATGCATAACGAGATGACTGCCCTTTTCCCCCCGATCGATCACGGGCGCACCGCGGATGAAGTGGTGCGGCAGGTGGAGCTTTTGATCCTCGAAGGCGTGCTGCGGGACGGGGACAGGCTTCCCGGCGAGCGGGAATTGTCGGAGCGCTTCGGCGTGTCGCGGCCCATCCTTCGGGAGGCGCTGAAAGAGCTGGAGGCCCGGGGGCTTCTGGTCAGTCGGCATGGCGGCGGCACCTTTGTCGCGGATATCGTCGGACAGGTCTTTTCCGAGCCGCTGGCGGCATTGGTCGCGCGGCATGAGCGGGCGACGGCGGATTATCTCGAATATCGCCGGGAACTCGAGGGACTGACCGCAGAACTTGCGGCCCGGCGGGCGACCGAGACCGACCGGGTGCAGATTTCCCGGATCATCGAGGATATGCAGGCCGCCCATGAGGAAGGTCACTTCGAAGATGAGCTGACCGCCGACATCGAGCTGCACACGGCCATCGGCGAAGCGGCGCACAATATCGTGCTGCTGCACACGTTGCGGGCCTGCTACCGGCTGCTTTCGGAGGGGATCGTCCACCATCGCAGGCTGATCTTCGCGCTGCCCGGCGCGCGCGACCGGCTGCTGGCCCAGCATCGGGACCTCGCCGACGCGATCCTTTCCGGCGATGCCGCCCGCGCCCGCAAGGCGGCGGAAGAGCATATCGACTATGTGACTGAGACCAATCGCGAGGCGGCGCGGCAGGACCGCCGCAACCGTGTTTCCGAACTCCGGCTCCAGCAAAGGCAGGCGCGCGAGCCCGGCCGCTTACCGAGATCATCCGGCGCGACAAAGGCCGGCGAGACGAAGGACTGATCGATGACCCCTCCCCTGACCGAGACCACCGCACCGCGGATCGGCCTTTTCGCCACCTGTCTGGTGGATCTCTTCCGGCCGAGCGTCGGCTTTTCCGCGGTGAAGCTCCTGGAAGATGCCGGCTGCCGGGTGGAGGTGCCGATGGCGCAGACCTGTTGCGGCCAGCCGGCCTATAATTCCGGCGACCGGGCGGATGCAGCGGTCCTTGCCCGCCAGGTCATCGCCGTTTTCGAGCGTTTCGACTATGTGGTCGCCCCCTCCGGCTCCTGTGCCGCCATGCTGAAGAAGCATTATCCCGGGCTGCTGGCCGGCGATCCGGCCTGGAAGGACCGGTCGGAGCGCTTTGCGGACAAGGTGTTCGAGCTCATTTCCTTCCTCGCCGATGTCAGGAAGGTCACGGCCGTGGAAGCGGCCTTTTCCGGATCGGTCACCTATCACGACAGTTGCTCGGGTCTGCGCGAGCTCGGTATTTCCGCCCAGCCCCGCGCGCTGCTTGCAAGCGTCGAGGGGCTTGCGCTGAAGGAGATGAAGGACAGCGACATCTGTTGCGGCTTCGGCGGCACCTTCTGTATCAAGTATTCCGACATTTCCAATGCCATCGTCTCCAAGAAGACCGCCAATATCGAGGCCTCCGGCGCCGACCTGCTGCTGGCCGGCGACATGGGTTGCCTGATGAACATGGCCGGCAAGCTCAAGCGCGAGGGATCGACCATCGAGGTTCGCCATGTGGCGGAAGTCTTGGCGGGCATGACCGACCGGCCGCCGATTGCCGGCAATGCCGCTGGCAAGGAGGCCTGATCCATGGAACTCACTTCACCCGCCTTCAAGCAGAATGCCGTGCGGGCGCTGGCCGACGGGCAGCTGCAGAAGGCGCTCGGCAATGTGGAAAAGGGCTTCGTCGCCAAGCGGGCCGCGGCCCGCGCTGCCCTGCCCGAATTCGAGGCGCTGCGCGATCAGGCCCGCGATATCAAGACCCATGTGCTCGCCCATCTCGATCTCTATCTCGAAGCCTATGAGGCGAAGGTGAAAGCCTCCGGCGGCCATGTCCATTGGGCGGAAAGCGCCGAGCAGGCGCGCGACATCATCCTCGGCATCTGTCGCAAGGCGAATGCGAAGACGGTGACCAAGGGCAAGTCGATGATTTCCGAGGAAATCGGCCTCAACGACTATCTGGAAAAGAACGGTGTCGAGCCGGTCGAGACCGACCTCGGGGAATATATCATCCAGCTCCGCCACGAGCATCCAAGCCATATCATCGCCCCGGCCATCCACCTGAACAAGGAGCAGGTGGAGGAGGATTTCCGCCGGGTTCATACCCATCTGCCCGAGAGCCGCGACCTGTCCGAGCCCGTGGCGCTGCTGTCTGAAGCGCGCGCCGTGCTGCGCCAGCGCTACTTTGCGGCGGATGTGGGCATTACCGGCGCGAATTTCCTGATTGCCGAAACCGGTTCGTCGGTCATCGTCACCAATGAGGGCAATGGCGACCTCACCCAAAGCCTCGCCAAGGTGCATGTGGTGGTTGCCTCGATCGAGAAGATCGTGCCGACGCTGGAGGATTGCGCCTCCATTCTCCGGCTGCTGGCGCGATCCGCCACCGGGCAGGACATGTCCGTCTACACCACGTTCTCCACCGGGCCGCGCTGGGCGGAAGACCAGGACGGGCCGGAAGACTATCATGTGGTGCTGATCGACAACGGCCGCACCGCCATGCTCGGCTCGGAATTCGAGGAGATGCTGCGCTGCATCCGCTGCGGCGCCTGCATGAACCATTGCCCGGTCTATCATGCGGTTGGCGGGCACGCCTATGGTTCGGTCTATCCCGGGCCGATGGGGGCGGTGCTGACGCCGTCGCTCAACGGCATCAACGTCTCGGGCCACCTGCCGAATGCTTCGACCTTCTGCGGACGCTGCGAAAGCGTGTGCCCGATGAAGATCCCGCTGCCGAAAATGATGCGGCACTGGCGCGAACGGGAATTCGAAAAGAACCTCACCCCCGCCACGGCCCGTTACGGGCTCGGCTTCTGGGCCTTCTTCGCCAAGCGCCCGGCACTTTACCGGCTGGCGGCGGGCATCGGCATGAAACTGCTCTCGGCCTTCGGCGGCGACCGCCGGCGGATCTCCCGCCTGCCGCTTGCCGGTGGCTGGACCGACTTCCGCGACATGCCCGCACCGGAAGGCGAAACCTTCGTTTCTGCCTTCAATCGCCAGAGGGGAGCCTGACCATGGACAGCCGCAGCGCCATCCTGTCGAAAATCCGCGCAACCCGGGATACGCGGGACGAAACCGCCCGGCGCCACCAGGTGGAAAGCCGTCTTGCCCGACCCGTGACCGGCATTATCCCCACGCGTGGCCAGCTCGATCCCGAAGGGCGTATCGCGCTCTTCCTCGACATGATCGGCAAGGCCGGCGCCACCCATGAACGGGTAGCGGATGCCAGCGCCATACCGGCCGCCACCGCCGCCTATCTCCGGGAGCGCAACCTGCCCGCCCGCCTGAAACGGGGCAGCGATCCGCGCCTCGCCGGCATGGGCTTCGAACGGGAAGCCTCGCTCACCGTCGAGGTCGGGCCAAGCGACGGCCAGGATCTCGCGGCGATCAGCCATGCGGATTTCGCCATTGCCGAAACAGGCACGCTGATGCTGCTTTCCGGGCCGGATAACCCGGTCACGCTCACCTTCCTGCCCGAACACCACGTGGTGGCGATCCGCGCGGAGGATATCGGCGGCGACATGGAGGCGGCGCTCGCCCGCCTGCGCATGCTGAAGGGCAAGGAAACCATGCCGCGCACCGTCAATTTCGTCAGCGGTCCGTCACGATCCGCCGATATCGAGCAGACGATCCTTCTGGGCGCACACGGGCCACGAGCCTTGCATGTGATCGTCATCGGCTGAGGCCGGCGGCCCGAAGTGCGACCAAAAAGACACACTTTTTGGTGTGTTTTGAGAAAAATGTTGCTCGCTTCGGTCGAAATTTTCTTGGCTGCCATGGAAAAAGCCAATCCAGCGTCCATCTGCCTGACAGGCCGGCGGAGTATTCCGCGGGTGAGAGCGGGCGCCTGGGGATGGTACCTTCTGTCATTCGGGGAATGGGCATTCTTACCCGACCGGCCATGGATGGGGGCACTTGTATCCGACGCGTTCATGGAAAGAAGGAAACGTGACATGTTCAAGCCCATCATTGCCTCGCTGGCCTTAGCCTCAGCGCTCGCCGTTTCGGCTCAAGCCGCAGACATGGTGCAGCAGACGGAATACGCTCCCGCTCCCGTCGAGCAGGAGGTGGTTCCGATGTTCACCTGGTCGGGCGGCTATGTGGGTCTGCACGGGGGCGGCACCTGGGCCAACGGTGATTTCACCAGCGGCGGCGTCACTACCGGCGAAGATTTCAACGGTGGCATTTTCGGCGGCTTTGTCGGCGCCAACATGCAGTCGGGCAACTTCGTCTACGGTATTGAAGGCGACCTGAACTACAACTGGAACAGCAACACCTACAACACATTCGGTCCCGAGACCGAAGTGGGAACGGATGTCTCCGGCTCGGTTCGCGGTCGTATCGGTTATGCATTCGACAATGCCCTGCTTTACGCCACCGGCGGCTGGACGGCTGCCCGAGGCTATGTCGACGTGACCGGCGGCGACAAGGAAACCGAAATGTTCAACGGTTTCACGGTCGGCGCGGGTGTCGACTACGCCTTCACCGACACGCTCTTCGGGCGTGCCGAATATCGCTACAACAACTACGGCGACAAGGACATCGGAACCACGAATGTGGACTTCGACCAGCATCAGGTTCTGGTCGGTATCGGCATGAAGTTCTGATCATCTGACGCCCTGCATCGAAGCCCCGGAGGACCTGTCTTCCGGGGCTTCTTTCATGTCGGGCCTGTCTTGCGCTTCGCTGCACAAGCCCCGGACAGGAAAGCTGTACAAAACTGTCTGGACAGGGCCTCTGCGTAGCGAAGCGTCAAAAAAACTTCACAAAGCTGTTGCTTGGGAAGAAACGGGGCTTTAGCGATTTCTGTTTATAAGGTGAGTCGAAAGGGGTTGATGTTGGCATGACCGTTTTCTCCCGTCTGATCGCATGGGTGCAGTTGATGGTTCGGCGTCCGCCGAAACAGCAATATGCTGCGCTCTGCTACAGGCAGGATCCGGCCGATCACCACGTCGAAGTGCTTCTCGTCACCAGTCGCGACACGGGCCGCTGGATCATCCCGAAAGGATGGCCGATGGACGACAAGCCCGCGCATGGCGTGGCTGCCCAGGAGGCCTATGAGGAAGCAGGCGTACGCGGCGAAGTCAGCCGGCAACCCATCGGCTATTATGTCTATGACAAGGTGCTCAAGGACGATTTCGCGATCGGCTGCAAGGTTCAGGTGCATCCCCTGGAAGTCGAGAAGCTGATCGAGGACTATCCCGAAAAGGGGCAGCGCAAGAGCCGCTGGTTTCCCTATCGCTCGGCCGCCGAACAGGTTCGCGAACCGCTTCTGAAATCTCTCATTCTGGATTTTGGCCGTCGTCTGGAACGGCGCGCGGCGTGACCGCAGGGCGTGGCGCGACAAGGCATCGGACGGCAGCCCCTGTCAGGACAGGCCGGACATGGGCGTGAAAAAGCACAAGAAATCCGCTCTCGACAAGGATCTCGACAAGTTTACGCTCGTCGAACATGCCTCGCTGCATGTCTGGCGGCGCTTTGCCGCGCCGAGCCTTGGCCTCGTCTTCCTGCTTTTGTCCATGGCCTATGCGACCAGCTATGCGCTCGGCCATGCCAGCCCGCTTGCCCTGATCGTAGGGGCGGCGCTTGCCGGTTACATGGCGATGAATATCGGCGCCAATGACGTGACCAACAATACCGGGGCTGCGGTCGGTGCCCGTGCGATCGGCATGCGGCAGGCGTTGTTGATGGCGGCAGTCTTCGAGATTCTCGGCGCTTTCATTGCCGGCAACGACGTGACCGAGACGATTTCCGTGCAGCTCGTCCCGCCTTCGGCCCTGGCGGACCACCGGATGGTAATTGCGGTGATGATTGCCTCGCTTTCGGCCGCGGCGCTGTGGATCAATCTTGCCACCTGGTTGAACGCACCGGTTTCCACCACCCATTCCATTGTGGGCGCCATCATCGGCGCAGGCGCGGCGGCGGCCGGGTTCGACGTGGTGAATTGGCCCGTGATCGGCGAAATCGTCCTGAGCTGGATTGTCTCTCCCCTGATCGGGGGCGGTATTGCGGCGGGCATGCTGTTCCTGATCGAAGAGGGCATCCTTCAAAAGGACGACAAGATTGCCGCCGCCCGCCGGAAGGTTCCGATCCTGATCGCGCTGATGGGCGGGGCGTTTGCCGCCTATATCGCGCTGCAATTTGCCGAGCGACAGCGCCTGCCTTACGGCTTTATCCTGCCGATCGGCGCCGTCGCCCTCATTTCCATCTGGGCAGTGGCGGTTCCCTATGTGCGGTTCCGCTCCATCGGCCTTGAGAACCGCAACGCGTCGCTGCGGGTTCTTTTCCAGATTCCGCTGGTCGCTGCGTCAGCCCTGCTGTGCTTCGCCCACGGGGCCAATGACGTGTCCAACGCCATCGGCCCGCTGGCGGCCATTGCAACGGCGGCGGGCGACTTGCCGCGGGCCGGCGAAATTGTCCCGCTCTGGGCCCTCGCCATCGGCGCGACGGGTATATCCACCGGGCTCCTGCTGTTCGGGCCGCGCCTGATCCGGTTGGTCGGCGAACAGATCACCAAGCTCAATCCGGTCCGTTCCTATTGCGTGTCGCTGTCGGCTGCGCTGACCGTGCTGGCAGCGTCCTGGGCGGGATTACCGGTCAGCTCCACCCATATTGCCGTCGGCGCCGTGTTCGGGGTCGGCTTCTTCCGCGAATGGTATGTGAACAGCGGGCGCCCCAAGGCGCAGAAGCGCGGCAAGCCCCCGGCCGATGGCGAGGACGCCGAGGACGATACCGCCGAGCTGCGCCGCCGCCTTCTCGTGCGCCGTTCGCATTTCATGACGATTGCGGGGGCCTGGCTGATCACGGTGCCCGTATCGGGCGGGCTTTCGGCGCTTATCTATCTGGTCTATAAGAACATTTTTCTTTGAGAGGGCGGATATGCGCGCCAATTTCAGGATGCAGCGTCTCTTCGTGCAGGACAGGCTGGAGGCCGGGACGAACCTGGCGGCCACGGACGACCAGTTCCACTATCTGGCGCATGTGTTGCGGGCCGAGCCCGGGACCGAGATTTTGCTGTTCAACGGTCTGGATGGGGAGTGGCGCGCCCGGATCGACTACCCCACACGCAAGCGGATCAGCCTTGCGCTTCTCGACCAGACCCGCCCGCAACCGGCAACGCCCGATCTCGTCTATGCCTTTGCGCCGCTCAAGGTCGGACGCATGGATTATCTGGTTCAGAAAGCCGTGGAGATGGGGGCGGGCATTCTTCAGCCCGTGCTGACGCAGCATACCCAGGGCAAGGCGCCGCCGACCGACAAGATCACGGCCAATGTCATCGAAGCGGCCGAGCAATGCGGGGTGCTGGCCGTGCCGGCCGTGCAGACAGCGCTCCGGCTTCCCGATCTCCTGTCCGGCTGGGATCCGGACCGTCGGCTGATCTATTGCGACGAGGGCGCGGAAAGCCAGAACCCGCTGCCGGTGCTGCGCGGTATCGTCGAGCGCAAGCTCGCCCTTCTCGTCGGGCCGGAAGGAGGCTTTTCGGAGGAAGAGCGTCGGCATTTGCGCTCCCTCCCCTTCGTGACCGCCATCCCGCTCGGCCCCCGCATCCTGCGGGCCGATACGGCAGCCGTCGCGGCGCTTGCGGTGGTGCAGGCAACGCTCGGCGATTGGCAATAGGCAAGCCCGCGCGCCCCGCCACCGACCCGTGAGCTGCCGCTCCAATTCAAGGGGATGTCGCATCGATTTTTTTCACGCGAACTTGAAACGAATTCACTTGCGCGTCACCGCTTTCCAGTTCAATCAGCCAGACGGACGCATCTGAGGTCCACCTGAATTTCAACCAGGCAAGAGAATTTCCATGGCTCGTGATACTACCGACGATACGCCGATTTCCTCCGTTTCAGAACTCTCGGCCTATCTGGCCTCCGGCTCGAAACCGGAAGAGGATTTCCGCATCGGGACCGAGCACGAAAAATTCGCCTTCTTCAAGGCAGACCATTCCCCCGTTCCCTATGAGGGCGAGGCCAGCATTTCCGCCCTGCTGCTGGGCATGCAGGACAAGCTCGGCTGGGAACCGATCATGGATGCGGGCAAGATCATCGGCCTGGCCTCCCCCATCGGCATGGGCGCGATCTCGCTGGAGCCGGGCGGCCAGTTCGAGCTGTCCGGTGCGCCGCTCGAGACCCTGCACGAGACCTGCAAGGAATCCAACCATCACCTCGCCACGCTGCGCGAGGTGGCCGAGCCGCTCGGCATCCGCTTCCTCGGCATGGGCGGCAGCCCGAAATGGACCTATGCGGAAACGCCCCGCATGCCGAAATCCCGATATGGCATCATGTCCCGTTACATGCCGAAGGTCGGCACCAAGGGGCTCGACATGATGTACCGCACCTGCACGATCCAGGTGAATCTCGACTTCTCCTCCGAGGCGGATATGCGCCGGAAGATGCTGGTGTCGCTGAAGCTGCAGCCGCTGGCCACCGCCCTGTTCGCGTCCTCTCCCTTCACCGACGGCAAGCCGAACGCTCTCCTGTCCTGGCGCGGCGACATCTGGCGCGACACCGACAACCAGCGGGCCGGGCTTCTGCCTTTCGCTTTCGAAGAGGGCTTCGGATTCGATCACTATGTGGAATGGGCCCTCGACGTGCCAATGTATTTCGTGGTGCGCGACGGCCGGTACCATGACTGTACGCATGTGACGTTCCGCCAGTTCATGAATGGCGCACTGAAGGGTGAACTTGCCCAGTGGGAGCCGACCATGGGCGACTGGACCAACCATCTCTCCACCCTCTTCCCGGACGTGCGCCTGAAGCGATTCCTCGAAATGCGTGGCGCCGATGGCGGCCCGTGGCGGCGCATCTGCGCGCTGCCGGCCTTCTGGGTAGGGCTTCTCTATTCCGCCTCGGCGCTCGATGCGGCCGAGCAGGCAACCGCCGCCTGGACCTACGAGGACGTTCAGGCGCTGCGCGATTCGGTTCCGGCCGCCGGTCTCAAGGCAACGATTCGCGGACGCTCGCTTCTGGAAGTCGGGCGCGACATCGTCGCCATCTCTCGGCAGGGGCTCAAGGATCGCGCGCGCCGCAATGGCGATGGTGTCGATGAAAGCGTCTTCCTCGGCCCGCTCGACGAAGCGATCGCCAAGGGTGCGACGCTCGCCGACGAGATGCTTGCGCTCTACAACGGCCGCTGGAACGGCTCGGTCGATCCGGTGTTTGACGATTATCAGTATTGAGCCGGGGCCGGCCCCGCGCCGGCTTCGACCTTCGTCTTCGGGACAGATGTCAGAAAGCGGTTTTCGTTCTGATATTTGCGTCTATAGTGTCGCGATGGCGCCGCCTGCGCCGCCGGGACAACCCGGTGCTGACCCTGCGGGCGGATCAAGGCGAGGACACCAATGCTCCCACTGTTCGAATTGATGATGAAGGCCGAAAACGGCAAGGCCATGGAGGCGCTTGCCCGGCAGTTCAACCTGGCGCAGGAACAGACAGCGCAGGCGGTGGCGGCGCTGATGCCGGCCTTCTCCGCGGCTTTCAAGCGGCAGAGCGGCACGCCGCTCGATTTCATGAAACTGATGCAGCAGGCGGGTTCGGGCAATTACGCATCCTATTTCGAGGATCTTGCCCGCGCCTTCACTCCCCAGGGCATGCGGGACGGACAGGCAGCGCTCGGCACGATCTTCGGCTCGGAAGAAATCGCCCGGGCAGTTGCCGATCAGGCCGCCCGCTTCACCGGCCTCAGCCAGGATGTGCTGAAACAGATGATGCCGGCGCTGGCCGATACCATGATGGGCGGTCTGTTCAAGCAGATGACCGGGCAACTCAACGGCGGGGCGGCCAACCCCTTCTCGCCGGATCGCATGATGGACATGCAGCGCCAGTGGCTGGAAACCATGGGCCTGGCTCCGCGCAAGCCGGATCCCATGGAAGCCCAGATGAAGGCGATGTTCGACAATCCGTTCACCAAGGCGATGCAATCCATGTTCGCCGGTCAGCAGCCCAAGGCCGCCGAGAGCGATCCCTTCGGCTTCAATCCGATGATGAAAGCCTTTCAGGACATGATGGTGGCGGGGACGAAGCCTGCGCAACCCGCGGAAGCAAAGGCGGAAGAAAAGCCGGACGCCACCCCCGGCGAGGCCTATGGCACCTTTATCAACACCCTGTTCGATACGGGTCTTGAGGTTCAGAAGAACTACCAGCAGAGCCTCGATGCGCTTTTCGAAAGCTGGACGCGGAAAGACGGCGCCTGAAAGACGCCGGAGCCTGCCCCTGGCTGCGGTGAGACAGTCGTGACCCGACCGGTCAGAACTCTTTCCAGTCCTGATCCTTCGAGCCGCTTTCCTGCTGCCTGAGGCCGAGACCGGCACTGACCTTGCCCATCAGCTCCCGGGCGGGCGATGCGACCGGACGCTTCGGCCTTGCGGCACTATCCACCGATTCGATCCGCTTGCTGAAGGTGAAGAGTGAGGATTTCCGAGGCGCCGGCTTGGGTGCAGGCTCGCTCTCGGCCGAGGGGAAAGGCGGCCTCGGTGCGCGGGGCGTGGCCGGACGCGGATTTTGGGGCGGAACCGGGGTTCCGAAACCGGAAGTCGGCCCATTGAAACCGGAAGCCGGCTGGCCGCCATCCCGACGGGGTGCCGGCGCAGCCCGGTATTCCACATCTGCCGTATTGAACTGGGAGAGCAGCGCAGTGAGAGCATCGGCATCCGTCGACAGCGCCGCCACATTCGTGCTCGTCTCGGTCGCGGCCTGCAGGCTCAGCTGGCTGGCATTCTCCATGCGGGTCATGGCCGTGTTGATTTCGGAGAGGGTCGACGATTGTTCCCGCGCTCCGGCTGCGATGGAGTGGATCTGGTCATTGATCTGGACGACCTGCCCGGCAATCGAGGAAAGAACCTCACCCGTCTGCTGGACGAGGCCCACACCGCTTGCGACCTCCTGACCGGACTTGGTGATGAGCGCCTTGATGTCCTTCGCCGCCTTGGCAGAGCGTTGTGCCAGTTCGCGCACCTCCTGGGCGACCACCGCAAAGCCCTTGCCCGCCTCCCCTGCCCGTGCCGCCTCGACGCCGGCATTCAAGGCCAGCAGGTTGGTCTGGAAGGCAATTTCGTCGATAACGTTGATGATCTGGCTGATTTCCCGGGAGGCGCTTTCGATCCGTTGCATGGCCTCCACCGCATCGCCGACGATGTGGGTGGACTGGTCGGATTCCTGCCGTGCGGCCTGCGCCAGGCGGGAGGCCGCATCGGCCTTCTCCGTCGATGCGCGGATGGCGGCCATGATGGCGCGGATGGCGGACGAGGTCTCGTGCAGCGTCGTCTGCTGGTCGGCCGAACGCTGGGTCAGCTCGCGCGTCGCGCGGTTCACGTCGTTTACCCTCGAATGCATGCCCACCACATTGCCCGTTACGCCCCGCATGGTTTCCGAGAGGCGTTCCAGCGATGCATTGAAATCCAGCCGGAGGCGCTCGAGATGGCTGGAGAAGGGTTGGTGGATGGTGGCGGTCAGATCCCCCGCAGAAAGCCGCTCCAGAGCAGCCCCCAGACTGTCGATGGCGAAGGTCAATTGCCGCTGCTCCTCGGCACGGAGCGCTTCCCGTTCCTGACGCTCGGCATCGGCGCGCCGCCGCTCCTCGTCATTCATCCCCTCGAGCCGCAGCTTTTCAATGGCGGATTGCCGGAGCACCGCCACCGAACGCGCCATGTCGCCGATTTCGTCCTGCCGTTCCTCTCCTTCGAGCTTGATATCGATTTGGCCGGCAGCGAGCTCCTTCATGCGATCCACAAGCGAGGAGATCGGGCGGGTGATGGTGCGCGAATAGAGGATGCCGGCAATCGTGCCCACCAGCACCATCAGCGCGGAGACAAGCGCGACATCGCGAATATTGGCGAAAAGCGTCGCCTGGATCTCGTCGCTGCCGATCAGCGCCACCACAGCCAGCTTCATGTCGCCGAGGCTCAATTCCCGCAGCGCCCCATAGCTCTCCATGCCGCGGTAGCCTTCGATCATGCCGCGGGCCTGACCGTTCTCAAGGGCTGTGGCGATCAGGGGGCTGTCGATCCGGTTGAGCAGACTGTCGTTGTCCGGCGTCTTCGGGCTGTCGTTGATAAGAATGCCATCGGCATTCACCATCAGGGATTCCCCCGTTTCTCCCAGACCCGTGAGGTTGGCAAAGACGGGCTCGAGCATTTGCGGCCGCAGCCGATAGGCAATCACGCCGATCGCTTCGTCACTCATCAGGACCGGAGCGGCAACGAAGGCAGAGGCCTCGCCGCCGGCCGCATCATAGGCCGCAAAACCCGTCATGACCGGGGCACTTTCGGCCGTCAGCTTGAGTGCTGCCTCGAAGGCATGGGCCAAACCGGTGTTCTTGGCCGCGCCGGACCGCAGATTCTCACCAAGATCGGCTTGTTTGGCCACAGAATAGATCACGTTGCCATCCGGATCGATCAGGAAGATGTCCGCATAATTCTCGGATGTCAGATGGCTGCGGAAGAAAGGGTGATTTTGCCGGTGTGCCCGATCGAAGGCGTCCTTCTTGGCGGTATCGAACAGGAGACGTTCACCCGGCGGATTGGGATTTCCGGCGATGTAACGGGCCTGAATTTCATCCTTCGGCGTGTCGCCCAGGAACTTCCAGGCGCCCTCCAGCCCATACAGCGCCTGCTGGGTGACGCTGGACGCCGCCATGACCGCCATGTCGCTGCGTATGGATTGCAGGACCGCCTTCACCTCGTTGCGGCGGCCATCGGCTGTTGCCTCCAGTTTCTCGAAGGCCTGCTCGGAGAGATTCGACGCGTTCGAATAAAGCCCGACCGCGGCCGTTCCGCTGATGGAAGCGATGGCAAAAAGCGCGGCCACAAGCGGCAGCTTTCGGGAAAAACGCATAACAGAACCTCAGACAATATACTGCAATTGGGTCCCGATGGCTGCTTCATGCGGAACAATCCTGTTCGCCACCCTGAGCGCCAGTCTAGCCAAGACTTGGTTTCGCTCCCGTTAAGGCATCTTTTCTGGCCTGTGGATAAAAAAACCGGCGAAGCTTTGCTCCGCCGGCGAAGTGGCAGGACGTCTTGGGATGGGTCCTGCGGGGAAGTAAAGAGGGCGAACGGGCGGGCCAGACGATCCGCCGCGCCTCAGGCGTGGCGTTGCCCGCGAACCGAGGCAGCGAGCTTGCGGCTCGGATCATCGAAGAACCGGGAGCCATCGAGCGCCGAGCGGATGTCGCGCCGGGTCAGGCCGATATCGGCCAATTCCCGGTCGGAGAAACCATCCAGGCGCAGAACCGCCTTGCGGTTCATACGGTTCTGCAGCTGACGTGCAAGCGAGGCCCAGAAGCGGGCCGGACGTGCCGTTACAACGGGCATGCCGCCCGCGCGAAGTGCATCCAACATACGCATGGTCTTGGGACCTTTCTCAAGGAGTCGACGATGCCTTCCGGCGCGGATGGAGTCGGTCCGCCGGCTGGGATCGAGGACAAGGGGGTGAAGCGCGCAGCAACCGTGGGAGGCGGTGCCGGTGCTGTATTTGCCCTTGAAACTTGTCAAATAAGTATTGATCAGTCCAACGCATGTTTTTAATAATAGCCATCAAACATTTTCATGGGTCCACCGATGACTGCACCACTCGACCTCGATCAGCTTCAGACCTTCATCGCCATTGTGGATACGGGCAGCTTCACGAAGGCCGCCGATCGCGTCTACAAAACCCAGTCTGCCGTCTCCATGCAGATGCGCCGTCTGGAGGAACGGATCGGCAAGCAGCTCTTCGCCAAGGATGGCCGCGGCATCCGCCTTACCGGCGAGGGCGAGAAGCTGCTGAACTATGCCCGGCGCATCATCCGCCTGAACAATGAGGCGATCGCCGCCTTCGACGACAACCGTCTCGAGGGCACGCTTCGCATCGGCACGCCGGATGACTATGCGGACCGTTACATGCCGGAAATCATCGGCCGCTTTGCCAAGACCCACCCCAATGTGGAGCTCTATATCGTCTGCGAACCGTCAGTCGATCTGGCAGAGAAGATGGCGAAGGGTGAACTGGACATCGCGCTTGTCACCCACAATCCCCGAGAGCGCATGTCGGATGTGGTGCGCACCGAACCGCTGTGCTGGGTCGGCTCCGCCAATCATCCGTTGCCGGACGACATGCCCGTGCCGCTCGCGGTCGGGCGGCGGGATTGCCAGTGGCGCCAGCTTGCCAGCTCGGCCATGGACAGCATCGGCAGGGAATATCAGATCCTGTTCACCAGCTGGTCTTCTACCGTGGTCGCCTCAGCCGTGCTGGCCGGGATGGCCGTTTCGGTTCTGCCGGAATCAGCGCTGCGCACGGGCATGAAGGTGCTGACGCAGGCGGACGGTTTCCCGGCACTTCCGCCGGTTCAGATCGGCATCATGAAGCGTCCGGGCGTGCCCACGTCTCTCATGAATGCCATCACCAACCACATTACGGCCTGCCTGGACAACATCACCCCCGCCAATGTGAATGACGACGGCGATGGCGATGTGAAGGGTTTCGGACGTTATCTCAAGGCCCGGAGCGTGGGCGGGCTGCAGGGCTGGTAGACCGGAGGTCTGCCACAAGGATCAGCCGGGCGGCACGGGACGGGTGCCCGGCACATGAAAAAGCATGTCCCGAAGCAACAATTTCCAGTCGGCAAGAAGCACGCGACCGGCAGGATCGCCCGCCACGACCGCAAGCCGGATGGCTGAACCGATCAGATGGCTCAGCAGGAAGCTGCGGGTGCCCATGTCGACGGGGAAGTCCTCCGGCAGCAGGTGCTTGATCGAATTGTAGAAAAGCTCTCCCACCTGACGGCTGTCCTCCACATTCAGCTTGATCAGGTCACGGTCGGTTTCGGTGGCGATGAGGATTTCGAAATCCGCCGGATTTTCAAGGAATTGCTGATAGTACCAGTCTGTGACGGAGGTGATGACGTCGAGAGCTTCGGAGAGGCTGCCGACGGCATGGAAGCTGGTGCGGATCTTCTCCTGGACGGCTTCGGCGGTTCGTTCGAAGAGCGCCTTCACGATCGCCGCACGTTCGGGGAAATACTGATAGACCGAGCCGATCGGGACGCCGGCTTCTGCGGCAATCTCGGTCATCTTCAGGCCCTGCAAGCCATGGCGGCCGATCAAGAGCCGGGCCGCGGCGAGGATTTGCTCCACCCGCTGCACACTCCTGTCCTGCTTGGGCTTCTTCCGGTAATTGATCCGGTCGGCCCCCTTCTTGTCACCCATTTCCCGTCATTCCGATCATCAATAAAGCCTGCGCGACATGCCAGACCTTCCCGGAGCGCGGCGATGTTTAACCGGTTTCCACGGACGAAAACAGCGTAAACTTAAGTAATACCTCAATTCACGTATATCATTTCCATAAAAAGCAACTTTATTATTACATGTATAAACTTGCACGTGTGGGGTCTGGCGCAGGACCGTCAATGCATCGTATCGAAAACGAACTGGCGCACACTTTTAATTATTTTCTAATTTTCGACTCTTATAACCTTATCTCATAACGACCGGAGACTGGCCTGCCGTCACCGCCATTTCAAGGAAGAAACCATGTTTCAATTAGGCAATTTGAAGCTGACCACGAAAATATTGATTCCCATTCTGACGGTGTGCCTGTGCGGCTGCATTGGCCTCACGACGCTTGGATATCAGCTCATGAACAGCGACAGCAAATATGCGGATTTCCTGACGCAGAATGCGGCGGGGATCGCGAAGCTGATGGAGGCCCGGGCCGAGTTTCGCAGCGCCATGGTGGAAGCGGGGAACCTGGTTTCGGCGCCGGATGGTTCAGGCGGACATCATGACATGGGGGCCATGCGGAAGAAGATTGCCGTGCTCTTCGACACGGCGGCGGAAATGGCGCCGAAGTTCAGCCAGGGCATTACGCAGGCGGGAACCCGGGCGGACAAGATCGTCGAGCAGTTGGCCGCAGCGGTGGACCTGTCAAAATCGGGCAACAAGGATGCAGCGGAGGCACTCTTTCATTCTCTCGACGCCCCCGGCGATCAGACGGACAGAAACCTGATCCAGCTGGCGCAGTTCGTCAAAACGGAGACCGATGCCGCCCGCAACGAGCTGAGCGCGCAAAACCACAAGGCGCTGGTCGTGACGGTCACGGCGATGGCCCTTTGCATGGGGGCAGCCATCGCGCTTTCCCTCATCATGGCCCGCAAGGGCGTGATTCAGCCGATCCAGCGGTCCATCGAGCGTATGGCGGCGCTGGCTGCGGGCGATACGGAGGCTGCTGTGGAAGGCCTGGACCGGAAGGATGAAATCGGCCACATGGCGCAGGCTGTCGCGGTTTTCCGGGCCAATGAAATCAACCGGATCGAACTTGAGCTGCGGTCGGATGCCACCCGGCGGGAAGCGGAGACCGAACGCGACGAGCGCGATCAGGAGCGGCGCTCGGAGCGGGCCAATCTCAATTTTGCCATCGACAATCTGGCGGAAGCCCTGCTGCGCCTTGCCGCCGGTGATCTCGTCCACCGGATCGAGCGGCCTTTCGCGGACGGACTGGATGCCCTGAGAGTGAATTTCAACACGTCGGCCGACAAATTGCTGGAAACGCTGAAAGCGGTGGGCATCAATGCCTCGGCGATCAATGCGGCAGCCATGGAGATGCGGGCCGCCACAGACGACCTCGCCAAGCGGACGAATTCCCAGGCGGCCTCCGTGGAAGAGACGGCGGCGGCCATCGAGGAAATCACCCGCACGGTCGCCGATGCGACGGTCCGGGCAGAGGATGCCGGGCGACTGGTCGAAAAGACCCGCGCCGGCGCGGAGCATTCCGGAGACATCGTCCGCAAGGCGGTGGAGGCCATTTACGAAATCGACAGATCGTCAGGCGCGATTGCCAATATCATCGGCGTGATCGACGACATCGCCTTCCAGACCAACCTTCTGGCTCTCAACGCCGGTGTGGAAGCGGCGCGCGCCGGGGATGCCGGACGCGGCTTCGCAGTCGTGGCCCAGGAGGTGCGCGAACTGGCACAGCGTTCGGCGACGGCGGCGAAGGAGATCAAGACGCTGATCCTGACCTCCCGCGATCAGGTCACATCGGGCGTTTCGCTGGTCGATGCGGCCGGCCAGTCGCTGCGGGCCATGGTGAGCGAAGTGCAGGAGGTCAGCCGGCACGTGGCGGCCATCGTCAGCTCTTCCCATGAGCAATCGAACGCCCTGAAAGAGATCAATCACGCCGTGTCCAGCATGGACCAGGGAACCCAGAAAAATGCCGCCATGGTCGAGCAGACCACAACGACGAGCGTCAATCTGGCCAGCGAAGCCTATCAGCTGGATCAGCTGCTTCAGCAGTTCAATCTCGGCGAGGAGAGGAGGATGGCAGCAACTCCGCAGCAGCGTCCCGTGGTGGATGGGTTTGCCGGCCGGCGATTTGCCGGGCAGGCCGCCCTGGCGCAGCAGGCTGACCCGGAATGGCGGCAATTCTAGGCGGTATCAGGCCAAGCCTCGACGCCGGCGCTCACGCGCCGGCGTTTTTCGTTCCGGCTTCGCGGAACAGGACAAATCGCAAGGCAAGGATGAGGGTGATGAAGAAGAACATGCCCTTCAGCCGCGTCGCTAGCGGCAGCCAGCCGCTCAAATGCTGCACCGTGTCCGCAGGGGCGGAAGGATCGAACAGCATCAGGCTCACGATGTTTTCCGCATAATCCGAGACAGCATAGAGAAGGGGCATGGCCAGCGCCGCAATCAGCCGCCAGCCGCTCATCGGCTTGTGAAACACCTGCGTGCCCGGCGCAAATCGGGCGATCAGCATCAGGCCCAGCGCCGCATAGGCAGCCGGAAACAGAAGATCGGGGCCGAGATGCATGTCGCGCAGCAGGGTTGCGGCGGCCGGGGCGGTTTTCACCGCTGCTACCAGCCTTGCCACATCGGCCTCCTCATAACCCGCCAGACGGAAATCGAGGATCGGCAGCCGCGTCAGCGCCTCGAAGGCAGGCCCCACCTGAAAGATCATGAAGCCAGCCAGTCCTGCCGCGACAGCGGCCAGAAAGCCCGCTGCCAGCGGAAAGACCTGAAGCCGGAAGCCCGCCATCAGACGCTGCCCGGATAGTTGGGGCTTTCGCGGGTGATGGTTACGTCATGGGCGTGGCTTTCACGCAGGCCCGCGCCGGAAATGCGCACGAAGGTGGCCTTTTCCTGGAAGTCCTTGAGGTCCTTGCCACCGACATAACCCATGGCGGCGCGCAGGCCGCCCGTGAGCTGATGCAGCACGCCCGAGACCGGGCCCTTGTAGGGAACCTGACCTTCGATGCCTTCCGGAACCAGCTTCAGGGTGTCGCGCACTTCCGCCTGGAAGTAGCGGTCCGCCGAGCCGCGCGCCATGGCGCCGACCGACCCCATGCCGCGATAGGCCTTGAAGGAGCGGCCCTGGTAAAGATAGACCTCGCCCGGGCTTTCATCCGTGCCGGCCAGCAGCGAGCCGATCATGCAGGCGGAAGCGCCGGCCGCAATCGCCTTGGCCAGATCGCCCGAGAACTTGATGCCACCATCGGCAATCACGGGCACATCATGGGCTTGGGCCGCTTCCACGGCACCCATGATGGCGGCGAGCTGCGGAACACCCACGCCCGCGACGATACGGGTCGTGCAGATGGAGCCCGGACCGATACCGACCTTCACCGCATCGGCACCGGCATCGATCAGCGCGAGCGTGCCGCTTGCCGTCGCGACATTGCCTGCAATCACACGCACGGAATTGGAGAGCTTCTTCACGCGGCTAACCGCATCCAGCACCCGCTGCGAGTGCCCATGGGCGGTGTCGACGACAAGCATGTCGACGCCGGCATCGATGAGCCGTTCGGCGCGCTCGAAGCCGTCATCGCCGACGCTGATCGCGGCGGCGGCGCGCAGGCGGCCCTGTGCATCCTTGGATGCGTTGGGGTTCAGCTGCGACTTCTCGATGTCCTTGACCGTGATCAGACCCACGCAGCGGCCATCGCCATCGACGACCAGCAGCTTTTCGATGCGGTGCTTGTGCAGCAGGCGCTTGGCTTCCTGCTGATCGACCGTTTCCTTCACGGTCACGAGATTTTCCCGCGTCATCAGTTCATAGATGCGCTGGTTCGGATCGGAAGCAAACCGCACGTCGCGGTTCGTGAGGATGCCGACCAGCCGGCCCGCCTTGCCATTGCCGCCGTTTTCCACGACCGGAATACCGGAAATGCCGTGGGTTTTCATCAGGCCGAGCGCCTCAGAAAGCGGGGCTTCCGGGCTGATCGTCACCGGATTGACCACCATGCCGCTTTCGAACTTCTTGACCTGCCGCACCTCTTCCGCCTGCTCGATGGGGGTGAGATTGCGATGGATGACGCCAAGGCCGCCGGCCTGGGCCATGGCAATGGCCAACCGTGCCTCGGTGACGGTATCCATGGCGGAAGACAGGATCGGGATATTGAGGTCGAAATCGCGGGCGATGCGGGTGGCCACGTTGACCTGACCAGGCATGACCTCGGAATGGCCGGGCTGCAACAGCACGTCGTCGAAGGTAAGCGCTTCCGCGCCGGTTGCCGTTTCAATGATGCGGGCCATGGCCAATTCCTTGAATGTGGGAGGTACCGGACAGGCCTTGAAGCCGCCGCTACCGTCGAGGTGTTCCTTGGAGTTGACGAGGGCTGCTACCATGACTTTCGGCCGAAGGGAATAGCAAAAGCCCGTCAGGCTGACGGGCTTTCGACTTTTTCTCAGATATCAAACTGATAGCTGGCCGGCACGAAGCGATAGCCGGGGCCGATCTTCTCCACGAAGCCCACCGCCGGGAAGGGCATGTGGTAGCCGATAAAGGCCAGCCGGTCGGTCGCGATCATGTCGAACACCTTCTTGCGACTGGCGGCGGCGCCCGCCTTGTCCGCATCGAAGCGCACCTCCCAGTCCGGCCGTTGCAGCGAGAGGACATAGTGGTTGCAGGTATCGGCGGTCAGCAACAGCTTCCGCCCCTCCGATTCGAGGCCGAAAATCATGTGGCCGGGCGTATGACCGGGGGCCAGCATGGCGGTGATGCCGGAGACGACCGTGTCGCCCTCCTTCAGGAAAGTGGCCTGATCCTTCAGCGGCGCCACGGCCTGCATGACCATCTCATGGTTCTTTTCGGCGGGCGTGCCCTTGCGGTCCGACGAGGTCCAGAAGGCAAATTCGGTTTCGCCGAAGACATATCTTGCCTTGGGGAAGGCCGGCGCTCCTGCTTTCATCACGCCGCCGAAATGATCGGGATGGAGATGGGTCAGGACGACGACCGTGATGTCTTCAGGCTTCACCCCGGCAGCGGCCAGTCCGTCGATGAGGCGCCCGGCGCCGAAGGACTGCCCCATCTCCCCCATGCCCGTATCGAAGAGGATCTTGTCCACTCCCGTTTCGACGAGGACCGGCGAGAAACTGTTGACGAACTGATCCGCCGGCAGGAAATTTTCGCCGAGCAACCGGGCCACGTCCTCCTTCGGCTGGTTCGTGCCGAAGGTCTCGTTGACCTTGTCGGCCGCGCGGAACCCGTCCCGGATGACGGTGACCTTGAAAGATCCGATTTTCAGGGGCCGGATGCCCTCACCCATCGACGTTGCCACTTCTGTCTCCGCTGCTTCCGCCGTGCCCGATGCCCATCGGCCGCTCATAAGGGCCGGGGCTGCGACGAGGCCCGCCGCCGTGCCTGTCATAAGGCTTCGTCTGCTGATTGCGCTCTCTATCATGTTGGATCTCCCTTGGCATTGCCGCCCGGGAGAAACTAGCGCTCGGCACAGCCGGGAGTACCTGCGGCCGACGACCTCACGGGATTTTGAACGCCACCCCCAAATCCGGGGGAAGCCTGCCTCAGATCGGGCGGTTTTGCTGGACAAAACGGCGGCGCACGCTATCTGCTGCTGTCATCCCCTACGGTCCTGTGCCGGCGGGCCTTTGCCCCTTCCCCGACGCGAACCACCCTCCGGCCCCGGAATGCCGCATGAATCGCATCGTACCGCTCATCCTCGCCGTCGCGCTCTTCATGGAGCAGATGGATTCCACTGTGATCTCCACCGCCCTGCCGGCCATCGCTGCCGATCTTTCGGTGGGCCCGATCACCCTCAAGCTGGCGCTGACCTCCTACATGGTTGCGCTTGCCATCTTCATTCCGATCAGCGGCTGGATGGCGGATCGCTTCGGGGCCAAATCGGTTTTCCGCGGGGCGATTCTCGTTTTCGTTGTCGGCTCCGTGCTCTGTGCCGTGGCAGGCAGCCTTCTGCAATTCGTCATCTTCCGCTTTCTTCAGGGAGCGGGCGCCGCGATGATGACCCCGGTCGGCCGCCTCGTGCTGCTTCGCACCACCAAGCGCAGCGAACTGGTGGCAGCCATGGCCTATCTGACCATCCCTGCCCTGATCGGCCCGATGGCCGGGCCGCCGCTCGGCGGGTTCATCACCACCTATTTCAGCTGGCACTGGATTTTTCTGATCAATGTGCCGATCGGCTTTCTGGGAATGTGGCTGGCAACCGTGCATCTGCCGGTCATCGAGGCCCCTGCCCCGCCGCCGATCGATCTCTACGGCTTCCTGCTGGTCGCGCTTGCCGCCTCGGGCGTGGTGTTCGGCCTGTCGGTGATCAGCCTGCCCGCCCTGCCGCCGGTGACCGGCTATGCCTCGGTGCTTGCGGGCATCCTGGCGCTGGTGCTCTACATCCGCCATGCGCGGCGGCATCCGGCGCCCATTCTTGATCCAGCCATTTTCCAGAATGCCGGATTCAGGGCCGCGACCATCGGCGGCTCGATCTTCCGCGTGGCCACCGGCGCGGTTCCCTTTCTCACGCCCCTGATGCTGCAAATCGCCTTCGGCATGAGCCCCTTCCAGTCCGGCATGATCACCTTTACCGGCGCGGTTGGGGCGATCAGCACCAAATTTCTGGCCCAGAAAGTATTCGCGGCGATTGGATTCCGGACGACCCTGATCGTCGCAGCGACCCTGTCGGCACTCACCACCGCCGCCTCCGGCTTCTTCGAAGCCACGACGCCCGTCGCGGTCATGGTCGCCTTCCTGCTGATGGCGGGCTTTACCCGTTCCTTCTTCTTTACCGGCGTGAACGCCCTCGGCTATTCGGAAATTCCCGACGACCGCGCAAGCCAGGCCACCTCCATGGGATCGGTGGCGCAGCAGGTCAGTCTTGCGCTGGGCGTGGCCTTGGCCGCCGTCATCCTTGAAGGCGGGGCAGCGCTTCGCGGCGGCGCGCTCCAGCTTTCCGATTTTCATTTGGCGTTCTTTATCGTCTCGGCCCTGTCTCTCGCCGCGGTTCTTCCGTTCATCCGGCTGGACAAGCGGGTCGGCGCCAGTGCTTCCGGCCAACGGATACCCGTAACCCGGCGGCAGAGGTGAAGGCCATTTCCTTGCGGGGATTATTCCGGCCGCTCGCAGACGGCTGAGAGCTTGTTGCCGTCGGGATCGCGCACATAGCAGGCATAGAAATGCGCGTGGTAGGGCCGGAGCCCCGGCCCGCCCTCATCCGTGCCGCCATGGGCGAGCGCGGCGTGATAGAAGGCATCGACAGCGGCCCGGCTTTCGGCCTCAAGCGCCACGAGGGAGCCATTGCCGATGGTTGCCGGCTTGCCGTCGAAGGGTTTCGTCACCCAGAAGCGGGTGCGCGCATCGCCCGGGCGAGTGAAGCCGAATTCCGTATCATCGGCATGGACGAAGGTGAGCCCGAGCGTCGGCATGACGGCATCGTAGAACCGGCGCGAGCGGACGAGATCATTCGTGCCGAGCGTGATGTAGAGCAGCATGCGTTCCCCTCCCCGCGCCGTATCAGGCGTCGGCGTCTTCAGTATCGGTCGTTTCCGCCTTGCGGCCCTTGAAGCCCTTCGCGAGCAGGAACATTTCTACCGATTCGGCCCGCGACGAGGCCGGCTTGATATGAAGGACCTGCCGGAAATTCTGCTTCAGCATCGAAAGCAGCTCCTTTTCCGTGCCGCCCTGGAAGGTCTTCGCCAGGAAATGCCCGCCTTCCGCCAACACTTCGACGGCAAAATAGGCGGCAACCTCGCAGAGATGCATGGTGCGCAGGTGGTCCGTCTTCTGGTGCCCGGTCGTCGGGGCCGCCATGTCGGAGAGCACCACGTCGGGTGCGCCGCCGATGGCTTCCATGAGCTTCTCGGGCGCGGCATCGTCAAGGAAGTCGAGCTGGAGAATATGAACGCCGGGCAGCGGCGCCATTTCCAGGAAATCGATGGCGGCCACCCGCACATCCTCGTCCGATGAATTGGTGACCTTGGCGGCAATCTGCGACCAGCTGCCCGGAGCGGCGCCCAGATCGATGATGCGCCGGGCGCCCTTCAGGATCTGGTGCTTCTCGTCGATTTCCAACAGCTTGAAGGCCGCGCGGGCGCGATAGCCTTCCAGCTTGGCGCGCTGCACATAGGGATCGTTGATATGCCGTTCGAGCCAGCGGCGGGAAGAGGCCTTGAGCTTGCCCTTCTTCACCTTCTGGCCCAGCTTTCGGCCGGTGCGGTTGCCGCCGATCGGAGGCTTTGTCATGAATGGTCCTCAGCGGTTCTTGTTGGTCCGGCGCGAACGGTTGCGGCTCCACACCCCGTCGTCGGCCATCATGTCGGTCAGCAGGCCCTCCCGCAAGCCGCGGTCGGCGACCCGCATCCGCTCGCTCGGCCAGCGGCGGCGGATCGCCTCCAGAATGGCGCATCCAGCCAGCACGAGATCGGCACGATCAGGGCCGATGCAGGCATTGGCGGCCCGCTCGGTGAAATTCCAGGAAAGCAGCTTCGCCTGCATGGCGCTGACGTCGGGATCGCTCAGCCAGAGGCCATCGACCTGCCGCCGGTCGTAACGCGGCAGGTTCAGATGGACGCCGGCAAGGGTGGTCACCGTGCCGGATGTCCCGATCAGGTAGAAGCCATCGCCGCGGGAACGCATCGGCGGACAATCGAACCGGGCGAGCATGCCCTCCACTTCATCGACCATGGCCGCGAAGACATCCGGCGTGACATCCTGCCCGCCATGACGTTCGGACAGCGTGACCACGCCGACGGGCAGCGATGTCCAGTGGGTGATGTGGTGGGCAAGCCTGCTGGAGCGCTGGCCATTGATATCGAGAACCGCGATTTCGGACGAGCCGCCGCCAATATCGAACAGGACCACGGACCGCGCCTCGCGCCCGACCAGCGACGAACAGCCGGAAACAGCCAGACGTGCCTCCGTTTCGCGGTTGATGATTTCAAGTTCCAGTCCGGTTTCGGCCGTGACGCGCTCCAGGAAGGCTTCACCATTGGTTGCGGCGCGGCAGGCTTCGGTGGCGATCAGCCGCATCCGCCGGATATCGCGGTTACGGATTTTCGCCGCGCAGATGCGCAGCGCCTCGACGGCCCGGTCCATGGCTTCCTCGGAGAGGCGGCCGCTGGCGGCAAGGCCCTCCCCCAGACGCACGATGCGCGAGAAGGCATCGATGACGCGGAACTGTCCGGGTCTGCCCGGCTGGGCGACCAGAAGACGGCAATTGTTGGTGCCGAGGTCGAGCGCCGCATACAGATCCTCGTCCCGCGGCCGGAGACTGTGCCGCTCCTGGAAGCGCTGCGGCGCCGACGCGGGCGCATGTTTACGGGAATCGGCCTGTTCGGGCCGGTTGTCCACCGGAGCCGGTGCCTGGGCCGGCGGCATGGGCCTGCCCTGCAGTCCCCGCTTGTTGCGGTTCTTGCGGCGTCCCCGGCGGGCTTTCGAAGGATTGTCATCGCCGGCCGACGGCTGTGTTGACGGCTTCACTTCGGGCGGCGCGACGGTCTGCGGCGCGGTGTTTCCCTCGGTCCTTGCAACGGATTTGTCGGCACGCGCGCGGCGGCGCTTTCGCTTGCGCGAAGTTTTCGCCTCTCCGGCTTCGGCTGGGCGTCCTGCGGCAGGCGGAGCGCCTGCCTGGCCTGCGGGTATGGCCACGGGCGCGGCATGGGGTGCCCCATTCCGCCGCCGTTTGCCGCGCCGGGTCGATTTTCCGGTCTTGCGGCCCGCTTCAGACGCCCCGGACGGTGGCGTTTTAGCGCCGCTCTCGGGGTTTTCCACGTCGATTTACCCTCCGCCGCGCAAGGCCTTCACGGGAGGCATGCCGCAGGCGGTCCAATAGTTTCGTTGATATCAAGGATAACAGCCTGCGCCTTCTTCTCCAAATTGTTTTTTCCGCTCCCGGACCACCCCGCCAAAAGCCCCCCGCACTCACTGGCGCGCCTGCTGGCCCCTGCATCCGATACCCTCCACCGATGCGGCCCCCAGATCGGGCGGCGGAACAAAATTCCGGATTTTTTTGAAATCAGCCCTTTGCATCCGCAAATCTTTTGGTTATAAGCCCGCCACACCAGCGGCGAACATCGCTCGCACTGCTGGGGAATAGTTCAATGGTAGAACGACGGACTCTGACTCCGTTAATCTTGGTTCGAATCCAGGTTCCCCAGCCAATTGTTTTCTAAGCGCTTTTTCCGGTTTATGATTGGAACATCCCGATACGGTCGGGAGGTCAGTCGGGAGTTTTTGTTTTCTTTTCGTACGCCTCAAGCTTGCGAATTGCTGATTCCGCCAAGCGTTGATCTCGGTGCAGGTAGTGAGCATCAAGGATTGATCGAACGTCGCGAAGGCTATGGCCGGTGATAGTTGCAATCTCCGCTTCGGTACATTCCGCCAAGGCCAAACGTGTAACTGCTGTTCCGCGCGTGTCGTTGAACGTGATCCCCGATAGGCCTGCCCTTTTGAATGCTTTCTGCCACGAAGCTCTAAACCCGTCCTCAGTCCATGGCTTACCTTCCATGGTCACCAGAATGTTTCCCTCTTTTCGCTTCATAGCATCAAGTCTGAGTTTCAGCGGCTCACCTACCGGCACCGTGACGCGTGCACCGGTCTTGCCCTGCTGAAGCCGAATAACCTTCCCGTCATATTGCGTCCATGAAAGGCGAAGAAGATCACCTTGGCGCTGCCCGGTCCATAGTGCGAGGATTAGCGGCAAGTGTAGATGCGGCGGTGCAGATGCAAGAAACGCACTTTCATCATCCACGGTCCAAATTTTGTCCGCGCGTGTGCCGCGATATACCCTGCCACCCCTTTCGCAGGGGTTCGCCGGAATTAGCCCACGGCCCAGCGCCCAGGAGAGAATCCGCGCAAAGACTTGCCACCCATAGTCTGCCTGACGGCGCGATGCTCTGGCGCGCTCGTCGCGCCACGCTAGGAAAATACCTCTAGCGTCGCGATCACCAAGCGCTGAAATCGGAAAGTCACCAAACTCCGTTTCAATGATCTTTATAAGCTTTGCATAGTCTTTCTTTGTGCGATCAGCCAAATCATCCCAATCGGTGCTGATTTGAAACCCGTTGATCACGCTTTGCAGGGTGCCAGCCTTCGGCGCGATTTTGCGCGCAACCGCCTCGTTGTACGCCGCCATGAATTCGGGATCGCCAGGCTTACCGGGCAAGGGCGGGCCACCCTTCCAAGCGTACCAATAAGTTCGCTTTTCACCGCTCGCTAGCGTTTTGGTTTTGCTGTTTAACCCCTTGAGCCTTACGCGCATCTCTCTGCACCCGCCACTTTTCTAAGTCTGACTTCGGTTCCGGAACTGCATCTTGTGCAAATATAACGATTTTCGGCCCTTCGATCTCGATTCTACCGACGTTGATACCCCCGTCCTTAGCGCCTTGGATCGCTCGAGAGATATCGGCCCGCGAGTATTGCGCCACCTTGCGTCCCATGGCTCACACCTGTCCGTTGTTGGTGTTGCGCGGGTTCCAGCCTTCCAGGACTCGGACTTCATCCGCATCAAGAACGCCCGTTTCGAGCGCGATCTTATACGAAGCCCAACGGGTTTGGGGATCACCGCGAAGGAACCCCGATAGGTCGAATTCCATTTCGAAGCTTGATCCGAGAACCGTTGCGGCAAAGGCCGCTTCGATCTTCCGCGCCCAGGGTGCCAGGGTGAACATCGCAAACCACCGGCCTGCCGTCTCGCTGTTGGTGAAGGTGTTATGCGTGTAATCGCCGATGATAGGGGGCGGGACTTCATAAATGCGGGCGATTTCTTCGACGCCGTAACGGCGGGTTTCGAGCAGTTCCGCATCTTCGGGGCTGATCTGCGACGCCTTCCACTGCATCCCTTCCTCAAGGATAATCGTTTTGCCGGCGTTGGTCGCCCCCTGATGATCGGCGAGAGACTGTTTCAGCTTGTTATACGCTTCCTGACCCAACTTTTGGGGATGCTCGAAAACACCTGAAGGAGAAGCACCATTATTGAGAAATGCTTTGGCGTGGGTGTTTGCGGCCATGACGCTTTCCACCGTCTCGGCAGCGCGTGACAGTCGGGAGCGCCCGATTCTTCCGTCGTCGGTGCGGTCGCGAAGGTGGACAACCTCGTTTGAGAGATAGCGGGTGACCTTCCCCCGTTCGTCGGAAACATCATATGCCATATTGCCGCTTGTCAGTTCGACAACGCCAACGCGCGCCCAGGGCACATATTTGAAACTCGCAAGCTGACCGTTTCCGCCGCGCTCGATGACGGCGAGGCCGTTCCCGGTGAGAAGCGTTGATGCAACCAAATGTTCAACGAATTCCGGCCACGTCAGGCCGCTTACGCCCGTGCGAACAAGACGGCCCAACGGATGCGAAGGGGCTTCAAGCCGGTCGCTCCCTTCCCGCCGATAAACGCCGACAGGGACATATGCCAAAGCCGTGGCGATAGCGTTCACACATGCCAGCACCGCGCTAATGTTCTCGGCGGCATGAAGCGAAAAGCCCGCGGGAAATGCGAGTCCAGGCATACGGGCGACCACCGACGGATTTTGTGGCATCGATCGCTTTTCGTAACCGGCCATACGTGCAAGATTGTCGATCAGGCGCATTTGAAAACCTCTGCAAGAATAAGTGCGCGGCGGCGGCGTTCGGCATCGGACGCATTGAAACGGGCGCGAAGCGCAATCTCAGTGTCCGAGTAGGCCGGCCAGGCGCTCACGACTGATATTTCCTTGAGTGCGATGTTGCGTAGGGTGCGGCGTTCGCCCTGCCACGTCTCGCCGCCCTTCGGCACGGTGAAGCCGAACGACATTCCGCCCAGGTCGCCGCGCTCCGCAAGTGCCAGAACATCCCGCCCGGCTTGTGTGTCCGGAAGGTCAAGTGAGAACGCCAGCCCTCGAGCGTCTTCGGACAGCCGGAGAGTGCCGGAGCGTGTGCGCCCCAACACCCGAGCCGGGTCATGGTCTGCAAGTGCCAGAATGTCGCCACCGAGCGCGCCCGAAAACGCGCCCGGAGCAATGACCTCGACGAACGATCCGATACGCGCCTCACTGTTGAACGTGGCGGCGTAGCCGGTGATTTGCCGACCGGTCGAACGAACTTCAGTGAAGGCGCGTTTCTCGATCATTTTACACCTCTGCATACACAAAGGCCGACGGGTGGCGGACTGCCACGTCAGCGTCGAGGAACGCATGGAGAAGTGAACCACCGTTCGACGCGACGTCGGGGTGATAGGGATTGATCAGCAGATCAACCGCACTCCAATAGCCGACGTACAGTTCGGCCCACTGCCCATAGATCAATGCAGACTTGTTTCCGCCGGTGCCGATGTTTTTCGGAACCTGGTTCGTCACTTCCACGCGCTGATTGTGGAACAGTTCGGCCATCGAAATAACGTGTTCGTTGGCGTCCACCTGTTTCCGCACGGCGTTCATTACCGTAGGGTTGGTGAGGAAAGCGGACGTGCCCGTTACGTCATCAAGCTCGAGTTCCATCATCATATCGGCGGAAAGCGAACCGTATTCGGTAGCAAGCGGATTTGCCGCACCATTCGCCACCTTTGTTACGCCTGCGGTATTGAGAATCCCGAGAGGGGCAAGAACACCGTTCCCGTTGATCGCTGCGCTATCGAGCGCCTGCGCCAGCAGGAAGCCGAGATCGCGCCGGAGCAAAGACTCGATTGCCGGACCATTCTGAAGCATCAGCCGGCGCGACATCTGATATTCGGCGGTCACGGTCTTCGGACCCATGGACACGGAACCGAAGCTAGCGGCGGACCGCGTCGCGTTCTGGTTTTCACCGACCCAGGTAGCTGAACCGCTGGCACCCAGATTCGGAAGGTCAAGAAAGCTCGTAAGGCCCCGCAGAACGGTTGCGCCCATAGCTTCAACCTTGAGAGCGGGCCGGAACCGATCGGCAATCGCTGCAATTTGGGTGCCGACCGTCAAGCCGCCTGCAACGGCGCTGCTCACCGTCTGCCCGGTGCGCTGTTCGATACCGAGAAGAATGTCGGTAGGCACCGCGATATGAATACCAGCGCCCGAGCGGGACTCGCGACCGCGCTTCAGTTCCTGGTCAATCTCCGCTTCGCGACCAGTAAGGCGACCACTCAGCGCCCCGCTGATTGCCGCAGCAAGCGAATAGCTGCGCATCTCGTTTTCAAGATGCACGTCACCGTGAACGGGGCGACCGACTTCAGCGCGCTCCGCGGCTTCGATGGCACGGGCGCGGGTGATCTGCGCATCGATCGAACGAAGCTCGGTTTCTGCCGCCGCGAAAGCTTCGTTGTTATCGTTGGTGTGTGCGTCGTTCATACGTGCCACGGTTGCGGTTCGCTTTTCGATCAGTTCGTGAAGTTTCAGCATCGTTTTTGATCCTTGTTCGAGAAGATATTGCAAGAACTTTTCCGTAAAAGTTCACCCGTGGCACCACTTCTAACGGAAAGTCATATTTCGATGGGCCGGGAAGGGATACGCACCGCGCCGTTTCATTTCCGTCTCGGCAAGGTCGGCCATCCCCTTGGTAACGGTCATGAACCAGTAAAGCCTATCCAAAGGCAGCTTTTCCAGGCTCCCGCCCGTGACGTACTGCGCGGCTTCCGAAAGTTCTTTTTCGATCTTCATTGGTCCGACTCCATCTCTTCTTTCACTCGGGCGGCGATGATTTCGCGTATGAGCTTTATGTTAAAGTTCATTACATCATGAACGGGTGCGCCGAAGCGGCGTTGTTCAAATTCGTCACGGTCGAAGACATCGTCATAAACATACACGGAACGTGAGCCGATGACCGTTTCAACGATCGATATGAATTCCGCTTCAGGGTTAGAACGCGCCTTGCCTGCAATCTCGCAGGCCAAATAACCCGCATTCTTTGCGTGAATCTTCCTGTCCAACAAAGAACGAAACAGCCACAGGGTAAGCAAATCATCTTGGGTGAACGATCGTGAACGACCCCGGATAGTTTTGGGAAGGCACGGCATGCGGCCAGCAGAGACATTTTCATTTAGCCGGTCGGGATCGATTCCGATGACGCGGCACGCGGCGTTTGTGTTAAGCTTTACGGTATCGTCCATTTTGAAACCTCGTTCTGTTTTCACGATACTGATTTAATCGAGAAGAAAACGCAAGAACTTTTCGGCGGCATATTTGTTGATCGTGGAGGAGAATGTGGAAAACCGGAGAGCGCTATGAAAGTCACCGAAGCGCAAATACGCAAAGCCATGAAACAACTCGCTGAAATCATTCAGACGCATCCGCGCGGCGAGAAAGCTTGGCCAATTTTTGAGCGACTTGAACAGGAACTTAAGAATATCCAAGACAGGAAGGACCGCCTGCAATCGGCGCTCAATTACAAAGATCGAGATTGAGCGTCGGTCATTAGCCCGGGCATGGCTTCCTTAACCTGCCTCATGCTTTGACTTACGGCGACGCGAACAATCGTCCCGCCCGCCGTTTGAATGCGCTGATCTGCGATATTGGCAATCAACCCCGGGTCCGCCTGCAGGCTCACGGTGATTTCTTCGCGGTTCGGCGTGCCGGTCGCGACGGTCGGCGTGTTGATCTGGACCGGGACTTTACCGCCAGCCGGAAGCGGAATGACCGCCTCTTGCCCGTGAACAATACCGCGCGGTTCGCCGCGCCGTCCGCCCGTGTTGCTGGTGCCGCTCGAGAACCCGAGAAGTTTTCCGACACCACTTAGAAGACTGCCGCCTAACAGTCCGCCCCCACCGCCGCCCGACGGTGCGAAAATGTCGTTGATCGCCATATCAAGAAGCTTGTCGGCGACCTTGTTCAAGGCATTGCTAAGGGCTTCCATCCCGCTTTTGCCGTCGCGAAGATCCTTGATAAAGCCGCCCATGACGTCCTTTTCCAAGGACATCCATTCTTGAGCGCGCTTTTTGATGTTGCCTTGCTCTTCCGCCAGACGCTTTGCATCCACAGACGCTTGGGCGTATTGCGTCGCCAGCGACGCGACCTGTTCCCGCAACTGCGGCGTGATCGCGATCCCGGCTTTCTGCGCTTCGGACAACAATTGCGCTTCGGTCTTTGCCTTCTCCATCGCAAAGCCGTAATCGTTGATCAGCGGGTTAACTGCAGCTTGCGCTTCGGTCGTGGCGCGAAGGGCTTCCGTTCGGGCGCGGATGCTTTCGATTTCCTGTTGATACGGGTTCGACTTCGTCGCCTTGCTTCCACCGCCGCCCTTGGAAAGCCAATTCATCCCTTCCAGTTCGACAGGCGGGCGCGATTGAGGCGCTGGACCATTGTAGGGCAATGAAGGGTCACTGCTTCCCTGAATCGTCATATCTGCGCCGGACAGCAAGCCGCCCTGCCCCGAACCGTGAGAAGGGAATTTGCCCGTCAGCGCCTGGAGGTCATCGCGCGCCTTTCTTGCCGCTGTAGCAGCGTTTACCAGGGACGATGCGAGGACACCGACTTGCCCGGCGAATTCAGCGACAATCGGCGCGCCAGCGTCCATCGTTGCGGAAAGCGCATCTTGCACCGCCTGGAGATCCGCAGCGGTAGCGGTTCCGTCGGCCATTTTTACCCTTAGGGTTTCGAAGGACTCGGAGACAGCGCGGATCTTTTCCGGGTTTTCCCCGACACGATCCAATTCAAGCAGCAGGTCCGTAAGCTGCAGGTCCAGCGCTTCGACGCTCCCCCTCACCTCGTCAAACTGCTGCTTCGCAACGATATCCGTTGCGCTAATCAGGTCTTGCGCTTGGCGGGCACGCTCGAGGGCGTCGTAATATGCCTTGAGGGCGGGTGTAGCATCCCCCCAGGCTTTTACCACCTGTTGGACAAGCTCCTGTTGCTTCTCAAGGGTCGAGTTAGATTCACCGCCGCCCGCTATGACGTCGGAAAAATACTGCACGGCATAGCCGCCGAGACCGATTAGCGAGAACGTGAGAAGATTGACGGGGCTAATCACGGAAGCGAAAGCGCCCGCCAGGATAGACCCCATCCCCTTTATGCCGACGCCTGCTTGCGTAGCGATCTGCCCGATTTGCGTTCCCTGCTGGAGCATGATTTGAAACGGCGACTGCCCACCGGCAAGCTGCACGGCGATATCATTCAAGTTAGCGCCTAAGTTGGCGGTATACCCGGAAAGATCGCGAACAGCGGGGGCAGCTGCACCGGATCCGCGGCTAATGCTGCTAAATGCATTGGTCGCGTTTTTGCCAATGTTGGCATTCGCCGCAGTGAACGACTTTTCCATTTGGGTCGCAGAGTCGCCAGCGCTCTTGATCAGCTTCGCAAGCTCACGCTCCATTCGGGCTTGTGTCACCCCGATTTCAACCAGCAAACCGCCCGAATCTTCAGCCATCAGAAACCCCTTTGACGCGTACACGTCTATTAATAGCGCGCAGAATCACTCCATAGTACCATATGTTGATTAAATCGGACTGCCGCAGCGCCGCCGCGTGCAAAAGTCCACTAGCTCTTCGAAAACCGTCTCAGAAGAGAGTTCGCTCTTTCTCAGCGTGCCCATTACAGCCGATGCACCCGAAAAGAACACGCTGCGCATCTCTTCTATTTCATCAGCCGTTCGAGCGCGCCCATCCGCAAGGAAGCGCTGAAAAGCATTTTCGATCGGCATATAGCTGGTATCGGTCATCATGACCCTCTGTCATTGTTGAAGTCTCTTAACACTAATGATATAATTTTATAAAATTGATCCCGTCAACATAAAAGTGTAAGGTGATGTAATTTATGTCAATGTCTGCCGCACAATGCCGCGCTGCGCGGGCGCTTCTCGGATGGTCGCAGGATACTCTGACGAAGTGGTCTCTGGTCTCAAAGGCAACAATCGCGAATTTCGAAGCGGGAAAACGCACGCCGACCGCTAGCAATCTCAATTCCTTGCGTGTGGCTCTAGAGTTAGGCGGCGTCGAATTCATCGACGAAACGGAAGGCCAGGGGCCAGGCGTTCGGCTCCGAAAATCACCGTGAATGCATAATTTCGGAATGTACGTTTCATTGACGGAACATTCATTCCACTGAATCTGTCCCGACGGTGCATCAGCGAAAAATTAACTGGGGGGCCGGTCCGCAGCGTGTCAGCTATGAGCGATTTTATTGAGCGCTAATGTTCAACGCGTATCGCCATGAGTGGCGAGAGTGGCGGGATTTCGGAACATCCTTCCTATTGCGTACACACAACAAAATGGAACGTTTGTTCACGGTGTTGTTTTCTAACGCATTAGGTATTCAAAAACTCGCCACTCTCGCCACTGTTTAAGGGTCGCCACTCTCGCCACTCACGGTGAATAGTGTGGCACGGTGGACAATCCAGATATTAGACGGGTTCCACCTGTTCCCTTCACGCGCGCATACCCCAACTGTTCTAGACGGTCGCCAAAGTGCAGCTTGCCCAACACCTGTCGAATGCCCGAGCCGCGCGCCCAATCCTGATAGGCCATATACAAGCCTTCAATCGTTGACCTAGCATCGGGTCGCACATTGCATCTTTCTTCGACGAACTGCGCCACCTGGTTCGCTTCCGTCTGCCATTTACGTTGTGCATCGATGGAGGATTGAGGAATGCTGAAGCCATTCCGCGCAACTACGTTGGCGTAGGCAATGAGGGCGAGATTCAAGATGCCAGGGAGTTCGTCCGCAATCTTCCGCTTCAAATCAGGGTCTTGCTCATGCGGCTTGAACACCCTGTTAAACGTCACAACTATTGCACGCCGAAAGAACGCATCGGAATAATCGCGCGTATGTGGCATGTGATTTGTGCCGAACCAACATGTAGCGAAGGGCCGAATATCGAACGGGTCCTTATTCTTGTGTTCAACGGTCATGAGTTCCCCGCTGGTGATGGCCTTCAGCTTGGAGTCCGCGATCGTCTCGCCCTGCTTAAGTTCCGTAACGATGTTAGCTAACTTTAGGTCTAAGTGGCCCATCTGGAAGTTACTGTCGAAATTGCTCGGCTGCACGCCTACCACGTTGATTGAGCCCAACAGCGCCGCAAGCGTGGAAAGCAGGACGGATTTCCCGTTTGCACCTGCCCCGATAAGCAGCACAAACTTTTCCCGGTTCGAATGACTCATGAGGGAATAACCCATCATTTCCAACACGACGGCTTTCTTTGCATCCTTGTCCGGATCGTCGCGGAAAATGTCGTCGAGGAACTGAAGGAAAATAGGTGCGGAAGCGCCCGGGTCGAAGCGGACAGGAATTTGCGTGGTCCGGTACAAATCCCGTCGATGAACATGCGGAAACCACTGCCCGTTTATAAGCTCAAGCTCACAATTGGTGCAGTTGACCGATTCCGGATTTCCGAGATTGAATTCGTGCCGGGGCTTGAAAATCTCATTCTTCAAGACTTCAGCGACACCGTTCACCCGCATGGAGGTAACGGCCACCCCTTCACGGACAAGCGTCGCTTGAACATCCTGCTTAACTTCACGGTCATCACAACGTTGCCAGACGCCAGACGATAGAAATTTCCAGGTGAACTGGTTGACGTGAAGGATGTTCCCCGCCCCCACTGCGGCAATTGTCTTGTGGGCGAGTTCCAGTTGATCCGGCTCGTTACGGCTTTCACCGGTTTCGACTTGCTGGCGAAGGGTCTTGATAGGAAGGCCGGTGTTGCGCCGCAGTTCCTGCAACACCTGCTCTTTCTCAATCGGTGAAAGTGTGGCCGTCGCGGCGCATATTCGGGTTATGCCCGCAGTGTCATCATACGCAACGCAACGTGCGTCATGCAGCACTGTTTCAAACGTGGCGTCGGATTCGAACTTCTCAACATTTAGGCCGGGAATGCTAAGCATGGTGGCCACCCATAAGCATGTCGTTCAAATCCGTGCCCACGTTCTTCGGTGACGCAATGAATGTTTCCAAGGGCGGCGAACGCCGTTGCGCTGCAGCCCGGGCGGCGTCGATGCCGGTTCCCGATCGGTCGTTATCTGCGGCTATGTAAAGGGTCTTTATCTCTGGCATGGCCGGGAACGAACGAATGCCGGGCGCACTAAGGAGCGACCAAACCGGGATTCCGCCCATAACGTGAAGAGAAAGGGCGGTTTCGATCCCCTCGCCTATCCCGAGCTTGCCGGCGATCGGCTGCATGAGCTTCACCGCACCATTTTTGAGCGGCCCGAGCGCCATTCTTCCATTTGAGCCGTGTTGAGAGAGTTTTCGCCCGTCCCATCCGATAGCGGTGCGATGTATGGCCTGCGGCGCTCCGGTCAACACGTTGCAGACAAGCGCAACCATGCAACCAATGAAGACACCCCGGCCAAACGGGCAAAACGGGTGCCATCTCAGCGCTTCGCCGGAATACGAAAGATGGCGCGCGGCTAGATAGGTTTCCGCCGGCGTTCCGCGGATCGGCAAAGCGGAATTCCAGATCGCAAGCGCCTTGTCAGTACGCTTTGCGTCGTCTTCCTCAGGTGCATCACTCAAGGCAACATTGACGCCATGCAATAGCTTCTGAACGTAATCTTTGCAGGCTTTCCAGTCGTCGCCCGCATGAGAATGCACGGTAAAGCCGCCACCGGAAAACGTGACGTGCAATGAGCGATCCGCAAGTGAATGACCTGGACCAGGGCAAAGCACACTGTTCCGGCCCGAGACGTCACCGCCCAGGGTGCGCGCAATAGCATGGATGCTCATACGACACCGCCGATTCTTGCATCCGGGCGTGCATCCGTGCTATCTATGTTTTCGATATCGCTGCAATGATATTCAATTGCAAAGCCGTTCCGGGGTCCAGCCGGGGCGGCTTTTTCCGTTTCAGGGGGTGGAAATCCGGTCGGAAGAATTAATGTAACTAATTGATTTCTCATGGGTGCTTTTTCCTCTTTTCGGGGAAAAAGCGACTTATTTTCAACGATAGGCTAAGGACTCTGACTCCGTTAATCTTGGTTCGAATCCAGGTTCCCCAGCCAATCTTCTGCCTGCATTCACAAAATTCACAGTCTTGGTAAATTCGTGCCGTGTTTTCAGGCACTTGGCCGGCTGTTTCCGCCTGCAAGACCGGATTGGCCGCCGCAATGCCGCCGAAGGCCGCCGGACGTCTTGGCGGGGCTTTTCCGGTATGACAGTTTGCGAGACGGGGATCAGTCCTGATGGTGCCGGGTGTTCAGCTGAGCCTCAAAGGTCATCCACGATGCGCTGCTGTGCCCGCCAGTCGGATGGCAGGGAATGGGTGAGGAACCATTTGGTGGTCAGCGCCAGCGGCTGTTTCCCCGCAAGGATCTGCCGGACGATTCCCGGTGACAGGAAGGCGAGATCGAGGATCTGCATGATACGGCGCACCGAGAGCTGCTCGGCGCGGGCGATCCCGGCAAAGCTTCTGCCGCGCTTCAGCTCGGTGTAGATGGCCTGCGCCCGCGCGATGTTGCGGATGAGGATCGGGTCCTGTCTGCCCGGCGGATCGGTGCCGATCACCAGCTGCGTTTCCTGCCCGCGCTTGCGGGCGTGGAAGGGGGTGGTGAGGGTAAGGCAATCGCCCGCGATGCGATCCTCCGGAAGGGCAAGCAGCGTAGCCAGCCTTTTGCAGTCCAGCCGAAGCCGGGCCTCGCCGGATGAGAGATCGGCCCGGTGCAAGAGGCACAGCATCGCCGTGATACCTTCCCCGCCGAGCGGCGACCGGAATGGCTGCAGCCGTTCGCTGGCCATCGCGATCTCCGGCGCAGTTGCATTGGAGATGAGAAGGCCAGGCATTGAGCCGGTCAAATGCGCCGCGATCGCGCCGGCCAGCACCTCTTCCAACTTCCGCGCCGGCAGGCGCCAGCCGCGATCTGGGGCCGAGCGTTCGAGCTTGCCCGCCTTCAACAGCCGCGACGAGATGTAATAGGTGATCCGCCTGCCCTTTGCTGTGCTGTGCGTCGGTGTAAAGCGGTCGCCCGTCTCGTCGAACAGCTTGCCGGCCAGCGGAGCCAGACGGGGCGGCCTACCCCTCGGCCCCCGTTCAAACGCCCCTGCCGCCTTCAGCTTCTCCTGCACCTGATTGAACAGTTCAGGGTCGATGATTGGGGGGTGATGACCGGCAAAGGTCTTGCCGCGATGGCGGATCATTCCGGCATAGGTAGGGTTGGTGAGGATATAGTGGATATGGGTGGAACCGAGCAAGGCGGTCTTTCCCGCCCGCTCCCGGCTCGAAAGCCCAAGCGCCCATGCCCGTGCCTTGACCGCCAGCAATGACCCCTCCTCCAGGTAGAGCGCATAGAGTCTCTTCACCGTCTCTGCCTCCGCAGCAACGATCTTCAGCGACCGCTCGTCCTTGGCATAGCCGAGCGGCACCGCGCCGCCCATCCACAGGCCCTTCCGCTTCGAGGCTGCAAGCTTGTCGCGGATGCGCTCGGCCGTCACCTCCCGTTCGAACTGGGCAAAGGACAAGAGCACATTCAGCGTGAGGCGCCCCATGCTGGTTGCGGTGTTGAAGGATTGCGTGACGGAGACGAAGGAGGCGCCTGCCCGTTCCAGCCGCTCCACCAGCTTGGCGAAGTCGGCAAGCGAGCGGGTGAGCCGATCGATCTTGTAGACGACGATCTGGTCGATCCGTCCCTCGTCCAGATGCTGCATCATCCGCTGCAGCCCCGGCCGGTCCAGCGTGCCGCCGGAGATGCCGCCGTCATCATAGTGGTCGGGCACCAGCACCCAGCCCTCATGCTTCTGGCTGGCGATGAAGGATGCGCAGGCCTCGCGCTGGGCATCCAGCGAGTTGAACGCCTGTGCCAATCCCTCCTCCGACGACTTGCGGGTATAGATCGCGCAGCGAACCGTCTTCATCGTGGCGCCAACCCGAAGAAGCGCGGGCCAGACCAGGTGGAGCCGGTTATGTGGTTGGCCACCGCCGAGAGCAAGGCAAAGACCCGACCCTCCATCTCGAAGCCGTCAGCGGAGACCGCGACGCGGTAGGTGCGGCCCTCCCATTCGCGCACCAGAATATCCCCGGGTTTGAGCGTCGCAGCAGTCGGGCGAGCCGGCTTTGCCGAGGGTCCCGAACGGGATGGAGCGGCCTTTGCTTCCACTTTCAAGGCAGCTTTAAGCGCGTTTCTGACCGCCGTTGAATGGCCGCCGGACGCCTTCACCTGCGCCTCATGCGCCATCACCTTGCGCAGGAACTCGACAGAGGCGTAAAGCGGTGGCGAAGACCCCGTCTCCGCCCTCCACCAGATCACGCAGGTCTCCCGGTCCGGCAAGTCTTTCACGGGATCGCGGACGAATTGCCCGTTGCTGCGCCGCGCCTTCATGCCCCGTCTCCGGCGGGCGTTTCGACAGAACCTGCATTCATCAGCCGGTAAAGCGTCTCGCCGGTCTTCGGCACCTTCGAGGCGAGCACCACATGGCCTTCCTTGCGCAGACCGGACAGCGCTGCCCGCACCGTGTGCTTCTGCCAGCCGAGCTTTTCCGTGAGTGTGCCGATCCTCACTCCGCCCGGCCGGGCAATGAGGTCCAGAAGCTGCTGCTTTTTGGCCACCGGCTTCGGTGAGGCGGTCTTTGCGCGCTTGCGCCGTTCCGGTTTTGCCGTGGATTCAGAGGATTCGAGTGATTTGACATCCATGGTGCATCTCCCTTTGTCAAGGAAGGCCCGCCAACCGGGCCTTGCACCAGCCAAAGCCCGCAATCCGCAGGCTTCCGCAGCAAGGGCTCGCTCACCCGCCGCCTGACGCCAGCAATGCTTGCTACAGGCTGGAAGTCAAATGCACATATGCTCCCCTTTTCAGCGCGCCGGGCGAAGCACCGCGAAGATGTCCCGCATCTCCTCGGCGAGTTCGTCCAGGCTCGATGGAAGGCCGTCCCTTTCGCGCTTCAACTCCTCTATCGTCAGTTTCTGCAATCGCTCGAAGAACGGGATGAAGCGATCCGCCGTCGGAAAGCGGAAGCCACGTGGCACCCGCCGCCCGGCCGCCTTCCATGCTTGATGGCTCCGCTTCAGCAGAACCCGCTTGCTCATGCCCTCAAAGTGCATGAGGCGCTGGTGGAGCATGGTATCGGCGAGCCGGAACCGCACTGGCAGGTTCGAATTGTAGAACATCATCACGCAGTAGGCCGATGTGCCCCGCTCGTTCCTGACGCCTTCGAGATCACCGGGTTCGGGGCCAAGACGGTCTTCGAGTGCGGCTTGAACCAATGCTGCATCCCGCATGGCGCACGCATTCTCGACAATCTTCAGGCCTTCGATATCGAGGGGCCCGGTGACCCTGTATCCGTTATCGGAGAGAAGATCGATATCATCAGGATGCGGCAACACCAGCCGCGTATCCTGGCCGCTCGCCTTCAACGCATCGAGTTCAGCCTGCTGGGCTGCCTTCCATCGCTTGCCGATCTCGGCGCGTCTGGCGATCTGGCCCTGCCGGATAACGTGCGCCCGGTTCGCCTCCCGCAACAGCCGCGACATTGCATGGCTGTTGCCACCAAGCGCCATGCTGGTCAGCTTCTTCATGGCGAGCGCCTCCTTGCTCACCCATTGCTCGGCGCCATCCAGCTTGACCCGGACCTTGGTCGAGAGATCCTCGAGCAGGGCCGAATGCAGCGGAGTCATCTCCATCGCCGGCGGCAGCGGTTCCGGCGGCTTGCCCGGCGTACGGTGCCCGTCTTTCGACCTTGCCATCACGCCGCCTCCCCTTGCCGTTCGGCTTTGCGGGCCTCTGCAAGGGCGGCAAAGCGCTGGCCCGTTTCCGCAAGCACGCCCTCTTCCCCTGTCACCCGCTCGAAGCGGCGGATGATCGTGTCGCAATAGACGGGATCGAGCTCGATCAGCCGCGCCTTGCGCCCGGTCAAATCCGCGGCGATCAACGTGGAACCGGAGCCGCCGAACGTATCCAGCACCAGATCTCCCCGCTTCGAGCAATCGCGCAGCGCATCCGCCACCAGCGCCACCGGCTTCACCGTCGGATGCATGGCAATCTCTTCCTCGCGGGAGGCGCCAAGCGAGCTGATCCCGGGATAATCCCAGACATTGGTGCGGTAGCGCCCGCCATCCCCAAGCCCGAAATTGTTCACATGCGGGGCCGTCCCCTTCTTGAACACGAAGACCAGTTCGTGCTTCGAGCGATAGAAGGTGCCCATGCCGCCATTGGTCTTGTTCCAGACGCAGAGGTTCTTGAACGCATCGAAGACCGCAAGCCCCGCAGCGAGAAGTTCGCCCATATGCCGCCAGTCCATGCAGACATAGGCGATGGCCCCATCCTTCAGGCATGACGCCGCCGCACCCAGCGCATCCTTCAGGAAGGCGGCGAAACTCGCCTCATCCATCTCACCCGAGGCCAGAATGAACTCGCGGTGCTGCACCTTGCCAAGGCCGCTGACATGGCCGGCAATCGGCACGTTGTAGGGTGGATCGGTAAAGAGCAGTGCTGCCTGCCGGCCGCAGCAAAGCCGGGCCACCGCTTCCTTCGACCTCGCATCGCTGCAGAGCAGCCTGTGGTTCCCGAGCGTCCAGAGATCGCCGTGCCGTGTCACCGGCGGTCCTTCCCGCACCGGCTCCACCTTGTCGTGCACCGGATCGGGGCCTTCGGGCTTATCACCTATCCCGTCGATCGCAAGATCGATCTCTGTCATGGTGAAGCCGAGAAGTTCGAGGTCGAAGTCGAGCTCGGCCAGCCCCTGCATCTCGATCGCCAGGATCTCCCGATCCCAGCCGGCGTTCTCCGCAAGGCGATTGTCGGCCAGGATATAGGCGCGGATCTCGTCGCGGCTGAGATGCGACAGCCGCCTGACCGGCACCTCCACCATCCCAATCAACCGCGCCGCCTCCACCCGACCGTGGCCCGCCACAATCATGTTGTCATCGGAAACCAGCACTGGATTGCAAAACCCGAACCGCCGGATGCTCTCGGCGATCTGCGCAATCTGCTTCTTGGAATGGGTGCGGGCATTATTGCCATAAGGTTTGAGTCTGTCGATGGGACAAGACTGTTCGTCTGACATGCGCATCCGATATCTCCCTGGATGAGCTGGTTACTGTTTCGTCATGAAAAGGACAGCGAGGCATACCCGCGCCGTCACTGGGGAAGATCCAGCGGAATGGTAAACAAAATGTTTCTTTATTTATTATATTCTGATATGTTAAAAATAAGGGTGCTGATTTAGGGCGACTCGCACGGATGACACCGAGGTGAGTGTTCGATGGAAGAAGCGGGGGTGATGTGTCGCGAGCGGAAAGTGGCTGCGGAAGGTTATGCGCCGGAAGCGGACTGTCCGGTCGTGGCCGGGAGATCGACCAAGCGGCCATTCGACTCTCGATCTCGTTTGTAGCCTTTGGCACGCTTCAATGATCGCTCGAAATTGGTCGCCCTTGCCGCTCCGACTTGAAGCTCCTGGGCGTAACCAGACAACATGGCTAATGTGAGTGTGCAGCAAGGGGGGATTTCAACTGCGAAGCACTTTGGTATTCTCAAACGCGAGGAGCAGTTATTGGCTTAGAATGTGCTGGGGGCTATGGCTACAATTGCAACGATAAAGACGCTGAGCGGCGTCGGCATTCTGGCCGACAAGGCTGCACGGGAAAACATCCCACCATTCCGCCGATATAATCTTGTTTACGGTTTCAATGGATCCGGCAAAAGCACTTTGTCTAGGGTATTTGCCTGTCTTGAGGCGGGCAAACATCACGAAGATCTGCCGCCAAACTGCAGCTTTGAGATAGCGCTCGATGATGGTGCAACTTACAAGGCACCAAACGCGCTCGGAGGTTTCAAGAGCCGCATCTTCGTCTTCAATGAGGACTTCATCGCACGGAATTTGAGGTGGCAGGAGGGCCGCGCATCGTCAATATTCTATATCAGCGAAGAGCAGTCTGAGCTTGCGGCCAAACTCCGTGAAACGCAGAAGACACTTGCGGAAAAAGTGCGGTCACGGGACACCGAAAAAAAGATCGCGGCCGAGCGCGAAAGGGCGTTGAAGAGCTACCGAACAGAACGGGCTAAGCTGGTTGCTGCTTCCCTGCATCTCGGCAACCGTAGGTACGAGGCCGGACAGTTGGAGAAGGACTACGAAAAGCTGTCCTACAACAAGGGTTCACAGTTGGAGAAAGAAGCCTTAGATCTCCTCGTCGATATAGCCCGCCTCTCGGCGCCACCGCCCGCGCTGAAATCCATTGCGATCGACGTCGATGCCATCCGTAAAACGATGGAAGGAGCAAGGCACGTCGCTGAACTGAGTATAGGGACGGTGGTGCTGGACGAAATGGAAAACCACCCCTTGATGGTCCCTTGGTTGAAAACCGGCCATGACTATCACAGCGCAAACGGCCTTGAGACCTGTCTGCTTTGCGGAAACTCGATAAACGATGTCCGGAAGCAAAAACTCGCTCAGGCATTGGACGACCGGCTCTCGATGCTTATTACCGATCTGAAAGACGCTGACGCGAAAGCTTCGGTACTTCTGAGCGGGATCAGGTCCACTGCGGGGGCTTGGCCCAAGACCGCCGAACTCGAACTGCAGCTTAAGGAGCGGTACACTGTGGCTCGCCAGGACACAGAAGATGCCCTGCACAACCTCATTCCTCTCCTCGAGGAAGCGTCCCGAATATTCGGCGCCCGCCTGGAGCAGCCAACCACTGCCATGGCGCATACGCTACCCTGCCCCGACGAAATCGCGGCGCGGTGCGAAGCCCTTAGAGAAGCAATCGCTGTGAGTAATGCCGTCATCGGCGGGCATAACGACACTTCTGCGAATTTTTCTAAACGTCAGGATGACGCCCGTGAGGCCATTCGAAAGCACTATTTAGCCGAGGGGCACGACAAATATTCCGCACTCACGCAATCGCTGGCGGGAGCGAACGAACGAGTCAGCTCTATTTCAGGAGAGGTCAACAAGCTCGAAGGCGAAATTGCTGAACTCAGTGCCAAGGTGCGAACCCATGGTCCCGCCGCTGACCAAATCACGAAGCTCGTACGCGCCTACCTGGGCCACGGTGAGCTGACGATATTTGCGGCCGATGAGGGGTATGAGTTGCGCCGTCGAAACAAGATCGTCAAAGGTGCGCCCAGTGAGGGCGAGAAGACTGCCATAGCTCTCTGCTACTTCATCTCATCGCTAGAAGCCGATGGGCGGTCGCTCAAAGACCTGATCCTCGTCATCGATGATCCCATCTCAAGCCTTGACACCAAGGCTATGAATTATGCCTGCTCCCTCATCCGCTCGCGTCTGACCCTGGCCGCACAGCTTTTCATCTTGACCCACAATCAGCACTGCATGAACGAATTCAAGAAGGCTTGGCGCAACCAGACCAAGTCCGAACCTCCGACAGCCACGCTGCTATACCTCGATGTTTCAATGCCTGATGGCTCGGAAGCCAGGAGTACCCGTATTATCGAGCTGCCGCCTCAGCTTTCCGCCTACGACTCCGAATACCACTTCCTGTGCCACAAAATGCTTCAGTTTGAATCGACCGGATCTGGTTACTCGGAGTATTGGTTTATGATGCCCAACGTGATGCGGCGGGTTCTGGACATCTTTCTCGCCTTCAAAGTTCCAGGAAGCCACCCACTGCAACAGAAGCTTGAATCGCTGGCGAAGAAATGCCCTAACATCGACGACATCCGCATCAAGGCGCTGGACCGCCTCATCCAAGTGGAGTCACACTCTGACAGTCTCGACGATCTTATCTCGCATTCCTCGATGACAATAGAGGAGACGAGGGATGCGAATGCTGCCCTGCTCGAACTGATGGCCGCTTCTGACGCCGATCATACCAAAGCGATCCGCAAGCAATGCAAGCCGATATCATAAACTGTGACTACTTGGCCGCTGCGCTGCTCGCTCGAATGTCAAGCCAGACCAAGACGGAACCGATCCAACCGGATCTGGATCACTGGTACCACCGGTTCGAAATGCTCGACTACTCTAGCATCAGCGACGATCTTTTGGCGGCCATCGTCCGCCACCATGGGGTTGCCGATCTTTGCTGGCGGGTGGTAGGCGAGCGCGATCTCCCGGCCATCAATGCCTGGTTCTACCAGCGCCGACCTAACGACATTTTCGAGATCTATGCGAGCATCGCGCGCAGGTACGTCCGTCTCGAATGGGACCGTACCTCTACCAACGGGAAAGGCGACAAAGGGGTGACCGGCAAGGGCTGTAACAAACTCGACAAGGGGGTGTTCGAATCCTTCCAGCGCCTCGCTATCTATGACAGCGGGAAGTCGATGTATCTGGGATCGCCGGTGGTGAGAACCATCGAAGGGTTCGTCCCCTTAACTTCCTTCGCAATCACCGACACTTTCTCCGTGATCCTGTTCCACGCGACGAGTGCTGCCCCGCCGAAGTTGGTCACTCAGCTCGGCGGACAAAGCTTTGGTGAGGTCGCTTATGGCGTATGGCTTCACCACGCTGTCACCAGCCGACTTCGAAGACCTTTGCCGCGACTTGATCGGCCGCGAAATCGGCATCCAGTTTGAGGCATTCACGCCAGGACCTGATGGTGGGATCGACGGCCGACATGCACTGTCAACCAAGAGCACGATCCTGCAGGTCAAACACCTGGTCGGATCGCCATTCGCCAAACTCAAATCGACGATGAAAGGCGAACGAGCATCCATCGATAAGCTTGATCCCGACCGCTATATCTTGGCCACGTCGCGCGGTCTGACGCCGGCGAACAAGGAAGTACTCACCGCCGAGATCGGGTCTGCTCTGCGTACCCAGGGCGATATCTATGGTGCGGGCGAGCTCAATGCGCTGCTTCGCAAATTTCCTGATATCGAAAAGTGTCACATCAAGCTATGGCTGTCCGGAACTGCCGTACTTGAGCGCGTCCTTTGGTGGGCGGCTCATACCTTCACCGAAATCTCCAAATCCGATATCGAGGGGAAGGTTCGGGTCTATGCGCACAACCCGAGCTTCCCGGCCGCGCAAACCATTCTGGAAAGCCAGCACGTCCTCATCATTTCGGGGCCTCCTGGCGTTGGCAAAACCACCCTCGCTGAAATGCTGGTTTACACCTACCTAGCAGAAGGGTGGGAGCTTGTCGCGATCCGAGCATTGGAAGATGGCTTCGGCACCATCGATGATGCAAAGAAACAAGTGTTCTTGTTCGACGATTTCCTCGGGAAGATCGCGCTCGACGAACAAGCTCTCGCCGCAAAAGATTCCGACTTGGCGAGGTTCATGCGGCGTGTTCGCACCTCGCCCAACGCGCGGTTTGTCCTCACTACTCGCGCCTATATTTTCGAGGAGGCGCGCCGAGCTTCCGAGTACCTTGCGGATCAACGGCTGGACATCAGCCGCTACCTTCTCGATGTAGGCGTCTACACTCGCCGCATTCGCGCCAGGATACTCTAAATCACCTGCTCGTCGCCGGCACACCGATGCCGCTGGTTCGCGCGCTGATCAAATCGGGTGCCATTAAATCCATCGTTGATCACCGGAACTACAATCCCCGTGTCATCGAATGGATGACCGACTCGGACCGCCTGCACGGCCAGACCCCCGAGGCCTATCCGGCATCCTTCATCACCGCGCTAGATAATCCGAGCCAGCTTTGGGATACGGCATATCGGAAGCACATTCCGGAGAAGTGCCGGCATCTGCTGCTCACCATGTACTTTTGTTCCCAGTACGGCGTGGAACTCGGTGAACTTCGCACGCAGTACGAAGCGCTTCACCGCGATCTGAGCGTCAAGTATGGCACACCTCGCGATCCGAAGGATTTCGAGGAAAGCGTCCGCATCCTAGAAGGCGGGTTTATCGCTCTCCGTGGAACTCGGGTGTCGTACGTGAACCCCTCGTTTCGCGATTACATGAGCGGCTACGTGAAAGACGCCGCACTTCTCGCCGACTGTGCGGCCGCAGCGCAAACCGCGAATTGGGCCGATGAAGTCTGGAAATCTGTTGGTTCCGTGTCCCTCCCTCTCGAGCAGCGGCGTCATGTGGCGGCATCGTTCCGCGAGATCTCGACGCGATTCTTAAATCTGCCCACATGGAAGGAAACGAGCAGGCACTCTTTTTCGCCCGCCGACCTGGGCAATGTCCGCCGACTTCAGCTCTTGCTCGCTTGGTGGACTGAAACGGGCGACCACCACCTCTCCGAACTGGTGATGAAACTTGCACAGCATCCGCCTGCACCCAAAGGCTGGTCGGGCTACAGTGGGTGGCGGGACGGCGCCGATCTTATCGACCTGGCCGGCAAACTACGCAACGAGGACTACTTTCCGAACGTCCCCTTTGCTGATGACCTAGCAAACCTTCTTGAAGATGACGTTGTCGAGCTGCTTGAACACGGCATGGCATATGACGAGTTAGAGGACATGCTGGGCGCGGTAGAGGAAGCCTATCCAGCTGCGAGCAAACGGATTCAAGAAGCTGCGCATGCAGCCATTCGCCGTGAAGTCTACGAGGTCGAGGCTTCCATTTCCGACATCGATTCAGAATCAGCTTTAGAGGATCACGCTAAGACGTTGGAGAAGTTTGCTTCACGAGCTAGCATCCCCCGCGATGCTTTAGATCGCGCCCTGTCGAAGGTGAAGGACCGGATCGACGAAATTAGGGAATCAACGTCGGTTGCTAGCTCACCTTCGACTCGTTCAAATCCCAGGGAGTCGGACAATTTCGACGATGCAGCGCTGAATAGTCTCTTTGCACCCCTCTTGCAAATGGGCTGACGGCAGCTCATCCCTCTGAAGTGCACATTGGGCGCAACGCCAAGGCGGCGAGCGGGTCGAAGACACCGTCTCGCCTGGTTCGAAACTCTGCTCAATAATCCGTCAGCTTCTGCTTGGTCCATCGCCTGCGGCGAACATCACCCGGCAGCAATTCAACATGTCGATACTCGTTGAGCATGAGCCTCTCCACGAGCCCGTACTTGAACCTTCCTGGCTATGCCGATTGACCGATCGAAATGGGGACAGTTGAATAAGTAATGTCGGCTTTCACGAAATTGCCCGTGCCGCTCGACTGTCAGGAATAAGGGCGCAAAGCTGCTCACGGAAGGAGCGGCCCTGCTGCTACAGGGCCGCCTGAATTCAAATTATGGTACGCTCAGCAAGCTCAAGAGCATCCTCGATATCCACGCCGAGATATCTGACGGTGTTTTCGATCTTCGTGTGACCTAGTAAAATCTGAATTGCGCGAAGGTTCCCCGTCGCCTTGTAGATCATTGCCGCCTTGGTGCGGCGAAGTGAATGTGTGCCATAGTCCTCGCACCTAAGCCCAATCGCTGTCACCCATTCGTCGACCAAGCGCGCATATTGTCGAGTGCTCAGGTGCCCCGCTTGTTGACTGCGGCTCGGGAACGCATCGTCCTCGACAGTTCCGCCTCTGCAGCGGAGCCATGAGAGCAGGCTTGACCTGACGTCGCTCGTAATCTCAAACTGCACTGCTATTCCGGTCTTCTGCTGAACAACCGTTGCACGGGAGCGAATGTCTTGCCCTGTAACAAGAGTCCCGATCTTCATTTTGACGAGGTCACACCCTCGTAGCTTGCTGTCGATTGCAAGATCGAACAGCGCCCTATCTCGAAGCCGTCCTCCCTGGTCAAGAAAGAAACGGATCTGCCAGATGTGCTTTTGCTTGAGGGGCTTCTTTACACCGACTGTTCGCCCGGCATTCCAGGCAGGGCGCCCGAGCGAGGCGGGGTCATATTGTGCGATACCCATTTGCGTTCTCCTTCGGCCACCATTGGCCGCAAAGTAAACGTCGCGTGTCCAGAACTGGTCACAGATTGAACTGCCGTTGTATCTATGAGTAAGTCTGGAAAAGCCACCAGTTTACTGCTCTCTGATATTCGGCACAGTACGACTACCCGGCATGCCGCTCCGGTCCCCTCCACACTTTTTGCGCCAAATCTTGCCAATCCCTCTGATTTCGCGTCCCAAGCATGGTGTCCGAAAGGATGTTCACATGCTTCTGCGAAATTTCATCATCTACTGCCTATTCATGGGACTGTTCACCGCCATCTTTTCAAAGCTCGTGATCGATTTTCGATTGGAGAGCGCGCCAGGCACTACCCAAATGCTCCGGAGCCCGAGCTCTTACCTCGTCAGGTAGCGACTGGCTGACACGGCAGCGGCGCGTCAGCGAAAAGGCAGATAGAGAGTGAAGCAAGCACCTCCGCCTATAGGATTGCTCGCCTCGACCCTTCCATCATGCGCGGCGGCAATTGCCTTGACTATGGAAAGGCCCAAGCCGCTGCCGCCTTCGGAACGGCCTCTTGAGGCGTCGGCGCGCCAGAACGGGTCGAACACTTTGCCGATGTCATGGGCTGCAAGGCCAGGCCCCTGATCCCTGCACTGGAGGAAACATTCCTCTTCCGATGTTCCTGTGGAAAGCACCAACGGTGCGCCGGGGGCATAGCGGCAGGTGTTGTCGATCAGGGCGAGCACCAACTGTCGGAGTCGGGCCGGGTCTGCGTTGACGGGAGCGGGCAAAAGATCGAGGGAAAGGTCGATGCGGCTCTTTCGCAGCGATTCCGAAGACAGGTCTGCCGATTGCCGCGCGACCTGGGAGAGGTCGCAGCGCTCCAGCCGGACATCGAGATTGCCGGCATTGAACAGGCTGAGCGTGCGGAGATCCTCGACGATCCTGACGAGCCCGTCCACTTGAAGAAGCAGGAGATCCACCAGTTCCGGCGTCATGGGGAAGACGCCGTCCGATATGCCCTGGAGCCTTCCTTTGAGGATCGTCAGAGGGGTGCGCAGTTCATGCGCCACGGCGGAGTTTGAGTAGCGAAGCTCCGCCTCCGACTTTTCCAGGCGGGCCGCCATGGCGTTGAAGTCTTCGACAAGACGCGCCGCTTCCCCAAAGCCGGTGAGATGAGGATCAGCTCTTGCCGTCAGGTCGCCTGCAGCAATCTCCCTGATGGCGCGGGCGACTTCCAGCAGCGGAACGACCACGCGCTGGGAGAGCCACCATCCGCCCCAGGCGGCGAGCGGCATGCCGATCGCGAGCACCAAAGCGAGGTATCCCCAGTCGACCCAGGTCCAGATCGCATCCGTTTCCGGCACGCCGGGGAAGAATTTCAGGGCCGTGTCGTAGTAGAAGGGAAAGCCGAAATAGGCGAGCATCGCGACGGCAACGGCCAGTGCCACGGACGCCAGCACGAACTGCGGAACAGTGCCTGTCTTACCGGACCTGAACATCGAGCCGATACCCCACCCCTCTCACCGAGATCACGAAATCCGGCAATCCAGCAGCCGCAAGCTTGCGGCGCAGATTGCTCATATGGCTGTCGGCCGTCCTGTTCAACGCTTCTCCTTCGGGCAGGCAGGCGTCGACCAGCTCTCCCCGGTCGTGAACCCGGTTCGGCGATCGCATCATCGTGGCCAGCAGCCGGAACTCGGTCGGGGTGACGGCCAGCATCTGCTCCGCGCCTCCTGTCTCGACGGTCACCGTATAGGCTTCGGTGTCGAGGCGCACCGGTCCGACGCGGAGCACGTTGCTCCGCGCCGTTCCCTTCGCCCGCCTCAGGATCGCCCTGGCACGGGCCACCACCTCCAGCGGATTGAAGGGCTTGACCACATAATCGTCAGCGCCCATGCGCAGCGCCTGCAGTTTGTCCAGATCCTCCGCAAGGGCGGTCAGCATGATCACGGGCGTCTCACTGAGCCGGCGGATCGCCGCCAGCACCTCGTAGCCGTCCATCTTCGGCATCTTGACGTCCAGCACCACCAGATCGGGCTTCAGGCGCTGGTGATGGCCGAGTCCGACCACCGGGTCGGTTGCGGCAATCGTCCGGAAGTCGTCGCGCTCGAAATAGGCCTGGAGAATGCGGACGATCTCCGGATCGTCCTCGATGATCAAAACGAGATCAGATGTCATTGGAGTTAACTCGAACCTCCCGGATCCTGATGTGCCGCCACCATATCAGCGTAGCGCCCGCCGGACGCAAGCAGCTGCGCATGCGCGCCTTTTTCAACAATATGTCCCTGCTTCAGGACGATGATCTGATCCGCATTACGCACGGTCGAGAGCCTGTGGGCAATGGACAAGACGGTCCTGCGTCTCCCTGAGTAGAGTACGGTCGCCATGGCCTGCTCGGTGAGCACGTCCAGCGCGCTCGTCGCCTCGTCGAGCAGGAGAATGCGTGGATCACGCAGGATCACGCGTGCGAGGGACAACCTCTGGCGCTCTCCGCCGGACAGCTGATAGCCCCGCTCGCCCACTGCGGTCCGGAGTCCGTCCGAAAGCCTCGCGAGCATGTCCCCCAGTTGCGCAAGTTCCAGCGCGTAGAGCAGCTCCGCCTCCGTCGCCGAAGGTTTTGCAAAACGCAGGTTTTCCTCGATGGTCCCGTTCAGCAGGAAGGGGTCCTGAGTCACGATCCCCATGACCTCCGACAGCGAGGCGAAGCTTATGGAGCGCAGATCGATACCATCGAGAAGAACCCGGCCAGCCGTCGGATCGTAAAGACGCGCCATCAGGTAGCCGATGGTGCTTTTGCCGGATCCACTGGGGCCAACGAGAGCGACATGGCTGCCGGCGGGAATCTTGAAGCTGATATTGCTGACGGCCGGCGCGAGCAAGGGATCATAGACGAAGGACACATTCTCGAACTCGACATCGCCTCTGAAGGTATTGGGGTTCAGGGTCATGGGAATGTCCCGTTCGGTGATTTCCGGCACCAGGTCGAAATAACCGAACACGCGCGCAAGCACCGCCCGCGACCGGGCAAGCTCGATCCGGGACTCGAACAGCTCCATGGTCGGCCATAGCAACTGTTCCTGCAGGGCGATGAGGGCGACCAGCGTGCCGATCGAGACGCCGATATCCCGCGCCAGCAGGAAGCCGCCCAGCATGAAGGTCAGCGCGGGCAGGATATCGAGCGCAAAGAAGACGATGGCCAGTTCCCACTGTCCCGCCGTGTGGGACTTGACCTCCAGATGGGCAACGTCAGAGGATAGCCGCCGGAATTCGTGCACCAGATGTTTTGCCCGGCCCATCGTGCGGCCGAGCAGAAACCCGCCGACCGAGAGGGTCTCCGCCACCTGCGACGTCATGTCGGCCACCTTGCCTTGCTGGCGGAAGGTGATTCTCTCCCGAAGGGACGCAACACGGCCGTTCAGCCAGATCAGGATCGGCATGAACAGCATGGACGCCAGGGCAAGCCGCCACTCGAGCAGGAACATCGCCAAGACGGTCGTGATCAGCACGCTCACATTGCGGGCAAGATCGGTGGCGGTGTTGGTCAGCACACCCTGCAGGCCTGCAATGTCGCTGGACATGCGTGCCTGCACCTCCCCGGCACGGGACTTCGCATAGAAGCTCAGCGACAGGGTCTGCAGGTGCTGATAGAGCGAAACCCGCAATTCGTGCATGATCGATTGCCCGACCCGTGTCGAGACATAGGCCTGCAGGACATTGCCGGCAGCGGCCAGGATCGCAACGCCCATCATGGCGCCGGTCAGCATGACCAGCAGGGAGAAATCCTTCTGCGGGAGCGCCACGTCGACGACGTTCCGCACCAGGAACGGCATGACGGCGCCGATGCCTGCGGACAGAGCAATCAAGGCCGCGATCGTCGTGACGGCCAGCACATGGGGCTTGAAGAGCGCGAGAACGCGTCGCCAGGGAACATGCCGTGCGGCCACGTCTTCGTAATTGTCCATATCGGGATCGAAACCGTTCATCGGATATCTCCGGCACTGACTGTCACGTTACCGGTTGCTCCGCCGGACGCGCGTTTCCGGGCAAACAGGCGGACCACCGTCTGATAGAACACCGGCACGAAGAAGAGGGTGAGCACTGTCGCTGCAATGACGCCGCCGAGGACACCGGTGCCGAGCGCCTTCTGCGTCTCGGCACTTGCGCCTCGCGCAAACACCAGCGGCAGCACACCGAGCGCGAAGGCGATCGAGGTCATGACGATCGGCCGGATGCGCAGGCGGGCGGCCTCGATGATGGCGTCCTTCAGCGGCGCGCCTTCCTCGAGCTTCGCCTTGGCGAATTCAACGATCAGGATCGCGTTCTTGGCGGTCAGGCCGATGACGGTGATCAGGCCCACCTTGAAGAAGATGTCGTTGGTCTGCCCGCCGATCGAGATGGCCGCGACGGCGCCGAGAATGCCGAGAGGCACTGCCGCCATGACGGAGAACGGCACGGTCCAGCTTTCGTAGAGGGCCGCCAGCACGAGGAAGACGAACAGCATGGAAATTGCGAGCAGCATCGGCATCTGCGCGCCGGAATCCCGCTCCTGCAGGGATTCGCCCGTCCATTCGATGCCGAACCCCTCAGGCAACTGCTTGACCAGCTGTTCGATCTCCAGCATGGCCTGCCCGCTCGATACGCCGGTTCCGGGCTCGCCGGTGAGATTGACGGCGAGGTAGCCATTATGGCGCGAAACGAGGCTCGGCGCCGTCGTCCAGTCTGGAGAGACGACTTCGCTGAGCGTCACCATGCCGCCCTGGTTGTTGCGGACGAAGAGCTTCAGCACGTCATCCACCTGCATGCGGTAGGGCGCATCGGCCTGTACGATGATCTGCTGCAGGCTGCCGCCATTCGGGAAATCGCCGATATAAGTCGACCCGATTGCGGTCGAGAGCGTATCGGCGGTTGCGGTGAAGGGGACGCCAAGCGCCTGCGCCTTGCGGCGGTCGACGGTCAGACGAACGCTCGGGCCACTGGGCAGCGCACTCTGGCGAACGTTCTTAAGCTTCTGGTCCTTCTCCGCAGCAGCCACCAGCTTGTCCTGCGCAGCTATGAGCGCATCGAGCCCCAGTCCCGCCCGGTCCTGCAGCACGAAGGTGAAGCCGGAGGAGCCGCCGAGCTCCTCGATCGCGGGAGGAGCCATGACGAGCACCTCACCCTCCGGCAGATCGCTCATGGCCGCACTCGCTGCCGCGACCTCGTTCGTGACCGTCAATCCGGGACGATCCGCCCAGTCCTTCATCGTCACGAAGGCCATGGCCGCATTGGAGCCTTGCCCCATGAAGCTGAAGCCGTTGATCAGCAGATTGTCGTCGGTTGCGGGCCGCGCCGTCACATAGCGGTTGAAGCGGTCGGTGACGCGAGCCGTGCGTGCCTGCGTGGCGTCGGCCGGAAGCGTGACGGAGACCATGTAGTTTCCCTGATCCTCGTCCGGCAGGAAGGAGGACGGCAGCTGCGGGAACCAGGCGAGAAGTATGGCAACGAGGCAGCCGTAAACCAACAGCGTGCGCCCGCTCCGGCCGAGAATAACGGAGACGCGGCGGCCATAGGCTTCCGTCAGGGCTTCCACACCCTTGTCGAACAGCTGGAAAATCCTCCACTTCGGCGCATCATGCGATACGGGTCTCAGGATCGTCGCGCAGAGCGCCGGCGTGAGCGACAGGGCGAGGAAAGCCGAAAACAGAATGGAGACCGCCATAGCGAGCGTGAACTGCCGGTAGATGGCGCCGGCTGAACCGCTGGCGAAAGCCATGGGAATGAAGACCGCAACGAGAACGGCGGTGATGCCGATGACGGCGCCGGTGATCTCGCGCATCGCCTTACGGGTAGCGGCCTTGGGGTCGAGCCCCTCGGTTGCCATGATGCGCTCCACGTTCTCGACCACGACGATCGCATCGTCGACGATGATGCCGATGGCAAGCACCATGCCGAACATGGTGAGCACGTTGATGGTGTAGCCGGTCACATACATCACCGCGAAGGTACCGAGCAGCGCGACCGGGGCGACGATCGAAGGGATCAGCGTGTAGCGGATGTTCTGCAGGAAGAGGAACATCACGGCAAAGACGAGCGCCATGGCCTCGATCAGGGTGTGCACGACCTTCTCGATCGACACCTTGACGAAGGGAGACGTATCGAAGGGTAGGGCGTAGGTCATGCCCTCGGGCATGGAGAGCTTGAGTTCGGCGAGCCGGGCCTTCACCGCATTTGCCGTGGCGACCGCGTTGCCGCCGGGCGAAAGCTGGAGTGCCGCACCCGTCGCCTCCCTGCCGTTCAGCTGCATGCTGAAGGAATTGGTCTGGGCTCCGATCTCGACGCGCGCGGCATCCTTCAGGAGAACGGTCGAACCATTGGCTTCCGCCTTGAGGACGATCTCCTCGAATTCCTGCGGCGTCGAAAGCTGCGCATTGACAGCGAGCGGCACGGTGATCTGCTGGCCCGAGACCGAGGGCTCGCTGCCGATCTGGCCCGGTGCTATCTGCAGGCTCTGGCTCTGGATCGCGGCGGTCACGTCGGAAATGCCGAGGTTCAGCATTTCGAGCTTCAGCGGATCGATCCAGATGCGCATGGCTTTTTCCGTCCCGAAAGACTGCACGCGGCCGACGCCCTTGATGCGCTTGAGTTCGGGAACGATGCGCTTGGCGAGATAGTCCTCAAGGTCGAGTGCGGAGAAGCGGTTTCCCTCGGAGGCCAGGGTGACGATGGCAAGGAAGCCGGCAGAGGCCGATTCTACGGCCAGGCCATTCTGGCGAACGATGGCCGGCAGCCGTCCTTCCACCGCCTTCAACCGGTTCTGGACATCCACAGTCGCGAGCTCCGGATCGGTTCCCGGCGCGAACGTCAGGTTGACGTTCGCAGAACCGCTGCTGTCGGCACTTGACGTGAAGTAGAGGAGGTTCTTGACACCTGTCAGCTCGCGTTCCAGCGGCACCACGATGCTGGTGTTGACCGTGTCCGCCGAGGCGCCGGGATAGCTCGCGGTGACGCTGACGCTAGTCGGCGCGATCGAGGGAAAGCGCGCGACCGGCAGCTTCGGGATCGCGATGAGACCGAAGAGAGAGATGAAGAGAGCGACGACCCAAGCGAAGACCGGGCGATCGATGAAGAACTGCGGCACGATGAAAACTCCTGCACGAATGAGGCCGCGGACCGTGCCGCGGGTCAGGCAAAGCAATAGGGTTGGGACGGCGGTTTGGGACTAGCCTCACATGCCCGGCGGTGCCGCAGGGATCTCGTAAGCCGTGGTCCTAACCGTCGCATCCGGAGACAGTTTGTCCTGACCCTGAGCAACGACGTTCTCGCCCTCCTTCAAGCCGGTCCGGATCAGGTACTGCCCGTCCACCAGCTCGCCCACGTCGACCAGCCGGAGGTTCACCTTGCCATTGGCATCGACGACATAGACCTGCGTTTCACCAGAGGCGCTGCGCTTGATGGAGACCTGGGGCACGAGGAGCGCGGACGGATAGGTACCGCGGGGAACCCTTGCCCGCACGAACATGCCCGGCAGCAGAAGCCGGTCGCGATTGTCGGCGACGGCTCGCAGGCGAATATTGCCCGTGCCCTCATCGACGCTGATGTCTGAGAAGAGCGCCGTCGCCTTCAGGACCTCGGAGCCATCGGCCCCTGTCATGAGCTCGATCGGAATGCGGGCTTCGTCAGCCTTGCCGCCGCTTCTGGTGAGCTTGCGCAGCGCGTCGAGACGGGAGGCCGGCTGGCGGATGTCGACCAGAACGGTCGCCACCTGCTGAATGGTAGCAAGGCTCGTGCTGCTCGTCGCTTCGGCGAGCGAGCCCTCGTTGACATTGGCCGCGCCGATGCGGCCATCTATCGGCGCGACGATCGTCGCGAGTGACAGAGAAAGACGGGCACGCTTGAGGGCGGCCTCCGCCTGCCCCACATCGGCTTCAGTCTGCGCACGCTCGGACTGGAGCTGGTCATAGGCCTGGGCGCTGATGTTGTTGCCCTCGCGCAAGGCCCTGCCGCGGTCGAGGTCCGACTGTGCCCGGCGCCTTGCCGCCATCGCCTTTTGCAGGGCTGCCTCGGCGCTCGCCACATCGGCCTTGAAGGGTTCAGGATCGATCTGGAAGAGCGGCTGTCCCTTCCGCACCTCGCTGCCTTCCTCGAACGACCGCGCGACGATGAGGCCGCTGACCTGGGGACGGATTTCGGCGGTGCGGAAGGCGGAGACCCGTCCCGGCAGCTCGTCCCAGATGGTGACGGGCTTTGCCCTCACCGTGACGACGGAGACGAGCGGGTTCGGACCGGCAAGTTCTCCCGCATCGGAGGCAGGCTCCTCCTGTGAGCAGGACGCGAGAAGGAGGGCCGCCAGCGCGGCGAAAGCAATCTTGGTACGCAGTGCCATGGAAAAGTCCGATCTGATTAATTTGTCTTGCTGGAAAGCGCTGCCGACAGCGGCTCGGAAATTTTCGAAGGAGGACCGCCCAGGACGCGGAAGATCTGGATTTCCGCCAGCAACTGCTCCAGGCGGTTGGCGGTATAGGCCCGCCGTGCCGCACGGCTCCGGTTCTGGGCGTCGATCCAGATCCGCAACTCCACCGAGCCGGCCCGATAGCGCTCCTCGATCAGTTTCGCGGCCGTTTCTGCCGCATCGAATGCGGCTTTCAGGTGCCGACCCTTCTGCCGAAGAGTGACGCGGGCGCTGAGCGCGGTCGCTGTCTCGCTGAAAGCCGCAAGCAGGCTGGACCGGAACTCGGATGCCGCAATCTGGTAATCCGCATCCGCCACAGCGACGCGAAGCCTTCCATCCTTCAGGTTGAGGAAGGGAAGCGTGATACCGGTGCCAAGCGTCGCCAGCGGATTGGAGAGGAGACGAGCAAGTTCCGTGCTCGTTCCTCCGAGAGCCCCGGTGAGGCTGACCTGCGGGTAGAGGCTGCGGCGCTCGACATCGGTCGCCTTGAGGGCTGCTCGCAGCCGAAGCTCGGCGGCACGCAGATCCGGACGGCGGGCAAGCAGCTCCGCCGGCAGGCCGGGAGCAACGGGTTCGGGCATGCGCGACGTGAGCCGTTGCGGTTCGGGGACAGGGAACTCCTGCCCGTTCAGGAGAACACTCAGCGCATTGCGGACCACGGCACGGGACTGCTCGGCGTCGGCCAGAAGCGCTGCCTGTTCCTCGACCGTCTGGCGGATCTCGGAGACCTCAAGTTCGGTTGCGGAGCCGATCTCAGTCTGCTGGATCACGAGAGACTGGATCTTGCGGGCGGAGGCCAGCGCATCGCGGGCTTCCGCCATATCCTGATTGATGTAGGCGAGGCGCCAGTAGGCCTCCATGGCCGAGGCGACAACCGTCGTCCGGGCCGTCAGGAGATCTTCCGCCGTGGCATCAGCCTGCAGGGTCGAGACGTCGCGCGCCGCCGCAAGCCGGCCCCAGAGGTCGATTTCATAGGCACTGCCGAGCTCGAAGGTGAATTCGCGTGAGACCGTTTCCTCACCGAGCGCCTTGGAGGCCTGGCCTTTTGCCGAGCTGGTGACGGTCGGCAGCGTATTGACGCCGGTCAGCTGGGCCTGGAGGACCGCCTTGCGGGAGCGGAGGGCGGCCGTGAGGACGTCGTTGTTCGAGGCAAGCACGGTCTCGACCAGCTGGCTCATCCTGGGATTGCCAAAGCTCTGCCACCAGTTTGCCGAGGGATAGGCGGCCTTCATCGCAGCCGCGCCGGTCCAGCGCGGCGCCGAAGGCATGGCCTGCCTCACGTAGGAGGTATCCATGGACGCGCAGCTGACAAGGCCGAGAGCCGGCAGCAGGATGGACAGAACCGCAATTTTCATGAAGCACTCGCCGGATGGGTCGTTGATATTGTCAACACAAGCCAAACCGCTTCAGCGTGGACCTTCCGTCGAGGAAATGTGGAGGATTGATGGAGACAGGCGACCTGCAGACCATCCTGCAGGCATCACGGGTCTCTCAGAACATTCTCGCGAGAACGTCGCTCTGCCCGTGACGGTCCATGAGCCGATGCTTCAGCGCGCCAGCAACATGCAGGACGATGCAGGCGAGAAGAACATAGGCGCTGTACCTGTGCAGCGCCTGGAACATGGAGAAGGCAGCATCGCTCTTCGGAAGAAACTCGGGCAGGCGGGCGAGAGATAGGAACGGGGCACCGTCTCCGCCCGGAAGGCTGGTCGACATTCCATAGCCCATGAGCGGCGTGATGAAAGTCAGCCCGATGAGCAGGCGATGAACACCATGCGCCAGCCGCCTCTCCCAGATCCCGAGCGTCTCCACAGGATGAGGCATCGTCTTCCTGCAGTGCCAACGCAGCGCAAGATGGACCAAAGCCAGCAGCCAGACAAGCACCCCGAACTGCTTATGCGTCGGGTACATGACCGCTACCAGCGAATCGTCCTCGACCCGCCCCACCATGATGAGCCCCGACGCGATCAGCCCGAGGATCAGCACGGCCCCGAAGACATGCAGAAGGCGGATAGCGAGCGGATATTTGATGTCGCCGGGCATGGAAGAGCGGGAAGTCAACGTTTTCTGTTCCTGTAGCCAAGTGAAAAGTTGGGTAGGCAGGTCGAGACGTATTTTCCGATTGTCGACGCTTCGTGGAGGGTTGGTGGATAACTCTTGCAGACACCGAACGTGATCAGACCCAATGTGCCAACCAGCCACCATCGGGATCGTTCCCTCAACAGCGTTCGCAGTAGGCCGTGTAAAGAAGCTCGCTGCCACACGCCTGATCTTCAATAGCGTCAAATGAAAGGAACAAAGCGGACAGGCCGCTTGCAAGCCTCTAACTGGTTCAATTAATGGCCGAGTTGGAGGCGCAAAACGGAAATAAATTCCGGAGCCATGAGGAAGCCATCCGAAGAACATAGAGGACAGCCTCGCCGGCCCGCAAATCAATGTGTGGATTGATGAATCGATGCCTGGGAGAACGGTACGCAGCAATCCATAGTAGTCTACATGACGCCATGCCCCTTCTGCACAGTTGACTTGAGCCGAGTTGCATTCATGGACGACCTCGTGATCGGTCTCTGGGATGGCTTTCCGGTTTCGCCGGGGCATCTGCTGATCGTTCCCCGCCGGCATGCGGCGACTTGGGACGAACTGACGCAGGAGGAAAAGCGAGCCGTCTGGGAATGCGTGGATAAAGCAAAGGCAGTTATCCAGTCCAAGCACCAGCCGGACGGGTTCAACATTGGGTTCAACCTGGGTGTCGCTGCCGGCCAGACGGTCTTTCATTTCCATCTGCATGTCATCCCCCGCTACAGTGGTGACGTGGCGGATCCGCGCGGTGGCGTTCGGCACGTCGTCCCTGCGAAAGCGAATTATCTGAAGGAGCCTCCAACCGCTCCCTCAGCTGCAAGGCGTCTTGTCACCGGCGGCAGTGATCATCTCCTGCCCCATCTCGTTCGCCACATGGATGAGGCGCGCCAATGCGACATCGCGGTTGCCTTCCTGCTCGACAGCGGCGCCCGGCTGATCGTGGAGCATCTCAAGGATTTTCTGGCCCGCGGCGGCTCGGCGCGCATTCTGGTCGGTGATTATCTGGATGTGACGGAACCGGCAGCGCTTCGACGTCTGTGCGACCTTAAGGGCGATCTGACCCTCAGGGTCTTTGTAACCGATCGCCAGGGCTTTCACCTGAAGACCTACATCTTCCTGTCGGGGGAGGAAGGCGTGGCCTTCGTCGGCAGTTCCAATCTGTCCCAGGCGGCACTCACGGACTCGATCGAATGGAACTACAAGGTTGTGTCTAGCCATGACACGACGGCTTTTCCGGAGATTACCTGCGGTTTCGAAGAGCTTTTCAATGCCTAAAGTTCCGTGACCGTCACCCCGGAATGGATCGCTCAGTACGAGGGGCGCCGGACCCCGTCGGGATGGCAGGAGGCAGGCATTGCATTCGAAATGCCCGCGCCGCAACCGGAACCGCACACCATCCAGAGACAAGCGCTTGATGCTCTTCAGCGCACGCGACAGGACGGCTACACTGCCGGTCTCGTCGTGCTGGCCACCGGCCTTGGCAAGACCTGGCTTGCTGCCTTCGACAGCAACCGGGATGAGTTCCGGCGGATCCTCTTCGTAGCACATCGGGAGGAGATCCTCGATCAGGCCATCCAAACCTTCCGGCAGGTTTATCCCAAGGCCCGGATCGGCCGGATGTCCGGTGACACCAAGGACGTTAAGGCAGACCTGCTTTTCGCCTCGGTGCAGACGCTCGGGCGGGCAAATCATCTCAGGAATTTCAGCACTGATGCCTTTGACTACATCGTCATCGACGAGTTCCACCATGCCGCAGCTGGCACCTATCGCCGCATCATCGATCATTTCGAACCAAAATTCCTGCTTGGGCTGACAGCCACGCCGGAACGCAGCGACGGGGCCGACCTGCTGGCGCTGTGTCAGGAAAACCTGGTGTTTCAGGCGGGCATCACCGATGGCATTGATGCTGGTCATCTCTGTCCCTTCCATTACTTCGGCGTGCCCGACGAGGTGGACTATCGCAATATCCCCTGGCGCAGTTCGCAATTCGATATCACGGAGCTGACGGCCGCGGTTGCCACAGAGGCGAGAGCCGAAAATGCCCTCGAGCAGTTCAGGCTGAGGGGCGGCTCCCGTTGCATCGCCTTTTGTTGTTCGCAAACCCATGCCGACTTTATGGCGGAGTTCTTCAGGGCACGCGGTGTCAGTGCTGTCGCCGTACATTCAGGGGCAGGTTCGGCACCCCGTGCTTCATCGCTGCAAGCCCTTGCCCGCGGAGAGATTGAAGTCGTCTTTGCCGTCGACATGTTCAACGAGGGTGTCGACGTCCCGAGCATAGATACGGTCTTGATGCTGCGGCCGACGGAATCGACCATCATCTGGCTGCAACAGCTCGGTCGGGGCTTGAGAAAGTCTGCGGGCAAGGACCACCTCGTCGTCATCGACTACATTGGTAACCACAGAATCTTTCTGACGAAGCTGCGTGCCCTGGCCTCCATCACGGGGCGAGACAGCACGTCTTCCGGCCAAATTCGCGAGTTCCTGGAAGGTGTACGGTCTGACAGCATCAGCCTGCCTGCCGGCTGCGAGATCACCTACGATCTGGCCGCCGTGGATATTCTCTCCACACTGCTGAAGCCAACCATATCGGAAAACGCGTTGGAAGGCTTCTACCTCGACTTCTCTGAGCGGCACGGCCTCAGGCCAACCGCCACCGAGACTTTTCACGCCGGCATCAATCCGCGCAGCAGCAGCGAACGCTCCTGGCTTGCATTCCTTGACCGCATGGGCGGCTTGACCGACGAAGAACGGCTCGCCTGGCAGGACTCGAAATCGCTTTTCGAAGAGTTGGAGCAAACGGCGCTGACAAGAAGCTACAAGCTGGCAGTGCTGTTCGTCCTTTTGGATGCAGAGGGTGATGCGTTCTCACTCACCATCGATGAGCTTGCAGCGCGTGTTAGCCGCTTTGCCAGTCGCATGGTGAAGATCCGCGAGGACTTTTCGATTGATGTGATAGACCTGAAAGCGGTCAAGCAACTCCTCCTCAAACATCCGCTCGACGCGCTTGATAGCCTGCGGAACGAGAAAGGCGAGGCTTTTTTCGCCCTCACCGCTGGGCGCTTCCGGCTCCTTCGCCCCCCTGCGGATCCGGGAACCTTCACCGCCTTGGCCCGAGAGATCCTCGATTGGCGGCTAGCGCAATATCTCGATCGCTCCGGGGCGAGAGCGGATCATCGCGAATTCATCTGCCGCGTTTCAAGGAATGCGAGCGGACAGCCCATCCTGCTCCTGCCCTCAGGCGCCGGGGCATATCGTCCCGAAGAAGGTGAAGCTTCAGTCCTGATCAACGGGCGCTCGCTTCAGGCGGGTGTTGCGAAGATCGCCATCAATGTCATGCGTGAGACGCCTGTCGGTCCAAACCTGTTGCCGAGCATTCTGAGAGAATGGTTCGGAGACGAAGCGGGCCAGCCGGGCCGCATCGACCGGGTGCGCTTTACGGACAGGAACGGGGTCTGGCGGGCAGAACCCATGACGGCAACGGTGGAACAAACCACCGGCCTGCGCCTATGGGAACGCTATGCTCGCGATGTCATTCCACCGGCCTTCGGTTTCGAATTCAGCGAAGCCGTCTGGAATGTCGGCTTTATCGCAAAGGAAAAGCATCTGTTCCTGCTGGTGACGCTGGATAAGGGCGGCATGGTGGGTGATCACCGTTATAGCGACCACTTCAATTCCCCCACCGAATTCCACTGGCAAAGCCAGAACCGCACGATGCAGAATTCGAAGCATGGCCAGATGATCCGCAATCATAGCGCCCTTGGATTGCAAGTCCATCTCCTGGTCCGGAAAACCAAGAAGATCGGCTCGAAGCCGGCGCCGTTCATCTATTGCGGAGAGGTTGATTTCGTGAGCTGGGACCGCGAGGCGCCGATATCGGTGACATGGCACCTCCGCGACCCTCTTCCGCCAACTCTCTACGCCCAGCTAAGAGGCTAAGTGAAAGGCCGTGTTCATTGTATTTTTCTTGGTCGTTAGCTGACTGTGGGCCTGAGGCCTTTTCGGAAATTGTTTCCGCGTCAAGCATCAAGCGGAGACCAATTTGGCCAACGTTAATCTATCTTAATTTGGTTGGGGACGGACGATGGTTGTAAAGCAGCATCCCCATACACCCTATTGACGTAACCTGAATTTCTTGGAATCTATCCAGCACCAAATAAACTAAGCGTTCTGCAATAAAATCAACTATTTCCACCTCCCCCAAATTTGATGAAGTCCATGTCTGTTCTCTTGCGCACTATCAATGCATTTCCAAGTGGACGAACTACCAATGAGCTCCTGGCACTGCTGAATTCAGACTTCGATGCCGGCCGGCGTTCGGAGATCTATGCGGAGTTGGCGTCTCTCTCAGCCTCGGGGAAGGTCTTCAAGGGTCGTGATGGAAAGTGGCGGAGTGCCATAACCCTCCATACGCAAACTGCTGCCGGCAACACACAATCAGAGGCGATGGCCACAGATGTTTCAGACGATAGGCTGCTGCGTGCGGCGGCGGCACAGTTCAAAAGCAGCGTCCAAACTGTAACGGAAGCCTCGGAAGAAAAAGCCGTTGCGGGACCCGATCCATCTGCCCTTTTGCGGTACTACCGGTCCGCGCTCAGAACAGATCCTCGGGGTGCAATATCTCAAGATGGAGAACGCCATGGACAACAGTGGCAGCTGATCTTTGGCTCCGGTCCACTGACTGCAGAAGATGGTGAAGTCCTCCGCATTTCCATTGCACTTGAGGATCTGGCAGACGACTTCCGTAAGGCGCTTGTGAAACGAGAGGCGAACGAACAGACCCTTGCACTGGGATGGCCTATCGCTGTTGGCGTGAGATCCGGGGCTCCGGTGATATGGCCAGTAGGTCTGATCAATACCGAGTGGAGGCGGACAGAAACGCACCTGGAACTTCTGGTCGAACGTGACGATGTTCTGGTGAATCCTGAGTGGCTCAAAGGCGCAGCACGGCCGTCGAATTGGACAGAGGCGGCACTTCGCGCTGTCTTCATGCAGGCTGAAGGGGTTGGTCTTCCAGCCGATGATTTCTTGTTGCGGCTGAAGGAAGCGGTTGCAGGATCCTTCAGGTCGAAGATCACAGGCCGCCAACTCGGCAGCGAGGTCGATCCTTTGGCTACCGGCATTTATGATATGGCTGGGCTTTTCCTTCCCACCGATAGCACTTTCACGGCAGGCGCGGTGCGCGACCTTGACCACATTGCCGCATGGCCACTCGAACGCATCGCCAGAACCGCCCTTGCTCCCATTCTAGGCCTGCAGTCCAGCGCTCATATCAAGGCTTCAGCTGCGCTCAATGTGGGGCCTCTCAATAAAGAGCAGATAGGTGCCGTTCGAGAAGCAGTCAGAAGTGCACTCACTGTTGTGACAGGGCCGCCCGGAACGGGCAAAAGCCAGGCTATTGTCTCCATGGTTTCGTCAGTGCTCGCAGATGGCGGTTCGGTTCTCGTGGCCTCCAAGAACCACCAAGCGTTGGATGCCGTTGAAGATCGCTTAGGCGGCATTGCACCGGAAGTGCCGTTTCTCGTGAGAACTTTAGATCCCTCACGAAGTATCGACCGCTCTTTTGAGGATGTTCTCGTTGAACTGGTCCGCGAACCTACACGTCCAGGGGCCGGCCTCGATCCCGTGGCGCTTTCGCGGCTCGCGACATTATCCCAGCAAAGAGCGCAGGCCTTGGACTCGCACGCAGAGATCGGGCGTCTCCAGAGCGCGATTGCTGAAATCCTTGAGCGCATCGAGGTGCGCTCACAGGCCGATTTCAGTGTTCAGGAACCGGCACCTACCGCACCTTCAGTCACTCTGCTATCGCGCTTGATCTCCGTGTTGATTCAATTGTTCCAACGCACGAAGGCGGGGGACACAGCCGAAATCGACGTAAGCGAGGGCGCGTCACTTACCAACCTTACTCGTCGTTTAGAAAAGCTTCGTGCTGAACTGAGGGTTATTGGCCAACCCGGTGATCCCGTTGCGCTAACTGACGATATTGCGTCCCTCTTGCGGCAGCTTTTGCCGCGGCTTCTTACCGCTCGCACAACGCTTTCAGAAAAAGATCGCAGCAGACTGGGCGAGGAACGCGCCAATCTCGAGCTTATGCTGGGTGCCGGCCTGTCGCCTGCGCTCATGGGCGACGTTGTGAACCATCGGCCCTTATGGCTTGCGTCGATCCTGGGCGCGCCAAAACGTATACCGCTCGGTGAGGGTTTGTTTGACCTAGTGATCTTTGATGAAGCAAGCCAATGTGACATCGCCTCCGCCCTGCCCCTTTTCGCTCGTGCAAAACGCGCAGTCGTGGTGGGAGACGATCGTCAGCTTTCCTTTATCAGCCAACTCGGCATCGCTCATGACCGAAACCTCATGCAAGCGCAGGGGCTTCCGCTTTCGAGCATGGGACGCTTCGCGCAAAGCAGGCGCTCGCTTTTCGATCTGGCGAACCTGACGTCTGGCGCAGCGAAAATCATGTTGCGCGACCAATACCGGTCCGCGGCCGAGATTGTCGATTACATCAACACTGAATTCTATGGCGGACGGCTCCGGGTTGCTGCTGATCAGCAGGCCATGAAGGTCCCCAGCGGATCGAAGCCTGGGATTGCCTGGACCGACGTGCCGGCCCCATCGATCCCGATGACCAACAACAGCAATTCGGCCGAAGTCGCGGCCATCGTCAAGCAGTTGCAGCTCTTGCTCATGGAGCAGCGCTATGAAGGAAGCATCGGTGTGATCGCACCCTTCCGGCCACAAGTGCAGGCCATCTCAGAGGCAATTGCTTCAGCAATTCCATCTGCTCTGGCGGATAAAGCTGAACTTCGTGTTGGAACGGTAGACAGCTTTCAGGGGCAAGAACGAGACCTCATTCTGTTCTCTCCCTGCCTCGGGACAACAAGCGCAATGTCTGCTGTTACCTTTGTTCAGAAGGACTGGCGCCGGTTGAATGTCGCCATAAGCAGGGCACGGGCGGTCGCGCATGTGTTCGGCGATCTGACCTATGCCCGCTCCGGCAAGGTCAAGAGCTTGCAGCGACTGGCCAGCATCGCGACGGAACCGCGCGGGCGGAAGAACGATGAGATCTTCGATAGTGCGTGGGAACGTCGGGTCTATTACGCCCTGATCGAGGAAGGACTGGAGCCGAAACCCCAATACCCGGTAGCCGGCAGGCGGCTGGATTTCGCACTGTTCGGTCAAGGAGACATAAAACTCGATCTCGAGATCGACGGCAGGGCCTGGCACTCGGATACCGATGAAAACCGGAAGCTCGCCGACCACTGGCGAGATAAACAATTGAAGTCGCTCGGCTGGCGCGTGCAGCGCTTCTGGGTTGATGAACTGGCGACGAATTTGGGGGAATGCATTGCAACCATCAAACAACAACTTCAATAAGTCACGCCGCTTCAGCTACATCGCCGGGCTTTTGGGCACCGTGTCCATCGTTGCGCTTGGCGCGATCTTCTTCCAGATCGATCGGCTGGAGCGGGAATATGGCATCATTCGATCTGATCTCGTCCGCTTCACCCATGAACGCGACGAGGCAAAAACGCGCCGCGATGCTGTTCTGAAAGAGATTGCCCAGCGTGCCGGCGAAGCTGACGCCATCGAGAAAAGCGTTGCTGATCTCACTGGAAAACGGGACGGACTCGCCGTTGAAATAGAGCGGTTGGGCAAATCTCGTTCCGAAAGTGAAAAGGCGTTAGCTGACCTTGCTCAGAAAGAGAAAGCGGCAAGAGATGCGATCGACAATGCCGCGGAATTACGTGATGCCATAAAGCAACTGGCGGATCAGAAGGCCAAGCTCGAGCGAGACATCAATAAGCTGACACAAGATCAGGCTGATCTGGATTTATCCATTGTCCAGGCGAAGGGCGAAATCGAGAAGAAGCAAGACGAACTCACGCTTCTAGAAAAACGCCAGAGGTCCCTGAACGATGAGATCAGCAATGGAGAGGCGGAAGTTGCGGACATTGAAAACAAGCGGCGGGAGATTGAAGACCTCGAAAAGCGCAGGGATGATTTGAATACCGCTCTGAAGGATCTTTCCGCTGAGCAAGCTGAAAAGCAGCAAAGCTTAAATCAGCTTTCGAGTGACATCCGCTCGATGCAAGCCGATGCCGCCGCCGCCCGCAAGCAGCAAGATGATGCAAAACTGCAGATGTCGGACGCAGATACCGCACGCAAGGCGCTTGAGAAAAATTTGAGGTCTTTGGAGCAGCGTGAGGCGAAGCTGCAAGGAGAACTCGCAAACGCGACTGCCGAACTCGAGAGCGTCAAAGATAACGCGAATGAAGCAGAGGCTCGCACGAAGGCAGCAGAAGCCGCTTTGCTTCAGATCCAGAACGACACCGCGACGTCACAGTCGCAACTGGAACAGCTCCGGAAAGAGAAATCTGTAGCTGAAGCAGAGCTGAACAATGCACGAGAAGAGCTGGCAAGACTACAAATGCTGAGCGAGCAAGCCAAGGCATCAGCTTCGGATCTTCCACGCTTGGAAGGTCAAAGAAAGAGCCTGCAGGATGCTATTGCCAGCTTGTCTGCGGAACAGGGCAAGGTGGCAACCGACCTGACAGCGCAGCGGGCTGAACTGCAGAGAACGAGCGAGGAGCTTCAGAACCTGAACGGCCGCAAGGGAACCCTGCTTCAGCAATTGGCGGACCTATCGGACGCTGTCTCGACTGCCAAACCGTCGACGCCCGAAAAGGATAAGAAAAATGCTAACTGAAAATAGCGCTCTTCTGCTGCTCCTTGCGGTCACGCTCCTTTCTCTGATTGGTCTGCAGACTTTTTTTGCGATCTATCACGACAGAGCTGTCACGGCAGCCGCTCCTATTCGCCATCTGGATGACCTGGTGGCACAAATCGACGTCAAGCGTGCAACTTTGCTGGACCTCGACGACGATCTCGCCAAGCGCCGAGAAGCACTTGCCAACATAGCGGACGTGCAGGCCGATTACGACGCAACGACGCGCCAGCTGCACGAGCTGAAGGCGGAATGGAACCAGTTGGAAGAACGACGCGCGGAGGTTCGCGCTGTTCGGGAAGACATGGAAAAAGCTCTGTCGGAAAAGTTTAGCGTCGATTCCGAGCTCGCAACTGCGCGCGCCGAGCTGGACGCCGTTCAGGACAGACTGATCGCCGCAGAGCGCCTGTTCGCACAGAACGAACTGATGCAGCGGGAGCATGAGGCACTGGAAGCAAAACTCTCGGAGTTGCGAGATTCGGCGCGGTCGCTGGAAGAGGCAGAGGCCCGCGTCACCCAGCTCACGCAACAGGCAGAAGCGAAAGAACGCGAGCTTCAACACATCAATGCAGAGACAGAGCGGGCACGCGCCGAACTGGATATGATGCGGGAACAGCTCTCGGCCGAGCGGGCGACCGCTGCCGCTCTTTCGGCAGAATTCACACAGGCTTCAGCGCGCGTAGCAGCTTCAGAAGAGACCCATCGCGGGCTCTTGGAAGCGATCACCCGGTTGGAAGACCGGCGGACATATCTCCAGGCGCAGCTTGCGCGGATGGAGGAACAGGCTGGAGAAAGTGCTGAACCTACGCAGGAAAGTGTCGCGGATAAGCTCAAGGAGCTGAATGTGCTTCCGCCTGTTCTGCAGCAGATGCGGTCTTGGAAGGAACGCGCCGGCGAGAACGAAGCGGAAGCACTCAAGCATGTGGCCGAGCGCCTGAAACAGAGCGGTCTTGAATATCATTCTCGTGTCGTAAAAGCATTCCACACGGCAATGAAAGTAAACGAGACAGCGCAGATGGCTGTGCTCGCCGGCATCTCCGGAACCGGGAAAAGTCAGTTGCCTCGTCAGTACGCCGCGGGCATGGGGATTGGTTTCCTTCAGGTGCCGGTTCAGCCCCGATGGGACAGCCCACAGGATCTCATGGGCTTTTACAATTACATCGAGAAACGTTTCCGCCCGACAGATCTTGCACGTGCGCTCTACCATCTCGATCTTCAGAACAACCCGGCCTCTCAGTTCCAGGACCGTATGCTGATGATCCTGCTGGATGAAATGAATCTGGCGCGTGTCGAGTACTATTTCTCTGACTTCCTGAGCCGTCTGGAGAGCAGGCCACCGTCTGAGCGAGTGATTGATAAGACGCTGCGCAAGGATGCGGAAATCGAGCTTGAGATACCGATGCCGAAGGGAATGGATGCACCAAGGATCTTCCCTGGCTACAACCTTCTCTTCGCCGGCACGATGAACGAGGACGAAAGCACGCAATCCCTGTCCGACAAGGTTGTCGATCGCGCCAACGTGCTACGTTTCGCCGCGCCAAAGGCGATTCACACTGGCGCAGTAAACGGCAAGGCATCTGAACCGGAGGCTCTCTCTGCCAAACGCTGGCGCAGTTGGGTGAAAGATGTGAGCGCAGTTGAGAACCAACCATTGGTTCGCGAAAGCACAGAGCGCATGGCGAAGCTCATGTCCGACTTCAAGCGTCCCTTTGGCCATCGCCTCGGACGCGCGATTCTCTCCTATGTGGCCAATTATCCCATCGGTGACCGCGGACCGGAGCTCCGTCTGCCGTTGGCGGATCAGGTCGAGATGAGACTTCTACCCAAGCTGCGAGGGCTCGAAGTCCAAAATTTCGAATCCGTTTTCGGCTCGCTCTATGAGTTCGTGTCGCGCGATCTCCAGGACGAAGTGCTGGCCAAGGCGATAGAAGAGTCGGTGCGTTCCGCAGAACAGGGCTCGGGTCAGTTTGTCTGGAATGGAGTGACCCGCTGATGCTGCACCTCGGGCGGCCATGGGATGGACTTGGGCGATCAGGCTTTGGGGTCCAGGATTGCCTGATCAGCGAAGCAACCGGGAAAGCACCCAAAGGCATAGAACACAGCGTGCTCATGCGGTCAGTCCTGAGGAACACCCCTACAGAACTCCTTCTCCATCCCTACCCGCGAAGAGGCCACGGTGTCCTGCCGCAGCGGACAGGCTTCCCGGTACGGCCACGGATGGCTAAAGACCAGGAGACGCCGGAAGAGAGTGAAGCTCGTGCCTGCCTTCGGCGCATGAATGAAGTCCTGGCGCGCGTGCAGGAGCTTGGCGAGGCGCTCGATGATCCTCTTAATGTTTGGCCGAGACTACGCGATGCCTGGGAGCGAGCCGAAAACGAAGAGGATCCTCGTATGGCGGAGATTGTCCGCCAGGCCCGTGAAGTGTTGCCGCACTTGCGCGACCTTGAACCTCGAATTCGGCGCGTCCTGCGGCGGGCACGAGAACGCATATCGCTGGACAGGGTGCAGGAAATGGACCGGGCCTCAATGCGATGGCTCGTTCGGCAGCCTGGCCGAACCATTGCCGAACGCGCCGGAGCGAGCCAGCGCGTCCTGGCTACGGTGCGCCGGGAAAACTTTGACACACCGGAAAACCGTGTTGTCCATGCGTATACTCTGCTGGCATCGGATGTGGCGCGTGAATGGATGAAGGAACACCCTAAGGCCAAGGCGAGCCGACGGCTTGGGCAGGTCGAGGCTTTTGCGAAGTTCTGCAGGACCTTCGCTCAACTTCTGGACAGTCTGGATGTCAGAGTAGCGGATGCCGGCATAACGCCTAACTACGTTTTGATGCAGGATCGCAGCTACAACAGGATCTATGAGGCGTGGAAACGCCTGTTGCGAGAGCAGATCGTCATTGACGATCTATGGGCCTGGCAGGCGGAAACCTGGACGGATTTTTGTGTTCTCGCGATTGTCCTTGCACTTAACGAATTGGAAGACGCCGAACTTATCGCCCAGTCACCCATAATGTGGCGTTCGGAGGCAACCCTAGGCCGATGGTTCCACCAGGACAGGCCTATCGCCGTGTTTTGGCTAAAGTCCCTTGAGCGTATAGTCGAGGTGCAGGCCCGGCCGGAAGCGCCTGGTACGCTTCTCGGTTTCGCCCGCGCGCATGTTGCTCTGCGTATAACCGATATAAGCAGAACAGACCTGCCGCGCCGCGTGGCAGTTTGGACACCTCATGCCCTCTCCCGTATCGATCTCAAGGACGGCGTCGCCCAGGCGCACCATCGGGTGCTTGAAATCCAGCAGTTGAGTGCTCATGAAACATTGCGTCACGGTCTCATCCTGACACCGGCGCATGGGACCGCTGAGGTTCAAGATGCGCGCGGGTCCCGAACACATGTCCATGGAATTGCCCTTGATGCTTCAGGTGAAGGGCTAAGATTTGGACTTGAAGCGATAAGAACATTTGCACGCAGCGAAATTTATCGGAGCGCCCGGTGAAAAAGCTGTGTGGTTATGATCTCAACGGCTGGCGTGACTTCGGTTGCCGGAACTGGGTCATCCGCCCGGATGGGGACGAAGAAGAAGTCCCAAGTTCGGTCTCATATGGTGGCGTTGCGGGCGTCCTCGTACGTGTCGGCGAGGGCAGAAGTGCTCAGTTGGTTGGGGGAGCCCAGGCGATGTTGGCGCCGCATGGACTCGGCGCAGGTTGGGGAACCATCGGCAAAGTCGAAAACCGAATGAGAATAACCGACGTTTTGTCCAACACGACACCATCGGCAGAGGCTCTCACTGCCGCTCTAAATGGTTTGCTACCAGGAGCTGGCTTCGGCGTAGCGAGTATTGATGACGTGCCGGGTGCCAGTGAGCTCCTGCAGGAGCGCATGCTTCAGGCGCTTCGCAAGGCGCGTGTTTCAAGCCCCCTTCTGGTCTGGAGGCCTGTACTAGCGGCTCTCTACGCAATCGAGGGCGGCCTTATCGATAGTCCCCTGAAGGTGTGTGTGATCTGTCATTCGACGCACGGTCTTGCGGTACAGATACTGCAAATCCGCTTGGACAGCGATACAAATGAGGCCATTCTTGCCCCGGAGCGTAGCCAACCTGGCGAGATGCTGGCATCGGAATGCGGATACCAAGGCCTTTGGGCGCTCGCTACTTCCAGCGTACAGCAAGGCGAGGCCGGTCGCGCGCAGAGTTCGCTTGAGTGGACCAAATCACCAGGGAAGCTGGCCCTGGGTTTACCCGCGCATCCCGAACTCCTTCGCCTCGATAATGGTGACTGGCAAACATTGATACCTCCTCCGTCCTTGCCGCTGGATGACCTGAAATTGCCGAAACGACTAGCGGAGACGACAAAGGGATATCACCTCGTTCTTTTTGAGACGCTGACGGAAGGTTCTGTCAGAGCTCGCCTAACGAGTGAGCTGAGGCATATTGTGGGAGAGCAGCTGATTGATCTTCCTGTTGAAGCGGTCGCTGAGGGGGCGTTGATCGCCGCCCGTCGCCTTAGTCGGCAGCAGCCGGTGTACTTCGATTTCTTGCCCCAAATTTCAACAATCGTTCAGACCCGGCAGGGTGCCGAAAGCTACGATCTGGTCGATCCCAAATCGACACTTCGAGCGGGTGAACTCTACAGAAGCCCGAAGCCGGCGCGGTTTGCGATCCAGGCGCGCCAAGAACAGTTTTCAGTTTTCATCCACAAGCAGATGGCTGATCGGCCGCGAAAGGCAGCAGTCCCGATTGGGGGAAAACTAGCAACGCAAACGCCGGTAGACGTCTGGGTTGAGCAAACTCCTGCTTCGGGCCGGGCAAAGATCCTGCTTTACTCGGAGAGCTTGGCTCGTCAATTCCAAGTCGATTGGGATACGGCAGAGGAATTGCCGCAAACCTGGCAGGATCTACTGGCTTCTTTTGAGAAGCCCGCCCCGACAATACCGTCCCGCCTCATCCTCCCTTACGGCATGGACGTCTGGCTGGACAATGCCAGGGGCGACGGCCTCTTAAAGATCATATCTGCTCAGGCAAGTCGTGAAGACGTCGACTGGAAATTGTTGGCTGACAAGTTTTCCGCTCGACCCTCCGGCCGATACGCAATTTCGAGCGACGGGGAGTTTCCGCCTGAGGTCGGTCAAGAAATAAGAGCCGAGCTTCACCACCTGATCGCGCGAGCTATGCAGCATGTGCGCGACCGGCTTGATGGCAAAGTCAAGGACGGCAACGATTCTCTTCGTTTTCTCACCTGGCTATTTAGACTCTGCCCCCACGAAGTGACCGTCTGGCTCTTGGAAGCCTGGGATCAGCAGGTTCGCGGACACAGGCTGATGACGTATGGCAGCCATTGGATACTTGCATATCAGGGCCTTGGCCGAATAGTCGGCAAAAGCGCGCATGAACATGCAGCGATACACAAGATACTGCAGAAACCCGTGCAGGACTGGAGCTGGCAGCGAGAAACAGCGGCCATGGCTTTCATGCTCTCTCGTTCTGAGACCGCGCCAAAGGCTCTCTCACGCAAAGATGTGGTTCTCGTTGCGCGGCGGATATTGATCGAGTTTAGGATAAACAGAGGAACGTCATACACCCGCTTCATGTATGCGCCCTTCCTCCTGGTGGGTCTTCTGCGCTGGCGACTGGTAGATCCCTTTGCTTTGGTGTCTGGTCTGGACCCGATCGCCGATACGTTGATGCAGAGTGTCGATGACACAATCAAGGACCTAGGTGCGCCGAGCCGAGCGAAAGCCAAAGCAAAATACGCTCACATCCTCGAGCAGGTAAGGGAAGAGCTGGAAGGCAAAGGCACTAATCCGGACCTCCTGTTGGACATCGCACGCGGATAAGATGATGACGAGGAAGACTGAAACGACAGCCGACTTAAGACCTGAAGTTGAAGCAAGCATTTTAAACTTGCCGCTACGACTAGAAACGAAAAAATTGTCGACTTACTTCGTCGGTCGACTAATACCCAGACCAACTAAATGGAGCGGCGTTCCACCCCTGTCTGCTCAGGAAAAACTGGAAGCGGAACTGGACCCCGCCTTTCGCTTGGCCAAGACCAAGGAAATCGTGAGCATCAGGGGCGGGAATACCAACGGCGCTTTCGGTCAAAGGAGCGAAGCAACTCGTGCACTACGGTGACGAAATGGGTGAGGGTTACAAAGATGAAACCGAGAAAATATAGCCGACTTAAAACGGCAAAGTTTATCACGTTTTTTCAAATGGTTGATTAGTCACCATGTCCGACTCTGTTCGAAAGCACCCTGTCACCGTCACACGTGAAGAGTTGTTCCGCCAGGTCTGGGAAACACCAATGTCCCGGCTTGCCGGTGAGTATGGTATATCCGGCAACGGACTCGCGAAAATCTGCGACCGCTTGGATGTGCCCTATCCTCCCCGGGGTTATTGGGCGAAGGTTGCCGCAGGCCAGAAGGTCGTCAAATACCGTCTGCCGCCCGCAAAGCAAGGCATTCCGGCACAAACCATCATTCGGCCGACCCCTCCCCCGGAACCGAAACCCGAAACCCCCGTCGAGGTGAGGAAAGCGATCGAGAAGGCCAAGGCGGAATCCGCCGAGATCCTGGTTGCAGATCGTATCTTCCGGCCGCATAGGATCATTGCGGACTGGATCGAGGACCGGGAGAAGCGCGTGCGGGAGGCCCGCAGGGAGCGGGACCCGAACATGCGTAAATGGATGATGCCGGATGACATTAGCGACAGTACCCAGCGGCAGCATCGCATTCTCGATGCCTTGTTCAAGGCGCTGGAAAAGCGTGGCGGTCGGGTGACCGAGGGAGACCGAAAGGAGCTGATCGCCGAAATGGACGGCGAGCCGGTCGAATTCCTGATCCGCCAGAAGCAGAAAAGGGGCCGAAGGCCGCTTAGCGATTTTGAGAAAAGCTATGCCACGCGTGACGACAAGGGCTGGCGTTACCAAATGGAGGTGACAGAGGTTCTCGTCTTCGTCATCAAGACCCACCTCCCCGGGAACCTGAGCCGCGAATGGCAGGATACCGACGAAGCCCCGTTGGAAAGCCTTCTGCCGGACATCGTAGCCACCTTTGTCGCAGCGGGTCCCTTGCTGGTCCAGCGCCGCAAGGAGCGCGAGGAACAGGAGCGCCAGCGCCTGATTGCCGAGCGGTTGCGTTATGAAGAGCAGCAACGGCGGAAGAAAGACGACAACCGGTGGCGAAAGTTCGTCCAGTTCGCAGAGCAGCATCGGGAAGCGCAACTCGCCCGGACATTCCTGGAGGCGCTGAAAGCTGCCGACATGGATCCGTCGGCGGAGGTAGGCGGCAGGACCGTAGCGGAGTGGATTGCCTGGGCGGAAGACAGGCTTGTGAACGGGGATCCCCTAAGTGCCGGTCCCGAGAGTGTTTTCAAGACTTTGGCAGGGGTGTCGGAATTGTCGTCATGAGAACTGCTTGCGGTAAACGGTAAACAGTGTGCCGCTGGAGCATTACGCATAAAGGCAAACGAACATCTTGCCATCCACGACCTTGGTCGCGGCGATACAGCCTTCAGAGAGTGTGTTTCGGCGTGGAATATTCTCACTGACCCATACGAGCTCATTGAGTTCGGCGCGGAAGCCCTGTCCATATCGTTACATGAAAGGTGGCTGGCTGCCGGTGGAGCCGCTCCGAGATATGAACAATGTATCGGTTACAAGATATTGCCACTCCCCGGCGGAAGTTTTGACAGCGAGACACCGAAGACGTTCCTCGTCGGAGAGGCCGATTGCAACTGGCAGCACATCCCAACAACACAGCTTACGGCCTTTCCGAGGCAGTGACTTATTACTGGATCCATGTGAGAACTTCATCCGCGTCTACACCTCGCGAAAGCTGCAGCCCTTCCCACAACAAATCATGCCGAACCCGCTTAAGCACAACTCCATCCCACATAACGACAATTCAATCCCGCGAAACGACAATCGACGGCTCCCACTCAAGCACTTGAGGCCCGGAATTGGGAGGCTTCATCCCGTATCTGTGCGTCCCGTTCCCAGCAACTGACGACTGATTTGTCCCGGCCGTGCCCGGCTTACATCGGCCTTCCTAGCAATATGATTCCCTTATCTCTTTGATTTTCCTGAACCCTCAAATCTTTATTAGTTGTTTTAAATTACGGTTGTCTCGGACACATACGGCAAGCGACATGCTAAAATAAAAAAATCATCAGCCAATTTTCTCCCTAACCTTTTGCCGCCTGAATTTGATTGTCTGTTGACGGGCAGCTGGTCTGTCATTGCTTTCATCCAGATGCCTTGCTTGTCCCCACCGGCGATGGCCGAAAGAGCGTTGGGGCTTCGCGCGGGGGTCCTGAATCAGGTTCCGGGCCCTGGGAGCGTAGTGGGGAGACACCGCCCTCTGTAGGCGGTGTCGTCGGGTGGTCTTACTTGTCAGACAGGATGGCAGACATGATGCGGTGAGCGAGGGTTACGCGATCGGGTATCGGGTAGTTCTTGTTGGCAAGCACCACGATGCCGAACCGTTTTGACGGAACGAACAGGGCATAGGCGCCAAAGCCGCCGGTGGAGCCGGTCTTGTTCAGCAGAACCTCGGCGCCCGGCTGCGTTGTGTCGGTTATGGCCGTCGTCCTGTTTGCCTCCAGCACGATTTCGGGAGAGTTTCCCTCGATCAGCGCTGCAAGGCTGGTCGGATAGGCATATATCTCCCAGCCGAGCCCCTGGGCCATGGGTCCGACGCGAAACCGGGGCTTATGGGTACTTTCAATGGCCCTATTCAAGGAGCCCTCTGGCCTGTCCGGGTCGATATTGGCCTCCAGGAAACGGAGCATATCGTCAGCGGATGTCTTGACGCCATAGGCCTCCGCGTCCCACAGACCGGGTGTAACGCGCACTTTCTGTCCGTTCTTCGACAGGCCGAAGGCGTATCTGGGCGCTTCACTCCCCGGCACATGGATGAAGGTGCTTTGCAGCCCGAGCGCGGGCAAGAGTGTCTTCTCCATCAGCTGGTCGAAAGGCTCTCCCATGCTTTCCGCGACCAGATGGCCGAACAGGCCGATACTCGCATTCGAATAGAGGCGATAGGCGCCCGGTTCATATTCGGGCTGCCAATTCTTGTAATAATTCACCCAGTTTTCCCGCGTGACACCGTCCGGAACCTGAAGCGGCAGTCCTCCCGCTGTGTAGGTGGCGAGTTGCAGCAGCGTTACCCGGTCCATGCTGCCGCCGCGAAGTCTGCCATCCCGTTGCCCGGCCGTCTGGTCCAGCGAAAGGCGACCGGTTTCGGCCGCCCAAGCGCCTAGGACCGACGTAAAGGTCTTGCTGATCGAGCCGATCTCGAAAAGCGTGTTTGCATCGACCGGTACTGTCTCACCGGGAGACGCGGTCCCATAACTGAAGACGTGCCGCTTGCCGTCGATCGTCAATCCCACGGCCATGCCGGGAATGTCGTTCGCCTTCAGCACCGGACCAACGGCGCCGTCGACGATCTGCTGCAGGCGTTCCTGTTCCGGGGGCTTCGCGCCCGCGCTCAGCAAGGGCACGAGCAGGAGTAGGGCTGTCGCCTTGTAATGGCTAATTTTCCTCATGTCAGTCGGGTCCTGTTCATAGGTCCGGCCGAACGTCGCGAACATCGGCCATGGGAAGGGAACGTCAGCGCTGCCTGTTAAACAGCCCACTTATCAACCCCAAGCAAGGGCTTAAGCTGGCTGTCGGTTCGGCTATAGAAAGCTTTGAAGGAAGAGACAAATGATGATATCTCGACCCAGCCATTAGAAAAAGTAGGTCATTTGGTCCGTCCGCACCTGCCACTCAATGCGTTGCGCGCCTTCGAAGCCGCCGCGCGCCATCTCAGCTTTACCCGGGCCGCCATAGAGCTTTGCGTGACACAGGCCGCCGTCAGCCATCAGGTAAAGAGCCTGGAAGCCAGTCTTGGCGTCTCGCTGTTCAAGCGCCTGCCAAGGGGGCTAATGCTGACTTTGGAGGGAGAGACGCTCCTTCCGACGGTGAAGGAGTCTTTCGACCATATTGCCGGCTCCCTTGAGCGGTTCCAGTCCGGACAGTTCCGGGACGTCCTGACCGTCGGGGCGGTCGGAACCCTTGCAGTCGGATGGCTGCTGCCGCGCCTTTCGGACTTCCATGCGCGCTATCCCTTCATCGACCTGCGTCTTTCAACAAACAACAACCGCGTGGATATTGCTGCCGAAGGGCTCGACTTTGCCATCCGGTTCGGAACCGGTGCGTGGCAGGGATTGGATGCCCAGCATCTGCTGAACGCGCCCCTGTCACCCTTGTGCGTTCCCATGATCGCCGAGCAGCTGAAAGCGCCAGCGGATGTCTTCCGTTTCACCCTGCTGCGTTCCTATCGCGCCGACGAGTGGACACTCTGGCTGGACGCGGCGGGTCTTCAGAACCCGCCCGCGCGGCCCCGCAACATCGTGTTCGATTCCTCGCTGGCCATGATGGAAGCGGCCATGCAGGGCGCGGGCATTGCGCTGGCTCCGCCCTGCATGTTTACCCGGGCCCTGGAGGCGGATGTCGTTCGCCAGCCCTTCACGCTATCGGTCTTGACGGGCAGTTACTGGCTGACGCGCCTGCAATCGCGCCAGGATACGCCGGCCATGACAGCCTTTCGCGAATGGCTCATCGCGATCGCTTCCGGCGATGGAACGACCTGAAGCCGACCATCCCGTCTCCCGGGCAAACCCGTCAGACACTGTCTTCCCGTGTCATTCGGGCAAGCCATGGCCGGACAGGATCTGCGCCGCACCGCGGATTCCAACCCGGAAGGCTTCATCGAAATTGACGCCCCGGACCGTCCAACGAAACCGCTTGCCTTCCGGCTCCAGACCCCAGGTCGCCACCCAGCCCAGATCCGCGTCGCTCCAGGCAAGCGTGCCGTAAAGAGGCAAATCTCCGCCATAGTCTCGTGCAGCCCGCGCGTCCGTTTCACCTCCCGCAGACTGACTGCTAACCTCGGCAGGCGGAAAAACGACGCGCATCGCCATCGGGGATGCGGCCTGAACGAAGGCCTCCCGCATGGCTTGATCGCGCGGGTCCTGCCTGTTGAGCCGGTAAGGCGGCGATCCCCGCCGGACCTCCAGAAAGACGGCCAGGACCGGGCGCCGTTCCAGCCAGGGGCGGCTGCCGAGCGCGGCAAGCAGAGGATCCACCACCGCGGGATCGAAGCGGCAGGTAAGGTCGTGCGGTCGGTCGTAGCTGCCCTGCTCGTCGTGAATCGGCTTGCCGGCGAGCCGGTCACGATAGGTGAACGACTTTACAAACAGCGCCGCGCGGGCGCGCAGGCCCGCCATTTCCGGCCGGGTCAGCAGTCGCGGATCACCCGAGACACGAACCAGGACGCGCTCGAGACAGTCCCGAAACCCCGGCTGGCGGTTCTTTTCGCCCGTGCCGGTCACGATTGCCTTTGACGTGTAGAGCGCATCGACCGGTTCCGCCTTCGCGGCCCAAACCGAAACGAGAACAAGGAGAAGGCTGGAAAACGTCCTGCGGCCCCGTTTCATCGGTTCCCTCCCACAGTTTTGAAGATCGAATCGTAACTGTCTAAGAGGTTACATATTGGCGGACTGGATTCAATCCTTGGGAGCCCGCGCCCATTCCAAGACCCCCGCTGTCCAGATCGGGGACCTTTTATCGAAAGGCGCCCTCCCCTCCGTCCCACCGATGCGGAAAGGTTTCACGGCGATGGGGTGGGTCTCTGTTCCAGGCCGATCAAGGGTCATCAGCCGAAGGAAACGGGGTGCCTTTTCGGGGGCCGGGCACGCCCGTCGGGGAAAATCCTGGGATTCGTGTCGCCACGGACGGGGACGCAAGGCCGTTGCCGGCCAAGCGGCCGTACCGGTCCGCGACACGTCTTGCCTTAACGGCCGAGCGCTTCGACCACCAGAGCGGCGGCGGCGGCGCCGGAATATTGCTGCTGGCCGGTAATGAGATTGCCATCGCGAACGGCAAAGGGCTTGAACCGGCCCGATACGATGAAATTCGTGTCGGGGATCTTCCGGGCCTCCTCCTCGATCCAGAAGGGCTGGATGCGCTGACCGACGAAACTGTCCGCAAAGGCTTCCTCGCTGTTTGCAAAGCCTGTCCAGGTCTTGCCCTTGACCAGGAGCTCGCCCGTCGAAAGGCGGGTCTTCAGCAGAATGCAGGCGCCATGGCATACGATGGAAACGAGTTTACCGGCTTCGAAAGCGCGGGCCACAAAATCATGCAGGGCGTGGTCATCGATCATGGTCACCATCGGTGCCTGACCGCCCGCAACGAAAATCGCATCATAGGACGCCAGGTCCACATCCGCGAGGGCCTTGGTCTCTTCCAGCAATGCCGCATGGGCGGGAGACGCCTTGAAACCCAGCGACAGGATATCATGGGCGGAATAGCCGGATGCATCTTCCGGATCGGAATAGGCATCGGCGACCAGCCGGCCGCCCTGGGGGCTGACGATGTCGATGTCGTAGCCGGCCTCGGCAAAGGTCCAGTAGGGATGGGTGAGCTCCGCCCACCAGAACCCGACCGGCCATCCGGTGGTGGGGGAGATTCCGGGATTGGCGGCGATGATCAGAATGCGCTTCTTGCCATGTGTATCGATAGATGCGGACATCTTTCTTTCCTTTCTTGGATAGGGACGTGCAGGGTCTTGCCCCGGCAATTCCGGGGCTTTCGGGTCGGCAGGCCGACCGTATCAACGGGTTTTCAGGAGGGTATGGCGGGAAGCTCGTACCAGTCGGGGCGAGACTGCTCCCACAGATTCTTGACGATCCGGCGGCCCGAAGGACCGTCGATGAGGCCTGCCGATACCAGCCAGCGTCCGGCCGACGTCACCTCTTTCAGGATCCGAGCCCCGCAGGTGCGGCAGAAGGCACGCCGGGAGGTTTCGGACGATTGATACCAGACCAGCGCATCCTCGCCCTCCAGCTCCACCTCGGCGACGGGTGCGGCGAGGAAAGCATTGAAATTCCCGTGCATTTTCTGGCAGTCGTTGCAGTGGCAGGCAAGAACGCCGGCGGCAGAAGCGGGCATGGACAGGTGGATCGCGCCGCAATGGCAACGGGCTTTCAGTCTATCGTTCATCGGGTTCTCCCGGTCTGTGTTCGAGGATTGACAGGTCAGGGCCGTTTGGACGATACGGCCGCAAGGGCCCATTCCCGGCCCTTGCCGCGCAGCAGGGCCTGGTTGATCCAGACCATGGCGAAGGGTTCGAGCAGCCGCGCCCGGATGAGATCGCCGGCATCGAGAGGCTCGAAACCCAGATCGATCAGAAGATCCGCAACCCGGCTCTTTGCATCAGGATCGTCGCCTGCCAGAAACTGGACGGGACGATGCGGCAGATGCCGGTTGTCCGCCATGATTTCCGCGCCCACCTGATTGAGAGATTTGACGACGTGTGCGCCCGGGATCCAGGACTGGAGTATTTCTGCGCCGCTGGTGGTGTGGCCGACGGTCAGCGACAGCACGCCGTCCGTCATGCCCAGCGGGTTCATGCAGTCGAGGACGATCTTGCCTTTCAGGTCGCCCAACGCTTTGACGGCGGCTTCCGCCGAGGGCCAAGGCAGGGCGAGGATGACGATGTCCGCACCGGCGGCGGCCTCTGCCGGCATTGCCAGACGGGCTCCGGTGCTTTCGGCCAAAGCCTTCGCCTCCGGTGCCTGCGGGTCTCTCGAGCCCAGAACGACATCATGGCCCTTGTCTTTCAGCCCCATGGCGATCGCGCCGCCGACGCGACCGGTTCCTACAATGGCAATCCGCATGCGTTTCTCCTTGATTTCGGCAACGGGAGAAGGATAGGACAAAACGGAATGCACAAAAATTGAAATCGTCTAATGACTGACTTAAGCAATAACGAACTCCGCAAGCTCGATCTCACCCTGTTGCTGGTCTTTCTTGGATTGATGCGGCACCGGAAGGCCTCGGCCGTGGCCCAGGAGCTCGGCTTGACCCAATCGGCCATTAGCCAGGCGCTGCGGCGGCTTCGCGACATCTTCCGGGACGAGCTTTTCCTCCGCCGGCCGCACGGCATGGAGCCGACGGCGGCGGCATTGGCGCTGGAGCTGCCGGTATCGGAGGTCGTGACGTCCCTGCGGTCGGCTCTGCGAACCGTTCACGCATTCGAACCGGAAACGGCGGCCGGGGTGGTGCGGATTGCCGCGCTGGATGCGGAGCAGGCGGTGCTTCTGCCCCGTCTCGCCGCGCGGATTGCGGAGCTGGCACCCCGCCTCAAGATCTCGGTCGCCCCCCTCGGACGTCAATCGGCCATCGAAGCGCTGGTTGAGGGACGGGTTGATCTGGCGCTCGGTTTTCTATGGGACACACCGGAGGCACTGGTCGGGCAGAAACTTTACGAGGAGACATTTCTGGTGGCCGGAATGCCCGACATCCTTCCGCTGGCGCCCCATCTTTCGCTTGAAGATTATTGCGCGGCGAAGCATGTCCTGGTCTCCCCCGGCGGAGACATGCAGGGCATTGTCGATGGTTTGCTGGCCGGAAGGGGGTTGAGCCGCCACATCTTGCTTGGCTTGCCGTCCTTCCTTCCGGCATTGGCGGCGGTTCGCGATGCCCGGGCAATCGTTACCCTGCCGGGGCGGATCGCACGGCAATTCGCACCGGCCTTCGGCCTTGTGCTGGCCGAGCCGCCGCTCGAGGTGCGGCGTTTTCCGGTTTCTGTTTTCTGGCACCGGCGGAACGACCGGGACCCCTTGACCCGCTGGCTCATAGGATTATGCGCCGCGTGAGGCATGCCGGTCGGCGAGCCGGGCCGATCTGTGAGAAGCGGGCTTGCCTGCGGACGTCGTCAGCCATCCAGATTGGCGGAGGCCGTTTCAGGCAACCTCGGCCGGCGCGGTGACGGCCAGCGCATGATTGATCTTGCCCAGCAGGCGCTGCATGTCCACGGGTTTCGTATCGAAATCGATGCAGCCGACATCCAGGCTCTTGCGGTGATCGCTCGACAAGGCATGGGCCGTGAGCGTGATGACCGGAATATGGCTGGTGCGCGGGTTGGCCTTGATACGGGTGGTGGCTTCCCAGCCATCCATTTCGCCGAGCGCCACGTCCATGAGGATCAGATCCGGCATGTCGGCTTCCGCGGCGGCAATGCCGCCCGCTCCATCGACCGCCGTGCAGATTTCGAAGCCATGCCGCTGAAGCCGCCGCACGAGCATGTCACGGTTCATTTCATTGTCTTCGACGATCAGGATCTTGGGCATGGTCAGGCAACCTTCAGCTTGACGGTGGCATCGGTAAGTGTGGCTTCGGTCCAGCCGGCCAGCCGGTCATATTCGGCGGATTTCGCGGGGATGTGGCCGCCCTCTTCGATATGTACCGGCAGGGTGATGTAGAAGGTGCTGCCCTTGCCGAGTTCGCTTTCCACCTCGATCGTACCGCCCATCAGGCGGCACAGCTCGCGGGTCAGGGCAAGGCCGATGCCCGTCCCGCCATACTTGCTGGACGTCTCGTCCTCAACGACGGTGAAGCGCTCGAAAATATGGGCGAGATCCTTGCGATCAATGCCGATGCCCGTATCGCGGATCGAGATGCGGACCGCATCGCCGCAGGGCAGTGCGACGGGCACGCAGGAAATGTCGACGGTCCCGTTCTCGGTATATTTGCAGGCATTGCGCAGCACGTTGAACACGACGGCCTGTGTCTTGTTCAGATCGCCGTGCAGGGTGGGAATGGACGGGTCGATGGAGACATGGACCACATTTCCATTCTGTTCGGCCTGCACCAGCACATCGCCGACGGCGGCATCGAGCGCGGCGCGGAGCGAGAAGTTTTCGAGAAAAAGCTCCATATGGCCGGCCTCGATCTTGGACAGGTCGAGCACGTTGTTGACGAGGCGGAGAAGATGCACGCCAGCCGCATGAATGCGCTCGATATCCGGCACATCATCGGTGTCGCCGGTATCGGTGGCCTCCTCCAGCAGCATCTGGCTATAGCCGATCACGGCGTTCAAGGGCGTGCGCAGCTCATGGCTCATCTTGGCGAGGAATTCGGCTTTCGCCTTGCTGGCGCGCTCCGCTTCTGCCGCGGCGATACGCAAGTGCTGGGCAGTGGTGCGCTGGTCGCGCATCACCACTTCCAGTTCGGCTTGCGAGGCCAGCGACCGGGCGTAATAGACCGCCATCATCGCCACATAGGCCGATGCGGCCATGGTGGAGACAATGCCAAGCCCCTGCATCGCCGGGAGCGGGATGCCGTGTTCCGGGGCCGGGACATAGTAGGACACGACACCAAAGCCGATCGAATTGGCCGCAAACATCGACAGGACCCAGAAGCGGAGGCTCAGGGATTCGCCGATGTAGAAGAAAGCCAGAAGCGGAATGGTGAGAACCCAAGGCAAGGTGGGGGACGTGACCCCACCGTAGAAATAGCAGCTCCAGAGAATGCAGAACATCAGGTTCTGGATGGAGAGCAGGGCCAGCGTATTATACCGGCCGGTCTGCCGCAGCACGAAGGGGAAGATCCAGAAACCGGTGATCGATCCGGCGAGAACGGCAATGTCCCAGCTGGGTGTCGGGTCAAAGAGATAGAGCGCCAGCGGCACCGTGTTGCCGATGAAGGGGCCCAACAGGTGGCTGAGCAGGAACAGGCGCGCCTGTTTCCTCAGGTTCTTGTTGTCCTGAAGAGAAGCTGGAACGAACCAGTCGACCGCCTTGTCGAGCATGGTTATCAGCCGTGAAATCGTGAGTGAGGTTCGCATCAGCCTGCCGCGTGGGTGTGGTTATAAGCGCGTACATCATAACTTTATGGCATGTGCGATTGAGAATACGTTAAAGCAGGCGTGCCTTTGTTAGACACGCCTGCCCAAACTTTCCCGAACCCGGACGGAACTGTCTCAGAACTTGTAGCTCAAGGTCACCTTGATGCTGTTGGTCATCGGCTCCTGCGTGCCGGAAATGCCCGGGAAGGCGACCGTGGAGACATTGGTAAACTGGTTGAACTTCGTGAAGCGATATTCGATGCCCGCGATCACATTGTCGGTGACCGCGTAGTCCACGCCGGCGCCGGCCGTCCAGCCATATCGTGTGTCTTCGATGGCTTCGGAAATATGATAGGGCACGAGCGTGTAGAGGTTCTTCATCCGCGCCGCCGCCAGACCGCCCGTTCCATAGATCATCATGCGATCCATGGCGAAACCGGCACGGGCACGCAGCGAGGCCTGCCAGGCATAGCTGTCATCCCCCCGGCCCAGATGCTGGATATCGTCGATGAAGGTGCCATCGATGCTGGTCAGTTCGACATCCGCTTCCGCACCGTAGACAAAATCGCCGCTCTGGAAGTTGGCGCCTGCCTTGAGGCCTCCCGAGAAACCATCGAGGTCATAATCGAAGGCCATGTTGCGCGGCGCGCCGGTGGCCGTCGCGTATTCGGTGAGGCGATCCTTGCCCCAGGTGTAGCCGACGACACCGCCGACATAAACGCCAGACCAGTCATAGGCGCCGGAGGAACCATCATCCATTCCGGGCGTGAGGTCGGCTGCATAGGTTGAGGTCGAGACAAGACCGGCAGTAGCCGCGGCAAGGGCTATCATGGCCGTACGCAGCGTTGCCAGGCGATCGTTCCGAAGCGTGTCGCATTTCACGAACATGGCAAAATCCTTGAGGGGCTAAAGTTATTAATTAAACCTACTCATCTATGGTTAATTAAGACTAAACGCAGCCACGCCCAGTTTACCATGTTGCTGTCGGTGCTCTCCTTTCCTTGCGGGATTGATCTTTGCGGCGCGCTAACCGGCCGCTAACCCTGAAGCGTAACGCCCGCTTATCCATAGGTTTTACGGCGCGGTGCGCTTTAACTTCGCTTTAAAGGACATTGCTAAATCATCGTATTGCAAAAAAATTGCGGACTAAAAAAGTCCCATAACAATAACAGACAGAGAGCAGACCGACATGATCAAGGATACCTTCAATCACGGAGCCATCGACGCCCTTGGTGGCAGCATGCGCGACTTTCGCGTTCAGAGCGGCACGGATCTCGCCGAACGCGGTGACGCCTTCTACGCCTGGCAGAACAACCGTCGTGAAAACGGCCTTTGGCCCTTCTCCCGCTCGACGGAAGCCGGTCCGGGCACGGTCTGCGCTGCAGCCGACGATCGCGGCAACGGAATCTACGGCGTCAATTTCGCCTCGCAGGACTATCTGAGCATGTCGTCTCATCCCGCCATCAAGGAAACGGCGGTGGAAACGATCAAGACCTACGGCGTGCATAGCGCGGGCTCTTCGGCGCTGGTCGGCAATACCAATCTTTCGGTGGCGCTGGAGCGTCGCCTGGCCGATTACCTGCAGATGGAAGACGCCATTCTGTATCCGACCGGCTGGGCCGCAGGATATGGCGTGATCAAGGGTCTCGTACGCTCGGCCGACCATATCGTGATGGATACGCTCTCGCATGTCTGCCTCCAGGAAGGCGCGAATGCGGCGACCCGCAACATCTATCAGTTCCGTCATCTGGATCTCGATCATTGCCGGCAGAAGCTGGAATCGATCCGCGCCCGCGATACGGAAAACGGTATTCTCGTGATTACCGAGGGCCTGTTCTCCATGGACTCCGATACGCCCGATATTGCCCGTTTCCAGGAGCTTGCTCACGAATACGGCGCCCGTCTGGTGGTGGATGTCGCCCATGATTTTGGTGCGCTGGGCGATGGAACCGGTCACATCGGTCTTCAGAACATGCTGGGCAAGGTTGACCTCGTCATGGGCTCCTTCTCCAAGACATTTGCGTCCAACGGTGGCTTCGTGGCCTGCCGCAGCCGCGCCCTGAAGGAATATCTTCGCTTCTACAGCCCGTCGGCGACCTTCTCCAACGCGCTGTCCCCCATGCAGTCGGCGGTCGTCCTGAAGGCGCTCGACATCATCCAGTCGGAAGAAGGCGCCCGTCTTCGCGCCTCGCTGATGAAGAATGTTCACCTGCTGCGCTCGACGCTGACAGAGAACGGCTTCGAATATTACGGCGACCCCTCGGCCATCGTGGCGGTGAAGATGGGCTCGGAAGGCCTTGCCCGTCTGGTCAGCCGTCGCATTCCGGACCTCGGCCTGCTGTCCAACCTGGTGGAATATCCGGCTGTGGCCAAGGGCGCGGCCCGGTTCCGCATGCAGGTCATGGCGGGCCACACGGAAGAGAATATCCGCAAGGCGGTCAGCATTCTCTCCGAGGCCGTCACCGCCGCCCGCGAAGATCTGGCCCTTCTGACGGGCCCCATCGCCGAAAGGACGACGCTGGCAGCCTAAGGCCGGCCCCCCTTTCTGCTCTTCCTCCGCCGCCGGATCCTGTCCGGCGGCTTTTTCGTTGCGTCTCCGCGGGGTCGATCGGGCACAGTCCGGCTGTCCGTGGCCATGGGCCGGGACCCCTTACGCCGGATGATGTTTGCAATGAGTGCGCGCGCGCCACCGCGCAATCGGCCCCTCGCCTCTCCCGAACGTCGCCAGAAGGGCACAGATGCCCATAAAAAAACAGGCCCGAAGGCCTGTTTCCTGGTTCTGCTTGCGGTTGGTGCCGTCAGCGGCCCTTAAGTTCCAGTTCCTGGCGCCAATCGTCGATGGCATGGGCGACCGGCACTGCCAGCATTTGCGGGATATCGGCCGCAGGCAGCGCTTTCGAAAAGAGCCAGCCCTGCACTTCTGCACAGCCTTCGTTGGCCAGATGCAGGAGCTGTTCCTGGGTTTCGACGCCCTCGGCGGTCGTCGAGATGCCAAAGGATACGCCGAGCTTGGTGATGGCGTGGACGATCGCCGAGCTCTCGCGGTTGTTTGCCACGTCCCGGATGAAGGAACGGTCGATCTTGATCTTGTCGAAACGGAAGCGGCGCAGATAGCCAAGGCTGGAATAGCCCGTGCCGAAATCATCCATGGCGATGCGGACACCGAGAGCATGGATCTGCTTGAGCATCTCGATATTCTGCTCTGTCTTTTCCAGAAGAACGGATTCCGTAATCTCGATTTCGAGCCGGTGCGGCGACAGGCCGGAGGTGGCGAGCGCGCTGACAACGCTGTTGACCACGCTGCCACGCATGAACTGGATGGTGGACACGTTGACGGCGACCCGCACGTGCTCGGGCCAGTTGCGCGCTTCCATGCAGGCCTGACGGATGACCCAATCGCCGAGCTGGATGATCAGGCCGGTTTCCTCGGCGACCGGAATGAAGAAATCCGGCGGCACCAGACCCCGCTCGGGATGATCCCAGCGCAGAAGCGCTTCGAAGCCGACGATTTCCTTGCGGTTGATCGAAATCTGCGGCTGGAAGACGAGGCTATATTCGCCGTTGACGAACGCGTTGCGCATGTCGAGTTCCAGAAGGCGACGCTCCTGGGCAAGCGCATCCATTTCCGGGTTGAAGATGCGATAGATGCCACGACCGTCGGACTTGGCGCGGTACATGGCCAGATCGGCATTCTTCAGAAGCGCATCCGGCCCCTCTTCACCGCCAAAGCTGCCGACGATGCCAACGCTGGCGCCGACCGTGATGACATGGCCTTCGATGGTGCGCTGGCGGCTGGCACGGGCAATGACCTGCTCGGCCAGGGCCACGGCGGATTTCAGGCTGCTGTCACAACCGGAATGCAGAATGGCAAACTCGTCGCCCCCCAGACGGGCAATCAGGTCGTCGATGCCGAGCGCATCGCGAAATTCGCTGGCCACCTGTTTCAGCAGCAGATCGCCGATGGTATGGCCGAGCGTATCGTTGACGCTCTTGAAGCCGTCGAGATCGATGAACAGGATCGCGACACCATGATTGTCATGCAGCGGTTCGGTCAGGCGGTTTTCCAGCGCGTCGCGAAAGAGAACGCGATTGGCAAGGCCGGTCAGCGCATCGTGGAAAGCCATGTAGCGGGTTTCCGCCTCGGACCGCTGCCGCTGCTGGATTTCGCCCTGAAGCTTCCGGTTTGCCTGGACCAGTTCGGATGTGCGCTGCTCGACCCGCTCCTCAAGGAGCGCATTGGCCCGGGTGAGGGCTTCGTTCGCGCGCTTGCGGTCGAGCTGGACGTTGACACGCGCCAGCGCGATCGGAAAATCGACTGGCTTCGTAACATAATCATTGGCCTGCAGCTCGAGCGCGCCAACGATATCGTCGGTTTGGCTTTTCGCGGTGACCATGATGATGGGCAGTTCGACCGGGGACAGGGTCTCCCGGACCCGCTTCAGAACCTCGATGCCATCGATCTCCGGCATCATGACATCCAGCAGGACGACATCGAAAGTTTCTGTTTCGATGAGGGAGAGTGCTTTTGCGCCGCCGTCGGCTTCCACCACATCGAAGCCCCGCCGTTCGAAACGGCGGACGAGGATGGCCCTGTTGTCGGTGACGTCGTCCACCACCAGCAGGCGGGGACGTCGTTCATGATGTTCCGCCGGTTCGTGAATGGCTTTCAGTTCGGATTGAGACATAAGATCTGCCCGGTTTTCAGCTTGCAAGGGCGGTGACGGTCATCGTCTCCGCGCCATGATTCGTGTTGTGAAGGGGTGCGTCGCGCGTGGCATCCACGGGAATGCGGACGGTGAAGCAGGAGCCCCTGCCAAGTTCGCTTGTCACGCTGATGCTGGCGCCCATGAGGGCGCACAGCTTCTGGCTGATGGCCAGGCCAAGCCCGGTGCCGCCATACTTGGCCGCCGTGCCCGCGGACGCCTGACTGTAATGCTGGAAGAGCTTCGGAATATCGTCCTTGGCAATGCCGATCCCCGTATCCACCACCTGGATTTCCACCCAGTCGCCCGCACCCAGCGTCTTCTTGCGCAGGATCAGCGAGACGGTGCCGTTCTTGGTGAATTTGGCTGCATTGCTCAGCAGATTGAGCACGACCTGCCGCAGCTTGGTCTGGTCGCCGCTCACCGTTCCCAGGCGCGAGGAGGCCTGCACGACAAAATTGTTGCCATTCGCCTTGACCAGCGGTTCGGCCGTCGCAATCACCTGATTGCAAAACTCGTCCGCATCGAATTTCTCTTCATGGATCTCGATCATGTTGGATTCGATCTTGGAGAGATCCAGCACGTCGTTGACCAGAGACAGAAGGTGCTTGCCCGCGGAATTGATGCGGTTCAGGTCCTTTTCCTTCTGGCTGGATGCCTTGGACGGCTCCATCATTTCCATGACCAGCTCGCTGTAGCCGATGACCGCGTTCAGCGGCGTCCGCAGCTCGTGGCTCATCTTGGCAAGGAAGACCGATTTTGCCTGGTTTGCGGCTTCGGCGAGCTTCATCGCTTCCTGAAGCTTTTCGGTGGCAAGGCGGGCAAGCTCGGTTTCCTTCTCGATTTCCGAGCGCATGGACATGACGTTCGAATAATAGACCGCCATCCAGGACATGTAGACCGTCGCCGAGATGATCGAAATCCAGCCAACCGAGGCCAGTTGCGCGATCGGAACGATCTCCGGGAAGCCAAAGGCCGCATAGGCGGCGATGAGACCGAGGAAGTTGACCGCGAAGAGCACCAGGACCGACAGGGGCCGATCCGACAGATAGAAGAAGCCGAGCAGGAGCGCCACGATCAGCCAGGGCAGGAAGGGCGAACTGACGCCCCCATAGAAATAGGTGCCGAAGAGTGAGGTGAAGGTCAGAAGCTGCACCGACATCATCGCGCAGACATGGATGTTGCGCAGATGCTTGTAGGCGAAGGGCAACAGCCAGAACATGTAGATGCTGCAGATGATCGTCCAGCAGGCAAAGCCCGGATCGGGATCGGTCCGGTACAGATAGATGACGATACCCTGGGCGATGAGCGGGCCGATCAGGTGCGTGAATACGAAGTTTCGAGCGATGCTGAGTTCCGAGCGCTCCAGCACGATCCGGTCCGGAATGAAGGAGTCGATGATACGCAATGCGCGGTTTAACATTGGATTACTCGGCGCCCCAGGAATGGTAATTGATGGATATTGTAGTTCTCTATAAATTTAAATTTAGTAAAGCGATGTGCTCGCGACCTTGTCCAAAAGGCGCATGATTCCCTCGCGGAAACGGGTGTTTCCGGCCAAAAATCCAATGATTCCAAGGTTGTGTGAGACAAGGCCGACGGTGGTCGGTCCGCATTCTCAGGGCGACGGGGCCTCTGCGGGCCCTCAGCCCTTCAAGATGGCGCTCAAGGTTCGACCGCCGGAATCGGCTGTCTGGGAGAGATCGAGCCCGGAAAGAAGATCGATGATATGGCTCTTCATCAGCTCCGAAGCGTCCACCTTGCTGCGCTGCTCGATGGCGTTGACGAGGGCCAGATGGGCATGGCGCTCGCAGGTCGTATCCCGCCGACGCCAGTAAAGGGCAATGATCAGCGACGAGCGCTGGATGAGGTCCTTGACCACGTCGGTCAGGATCGAGTGATCCGCCATTTCGGCGATCCCCATGTGGAAGCGGGCGGACAGCATGATCGCGTCGCTGTCGCGGCCGGCATGGATCGCCTCGTGTTCCCGTTCCAGATGGTCGCGCAATCGGGCGATCTGTTCGGGATTGCTGTTGTCGCAGGCCAGCGCCGCGACATGCGGTTCGACCAGCGCCCGCGCCTCGAACACCTCGCGCGCTTCCCGCTTGCTCGGCTGGGCGACAAAGGCCCCCCGGTTGGGCTCCAGATTGACGAGGCGGTCATGGCTAAGCGCCTGCAGGGCGGCGCGGACGATGGTGCGGCTGATGCCGTAAATGGAAGCGACTTCATCCTCCGGGAGTTTCATGCCGGGAGGAATCCGGTGACCGACGATCGCATCGCGCAGGTCCATGTAGACCGGCGTCCAGCTCAAGGCAGGACGTTCGGCATCAAAGAGGTCCATGGGGCTAACTCGCATATCCATTTTTTTCGCGGCATCCGCGTGGCTGCATTTCCATGCGCCGCATATTCACACCTGTAAGGCGACGAACCCGGCGTCGTCAATGGCTGCCCGCAGGCGCCAGGGCGATCAGCCGCCCGGCGAGAAAACGGCAAACGTGCCTTCGTAGCGCTTGGCGCGCGGTGGCGCGTAACCGCCATTGCGGCTGGTCCGGAGGCCGAGGCCAACCAGGCCTTCCGCCAGCTTGACCGCTGCGGAAACGCCGTCCACCACGGGCACAGCATGCTGTTCAGCCAGCCGGTTGGCGAGGTCGGCCATGCCGGCACAGCCGAGCACGATGGCCTCTGCCCGGTCATCCGCCACCGCCCGCGCGATTTCGGCTGAAATGCGGTCGCAGGCATCCGAACCCGGGATTTCGAGATCCAGCACCGGCACTTCCGATGCCCGGACCCCGGAGCAACGGGTGGCAAGCCCATATCGCACCAGATTGTGCTCGATGGCGGGGATGGAGCGGCCGAGGGTGGTCACCACGCCGAATTTCCCGGCAATCAGCGACGCCATATGAAAAGCGGCCTCGCCGATCCCGATGACCGGCGCTGCGGTGGCGCATCGCGCGGCATCCAGCCCCGTATCGTCGAAGCAGGCGATGATCACCGCATCCGCATCCGGGTGGTTCCGGATTTCGCCGATCATGCCGGGAATGGCGAAGACCTCGTCATAATAGCCTTCGATGCTGGGTGGCCCGATCTGCGGGCTGACGGCGGTGACGGTGGTGCCGGGGCTCGCCGCGAGACGGCCGGCCTCGCCGATCTTGGCGGTCATGGATCGGGTCGTGTTGGGGTTGACGATCAGTATCTTCATGGATTTTTCCTCAGACCTCGCCGCCCAGATAAAGCGCCTTGACCCGGTCATCATTCAGCAGGTCGGCGGACTGGCCGCTCAAGGCAATTTCGCCGGTGGACAGCGCATAGGCCCGTTGTGAAATGCGCAGCGCCATGCGGGAATTCTGTTCCACCAGAAGCACGCTGACCTTTTCGTCCCGGTTGATCGCCACGATGGAGCGGGCAATATCCTGCACCAGCTTCGGCGCAACCCCGAGCGAGGGTTCGTCGAGCAGCAGGAGTTTCGGACGGGACATCAGCGCACGGCCAATCACCAGCATCTGCTGCTCGCCCCCGGACATGGTTCCTGCCGCCTGGTTGTAGCGCTCCTTGAGCCTCGGAAAGCGCGTCATGACCCGGTCGAGCGATTCCGCAATCTCGCCCTTGTCGGTGCGGGTGAAGGCGCCGAGCGCCAGGTTTTCGGCCACCGTCATCAGCGGGAAGACACGACGGCCCTCCGGCACCATGGCGATGCCGCGCCGGACGATCTCGTCCGCCGCCGTGCCGTCGAGCCTCTGGCCCTGATAGTGGATCTCGCCCTGCCGGATGCGGTTGAGACCGGTGATCGCCCGCAGGATGGAGGACTTGCCCGCCCCGTTGGCGCCGATCAAGGCCACCGTCTCGCCCTCGTTGACGGTCAGCGAAACGCCTTTCAGGGCATAGACATGGTCGTAATAGAGGTGAACATCGGAAAACTTCAGAATCTCTACCATGGTCAGAGCCCGATCGCTTCATCTTCGGCGCCGAGATAGGCCTCGATCACCTTTTCATTGTTCTGGATTTCCAGCGGCGTGCCTTCGGCGATCTTCTGGCCGAAATTGATCACCACGATGCGGTCGGAAATCTTCATGACCGCCGGCATGTCGTGTTCCACCAGAAGAACGGTCAGCCCCCGCTCCCGGAGGCGGCGGACCATGGCGACGGCCTTATGGGTCTCGTCATGGTTCATGCCGGCAAAGGGCTCGTCGAGCAGCAGCACGGCCGGATCGGTCGCAAGGCCGATGCCGATGCCCAGCGCCCGCAGATGGCCATGCGGCAGGTTCTTCGCCTTTTCGCCGGCCTGATCGTCCAGATTGAGGAAGTGGATGATCTCGTCAGCGGATTGGCCGAACGCCCGCTCATCCTCCCGTGCCTTTCCCGTGCCGAAGAAGAAGCCGGCAAGCGAGGCGCGGGACCGCAGGTGATGGGCGACGATGATGTTCTCCCGCACCGTCATGTTGCGGAAGATGGTGGTCTCCTGGAAGGTGCGCACCACGCCCTTACGCGCCGCGATATGGGGCGCAAGACCGGAGATGCGCTCGCCGCGGAAGAGCACTTCCCCGGAGGTGGGCTTGAGGAAGGAGGCGATCAGCTTGAACAGCGTCGATTTGCCGGCGCCATTCGGGCCGATGACCGAGAGGATTTCCTTTTCCCGGACATCGAAGGAGACGCTGTTGACCGCCGTCAGGCCGCCGAAGCGACGGGTCAGGTCACGCACTTGCAAGATGGTTTCCATGGATCAGCCCTTTCTGCGGCTTTCGCCGAGGCTGAAAAGCCCGTTCGGCAGAACCAGCATCAGAAGGATCATCACGCTGGAATAGATGAGCAGCTGGAACTCGCCGGTCTGGAAAAGCAGGTTCCAGCCGAAATAGAGCGTGAGGGTGCCGAGCATCGGGCCGAAGACATAACCAAGGCCGCCCAGGAAGCAGTTGAGCATGAAATTGACCGAGTCCGTCACCGTGAAGCTCGAGGGATAGACCGATTGCGTCACCGCCGCGAAAGCGGCGCCGCTGACCCCGCCGAGGAAGGAGGAGATGGCGAAGGCGATCAGCCGGAGATGGACAATGTTCACGCCGATGGAGGAAGCCAGCTCCTCGTTCTGCTGCAACGACATGCAGATATGGCCGATGCGGGAATTGACCAGCCGGTACATGGCTGCGAAAGCCAGCACCATCAGGGTCACCGCGACATAATAGAAGGCGATGCGGGGATTTTCCATGGTTGCGAAATCTGGAACGATCGTCAGGCCGAAGACCGAAATTGCGCCGGGAAGCGGAATATTGGTGATGCCCTTTGCCCCGCCCGTGATCGGGACGGCGAGCGACAGCAGCCGCATGACCTCGGTCAGCACAAGGCTGACCATCGCGAAATAGACGCCCCGGAGCCGCAGGATCGGAAGGCCGATCAGCAGGCTCGCCAGAGCGCAGAAGAGGCCCGCTGCCGGTATGGTCCACCAGAAGGACACGCCATATTGGGTCACCAGCACGGCGGTTACATAGGCGCCCATCAGGGCGAAAGCCCCCTGCCCCATATTGATGCGGCCGATATAGAAGGTGAGCCAGACGCCGGCGCTGGCAATGGAGAGCAGAGCGACCGATGTGAGGGTGTAGTACAGATCCTTGCGACCCGTGGCGGCAATCAGGGCCGGAACGAGCACGAAGACCGCAAGGAGGAAGATGGCCAGGCCGGCCAGTTTGCGCGTGGCGTTCATCGGTTCAACCCCAGGGCTTGCCCATCAGGCCATTCGGCCGGATGGCGAGGAAAATCATCAGCGCGGCGAAGATGACGAGGTAGGTGACGTCGCCATATTCCCGCAGCACGGTGAGGCCGACCGATTCCATCATGCCCAGGATGAAGCCGCCGGCGATGGCGCCGCCGACGACACCGGCGCCGCCGATCATGATCATCAGGAAGGCCTTGACCGAGATCGGGCCGCCGATGCCCGAATTGACGCCCGTGATGGAAACAAGCAGGCCGCCGACCACGCCCGCCAGCATGGCGCCCAGCGCAAAGCCGATCATCGTGTAACGGTCGACCTTGATGCCCATGAGCTGGGCGGCGACGCGGTCTTGCGCAAGCGCCCGCATCGCCCGGCCTGTCCGGGAATATTTCATGAAGAGAATGAAGGCGATGATCATGAGCGCAGCCAGAAGCGCGACCACCATGCGGTCATAGGGCATGATCACCCCGAAATCGTGGAACACGCCCTTGACGATCTTGGGCACGCCACGCTGCTTCTCGCCGAAGATCAACAGGATCACCGCATCGAAGAAGAAAGCCGTCGCCGCGGCCAGCAACATGGTGCTCTCCTCGCGATGGCTTCGCCGGATCACCGTGCGGAACAGATAGCGCTCCATCAGCCCGCCGATCACCGCCAGGCTGACGCCCGAGGCCAGGACTGCCAGGGGAAAGGGCAGGCCAAGCTGCCCGTAGATTGCATAGGTGATGAACCCGCCGAGCACATACATCTGCCCGTGCGCGAAGTTCAGGACGTTCATGAGACCGAAAATCAGGGTCAGCCCCAGCGCGATCAGCGCATACTGGGCACCCAGATACAGTCCGTTGGCGATAACCTGTTCCATACGGCTCTATCCAAATTCCGTGGGACGCCGGCGGGGCCAGCCGTCGTGGCTGGTCCCGCCGGGCTGTCTCATCTGGTGTCTCTTAGTCGACCGAACCGACGAACAGCGTCTGGAAGGCGCCGTCCTTGTATTCGTTCACCACCATCGGCACGGAAATCTGCCGCTTCTGGCCGAAGGAGGTCGTACCCACGTAATTCAGCTTTGCATCGCCCTTCACATAAGGATTGGGCGCGGAGAAGGTATCGATCGTCTTCTTGAACTCGTCGATATTGTCGATGGCGGCCGGATTGGCCTTCATCGTCTCCAGGATATAGTCGAGCGCATAGACCTTGGTGTTGGACTCGTCGTTATACTCACCGAACATCTTGGTGTAGCGGTCGACGAATTCCTTCATGCGGTCCGTCGCGATCTCGGGGGTGGAAGCGCCGCCCACGGAGATGAAGCCATTGGCAAGCTCGCCCGCGCCTTCTTCCAGCACCTTGGCATCCTGGGCGGTCTCGGTGGAGATCAGCCCTTCATAACCCAGTTCGCGGGCCGAGCGGATCAGCAAGGGCGCATTGGCCGGAGCCACCCCGGACAGCACGATCAGATCCGGGTTGAGGCCGACGATGGGCGTCAGCACCGGCGTAAAATCGCGGGTATCATTCTGGTAGGTATCCTTGTCGGCCACGACCTCCAGCCCGAGCGCCTTGGCTGCGGCCACGCCGCCATCGCGCTGGGAGAGCGGATCGGATTCATTGGCGGCAACGAAAGCTACCTTTTTCACGCCCTTGTTTTCCATGAGATATTTGTAGATCGCCGGGCCGGATTGATAGTTGGCGACCATGCCGAGAATGGCATTCGAAGCCGGCGGCGTATACAGTTCCTTGGGGAAGGCATAGGGGAAATAGATGATGTTGTTCTTCTCGGCCACCGGACGGACAGCGGCTGCGCCATCGTCCACATTGGGGCCGACGACATAGTGGATGCCTTCCTGGGCCATTTTCTCCATGCCTTCGACGGCGCGCTTGGGATCCTTCTGATCGTCGAAGGTCACGATTTCGACGTCATAGGTCTTGTCGCCAATCTTCACGCCGCCGGTTTCATTGTACCAGGCCGCCAGCGTTTGCATGGAACGGACGTTGGAGGTGCCCCAGGCGGCCGCGGGACCGGAGGTCACACCGACAAAACCGATCTTGAGCTTGTCATTCGCTTGCGCAGAAACCGCGCTGCCCATGAAAAGGGCCAATGCGGAGACCGTGCCGAGAGCGACGGTCTTCATGGTGTTGCGACGAGTCATCATTTTTTTGTTCCCTCTGGACATTGAGCCATTCTGGGGCTCACAGAAAGGGAGTGGATTTCAAAAGCTGCGCTTCGTCAACAAAAATCATCCGGATTGTATACAAATTCCCGGAGATATTGCATCGCACCAATTCCATTCGGCGAATGTACAACTTATAGAAATTTCACGGCCGCCTGAAACACTCTAATGGTGTGCCTGCACGCCCATTGCGCCCCGCATGGCGCCCTTCACGCTCCCGCAGAATCGATGCCCGGAGAGCGCAGCGAAATTCACCCTATTCCTGTGAAGGCGGGTTCCGATGTAAGCAGGCCGACATGAACTGGGCATTCCCGCACATTTTTCACCATGGGCAGGCGGATCAGAGCCTGACCGATCTCATCAAGGGTGACGCATGACCGATACCGTTCTTTCCCGCTTCCTGCGCTATGTCGTGATCGACACGCAATCCGACCCGACCTCGAAAAGCCAGCCGACGACCGAAAAGCAGAAGGACCTCGGGCGACTTCTGGTAACCGAGCTCAAGGCGATGGGTGTCGCGGACGCCCATCTTGACGCGCATGGCTATGTCTACGGCACGATCCCGGCGACGACGGACAAACCTGACGTCCCGGTCATCTGCTTCTGCTCCCACATGGATACGGCACCGGATTTTTCCGGAACCGGGGTGAAACCCCAGGTCATCACCGGCTATGCGGGCGGTGACATCGTGCTGCCGGGCGATCCCTCGCGGATCATCAAGGTGGCCGAACATCCCGAGCTTCTCAACCAGATCGGGAACGATATCGTCACCACGGACGGGACAACCCTGCTGGGTGCCGATGACAAGGCGGGCATTGCCGAAATCATGACCGCAGCGGCGGAAATCCTGTCGCGGCGCGACCTTCGTCACGGCACGATCAAGATCCTCTTCACGCCGGACGAGGAAGTGGGACGGGGCGTCAACAAGGTGGATCTGGAGAAGCTGGGGGCGGATTTCGCCTATACGCTCGACGGAGAAACGGCCGGGCATATCGAAGACGAGACCTTTTCCGCCGATGGCGTCGACATCGAGATTACCGGCGTCGCCATGCATCCGGGATTTGCCAAGGGGCGCATGGAGAATGCCATCCGGATTGCAGGGGCCATCATCGATCGCCTGCCCCGGGACATGGCCCCCGAAACGACCGAGGGACGCGAGGGCTTCCTGCATCCGACCGATCTTTCCGGCTCCATGGAAAAGGCGCATCTCTCGCTGATCGTGCGCGACTTCACCGTCCAGGGTCTGAAGGACAAGGAAGCGCTGCTCGAAAGGATCGTGCAGGATGTCCTCTCCTCCTACCCCGGCTCCAGCTACCGGATGACCGTCACGGAACAGTATCGCAACATGAAGGAAGTCCTCGATCTCCATCCCGAGATCGTGGGCCATGCGGTCGAGGCCATCCGGCGAGCCGGGATGGACCCGGTGCGCGGCAGCATCCGCGGCGGTACCGATGGTTCGCGTCTTTCCTTCATGGGTCTGCCCTGCCCCAATCTGTTTGCCGGCGGCCATGCCTTTCATTCGCCCCTGGAATGGGTCAGCCGACAGGATATGGAAAAAGCGGTCCGCACAATTGTGGAATTGGCGCGTATTTGGGAAGAGCGGGCCTGTTCATCGTCATGACCCTGCATTAGTCTTTCCTCCATCAAAGAACTGGAGAGGAAATTCTGGATGAAAACCGTATATGTGGCGGCGCTTCTCGCCGCCCTTCATGTAACGCCCGCCTTTGCCGATGAACTGATCGGCAGCTACAGCGCCTATATAGGCGAAGACGACCTCTACAATTCCAACGGCGAGCGCCTGACCAAGCCCTGGCAGATTCTGCGCCAGGACCGGGCGAATTTCCACAAATACGGAATTTCGCAGCGGGGCGACGAGGATGACGATTTCTTTGCCAGTGCCGAGAACCGCGCCAACATGGAATACATGGTTCAGCATGGCAAGATTGCGCGATCCGCAGCCAAGGCTCTGGTGCGCGGCGACGTGATGGTCACCGTCGAGATTTACGGCAGCGGCGGCACGGGCGACTTCGTCAATGTAACGGTCGGCGACTGACGCTCTTTAATCGTCCGGCCTCAGCTCCTGAGGCCGGGCGCCTCGTGGCCGGTGCGTGCCACATATTCGGTATAGCCGCCGGCATATTGATGAATGCCCTCCGGCGTCAGTTCCAGCACCCGGTTCGACAACTCCGCCAGAAAATGCCGGTCGTGCGAGACGAAGAGCATGGTGCCTTCGAAATCCGACAGGGCCTTGATCAGCATTTCCTTCGTATCGAGATCGAGGTGGTTGGTCGGCTCGTCGAGCACCAGGAAATTCGGCGGATCGAACAGCATGATGGCCATGACGAGACGGGCCTTCTCGCCGCCGGACAAAACGCGGCAGCGCTTCTCCACATCGTCGCCCGAGAAACCGAAGCAGCCGGCAAGCGCGCGCAGCGAGCCCTGGCCGGCCTGCGGGAAATGATGTTCCAGCTCCTCGAAAATCGTCCGGTCGCCATCGATCAGGTCCATGGCATGCTGGGCGAAATAGCCCATTTTCACGCTGGCCCCGATGGTGACGGTGCCCAGATCCGGCTCGGCAGAACCGGCGACCAGCTTGAGAAGGGTTGACTTGCCGGCGCCGTTGATCCCCATCAGGCACCAGCGTTCCTTGCGGCGGATCATGAAGTCGAAGCCATCGTAGATCACCCTCGATCCATAGGCCTTGGAGACGTTCTTGAGGCTGACCACGTCTTCACCGGAACGGGGAGCGGGGCGGAACTCGAAGGCGACGGACTGGCGGCGCTTCGGGGGCTCGACCCGCTCGATTTTCTCCAGCTTCTTCACCCTGCTCTGCACCTGCGCGGCATGGGAAGCCCGGGCCTTGAAGCGTTCGATGAACTTGATTTCCTTGGCGAGCATGGCCTGCTGCCGCTCGAACTGGGCCTGTTGCTGCTTCTCGTTCTGAGCGCGCTGTTCCTCGTAGAATTCGTAATTGCCCGAATAGGAATTGAGGTTGCCGCCATCGATTTCCAGCACCTTGTTGACGATGCGGTTCATGAACTCCCGGTCGTGGGAGGTCATGAGCAGCGCGCCGTCATATCCCTTCAGGAAGTCCTCGAGCCAGATCAGGCTTTCCAGATCGAGATGGTTCGACGGCTCGTCGAGCAGCATGACGTCCGGGCGCATCAGCAGGATACGGGCCAGCGCCACACGCATCTTCCATCCGCCGGAGAGCTTGCCCACATCGCCGTCCATCATCTCCTGGGTGAAGGAAAGGCCGGCCAGAACCTCGCGCGCCCGGCCATCCAGCGCATAGCCGTCGAGTTCCTCGAACCGGGCCTGGACCTCCCCGTAACGTTCGATGATGGCATCCATCTCATCCATGCGGTCCGGATCGCTCATGGCCGCTTCCAGCGCGCGCAGCTCTGCGGCCACGATGCTGACCGGGCCTGCGCCTTCCATCACTTCCGCGACGGCGCTGCGGCCGTCCATCTCGCCGACATCCTGATTGAAGTAGCCGATGGTCACGCCCTTATCGACCGAGATCTGTCCTTCATCCGGAAACTCCTGGCCGGTGATCATCCGGAAGATCGTGGTCTTGCCCGCGCCGTTCGGCCCGACCAGGCCGATCTTTTCGCCCCGGTTCAGGGCGGCGGAGGCCTCGATGAACAGAATGCGGTGGCTTAGCTGCTTGGAGATGTTTTCAATGCGGATCATGGAAGAAGGCCCTGTCAGAAGAGCCTGCCTCCTATCACGGGCAACGGAGCCTGTCGCGCAGTTTCATAGAGCGGTTTCCGCCTGGGCCTGCGCGGCCGTTTCCTGCATCGCCGGGTCGGCGAGCGGCGCCAGAACCTTGAGCGCGCGGCCATGCAGGCGGATATCGAGCGATGGCGGCAGCGGCAACAATTCGCCGTCCACCGACATCTTGCGGCCCTTGGTTCTGGACAGGATATCGATCTTCACCCGGTCTCCGGACTGGGAGAGGAAATGCTCGTTATTGGTCCAGCGGCGCAGCAGCAGGTCACGAGCCAGCTTGAGGTTCATGAGCGGGCTCAAGGGTTCGGAGGCGTAAACGCCGAGGATGCCCCCATCGACGCGATCGGCGAAGGGAAGGTGTCCATCTCCATATACGTTGTTGGAGACGGCCAGAATGGAATAGGCGCGAACACTCTCCGCGTCCGCCGCCTTCAGCCGGGCCCGGAACGTGGGCGGGCGCACGATCGCGCGCAGCGCGGCCTTGAAGCTTGCATTGATCTTGCCCAGCCGCGACCGGTAGGGAATGGCCTTGCGCAACTCCACCATGCGCGGCTGAACGCCGATGGAAACCTGATGGACGAATGCGTGATCGTTGACCGTGCAGATATCCGCCTGGCGCGGATGGCTGACAGCCAGCACGGCAATCGCCTCCTCCAGTTTCAGCGGCATGCCCAGCGAACGGGCGAAGAGATTCATGGTTCCGGCCGGAAGGACGCCAAGCACCTTGCCTTCCTTCCAGCAGAGAGAGGCAGCCAGCGACACCGTGCCATCGCCCCCACCGACCACCAGCGCATCGCAAGCGGGATCCCGGACCGCCTGACCCAGCCGGTCCGCCAGATCCTTGCCAGCGACGACATCGACGGCGATCTCGTGACCGGCATCGGCGAAGGTCTGCCGGAAAAGATCGGCGAGCGCCTGAATGTCCGCCGTCTTCAGCGTGCCCCCGTCCTTGTTCAAGATCGCCTTCACCCGCATCGCCCAACTCCGTTCTCGGGAGATCCTTCTCGATCTCATCCGCTGATAAGCTGGTATCCCGGCGCGGGATAGGCAAGGCACCGGGCAAAAATACCCGTTTTGCGCGGGGCGGTCCCGGATCCGGCAGGACGGCGGACCGCAAGGCGCGCCGTCCCTCGCCCGGTCCTCAGGCCTTGATGCGGCTCATCGACGGATCGTAGAGCGGCTTCAGGCTGACCGTGCAGGGAATGCGGGTCATGGCCACATCCAGCTCATAGGTGCCGGACAGGACGAAATCCTCCGTCACGCCCGCCGGATTGCGCACATAGCCGATACCGATGGCCTTGCCGAGGGTGTAGCCGAAGCCACCGCCCGTCAGCCAGCCGACCCGCTTGCCGTCGCGATAAATCGTCTCGCGGCCCAGAAGCACCGTTTCGGGATCCTCGGGCACGAAGCAGGCGAGCATCTTCTTCACCCCTCCCTGCACCTGGGCCTCGATGGCGGCACGTCCCTTGAAAGGTGTGTCCTTGCGCAGCTTGACCGCCCAGCCGAGACCCGCTTCCACCGGCGTATGGTCGGGACCGATGTCGGAACCCCAGGCCCGGTAGAATTTTTCGAGGCGGCAGCTTTCGATGGCCCGGTAGCCGGCATTGACGAGGCCATCCTCCCGGCCAGCCGCCATCAGGGCCTCATAGACGGTGGTCGCATATTCGACCGGCAGGTGCAGTTCGTAGCCGAGCTCGCCCACATAGGTGACGCGCAGCGCCCGGACCGGGCAACCGGCGATGCCGATGGTCTTTACCGTGCCGAAGGGGAACCCGGTGTTGGAGACATCCGAGCGGGTCACCTTTGCGAGGATCGTGCGCGCCTTGGGGCCCATGAGCGACAGAACCGAATAGGCGGAGGTGACGTCCACCAGCTCCGCATGCAGCCCGTCGGGAATGTTCCGGGCGATCCAGTCGAAGTCATGGGTCGCGAAGCCCGTGCCGGTCACGATGTAGAATTCGTTCTCGGCGATACGGGCGACCGTGAGATCGCATTCGATGCCGCCCTTGTCGTTCAGCATCTGGGTATAGACGAGGCTGCTGACCGGCTTTGCCACGTCATTGGCGGCAATCCAGGACAGCGCTGCCTCCGCATCCCGGCCCTTCAGAACGAATTTGGCGAAGGAGGTCTGGTCGAAGATCACCGCATCCTCGCGCACCGCCTTGTGCTCGCGGCCGACGGCGGCAAACCAGTTCTGCCGCTCGTAGGAATAGATGTCCTTTGGCTCTTCTCCGGCGGTCAGATCGGCAAACCAGTTGGGACGCTCCCAGCCGAGCTTTTCGCCGAAGCAGGCGCCCTGTGCCTTCAGCCGGTCATAGAGCGGTGACTTGCGGCAGGGACGGCCGCTCGAATGCTCCTCGTGCGGGAAGGCGAGCGTGTAGTGCTTGCCATAGGCTTCGAGCGTGCGGGTGCGGACCCAGTCCGTGTCGAAATGCGGGCGGCCGAAGCGGCGGATATCCACCGGCCAGAGATCGTAGGGCGGCTCGCCCTTGGCCACCCATTCGGCCAGCGCCATGCCCGCGCCACCACCGGACGCGATGCCGAAGGCGTTGAAGCCCGCGCCAACGAAGAAATTCTTCAGCTCGGGCGCTTCGCCGAGAATGAAATTGCCATCGGGGGTGAAGCTCTCCGGCCCGTTGATCAGCTGCTTGATGCCAGCCGTTTCCAGCGCCGGCACGCGCCCGAGCGAGAGTTCCATGATCTGCTCGAAATGGTCGAAATTCGAGGACAGCAGCGTGTAGTGGAAATCCTTCGGGATGCCGTCCATGGCCCAGGGGATCGGGTTCGGTTCATAACCGCCCATGACGAGGCCGCCGACTTCTTCCTTGTAATAGGTTAGCCGGTCGGGATCGCGCAGCGTCGGCAGGTTCGAGGGAACCCCGAAGGCTTCCGTGATCATGTATTGATGTTCCACCGAGACCAGCGGAACGTTCACCCCGTAGCGGGCGGCGAAGGTGCGGGTCCACTGTCCGGCGCAGACCACGACCTTCTCGCATTCGATCCGGCCCCGATCCGTGATGACCGCGCGGATGCGGCCCTTGTCGATCTCGAGGTCGAGCACCTCCGTGTCTTCGAAGATCGAGGCCCCCGCCATGCGCGCGCCTTTGGCCAAGGCCTGGGTGATGTCCGACGGGTTCGCCTGCCCATCGGTCGGCAGGAAGGCCGCGCCGACGAGATCGTCGATGGTCATCAGCGGCCAGAGCTCCAGCGCTTCTTCGGGCGTCAGCAGCTGCATGTCGAGACCGAAGGACTGGGCCGTGGTCGCCTGCCGCTTCACTTCCGTCCAGCGCTCCTGATTGCAGGCAAGCCGCAGGCCACCATTCATCTTCCAGCCGGTGCCGAGCCCGGTTTCGGCCTCAAGCCGCTTGTAGAGATCGACGGAATAGCCGAGCAGCTGGGTGATGTTGGCGCTGGTGCGCAGCTGGCCGACCAGGCCTGCCGCATGGAACGTGGTGCCCGAGGTCAGCTTCTTGCGTTCCAGAAGCACGGTGTCGGTGAAGCCGAGCTTGGCAAGGTGGTAAGCCGTGGAGCAACCGATGATGCCGCCGCCGATGACGACGATCTTGGCCGTTGAGGGAAGTTCCTTCATGGCGGGTCCTTTTACATGTGCGAGAAAGTGTCGAAGGCGCGTTCGAAGCGCTGGAGGTTTTCCGCCGTATAGGCGGCATAGTCGAAATCGAGCGTGGAATGGATCTCCGAGATCATGCTCCACATGGTCTCGCGCAGCAGCGAGGCGCATTTCATCGCCTCGTACCGGTGCAGGAGATCGTCCGTCAGCGGGCGCTCGTAATAGAGTTCCAGCATGGTCTTTTCTTCGGACGGGGAAAGTTCGTTGTTGGACGCGAGCCCGCCGAGATCGAAGAGGGGCGTGTTGAAGCCGGCATAATCCCAGTCGATCAGCCAGAGCCGCTCGCCGTCATCCAGCAGGTTGGCCGCAAGAAGATCATTGTGGCCGAAGACGATCTCGAAGGGTCCGGCGGCCCTTTCCAGCCATGCCGCCCGGTCGAGCAGGCCTGACAGGAGCGGCAAATGCCGGCTTTGCCGATCCTTGAGCTCGCCCGCATAGTCGCGCACCACGTGAAAGACCCAGAAAACGGCCGCAGCGCCGCGGAAATGCTTCGGCATGTCCTGATGGCACCGGCGAATGAGGGGGACGATCTTCTCAAGCGCCCCGGGCTTGCGCACATCCTCCGGGCCGAAAGCCCGGGCATCCACATAATCGAGCACCAGCATGCCCGGTGCGTGGTGGAGGACAGCGGGGGAAATCCCTGCGGCATGCGCCGCCCGGCTCGCGGCAAGCTCGTTGTCGCGCCGGATGTGGTGGACGGGAATATCGTCGCCGAACCGCACCACGGCACGCCGGTTGCGATCTTCCACGAGATAGTTCCGATTGGTGATGCCACCGCTCAAGGGGCGGATCGCTAGATCTCCGTCCCAGAGAGGCAGCGCCCTGATCTCCTCTTCAGGCAAGGCAGGCATGGCGGTTCCCTTGTTATGCTTGTTTTGCGGGAAAGCTTCCGGGAAAGAGAAACAGAGTCAAGAATAATCCACATAAAGGCTCAAAGATTTGACTTTTTGTGTTTTTCTGTGGAATATTCTGACATGAACTTGCCCATTCCCACATCGACACAGGCAAAACACCACAGATGAACCAGGACAAGACGGCAGCGGAGCGGGCGGCCAATCACCGGGAGCGGGAAATCCTCGAGGAATTGCGGCTGGCTGGAGGCTCGGCGCGAATCCCCTTCCTGGCGCAAAGGCTGCGCGTCTCGGACGAAACGATCCGCCGCAATATCCGCGCTCTGGAACGGGACGGTCTTGTGCTGAAGGTGCATGGCGGGGTGCACCTGAAAGAGATGGGGGGCGAGCAGCCGCTGCATTTCCGCATGAGCGAGAATGCGGATGCCAAGCGGGCGATTGCCGCACGGGTCGCCGGCCTGATCGAGGATGGGGACAGCCTGTTTCTCGATATCGGCTCCACGACCGCCTTCATCGCGGTGGCCCTGTTGAAGCATCGCGATCTCTTCGTCGTGACCAATTCGGTGGCCGTCGCGCATACGCTCGCCGGCAAGAACGGTAACCGCGTGTTCCTTGCCGGTGGCGAGTTGCGCAACCACGATGCCGGCGCCTTCGGGGCCGATGCCATCGCCTTCATCCGGCGATTTCATCTCAGCTATGCCGTGCTTTCGACCACAGCCGTCAATGCTGCGGCGGGCTTCATGCTGGCGGACATGGAGGAGGCTGCGCTTTCTCGCGAGGCGGGCGAGCGGGCGCAACAGCGGATCGTGGTCGCCGACAGCGGAAAATTCGGCCGGAGCGCGCCCATCGTGCCCATGGAACCATCGGCCTATGACATGCTGGTGACCGACCGGGAACCGCCTGCCGAGATTAAGGCCATGCTGGATGCGGGCGGCGTTACCCTGGTGATCGCATGAGACAGGCCCCAGAATAGCGCTTGACCGCAGCGCAATCTTGTCTACTTACGGGGTTGCAGTCGATCCGGGGGCAAACTCGGCGGATCGGCCTTCACCCGGTACCGGGCCCCTCTGGCGGGAAGTTTCGGCGCTCCCGTGATGTCGGTACTTTTGCTTCCCTGCCGTCAGGGTTTTATAGAACCATGACACAGAACACCTTCCTGCATTATTTCAAATGGGCGCTCGTCGTGACCGTCCTCGGCCTGATCCTCGGCGGCGTGCTGGGCTGGATCAATACCGGTACGCTCGGCGGTACGGCGACAGTCTTCTTCATCTGCCTCGTGCTCGCGGTTCTGGAAATCTCGCTTTCCTTCGACAATGCGATCGTCAATGCCAACAAGCTGAAAGACATGACCCCGGTCTGGCAGCACCGGTTCCTGACCTGGGGTATCGTGATTGCCGTTTTCGGCATGCGCATCGTCTTCCCCCTGGCCATCGTCGCCATCGCCGCCCATATCGGCCCGATCGACGCGCTGGTCATGGCCGCCATGCGCCCGGACGACTATGCCCGGATCATGACCGATGCCCATCTGCCGATCGCCGCCTTCGGCGGCACCTTCCTGCTGATGGTCGGCCTCACCTACTTCTTCAATCACGAAAAGGACGTGCACTGGATCGCCTTCATCGAGAAGCGGATGGCGCGGATCGCCACGGTCAAGGGTATCGAGATCGCCCTCGTCCTCATCCTCGTCCTGCTGTTCTCGTCGCTGCTCGAGGGCGAGGAATCGGTCGCCTTCGTCTATGCGTCGATCTACGGTCTCCTGACCTTCCTGGCCGTCGAAGTGCTGGGCGGGCTCCTCGACTATTCGCAGGAGACGATGTCGGCGGCGGCTCGCGGCGGCCTCGGTGCCTTCATCTATCTCGAAGTGCTCGATGCGAGTTTCTCCTTCGACGGCGTGATCGGCGCCTTTGCCCTCACCAATAATCTGTTCGTGATCGCCATCGGCCTCGGCATCGGGGCGATGTATGTGCGCTCCATGACCATCATGCTGGTGGAAAAGGGTACACTTTCGGAATACCGCTATCTGGAGCATGGCGCTTTCTGGGCCATCGTCATCCTCTCCGTCATCATGTATGTGCAGACGCTCATGCATATTCCGGAAGTGATCACCGGACTTGCGGGTGCCGGCCTCATCGGGATCTCGCTTCTCTCCTCCATCCGCTACAACCGGCGCCATCCGGAGCAGGTCGAGGCAGAGGAGGAAGCGCTTCGTCGTATTTAGACCTTCTCTTCAGGAGAGGTTTCGCTACTGGTCCTCCTGATACCTTCAGGAGGACTTTTTCATGCAGACCGTAACCCGTCTTGGCGATACTGCCGGCATCGAGCCGGACACCAACGACCTCGAGGGCTGGGTGGTCGTCGAAGGCACACCTTCGATGAAAACCTGGGCGCTCCACACCTCGTCCGACGGCGCCATGGCTTCCGGGGTCTGGGAATGCACGCCCGGCACCTATCATGCCACCTATTCGGCCTATGAATTCGTGCACATGATCGAGGGCCGCATCGTGATCACGCCCGATGGCGGGACGCCCGTGACGGTGCAGGCGGGCGATGCCTTTGTCGTGGAGCATGATTTCAAGGGGACCTGGAAGATCGAGGAAAAGGTGCGCAAGCACTTCGATTTCCGTCTCACCTAAGGCCCGTCTCCCGTCCCGCCGACGAAACCTCCGGCGGGACGACCCTTTCTAGTGCTGTCGAAGGCGAGAGCGGCTTTCCACCGCAAATTCCTCCTTTTTCCCGATCAGACAAAAATTGCATTGCGCATCGGGCCGATGCTGGGCAATTTCCGCGCGTCATCATGCATGGGACGGGTAAAATGGCGAAATCGGCGCTGGTTCTGGGAGCGGGTATTGTCGGTGTGTCGGTCGCGGTGCACTTGCAGCGGCGCGGCTTCGACGTGACGCTGGTGGACCGGCGCAATCCCGGCGAGGAAACCTCCTACGGCAATGCCGGCCTGATCCAGCGTGAAGGCGTGGTGCCCTACGGCTTCCCGCGGGAAATAGGGCTTCTCATCCGCTACATGCTGAACAATCGCATCGATGCGCATTACCATGCCACCGCCTTGCCCGCCGCAACGCCCTTTCTCATGCGCTACTGGTGGAATTCCGCACCCGCCCGCCACAGGGCCATCGCCCTTGCCTATGCGCCGCTGATCGAGAATTCCATTTCCGAGCACGAAGACCTCATCAAGGCGGCAGGGGCCGAGGCCCTGATCGGCAAACGGGGCTGGCAAAAGGCCTTTCGCACCGAGAAGGTGCGCGATACCGAGCTGGCGCAGGCCGAACTGTGGCGGCAGGAATTCGGCGTCGGCTACGAGGCGCTGGATGGCGCCGCCCTTGCCCGCTCCGAACCCCATATCAAGCCCGGTTTCGTCGGTGCCCTCCGCTGGCTGGAGCCCTGGACGGTGCTGAGCCCGCTCCAGCTGACCCAGGCCTATGTGAAACTGCTCGAAAGCCTTGGCGGCCGCTTCCTGAAGGGCGAAGCGACCACGCTGCAACGCAGTCTCAATGGCCGCGGCTGGCGGGTGGAAACCGCAGAGGGCACGGTGGAGGCCGAAGAGGCGGTGCTGGCGCTCGGCCCCTGGGCAAAGGAAATCACGGCTGCCCTTGGCTATCGCTTCCCGCATGGCATCAAGCGCGGCTATCACATGCATTATGCTGCCGAAGGCAATGCGGTGCTGAACGACTGGACCATGGATGCGGAACGCGGCTACTTCCTCGCGCCGATGAGCCAGGGTATTCGCCTGACCACCGGTGCGGAATTCGCCGACCGCGACGCGCCGAAATCGCCGGTGCAGCTGGAGCGCGCCGAAGCCGTCGCACGCACCGTCTTCCCGCTCGGCAGACGCCTGGATCCCGAACCATGGATGGGGGCACGCCCCTGCACACCCGACATGATGCCCGTCATCGGCAAGGCGCCGCGGCACGAGCATCTGTGGTTTGCCTTCGGCCACGCCCATCACGGCCTGACGCTGGGTCCGGTTACGGGGCGTCTGCTGGCGGAAATGATGGCCGGCGAAACACCTTTCGTGGAGGCGAGCGCCTTCCGTCCGGAGCGTTTCCGCCCCTGAACCGCAGCTTTTGGCAGCCTCCCGATTTGATCGATTAAGCCCAAGGGAATCAGCCACTTGTGCGCTGCGCTCAAGGGTGCGGAGCTTGCTCATTGCCAGAAAATGGCGGTTTATGGCTGGTTTTCGGGCAAAAACCGGTATATGAGACATTCACCGACAAGAAAAACCGGGAACCCCGAGCGGCCTTTTCAGGCCTGGCCGGGCACAAGAGACGATGATCCGCTTCTTGCATTTCGCCCACGAAAGTGGCGACCGTTAGCTTAGCTCAAGCTCCTGACCGCTGACGCGGACCGGCGTCGGCGCGCATGGCATCCGTTTTCTTCAAACGACCGTCTTGAACCGGGCTTTGCCCGGTCATGGCGACGCTGTGCCCCGCGCGAACCGGTCTTTTGCCCATCAATCAATCTGGTGACTTATGGATTTTGCGACCGAGGCGCAGGCCTTTCTGCGCGACAACCCGGACCTGGAGGTCCTGGAAGCTTTTGTAATCGATGTGAATGGCGTTCCCCGTGGCAAGTGGATTCCCCGCGAAAGGGCGCTGGATGTGCTGACCAAGGGCATGGCCATTCCCCGTTCCGTCTATGCGCTGGACTGCTGGGGCCGGGACGTGAACGCGGCCGGTCTTGCCGAGGGCACGGGCGACCCGGATGGCCTCTGCTTTCCGGTTCCCGGCACGCTCGCCCGGGTGGACTGGCTGGACCGCCCGACCGCACAGGTCTTGCTCGGCATGAAGAATACAGACGGCTCCGGCTACTTTGCCGATCCCCGTCAGGTGCTCGCCCAGGTGCTGAAGCGCTTTTCCGAGGCGAAGCTGACACCTGTGGTCGCGACCGAGCTGGAGTTCTACCTGATCGATCCCGTGCGCAATGCGCTCGACCCGGTCCGCCCGCCGCATAGCCGCGAAGGCCGCTGGCATGCGAGCCAGACGCAGGTGCTATCCATCTCCGAGCTGCAGGATCTCGAACACGTGTTCATGGACATTGCCCGGGCCGCGAAGGCGCAGGGCGTGCCGGCCGATACGGTTCTGCGCGAAAACGGGCCCGGACAGTACGAAATCAATCTCAACCATGTGCCGGATGCGCTGCAGGCGGCGGATTATGCGGTGCTTCTGAAGCGCATCGTCAAGGGGGTGGCCCGCAAGCACGATCTCGACGCCACCTTCATGGCCAAGCCCTATGGCACGCAGGCGGGCTCGGGCATGCATGTGCATTTCTCGGTCCTCGACGAGCATGGCCGCAACATCTATGTGAGCGAGACCGACAAGCCGGCCGATGTGCTGATGCATTCGGTGGGCGGGCTTCTCGCCAATATGGGTGAGAGCATGGCGATCTTCGCCCCGCACGCCAATTCCTACCGGCGTCTTCGCCCTTCGGAACATGCCCCGACCTATGCTTCCTGGGGCTTCGACAACCGCTCGGCGGCGGTACGGGTCATCACCTCCTCCAAGCCCGCCACCCGCATCGAGCATCGCGTGGCCGGCGCCGATACCAATCCCTATCTGGTGCTGGCGATGATCCTCAACGGCGCGCTCACGGGCATGAAGGAAAAGCACAATCCGGGTGGCGCCATTTCCGGCGACGACCACGCGATCAATCACGAGCCGCTGCCGACCAACTGGGACTACTCGCTCCAGCGTTTCGCCAAGTCCTCCTTCGCCTATGCGACGCTCTCGCCCGAATACCGGGCGCTCTACACCGCCTGCAAGCAGCAGGAACTTTCCGAATTTTCCCTCCGTGTGACCGACGTCGAATACGACGCCTATATCAGGACCGTCTGATCATGAATGTTCATCTTTCTTCCATCAGCACCAATCCCGGCCATGCCGCAACCTGGTATGCCGCTTCCGCCAACGACCAGCGCGTGCGCCCGACGCTGGAAGCCTCGATCGAAACCGATGTCTGCATCGTCGGGGCGGGTTTCACCGGCATTTCCGCCGCCCTGGAACTGTCCGAACGGGGCTTCCGCGTCGTCGTTCTCGAAGGCACCCGCATCGGCTTCGGCGCATCGGGACGCAATGGCGGCCAGATCGTCAATGGCTACAGCCGCGATCTCGAAACCATCGCCAAGCGTTATGGCCCGACCAAGGCCGTGGAGCTCGGCCGGATGTCGCTCGAAGGCGGCAACATCATCCGCGAGCGCATCGCCAAATATGCCATCGACTGCGACCTGCGCCATGGGGGCTTCTTCGGCGCCTTTACCGACAAGCAGATCCGCGAAATGGATGCCGTGCGCCGCCATTGGGAAAAGCACGGCCATACGGGCCTCGAAATGGTGTCCGCATCGGAAGTCGGCCGTTACGCAAAGACCCATGTCTATGCGGGCGGCATGATCGACCGGCTCGGCGGCCATATCCATCCGCTGAACCTGGTGCTGGGCGAGGCCCGGGCCGTGGAGGCGCTGGGCGGCGTCATCTACGAAAACAGCCGGGTCATTGCCGTGGATCAGGGACCGAAGCCGGTGGTTCGTACGGAGAAAGGCTCGGTCGCCTGCAACTATGTGCTTGTCTGCGGCAATGCCTATCTGGGCTCGCTGCTGCCTGCCATCGGCGACCGCATGATGCCGGTTTCCTCGCAGGTCATGGCGACGGAGCCGCTGCCGAAGGCGCTGATCGAAGGCCTGCTGCCCGCCGATTACTGTGTCGAGGATGCCAATTACGTGCTCGACTACTACCGCCGCACCGCCGACAACCGGCTGCTCTATGGCGGCGGCATCGTCTATGGCGGCCATGATCCGAAGACCCTGACCGGCAAGATCCGGCCGAACATGCTGAAGACCTTCCCGGAACTCGGCAATGTGCGCATCGATTATGCCTGGAGCGGCAATTTCGCGCTGACGCTCTCGCGCATCCCGCATATGGGCCGGCTTTCGCCCACCGTCTATTTCAGCCATGGCGACAGCGGCCACGGCGTGACCACCACCCATCTGCTCGGAAAGATCCTGGGCGAGGCGGTTGCAGGGCATGCGGAACGGTTCGATGTCTGGTCGTCGCTGCCGAACTTCCCCTTCCCCGGAGGCAAGGCCTTCCGGGTGCCGCTGACGGCGCTGGGCGCCTGGTATTACGGCCTGCGCGACAAGCTTGGCATCTGACCGAGGTCAGGACACGGCGATGCGGTCGATCTGGAGATGGACCACATTGCCGAATTCCTGGATGAGCGCGTCCCCCTCCTGCCGGTCCATGGCAAAGCACATGCGCACCGTGGAACTGGCAAGCTGGACCAGCAGGAACAGTGTTCGCCGATACTGGAGGCGGCCCGCCTCGGGAAAGAGATGGGCCGTCGCATCGAAGAACTCGCCGACCAGCTTGTTGGTCTCCTCGATGTCGAGATACTGGAGCTTCTTGTCCGCATGGACCGCGTTGACCAGATCGAGCAAGGGCGGGTTCTGACGCATCATGCGCGTATAGCGCGCCAGCATCTGGTCCACCGCCTTGTGCAGCCGGGCAATCGAATTGATATCCGCCAGCGCCTCGGTGATCAGGGCCGCCACATTCCGGTTGTAGCGCTCATAGAGCGTGGCGATGATCGCCGACTTGTTCGGAAAATACTGGTAAACGGAAGCAATAGGCCCGCCGGAGAGCTGCGCGACCTCCTTCATCGTGACCGCATCGATCCCTTTCTCGCCGATCAACCGGATCGCGACATTCAGGATCTCGTCTACCCTCTCACGTGATCGCTCCTGCTTCGGCAAGCGCCGCAGCAGGGAGGGTCCCGCCATCCCCTCCAGTTCCGTCATGCATCCGTCCCCCTTGCGGTCACCCCACCGCCATGCCCTTCTTGAAAAAAGTCGGTGAAGATTGGAAGAACCTTTTCCCGCCTGGAATGCAGATTATTCGTTTTATGCAGAGATTTGCACGCAAAAGTCATCTTCGCGGCGAAAATTCAGTCATGAAGAGAATAGTTGATACTGTGTCAGATTTTTGATTATGCTGATCATGGGATATTTGGGGGATCGACATGCAACAAGCAGGGCTTCACGTCTTGACGATGGAGAGCGCCGGCTCCGGTGCTCGCTGGGCTGCACTCTGGACCGGTTCGGTTGGCTTGCTGATCCTGGGCCTGCAACCGATCCTGCTCGGAGCGGTCTTTACGGAGGGGCGGCTGAGTTTCGACGAGCTGGCGATTGCGGCTACGCTGGAAATCATTGCCCTTGGGATTGCCTCGGCCATCGCGGCTTTCTGGAAACGAGGGGTGCGGCGGCAGGCCGTGATTTTCCTGCTGGCAACCGCCCTGTTCGATGGGCTGACGGCCAGCAGCGGGTCGGTTTCGACCTTCATCCTGTTCCGTCTGCTGGCAGGCCTTGCAGAGGGCGGCCTTGTCGCGATCGCTGCGGAGATGATCGCCCGATCGCCGGTCCCCGAACGCAGCGGAGGCATGTTCGTCATCCTCCAGACGGTCGCGCAATGCCTGCTCGCGCTGGCATTCTCGCTCTATCTTCTGCCTGTCTACGGATCTCCTGCGGGGTTCATGACGCTGGGCGTCATCTCGGTCGCTTCCCTCGCCGCCGTCCCGTTTTTGCCCGCCGCCTATCCGCCCCTGACGCAGAAATCCGGCGGTGTCGGTTTCCTCAACCGTCTGTCCGGCATGGCGCTGCTTTCCATTTTCCTGTTTTTTCTGTTCATCGGAGCGATCTGGGCCTTCCTGGAACCGATCGGGCTGGCCAGCGGCATTTCAGGGACTGACGTGGGCCTGATGGTCAGCGCCAGCCTTGCGGCACAGGTGATCGGCGCTTCCCTTGCGACCGGGCTCTCCGGCGGGCGGTTGACGATGCCCGCAGTGACGCTTTCCATCCTTGCCAGTCTGGCGCTTTGCGGGCTCTTCCTGCTGCATCCGGGCTGGATGCTGTTCGGTTTCGCCGTGCTGGCGACCGGTTTCATCTGGCTGTTCGTCACCCCCTTCCAGATCGGGCTTACGGTGCTCGCCGATGACAGCCGCTCGACCGCGCTGCTGGTGCCAGCAGCCCAGCTTTTCGGCGCGGCACTGGGGCCGGTGGGGGCCTCGCTGTTTCTCGACGGCGAAAATGCGGGCGCGGTGCCGGTCTTCGGGGCGGCATGTCTGCTGCTCAGCCTCGCCGCGCTTTGGCGGTTCCGGTCTCTGCTTGCCCGTCGTGCCAACGATGCCCTCATCGCTTCGAGAACGGCGCCCGGCTGGAGCAACTGGTCCGGTTCGGTGACGGCCAATCCCCAGGCGGTTTTATGCCCCGACACGCTCGATCATCTGGCGCAGACGATCCGGACTGCGTCCGGGCCGGTGCGGATTGCCGGCTCCGGCCACTCCTTCACCCCGCTTGTGGCGACGTCCGGCACGCTTCTCGATCTCTCCGCCTTCGCAGGGCTGAAGGCATACGATGCGGAACGACACACGGCTACGATCGGGGCGCAAACCCGGCTTGGAGCGCTTACCGGCCTGCTGGCCGGCATCGGCCAGGGGCTGCCCAACATGGGCGACATCGACAAGCAGGCCTTTGCCGGGGCGCTGGGAACGGCGACCCACGGCTCCGGGCTCGGTCTCGGGGCCTACCATACGCAGTTGCTCGACATGACCCTGGTGGACGGAGAGGGCCGGCTTCGGCAAATCCGGCGCGATACCGATCAGGACCTTCTGCATGCAACCGGCGTCACGCTCGGCATGTTCGGTGCGCTGACGGAGGTCACCATCCAGAACATGCCCGCCTATCGCTTGCGGCGGCGGCGCAAGATCGTGCCCATCGAGGAGGTTCTGTCCGGCTTCGAAGCCTTCATGCGCGGCCACCGCTCCGCGGAATTCTATTTCATTCCCTTCTCAGGCCATGCGCTGCTCTCCACCATCGACCTCACCGATGCCCCACCGACCGAGCGCCCTACCGAGGATGACGAGGAGTCGCTTGCCATCCTAAAGGCGCTGAGAAGCAGCCTTCTGCGAGCCCCCTGGCTGCGACGGAAACTGATCGGGACCGCGTTGCGCCGGGTGCCCCCCGAAGATTATGTGCAGGAATGGCAGAACGGCTATGCCAGCGACCGGCGAACCCGTTTCAACGAGATGGAATATCACCTGCCCTTCGAAGCAGGGGCCCCTGCCCTCCGCGAGATCATAAGGCTTGCCGAAACACGTTTTCCCGAAGTGTATTTCCCGATGGAAGTCCGGGCTGTCGCGCCGGATGAATTCTGGTTGAGCCCGTTCTACCGGCGAGAGACCTGTTCCATTGCCGTGCATCACGATGCAGGGGAAGACCCGGTCGCCTTCATGCGCGCGGCCGAGGACGTCTTCCGCCGCTATGACGGACGGCCGCACTGGGGCAAGATGCACAATCTCAAAGGCGCCGATTTCGTCCAGCTCTATCCCCGCTTCCGGGAAGCGCTTGAGGTGCGTCGCGAGTTCGACCCGGAAGGCCGGTTCCTGACCCCCTATATGCGAGACCTGCTGGGTATTGCGCGATGACCGCCGCCTATTTCGACAGGCTGGGCGAGGCACTGAAACGCGCCGGCGCCCATCGGCCGGTGCTGGTCATCGACCGGGACAGGCTGGACAGGAATATCGACCGCATGACGGCAGGACTGCCGGATGGTGCGCACTTGCGGATCGTCGACAAGTCCCTGCCCTGCCTCCCGCTGATCTCGAGAATCCTGGCGCGGACCGGAACGCACCGGTTGATGACCTTTCATCTGCCCGTCAGTTGCCGCATGCTCGAAACCTATTCCGGGGCGGAACTGCTGTTCGGCAAGCCAATGCCGGTGGCCGCGGTGGAAGAGGCCTTGAATGACACCCATGGTGCTGTCCGCGAGGGTCTGCTGCTGCGCACGGTCTGGCTGATCGACACGGCCGAGCGGCTGGAGCAATACCGGATACTGGCGCAGAGATTGCGGGTGCGCTTCCGCATTGCCTTCGAGGTGGATGCGGGCGTGCGCCGGGGCGGCTTGGCCTCGCCGGAAGCGTTCCGGGCGCTTCTGGAGGTGGCGAGATCCGCATCGGCGTTCCAGATCGAAGGCGTGATGGGCTACGAGGCGCATATTGCCGAATTGCCCGGCGCACGGTCCGAGCAGGCCCGGGTGACGCAGCGGTTCGATGCTTTTCTGGCCTGTCTGGAGCCGGCCGAAAGACAGATCCTCAATACGGGCGGCAGCAAGACGCTTCGGCTCTATGGCGCGAATACGCGCGCGAACGACTTTTCGGCAGGGTCCGGCTTCCTGCTGCCTTCGGATTTCGACCGGCCGGGCCTTTCCGGTTTCGAACCGGCCGTCTTCATCGCCACGCCGGTGCTGAAGGTCGGACCGGCCCAGGTGCCGGGCCCGGAAGCGCTGTCGGTCTTGCTGAAACGCATGGGCCTCTATCCGAAACGCTGCTGCTACATTTACGGCGGCGCATGGATGGCCCGCCCCGTCCATCCACCCGGCGTCCGGGAAAATCGGGTCTGGGGCAAATCCTCGAACCAGCAATTCCTGACCATCCCCGCAACCTCCGCTCTTGCGCCCGACGATCTGGTGTTCTGGCGTCCCACCCAGAGCGAAGCCGTGCTGCAACAGTTCGGCCCTCTGGCCGTCTATGCAGACGGAGAAATTGTCGAGTGGTGGCGGCCACTTCCCACTGGTTGAATCCACCCAGAATATGTCGACCACAAGTGGATTTTTGACCGGACAAGCGGGGGAATTCCTGACATGGATCTGCCATTCCATCCGTGAAAGGAAGCACACATGCGCAAAGGCACACTCGTTCTCGCCGCTCTGATCGCCCTCTCCGCGACCGTGGCACGGGCCGAAACCATCAGCGTTCCGGCGGGCGAAAGCTCGGCTATGATCGACTTCACCAATCTGGACGACAATTGCCAGACCATCGGCAAGCCGAAGGGCAAGGTCAGCAAGGAACCGAAGCACGGCAAGGTGACCTTCAAGTGGATGAGCATCACGCTCACCGAGGAGTACGGCACGTGCAATGGCAAGCACGCCAAATCTCTGCGCGTGTTCTACAGCCCGGATCGTGGCTTTACCGGTTCGGATTCCTTCTCGGTCGGCGCAACCATGCCCGCCTATGAGGATGGTTCCGGCAGCCGTTACGTATCGGAAAACTTTGACCTTTCGGTCGAGTAAGTCGGTCAGGCGCCGAAGGCCGCCCGGATCATGTCGGCGGCCTTTTCGGCGATCATGATGGTCGGCGCATTGGTGTTGCCCCCGATCAGGCTGGGCATCACCGAAGCGTCAACGACCCGCAAGCCCGTCACCCCTCTGACCCGCAGCTGGGGATCGACCACAGACTGGGCGTCTCCTCCCATGCGGCACGTGCCGACAGGATGGTAGATCGTATCCGACCGGTTACGTATGGCATTGAGAAGGGCCTCATCCTCCCGTCCGGCGGGATTCAGTTCCGCTTTCACGTGCTGCCGCAACGGATCGGTTTCCATGATTGCCCGCATCTTCTTCGCGCCGTCCAGCAGGGCCTGCTGATCCCGTTCGTCCCAGAGAAAACGCGGATCGATCAGCGGGGCATCCTCCGCATGCGGACTGGCAAGCCGGACCTCGCCCCGCGACCAGGGACGCAGCACGCAGGCATGGCAGGAATAGCCATAGCCCATGTGCAGCTTGCGCGCATGGTCGTCCACGAGCGAGATGAGGAAATGCAGCTGGATATCCGGTCTTTCCAGATCCTCGCGGCTGCGAAAGAAAGCGCCGCTTTCCGCAAACGTGGTGCGCAGCTTGCCCGTTCCGCTCCGCCGCCATTCGCCCATGGCGCCCGTCATGGCCAGCAGGGAGCCCGGGGCCAGCGCCAGAAGATCCTTGCTTGCCGCCTTGTACCAGAGGGTGAAGTCCAGGTGATCCTGCAGATTGCGCCCGACCTCGGGGCTATGGGCGACCGGTTCGATGCCCAGGGCGGCCAGATCGGCAGCCGGGCCGATACCGGACAGCATCAGCAGCTGCGGCGAGAGGAATGCGCCGGCAGAGAGGATGACCTCTCGACCTGCCCGGACCTCCACCCGCTCGCGTCCCCGGCGATAGCGGACACCGCTTGCGCGGCCGTCTTCGAACAGCACCTTCTCGGCATGGGCGCCGGTGACCACTTCCAGATTGGGGCGGTCCATCACCGGGTGCAGGTAGGCCGCCGCCGTGGAACAGCGCTCTCCGAGCCGGGGGCCGTGCCAGAACTGGGTGACCTGGTAGACGCCGGCCCCTTCCTGCGTCTCGCCGTTGAAATCGGGATTGCGGGGAATGCCGTTGCGCTCCGCTGCCGCGATGAAGTCCTGATTGATGGCGCGCGTCCAGGGCGCATCCGCCACCTGCAGGGGCCCACCCGTGGCATGCAGCGGCCCCTCACCCCTCTCGTTGTCCTCCGCCTTCAGGAAATAGGGAAGGACCTCGTTAAAGGTCCATCCGGTGCAGCCTTTTGCCGCCCAGCCGTCATAATCGGATCGGTGGCCGCGGATATAGAGCATCGCATTGACCGAGCTCGACCCGCCAAGCCCCTTGCCGCGCGGCTGGTAGCCGCGCCGGCCGCCCAGACCCCGCTGCGGCACGGTTTCGAAACCCCAGTTCATGGACGTGACATGGCCGGGAACAATGGCTGCCGCCGCCATCGGCACGCGCATCAGGAGACTGCGTCCGTCGCCCCCGGCCTCCAGAAGGCAGACCCGGATCTTCGGATCCTCGCTGAGCCGCGCAGCCAAAACCGCGCCCGCTGAACCACCGCCAACGATCACATAATCGAACATGAATTGCCCTCCGCCGGATGCGGGCTCCCCTTCCCGCATCTTCCGTAAACGGAAGAGTATTGAAGAATTCCGGCTTTGTGAATTTGAATTTTCGGACCATCGACAGCTTCCTGCGGTCAAACAGAAAAAGCCGCGCTGGGGGCGCGGCTTTCAGAAGGTGGTGCTATCGGGTTTCGTCAGTCGAGCGGATGATAGCAGGCGAAGCGATGGGTTTCGCTGCCTTCGAGCGGCGGCATGTCTCCCCGGCAGACATCGGTGGCCTTCCAGCAGCGCGGATTGAACGGACAGCCGGGCGGCGGCTTCAGGGGCGACGGCAATTCGCCCTGCAACCGGATGCGGTTCTTGGCGCGCGCGGGATCGGCGATCGGCGTGGCCGAAAGGAGCGCGGCCGTATAGGGGTGCCGCGGCCGTTCGAAAACCTCTTCGGCCATGCCCGTTTCCACCGGCTTGCCGAGATACATCACCATGACCTCATCGGCGATGTGACGAACGACGGAGAGGCCATGGCTGATGAAGAGATAGGCGAGGCCCATTTCCTTCTGCAAGTCCATCAGCAGGTTCAGCACCTGGGCCTGGATCGACAGATCGAGCGCGGACACCGGCTCGTCGAGCACCAGCACCTTCGGACGCAGCATCAGTGCCCGGGCGATGGCGATACGCTGGCGCTGACCGCCGGAGAACATGTGCGGATAGCGGTCGTAGTGCTCGGGGCGCAGACCCACCTTGGCCATCATCTCCTCCGCCTTGCGGCGGCGGGTGGCGGCATCGTCGGACGTGTTGATCTTCAACGGCTCTTCCAGGATCGAGCCAACCTTCTGGCGCGGGTTCAGCGAGCCATAGGGGTTCTGGAAGACGATCTGCACCTGGCTGCGCAAGGCCATGTCACCCACACGGGCCGGCTTGCCGTCGATCAACAGCGTCCCGGCGGAGGGATCCTCGATCATGGTGATCAGCCGGGCAAGCGTGGACTTGCCGCAACCGGATTCGCCCACCACGGCCAGCGTCTTGCCGGAATAGAGTTCGAAGGACACGCCGTTCAGGGCCCGCACCGTTGCATCAGGCTTGAACAGCCCGCGACGGACGGAATAGTGGCGGGCCAGATCTTTCGCTTCAAGGACAGCCTGGCTCATCCTCATGCTCCTTCGGTAACGGCAGCGGCCGGATGATGGAGCGGCACGCCCTTCACCAGCGGATAGTTGCAGAGCGCTTCGCCGAGCTCCTTGCCCTGACGGGTGGCGCCCTTGTGGCAGTCGGGCTGAACGAAGGCGCAGCGCGGCGCGAAGAGACAGCCCGTCGGGCGGTCATGCTGGCCGGGAACGACGCCGGCGATCGAGGGCAGCTTCTGGCCCGCCACCGCCCGCTCCGGAAGCGCTGCCAGCAGGGCTGCCGTATAGGGATGGTGCGGATCGGCAAAGAGCTGGCCGACCGGCTGCTCCTCGACCTTCTGCCCGGCATATTGCACCTGTACGCGATGCGCGGTTTCGGCCACCACGCCCATATCATGGGTGATCAGCACCAGCGCCATGCCGTGCTCCTTCTGGAGGCGGACGAGCAGATCGAGGATCTGGGCCTGGATGGTCACGTCGAGCGCCGTGGTGGGCTCGTCAGCGATCAGCAGCTTCGGATTGCAAGCCAGCGCCATGGCGATCATCACGCGCTGGCTCATGCCGCCCGACATCTGGTGCGGGAAGTTGGAGAGGCGCTCTTCCGGGGCCGGAATGCCGACGAGCTTCAGCAGCTCGATCGAGCGTTCGCGGCGTTCCTTGCGGTTCAGCCCCATATGGATGCGCAGCGTCTCGCCCAGCTGGAAGCCCACCGTGAAGCAGGGATTGAGGCTCGACATCGGCTCCTGGAAGATCATCGCCATGTCCTTGCCGATGATGTTGCGGCGCTGGCGGGGCGAAAGGCCGATCAGGTCCTTGCCGTCGAAGGCAAGCTTGTCGGCGGTGATCTTCGCCGTCCAGGGCAGGAGGCCCATGAGAGCCAGCATCGACACCGATTTGCCCGAGCCGGATTCGCCGACGATGGAGAGGATCTCGCCGCGGTCGCAGGAGAGCGAAACATTGTCCACCGCACGGAAGAGACCGGAGGCGGTCTGGAATTCGACGGTGAGATTCTGGATTTCGAGAAGTGCCATCACGACCTCTTCAGCTTCGGGTCAAGGGCATCGCGCAGCCCATCGCCCATCAGATTGATGGCGAGAACGGTGACAAGAATCGCCAGGCCCGGGAAGGTGACGACCCAGGGCGCGCGCTGGATGAATTCGCGGGCTTCGGCAAGCATGGTGCCCCATTCCGGTGTCGGCGGCTGGGCGCCCATGCCCAGGAAGCCGAGCGCCGCGGCGTCGAGGATCGCCGCCGAGAAGGCAAGCGTCGCCTGCACGATCAACGGCCCGAGACAGTTCGGCAAAATGGTCAGGAACATGATCCGAAGCGTGCCGGCGCCGGCGACCTTGGATGCAATCACATATTCCTTCTCCCGTTCCGACAGGACTGAAGCGCGGGTGAGCCGGACGAAATGCGGCTGATTGACCAGCGAGATGGCGATCATCGCGTTCAACAGGCCCGGCCCGAGTACCGCCACCAGCACCAGCGCCAGCAGCAGCGACGGGAAGGCCAGGATGATGTCCATGATGCGCATGATCACCATGTCCACGCGGCCGCCGAAATAGCCCGCAACGAGGCCGATCAGAACGCCCGAGACAACCGAAAGCGTGACGACCACGAGGCCGATGAACAGGGAAAACCGCGCGCCGTAGATCAGGCGGGACAGGATGTCACGACCGACCGCATCGGTTCCGAGCAGATAGCTCGTGTTGCCGCCCTCGCTCCAGGACGGAACGAGAAGCAAGGCGGCGCGATTTTGTTCGCTCGGGCTGTGCGGGGCGAAGACCGGCGCAAGGATGGCCAGGACCAGGATGACGACGAAGACCACAAGGCCGATGACGGCGCCCTTGTTCCGGGAGAAATAGTGCCAGAATTCGGCGAGCGCCGAGGGATGGCCGCCCTTGTTGGGAGTGGTGGAAGCTGTGCTCATGGACCTGCCCTCAATGCCGGATGCGCGGGTTGATGAAGCCATAGGTGACATCCACGGCCAGATTGACCAGCATGATCACGCCGGCGATGAGGAGAAGTCCGCCCTGCACGACCGCGTAGTCACGCTTGAAGACCGCATCCACCATCCATTTGCCGATGCCCGGCCAGGAAAAGATGGTCTCGGTGAGGATGGCACCGGCAAGAAGGGTGCCCACCTGAAGGCCGATCGTCGTGATGACCGGGATCAGCGCATTGCGCAAGGCATGAACCCCGATGACCCGGTAGGGAGAAAGACCCTTGGATTTCGCCGTGCGGACGTAGTCTTCGCCCAGCACTTCCAGCATGGCGGACCGGGTCTGGCGGGCAATGACCGCGAGCGGAATGGTTCCGAGCACGATGGTGGGCAGGATGAGATAGGTCAGCGCCGACTTGAAAGCCCCGGCCTGTCCCGAGAGAAGACTGTCGATCAGCATGAAGCCCGTGACCGGCGGGAAGAAATACATGAGCGATATGCGCCCGGACACCGGCGTCCACTGCAGGTAACCGGAGAAGAAGATGATGAGGAGCAGTCCCCACCAGAAAATCGGCATGGAATAGCCGACCAGTGCCACGCCCATGATGGACTGGTCGAACCAGGTGCCCCGTTTCACCGCGGCAATGACGCCGGCGGGGACCCCCAGGACGACCGCAAGAATGATGGCGCAGAGAGACAGTTCGAGCGTTGCCGGGAACAGCGCGAGAAACTCGCCGAGAACGGGCCGTTTCGTCACGATGGATGTGCCGAGATCACCGGTCAGCACATCGGTCAGATAGCTGAAATACTGAGCGGGCAAAGGCCGGTCTAGTCCGAGATCGTGCATGATGGCGGCGTGGCGTTCTTCCGACATCACGCGCTCACCGGACATGAGCATGACCGGATCGCCAGGGAGCATGCGGATGAACGAAAAGGCGATCAGCGAAACTCCGAGAAAGGTCGGAATCAGGATCGCAAGGCGTCCGAGCAGGAAACGTAGCATGGGCGGTTATCCAAAATGGTTCCGGCGATCGGGATGAACCGATCGCCGGACGTACCCGGCTTCATTCCGGGTGATGGCTCTGAGTGGCTTATTCGGCGATATCGACGCCGTCGAAGCGGTGGATGCCGAGCGGGTCGTTCTGGAAGCCAGTGACCTTCTTGGATACCGGGATCGAGACGACCGAGTGGTTGATGGTCATCCACGGAGCCTCGCGCTTGAAGACAACCTGGGCTTCCTGGTAGAACTTCGTGCGTTCTGCCGGGTCGGAAGTGACCTTGGCGTCCTTCACCAGCTTGTTGAACTCCTCATTGCACCACTGCGCGCGGTTGTTGCCGCCGACGGCATCGCAACCAAGCAACGTGTCGAGGAAGTTGTCCGGATCGCCGTTGTCGCCGGTCCAGCCGAGGATAACGGCGCCGTCACGGGCCTTGTCCTTGGAAAGCTTCAGGTATTCGGCCCACTCGTAGGACACGATCTCGGCGGTGACGCCTACCTTTGCCAGATCGGCCTGCATCAGCTCGGCAGCGCGGCGCGCGTTGAGCATGTAGGGACGCGAGACCGGCATCGCCCAGATCTTCATCTTCAGATCCTTGACGCCAGCGGCTTCGAGCGCCTTCTTGGCGGCTTCCGGATCGTACTTGTCGTCCTCGACGGAGTCGTTATAGGACCACATGGTCGGCGGGATCGGGTTCTTGGCCACCTGGCCAGCGCCCTGGAAGACGGCATCGACGATGGCCTGCTTGTTCACGGCCTGGTTCAGCGCACGACGGACTTCAGCCTTGTCGAACGGAGCCTGGGTCGTGTTGTAAGCAAGGTAGGACACGTTCAGGCCGGGGCCTTCCAGAACGGTGAGGTTCTCGTCCTTCTTCAGGTCCGGAACGTCGGCAGCGTTCGGATAGGGAGCCACGTGGCATTCGCCGGCTTTCAGCTTCTGCACGCGAACAGCGGCATCGGTGGTGATGGCGAAGACGAGATCGTCGATCGGCTGCTTGCCGGCGAAGTAATCCGGATTGGCCTTGTAACGGATGACGGCGTCGGGCTGATAGGCGACGAAGGTGAACGGACCGGTGCCGAGCGGCATCTGGTTCAGCTGACCCATCTTGCCATCGGCGGCGAGCTTGTCGGCATATTCCTTGGACATGATCGACGCGAAGTCCATGCCGAGGTTGGCGATGAACGGCGCTTCCGGACGGTTGAGGACGAACTTGACCGTGAGATCATCGACCTTGTCGATGGACTTGATCAGCTCGGGGAAGCCCATGCCGGCGGCATATTCCCATGCAGCGCCATCCACATACTTCGCCCAGGGATTGTCGGCCTTGAGCTGACGCTCGAAGGAGAAGATCACGTCGTCGGCGTTCAGGTCGCGCGTCGGCGTAAAGAATTCGGTGGTCTGGAACTTTACGCCCTTGCGGAGCTTGAACGTATATTCCTTGCCGTCTTCGGAAACGGTCCAGCTTTCAGCGAGACCCGGCTCGATTTCCGTGCCGCCATGCTTGAACTCGACGAGGCGGCTGTAAACCGTACGCGAAGCAGCATCGAAGGTCTGGCCGCCGGTGTAGAGGGCGGGGTCGAAGCCTTCCGGAGAAGCCTCCGAGCAGTAGACAAGCGTCTTGGCGGAAGCGGCGGTAGCCATCAGCGACACCAGAGCGGTCGCGGCGAGCAAAGTGGAAAACTTCTTCATTGTGTCGGTTCCCAGATTTTTCTTTTTGAGCTTGCTTATGCCCTCAGAGCGACGCCCCGGGGTCATAGGCGGCGATGGAACGACATTTGATCGCCGAAAGCAACATGGCGCCTAAAAAAATTATACTGGACAAAATATTTAGCAATTTACCCGTCAAAAATGCCTCCTTCGCGAAATTTTCGCCATCCGGAGGCAGCAAAAACTGTGGAGAACACCGCATTTTAACGGAATGGAATATGCAACAGGCGATCCGCATACCCGTGTTTTGGGGGCTTGCGGCTGTCCGGAAAGCGACAGCGCGCTCAGGCGGAGCGCACAGGTGATGCCAGCGCCCTAAAGTTGACACGGGTGAACAGGAACCTGGCCTGTTCTGCCGCCCGCCGATGACATGCTCGATTTGGAAATCGGAATAGAAAACGGAAACGAGGGGATCAGGCTGCCGGCTGGCCCACATCCAGTCCGGGAATTCCCAGAAGGAAGTTGATTTGCGGCCGGGCCTTCACGATATCGTCGATCGTATAATCGGCCAGCACATCGAAGAACGCCTTCAGCGCCTTGCTCAAGACGGAATTCAGCCCGCAGCTGTCCACCAGGGGACAATCGACCACGCCATTCTCGAAACACTCGGCCATGGCGAAATTGTCTTCGGTGACCTTCACCACATCAAAGAGGGTGATGTCCTTGGCCGGACGCCCCAGCCGGACGCCGCCATTGCGGCCCCGAACCGTATCCACGATCCCTGCCTTGCTGAGCGGCTGGAGGATCTTGAAAAGGAACAGTTCCGAAACGCCGTAGGACTTCGCGATTTCCGGAATACGGCTCAGGTGCCCTTCATTGGCGGCGCAGTACATCAACATGCGGATGGCATAATTGGTCTGTTTGGTCAGCCGCATGCGGGACGCTCCTTCCGGGTGAATGCTGAAGCCTTATATAGGAAAGCCACAGTTTGGAACAATTCCAAAATACATGATTAAATCAATCATATTTTCTTCTCAAGGCCGTCGCGGCTGTTGACAGCCCTTATTTAAATATGATTTTCACATTCAAGATTTCAAAGCCAAGGAGACTGTCATGACCTTCACCCGCCCCGCCCTCGGCGCGCTTGCGCTTGCGGCCTCGGTTGCCCATTCCCTGCCCGCACTCGCGGATGGCGAGGTGAATATCTACTCCTATCGGCAGCCCGAGCTGATCCAGCCGCTGCTCGATGCCTTCACCAAGGAGACCGGAATCGAGACCAACGTGCTCTTCCTCGACAAGGGTCTTGTGGAACGCATCCAGGCGGAAGGTGCCAATTCGCCCGCGGACGTCATCCTCACTGTCGACATCAGCCGACTGACGGAAGCGCTCGAAGCGGGCGTGACGCAGCCGGTCAACGATCCCGCGATCAACGAGCATATCCCCGCCCAGTATCGTGACCCCAATGGCAACTGGTTTGGCCTTACCACGCGCGGCCGGGTTATCTATGCCTCCAAGGAGCGGGTTCCGGAAAACGACATCACCTATGAGGAGCTTTCCGATCCCAAGTGGAAGGGGCGGCTTTGCACCCGCGATGGCCAGCATTCCTACAATATCGGCCTCTTCGCCTCGATGATTGCCCATCACGGCGCCGAATATACGGAAAAATGGCTGACCGGCGTGAAGAACAACCTGACCCGCAAACCGGACGGCAACGACCGCAGCCAGGCCAAGGCGATCTTCTCCGGCGAGTGCGATATCGCACTCGGCAACAGCTATTATGTCGGCCTGATGATGACCAACGACAAGGAGCCGGAGCAGAAGGAATGGGCCGGCGCGATCAAGGTGCTCTTCCCGAACGCGAGGGATCGCGGCACCCATGTGAACATCTCCGGCGTTTCGCTTGCCAAGAACGCGCCGAACAAGGACAACGGCATCAAGCTGATGGAATTCCTGGCTTCGCCGGAAGCGCAGAAGATCTATGCCGAGCAGGTGTTCGAATATCCGGTTGCTCCCGGTGCCGAACCTTCCGACATCGTAAAATCCTTCGGGCCGATCAAGCCGGATCCGCTGCCGCTCGCCGACATTTCCGCCCATCGCAAGGAAGCCTCAGAGCTGGTGGACAAGGTCGGCTTCAACGATGGCCCGAGTGAATAAGGGCCGCTTGCCTTCATAAGCGGTTTCTATTATAAATGTGGAGTGAAGGGCGAGGTTGCAGCCTCGCCCTTCCTTTTACTCAATGCTCAGAAAAACGATCCGGACGGTAAGTGACCACTCCGTCCGGGTTTTCTTTAGCGTAAGCGTGATGCTTATTGGCAAGTGCCACATCGCAAGACCTCCACGTTCGAGAGCAAGGCGCATGCCGGCGTCAGGGGAGCCCGTCTTCCCTGATGCGCCCTCGTGGTCCTAAGGGCGCGTCTGCTTTTGCAACCGAACGCAATCAGCCTATTGTTTTAGAGATTATTCAGCAAGCTATTTCTTAATCAACGAAAAAGGCCCCCGTTTCCGGAGGCCTTTCTGACGGGCTGTGCTCGAAGAGCGGATCACTTCATCGTCGGGATGACGAATTCGGCGCCGTCCTTGATGCCGGACGGCCAGCGGGCGGTGATCGTCTTGGTCTTGGTCCAGAACTTGATCGAGTCCGTCCCGTGCTGGTTGAGGTCGCCGAAGGACGAGGCCTTCCAGCCGCCGAAGGAGTGGTAGGCCAGCGGAACCGGGATCGGAACGTTGATGCCGATCATGCCGATGTTGACGCGCGAGGCGAAGTCGCGGGCCGCATCGCCGTCACGGGTGAAGATCGCGACGCCATTGCCGTATTCATGCTTGATCGGCAGCTGAATGGCGTCTTCGTAGGAATTGGCCCGCACGACCGAGAGAACCGGCCCGAAGATTTCGGTCTTGTAGATATCCATGTCGGGCGTGACATTGTCGAACAGGCAGCCGCCGACGAAATAGCCGTTTTCATAGCCCTGCAGCTTGAAATTGCGGCCATCGACGACGAGCTTCGCACCTTCTTCGACGCCGCGGTCGATCAGACCCATGACGCGGGTCTGGGCTTCCTTGGTGACGAGCGGACCGAAATCGGCCTTTTCATCGGTATACGGACCGATGCGGAGTTCCTCGACCTTGGGAGCCAGCTTCTCGATCAGGCGGTCGGCAGTGTCCTTGCCGACCGGAACGGCGACGGAGATCGCCATGCAGCGTTCGCCGGCGGAGCCGTAGCCGGCGCCGACCAGGGCGTTGACGGCCTGGTCCAGATCGGCGTCGGGCATGATGATCATGTGGTTCTTGGCGCCGCCGAAGCACTGGGCGCGCTTGCCGTTCATGGCAGCCGTGCCGTAAACGTAGCGGGCAATCGGCGTGGAGCCGACGAAGGACACGGCACCGATGTCCGGATCGGTCAGGATCGCGTCGACGGCACCCTTGTCGCCGTTGACGACGTTCAGGACGCCAGCCGGAAGGCCCGCTTCGATCATCAGCTCGGCGAGACGCATCGGCAGGGACGGGTCGCGCTCGGAGGGCTTCAGGATGAAGGCGTTGCCGCAGGCGATAGCGGGAGCGAACATCCACATCGGGATCATGCCCGGGAAGTTGAACGGGGTGATGCCCGCGCCGATGCCGACGGGCTGGCGCATAGAGTACATGTCGATCGCCGGGCCGGCGCCTTCGGTGAATTCACCCTTCTGCAGATGCGGGATGCCGCAGACGAATTCGCAGACTTCGAGGCCGCGGATCACGTCACCCTTGGCGTCTTCGATGGTCTTGCCGTGCTCGCGGGAGAGCATTTCGGCGAGTTCGCCCATGTGCTTGTTCAGCAGTTCGACGAACTTGAAGAACACGCGGGCGCGACGCTGCGGGTTGGTGGCAGCCCAGCCGACCTGTGCGGCCTTGGCATTTTCGACGGCGGCGCGAAGCTCTTCGACGCTGGCCAGGGCAACCGTGCCCTGCACTTCGCCGGTGGCCGGGTTGAAGATGTTGGCGGTGCGGCCGCTGGTGCCGGCGACATGCTTGCCGCCGATGAAATGACCCACTTGATACATGGCGATCTCCCTTCAGAGTGTGCGCGACAGGCCTGTCCCGTTTCTGGCGGAAACGGCTGACGGGCTTGATTCTGGTGGTGTCGGATGGCGCTCCTCCCGACCCTTGACCGCAAGATCGCACTACAATTTGCACAAATCAATCGCCTCTGATAAGCATCCATTGTGCAAAATTCGAAACAAGGTCCTCATGAACTGGGATGATGTGCGGATGTTTCTGGCCGTTGCCCGCACCGGCCAGTTTCTGGCGGCGGCGAAGCGGCTGGGGGTCAACCATGCCACCCTTTCCCGAAGGGTGACGGCGCTCGAGGAGGACATGAAGACGCGGCTTCTGATCCGGCGCACCAATGGTTGCGAGCTGACGGCGGAAGGGGAGATCTTCCTGCGGGCGGCGGAGCGGATGGAAACCGAGATGCTGGAAGCCCAGGCCCAGGTGGGACGGGTGGACAGCGCGCTGGCGGGAACGGTGCGGATCGGCGCGCCCGACGGCTTCGGCGTCTATTTTCTTGCACCGCGTCTCGGCCAGCTGACGGCACGATATCCCGAGTTGAAGATCCAGCTCGTGCCTGTGCCGCGGTCCTTCTCGCTCTCCCAGCGGGAGGCGGATATTGCGATCACCATCGAGCGACCGGATCAGGGCCGACTCATCTCTTCTCGCCTCACGGACTATTCGCTCGGGCTCTATGCGTCCCGGTCCTATATTGCCGAGCAGGGAACGCCGCTCGGCGTCGACGAACTGAAGGAGCACCGACGGATCGGTTATGTGGAGGATCTGATCTACTCCCCTTCCCTCAACTATACCGGTGAAATCATGCGGAACTGGGACGCCGGTTTCGAGATATCGTCCGCCATAGGCCAGACGGAAGCTGTCCGCTCCGGGGCCGGCATCGGCATCCTGCACAACTATATCGCCCGGCAATTTGGAGACCTGGTCAAGATACTGCCGGATCTCGCCATACGCCGGGCGTACTGGACGATCTATCACGAAAGCGCCCGGGATCTGGCGCGGGTGCGAACGGTTGCCGACTTCGTGCACCAGATGGTGCGGGAGGAGCGCCAGATCTTCCTCTGATCGATGCCTATTTCGCACCGAGGACCGCGCCGGGCACAGGCACCTGCACGGCGCTGATCGGGCGGGCGGCCGTCGTCGTCGTATCGATGGCGGCGGCGACGGGTGCCTGAGGCGGCAAGGCGGCGGTGACGGGCAGCGGAACGCGGGCCGCGTTGGGGATCACCACGGGCGCGGCACCATCGACGTAAAGAGCGCCGGCCGGCGGCTGCTTGCGCGTGATCGGCAGCACCACCGTGTTCAGGTCCTCGGCCCGGTAGGTCTCGACGCGCGCCACGGTGCGACGATGGACAGGTTTGGGCCGCACCGGTTCGACAGCAGGCTCCGCGAGGGGGACCGCGGCGGCGAGAGCGCCGCTGCCGCTGGCAAATTCCAGCATGGAAAGGGTTTCTGCCGAAACGGCGCGCACCCTCAGACCGTCCATCAGCGTTCCGATGCGATCCTCCGCAAGGGCGGGATGGCAGAAGCGCACCCGCACCTGAAGGCGGTAGGCATGTTTGCCGGTCGCCATGGCCGCCAGCGGATTGCCCTGTGCCGGCTTGATATATTGCCAACCGTAGAGGCAGCTGCCGGCATTGCCATAGGGGCCGGTCGCATAGCCAAAGGGTCCCTGGAGATTGGAGCCGGACAGAGACCGGAACTGCATGGGCACACCGGGCAGCGCAGCGCGCATTTCCGCGTGGATCTGCCGCCGGGACGGGGGATTGAGATAGGCGGAGTCGAGGTCGGGGCGGCCCACTTCCACGGTGACGATGTTCTCGCCGAAGCCCCGCTCGGTATTGCCGTAGACGACGGTCTGCTGGAGATAATCCTGGCGGACCGTCTGGCGCACCGTGCGGATGCCGCCCGCGGTGACCGGCAGCATGGCAACCGCATAGCCGGGAGCGACTTCGCTGGCGATGGTCGGCGCCTGCGGCGCATCGACCGATGCGGTCAGGAACGGATCCGGTTCCACCGTCGAGCAGGCCGCGAGCGCGGCCGGCAGCAGGCAAAGGGCAAGTATGGTCCGGTTCATCGTGCTACTTCCTCGATTGCGGCGAGGCCTTTCATCATTTCCGGATCGGCAAGAGACTGGTTGAGGCGGGTGAAGATCGCCTTGGCTTGCGCCTTGTTGCCGAGCTTGTAATGCGCCCAGGCGCGCAGCACCGAGAGATCGGTCGGCTCCTGTACGAGCTTGATGCGCGCATTGAGCGCCGTCAGCGTGCCCTGGAAATCCTTGTGGTCGAAGGCGGAGCGGGCGCGCTGCCAGTAGATTTCCGCGCGGACCTCCCGATCCTTGTCCGCATCGAGCGGATAGGCCGTGATCATCGCCTCGGCATCATCGGTCAGCTTGGCGCGCAGGGCGGCAAGTGCCGAGCCATAGGCTGCATCGTGGCGAACGCGACCTTCGCCCCGGAGCGCCAGCCCGAAGGAATTGCGGGCATCAGCAATCCGGTTCAGGCCCAGATAGCACCAGCCGCGAATGAGCTCTGCGTCAGACGGTACCCGGCCCATCGCGTTGATCATGGAGAGGCATTCCGAGTAGCGCTTTGCCTTGAAGGCAGCGAAATATCCGCCGCGCGGCGCCTTGTCGAGCTTGACCGTTCGGGGCGCAGGCGGCTCGGCAGGCACGACCTCGGGCTGCGGTGCGTAGAAAGGCTGCGCGGGCGCACTCGCATAGACGACCATCGGCTGCGCCGCTTGTGCCGCAGGTTGCACCATCACCGGCTGGATGGCCGCAGGCTGCACCACCGGCATCACGGCGGGCTGGACGGCAGAAGCAACCATGGCGGGCTGGTAGCCGACCGGATCGACCACCGGCTGCGGCTCCGCAACCGGCAGGGCCTGCGCTATGGCCGGCGCCTGCCGGTAGACGATGACCGGCTGGCCGGTTGTGGGGCTGGTGACGACCACGGGCTGCAGCGCCTGCGCCTGGGGGGCGCGGGCATTGAGGATCTCGGCCCACATATCCGGGTAGAGATCTCCGAAGCGGGCGCGGAGGGCTGCAAATTCTTTTTTCTTACCCTCGCGCAGGAAGGTCAGAGCGATGCCTTTCAGGCGGTTCGGCTCCTCCTCCCAATTCCATGACTGGACGAACCATGCTTCCGATGCCGGATACTGCATGGAGTTATAGGCGTACCACGCAAGAATTTCCGCGTGATCGGCCGATTTGGTCTTGAGAATGGTGGTCGAATAGGCCTCGACGGTCTTCGGATCGATCGGACCGAGCTCCGGCTTGGCGAAGCGCAGGGAAAGCGCGTTCATCAGGAATTCCGGATCGTCGGTCAGCTCCTTCAGATGAGCGGCCGCGAGCGCATAGGCTTCCTCGTCCCTCTTTTGCTGGGCGAGGCTGAGATAAAGTCCCTTGGCGAATTCGGGTGTGGCCTTTTCGTCCAGCGCCCGCTTGAAGTAGGGCTCCGCATCCTTGGGCAGCTTGAGCTTCAGGAAGTACCAGCCGAGCAGAGACATATCCGCCGTGTCACCCTTGGCTGCCACGATATCGCGCAGACGCTGGATGTCCTTTTCGGCAATCGGCTGCTGGCGCTCGGACCGCAGATTGAAATCGGCAATATCCCGACGGATGAAATCGTCCTGGAGCGGCTTCAGTCCGGCGATCAGCGCCGGATTGGGCCAGAGCGACGCCATCGCGCTGCGAACTTCCTCCGGTTCGAAATCGCGGGCGGCCTTCTGAAGCGTGGTCACGAGGACCGGCTCCGGAAACCGTTCGGCCTTCGGGCGGAACAGGATGGCGCGATAGACATCGAGCAGCGCATCCGGCATGGCCGCTTCGCGATAGGCATCGATCAGCATCCAGAGAAGATCGGCATCCTTTTCCTTCTGCAGGTTCATGCTGCCGGCAGTGGAAATCACACCCACCCAATCCCGGCCGCGATAGGCCTTCGTCAGGGTCACACGCAGCTTGCGCCGTTCCAGCTTGGTGCGGAAGTCTTCCGACGGCTCCCAGCCAGGATTCTGGGACTTGAGATCGGATACCCGGGCATCCACACCGGCGAAGTCATCCTTCTCGTACAGGCGCCAGAGCGGGGATTCGTCTACTCTTGGCTTGGTATTGGCGGTGTAGAGATCGGCGGGAAGCTGGAAATCCGGGTATTTGTGCCGCAATCTTTCCGTTTCCGCAGTGACCCGCGCATCCTGTTTTTCCCGGGCGTAGTAATACAGGGCGGAAAGTTCCACCTCGTCGGGCTTCGGAATATCGGCGGATTGGCCGGCAGGGTCGCTGGAGGCGTCCGGTGCCTTGACCGGTGCCGCCTCGGGCACCTCCCCGGATGGCGCCGGCGGCAAGGGCTGGTCGAGCGCGGCGGCTGCATCTTCCTGCGGCTGCTCGCTGGGGGCGGGCGGCACCAGGCGGGTCGCCCGAATGGACCCGGTCAGGAGTTCGATGGAATCTTCTGCCCGCGGCGCATCCAGCGCCGGAAGCAGCAGGGCCGCCAGAGCCAGACCGCCGAGAAGGTGCTTGCGATAGGACTTGATCATTCCGACCGTACCCCCTTTTTCGGGACGATGAAGCCGAGCCACAGGCCGAAGCCAACGAACAGGGCAAGCACAAGCCCGATGTAAACCTGGAAATTGTCGGAGAACCACGACGCGGCAAGGCGGCGGAAATTGCCGAAGCTTTCGTCGGTGATCTCGCGGATGAAACGGTGATCGGCCTGCTCGGTCAGAAGCTTGAGGTCGCTCGCCCGGATGCTCGCGGTGGCGCCTTCCAGTCGCTCCCAGGCCGCCGGTTCGGACAGGGCACGGAAGCCCTTTTCAAGATCCGCGGGGGTTCGTGCGCGAATGGCGGTCAGAACACCCTCCCCGCCGGCGAGCGCGCTTTGGCGCAGGGTGAGAAGCGTGTCCTTGTCTTCAGGCAATACGTCGTTTCCGGCTTCCTGATACCGAAGCCAGCTATTGAAGCGGTTGGACAGCTGGCTCAGCCATTCCTGTGTCCGGGCATTCAGCGAGCGTTCGCCGCCCGTCGCCGTCGACTGGCGGAAGGCATCGAGCAACGCTTCGGACCCGGCCGAAACAGCCGCATCGCCATGGCTTGCCGAAGCGGTTGTGAAGGCATCGACGGCGGGGACCGGTTTTCCGGACGAGCTGCCGGGGCCCTCGATGGCGGCCGCATGGCCGACGACGGCCTCTTCCGTCGCAATTTCCAGCACGTCGCCTGTCGGGTGTTCCGGCAGGGCGCCGAACGAGATCGCAGCCTCGACCGGCTTGCCTGCGGCCAGCGCCAGGCGGGTCACGGCGGTTGCGGCAACGCCCAGCGTCTCGCGGCCAGGCCGGTCGACGATGACGGCAAAGGGCTTGCCACGGCCATAGGGGTAACCGGCCCCGGCGAAGGCGCCCAGATCCGGCAGGCGGCCGATGCGGGCCAGCGCCGGAATTTCAAGGGTCGATTCCTTCAGCATCATGAAGCGGGGCTTGTCATCTTCCCGCTGGCCGGGTTTGCAGGCCTCGTCGGATGGGGCCGGCAGCTCCGCCAGCAGCTCGACCCGGTTGGACCCCGGGCGGAACGCTCTCAGCGGCATTTCGATCGGCTTGTGACGGAAAACCTCGCCATCCGTGTTGCGGAACGGAAGGCTGGTGACGACGCGGTCGTTCACCCGCACCAGGAATTGCGCATGGGGCATCAGACCCGGCGCTGTCGCCCCGTTCAGATAGAACTTCATCGTATCATATTCGGCAGGGTAGAAATCCGCCGGCATGTCGATGGTAAAGCGCGACCGGGAGAGACGGCCGGCGAAGGGCTTTGCCTCATATCCCGTATCCGCCAGCGTATAGCGGGCACCCGGCTGACCGGAGACGCCGCCGGGACGCGGTGCCAGAATGCCGGTCTGGAGAGCGGCATTCAGCGGGCCGCGGAGTGCGGTGAGCAAGGCGGCCTGCAAGGCCTCGCGGGACGCGCCGCGCAGCGTGACTGCCACGCGGCCCGTTTCCGCGGCATCCCGAATGGCAAGACCGCTGGCGGCGGTGGCGAGCGCCTTGCGCGCGGCTTCGGGTTGTCCCTGTTGCCCGGCCTCCCCGACATAGAGGTCGATCCCCGGCCCGGTTCCCGGCTCGGGGGCGACCGTGACGGCAATATCGCGGCGGTTCATGGCCAGCGCCAGCGACTGCAAGACGGGCAGCGCCTGATTGACCAGTCCGGGATTGCCGTCTGCTGCGGCGACGAGGCGGATTTCGGTCTGCTCTTTCCCGTTGCGGGCAACCGCGAGAAGATCGGCAGGCTCTTCGAAATGGAAGGGCAATGCGGTGCGAAAGCCGCTGGCCGCAGCGGACAACCGGGTCCAGAGTTCATAAGTGGCCGGAAGCGAGCAATCCACCCGATGATGTTGCACGGCGCGCAGGCGAACGAGATTGCGGCCCGCCCTCACCTGCTCGCCCCGCAGGGGAATGCGGATGGTGCTGATGCCGTTGGGCGAGCGGATGGGGAAATCGCCGACCGCCAGACCGTTGACGGTCACATCGATGCGCGCCGTGTCGGGCAGGACCGAAACCGCATTGTCATAGGCGATTTCGAGCGTGCCGCCCGCCAAACGCAACCGCTCAGGGACGGCGAAGGTCAAGGAGAGGCTATCATCCTCGCCGGTCAGCTTCAGCGATGAGGCAGACTGTTCGAAGGGGATGAGCACGCCCGGCTGGATCGGTGCTTCCGGCTTGGCGGCCACGGCGGGGCTGGCCGCAACGGCTGCCTCGACAAGCGGCTGCAGACGGTTTTCGCCCGCGCCGGCCGGGCCGGCCAGCACCGCCACGGATCCGGTCAGCGAAAGGAGGAGTGCAAAGAGAGCGGATTTTTCAGCCATAGACTTGCGCTCCCTTGAAGCTTTCCACCACGTCCGGAACCTCGATGTCTTCGAGCCGGTACTTCGGCTTCGTCCGGATCGTCATCGGCGCATCGTCGATGGATTCGACGGGTGTTTCCTGGACGCGACCTGCCGCATAGACGAGGGCCCGCAGTGTTTCCCGAAGTGTCCAGACAGCAAACTGGGCCGTGCCGGCGAAGAAGCCGAGGCGACTCTGGCGGCGGGTCAGGCGCTCCTGAAGGACGGCCTGGTCGGAATACATCAGCTCGGCAATCGCCATGAAGGTTTCCGGCGTGCGTTCCTTGTAGGCGAAGCCATAAACGGCGCCATCGGTGCCGGAGCGCATATTCCGGCGCTCGACCTCGACGGCGATGATCTGGCCGTTGCGGCGCAATTCCAGCGTCGCATCGAAGGGCCCCTGAGCCGGGATCTCCGGCATGTGATCGAGGAATTCGACGGTCATGCCGCCGCTGGAGGCATCGTTGACGACAACCGAATGCAGCGTTTCCCCCACCCGCATCAGCGCATGACGCTTGACCGGCAGCCGCTGGTTGCGCCGCAACTCGCGCCGTTCCGACACCACGCCCAGGGCTGCGCCTGCCAGACCCAGATTGAGCAGGTTCCAGCCAGCCACGATCATCAGCAGGTCGGTGGCGAGCGGTTCGGTGAAGAAGCGCCAGGCGGAATAGAAGGCGGCGGCCAGCAACAGGAGAAAGATCGCGAAATAGGGACGCGCGAGCGGCGAGAGCATGCTCTTTTCCAGAGTCTGCCCCTTGGCCGTGACATTGAAGGTCGGCTTGCGGGGGTTGCGCACCACGCTGACGATCGAACCGATCAACATGACCGACTGGACATATTCGTAGAGTTCCGACACCCAGGGCCAGCGCACCCGGCCATACAGATAGCTCTGCATGGCAAAGGAGGAGATGAGATAGGTCAGGGCATAGGAGGCGAACTCCATGATGTTCGCCTGATAGATCTCCAAGGAGAAGAAGATGTACAGGAGCGGCGAGAACATGAAAGCCAGCCGCGACAGCGGAAACAGCCAGAACAGGTTGATCCCGGCATAGCAGATGCGCTGTGCGACGGTCAGTCCACGGGCCAGGAAGGGGCGGTTGAGAATGAGGATCTGCAGCATGCCCTGGCACCAGCGGGCCCGCTGGCCGATGAAGGATACGAAGGTTTCCGGCTGCAGACCTGCGATCAGGGGCTTGTCGACGTAATAGCTGTGCCAGCCCTTGGTATGCAGGGCAAGCGCGGTTTCGCAGTCTTCGGTAATGGACTGGCCGGCGAAACCCCGTGTGGTTTCCAGTGCCTTCCGGCGCAGGACAGCCGCCGAGCCGCAGAAGAAGGATGCATTCCATTTGTCCAGCCCGCGCTGGATGACGGAATAGAACATCTCGTTCTCCGACGGCATGCGGGCAAAGGTATCGAGGTTCTTTTCAAGCGGGTCGGGATTGAGGAAATAGTGGGGCGTCTGCACGAGGAAGAGCTTCTCTTCCACCGCAAAGAAGGGAACGGTTTCCCTGAGGAACTCGCGGACCGGGGCATGATCGGCATCGAAGACGACAACCAGTTCGCCCTTCGAAATCCGAAGGCCATCATTGAGGTTGCCGGCCTTGGCATGATCGTTCTTCTGCCGCGCGTGATAGATCACGCCCATGGACTCGCACAGCGATTTCAGCAGCTCGTGGCGGCGCATGGCCGCCAGCGCAACACGCGGATCCTTGTGGTTGCGCTTGGCTTCGGTGCCACCGTCATCCAGCAGATAGATCGCCAGTTTTTCCCGGGGATAGATCATGGATTTCGCCGCCGCGAGCGTGGCAGCCAGAAGCTCCGGATCTTCGTTATAGGTGGGGATGAACACATCCACCGTCGGCAGCGCGGCGGCATCGGTGATCGCGGGCGCCTTCCGGCTGAGCGGATCGGCCAACATGAAATAGCTCACGCCCAGCATGACCAGACAGTACATTTCGGCGATGTAGAGCATCAGCCCCGGAATGAAGTTCAGCGGCTCGGAAATATCCGGCAGCGTCTCCGTGGTCCGCCAATAGGCATAGCGAAGCGCCAGTACGCCCGACAACACGAAGGTCATGAGACGGAAGGTCTTGTTTCCGGGGCGGCTCATGGCAATGAACAGCATGCCGAGAACCGCGAAGCTCAGCACAAGCTGCGCCTGCAGGCTGATCGGCAGCCAGAGAACAAAAAGACCCAATGTGCCGGCAGTGATTGCCGGCCATTTGAAGCACATCATGTGCGAACCCCTGAGAAGCACTGGCCTCGACGTCATGTGTGCCAGTTCATGCAACAGGGAAACGGTAGTTTGTTAATACTGAATCATTTCCTAATTCGTGATCAAAGCGTTACACCTCCGCGTGTGATGGTTAAGGCCCAGTAAACCCTGAGAATCCAAAAAGCCGTGGAGTATCCTCCTACCTTCCCTAGCGGGATCAAGAAGGAGGTCCGGACTTTAGCGGGCCGTCATGACGGACATGACGCCGACATCAGGCCTATCGAAGGCCTCTGCCGCCTTTTCGTGGAGCACCTGCTCTCCCGACGTCCCCTCCGATCGAAAGAAACATCCGGAAAGACAGTCGCCGGCTGGCGCCGATGAACTAGAGCTCGCCGCGCGAAACGTGGGAAACAGGAAAGATGGATTGTTGGTTCAGCGCGGATTTTGATTGGCCGAAGGTGTGGAATGGTACGGTTGAGTGGATTCGACCCGATCTAATGTTTTATAAATATCATATACTTACAATCTTTTCACCGGGCATTGTAGTGCATTTTGTAGTGCGTTTCCTGATCTTAGATCTGTAAGCCGTTCCTTGAGACTCACCTGAGGATGCTTCCACAAAGATCAAGCAAAGCAACGGGGCGTTCACTCTCGTTCTGCTGCACGGCTTTGGAAGAGTTTCTACTTTTTGGGGGGAACTATCTTTGCACTCACAAAGGAGCATAGCTGCTTCGCGCCTTCGTTACGGTCGTAGAGCCCGGTTGGTTGAAAACCTGCAAGCAGCCGGTCCGGTTACCTAGTCCGCAAAGCGCCTCCATTCCAGCCGTTCGAGCGATACTTGCCACATCCTGAAAGCCGACATTGCTTATGACATTCCTCAGAGATTGGGGCGACCAATTACGCACGCTAAAGTTAGCGGTAACCAGCCCGACCGCCAGGGATCATGTTGAGCCGTCTACCATCATGCCAATGGCCGCGCACCAGCGCTTCTTCCGCTTCATACAGCGCTTCCACGTCGGTGGTGACGGCCATCACCTTGTGATGGATGTAGGTCACCCGCTTAGCCTCTAGTTCCTCCCGCAGCCTGCGATGGAACAACAGGTTGCTGCCCTTGCGCATCGCGCGTCGATGCTCGGCCCAGCGGGTCTTCCAGCTCCGCGTCGTGATGCCGACGTAGAAGTAGCCATCGACGGGGTAGGAGTTGCCCTCTCCGAAGATATGCTGGTAGAGGACGAACGACTTCTTCGGCCAATCAAGCGGCGCGATGAGGAGGTTAGCAGGTGCCGAGAACAAGATGCTTGGTTCCGACACGTGCGCCGATGGCAGATTGATGTCGAACCTGCGCGCCGCGGCCATGAGCGCCATGTCGGTCACCAGGTCGAGCCGGATCACGGGTGACAGTATGAGCTCCTCCGCTTGTCGAGGATTACCGGACCTATAATCACGCGCGCCGATCGAAACGTGCCGGTGTCCCGCACGCATGCGCTGTTGCGGCGCGACGAACTTCAAGCCGTTGCGCATCATGACCATGTGGAAATCTGGGATGGCGTCGCCAGCCTTGATCCGGATCACGCCACCTGGCTCTCGCGCGCTGTTAAGCCAGAACTTGCCATACTCCGTCTCGCACCAGTCACGCAGATGCCGTTGGACCTCTCCGCGCAGCTTATGCATCGGTGATGGTGTAAGATGCTCCCACCACGCTCTATCGATCGAAACCGGTGCAGCCATCGCCTATCCAGCCGCTGGCTGCTCAAGATGTTGGGACTCGGCAGACGCAACGAGATAAGCGGTGACTGCGTCCGCTTGCGCCGCAGCCACTCTGACATCTTCCGCTTCGTACTCGCTGATACGCATCATCATCCGGTAGTGCGCGCCGTGCCCCGTGCGCTCGAACACCTCTCTGAAGACACGCAGATAGCCTTGCACTGCATTGTCATCGACGGCGACGTATATATCATCGTGTGAGCTGTGCGATCCGTCATTGATCCACGAAAACAGCGAGGCGCATATCTGGGCATCGCGTCCTTCAAAAAGTGCGACGATTTCGTCCTGCTTCAGCCCGCCAAGCACAGTCAGATAGTTCTCGACGATCCGGCGCATCGTATTCTGAATGGTAAGGTTCGGTCGGTCCGGGTTGCGCACCTCATCCCACAGCAGTTCGTATGAAGTCTTGATCGGGTTGTAATCGTAACGGGTTAGCGACGACACATTCTCGCGTTTCCGAACGATCCAGAAAGTCTCGAACGGCCGCGCACGGTCACGGCGCTCTCGGTCAAAACTGACCTCTTTGTGAAAGTAGATGTTGTGAGTGAGCACGAACACCTGCCGTACGTTGCCTGCATTCTGGCGAACATCAGAGATAACCTTGCGGATCAGAGCACTGACCACGAAGAGGACGTCGGCGTCGAGACTGGAGACGGGATCGTCGAATACCACAACCTTCTCGACGGCGGTACCGGTGTTCGTAATGCTGCCAGCTAGCTGGTGATAGAAGTAGAGGAAGGTGATAAAAGAGCGCTCCCCTTCGCTCAAGGAGTGAGCTGCATCGCTCCCGTCCAGTCGAACGAGGCGATACATGTCCTCGCGCTCACCCGCCACCTCAAGGCGGAAGTTGGAAAAGCCATACTGGCTGAGAATTCGATTGATGGAATCAACTGTCGGGCGAACGCTGGTGATCGTCTCCTCGATCGCGGAAAGTTGGCGTCTTAGTTCCGCTCGCCGCGTGCGATTGTGGTCCATGCTGCGGCGCATACCGTCGATCGCTCGGTTAAGCTTGCTGGCCGTAGTCTGGTAGGTTTCGAGATCCGTGCGTCGTTCCTCAACGACAAACCTCCATATCTGCGCGGTCAGCGCCGACTTCGCTTTGGCGAGGTTGCGAATGGTGGCGTTATACTGCTCGGTCTCTTCATTCGCCGCTGCGATCTGAGCGGCGACTGCAGCAGTCAGCTCGACCGTAGCGTCGAGTTCTACCAAAGCACTCGGCTCCTTACGTTTCGCCGCAATACGTTCAATGTTGAGTTCGAAAGCAGTCTTCAATGCCGAGAAGCGTTCGCCGAGGACCGCCGCATCCACAAACCGATGTGACGTCGCAACGAGGTCGTCAATGCGGGCGACGACGGCATTGACGGCCTCCTCATACGCCGCCGCGAGAAGGCTGATTGAGGCGAGATCAGCCTCATATTGCTCGTCGAAGAACGCATTGAGATCATCAAGCAGTCTTGTGGGCGCTTGCTGCTGACAGAATGGGCATGGGCCATCGGCGTTGGTCAGATATCCAACGCCCTGCTTAACCCAATCGCTGTTGCCAAGGCGGCCGATGAGAGCGGCCACGACCACGTCGTCGCGGCCCACAATGCTTCGGGCGAGGATCGGGGAAGCCTCCAGACCCGCGAAGCGGTCGAAGGAAATCGGAGCGATCGCGATCTCCGGCGTCGCGGCATCCTGGAAGACGGTCGCCGCCTCTGCCGTCAGGGCGTCCAGGGTCTTCAACTCCGAAGTGTTGCCCTCTGCCTCGGCCAGCAGCTTCGTGCAGAAGTCGATCTTCTTGCCACGGAAGCCGGTGAAGGCGCTCATGAACGTGTCCTTGTGGTCGACCTGCGACTTCCAACATGCCTCGATCAGTGCTGCGCGCGCCGCCGCGAGTTCGGCCTCGCGGCCGCCGGCCCCGTCCACACCGACGAGATTCCGGCGCAGGTTTACCAGATCGTTATCAAGTCCAGCAATCTCGCCCGTAAGGCGCTCGATCTCCGCCACCGCCCGCGTCGAATCCTGGCCGAGCGTAAAGATACCCTGCATCTGGTCGCCGAAGCTGGCATCGGCGAAATCTCGGTTGAAGACCAGCGCCTCAAGCTGGCGTCCGTCGCGCCAACTCACGTTATAACCCGCGTTGATCGACGGGTTACGGATCGCGCGCGAGATCGTCGTTTTGCCGCAACCGTTGTGGCCGAACAGGTAGTTGACCTTCTTCAGGTCCGTCAGCCGCTCGCCGCCCGCTGGATATGTCGCCACGCCGGCGATCTCGATTTCAGTAATCAAGCGATTTCCCCCAATACCACTCGAAAAGCAACCCTAGCTAGCAAACGTTATTGGAAATGCATCTTACAAACAAGTGTGCGCCTGTTACATAGTGCCCGCGTTCGCCGGTTACCCCAAGTAGGATAGTGGTGGCGAGACTGCGCCCGCTGGTGCAACAATCTCATAGGTACTCCCGCTGGTCGCGTGCTCTCCAACGGAGCAGAACAGATTGGAGCCGATGCATCATGTCGCGCTGCATATTTCCGCTTATAACCCCGTTCCTTCGGAACCAGACCTACAGCTTCCGGCCCATAAACGGACGCTGCAGGACAAACATGGCCTTGCCTAAGATGGGTTAGAGACCCGATTGGGGGCTTGCGGAAACTGCCTACCACATGCCACCCCTCCTTAGCCAAGCAATTTGAAATACGTTTCGTTCGATGGACAGCGTGAGGAGCCGCAATGCAGCAAACCCAAGACTTATTAGCCCGTGAAGAGGCGCTTCGAGCTGCAATGATAGCGGGCGATGTTGGAGCTTTATCTGAACTGATTGACGACGACCTGGTCTTCACAGGCCCGATGGGAAACGTAATGACGAAGGCGGAGGATTTGGAGGCCCACCGTAGCCGCGTCCTGCAGATCCGGCGTCTTGATCTCTTCGAGACGACTCTTCACCCAAGACACGGCCACATCGTCGCAACGACCAAAGCTAAACTGGAAGCCATATACGACCAGCATCCGGTGTCGGGCACTTTCGCCTACACGCGAATCTGGGTTGAAGGCGAACGTGGATGGCGCGTCGTGGCAGGTCATTGCTCCAGGATCGGAGACCTCTGACCAACGGACTTGCAGGTCTGACAATCATCGAGCCCCGCCAACATATTTGGAGACGACACTTCGCAGCCTTCGGCAACTTGCCAGCTTGATGAGAAGGCAATTTTGCCCTTCGATCGTATGCTGAATTTTCGGGCAGTAAAAATACAGACTTGCACCATTCTGCTCTGTCAGCTGGCGGCGGCGAGTGGCCCAAGTAACGTTGTCACGGCAATAAGGGTCCAATCATTGATGATGTGAGCTCCTGTGCTTACCCAGATATTTTTGGACCACATATAAGCCAGTGTTAAAACAATTCTGGCACTTCCAATGACCAAAACACATTGCAGGATGTTCCAGTTGTAGGTCGGTAGATGGATCAGCCCAAAAGCAATTGCAGACAAGGTCCACGCGCAGATAATCGAGGCGTTTCGGCCAAGGCCGAGCACTTGATATGAAAATGTGAAAATGGCCAGGAAAGGGAGGATTGTGATTAGCTCTTCTCCCAGAAGCTGAAGGCCGACCTTGGCAAAGAAATTCACCAGAAGCATGCCGTTCAAGCCTGCGGCGTCTGCAACGGCTTGGTTCGAAGACACAGTGCCAAGAGCCTTTAAGGCAGCGCCGATAGCCAGCGTTATAAGGATGTTCAAGAGAGCGAAGGAAATCATGAGCATGAGCTCACCGAAGCCAACTTTCCTGAAGATGGCCAACCATCCTACCGGTGTTGCAATCCTCAGGCCTAAAAGCGGAATACCTGCAAACAACGCGGCCCGCAGCCACCCGGTGTAGATGCCATCCTCAAATGGCAAGGGGAGCACCAGGCTCACAAAGCCTGCAATCACACCCGCAAGAATAATCAGCCATCCGGAAACCGATATGCGCCATGGAACACCGTTATAGTAAGGAAAGTCGCTGTCCAGTGTTTCAAACGGCAGGCGCTCATTGTGACTGGATGGGGTGCTGAGCATGGCGCTATCCGTAAAGAGTTCATTATCTGCGTCAATGCTATATCAGTATCAGACCTATTCTGTATCCACTTAAATGAGGTTCTATCACTTTGGAGCATCTAGAAAAGAAATCCCCCTCCTTTTGTCGAAGCGAAGAGCATTCATCGAGACCGCAAACCCGTTCCCGGATGGATGTTGACCAACCTTAATTCTGCTTCACTAAAGAAAGAAGGGACTTGGGCGGAAGAAGCATCATTCGTGTTGGAATTCTTGTTTGGGGTCCATCGCGGAGGACTTCAGCAATGTCCATTTCGTTTTGTGCCAAGTTCCGAATGAACACTTGAAGTTGACGCCGATCCTGAATTCCCAGTGCGAATGCATGTTGAAGGCAGATTTCAAGGTATCGTGCTGTTTGGCCCAGATGAGATATGCCGCGGTCTGCGCATTCACCTTCGAGGACCATTTCGAGCATGTCCAACATGCCGAGCCGCAGAGGCGGGCCAATCACGTCCTTTCCACAACGATACCGCTGTATCCTTGCCCTCCTTCATTCTCCCATCTTTGCAGTTCTTCCGGCATTTTGGGCAGATAGACAATCATTGAATTTGCCTGCACTCCCTTCAACATCTTCCTGATAATTCCGCCTTCGTGAGCAAAACCGATGCCAGGCTTCGCGGTCATGTTGGCGGTACGGTATCCAGCTCGAAAGAGCACCTCCTTCGCCGTTGTTAGGAGGCCGTTTATCTTGTTGTTCTCATTGGCATGGGTCATCCTGATATCCTCCGTTGGATGAATTCTAAAGTAGAAATATCGCCAATCCGACGAACAAAAGAGATGCAATAAGACTGGCCTCCAACATAAATCTCGCGACCGTTCGAGCACTCGAATTGTCCGTAAGTTCAGGCTTAGAAATGTAAGTCATGTCATGGATCCTTCCAAAAATATTTATTTCCAGATTTAGAGATATTTTGTATTTTTATTAATGAGCACTTTTATTAATACTACTTAATATAGGCCATATTGTGGCGCCGTAAAACATAGACCTTCTCGCCCTGACTTAACAATGCAGCAGAGAGCAGTTCCTGCCAATTGGAAACCAGTGATCCTATGTTGCCTAAAGGTCGTTCCCGCCTAGGCCTCCAGATCAGGTTTTCCGCAGTCAACTGATCCATTTGAAAGTTCAGCCAGTTGTCTGATCATCCGAGGGGCAGCTCCTTTGAAGGAGGGCAGACGCGGGTGAAGCGCGTTCAACTTTTACCCGCGCTATTGTTATTTATATATTTTTTTAACATTCTCCGCGCGCTTGGGGCTCATTTTGTGGCTCATTTTGTGGCTCAAATCGCGGTCACGAATTCAACCAACCGTCGCCTCGCTTGGAATAGAAAGTATGGAGCTTCGGCTTCATATGTTAGCAAGGAAACAACTCCTCAAGCGAGAGGAGCATTACATAGCCAAGGCCATTGATATCTATCTGCCCGGCTTTCGGATTTCTTTCTATATATCGGCTTAATATATCCACGTACTGGTCTCCGGTAATCACACCTTTTTCCGGAGTACAAAAAAGCCTCCCCTGACCGCGCTGGGCGAGCACCTCATTTACGGCGTCCAGTGTTCGCCCCGACGCGAAGATAAAGCCTCTAAACCCGTCATGGCCATCCTTGGCATACTTGGCCACTGTTGCCATGTTGGTATCATCAGCAGCCGCCATCGGAACTGACCAGACTATTGCGAGCGACGCGGTTAATGCGCCTTTCATGAAATTCATTGCGATCTCCAAGGTATGGGCAAAAACAGTATCTGTTCGATGAAGCCGGGTTAAATGAGAAGCAACAATTTTACATGTCAACCAGCTTGCAGATTACTCTTGATCACGCCCCATTTCGTTCTATTTTCGTTCACCGGGAAGGCGTCATCGGAGAAACGGATTATGTCAGACGGCCCCATAATAATCGACACCTATGGATCACTGCTGGAATATGGCTATTCGGTTTATGTCTACTGCGAGAGCTGCGAGCACAGGACCGCTCTTGATCTAAAGCGGATTAACCCCGTGCGACGGTTCGTCAATGACCGATACAGGTGCAATGAGTGCGGCGGGAGAGGGAAAGGCATCCTCACACCCCCAAGCGTTGCAGAGGATCGGCGCCTAACCGAAGCTCGAAACGCTGCAGCAAGGTCAAAATGAAAAACCCCGCCGACCGATCCGGTTGGCGGGGTTTTGGTGTAAGTCAGCGAACTCACATCGGCGCCATCCGATGCAGCGCCCGGATAGCGGAGTTGAATGCCGCAAGCCTTTCCAGACACTCATCGAGAGCGCAGAGCGCACCAATCGCGCCGTTGCGGCGCCCCTCACCGAGATCCCCGGCGGCTGTATCGACCGCATTCATCAGCGTCTCGGCTTCATGCTGCATGGCCTTTACCATCTGGATGAAGGCGGCATTTTCAGTTTCGTTTTTCATGGTTGCGCTCCGTTGTTGATGACCGAATTTCGCTCGGAAGCGCGGTCGAAAGCGAGCAATCAGAGTGCTTCCTTCTCCTGGAATTGGAAGAACGTCGCTCGCCCGGCCGCGTGCCCTCGGCGGGCGAGCAATGGTTTTGCTGCCCTCAACTTCTCGGCAGATTCCGGGGCATGGGCTCACGGCCGTCGAGGATGATCACCTCGCCAACCTCCTTCCCCTGCCCTCCGCTGATCGTATACAGCAGGCTGACCGGAACGATCTGAAAGCGGCTGAATGTATCCCGTACCTCAGGGGTGTCATTCAGGGACACCATAAACCGGCCCTTGATCGCCGAGAGCATCTCCGCCATTTCCGCAAAATCGGACCGATTGAACACGCCCTCCCCGTAATCCTTCTCACAGCCCCAATAGGGCGGATCCAGATAGAACAGCGTGTCCGGTCCGTCATAGCGCTTCAGGATCTCCCGCCAGTCGAGACATTCGATGACAACGCCCGAAAGACGTTCGTGAATTTCATCGAAGAGCGGGCCGAGGCGGGCGGTGCTGAAGCGGGCAGGTCCTGAGCGATCGACACCGAAGCTACGCCCGCTCACCTTGCCACCGAAGGCCAAGCGCTGGAGGTAGATGAAGCGCGCCGCGCGTTCGAGATCTGTCAGCGTCGAGGGATCGACCTTGGTCAGCCGCTCGAACTCTTTCCGGCCAGAAAGCTGGAACTTGATCGTTTCCAGAAACTGCGGCAGATGACGCTGCAGGATGCGAAAGAGGCCCGCCACATCCGCCGAGCGATCGTTGATCACCTCGCAGGATGGCACGAGCTGTCGGCGGAAGAATACCCCGCCCATCCCCATAAACACTTCGACATAGGTCTTGTGAGGGATCTGCTCGATCAGGGCAGCGATGCGTTGGGCCAGCGCCCTCTTGCCACCGATGTATGCGGCCGGTGGGCTGATAGCGCGAACAGTCGTCATGGGAAATTGGAACAAATCAGTCATTGCAGTGGATCATTTCCTCTGGCAAACCCGCCAATGCCTGCAAAGGCAGCGGGTGCGGTGATGATCCAGATCTTACCGGGCGGGGGTCTGACGCCAATCATGACCCGCCGTTTGCAGCCGCAAGGCTGCAGCCACCCGTGGCCAGGCAGCAGCATGCCGGCCGGGACTAGTAGTCCCGGCCGGATCTCCAAAAGCATCCCTCAGGAAGCTGCCGAACCTCCCCCGCCTCTCACCCAGCGGGCGACGGCGCCAAAGACTAGGTCGGCGATCCACATGGCAGATGCGCCTACCAGAAAAGCAGTGGCATGTTCGGTGGCGACTGCATCTTCAGGCAGGGGCCAATTGATCTTGTGCAGGTAGGCCACAACGGGCGTTGTGAGGTACGAGGCGGCAAGCGCCCCGCAAATCGGCGATGCGGTCATTTCCCGAAGCGTGAAGCTCTTGCGCGACAACGCCCGCAACACCCCGCCCCCCAGCCCTGCGACAGCAAAGCTGATCTTGATGCCGATGAACTCGATCAGCTCTATCGTGTTCATTCGATCCTCTCATTTCTAGATGTGTGGAGCGCGCCAGCGAATGTCTCCGCTGGAGCCTGTCGAGGATCTGCCGCTTCAGGAGCGGATGCGATTGGGAGGGATAAGAATTTCGGCCCAGCCGGAGCGGTTGATGTTCAGCCAGAACTTGACAGCCTTGTCGGCGAAGAGAAACGCACCGGCCATGGTTGCAGCCGCCTTCGGCGACAGGCCGAGACCGGACCAGTCGAATGCGAGCATGCTGGCGACGAAGAGGCCGATCACGTTGACGACGTTATGGGCCGTGTTCGTATCCCATTTCGCGAAGAGGCCACCAGGACCGTCGACGGTGAGGTTGATGGCGAGCTTCAGGATCTTGTCGACCAAGAAGACATAGGCTGCCATGGTCGCCGCCATGCCCGGGTTAAAGCCGAGGGTGCTCCAGTCACAGGCGACCAGCGCGCCAAAGATCAGGCCGAGCAAATCCATCAGCCGGTGAATAACCGTACTGTTCATCAGTGTTCTCCATGTGTGGGGTGGTGGAAGGGGATTACTTCGCCTTGCCCTTCACGGGCGCGGACTCCGGCACGATAGGCCAGTAGGGAAGGCCAAGGGCCGAACCGGTCGTGCGGCCGACTTTGCCGTCTGTGGTGAGGCCATGGGCCTGCTGGAATTTCCGAACCGCCTGTTCCGTGAGCGGACCGAAGTCGCAGTCGGCGTGAATGCCAAGGGCGCGCTGCAGGGTGGCGACGATCTGACCCTTGTCGCCGAGCGACAGCAGGCCATCGGACAACGGGTCATAGGAAGCCGGGCTGTATTTCTGGAAGCGGGCATAGGCGCGGCCGAGCTTCAGCTCGTACTCGTTCTCGCGGAAGCCCGGACCGTTATAGCCTCGCGCGAAACCAGCCCAATCTTTCCGGCGGAGAGCATCAGCGAGGCCGGCGCCGCGAATGAAGGCCATCATGACATCGAGCTGACCGCCCTCGCCTTGCAGGCATTTTTCGACCAGCACCTGCGGCGAGGCAAAGCCGCACATGGCGAAGTTTTCGCCCAGCACCTGGCCCAGCCCCCAGGAACAAGCCTTGAGCGCCGCGCCTTCGTCGATCGCCATCATCTCCTCGAGGAGAAGATAACGGGCGTCCTGTGTCGCTGGATAATTCCCCGGTCGCCATTTCGGATAGGCAAGGCCGGATGTCACGGCAGAGTCACGCTTCAGGCCTGACAGGTTGCGAAAGAACACGTGTCGCTCCGGCAGCATGACCGGCCGGCGCTTCCCGTCGAAGCCGTTACCGCGCGCCTCGACAAAGGTCACCGCGCGGATGGCCGCTTGATCGCAGCCAAGGGCCTTGGCGGCGCGCGCAAAATCCTCTCCGGACAGCGTCTGCCCGGTTCCAGCAAAGTTCATGGCTAAGTCCTTCAGGTTGGGTCGCGACCGTCGGCGCCAGCGCCGTCCGATGGCTGTTTCACGGAAAGGGAAGTGGTGGCCCCGCCGGAACGGTTGGCTTTGTGAGAGACAGCGGAAATCCGGTAGAGGCCATCCACACCGGCTCTTGCGCCCCGCAGCCGGCACTGTCCTTCGGCTTGAGCTTCCGGCACGAGATCAAGCTCGATCGAACCACTGCCTGCATCTCGCTCCGCCTCGCCTTTGCGGGCTCCGGCACTGGCTTTTGCCTGATCCTCGTCGGCGGCAAGCTCGCGGCTGATACTGGTCGCGTCACTCTCCAGCCCTTCAATATCGACCTCTTGCGATTTGTAGGTCGCAGACTTCCGGTCGAACCAGCTGGCCCGCGCTTTCTTTGCTGTCGGCCGGCCGGAGAAGGGCTCGATATCCCAGCGGAGGACGTTGCCACCCTGCTCGGAAATGACAGCATCGACCACAGGTAAATCGGTTCGGTCGCGCGCAGCAAGGATCGCCTGATTACCCCGCAGCTTGAACGTTCCATGAAGTTCCTTGGCCATCCGCTGCCCCAAGGCGATGAAGCTCTCATCCTCCGCAGACCAATAGTCTCGCTTGATATCCGCGAATTTCGGATCGACCTTCACCGAGAAGCCGGCGTTCTTGCCCGCCTCGGTAAGGAAATCGGACAGGGAGGCATCATCCATATGAAAGCCCTGCAGCTCCTTTGCCTTACCCTTGGTGTCGAATCCTTTGGCGGATACCGAGAGCGTGCGGCCGGAGCCCCTCGCCCCTTGAGAACGGACCTTGTCGATCGTGCCCTCGAAAACCTGCACGCCCTGAAGCCGAACCTTGAGCCCGGCATCCTTGGCGGGCAGCTTCAGCTGACCATTGCTGTCATCGAAGACCAGGCGGCAGGTATCGCCGGTCTGACCTTCGGTGTCGCTCACTTCGATTTCGAGGAGGAAAGGACGCATGCCTTGGGAGCGATCTTCGCCATCGACGAAGACCTGCCATGAAACAGTCCATGTCATAATGATCACCCGAACAGGGAAACGACGCGCTTTGCCGTCTGGGAGAAGGGTTGCGGCAGATCCGGCAACAATATCTTCGTGCCGATCGGCAAGATCGGCCCCAGGGCAGCGAGACCGGGATTGAGAAGGAGCGTCGCTTCGACCAGTTCACGGCCACGGACGCCATATTTGCGATGGAGGAGGAGATCCAGCACGATCCCCTCGCCCTTGATTTCGATCTGCTCCGACATGATCAAAGCCCCCCTATCGCACCGAACAGGCCCAGCAAAGCGGATATGACCTGCTGGCCATCGCCGCCATCTTCATCTGCCTGATTGAGCGTGATGCGGTGGCCAATGACATGGCCCACTCCGTTTTTGGCAAGCTCGGAATGGGTCTCGGCGATCTCGGAAATGTAGTACCAGCCGAAGCGGTAGCCATCCCCGCGCATGAGCGGGAAGCGTTGCCCCTTCCGCCGCATGTCGTGAAGGGTTTCTAGTTCCGACATGCCCCCGATCCGGAACGGCAGGAGCTGGCCAGAAAGGGTGATCGTATCCTCGCCCTCTCCGGTGACCTCCTTCCGCTCCCGCCCGCCCATGACCGGCTTGGATGCAACCGAGGAGCCGCTTTCCCGCTCCATGCTATCGATCGAGAACGGCTTGGTGTCGATCGTCACGGCGCCCAGAAGATAGAGCATGTTTCACCTCAGTTCCCATTGTCAGCGTGGGCACCACTGATCGCATCCAGCACGGCGCTTCCAAGCGTTTGCGCTGCAGCATGTGGGTCCTGCATGACCTGTTGAACCGGAACGGTCAGATGGAGAGTGACATTTGGGCGCTGCATGTTGGTGACTTCCACCCGTTGGACACCTGAAGGCTGGGTTGTGATTGGCCCCGTAACGGTGACTTGTTGCGGACCGGAATAGCCGGGTGCAGCGAGGCCGGGAACCTTTGTGTTCCCGAACCCGAGATCATTCGCGACGGGAGAGAGTTGTGCGTCGCGAATGCGCTCCGCGACCTGGTCCTCTGTCATCATACCCTTCGCGCGGTAACTTCGGTTCTGGAAATTCCCCTCCGCACCAAGCAACCTGTCTGAGGGAGCATTGGGGTCCGGGCGAGGAATCGGGATGGGAATTTTGCCGGTCCGAACGCCCAGGAATGGATAACCCGCACGCCCGTTCGTCGGTTTAGGCGGCCCGGCTTGCTTTGCCGCTTGTTCACCACGCTTGATATAGAGATCAAGAATATCAGGCTTCAGGTCGGCCAAAACGTCCTCGATCTCACCCCGTCCCAGCTTGGCCAACGACTTCCGGTAAGCGTTTTCAGCATCACGATTGAACTCTGAAGCGCCTGTGCGCCCGCCAATCGTGCCCTTGTTTTTGCCGTGCAGCTCCAGATATCGCTTCATATAGGCGGCTTTGTCGTCAGCTACGGTCTGGCTGTCTTTTCCAGAGAGCGCGCGATCTATCGCCTCTCTTTCGTCCAGATAGTCCGTCGCCTGCTTGAGAATGGGCGTTACATGGTCGGCCAATCTCGACCCAACCGACAAGACGAACTTGTCCCATGCGTTTTGCAGATCCTGGACGCGGGCCGCCGAGTCACCCGCAATCTGGTTAAAGTCTCTCAGCGCCGAACCATCCACATTGCCGAGCGATGCCATCAGTGCCTTGTATTGCTCACCGCTGGTCATGAGCGCGCGCATGCCCTTCAGCATTTCGGCATCAGTGAACAGAAGCGGCAGCTTGGAAAGGTCACCCTTCACAGCCTCGAATGCGAGCTGCTGGAAAACTTCAAGAACATCACGACCTTCAGCCCGGGCTTTGTCGAGCGCCTTCGGAAGGTTTATGCCCATATCCTTGAACTTCTTTGCCGTGTCGGCCGTGTACATCTTGTTCAAGACGTTGGACAGCAGGGTGGCCGCCTCCGAACTGGAGCCGGTCTGGTTGCGAACCACCTGCAAGGCAGCGACCAGCTTCATGAGACCCTCATTGCCCTTGTAGCCAAGTGCCGCAAAGGCGGGGGTGAGAGATGGCAGGTATTGAGCCATATCCTTCAGCTCGAACTTGCCGAGCTTGCCACCCCCGACAAGAATGTCGAAGGCCTTCTGCATTTCCCCGGAGGTGATGCCGAGCGAGTTGGAAAGGGCATCAGCGGACAAGGCGATATCCGAGATCGCGGATCCGCTGGCCTGCGCGGTCATGGCGACAGAGGGCAGGAACGCCATGCTTTCGTCCAGCTCGCGGCCAGAGGCAATGAGCGTTTCAAGACCCTCGACGACCGAAGCGAAGCTCTGATGGGTGGCACCAGCGAGCTGCTGTAAGTGCCCGATCGTCGGATTGATCATATCGGCGCCTTTGCCGGCGTTGATCACGATGCGGTTCACCTGGCGCTCGACATCTGCATAATCTTTGTAGGCGGAAGCCGCAGCTGTCGCTACTCCGGCGACGGCCAGGGCACCCACCATGCCCCTGCTTGCCCAGACTTGGTAGTTTTCCCGGCGCCGGGCGAGCGCATCTTCTTCTGCCTGCGCCTGCGCCATGGCTCGGGCGCGGATCAGATCCTCATGGGCACGCTGCTCACGGTTGAGGCGCATTCCCATCTTCGCCAGGTCATAGTCCCGCTCGGCCTTCCGAAGGCGCGAAAGGTTCCCGATGACGGTCTGGGTCGACCTGCCAGTATTGTCCCGGAGATCAATTACCATCTCAGCCGTAAGCTTTGCCATGTCAGTCCTCTCTCAGATATGCCGGCATCATGTCGATCAGCATGCCGTAAAGCGCTTCGCTGTCGCGGGCGTCGAGCCCACGGATGACGGACCGATGAAGCCCGGTCAGGTGGCAGAGAAGATCCCTGTTCGTCTCGATCGCCCCGGAGACAAGGTCATCGAGGTCGCCTTGTGTCGGGCGCCTCAGGGTGACTTTCCGAAGCGGCTTGCCATTCAGCTTTCGGGGATAGGCCAGCGGGTAGACAATTCCGTCCTGCCCCTTCGTGAGGGGCAGGATCTCGTGAACCACATCCGTCGCGTCATCATCCGGCACGACGGGAAATTCCATTTCGGTCTCGTTCATGGCCGATGGCTCCGCTTACGCGCCGAGCGCCTGACGATCGGCGGCGAAGAGGTCGACGCCATTCCGACGAACGATCCGTTCATCGCTGTCGATATACCAAAGCTCGCGACCGTCGAGGGCGAATTCGAAGTGGGTCACTTCCTTGAACTGATGGCTGCAACCTTGGAACTCACCCGGATCACTTTCATCCGGGGTCCATTCGAGGATCGCACCTTCGATGATGCAGCGGCCAGGGATAGCCCTGTTGGTCTTCTTGTCCCGGTAGGCACCGGCGAACACCCAGCGGTCCCGCTCCCCGAAACCTGAGAAGATATCGGTATCGATGCCCTTGGCGCTGAAGGCAGGCTCCAGTGCCTGAAGACGGGGCAGTGCATAATCCACCGCCATGACACCCCCACCCGGGTTGTGGGAAGCGGTGACGAAGCGGATCGGAGGAATGGTCAGCTTCGTGATGGTGGTTGCCCGCGATGAGCCGGTCACCTCGGCACGGCGCACATCGACGGCGGTCAAAATAATCAAGGACTGCATTGGATTTCCCTTCTGGTTAAGCCGAGTGTCAGGCGACGGCGTTAAGGCGGGCGACGATATCGCCAACCAACCCTTCGAGAGCCGGACGGTAGCGCTGGATTTCATGGTCTGCGCGCTTGAAGACAGGCGCCGGCTCGATCCCGATATCGAGCTTCAGTGTGCCGAGGCGGATATCTTCCGGGCTGTTCTTCGAGGCCTTGAACATTTCATGGCGCGGGGTGTAGCCGAGGATATCCTCTTCGGCCTTGTGGTCGCGCAGCATGAAGGCAATCGAATTGATCCACGCCTCCGCCATGTCGGCCGTGATCTTCTTCGACCCGAGGAACTGCCGCGTGATGCGCATGATCTTGACCACGATATAGTCAGCGCCTCGCACCTGGTGCATTTGACGCCAAAGATCGCCGGTCGTCGCATTGTCCGTTCCGATGAATGAGAAGCCACCATCCGCGATCGAGCCGTCGAGCCCCACCTCACCTTCAGCGACAATGGCAACATTCGCTTCCAGGAGCTGCTGTCCTTCCGTCGATCCGTCCAGAAGCGAGAACGGAAGCTTCCGGGAAATGCCGGCGAGGCCATAAAGCGGCCGGTTCGCAAAGGGCTCGAAGGGCTTTCCGGAGTGTTCGTTGTCGGTACGAATGATCAGACCAGCAACGCGCGCTGCCATGGAGCGGGTCACGATCGAGGAGCCTTCGAAAACCCGGGCTGCAATACCGATCGGCATCAGCCGTTCAGAATTCATCGTATTGCGGGCGGAGATCGCATTTGCCTTGTTGGTGTCGTCGACATCGACAGGCGCGATGGCGAGGATCTTAGGAAGCGCCGTCTGCAAGGCGGCAATGACCGGGTTTACCGTATTGGGGTCCGGTCGCCATGCGGTACGGCCTGCGACAACAATGCGCGGGGTCGCATTGACCGCCGAAGGAATGCTGGTCAGGTTGTTGACCACGTCCGCGATGGCAGCAGCGGTGGCGCCGGCATTCGCCCCTTCAGCAACACGGAAAACCGTGACATCCGCACCGGAGTTAAGGCCGGCGAGCTGGGCATTGATCCCTTTCACGGCATCAGCCAGCAGACCCGTTCCGAGGGCTGCAACAGCATCCGGATCGCCGGAAGAAATCCGCTTTGCCTGACCTGCCGGAAACTCGGTATTCGAGGCATCGGCGGAGGTTTCGATGACGAGGACCTTGGAAAAGTCCGCGCCGTTGACCGGAACCGCTTCGGTATCCGGCCGGGAAAATTGCATGCCAAAGGTCGGTGCAGTCATCGTGCAACTCCAGAGTTCGATGATGATATTGAGGGGAATGACGCGCTCAGTCGGCAGACCGGAGGGCGGTTGTTGGTTCGCCTTGGCGGCGAACATTCTTCAGAGGGTGGAGGCCCAGACCCAGAGCGTATCGATCTGGCTTTCGGGCATATTCATGATGAGGGAGAGCTTTTCGACCGCTGGATGATGGCGACTGTAGGAGGTCGCCTCATTCAGCTCGATCCGCATGTATTCCCGCTCTTCAGGATCTTCGACCAGCTCGACGGCCGCCAAGACATCGGCCTTGGTGACGCCCGCCTGAAGGGCGGCAAGCCACAGCTGGCGCGGCGTCAGCGCCGGCATGATCGCGTCCGGCGCCGGACCGGCCGGAGCCGCGATATCCTTGGCCAGGTCATAAAGAGCCCGGCTATGTTCTTCGACGTCGGCCGGCGACGCCGAGAACGGTATCCAGCCGAGCGCAGGATGGTTGATCTCCATATCGACGCCACCGAAGGAGTTGTGTTTTGGGTTCCGGAATTCCATCAAGCTACCCTCAAGAAAAGTGACGCGCCCTGAAACGACGCACCCGCACCAACTGTCCCAAGGCACTTCCAAGTTCCGAGCGGCGCAGAGCCGCTAATTGCGAGCGTAGCGGCCGCACCCGTCGTGCCGTACAAACTGCAAAGGCGGAGAGCGGAGCCCGCATAGTTGGTGCCGTAGGTCAGTGCAGTGTTTGCCGTGCCATGAGCGAGCAACTGGATTGCCCCTACGGCGCCGTGAACAACGCCCGCGCCGTAAACCGCCCCGATGTTGGCAATCGCGGTGTAATCGGTCGGATCAAAATTGCCGGTGTGCCATATCTGCGAGCCGTTAAGAGACATCGCGCCGGCCACATCCCCGATCAGGACCGTGTTGAGAAGCGAGCCGGTGGGACCAAGGGTTCGCAGTACCAGCGAGCCTGACGATGGGTTGTAGTAGATTTGCGCTGCGGTTGTGCTGTCGGTATCCCGAAGCCAGCTCAGCAAACCGGCAGCGGCAGAGGAGCTTCTTAGCTTGATGCCCTTGCCAACGGCGAACAACACGTCGCCTGCCAGCGTTCCCCCGGCGAGCGGCAAGTAATTGGCAAAGTTGTCAGCCAGCTCTTTCAGCGTATCGAAGGACGCTGATACGCCGTTCCTGATGGCTGACAACAGGCCGTCGACATAGGTCTTTACCGCCTTCTGGCTGGGCACCTTTGCATCGTCAACGCCGAGGGCGGTGTTGATATCAAGCGCTGAAGCGTTCAGCTTCGTGGCGGCGGCCGTGTCGACGTAGGATTTCACGGCCTTCTGGCTGGGCACCTTTGCATCGCTGACGCCCAGCGCCACTGCGGTATCCACCGCCGAGGCATTGAGTTTCGTGTCCGCAACCGTCCCGACATAGGACCTTACTGCCTTCTGAGAAGGTATCCGGTCATCAGCGTTCGCCGCCAGGGTGCCGTCAATATCGAGCTGTGTGTCATCGAGCTTTGCGATAAGGGCGGCATCCAGCCCGTTAATCTGGGCAATCGTGTGATTGTGGTTGCCCATGGCGGTCGCGGGAGAGACGGCGATCCAGCCGGTGTTCGTCTTCACGAGAACATAGCCGACCGGCGCCGCATCCGCCCCGTCAACGTCCGTCAAACTGTCGAGCTTGAAGGTCGCGTTGGCGTTCATCTTGCTGGCCAGAGCCGCCGCAAGGCCGATAACATCTTCGATCTCGTGGGCATGCAAGACCGGCGCTTTACCGCCGGTCTCCATTGCGAGCGCGTGGAGGATAGTGTCCAGCAGGTCCAATGTGGACTGGAGCTGGTAAAACTCCGCATCCACATCATTGGCGGCATCCGGCTTGATCAGCCCATAATGCGTCGTCGTGTCCATTGGCTATCCTCAGAATACGCCAGCGCCAAAGTCCCCGCACACGACGCGTGCCGCTGGCCCGCCCGTCCCGGAAATCCTCAGCCTGACTGTGGTGCCGGCGAGCCCGCCGACCTTTTCGAACTTCCGTTCCGTCCAGCCGTTGAACTGGAGCGGCTCGGCCGAGACGAAGGGCAATGTGGTCCAGGCCCCGCCGTCGATCGAGTAATGCATGGCGACGGTAGCGCCCGCCGGCAGGAACGCCTTGAAGTAGGCCGAAAGCCTCGCGGCCCCGGTAATATCGAAGGCGCGGGTGATGTAGCTGAAGGTCGTCTGGATACGACCAGCGATCAGCTGCACCGGGGCAAACAGGATCGGAGACAGTTTCGAAGTGCCTTTGAGAACGGCACGAAGCTGCACCGTCTCATTCAGGAACTCGTTCAGCTTCAGCACCTGGCCCGCCGCCAGCTTGTAAACCGTGCCGTTGGGACGGACGATTTCGAAGGTGACGCTGCAGCCAGGGCCGGGGATCTCGATTGAGGCGCGGACCTGAAGGTCAGAAGCATTGACCAGGGCGAAGCTGCCAAGCGCAACTGTCTTGGTCAGAACATTGTACTTCGCCGCGACAAGCTTGAATGCCAGCGCCTCTTTCTGATGGGCGGTCCATGTCTGCGCGTTGACAGAGTCAAAACGCGGGCCGACCACATAGGGGTGCTGGGTGACATACTTCTGAAGCGAAGGGTCATAGGCACCGAGCGCCGCGAACGAAACCGAATGCGTGTTGTCATCGGTCTTGATCACGAAGGCATGCTTCGTCTCAGGTCGGGTGGTGACCGGCAGTTTGAAGCGACCGGACTTCCAGCCGACCACGGCGCCAGCCATCGAGACATCCGACTGGGCGACGATATCGGTGGTTGGATAGCCGTTGTCGATCGTGACCTGATCGAGGATCAGGCGTTTTGCCGGGTTCCCGATCTTGCAGATATGGAAATCCATTCCAACGATCTGGCGAACCTCCGGCACGGCAAAGATCTGCGCTTGCGGATCGGGGGAATCCCCCCCATGTCCGCTTCCCCAAACCGGCGTCGGCGTGCGCGGGGTCGGCGTGCTGGGCGTGCCGGGTTCGGGTTCGGGCTCCGGCTCCGGCTCCGGCGCGGTCCAGTTCTCGATCGTGGTAATGCGCCGCATCACGGTGATCTCGATCGTGCCCTGACCGGTGAACATGGCCGTTGCGACGGTCTTGCCCATGCCGACAGCCTGCACCACTTTCGTTCCGGCAGTGACGGCGGCCGGAATGTTGAAAGTCCCGGTGATGACGCCAGCGGCATTGGCCGTCTGTACGCCGGCAGGTTTCACCGACTTGCCGTCAAAGGTGAGCGACTTCAGGATCTCGCCCGGACCGAAACCCGAGATGGTGAAGTCGATGCTGATCGGGCGCAGGAAATCTGCCTGCTCTTCCCGCTGATCGACCAGCCGGTTTGTCGTGGTCACCTTCTGGAGCGGGCTGCTTTCGTCCGGCGCTTCGCCACGGTTGAACTCCCGGGTTTCCGGAGACGTCCATTCCGTCTGGCTGATCGTCCAGAAGTCCACCGCCGGATCGAGCTTCAATTGCCCCGGCAGAGGCGTGAAGTTGGCGTAAGGATTGATCTTGATACAGCCGGTCTTGAAGAGCTGCTGGGCAATGACCTCCTCGACATGATCGAGCTTTACGGGGGCGGCGAGGTTCGCCTTGTAGAAGGTTGGTGCCACAGCAAGGGTCAACATGCCGTTCGCGACAGCCCCGTTCTGCGCGGCGCCCGCATCCCGGTAATAGTCCGACGTGAAGGGATCGACGAACATGCCAAGTTTTGCCACAGGCTCTTTTCTGTCAATGTTGACCTGCAGGCGCAGCAACTCCACCAGCCGCTCAATATCGACAATCTTTTCGTTGTATGTCCGCTGCTCATCGCGGGTCAGAAAGTAAGTCCCATCATTCTTGATGACGGGCTTATTGATCCAGTCGTTGCGGATCTGGCAAAGGTTGAGCAGAGAGGACGGAACCGCCGGAGGCAACGGGTTCCTCCACGCGGATATGCCCTTCAGATAGACGGGGCTACCATCGTCCTTCAGGCACATGCGATCAATGCGCGGAAGCTTTGCCGTGTAGGACACGATGACATCGCCGCCGGTAGCGCCACCCGTAACAGTGATCGTGTTGTAAGTCTGGTCGCTCGGAGTGACGAGCGAACGATAGCGATAGGTCACATCATAGCTGGAGCCTACGGCCGGTTCGGCGCCGGCCGGAGCCCAGTCGATATTGTTGTTGGCGAGCTGATAGGCGCTCGCCGCAAAGACGGTCGCCCCCTGCTTGATCTGCGAAACGGAGATCACGCTGGTATCGGGCAGAGCATCGACGCCACTGACGACGGCCCCACGGGTGATGTTGACGGTTCGTTCCTTGGTCAGCAGGATCGAATTGACGGTCGCGATCGGCGCGAAGTCGACGGTGAAGGTGAAGCTCGCCCCGCCCGGGTAAATCAGCGTTTCGCCGGGGATTGCCAGCTCATCCCAATCCTCCGGTTCGGCATGCCGGAGCGCGGCATAACGGGTCCGCTTCAAGCCGTTGATATTGGCTTCTCCCTGCTCGATGGAAAAGTTCTGCACACCCGTATCGAGGCCGAGCGCGGTCACACGGCAACCGGAGACAATATAATTGCCGTTCGGCCGGTCATATTCCTGGACGATCTGCATGGCGGGCGCCAGCACGGCCGGCCCGGACTGGTCAAGGATTGTTCCGTCATCGAGCGTATAGACCGAGAAGAACGGACCAGGTTGAGAGTCGAGCGAATGTGCCCACACAATGGTGCCGATCTCCCGTGCCGCACCCGGTTCGCCTTCCGCGACAGAGCCAGGAACAATGCCAAGCAGGGACGGATCGTCCTCGGCGGTGCGGTAAGCCGTGGTGAGACGCACGCCGATTTCGAGCCGGCCGGTCATCGGCACGCCGGTCAGCACCGCTTCTTCGACGGAATAGACATCACCGGCGACATAGATCTCGCCTTCGGTGAGGGTGACGGTCCCGGCGGCAACGTTGACCACGGCGCTGGCGCGCTTGATGCGCGTGCCATCCCGGGCGATCATTCGACCGACACGGGTAATGGCGCCGCGCAGAATGGTCTGCAGCTCGTTTAGCTCGGGCGCCTGAAGAAGGGGCCGCTCGCCGTGGAATACCAAGCCCTTCTGTTCGTCGTGGCCTTCCGCCCGGTCATAGGCAAAGGGAAGGCCGCTCTTGTGTTCGTAAGCCATCAGAACCTCAACAGAAACTTGAATTGATCGCGGACGGTTTTCCGCAGATCGCGTTGAACAGCCTTGGCGGCGAAGGGCACGCCGCCATAAACCTCATCATGCTCCAGCCAGAGCCGACCGGCCGGGGTGACCGGTGTCAGGTTCGCAAAGGCAACCAGCTCGACTGATGCCACTGCCTCATCGGCCGCGTCGGCAAAGCCGGTCATGGCCTCGACATAGACGAGCTGGCCATTGACTGCCGGGGAGTAGAGCTGGGAGCCGTGGCGGTACATGCCGGCAGCGGCGGGGGCACATGCGCGCACAATCCGGCAACGACGATATCCGATGACCGACCCGTCACCGCGACGAAGCTTGAGGTGCAGCACCTCATCATCGAACCACCGCGCCATCAGCACGCGGCGCTGTGCGGCCGGATTGTCGGCCCAGTGGAAGTTCGCCGTGGCCCACTTGAACTGCATATCCGCCCACTTCAGGGAAGCAGCCGCCGGCGGCACGATCCAGTTTCCAAGCGCAAGCCCTTCGGCCTCGGTGAGCGTGTGCTCAAACTCTGCGGTGCGCCCGAAAGACCAGACGGTGCCACCCTCATGAAGACGCACGCCGCTTTCATGCTCAAGGTGACTGCCATCGAGAACATGCGCGTCGCACTCCATGGCGGGCACATCATACTGGAAGACGCCGCGCCGAAGGTCGGAGCGGAAAGGGAGCGAGAGGCGCGTGATTGCCTCGATCCGGTCGAGCAGCGGCTCATCGTTCTCCGGCAGGGACGGGAAGCGAAGCTGGCTGGAATTCCACCAGACGCGGGCATGCCAGGCGGGCTCCAGCGTGGCGGTGACGCCCACAAAGCCGAGGCCCTGCGAAACGGCGGCATAGGTGCCGCGAACCCGCAACCAGCGCAGCCCTTCATCGAGCAGTTCATAAAGGTTCGGGATATACGGGGTGAGCATCCCCAACCCATATTCCCACACCAGAAACGGCAGGTACGACGGCGGCGGGTTTCGCTTGGCCGAGGTGATGAAAGGAACCGCGTCTTCCAGTTCCTGCCATGCCTTTGCCCGCGAGGCCTCGACGGTAATCTCGAAATGGCCCGAGCTTGAGGGGAGAAGCGTTGTCAAAACGCCCTGCCTTTCTGCACCAGCGTGACCGTGCCAATCGCTACGGCTTCATAGGGTGCTGCCGTGGTGTCTGCCGCTGGCAGCGTCGGCGTCACCTTGTGCATGCCCGGCACCATCAGTTTCGATACCCACCATTCGCGGACAAGATCGCGGCCGAGCGCTTGCTCCGCATCCCAGGCAACGCGCAGCGCCTCTTCGGCGCGGGTAACGACCGCTTCATCCGCGTTCGGCAAGAGCCAGACATTGGCAGAGAGATTGGCGACCTTCCGCACGGCCGAGCTGACGACAAATTCATCATTCACGAGCTGGACAGCGTCGTTTTCCAGCGCAAGCCGAACCTTCGCCAGCAGGTCGGCCGACGCAACGCCGTTTGGCTCGGTGGAGTAAACGGCAATGTAAATGCGGGGGCTCTTGCCAACGCGATACGGTTCCACGCTGCGAACCCGGATATCGGAGCCCATGGCGATACTCTTGTAACGCTCTTTGGGACCGCCCGTCGAACGGCCCTGAATGGCGAGGATGACGCGGAGCCGCAGGCGCGCGTCACCTTCACCGGGAAGGCGGTTCACGTCATAGAAAGCGGCCAGGTGGTCGAGATCGGACTTCTGCGCAAATGCCAGAAGGTTCGCACGTGCCGCGTCATTGATCCGGGCGCGCAACAGAAGCTCGCGATATGTTTCGGACTGGCCGACGATCACCGCCGGGTCCGTCTCCAGCATCGAGACATCATAGGCCGGCAGATTTTCCGAGGGGAAGGCAATCCGCCTTTCATTCCAGGCTCGCTGAAACTCCTCCATCTGGCGCGAGAAGGCCCGTTCATAGGCTATCTCTTCAATAATGGCCGGAGCTGGCAATAACGCCAGATGAAGATCGCTCATGTGGAAACCTGCAATCCGTTTTCGAGAAACATCAGGCTGAAGGACAGCCGGCGTTCGACCGTCAGATCGCCAAGGTGGGCACGAGGTCGATAATCTGCCTCAAACACCAGCTTGGCGCGGCCGAGCCGCAATTCGTCGACCGAGCCTTCAAAGGATACGCGCCGAATGCGAAGGCGCGGCTCCCAGAGATCAATGGCGGTAGCAACCAACTGCCGCCATGCTGCGAAAAGCGGGGGCTTCATTGCCCGCCCAAGAAGCTCCAACACGCCACCACCAAACTCTCGGCGCATGCAGCGCGAACCGAGACGGGTGGAGAGGATCACTTCAACTGACTGAAGGGTCGAGGCGAGCGGGCCGATAACCTTGCCCGTCCTGCGGTCAATTCCCGCCATCGGCGCGACCGCTTTTCTCGCTTTTCTCACCCTTCAGAAGAGAAATGCGCCCGTGGGCGAGATCGAAAAGCTCCTCGCCAGGTTTCAGTTCGACAATTCGACTTTCCGGTACCGGTGCGCCGTTCACGACTTCGATGCCTTCGGCCACTTTGTATCTCTGCATTCTCATTCTCCTACTTCGGGGGGACCAGACAGTGAGCCGCCGGGGAACACATCGGTGTGGCGGTGTCCGTCACCGATTTCGCTGTCGTTGTGCCATATCTTTCCGCTGTCCTGTTTCAGGCCGGCACCGCTGTAGGTCCATTTGCAACCGCCAACCTGAATAACCAGCGTTCCTTTGACCACTCGAACGCGCACGCCAGCGTCCTCGAAGACATTCGCCTCCATGTCATCATTCGGAGAAGGATGCTGGTCGCTGTACCCGCCCCGGATCAGCAGGCCACGGCGCGGATCGCCACCGGGATTGATGACGCCGACAATCTGGCCGACCTTCAGGGGCACCGAGGTTTTCCCGGTCTCCGGATGCGGATACCAGGGGGACAGAAACGGCTTTCCGTTCCGGTCGCCGAGGTTGAGCCGATACCCCTTTTCCTTGTCGACCTGATGGACAGGTCCAACCTTCATGGCGCGGCCGACGACACTTTTCAGTGCCTGAAGCTCGTTGTGAAGGTCGAGGAAAACCTTGACCGTCTCCCGGATACCGTCAATCATGGCCCTGCCCCTTCGATAATGAGGTTCAGCTCATCGAATTCCGGCGCTGTCGCAGGATTCTCATGACCGAGCGCCAGAAGAACATCCCGGGCAAAGAAGAGCCGGGCCTGCAATTCCTCGAAATCTGAAACAGCGGATTCATCCGTCAGGATCTCGCGCCAGACTCGCGCCACTTCGGCATAGGCGGTATCTCCATCCGCCTGGAGGAGATCGAGGCCTTTCTCAATCGTCGGATTGATCCCCGATCCGAACTCGGGCTCCGGCATGACACGTAACGAAACTTCCGTCAGGCGAGAGGCGTGCTTGCGGCCCGTGTCCGGGTCCGCGCCCCGAAAATCCTGCACCTGCTCTATACCCTGCGACAGCTCCATGAAGAGATCGGCCCATGCGCTCCGGCCATCGCAGAGTGCGGCCCGCCACTGGCGATCCATGATATTAAGAACAGCCTCAAGAGCCGCGTCTGTCTCACCGATATTGGCGAGCACCACCGAACCATCGTCCCCGGTGATTTCCTGCGCCGTGGCAACGGCTGCATGAACCATCAGCGTCATGACGTTGGTTCGGCCAAGCAAACCCTCATCCTTCTCGGACTGGCGGGCCATCTCGACCGAGAAGATGAGAAATGGCCTTTTGCCGTCCTGCAGGATATCGGGCAGGGCATCGATCCGGCTGTCATAAACGGAATTGCCGGCAAGCGTAACGCCGCGCACGGCCTCCACAACGGCAATCTGAATGAGCTGGCGAACGATACCCACGGCAGTCAGATCCTCGACAGGTAAGCAATTTCCAGATTGAGAGCGAGGCGCGCGGTGCGCGATACGCGGTAATGTTCGATGGCCGCCGTTCGGGGATTGACCCGGCGCAAGCGGTCGCCATCTTTCAGAGAGTAGGAAAGCAGACCCGCCTCGAAGGTGATGGAGGCTCGCTCTGTCTGGCCCGCTAGATCAGAGGATCTCGCCTCCATCAGCCGCTCCATGTCCGGCGTAAACTCAAACCGGACCTTCAGCGTCGTGACGGGTCTGCTGGCATCCGGGCCTTCCGCCATCTTTCCCGAGATCATCGGCACGATCTCGACCGTCTCTCCGAGCTTCTCGCGATTGTAGGAGGGCAGAAACCCCCGGACACCATTCAAATCCATGGCCGAGCCTCAGGCCTGGCCAGCGCCGGTGGCATCCGGGTTTGCTTGACCCGAGGTATTTGCGTCACCCCCGGCCTGGTGGCCGTCATCGGCACCAGGTGCGCCAGCCTGCACGCCCTCCGGTTTGCCTGCCGAGAGGGGCTGCGTCTGCGGGTCGGCGGGCTTCTGCGCCTTGCCACCCTTTTCGCCGCCAGACTGCTTGACGGGTTTCTCGGTTTTCGGCTGTTCCGGCGGCTCCGCCTGATAAGCGTGCTTGTCGTGAATGAGATGCAGGCCATACTCCTCCGGCACCTCGACGGGTGCATGGGGATCGACCGCCTTGTCTTTCGGGAGGCCCATGGCTGCGGCGGCCAGCAGGCCACCGTTTGCCATGGCAATCCACATGGTTTTCTTCTTCGACATGGTGAAATTCCAATCTGTCGCCCGGGAGGCGCAATGATGGTGGGAGGCGCTGCCCGCTCATTCGGGCAGCGCAGCAAAATGGCCAGATCAGGCCCGCGTCAGGTCAGGGTCAGGCGGCGCAGCGTCTTCGGACGTGTGCAGAGCGAAATCGGGTTCGACTGCACTTCGAGGTCGTAACCCTTGCCGTTCCGCTTCTCGATTGCCTTCGCATAGAACGGCAGGCCGGGCGTGTTGACCGTCTCGTTATAGTCGGCCGGCGCGAAGCGGGTGATATAGAGATCAGGAACGCCGCGAACCGCCACTCTTGCTTCGTCGTGGGCAATGTAGGGGGAGCCGAGATCGTCGGTCGCCTTCTTACCGGTCTTGTAGCGCTCCCAGATGGCACCACCGAACTCGAATACCTCCGGCACATCCTGACGAAGCACTGCGGCTCCATTGCCATAGAGGAAGGTTTCGCGCACCGACTTGTGGCGCCAGAGCACCTTGTGAAGCGTGCGCCCGGTGAAAATGTGCAGACCATCATGCGGCTCGTCGAGGTCGTCTTCGATCCCATAAACGAGGTCCTGCACGATACCCCCGACATCCGTGCTGTCGATATCCAGCTCCAGGGAAATCGCCGCCGGCACTGCGATGCCGAACTGTGTGTAGAGATTGTGCAAAACTGCCCCGGATTTCGACGTGATGATGCCCTTCAGGGCACCAACGCGCTGATGCTCCAGCGTCATCGTAAGGTCCTGCGCATGGCGCGCTGCCTTGCGGTTGACCCGATCTTCCACCTGCTCGGCGGCGTTTTCGGAACCGAAGGCACGAACACCCTGCGATTCTTCGGCGAGAATGGAATCGTTGCGCTCGTAATGCGGAACAGTGAACGGGATCTTCTCGCGGGTGTCGTCGCCCGTGGTCTCACCCGGGCCGCCACGTGCGGACGGTTCGACCAGCGAGAGCTGGCCATCGCGCATTTCCACCGAAACTGTGGTGGTGGTAACACTGTCCTCCTCGAACAGGCCGGCCTTGCTGATCTGGCCGGGACGATAGTGCTGCATATTGACAGCAGCCGTCATGCTTTCGAGGCTGAAGGGATCGCCCGAATGAGCGTTTACGGTGGTCATGTCAGGGCTCTCCTTAGCGTGCCTTGATCTTCGAGCCGCGCAGCTGGGCAATCTTGGTTGCCCGCTTGGTGGCGTCGTTGACGGTGGAATGAACGATCAGCATCGAGGTTTTCACCTCGGCGAGGTCGATGATGGCGAGCGCCTGGACATCCGCCGAGGTCGCATCGACAGGCTCGGCGAGAACGGCGATGCCCGTCTGCGAGCCATCCGCGCCCGTGTCCGGGCTGGCGGTGTATTTGCTGGAAGCCGTGATCTTGCCGAGGATCGTTCCGGCATCCAGTTTCCCGGCCCCGGACACGATGGTGACCGTGTCACGGGACAGCTTGCCCGGCGCTTCCGACAGCAGAAACGCCAGCTTGCGGGGACTTTCCTTGGCCATGTCAGGCCTCCTTTTTCGCACTGTGAGCGCGACGATGTGCAAACACCGCGCTCGGGTTGAGGCCGGAGGTCGCATCCGCCTTGGCCGGAGAGGAATTCGGAGTGGTGAGCGCCGCCGCATTGACACGGCGTTGCTCATAACTTGCAGCCGGCTTGCTCGCCGGGGCTGGGGCGGCGCCGGCGGCGGCGGTGGTAGCGGGCGCGGACGCTTCACCGACATTGGACGAGACGAAAGAAACCACCATGTCGGCCGACATGCCCGGCGAGCCGATCGCAAGCTCAAGGGCCGCCCCCATGCGCTTTGCGTTGCCGGCAATGCCGTCCGCGCCGAGAACTGCGGCGAAGCGCTCGCAGGCGGCATGGTAGCCGGCGGCATAAGTGGCATCGGGACTGAGCGTCCCTGCGACTGGAAGGTTGGCGGCAGCAGCCACCGCAGCGCCGGCCGCTTCGAGCACCGGATCGGCACCAAGAGAGAGGATGGAGCCAGCCTCTTCATGGCTGGCCAGAGATTCCACTGCCGCATCGGCAGCGGGGATCGAGCCGGGCCGCACAGCAGCCAGGATCGACGCATAGAGATGTTTTTTCATTTTGGATTAGCTCCGGTTGACTTCTTTCAGGAAGGCATCGAACGCGATGGCCGGATCTGCGATCGCATCGATAAGTCCGCGCGAAAGAGCTTCCCTCGCGCTATAGGCATCGGCCTCGGTTGCCAGAACCGCAGCCTTCGTGACCTTTCCCTTTCGGGCCTTCGCCACGACATCCGCGAAATCCGCCCGCATCTCTTCGGCCTGGACACGCCAGCGATCGGCAAGTTCGGGAGGAAGCGGCTCATAGGGATTGCCCTGCGCCTTGACCGCTCCGGCACGGATGATGGTGACGGCAATCCCCTCGGTCGATAGCTGCTGGCTGTAGTCTGCATGCAGCATGATGACGCCAATCGAGCCCGCGCCGCCGTATTTCGGGGCGATGATCTGGCGCGCCTGACTGGCGAGCAGGTAGCCTGCTGAATAGGCGAAATCGGTCAGGATCGAGATCGTCGGTTTTTTCTTCGAGAGATCCGCGATCATCTGCGCCGTCTCAAACGCGCCGCTGACCTCACCCCCGAAGCTATCTACTTCGAAGGCAACGCCCTTGATATCAGGCGCACGGTAGGCCGTGGCGATCTGCGCCATCAGCCCCTCGTAAGAGGTGGTGCCCGAGGACTGACCGACATAGCCGCCCTTGTGAACAAGGGTGCCCTCGATCGGGATCAGCGCGACATTGTCGATCACGGCGAAAGGATAGAAACCGGCACGCTGATAGGCACGCCCGACCCGGTCACCTACACGCCCCATGGAAGGCCGGCCATTGCCGAACGCCTGATGCTCGACCGGCTCCGCAACGGAATTGACGATGATCGTGCCGCCAGCAATGCGCGATCCCATGCCATTCAGGAAGGCATGCGCCTTGCGCTCATCATAGAGCAAAGGGGTATTGTAAACGCGTTCGGCAACGCGCCCGTAATGTGCGGTCATGATAGTGTTCCTTCAGTAGCGGAATCGCATTCGGCGCGTCGGCAAGGCGCAGCCGTTCTTCAATCGGCAGGCCCGATCGAGCCGCTCGATTTCCTGATCGAGCAGCTTCAGATTACCGGGAGAAAACCGGACCGTTTCACGGTTCACCGGTGACTGGATCGAGAATTCCTCGACATGTTCGCCCGCAGCCATCCGGATCCGGACCAGTTCAAGCGCCGCCTTCATGGCGCACGGATCGTCGGCATCAACCGGGATCTGATTAATCGTGACCATGCGGGCCATCAGGCGCTTTCCTTTTCCTTATCTTCGGACTGCGCGTCCGGATCGCCCGAGGCAGGCTTGCTGCCGACCTTCCGCTCGAAAGGCGAAACCATGCCCGCATCCACGTAGAGGCGATGGATACGGTGGTTGGCTTCAAACACCTCATGAGCGTCTTGCCCGACAGCCGAGGCCTCTACGTCGAGAGAGCTTGTGCCGTTGAAGATCCGCTCGCTCGCAGCCTTTGCCGCCTTGTGATCATCGGCTGTTGGCTTTGACGGACCGAGGCAGGTTGCCCAGAGCACAAGGTCACGGTTCGCTTCGTAAGCTTCGACACCACCCTTGAAGGGGATATGACCTTCCGAGATCTGCTCATCGAGAAAACTGGCATAGGGTGTCAGGACATGAGGTGCCGCGATCCTGTCCGTGCGCCTGGTAGCGATGGGCCAGAGCGAGGCGTTTTCCATCATGGTGCTGGCATAAGTGGCGGCAGTGTAGTCCAGAGTGTAACCACCATAGCTCACGCCAAGGGCACGTGCCGTCTCTCGGTGAAGCGAACCGGCAAACGGCAGGTAATCCTTGCCCGGCACCTTCGCCGTCTCGATCCCCAGTCTTTCGCCTGACGCAAGATGGGAAATCCCGGCGCCCGGCCCCAGCCTTATTTCTGCTTCCGCAGCCCGATCGAGCTGGGCCTTGTAATAGTCGACGAAGTCACTCGCGAGTTCTTCACCAGCCTCGCCAGCCGTTTCCTTCATTGCTTCGAAGGCCTCGAACACATCGGCCGTTGGCCGATCGCTGGTGATCGTGATCGCGTAGATCGTCTGAAGGAACGCCATCTGCGCGGTCGCATCGTCGAGGTTCTCGGCCATCAAAAGCTTGCGGAATGTGCTGGCGAGCGGCGTGACGCCCCGAACATCTTCCGGCGAGAAGGGATCGAAGGCATGCATCACGAGCTGACGGCCATCAGCATCCCGCGCAGCATAATCACGTTTCACGGTGAGACCGGAGCGGCGCTCGCTCATCCGATAGGCAATAGGCCGGCCGAGCGTATCATGCACCACACCCTGGAACAGGCCTTCCACCTCATTGGTGTCTTGCACCAGGCGCTGCGGTGAAACGACAGAGAACTTGGTGCCAGTCTGGACACCCGGCGGCCGCTCCGCTTTCGGGAGATAGGTGAGGACACCGATGCTCTCACCAAAGGCCATCCAGCTCCGCATGCCGATATCGGCCTGCTGGTGGATATTGAACTTGCCCTGCAGATGACACTCGGCAGCATTCCAGCACCAGGGATTGAAACGGCTCTTCACCATTCCGATAAAATCGGCAGCCTCCTTCTGGTCATAGCCGAGAAGGGTCAAGTTCGGCTGCGGATTGAGGGTGAGCGCCGTGCCGATCGTGTCGGCAATGATCTGATCGGCAACACCCCTCAGCCTGCCGCTGTTCTGCAGCATGTCCATGGCGAGGCCTGCCGCCCGTGACCAGACGCGCCGCACCTCGTCCCGATGCTCGCGAAGCGAGGCCGGCCGAGATGCAATCACCCCGGACTGGCTATCGCGCAGATAGGAAGCGCTGCGGCCCGCCTTGACGCGGACGCGGGGCTTCACCGTCTGTTCTTCCATCGGTTTTTCCTTTCGGGCTTGGCAGGTTCCGGTTTGGCCATCGCCTCGCTGACCGCCTCTTCCACCGGCTTGCCGGCGGCAACCGCCGCTATCGCTTCTGTGACGGTTGCCAGGAGATCGATCTCGGTTTCTGGCTCGCGGGCGGCTCGAATGGCCGCCCACTGGCTTTTTGTCAGACGGGACAGGCCGAGATGTTCGGCCATCGCCATCGCGTAGATCCGGCAGTCGAGGAAGTGGTTGTCAGGCCTGCGTTGCGCCCATTCTTCCTTGAGCTTCCCCTTCACCAGTTTCTGCGTGAAGTATTCCGCCGTGAGCTGCTGGAAATACTCCTCCCCAAGCTCACTGTGGAAATGGCAATAGCCCGGAGGGTCACAAGCCTCGCCGGCCTTCAGGCCGACCTTGTGCAGGTTCCCGTAAAGCTCCGCCTTCAATGACCAAGTTCCGACAGGCCAGGCCATTGCCGAGCCATATTTCCGACGCTTGCCCCTCTTCGTGACCGCCTTCCTCTGCGGCACGCTGATCGCGGGAACCCCGCGCCCGGGCATGCCCTTCACCGCATAGGTATTTGGATGCCGCCGACACCATTCCAGCACCTGGTTGGTGCGATAACCCGCGTCGACGCCAAGCGCCTCGATCCTGCGAAGGACGCCATGCGCATCGGGAAACTCCTGAGTGTAGAATTCCTCGAGGAGCTTCCACGCGCCTTCCTGCGGATTGTCGGTCGCACCTTGCAGCAGCTCGGCGGTGACATTCCAGCTCTGGCGATCCTCACCAAAGGACACGACTTCGACATAGATCCCGTAGGACTGCACGTCGGCACCGGCCACCGTGAGGAGGCCACCTGCCGGAATGGAACCCGGTGGATATTCTTCGCGGCGCTCCATGAGGCGCTGATGATCAGGCGCATTCCCCTTCATCTGATAGGGCAGAGCGCAAATCAGGTTGGCATAGTCTTTCGCGCCCGCCTCGCCCTTTGCCTCATAGCTGATCTTGTCCTCGGCAATCGCCTCATAGGACATCATCAACGACATGAACGCATCCACGTGGAAACCGGGATGCCGATCGGGATCGGTGTCGGTCGGAATGTAGCGCCCTGCCCTTACTGCCGGCACCCGCTCCATTTCGGAGATATGATGGGTGCAGGCCTGACAGCGCATGACGGTCTTGTGCGGTTGCTTCCTGTCGATCAGCAGATAGGCATCACGCTGCACCTGCTCTGTCTGACACTCGGGGCAGCGGATGTACCAGAAACGCTGGTCCGATTGCCTAAAGTCCCGATCGATGCGGCAGTGTCCCGGCCCTTCACCCAGCGCGTCGCCGCTATCAAGTTCCGGCGTGGAAAGGGCGAGGATCTTGTAAGTCTTCTGCCTGCGAAACGCGGTGAAGCGCCCGAAATACAGGTTCTCCGGATCTGCGCCATTCGGCAGCATCTGCCACTTGGACACTTCGTCCTTGACCCCGTAGCGCGTGGTCTTGGCCGAAAGGTCCATGACCGTGTTCGCGTTTGCGAGGTAAATCACGCCACCCGGAAACTTCTTCTCATAGGTGGTGGACCCGTCACCAGACCGGCTGGTGGTCGGCATGATGACCGACTTTTCCGTCTTCTTCTGCCACTCATCGATGAGCGGCTGGAGCTTGCCCGAGTTGATATCGCGCAGCGCATCGATACCGGGAACCCCGTAGATCGCATTGTCCGGGCAGGTCTCGGCGATGTAGAGCATCCAGGCGAGCGCAAGGATGGAAACGCCGGTCTGCTGGGCTTTTCGGACCGTCACCAGATTGCAGGGATGCTCCTGACTGAGGCATTGCGCGATCTCCAGCAGGTAAGGCGCATCCTCGGGCGACCAGAGTTCTCCCTTCTTCGGTCCATCCACGAGGACGATATTCTTCGGAAGCCAGAGGTCAAACGGAACCGGAGCCAGAGGGCGCATACCGCGCGCCATGATGCTGGCAACGGTTCGTATCGCACCCGGGTGAATGGTCACGCGTCTTCCTCTTCGATCGGTGGATCAAATTCGGGCGCCGAAAGCGCAATGGTCTGCACCTTGTCGGCCATCTCGTTCCCGATCTCGAAGGCGATCTTTCGGAGAAGCGTCCGGACGCCGTGTATGCCTTCCTTCGAAACGGCAAGGGCTATTTCGTCGGCTCTGTTCGGAAGCCTGCGGATCACTGCCTGCAGCTCGGCGGCGATCGCTGTCGTCGCCTGGTCGATCAGGTCACGCCGCACCAGCTGGCCGCGCTCCTCCTGCATGCGGAGCTTTTCTCGGCTGACCTTCAGCCATTCTGACTGTCGACGGGCCTCTTCGAAGCTGTCCTCGCTTCGGATCGGCGCGGTCGGAGGCGGCTCAACTGGCACACGGCCATCGCTGATCCCCCCATCGATACCGCGCAGCGGCGCCGTGGCCTTGGCCGGGTTCACATGGCGCTGGCGAAAGTGGTCATAATGGGCAAGCGAGATCCCCATGACCTGCCCCTGCCCGCCACGCTCGACCGGTGTTTCCGGGCGATCTTCGAGCAAGCGCTTCACGGTTTTGGAAACCGCAGCCTTGGAAATCCTGTCGCGCGCAGCGATCTGCGCGATCGACCACATGATCTCGGTCATCGTTAACCCGTCTGTTAACCGCCGCGTTAACCCGTTAACCCCGTTAACCCAACTTTTCGAGCTGTCTGTCTGTCAGGATTCCGGGCCGTTCTACGCCCGTTGACCCCGCCGGCGGCATACGGTCCCTAATGGGAGGGGGGGTCAGCTGAAGAGCCCGCCGGTCAATCGGTTCATCTCGTGCATGACCCGCTTCGCAAGTTCTGCCTCGACGACATGCATGAAGGCATCGCGGCTCGCCCCCTGGAGCATCTCGGTTGGGATCACCACACCGGAATCGAGGAAGCGAATTCGGCGGCGCCAGCTGCTCTTGCCAGTCGCACCAGGATCGACCGGCTGATAAACATGGCCGTTCAACTTGCCAGCCTTCTTCCGGTTAGGCCGGCGACCGCTGGTCATGAATGCCCCCGCGAAAAGCTTCCTCTTTCCAAAAGGTGCCGCCGTCACACCCTGCCGGGTTTCGCGTGCCTTGAAATACTTGAGCGAGATATCCCCGCCCCTCGACGACAAGACATATTCGAGGGAGCCGCGCCCAGCATCGAAGCTCGCTGCATTCTCGCTCGCGCCCCAAGCCCGTCCGGTTCTCACGGCGTTCTTGATCACGCCGTAATTCAGTCCCGTCTGCTTGGCCAAAGCCCGGATAACTTGGGTTCGCGCCTTGTCGCCAGTGTGGTTGACCGCTCGCTGAAGAGACAGATGTTTCTGGTGACCGTTCAGAACACCCAGCATGTTTTCCATGCGCTGGATGCCGGATATGTCTTGCCAACGGATCGAAAGGGACATGGGAGCCCTTACAGTTAAGGCGACCATCAGGCCGCCTTGTGTCTGCTCATAGCTGTAGCACTGACCCTGAATCGGTGTCTCTCTTGAGACGGTCAGGGCTGGGGATGGGGCACTGTTCCCTGAGGCCTTAGCCTACTCTGGCCGTCGTCTAGCGTCGGCGATCGGAGGGTGTGCTTGCCCAACTCGTCCAGTGCCAAATGACTCTCACAGCCTTTTCAGAAAGGCAAGAGGCATACTTTCGATTTCGAATGACTTTCCATCGGTCAAAATTTGCACGCGAGCTTTCGCTTCCCGCGACCATTTCACAGCCAGGAGGCGGCAAGTGAAACCTGCGAATGGCCCGGTCACTATCTCGCCTTCGTCACCTTGCTTCCATGACTTGTCCGTGGAGACTCTGGCGGCTCCAGAAACGATAAACCGTTTGAATGAGTTGATAGTTTCGTCCGATATGGAATAGGCATTCCCGCCTCTCCCACCTATCACGCAGTGCACATAGCGTTGCCGAGCTAGGCCGCTGATGGCAGCATCAGTTCCGATGCAGCGCACGAAAATGTACTGAGGGAATATGATATCGTCTCGCTCGATCTTCGTACCGCGCACAACGCTGGTTACGCGTTCGGTCGGCAAAAAAACCTCGACGCCCGCCCCCTTCAGATCGTCCTGGACGGAAAACTCCCGCCCCTTTGTCACCTGTAGACAATACCAACGGGCCGATTCGGGGTTCATAGCTGCGACTTCCATGGATGCTTCTTTCAAGTTTTTTGCTGCGATTCGGCGCATGCGATCTGAAAACCGCTCCGCTGTTTTCAATGCGATGGGAGCCCCCCCAATGTTTCTATGCTGCATCATCAACATCCCTCGCTTCCATTGTGGAGCGCACAGCGCGCTCGAATTCATCAAGCCCTTCCGGGCCACCCTTGGGGAAATAGACAACCGGCAGGCTTGCGGGCGGAGGAATGAATTGCCACCCACGCCGCTGATGTTCCTCAATCCATCGGTGCCAAAGGTCAGAACCGACCTTCACCGGCTCGCAGAGATGCTTGAGCCCTTCGAAGATCGCAGCAACGGTGACATGCCCACGCTCACGAGCTGCTGTGTGCAGGCGCATTACCTCGGGATAGCCTTCGGTTGGCATACGGCGCTCCCGCTCCTGCGCTTCGAAGTTCGACGGGAACAGAATGGTGCCATTGCTTTCGGTGAGCCCGATCTTAGCGAGGAAATTCTGAGCCGCTTCAGTGCTTCGCCGGGCATGGGTGTCATAGGTCGCTTTGACCAAGCCCCGTAGGTTTTCGGGCAATTCGAAGTAAACCGGGCCTGACAGCAATGCCCACGCACGCGCAGCGCTGAACGCCGGACCGTAGACCGGAACGGGGCATTTCCCGTTCGACACCACCGGTGCGCCGCCTGCCACAGGCCGTACCGCTGCCCGATCCGCATCGGTGAGCATTTCCCAAATCTTGTCCCGGAAGTAATTCGCCACGGGCATGGGCTTTCTGACTTTCTCCCGCTTGCACTTCGCCAGAAATGCATCCCGGCCGGCGCAGGCAAGCTCCCGCTCTTCTGCCGACAATTGCGCAAACTGCTTGGCAATGTGCCCCACGGTCGAGGTTGTCCAACGCGGCCACTCCCCTTCCCGGTATCCCTCGCCAGTGCAGAACTTCTGTACCCGCTTCACCAGCTCGGCATTCGCAACTGTTGGGCTTCCATTCCCATCCGATCCAGTTCCAGCGCGCTCGCGCCCTCTCTCTGTCTCGTTAGATTGGGTAGTTAAATAACTGTCGTTAATAGGTGCCGGTCCAGGACCGGCAGGGGGTGCCGGTCTAGAACCGGCAGGGGGTGCCGGTATACCGGCAGGGGGTGCCGGCTCACCGGCAGGGGTCGAGGCCGAAACTTCCGCAAAAATAGGATCATTGTCCTCATCCGGCTCGCCTGCCCATGCGGAAATCAACTCGCGGGAAACAGCGCGATCGAGTACCACGCGGTACCAGTGAGCGCTGTCCCGTCCGTCATTGCTTTCGACGCGAAGCTTTTCAATGGCGCCAATGTCGGCAAGGCGGTTGATGGAATCCTGCACGGTAGAGCGACCACAGCCGAGCTGCTCAGCCATCTTCACCTGGCTGCGCCTGCACCAGCCTTCTTTGTTGGTGTGAGATCCGAGGAGACACAGAACCTGAAGATCCCTGCCCTTCAGTCGGCTGTCCGTGATGATCCATGCGGGAACAATCGAGAAGCGAGGACTGCTCATTCCGCAGCCTCCAAGGCAGCTGCCTCGAACTTGCCGATGTTCATAGCCATCAGATCGGCATAGCGCTGATGGATAGAGTCGGCCGTCAAATGCTGGGATCGGAAACCATAAAGCTCGCTCACTTGATTGCGAGCAGCGCACAGTATCTCTGCCTCCTCATCTGAGAGCATACGAGTAGGCCAACCCTTCACGTAGAGCATACCCTTTGTGATGGTGCTTTCTATCGCCCTGCGGCGGTCAGCCCTGGCCTTGGCAACCGCATGGGCCTCCCGCATTTCTGCTGAGAGAAGTTGCGGGTTCACATCGCCGAGCCAGCGAGCCCCTTGGAATGCAAAGCTGCTGTCGATCTCTAACTGCACCATTCGGCGATACAGCTCATGCGACTCTTCCCGCGCCGAAGCGGCGACCATATCAGCGATGTTCGACATTATGCAGAAACGACAAGAAACCCTGCTCATGCCGAATTCGCGATAGGCGGGATGGGGCCGCAAGCCAGACTTTCCGATAACAGCAAACACGTCATCGGCCGTCAGATCGATGATCGGGCGCCAGTTGAGGATGCGGCTGGAGGCGTCGATGTCAGAGACCGGCATGCGGGCGCGGTTGCGGCTCTCCTCACGGCGAACGCCGGTCACGTTGACGATCTGCTGTCCATTAAACATTCGCTTCAGCTTGGCGATGATCACATGGGTCTTCTGTTCCGAAGTGCAGAACCTCATGCCCGGGGTCGACCAGCATGGCACCAGGGTGACGGTGCTGAGGGATTCGTATCGAGTCTTGCTGGATAGCCAGCGGCTTTCCCATCTCTCCATCAGCCCGCCCGCTTTACGGCGGACAACGACGAGGTCGCACCTCAGATGGTCCGCAAGTTCTTCGCAGATGTGCAGGCTGTCATTCCATTCTACCATCCCGAGGTCTGCATGTATAAGAATACGGGGGCCAGCGTGGCCAAGCTGGTCGAGATAGTGAAAGGTTGTCAAAGCAGCGGCTTGGCTGTCTTTCCCGCCCGACACCCCGATTGCAACAGCAGCGTTCGCCAAAATCGCTTCATCCACAGGTCGAGCGGTTACGATTTCACCGGACCGAACCCTCAATTCTGGAAACAACGGAAGAATGGTCACATCTGACCCCCTTTCGACAATGCGGATCCGCGCAGGTCACCGCCGTTCAAGTAGCAAACAAACGGATGAAATGAGTAATTATTTGCACAGTTCCCATTGACGGAGTCCGGGAATTTGAGTATATATATACTCACAACAGCAACGGAGAACGGATGGAAACAAACACGGCGAAGATCATCAAACGTCTCGAAAAGGACGGTTGGAAACTTCATCGGCACGGTCACAAACACGATATCTACCGCCACCCGGAACGAGGCGATGTTCAAGTTCCACGGCACAGGCAGATATCCCCCGGAGTGGCCGGATCGATTGCCAAAAAAGCGGGGTGGGCCTAACCGGCCCCCCTTTCCATCCCCAAGACAAGGAAGTGAAGAATGAGCTTGAGATATCCCGCATTGATCGACGGCGAGGCCGGAGCCTATGGCGTTGTCTTTCCGGATCTGGATGGCGTCGTGGCCATGGGCGAGACGGTTGATGAAGCGCTCCTGAACGCCGAGGACAGCCTTCGAGACTACGCCCGCAGCTGCGATGAGCTGGGCGAGCAATTGGTAACTCCCACTCCGCTTGAAGCGGTCGAGGTTCCGAGGGGCTCCACCTTGACCAGCGTTCCCTTGATCCGGCCCGGTGGAAAGCCGGTTCGGATCAACATGTTTCTCGAAGAGGGAACGCTCGCCTTCATCGACGGCGAGGCGAAGCGCAGGAAGATGACCCGCACCGCCTATATAGGCTGGATGGCCAATAGAATGGCGCAGATGGGCGGCTGAGTAGCGAGGGCACCAGGTGCGAACATGCTGGAAACCGCGTGCGATCCGTCGCATGCGGTTTTTCTTTCTTGCGCGATAATCCGACCGGCAATGAAGGGCTGAAAGGCCAGGAATAGGGCTCATCGCGAAACCCTCCGAGCCTTCTCGGCAAGCACAGCGCGGTGATAGTGAACGGAGATGCGAGCACTCTCCGGCTGGGACCCATGAACATCCCGGGGCTCAACCATGGCGGCAAGCTCGGCGTCAAAGGCAGCTATTGCGTCGCCATCCATGGCCGCAACGAGAATCGTTCTGATCGCAAGCCTATCGCGGCAGATAACCGCCAAAGGTGCCCGTAGGAGCCATTCCGCGCGCTCGGCATCCGATTTGCCCGCTTTCAAACCTTCCAAGCTGAAGAAGTCTGCCATCACGCCACCGCCTTCGCGGAAGCCGCGAGCTGCAGTGAGAGCGAGGAAATCAATGTCCAGAAGTCGTGGGTCACGACATAGTCGCCGCCCTCAAGCGGCATGATCAGCTCTCTCTGGACGAAATCTGATATCAGTGCATCAGCCACGGAAGGCCGGACAGCGATACCCTGCCGAAGCGATACCGCTGAAAAGCGCTCAGCCTCCCCGATCCAGACGAGGGCACGAGCCTGCTCTTCCTCGACGCGCTCTTCCACAGTCTTTCGAGGCGTCTGACGCTCAAGATCTTCGTCATCAACAGAAGCGCTAAATTCCAATGGCGAGCGATGTGTCATCTCGCCCGGCTCCAGAGGATCGGCTTCCAGGAATGCTTTCCAGTCGACACGGATGACACGAGGAAAGCCGTCGCCATATGAGCCATCGGCATTCCGTTCCCAGACAAACCAACCCGTGTTCATCTGACTATTGTGTTTCGGGCCATCCCATCCGTCGCGATGCATGCCCTCCAGGCGCCGAGTGAACACATAGACCCGCGATGGCGGGTTTTCGTCCATGACATAGCGACGGTCTGGATCATCAAAACCAGCCAGAAAGTTCATATTCAGGAGGAGGGCCATCTTGTCGGGCCGATGCTCGCGAATGGCATGGGCTGCATAAGCATTGGCTATGCCGTATGGCGGATTGGTCACGATATCGTTGCCGAGCCCGCCGAGGTCCAGAAAGCTACCCACACCCTGCAGCTCGCCATGGCGCGTGGCAATCCCCCGATCGACGCTGTCAGAGATCATCACGTCATAGCCGGCATCTTCCAGCGGCCGTAGAATTGCGCCCTTTCCGACAGATGGCTCGAGTACCGTTCCGCCGAAGCTTTCCAGCGCGAGCAGTGTCCGCATGGCTTCAATCGGAGTCTCATAGAGATCATCGCCGCGCTCTTCCTTGGTAGCGGTCTTTGTCCCGATCGCATGGCCGGCGGCGCCCTTGAGACTCGCCCGAGACGGCTCCAGACCAGCAGACAGGCGAGTTTCAATTACCCGATCGATGAATTCCGGCTCTTTGCGAACCGCGTTGCGGATCTGACGCGCCTCGGAAAGGCGGCGCTTGTCGATACCAACTTCCTGTAGGGTAAAACGGTCCGCGTCTTGGACCGTTTCGGTTGGTCGCCCGCCGCGAGAAATCTGCCCCTTGGCCTGCGCTTCGTCGACAGCGTCCGCCATCTTCACATAGCACATGCTTTCGATCTTCAGCGCGTCGGCTTGGAGGCGTCTCGCCTTATCGACCAGGTCGCGAGACGCCTTTACCCGTTCCGCAGTGGAAGCCGCTGCCTTCGCCTGATCATAGGCGACCGACGACAGCTTAAAGGCGGTCTGCACATCGCCGTCGTCGAGGAGCCCCCTCGCTCGTTCTACAATGGCGACCAGATCGGAATCAGAATGCCCGACAGCCGGCACAGTTGAGACCGGAGCGGGCGGCGCTTCGACTTCCGGCGCCACCGGCTTGTCATCAACCAGCTTCAGCAGCTCTTCGGTGGCATACCAGCGCGAACCGTCTTTCGGATCGCGGCGCAACAAGCCCTTAGAATTGAGACTGCGGCATGCCTTTGTGAGCGCCTCACGTGTTGAAAAAAACACCCCGCTTCGCGCTGCCTCCTCGGCAACTTCAGCCTGCACAGGGCTAGCGCGGCGCATTTTCTCGATAAGGCCGGTCATTGGAGCGACAACAACCGAACACGGTTGCCCTCCCGAACGGCATATCCCTCTTCGAGAAGCGCCGTGATGGTGCGAGGCTGGAAAGGCGCGCTTTCACCCTGCGCCAGAAACATGTTCCCACCGACTTTCGTCCGAACGAAAACGCCGACGCCGCCACGAGCGCGGAGCCATTCAATCAGCTTCGCCTGGGAAAGCTTCATGGCTGCGCCCGCCTTTTAGGAACAGCCCTTTCGGGCTGCACATCAGGGTGCGCCTGGTGCCGGCGAGGCTGAAGCTGTGGAGCGGCTTGGCAGGTCAGACACCAGCTTTCCAGCGCTTCGCTCATAGTTAGGTGCTGGCCACAGCGATAGCATGTGCAAATCGCGCTCATGAATCACCCGCGCGATCTCTCGGCATTCACCCGCCGAGCTGCTGTAATTGAGAAGCCCATTATTCCGCCTCCCCTACGACACGGAAGCCAGCCTTCTGCCCGCCGAGAGCCTTGATCGCAGCGAGACCATTGCGGAGGTCCGAAATACTGCGTTCCTGCTGCGACAAAGCGCGATCGACCGCCGTCGCCTCGGTGGGAGTAATCTCACCATCAGCCATTGCCATGGCAGCGGCATGCATTACCTCGGCGGAATTCCGCATTGCCTCGGCAAGAGCGACCATGACGTTTGCCTGGGAACGCCGCTCCGCCTCCGGGTCCGTCAAGCGCCGCCCGTTCGCTTCGGCCATGACGGCCGTTACCAACGGCTGACCACAATCCGCCTCAAGTGCCCGCACCGCGCCCAGCGGCATGAGATCGGGGTCGTTCGGATTGTTCCACCTGCCCACATGGCTTTTCGAGAAGCCGGTGAGCTGCTCGGCACGGAGAATCCCACCGCACCGCTCGATCAAATCACGCTGGGCCGCTTTGACCCGGAAAAGGAATGCATCCATCGCTGCTCTCCGCACGCAAAAAGCCATTCCCGCGCCGGGAATTCGGCGGGGGTTTTCCCGTTGTGGGAATTGTCGAAATTTCAGATCGTCAGGCGGTCAACACATCAGGGAGGACCGCAACATGCTAGAGACGACATCGAGACCACACCTCCATCAAGCACCGCCGACCGAAGAGACCGGGCAAGTGGAGTGTGCGAGTGTCTGCGGCTTGTTCTCAGCAAGCCATTTCATCCGCTGCTTGTGTAGATCAATCAAATCGACATGCCCCCCACTGACGCGCATAATTCTCTCGACAACAGGCGCATCAGGCCTGTTTTCACCAGTTTCATATCGATGGTAAGCGCGGGCACTATCGAGCCCAAGCAGCGCAGCCGCCCGCGCCATACTTAATCCGTGCGATTGTCGCCACTGCCTCATATCCATGAGCACATATAGCGCAAATCGCTAACCTCTTGTCAATTGGATATTAGCGCAAATCGCCATATATAGCCATGGCGATATTCGCTACATTATTTAACATGATCAGATTAAAGCAAATCAGAGAGTCGAAGGGATGGACGCAACAGCAGGTTGCCGATGCCTTAGGAATCCATCTCACAAATTACAACAAGCTCGAAAACGGCAACACTGAACTCACAGTAAGGCGAATGGAGCAGCTTGCCACGATACTGCACTGCGACCCAGCGGAGTTCGTGTCAAACTTTGACAGAATTCGACTTGTCAAAGTGCGGCAGCACGTCGAGGCTGGCACGTGGTCGGAGTCACCTATTTGGCCAGAGTCAGAATGGTACGAAGTAGCAGTGCCCAGTGATCCTCAATGGCAAAACTACGATTTGTATGCGGCCGAAACACGCGGCCCATCAATGAATAAACGTTACCCAGAGGGAAGCGTCCTAGTATATACCGACATTATTCAGACTGGCGAAACACCGCAGGTTGGCCGGCGATACATCGTGGAAATCGAACGCAGCGATGGCTTGCGTGAAGCTACAGTAAAGACGCTATGGGCCGACGAAGCCGGGACGTACTGGCTGATTCCCGAGTCAAACGACCCTCGTCATCAATCACCCATTCGAGTAAACGGCGATGACGGTGACATTATTCGCATCGTAGGCAGGATCAGGTACTCAGTACAACGAGAAATATGAGTACCGCTATCCCACCAAATGCCCAAGCCACGAACGCTAGGTCAGACCGACCGCTTTGCGATCTTGATTTAGCTTGACCTTCGCCAGAGGAGAATCTTTGATCATCGCTATCCGACCTGTTCAGCAATTGGGTGCGCCCCTTACGCGCTTGCAGGTCTTGAGCTAACTGCTGGGCGGTAACTGGATCATGGAGTTGCAAGAGAGGGCCGATGTTGGTTGTGGGAGCACTCGGCTGCGCGGGCGTCAAAAGATCGACATCAGTTAGATGCTTGTGCGCAGCTTTACTGGCAATAGTGCCCAAGCTTTCACCCTGCATTCCCTGGAACTGCCCAAACCAAGAAAAGCCCGTCTGCGTGGATTTTGCCGCCCGAATCAGGGAACGAAGCACTTGAGGGTCACCGATTAAGCGTACTCCGACCTCTCGAAAGCGCGGATCACTCGGACTACTAAGGGTGGATGCATCTTGTCGATCGCAGAACGAGCGGTAAAGCCGGAATGCGTACCATTCTGCCAGTGCCACAAAGTCTTCCCGCTCCAAGAGAGCGCTGACAATACGAATGTATATAGATCTCTTGTCGGCATACTGCGTTACCTCAACTAAATATCTGGCCGCAATAGCTTTCACCTCATCGGAGGCGGCAGGCCTTCGATATCTGATTGATGTAATCAAGTCACTCGCTTCCTGAATAGACAGGGGCGAGCGCCCCTCCCATCCCAAATCTCGCAAGTAATCGTTCTGCGCTGGCGTTGACGGCCTATCCGGTTGACGCCGCACCTCCACAACAGCGACACCCTCAGCCGAAAGTCGTTCGCGAAGACAGTCTTCGTCGAAGGCGTAGGCTGTCGCCTTGGCAACGCCACCCTTCAACCTCTCATAGGAGTACTCAAACGTAGGCAAACAGCTGCTCCTTGGCATTTCATCGCCCAGAACTGCAGCATGGTTTAACTCTCCAAGCTTTTATATAGCGATTGTCGCTATTATTGTGTTGACGGATGTTAGCGATTATCGCTATATATATGTCGCCGACACCGCTTTCTCCCTGTCGGATACCGCGACCCGCGCCGCTGCAATCGCCCCCAAAGCAGCGGCGCGGGCAAACACCAGCCGCCGGAGAGCACAATGCTGAATAACGACCACAATCCTTTTTCCGACATTCGCGATCGCGAACAGATGTTTCGCCTTCACCAGGAGCGCGGCCCCATGACCGAAGAACAGCTGATCCACGCAGGCTTTAGCAAGGAAAGCGTGAAGCGCAACGCCCCGGCCGTGGCCGAGCGCATCCGCCTGCTCGAACCGATGGCCGCCTAACCATCCGGTTCGGTTTCCGCCCCGTTGGTATTGCGTCGGGGTGGTTTCCCAACCGGACTGGAGACTTCCATGCACTTCACTGCCTTTGACAAGGCGGCGGGTTTGCCCGTCGTCGTGAGCAGTCGCGCCTATAGCAGACTGCCGGAAACCTTCCTGATTTTCGCACTGCTTGTCGGCTGGGTCACGATGGCATGCCTCGCAGTGGCCCTTCATCTGGCGAGGGTCTGCGTATGACCGTGGTCTATCCGCCGAAGTTCTGCAGGCCGCGCCTGGTCGTGGATAGCGAAAAATCTACACCCTGCCCCACTCCAGAGGCCGCAGACATTCTGAAGCGGCTGACCACAGTGCTGGCAATCTTGGGCGATGTTCAGTTCGCCGCGTCTTTGTTGGGCGACATGGCCCGCGTCTTCCCGAAGGGGATACCCGCACATGGGGCGGAAATTCTCACCGATGAGACGATTGCCGTCCTGCTGAAAGCTGTGATCGACGCGACTTCGTTGTCTGCTCGCACGTCTGACAGAAAGCTGGCGCGCCTCCTGAAACTCCATCTTCAGCACAACGAAGGAGGCCCATATGCCGGTGTGTGAGGAATGCAGCGAAGCGTTCGAGGATTCGTGGACAATTGATGAGACGCAAGTCGATTTCAGTATCGACGATGTCGAACGGTTCTACCGAATGATTGCGGACAATTCCCCCCGCGCAGAGCTGCTGGAGGAATTCTATAGGCTGTTTGCGTCCTATGCCGGGCTTGCCCCCCCGTACACCATCACTCGGATTGCCGAGCTTTGCGAGACGGTGCAGGCCCATGGCTGATGTGCTGAAGTTCACGGTTCATTGCTCGGAACTCGAACCGGCTGTAACGGCCGCTTTCGAGGCGGTGCAGTCGAAAGCGAAGATCCCGATCCTTGGAAACATGTTGCTCCAGGTCGCAGACGGCCAGTTGCAGATACGCGCAACTGATCTGGACATCGAAGTTCATACGTCCTGTGATCTGGCCAGTTCTACGGGTAGCGGGGTAGTCACCCTATCTGGCCACGCCCTTAAAGATCTCGTAAAAAATTTGCCTGAGACTGCCGAGGTTTGCTTCAGCGTGTCAGCGAACCATGTGAAGGTCACATCCGCCCGATCACGCTTCCAGTTCAACACGCTTCCAGCCGGTGACTTTCCTTCGATCGCCGACAAGTTGCATGCTGAAAGCTTTGAGGTTGATATTCCCTCGCTGACAAGCGCAATCGCCGCGACCGAGTATGCTTTTAGCAACGAAGAGACGCGCTACTATCTTTGCGGCCTAAATCTGCAGGCACATAAGGGCGAAGCAATGCTCGCGCTCGCTGGGTGCGATGGCCACAATCTTTCAGTCGTCCGGATACCAATATCCGAACCAGTCAACCTGGCATCGGCGATCCTGCCCACCAGGAGTGTGCGTGCAATCAAGCGTCTTCTGTCTGATGTGAAGGGCGTGGGGTGTCTCGCCATGTCGGATACAATGGCGATGGTGAGTGCTGGCGGTGTCCGCTTGTATTCGAAACTCGTAGACGGCATCTATCCCGACTACATGCGCATCGTTCCCCGTGACCAACAGAATGTTGCAAGGGTATCCGTCAACCTTTTGCGAAAGGCTGTTTCCCGCATCTGCATGGTCATGGAAGACGAAATGAAGGACACCGTCGTCCTTTCATTTGCCCCACGATCGATAACCGTTTCGATGGAAAGCCGAAGCGGCGAGAGCGCGCTCGAGGAGGTGGATGCCGAATGCTCCGGCTCTGAAATCCGAATGGGCTTTGCAGGCAACTATCTTCAAAGGGTGCTCGCAAGCATTCCGACCGACGATTGCCGAATTGAGATCCTCGACCCGGGCAGCGCCGCAGTGTTCCGCCCAGATATCGGCTCGGACCAGCTCCGCGTCCTGATGCCGAAGAGGATCTAGGCATGACGGCTTCCCTCAGCGCCAGCTTCGATGACATGACCCGCGACCAGGCGCTTGAGCTGCTCGCAGAGATCCGCATTACAGCGGATGCTCTGCCGGCTGAGTTCACGATTGGAGCGGACGCCAAGGAAGGACTTTGCCTGTTCGGGCCTGCCATTGATGGCGAGGGCGAGGATGCTGTGTTGCGGCTGGAGGTCGGAGCAACACTCCACATCCAGCGGGCGCTTGCAAATGCACCGCGGTATTTCCGGTTCCTGCTTTGGCTCTATCGGCTCTCGCGCCAGGAGCTGCGCGCCACACAAGCGCGCCTCCTGAAATACGAGCCGCCGCCTCAACCAGTGCAGCATCAGGAAAAGAGGTCCGTCGCCCAGTTCGCGGGGCGAAAGTGCAACGACCCTGTGTTCCGGCAGTTTCTGGTCGAGTGTCACGGCCTGCCGGCCAAGTCCGACGCAAAGCGTGCGGCTGTCACCCTTCGCTTCAAACTTTCCATCGAAAGCCGTGCCGACCTCGACAGAGACCAGGCGGCGGCGGCTCGCTTCTGGAAACTCTATGAGGAGTTCAAATTATGGGAACGAATGTCATGAAAACCACCCACACCGAGAACGGCGACGGCAAGGTCTGGCACTGGTATGCCGGTGACAACGATGAGCGGTATACGATCGGCCCCCACTCCAGTCGCGAAGAGGCTTTGACCGAGGCCTATGGGATGGGATGGGAGCGCATCTTCCTTTGCGAGGCCTGCAAGGTTCCGGTGCAGCTGTCGCGCTATTTCTCTGTTGAGGCACTGGCTGAGGCAGTTTCAGAGGATGACGATCTGAGCGATGAGTTTGGTGACGGTGTCGAGATCTCGACTACGACCGAACAAGACCGCGAACTGGAAGCGTTGGTTCGCGCCGTCATCGACGATTGGCAGGAGCGGCATAAGATCGTCATCGATCCTTGGGCATTCACGGAGGTTCGAAACCATGAGGACATCGAGGTGGACCTGTGCCCGGTTTGCACGGAGCCGCTGAAGCTCGGCGATATCTGCGCATCCGATATCGAAATGGGCGCTTGCCATGAGCAGTGCCTCAAAGGCGCTCCGGTGGTCGACCTCGAAACAGGTGAGCCTATCGACGGACCCGCCGCCACCTTTCGCTATAGCGATATCGCCGGCCAGAAGACCAGCAACGGAATTCGTACCACCGTTGCAGCGGCTCTAGCCACCATTGCGCTCTCCGGGTGCCAAACACTGCCCGAGAAGGAACCCCACCCTGGCCACGAATATCGACCGGTCACGGTGGAAACTCCATGCTGCGACATCGACCCGCCGCCGACAAACACTGTTTCGAGAAGGGGTATGTGATGGACATGGTCCTCGACAAGCGCCCGCTCGACGCCGAGCTTGCCCCGTTGGTAAGCCATATCACCGCAGCACAAACCCGGCTTCTCAGCAATTTTGCTGCCGATCTGTTGGTCCAGACTGAAATGAGAGGCGTACCCCGTGAGATCGCCCCGCATGTCGTCATGAACTGCTTCATTCTCGCAGCAGTCAATCTCGGGATCGCTGCGGCGTTCGAAGATGGCCGGGAGCCGTCCCGCGAAACCTTCCTCGGCGCATGCGACGACGCGTTCACCGAAGTGCTGGCAGCTCATCTGAAAATGGAAGGCGGTGCGGCATGAAGCTCACCCCGACCCAGAAGCTGCACGCCCTCGCCTATCGCTTTTATCAAGGCGCCGCCTGGTCGCCGAAGGCGGGCGATTACTACACCACCAGCCGCGCCGATCTGGAGCTTTACCAGATCGTGGCAGTCGAGGACGGCATTGTCCGCACCCGCTACACCGAAGGATCGGAAGCCATTTCGGAATGGCCCGAGGGTGGGTTCCTGACGGAAGGATTTGGACCTCGGCGCGTCTATGTGCCCGAATGGGTGATGAACCTGAAAGATGCCGTTAGCCGGGAGCCCCGTTACCGGATTGGTGAAGAGACGATGGCCCGGGTGTTTAGGCCTGCTGGCCTGCAGAACGTTGCAGATCTTCAGGCCGTGTTCGACGCTGTAGAGCGTGCGCTGACCGAAACCGCAGAGCCGCAGGCGGTAGGAGTGCCCGCCGACCTGCTTGACGACCTGAGAATGGGTGCAGTTGGCATCAGAACATGGATGCCAGAAACACTCCCGGCCAATGAACAGGGGCAGGTCCATTTTGCCCGTGCGCTGGCCGAAGCAGCAGCCGACTCTATCGAGGCAATCCTACCGGCGCTCACTACCCCGCCCAAGCCATGTATGCCTGCTGATGAACGGCAGACCGCCGACATGCTGACGGGTATCGACAGTTATGCATTGACCATCTTTGAGAAGGCGGAAACCGCTCGCCGCAAAGCCCAATCGAAATTTCCTCAGCCCAATAATGTTGCTCTCAAGGTAGCAGAAGAAGCTGGCGAGGTCGTTCGTGCTGCGGTCCACTACGCGGAAAACCGCCTCACTTGGGAGGAGCTGGAAGGCGAAGCGGTGCAGACCATCGCCATGCTTATGCGTCTTCTTATCGAGGGCGACCAGGTCAACGGCGTCATCCCGCCGGCACGCGCCGCCCTGAAAGGGGGTGCGTGATGGCGAGTCCCGATGAAAACGGATGGCGGTATACGCCGGGTCTTTGGTATCGCACGGATGGCGCTCGCGTAGAGCGCCAACAGACTGGGCGTCGTAAAGGTGTTTGGAAGGCTTGCCTACCCGGTAGCAGTTTAAGCCCCTCGGTGATCCTCACTGATGGCTCTGTCGGTAGCCCGTTCGATACCGCGAAGGCTGCACTAGGCGTGACTTGGCTGGGGTTCACACGCGCCGCAACGGCGAAAGCAGCCCTCGACAAAATCAAGCAGGACAACGACGCGAAAACGGCACAGTTGTTCCGCGCCGCCCTGAAAGGCGGTGCGTGATGGCTAGGGGAAAGTGCAAATACTGCGGTGATGGGGTCGGCTTCGACCATTGGGAATGGGGTTTCGACTTCTGCCCGGACTGCTCTGAGATAGAAGAAGAACGGTCAAGAAAGCGGAGGGAATGGGCTGAGTACCATTGTGAACCCTGCCCAGAGATCGAATTGCCGCCGTACCGTGATGGCCTAAAAGGGGGAGCAGGATGAAGCTCCCCTCTCCCAGAACAGATTACCGGATGACGATCGAGAATATCGATCTTGCTCTTGCGCAATGCGCTCATCTCATCGAAACCATGCAGGATGGGGAAAAGCTGTGGCCGATCTTCGATCGGCTGGAACGTGAGCGCGAGATACTAGCTGGGAAGCAGGACAGGCTCGACGCTGCAAAAGCGCGGATCAGGGAACGATCCGCTCATCAAACGGAAGCGCGATCTTAAGCAATTGATCGCGCCTCCAAGCCATTGCACCACCGTCGCCGTACTTCTCACGATCAACCGAATGACCGAGCATCGCCTTCCGGAACTCGAAATCCAGACCGCCCTCCAGCATCCGCTTTTCATAGCTATGCCGGAATGAATAGACGCGGTGGCGGGATGTCGGTAGAAGCTTCTTCGTCCGCAGATGCTTCATCAGGGTGGCCGAAAGGGTGTCCTCCCTGTCCCTATAGCGCGGAAAACCATTAGGAAAACGCTTCATCACGGCCAGCGCCACGCCGACCAGTGGGATATCCCGCACTGAGCTATCGGTCTTGATAACGCGCTCTTCCTGGAAATCTACGGTGATGTAGGGGACTTTTGCTGAGAGGTGGATGTTCTCTGGCGGCAGATTGCAGATCTCGGAGGGACGGCACCCTGTTTCGATCAGAACAAGCATGATGGCAAGCGCCTCAGAGTTGAGCCCGTCATGAGCTCCCACCGCGAGGATCTTGTCCCGAAGGAAATCGATTTCGAAGGGCGGTATCTTTTTCTTCTGAGACTTGCGATCGGGGAAGGTGAAGCCCTCAAAGGGGTTCTTTAGATCGAGACCTTCGTGCTCAGCGTACTCACGAAAGAGCTTTCGCAGATTGCCATAGGCCCTGTTGGCTGTGTTGCCCGAGATCGGCTTTTGACCATCTTTCCCAAGCACGCGAGCCATCCAGTGATCAAAGTACCTCTTTGCATCCTCGCGGGTAACCTCGGTGAGGACCCGCTCACCGACGACGGCTGCGAACGTCTCGGCCGCAAAAGTCTTCTGTTCGTTGCGCTTGCGGACCTGCTTTTCGGACATACCTTTGGTTTCGCCAATGGCAATTGTTTCCAGATAGAACTTCATGGCCTCGGCAACCGATCGCCGGGGGGCGTCAACCGTGCCCATGATGGCGGCCTGGTCGCGCGTACTCGACGAAGCAGAAGCCAGTTCTAGACGGCGCATGATTTCATCGAGCGGCGTTCGATCAGCAATATCGGCTGCAGCACGATATTCGAAGCCCAGAACCCTCAGCCGCGCCTTTGCCGCTTCATATACCGCAGCAGCTCGCTCCATTGGCTCACCGGCTGCAAGAGACTGCCAGTAAAGGTCATCCGCCTTTTCCTGCGCATCTCGCCGGAGCTTGGCCACTTCGAGCGATTGTGTTTTGAGGGCGATTTGGATCAGCTTGCGATCGTCTACCAAGGCAGCATGTGCCGGAACTCTGCGGACATAATGCCAGCGGCCACCGCGCTCTTTGAGGTAACGGATCGGGTCAGGCTCATTGGTCTTGATGGGGGATTTTCGCACCAAACTGCACCCGTTGAAGCGGCCTACTGTAGTGCAATTTGTAGTGCGGAATTTGCGAGTAAGTCAATATCCACGTAAGGAGGATGGCACATTATCCTTTAAAATCAAATACTTAGTGGAATTGGAAATGGTACGGTTGAGTGGGGTCGAACCACTGACCTCAGGTGCCACAAACCTGCGCTCTAACCAACTGAGCTACAACCGCACATGCGCGTTACCGCGTCTTGGCGGTCACATACGCAAGGTCTGCTGATATTGCAAGACCTTTTCTGTTTATACAACGAAAAAGGCCGGGGTGTAACGCCCGGCCTTCGCCTTGGGAGGCTTTGAGACAAGGGGCCTATCAGGCGGCCTTGAAGCTCGAGAGAGCCTTTTCAGCGGCGTCCTTGGCCGGCTTGGAAACGGTCTCGGCCAGCTTGCGGGTGGCTTCCTGCATGGTCTTTGCCTGCTCGACAGCCACTTCGGCCTGCTTGCGCAGGAAGGCCGTCTGCAGCTCGAAGAATTCGGAGACGGACTTCACGCCCAGCAGGGCTTCCATGTGGGCGAAAGAGGATTCTGCATTGGTGCGCAGCGCGTCGATGGCCTTGAGGCCGAGATCGACCGTGCCGGCCTGAGCGGACTGAACGGTGGTTTCAACCGTCTTCGTTGCTTCTTCAGCGGCAGACTTCATGCGCGCAAAAGCCTGCTTGGACTGTTCAGCGCCCTTTTCGGCAAAGTCGCGGAAACCTTCGGTAACCTTGGAAGGGTCAAATGCGGATACGGAGAATACGTCGTCGGTCTTCTTGGCAGCCATGGGATGCACTCCTGGTCAATGGGCGCATCGGTTTGGGCGCCCGCGTTCATCTATGCCCCACTCTATAGCACGGGTTTTTGTGCATTGCAACATAAATGGCGAGACTTTTGTGCGGCGCATTAGCCATTAACCCTCTTGGCGGATTGTCCACGAGGCTTATGGACCTTTTCGGGGCTGTGCACGTATTAAGATTATGTTAACTTGAGGTTCAAGGCAGCCCAGACGGATACAGGATCGGTCATGCCCGCAGTGCAATATCCCTTCATCGATATCGCCGTTCACGAACGGGTCAGGGATCATTTTGCCCGGGGCGAAGCTATTGTGCTGTTCTCGCTTGATCTTTCCGAAGTGCTCTGGGCAAACGGACCCGGTGCACGGCTGTTCGGCAAGCCCGTGCTGTACGATCTCATCGATGACGGCCCGAATCCGAACGATGTCACCTTCCGACAGGTGGAAGCGACAGGGCGGCAGCTGAAAGCCGATGGGGAATCGCGGCGCTTCCTCATTCGCATCCCGACCGGTTTCCAGCGCATCGCCGTGCAGGCGGTGGTCGAGCGCATCCGTCTGACGCCTGCTGTCGATGCCCTGCTTTTCGCAGCGCCCGTCGATTCGGCCCCGCAGAAAACCGCAAGGATTGCGGCCGACATGCTGACCGGCTTTGACGATCCGGATACGCATATGGCGGTGCTGGGCGATCAGGGCGAGCTTCTGGCGCAATCGGCCGGCTTCCCTGATATCGGTCTTGCGGCAGGCACGGTGAAAACTCTGGTGGACATGGCCGGTCGCCATAGCGAGCGGCTGGTGAAACGCCCCATCCCCACCGCGAAGGGCTATTTGCCGGCGGCTATCGGCAAGGTCAGCGATGCACCCGCGATGCACCTGCTCTTCGTCGTGGAGACGATCCTCGGAAACATGGGACCATCCCACGGTTTTCCTGATGACCCGCCGGAAACGCCCATGGCCGCAAGTGCCGAACCGGCCTCAGCGCCCATGCCGGCTGAAAACATCCCTGAAGCGGCTGCAGAGCCGGAGACCGGTTCTTCCGAGGCCGAAATGGCGGTCGTCGATGCGCCTGCAGAGGAACCGGTTCTTGCCGGCATTTCCGCCGAAGACGCCGACCTCGTCGAAGGAACCGCCCTCGATGCCGACACCTCGACCGACACCGGTCATGGCGACGAAGCGGAAGTCGAGCCCGCGGCGCTCACACCGGAGGCAGCCGAAGATCTCCAACCGGTCACCGGCACGGCAGAGGGCGGGCTTGACGCCCCAGCGGACGCCATTGCCCCGGTGCAACCGGCTGTTCCCGAGGCCGGCAAAGCGGAAGCGATCTTCACCGCCAATACGGCTGCCCGTCCGACCCGTTTCGTCTGGAAAATCGATGCGGAAGGTTTCTTCTCCGAGGTTTCTCCCGAACTCGCTGCGGCGGTCGGCCCGCACGCGGCTGATCTCGGCGGCGTGGCTTTCACCGACATCGCCAGCCTGCTGGACCTCGATCCGGACGGCAAGATCGCGGAATTGCTCGGTCGACGGGATACCTGGTCGGGCAAGACCATCTATTGGCCCGTCGAAGGAACGAATCTGAAGGCGCCAGTGGATCTGGCCGCGCTTCCGACCTATCGCCGCAACCGGGAATTCGATGGTTTCAGGGGCTTCGGAATCGTCCGCCTTTCGGATGCGATCGAAGATCCCCACAGCATCGGGCTGACCCTGGGCACGAGGCCGAAGGACGAAACGGAAGCGTCATTTGAGGCGAGCGATTTGCCCGCCGATGATCAGCCCCTGGCGGAAGAACCGGCGCCGGCAGAATTCGCAGCCCCGACGGACGGGGCGGATCGTTTGCCCGTGGCGGAAACGGAAACGGCTGAGGACGGCGCGTCCTCCCCGGAGAAGACTGCAGAGAGTGGCAGCGACCTGGATCAACAGCTTCCAGAGCAGGTGGCAGACAGCGTTGTGTCGGGGGCGATTGCACCGGATGCCTCTGCCGAAAGGCGCGAAGACGAGCGGCCTGAGCCGCCGGTTTTCCGTCCGGCAGCGGCTGCGGAAACGGGATCCGAAAAAGTGATCCGACTGGCCGAGCACCGGATGCGCGGACGGGAGACCCTGACACCGGCCGAACAGGAGGCGCTGCGCGAAATCGCCCGTCAGCTGGAGCCTTTCCGGCGCGAAGAGCCGGCGGCGGAAGACACGGCCAGCCTGGAGCCGGTACCCCAGCCCTCGCTCGAGGAGACGGTCGCCCGGGGCGCACCGGAAACCGGGGAAGCGGCGCCCGAGATCAGGCCCGACGACGCACAAGCCGATGTGGAAGAACCGGTTGCCGCCACTGACCTCTCGCCATCGGGAACCGAGGAGACGGCCGCGGACAGCCATGTGACCGAGCAGCTCGAAATTCTGGCGAGTTCGATCCCGGCCCGCACGGCCATGGGTGGGGGGCTTACGGCCGAAACCATAGATGCAATCCCCGTCGCCCTGCTGATCCATGCGGGCGATACGATCCTCCATGCCAATCCGGAATTCCTGGCGCTGACCGGCTATGGTTCGATCAGCGACCTCGAAGCGGTCGGCGGGCTCGATTCCCTGCTGCATCACCGCGATCTCGAGGAAATGCCCGAGCAATCCGGCGGCCTCTCGCTGGTGAGAGCCGACGACAGCCTCGTGCCGGTCACGGCGCGGCTGCAGTCGATCCGCTGGGAGGAGTCCAACGCCCTGATGCTGGCCCTCATCCCGGCCGGTCCGCGCGCGGAAGAACGGCAGGAGACGCCGGCCGACGTGCAGGATCACGAAGAGGCCAGGCTGGTTTCCCGGGTTTCCGAGCTGCAGGTAGAAGTGGACGAACTTCGCTCGATCCTGGAAACGGCAACCGACGGCGTGGTGATCATCGGCCCCGAAGGCGAAATACGCTCGATGAACCGGTCGGCGAGTGCGCTCTTCGACTACAACGAGGCGGAAACGCGTGGCAAACCCTTCGTCATGCTCTTTGCGCATGAAAGCCACCGGGCGGTTGCGGATTACCTGGCCGGCATGACGGGCCATGGTGTGGCAAGCGTGCTGAATGACGGCCGCGAAGTGATCGGCCGGGAAGCTTCCGGCGGCTTCATCCCCCTGTTCATGACCATCGGTCGCCTGTCTGCCTCCAACGGTTATTGCGCCGTGATCCGCGACATCACCCAATGGAAGCGGACCGAAGAGGACCTGAAGAATGCCAAGCGGGCCGCCGAGACCGCAAATGCCCACAAGAGCGATTTCCTGGCTCGCGTCAGCCACGAGATCCGTACGCCGCTGAACGCGATCATCGGCTTCTCGGATATGATGTCGATCGAGCATTTCGGGCCCATCGGCCATCCACGCTATGTGGAATATGCCAATGACATCGCCCGCTCCGGAAGGCTGGTGCTGGATATCGTCAATGACCTGCTCGACATTTCCAAGATCGAGGCGGGCGAAATGGATCTGGAGTTCACGGCGGTCGGGCTGAAAGAGGCGGTTTCCGAAGCGGTCTCGCTGGTCCAGCCGCAGGCGCAGGCCAATCGCGTCATCATCCGTACCGCTTTTTCGGAGAGTGTTCCTGATGTGGTCGCCGATCTCCGCTCGATCAAGCAGATCGTGCTGAATATCCTGGCCAACGGCATCCGCTTCACGCAACCCGGCGGGCAGATCGTGGTTTCCACGGCTTATGAGCCCAATGGCAGCGTCGTGCTGCGCATCCGCGATACGGGCGTCGGCATGACCCGTGCCGAGCTGGAACAGGCGATGAAGCCGTTCCGGCAGGTCACGCCCGGCACCCGCAAGCGGGGAGATGGCACCGGCCTGGGCCTGCCGCTGACCAAGGCTATGGTGGATGCCAATCGCGCCGGTTTCGCCATTCAGTCCGCCCCCAACGAGGGAACGCTGGTCGAAATCACCTTTCCTTCGCAGCGCGTTCTTGCGAACTGAGGGCCAACTGCACTAAAGCAGGGCCGAGCGCCCGTGGCTTCGGGCATTGACCAGCAGAGAGGCTCGCCATGTCCGTGCCCCCGTCCCCTGCCCTGCGGACCAGAGAATCGACCATCGGCGCGCGGCGCGAGACGAATGCATTGCCCCTGCTCTCGGTGATGATCGCCGTCGCCGTCCTGCTGCCGATTGCCGCCATTGTGTGGATCGCCCTCAGCGGCGGCATGGAGAGCCTTCCCCATCTCTTCGGCGTGGTTTTTCCCCGCGCAGCGGGGCGGACGGCGGAACTTCTGCTGCTCACCTCATCCATTGCGGCCTTCTGGGGCATTTCCACGGCCTGGGTCACGACCGCCTGCGATTTTCCGTTCAGGCGCCTGCTGACCGCTGCGCTGGTTTTGCCCCTTGCGATCCCGGGCTATCTGGCCGCCTATGCCTTCGGAGAGTTCCTGGATTATACGGGTCCCGTGCAGTCCGGCCTGCGAGCCTTGTTCGGCTTCCGCTCCATCAAGGATTACTGGTTTCCGGATATCCGCTCGATGGGGGGAGCGGTGCTGGTTCTGAGCTCCGTTCTCTATCCCTATGTGTTCCTGTCCTGCCGGGCCATGTTCCTCATGCAGGGGCGCGCGGCCGCCGATGTGGCGCGTACGCTCGGCGCCGGGCCGCTCAAGGTGTTCTTCAAGGTGCAATTGCCTATGGCCCGGCCGGCCATTGCCGTCGGACTGTCGCTCGTCATGATGGAAAGCCTGAACGATATCGGCACCGTCGAATATCTGGGCGTGAACACGCTGACTTTCGCGATTTACGACAGCTGGCTGAACCGGGGCAGTCTGGCCGGAGCCGCGCAGCTTGCCTGCCTGCTGCTGCTGGCGGCTGCGGGCCTGATCGCGGTGGAGCGCATGGCGCGCCGACGGCAACGCTTTGCTTCGGGCCGAACGACAACCGTGGTGCATGACGCCATCCGGCTGAAGTTGAAGGGTGCGCAATCAGGGCTCGCGGTTCTCGTCTGCCTAGTGCCGGTGCTCCTCGGCTTCGTCATACCGCTTGCCGTGATGGGCGCTTACGCCTTCCGTCGTTTCGATCATATTCTGGATCGCCGTCTCATCGACGCGCTGCTGACATCGATCGTGGTTTCCGGGCTCACCGCATTCTTTGCGGTCTCTCTGGGCTTCCTCCTGTCCCATGCGGGCCGCTCGGCCCGATCCCGCCTTGTGGGCGTTTCGGGGCGGCTGGCGGCGCTGGGTTACGGCGTACCGGGCACCGTGGTGGGCCTGGGCGTGCTCTTGCCCTTTGCTGCCTTTGACAATGTGCTCGACGGCACGATGCGCTCCGTCTTCGGCTGGTCGACCGGCCTCCTTTTGACCGGGACCGGCTTTGCCATCATCTATGCCCTGACGGTGCGGTTCCTGACCATGGCGGAAGGCGCCATCGAATCCGGGCTTCAGAAGCTGTCGCCCAACCTCGACATGGCGGCCCGAACGCTGGGCCGCACCCGCTTCCAGGCGCTGGTCTCGGTGCTGCTGCCCAATCTCCGGCCCGCCATCCTGACGGCCGGGTTGCTGGTCTTCATCGAGGCCCTCAAGGAACTGTCGGCGACAATCCTGCTCCGGCCGTTCAACTTCAACACGCTGGCCACGCTCGTCTATGAGGATGCCTCCCGCTCCAAGGTGGAGGATGCCTCCGTCGGGGCGATCATCATCATTCTTGCCGGGCTGATCCCGGCGCTTCTCGTTTCCCGCTCGCTCGACAAGTCACGATAAAAAAAAGGCAGCCGAAGCTGCCTTGATAAGGGTGATGCTGATCAACGAGCGCTCGAGTCGAGGAACATCATGTTTCGGGAGCCACGCAGCTCCAAGCCGGTTATACATCCACCGGTCCCAAGATGCTCCACTCTTGCCAAAGCTTTCCTAACAAAGGGTTACCAGAAACGCTTCCGCGGTGCAGTCGCATAAAAACGTATCACTTTTCCCCAAGGCTTTGACTTTCATCACGCTTTCAGCGCGTCGAGGTTGGCGAAAAGGGCAAGCGCTTCCGGGTTGGCCAGAGCCTCCTTGTTCTTCACGGGGCGGCCGTGTACCACTTCGCGAACGGCGAGCTCGACGATCTTTCCCGATTTGGTACGGGGAATATCGGAAACGGCAACGATCTTGGCGGGCACGTGGCGCGGGGATGCTCCGGTGCGGATCTTGGTCCTGATCCGCGCTTCTAGCTCAGGTGTCAGATGCACGTTCGCGGCCAGCCGCACGAACAGGATCACGCGCACATCGTCTTCCCAATCCTGCCCGATGCAGAGCGCCTCGACCACGTCTTCCAGCTGTTCCACCTGATTGTAGATCTCGGCAGTCCCGATCCTCACTCCGCCCGGATTGAGGGTCGCGTCCGAACGCCCGTGAATGACAAGGCCGCCATGCGGGGTCCATTCGGCAAAATCGCCGTGGCACCAGATATTGTCGAAGCGCTCGAAATAGGCGGCCTTGTATTTCTTGCCGCCCTCATCGTTCCAGAACATGACCGGCATGGAGGGGAAGGCGCGGGTGCAGACCAGCTCGCCCTTCTCGCCCCTCACCGGCTTGCCTTCGTCATCCCAGACGTCGACGGCAAGGCCAAGTCCCGGGCCCTGGATTTCGCCACGCCAGACCGGCTTCAGCGGATTGCCCAGCACGAAGCAGGAGACGATATCGGTGCCGCCCGAAATCGAGGCGAGCTGCACGTCCGGCTTGATGCCCTCGTAAACGAAGGAGAAGCCTTCCGGCGACAGCGGAGAGCCGGTCGAGGTGACAAGCCGAAGCGCGGAGAGATCGTGGGTCCTGGCCGGCTCGATCCCGGCCTTGCGCACCGCATCGATGTATTTGGCCGACGTGCCGAAGACGGCAAAGCCCTCCCGCGCAGCATAATCGAACAGAACATTGCCGTCGGGATAGAATGGCGAGCCATCAAAGAGGCAAAGCGTGGCACCGACAGCGAGCCCGGAGACCAGCCAGTTCCACATCATCCAGCCGCAGGTGGTGAAGTAGAAGAGCTTTTCACCGGGCTTCAGGCTGCAATGGAGACGGTGCTCCTTCAGATGCTGAATGAGCGTGCCGCCCGCCGAATGGACGATGCATTTGGGAATGCCCGTCGTGCCGGAGGAAAAGAGGATGTAAAGCGGATGCGAGAAGGGCAGCCGCACATAGTCCACCGCCTTCGCGGCATAGGGGGCGATGAAGGCGGGCAGTGTCTTCGCCTGGCCGATCAGGCCGGCGGCGGCATCCGCATCGCCCGCATAGGGAATGACGACAGCGGGAACACCGAGTTTCGCGGTAACGGCGCTCGCCTTTTCCGCCACGTCCTGCTTCTTGCCATTGTACCAGTAGGCATCGCAGGTCACGAAAAGCTTCGGCTCGATCTGGCCGAAGCGGTCGAGCACGCCCTGCTCGCCGAAATCGGGTGAGCAGGACGACCAAATGGCACCGATCGACGCGGCAGCCAGCATCAACGCCACGGTTTCCGGCATGTTGGGCACCATGGCGGCGATCCGGTCGCCCTGGCCGATGCCCATGGCGCGATAGGCCTGCTGCAGGCGGGACACCAGAGCATGCAGTTCGTCCCAGCTCATGCGGGACTGGGCCTTGTCTTCGCCGACAAAGATCATCGCGTCGCTGCCGCCCGTCCGGGAGAGAAGGTTCTCCGCGAAATTCAGTTCGGCATCCGGGAAAAACCGCGCGTCCAGCATGCGCTCGTCCTGGATCAGCAACCGCTCGCCCTTGTTGCCCTTGATGGCAGAAAAATCCCAGACGGCCGACCAGAACAGGTCCCGGTGGTCGACAGACCACTGATGGAAGGCATCATAGTCTCCAAAGGACAGGTCATGCTTGCGGGAGACCTCTTCCATGAAGGCATGCATGGGCGTGCCTGCCTTGAAATCCTCCGACGGTACCCAAAGCGGCTTGTCCTCGATCATTCCGTCCTCCTCGAAATTTTGCACCGTTTATATCATGCTGCATTGCATTATAAAGAGGCGACCGGAGCCTGCTAGCGCGCCTGCCACCGCCTCCTGTCTCAGGAACGGCACGGCATCGATGCAGGGGGATTCCTCTGCGCAAGTTCAACGAATAATAATATTTGCGAATCGTCGTTCAGGGGGATCGGCCGATGCGCAGAATCGTATGGGGATTGATCAAGCTGGCCTTTGCATCGCTGATAGCGGGATGGCTGCTGGGTATTTTCGGCATCACCGAAGACAGTCTTCTTCAGGCGGCAAGCCTGACCCGGGACGATGTGGCGAATTTTCTCGCCCGGTCGACCGCATGGGCAATGCCAAGGCTGGCGCTTGGCGCGCTAGTGGTGGTGCCCATCTGGCTGTTTACCTATCTCTTCCTGCCCTCGCGGGAGGAATGAAAAAGCCGGCGCCAAGCGCCGGCCTTTCCTTCTCTTGTGGAACGCTTTCTTCAGGCCATGCTCATCGCCATCCGCTCATCGCGCTGGCGCTGCAGTTCCTGGCGCTTGGTGACGATCGACGCGGCCACGACACCGATCGCGATCACCGCAATCATGAGTGTGGACACCGCATTGATCTCCGGGGTGACGCCGAGGCGGACCTGGCTATAGATCTTCATCGGCAACGTCGTTGCGCCCGGACCCGAGGTAAAGCTCGCGATCACCAGGTCGTCCAGCGACAGGGTGAAGGCCAGCATCCAGCCCGAAACCACGGCCGGCAGGATGACCGGCAGCGTCACCTGGAAGAAGGTGCTGACCGGCGTTGCGCCGAGATCCATCGCCGCTTCGTCCAGCGAGCGGTCATAGGTCACCAGGCGAGACTGTACGACGACCGCCACGAAGCACATGGTGAGCGTCACATGGGCCAGCGTCACGGTCCAGAAGCCACGGTCGAAATCCACCGCCACGAAAAGCAGCAGCAGGGAAAGACCGGTGATGACTTCCGGCATGACGAGCGGCGCATAGATCATGCCCGAAAACAGCATGCGCCCCCGGAAGCGGGTGAAGCGGTTGAGCGCGAGCGCCCCCAGGGTTCCCAGCACGGTAGCGATGGTGGCGGACAGCAGACCCACCCGGATGGTCACCCAGGCCGCATCCATGATCCCCTGATTGGAGAAGAGGGACACATACCATTTGGTCGAAAAACCGCCCCAGACCGTCACCAGCTTCGACTCGTTGAAGGAGAAGATGATGAGAATGAGGATCGGCAGGTAGAGAAAGGCAAAGCCCAGCACCACCGAGAGAATGTTGAAACGGCTCCAGGTGGTGTTCATTTTCCGGCCTCCTCGGCTTTGGCCTGCGCATTCTGGAAGAACACGATGGGGATGACGAGGATGAGCAGGAGCACGACCGCCACGGCGGAGGAGACGGGCCAGTCGCGGTTCGAGAAGAACTCGTTCCACAGCGTCTTGCCGATCATGAGGGTCGAGGAGCCACCGAGCAGGTCAGGGATGACGAACTCGCCCACCGCCGGAATGAAGACGAGGAAGCAGCCGGCAATGACCCCGGGAATGGAAAGCGGGAACGTGACCTTCCAGAAAGCCCCCGTTGGCGTGCAGCCAAGGTCTTCCGCAGCCTCGATCAGCGAATAATCCATCTTTTCCAGCGCCGAATAGATCGGCAGCACCATGAAGGGCAGATAGGAATAGACGATGCCGATGAAGATCGCGGTATTGGTGTTGAGGATCTGCAGGGGTTCGCTGATGACGCCCATGGAGATCAGCAGCTGGCTGAGCAGGCCTTCCGGCTTCAGGATGCCGATCCAGGCATAAACGCGGATCAGGAAGCTCGTCCAGAAGGGCAGGATGACCAACATCAGCAGCGTCGGGCGGATCGTCGAGGGCGCCCGCGCCATGCCATAAGCAACCGGATAGGCAACCAGCAGGGTGAGAACGGTCGAGACCGCCGCAATCATGACCGAGGAGAGATAGGCCCGGTAATAGAGCGGGTCTTCCGTCAACCAGACATAATTGTCGAAGGATAGTTCCTTCAGCTTGGCCCAGAAATCCGTACCGTCGAAGACCGGCACGTAAGGCGGCATCTGGATCGCCGTCGTCGAAAGCGAGATCTTGAAGACGATGAAGAAGGGAATGAGGAAGAAGATCAGCAGCCAGGCATAGGGCACCAGGATGACCAGCCGGCTCGTGATCCAACGGACGGGGTTCATGGCTTGGTCCTCCTCAGCCGGCCAGCACGATGCCGGCATTGGCCGGGAAGGACACCCAGGCCTTCTCGTCCCAGCCGAAGGGCTCTTCGGCCTCGCGCGTCGCATTCATCTGCGAGATCTTGATGACCTTGCCGGAGGCAAGCCGGACGTGGAACACGGTCATGTCGCCGAGATAGGCGATGTCCCAGATTTCGCCCTCTGCCGCATTGACCGAGGGATCGGTGGGAGGGGCCTTGGAGAGGCGGATCTTTTCCGGACGGATCGCATAGAAGACCGTGGCGCCGGGCTGAACGGAAACGGCGCTTTCCGCCCTGACCGTAAAGCCATCGGTCGCGGCGATCTCGACGCGGGTGCCGTCGACCTTTTCCACCTTGCCCTCGAACAGCGTGACGGAGCCGATGAAATCGGCGACGAAACGGGAATTGGGCGCTTCATAGACTTCCGCAGGCGTCGCCACCTGCATGACCTGGCCGCGGTCCATGATGGCGATGCGGTCGGCCATGGTCATGGCCTCTTCCTGGTCATGGGTCACCACCATGAAGGTCAGGCCAAGCTCCTGCTGGAGGTCCATCAGCTCGAACTGGGTTTCCTCGCGCAGCTTCTTGTCGAGCGCGCCGAGCGGTTCGTCGAGAAGCAGCACCTTCGGGCGCTTGGCAATCGAACGGGCCAGCGCCACGCGCTGCCGCTGGCCGCCGGAGAGCTGATGCGGCTTGCGCTTGCCGAACTGTTCGAGCTTGACGAGCTTCAGCATCTGCGCCACGCGGTCGTCGATCTCGGACTTCGGCATCTTGTCCTGCTTCAGGCCGAAGGCAATGTTCTTTGCGACACTCATATGCGGAAAGAGCGCATAGGACTGGAACATCATGTTGACAGGCCGGCGATAGGGCGGGATTCCGGAGAGATCCTGACCGTCGAGCAGGATGCGCCCGCTGGTGGGCGTTTCGAAGCCGGCCAGCATGCGCAGCAGGGTGGATTTGCCGCAACCGGAAGCGCCGAGCAGCGCAAAGAATTCCTTCTGGAATACGTGCAGGGTCAGATCGTTGACCGCGACGAAGCTGCCGAAGGCTTTCGTGATGTTCTCGAAGGTGATGAAAGGTTTGGCGGATGGATCATTCCAGGGCGCAAAGGAGCGCCGGATGTTTCCCAGAGATTTCATGATTGTCCCCTAGAGGCGTTGGTTCGCTCTTGTCGTTAAAAACCCCGGCTCTTTGCAGGGCCGGGGTTGTCCATGTCTCTACTGGCCCGTCACGATCTTGGTCCAGACCCGGGTGACCGAACGTTGGTCTTTGGGGCTGGTGGGCGTGGTGGTGAAGAGATTGGCAAGCGTTGCGTCGTCGGGGTAGACGGCCGGGTCGGAGGTAATGGTCTTGTCGATCAGCTCCTGGCTGGCCTTGTTGCCGTTGGCATACACAACGAAGTTGGACGCCTTTGCGGCCACATCGGGACGCATGATGTAGTTGAGGAATTCATGCGCTTCCTCCACATGCTGGGCATCGGCCGGGATCGCCATCTGGTCGAACCACATCAGCGCGCCTTCCTTGGGCACCGAATAGCCGATTTCGACGCCCTGCTTGGCCTCGGTGGCACGGTTGCGGGCCTGGAAAATATCGCCGGACCAGCCGACCGCGACGCAGATGTCGCCATTGGCAAGCGCATTGATATATTCGGAGGAATGGAACTTGCGGATATAGGGACGGACAGCCAGCATGGCTTCTTCCGCCTTGGCCAGATCATCCGGCTTCTTGGAATCGGGATCGAGGCCCAGATATTTCAGCACGCTTGGCAGGATGTCGGTCGGCGAATCCAGCATATAGATGCCGCAATCCGAGAGCTTCTTGGCATTTTCCGGGTCCAGCACGGCTTTCCAGCTGTCGATCACATCGGTGCCGAGCCGTTCCTTCACCTTGGCCTTGTTGTAGCCAATGCCGGTGGTGCCCCACATGTAGTTGATGGAATATTCATTCCCCGGGTCATAGATCGCCGTTCTCGTGGCAACCATGTCCCACATGTTCTTGATATTGGGAAGCTTGGACTTGTCCAGCTTCTGGAACACGCCCGCCTGGATCTGACGGGACAGGAAGATGGCGGTCGGCACGACGACATCATAGCCGGAGGCGCCGGCAAGCAACTTCGTTTCCAGGATCTCGTTGGAGTCGAAGACGTCGTAGACGACCTTGATTCCGGTTTCCTTTTCGAAATCCTGAATGATGCTGTTGTCGATATAATCCGACCAGTTGAAAACGTTAACGACACGGTCTTCGGCATGTGCGAATGCGGACGCCACGAGGGTCGCCAGCGCAAACGTCATTGTCCGTTTGAACTTCATGATGGTCTCCCGTTTTAAGGGCAGCCGGGCGGTTCTTATGGTCCTCGGCTGACCTTGTTGCCTGTGAGGAAGACTAAGTAGGAAAACCGAACCCGGCAAGGGGGGGCTTCCAGAATCTAATATCCTGTTAAGTTTTGGCCGATCCGAACCTATTGGAAATCAAAGGCGCTCAGGCCCGCCACCATTTCGTCGAGGCCAAGCGGCCGGGTGACGGGAGGTTCGGCGCGCGAAAGACAACCCTGCCTTTCGCAGAGGCGACAGGCCGTGCCGATGGGCAACAGGGGTACGCCGCCGCGGATGGCCTGGCCATAGACGGTATCGTCTGCCTGGGCAGCATCGCAGGCCAGCAGAAGCGCCGTCCGGCGAACCCTTTCCTGAAAGGCGACATGCGGCCCCTCCAGGGTTCGCGACACGATGAGATAGCGCAAGCCATCGGGCATTTCGGCCTGATCCACGAGAATCTGGGACGGTTGCGAAAAGGTGCTGTGGATATTCAGCTTCGGGCAGGCCCCGCCGAAACGGGACTGGGGAAAGCCCTGCGCTCCCGCCCTTCTCAGGCGGTTTCCGGCGTGATCCACTTCCATCAGGAAAAAGGCGATGCCGGTTGCGCCGGGGCGCTGCAGGGTCGTCAGCCGATGGGCTGCCTGCTCGTAGGAAACGCCGAAACGCACGCGCAGGAGATCGAGATCGTAGCGCAGACGCTGTGCCTGGGTCAGGAACTCCCCATAGGGCATCATCAGGGCCAGCGCCGCGTAACGGGCAAGCTCGAAACGGGCGATGCGGCGCGCCTCATTGCCGGATAGCGGCAGCGCTTCCAGCGTGTCCAGAATTTCACTCCTGAGGGCGAGCAGGCTTGCCTCCTGGGCAATTTCCCGCAATTGGTCAGGCACCGAGAGCCGCTCGGATATGAAAAGCCGCATGGAGTGCCGGTCGAACCGGCGGCGCTGGTTCGGCATGGCATGTACAGGCAGGGTGCGCACCACGATGCCGTGCTCGGTCCGCATCCATTCCTTCAGCGGGTGAAGCAGGCCATCGCCCGTTCCCAGACGCTTCGAAAAAGCCTCGGCGGCCTCGTCGATCGCCGCAAAGTAGTTCGGCCGTCGCTCCAGAACTTCCCGCACCTCATCCATGGGCAGCCGCGTACCGGACAGCGACGTGTCATGCCCTTCGCGGGCAAGCAGCTCTGCGAGATCGGACAGGCGCGCCGCCTGCTCGCGATAGGCCCGGTAGAGCTTGACGATGCCATTCGCCGCATTCGGCGCCGCTTCCGATATTTCGATCAGTTCCTGGTCGCCCGGCAACTCGCCCGCCAGGAGCGGGTCGCCGAAGACTTCCCGCAGCCCGCCCGCGACATCCGCTCCCGCCCCGCGCAGCTCGTCCAGATCCACCTTGTAGACGGTCGCCAGCTTCAGGAGCAGCTGCACCGTCAAAGGCCGCTGGTTCCGCTCGATCAGGTTGAGATAGGAGGGGGAAATTTCCAGCGCCTCGGCCATGGCCGTCTGGGTCAGGTTCAATCCGTTGCGGATGCGGCGCAGACGCGGCCCTGCGAAGATCTTGTTTTCCGCCATTTGTCACGCCTTTTACAACTTTGGTCGGAGTGGTGGATTTACATTTTTTACAAATTTACAAGGCTCGCTTGTCAAAGGCAAGACATCATAACCCTTTTAACAGACGGTTTTTCCGTATTTTTCTGGCGGCTTTTCGCAGTGCAGTGTAAAACCAGTCACATCAAAACGCGGTGAAGCTGTCCCAGGCGCACCATTCATCCGGGCAACCGGCCAGACGATGGAGTATGGATATGACTGATTTTTACAACCTCATTCCCAACGCCCCGAAGGGCCGTTATGATGGCATCGAGCGCACCTACACCGCCGAGGACGTCAAGCGTCTGCGCGGTTCGGTCAACATCCAGTACACGCTCGCCGAAATGGGCGCGAACCGCCTGTGGAAGCTGATCCACGAGGAAGACTTCGTCAACGCGCTCGGCGCGCTCTCGGGCAACCAGGCCATGCAGATGGTCCGCGCCGGCCTGAAGGCCATCTACCTCTCCGGCTGGCAGGTTGCCGCCGATGCCAATACCGCCTCGGCCATGTATCCGGACCAGTCGCTCTATCCGGCCAATGCCGCTCCGGAGCTTGCCAAGCGCATCAACCGCACGCTGCAGCGCGCCGACCAGATCGAGACGCAGGAAGGCAATGGCCTTTCGGTCGACACCTGGTTCGCCCCGATCGTTGCCGATGCGGAAGCCGGCTTCGGCGGCCCGCTCAATGCCTTCGAGATCATGAAGGCCTTCATCGAAGCTGGCGCTGCCGGCGTTCATTATGAAGACCAGCTCGCTTCCGAAAAGAAGTGCGGTCATCTGGGCGGCAAGGTTTTGATCCCGACCGCAGCCCACATCCGCAACCTGACCGCCGCGCGCCTCGCCGCCGACGTCATGGGCACGCCGACGCTGATCATCGCCCGCACGGATGCCGAAGCCGCCAAGCTTCTCACCTCCGACATCGACGAACGCGACCAGCCCTTCGTCGATTACGATGCCGGCCGCACGGTCGAAGGCTTCTATCAGGTGAAGAACGGCATCGAGCCCTGCATCGCCCGCGCCATCGCCTATGCACCCTATTGCGACCTGATCTGGATGGAAACCTCCAAGCCGGACCTCGAGCAGGCCCGCAAGTTCGCCGAAGCCGTGCACAAGGCCCATCCGGGCAAGAAGCTCGCCTATAACTGCTCGCCGTCCTTCAACTGGAAGAAGAACCTGGATGACGCGACCATCGCCAAGTACCAGAAGGAACTGGGCGCCATGGGCTACAAGTTCCAGTTCATCACGCTCGCCGGCTTCCACCAGCTGAACTACGGCATGTTCGAGCTGGCCCGCGGCTACAAGGATCGCCAGATGGCCGCCTATTCCGAGCTGCAGCAGGCGGAATTCGCAGCGGAAGCCAATGGCTACACCGCCACCAAGCACCAGCGCGAAGTCGGCACCGGCTATTTCGACGCGGTCTCCGTCGCCATCTCCGGCGGCAAGTCCTCGACGACCGCCATGAAGGAATCGACCGAGACGGCTCAGTTCAAGCCGGCCGCCGAGTAAGCATCCAAATCCGGAGTGGCGGGCCTTCTAGATCAAGAGCCCAGCCCGCCGCTTCCGCCACCGCCGCAAGGCGATGGCACACTGCAACGCCAACAAACAAGGAGTATCCCGATGGCACCGCAGACACGCGTTAAAGAACGGGCCGAGGAACAGGCATCGGCCATGAGCGCAGACCAGCAGGCCATGATCCGCATGGTGGCCAACGACCTGCATCGCCTGAACCAGTCCGTGATGAAGGCCGTGGATGCCGGTGTTTCCGTGGAGCTCGTGCGCTCTGCCCGCCATCACGGCGGCGGCGGCAACTGGGGCGATCTGCTGATCCCCGTCATCCTGACCCAGGGCCCGACGGCCTGAGACAAGGTCCCGCCGCCAAGGCGGGACCTTTCGCAATTCAAGCCTGGCTCCCTGCTGCCGGGTTTATGGTCCGCGCAGTGTCTTTCTCACGCCGTACGGGACGGCATGGCGGAAGACCTGCGCGGACGCATTTCTAAGGGCAGGGTCGAATTGCGAGAGAAGATCCAGGCGCAGAAGGCGCCGCCGGCCACATCATGCGTGCCGCAGAAGCGTCCGTGAGCCACGGACACCGACATCCCTTAAGGGAAAAGGCAATCAGCCAAAATAACTGAAGGCGACGCCGACGAAAAAGAGAACGATACCGGTGAGGTAACCGATGCGCAGCAGAGCCTCGCGGCTATGCTTCTCGGTAGCGGCTATGGCAATGGCGCGAGCGCGACGACGGTTCTCTTTCATGACTGGTTACCCTTCCTGAACCTGAACACCCTGATCCTTGAAGACCGTTTCGCCCGCACAGCCCTTGGGAGACGCTATCGGCAAGTGGCCATGAAACAGGATGACATTAGTCCATTAACAAGCATTAAACCACGCAGGAGCGATCCAAATCATTCCTGCCATGACAGTACTATGAACCGCCCTCACCGTCCCTGCAAGTCAGGAATGTTACGGATGAAAGACCTGCGGCAGTTTGTGCCAGCGCCTCTCAGACCGCCTCGCCCGCCGCATGGCCGGAAGCCCAGGCCCACTGGAAGTTATAGCCGCCGAGCCAGCCCGTGACATCGACGCATTCGCCCACGAAGAACAGACCCGGCACCGCCTTTGCCTGCATGCTGCGGCTGTCGAGCGCGCGGGTGTCGATCCCCCCGAGGGTGACTTCCGCCGTCCGGTATCCTTCCGAACCGCCGGGCACGATCTGCCAGTGCTGCAGGGCATCGGCGGCCTTCTGAAGGGCCTTGTCGGGGAGATCGGCAAGCGGTCGGTCAAGCGACAGGCTTTCCGCCACATGCTGGGCGAGGCGCTTCGGCACATGCTCGGCCAGCACCGTTTGCAAGGCCTGCTTGCCGCGTCCGGATTTTGCCTCCTTCAGGAGACCGAAGAGATCGACATCCGGTTCGATGGCGAGCGTGATGCTGTCGCCTTCGCGCCAATAGGACGAAATCTGCAGGATGGCGGGGCCGGACAGGCCGCGATGGGTAAAGAGCAGGGCCTCGCGGAAAGCGGTCTTGCCATGGCGAACCTCTGAATCGACGGCCACGCCCGAAAGCGGGGCCAGTGCTTCCAGCAGTCTCGGATCGAGGGTCAGGGGCACGAGACCCGGACGGGTTTCGACAAGCGGCAGGCCAAATTTTTCGGCAATCTGATAGGCAAGACCCGTCGCCCCCATTTTCGGGATCGACTTGCCGCCAGTCGCGACGACGAGGGAAGCGGCCTCTACATCGCCTGCATCTCCCAGACTGACGCGGAAGCCGCCTTCGGTCTTCTCGACTTCGCCGATCACGGTGGAGAGCTTCAGCCGTCCACCGGCCGCCTCGAGCTCGGACAGCAGCATGCGGATGATCTCGGTCGCGCTGGTGTCGCAGAAGAGTTGGCCGAGGGTTTTCTCGTGCCAGGCGATGCGGTGACGATCGACCAGGGCGATGAAATCGGCCGGCGTGTATCGGGCAAGGGCGGATTTGGCAAAATGCGGATTGGCGGAGAGATAGGCCTTCGGCCCCGCATGGATATTGGTGAAATTGCAGCGTCCGCCGCCGGAAATGCGGATCTTCTCCGCCGGCTTTGCGGCATGGTCGACAACCAGCACGCGCCGTCCCCGCTGGCCAGCCCGAATGGCAGCCATCAGCCCGGCGGCGCCGGCACCCAGCACCAGAACATCGACTTTTTCTGCCAAGAAGGCCTCTTTCCCTTTAAAAAAGCACCCTGTTCCCCCGGAAAAGCGCCGAAGTCAATATACGGCCCCCCTCGCTTATTTTTTTTGAGCGGATATGATGTTTTGCATTATCAACGTCCAACTGGTGGGACATGCCCCTGAAAAAAAGCAAAGCAGATAAATCATCCAAATCCAAAAACGCGGACAATGCCGCCGCCCAGTCGCTGCGAGGCGTCACAAACTGGAAAGAAGCCGGAGAATGGCTCCGGGCCCGAGGCATAGAAGATATCGAATGCATTACGCCCGATCTTGCGGGCGTCGCCCGTGGCAAGATGATGCTGACCTCCAAGTTCAATGCATCCACATCGCTTGCCCTTCCGAATGCCGTCTTCCGGCACACGATTTCCGGGGAATATCCCGATGAATCCGGCGGCTTCCGCTACGATGCCCGCGACAGCGACCTGAAGCTGATCCCCGACCTCTCGACCCTTGCCATCGTCCCGTGGGAAGAGGATCCCACTGCGCAGGTGATCTGCGACGTTGTCGATATCGATGGCGATATGACGACCTACACGCCCCGCAACGTGCTGCGCCGGGTGATGAACCTCTATGCAGCGAAGGGCTGGAAGCCCGTCGTGGCGCCGGAAATCGAATTCTATCTGGTCGCCATGAACGAGGACCCCGATTATCCGCTGCAACCGCCGAAGGGCCGCTCGGGCCGCACCATTCTGGGTGGGCAGGGCTATTCCATTGCCGGCGTCAACGAATTCGACGAGCTGATCGACGACATCTATGCCTTCTCCGAGAAACAGGGCCTGGAAATCGACACGCTCATTCACGAAGAGGGTCCGGCGCAGCTGGAAATCAACCTCAGCCACGGCGATCCGCTGGAGCTGGCGGACCAGGTCTTCATGTTCAAGCGCACGATCCGCGAGGCGGCGCTCAAGCATGGGATCTACGCGACCTTCATGGCAAAGCCGCTGCAGGGTCAGGCGGGCTCCGCCATGCATATCCACCAGTCCGTGGTGGATGCGAAGACGGGAAAGAACATCTTCTCGGATGCGGACGGATCTGAATCCAGCCTGTTCCGTTATTTCGTGGGTGGCATGCAGCGCTATGTACCGAACGCGCTTGCCATGATGGCGCCCTATGTGAACTCCTACCGCCGCCTGACGCCAGGCATGTCGAGCCCGGTGAACACGGCCTGGGGCTATGACAACCGCACGACCGCCTTCCGCATCCCGGTTTCGGGTCCGGCCGCGCGGCGGGTGGAAAACCGCCTTCCCGGTTCGGATGCCAATCCCTATCTGGCGCTCGCGGCGTCGCTTGCCTGCGGCTATCTGGGCATGGTCAACGAAATCCAGCCGACACCCCATTCGGAAGGGACCGTGAACGAAGGCGAAATCGATCTGCCGCGCGGCCTGCTGGAGGCCGTTGCGCTGATGGAGGCCGAGCCCAGTCTTGCGGGATGCCTCGGCTCGGAATTCGTCGGCATGTATGCCGGGTTGAAGCGGGGCGAGTTCGAGACCTTCATGCAGGTGATCAGTCCCTGGGAGCGGGAATTCCTGCTTCTGAACGTCTGAGGTTCTCCCATGTGGCAGAGCCCCATCGCGCCGGGACTTTCCTGGTATCAGGCGAGCGCGGGCGAGCGGCCGGTTTATCCGGCCCTCGACGGCGCGCGGCAAGCGGACGTCGCCATTGTCGGCGGCGGCTATACGGGCCTTCAGGCGGCCTATAATCTCGCAAAAGCGGGTGTTTCGGTGGTCCTCATCGAGGCAGCCCGCTTCGGTGACGGGGCCTCGGGACGCAATGGCGGCCAGATCGGGACCGGACAGCGGGCCTGGCCGGACGAGATGGAATCCGAATTCGGTTTCGAGCGCACCAAGGCGCTTTTCGAGATGGCGGAGCGGGCCAAGCGCCATCTCCTCGACTTCGCCACCCGGCATGACATCGATATGGATTACATGCCCGGCTACATGAGCGTTTGCCACAAGCAGGGCAAGGAAGACGAATACCGCCGCACCGCCGATATCATGGCGGGGCGCTACGGCTATGCGCCGATGCGTTTCATGGACCGGCGCGAAACGGAGGAACGGGTGGGCTCCACCCGGTTTTCCTGCGGGGTCTATGACAGCGGTACCGGCCATATCCACCCGCTGAAGCTGGTGATCGGGCTGGCGCGGGTGGCCGCGGACGCCGGGGCCAGCCTGCACGAAATGACCCGGGCAACAGCCATCCGGCAGGCTGGCGGCAAGACGCTGGTGGATACGCCGAAAGGCACCGTCAGCGCCGACCGGGTGCTGATCGCCGCCAACGGCTATATCGACGGGCTGGAGCCGGTCACCGCCGCCCATGTCATGCCGATACGGTCCTTTATCGGGGCCACCGTTCCACTGGAGCGCCATCCGCGTGTGCTTCCCGGTTGCGAAGCCATTGCCGACAGCCGCTTCATGGTTCGCTATTTCCGCAAATCCCGGGACGGGCGCCTGATCTTCGGCGGGCGCGAGGCCTATACGGCCGCCAATCCCGCCGATATCTCGATCCATATCCGCCGGCAGATCGCGGAAATCTATCCCGAGCTCGCCGATATCGAGATCACCCATTCCTGGGGCGGATCGGTGGGCATCACCCTGCCGCGCAAGCCTTTCGTCCGGGAGGTGATGCCGGGCGTCACCTCCATCGGCGGCTATTCGGGCCATGGCGTCATGCTGGCGAATTACTGCGGAAAGCTCTATGCGGACGATATTACCGGCAACAGGACCGACCTCGAACTCTATCGAGACCTGAAGATTCCGCCCTTCCCGGGCGGACCGTCCTTGAGGGCGCCGCTCCTGTTTCTGGCCCTCAGCTGGTATGCCCTGCTCGACCGGCTGTGATTTTTTGATGACGAAGCCAGATTTGCGCCGGGCAAGTCTGGCTTTTTTAAATCGATTAGATTATGAGCTGAAGCATCCCTTTACGGAGTATGAGCATGACCAGCCAATTCATTCCCGTCGAGCCTTTCGATTGCGTCGTCTTCGGCGGCACCGGAGATCTTGCGGAGCGCAAGCTGCTTCCCGCACTCTATCATCGGCAGATGGACGGCCAGCTGAGCGAGCCGACCCGCATCATCGGTGCCTCGCGCGCGCCGATGACCAACGAGGAATATCGTACCTATGCACGCACCGCTCTGAAGGAGCACCTCAAGGGCGAAGAATACAAGGATGAGGAAGTGGAGCACTTCTGCGCCCGCCTTTTCTACGTGTCCGTCGATGCAAAGTCCGAACAGGGCTGGGACAAGCTGCGGGATGTGCTGGACGAGGGCAAGGAGCGCATCCGCGCCTTCTATCTGGCGGTTGCCCCTGCCCTTTTCGGCCCGATCGCGGAGCAGATCCGCGATCACAAGCTGATCACCAAACAGTCCCGCATCGTGGTGGAAAAGCCCATCGGGCGCGATCTCGCCTCGGCGCTGGAACTTAACAACACCATCGGCAAGGTGTTTCGCGAAGAGCAGATCTTCCGCATCGACCACTATCTCGGCAAGGAGACGGTGCAGAACCTGATGGCGCTGCGCTTTGCCAATGCGCTCTATGAGCCGTTGTGGAATTCGCACCACATCGACCACGTGCAGATCACCGTGGCGGAATCGGTGGGCCTCGAAGGCCGGGCCGGCTATTACGACAAGGCCGGCGCGCTGCGCGACATGGTGCAGAACCACATGCTGCAGCTTCTCTGCCTCGTGGCGATGGAAGCCCCTTCCTCGCTGGAAGCGGAAGCCGTACGCGACGAGAAGCTGAAGGTGCTGCGCGCGCTGAAGCCGATCGACAATTCCAACGTGGAAAAGCTGACCGTTCGTGGCCAGTACCGCGCCGGCGCCTCCGCTGGCGGCCCGGTGAAGGGCTATCTGGAAGAGCTGGAGGGCGGGGTCTCGAACACGGAGACCTTCGTCGCCATCAAGGCCGAGATCGGCAACTGGCGCTGGGCGGGCGTGCCCTTCTACCTGCGCACCGGCAAGCGGCTCGCCAGCCGCATGTCGGAGATCGTCATCAGCTTCAAGCCGATTCCGCACTCCATTTTCGACGATGCGGCCGGGCGGATCACCGCCAACCAGCTCGTCATCCGCCTGCAGCCCGACGAGGGCGTCAAGCAGTGGCTGATGATCAAGGATCCCGGTCCTGGGGGCATGCGCCTTCGCCATGTGTCGCTGGACATGACCTTCGCCGAAGCCTTCAGCGTCCGCAATCCGGATGCCTATGAACGCCTGCTGACGGACGTCATCCGCTCCAACCAGACGCTGTTCATGCGGCGGGACGAGGTGGAGGCCGCGTGGAAATGGGTCGATCCGATCCTGAAGGGATGGGATGCCACCGGACAGGCCGTGCAGGGCTATACGGCCGGCACCTGGGGCCCGAGCCATGCCATCGCGCTGATCGAGCGGGATGGCCGTACCTGGCACGAGGTGGGATGATCGCCATGAGCCGGTTTCACGCCTACGAGAATGGCGCCGGCCTCGCAGAGGCCATGGCGGACAGGGTTGCAGCCCAACTTTCCGAGGGCATCGCCGCCCGCGGCCGGGCATCGATTGCGGTTTCCGGCGGCACCACGCCCGGCCGTTTCTTCGACGCGCTTTCCACCCGCCCGCTCGACTGGGACAAGGTGGATGTGACGTTGGTGGACGAGCGCTTCGTGCCGAAGGACAATCCCCGCTCCAACCATGCGCTGGTGGCCGAGCGTCTGTTGCGGAACGAGGCGGCATCCGCCCGGTTCCTGCCGCTCTATCACCCGGCTGCGGATGCGGAAGAAGCGGCGCGGAAGGCGGCAGAAGAAGCCGGCGCGCTCGCCGCCCCGTTCGATGTGGTGATCCTCGGCATGGGCGGTGACGGCCATACCGCCTCCTTTTTTCCGGGCGGCAACCATCTGTCGCAGGCGCTTGATCCTGGCACGGAAAGCCCCATCCTCACCATGGAAGCCGCGGGAGCGGGCGAAACCCGCCTGACCTTCAGTTTCCGCAGGCTTCAGGATGCGCGGTTGCTGATCCTCCACATCGAGGGGCAATCGAAGCGCGAGGTGCTGGCGAAGGCCGAGGCCGGCGGCAGCGAAGCCGACATGCCGATCCGCGCCGTGCTGTTCCGCGCGGCGACGGAAACAGACATTTACTGGGCGCCCTGAGTGCCCTCCCGGACGCGCTGAAGCCGCGTCCGTCGTCCAGCCCGCCCGGTTCGGTTGCGGAAAGCCAGGTGCATTTCCGCCCGAGCCGCGCCCCAGAACGGAAGCAAGCCCATGTCCTCCCAGACACCGCATGCCAGCATTTCCGCCATCACCAAAAGGATCGTCGAACGCTCGAAGCCGGGCCGCGAGGCCTATCTCGACCGTATAAGGTCCGCCGCTTCCAAGAGGCCGCATCGCGCGGTTCTTTCCTGCGGCAATCTCGCCCATGGTTTCGCCGTCTGTTCGCCCGCCGAAAAGCAGGCGCTCGCCGGCGACCAGGTGCTGAACCTCGGCATCATCACCGCCTATAATGACATGCTTTCGGCCCACCAGCCCTTCGAGACCTACCCGGCCCTCATTCGCGAAGCGGCGCGGGAAGCCGGGGGCGTGGCCCAGGTGGCCGGCGGTGTTCCCGCCATGTGCGATGGCGTGACCCAGGGCCAGCCCGGCATGGAGCTTTCGCTGTTCTCGCGCGACGTGATTGCCATGGCGGCTGGCATCGGCCTCTCGCACAACATGTTCGATGCCGCGGTCTATCTGGGTGTCTGCGACAAGATCGTTCCCGGTCTGGTCATCGCCGCGCTGGCCTTCGGGCATCTACCCGCGGTCTTCGTGCCCGCCGGGCCCATGACGTCAGGTCTGCCGAACGACGAGAAGTCCCGCATCCGCCAGCTCTATGCCGAGGGCAAGGTGGGCCGGGCCGAGCTGCTGGAGGCGGAGTCCAAGTCCTATCACGGGCCGGGTACCTGCACCTTCTACGGAACCGCCAATTCGAACCAGATGCTGATGGAGATCATGGGTTTCCATCTGCCGGGCGCGTCCTTCATCAATCCGGGCACGCCGCTGCGCGATGCGCTCACCCGCGAGGCTGCCAAGCGCGCGCTGCAGATCACCGCGTCAGGCAATGAATTCACGCCTGCCGGCGAGATGATCGACGAGCGGTCCATCGTGAATGGCGTGGTCGGTTTGCATGCCACAGGCGGCTCCACCAATCATACGCTGCATCTGGTCGCGATGGCGGCGGCGGCGGGGATCAAGCTGACCTGGCAGGACATTTCCGATCTTTCCGACGTGGTGCCACTGCTGGCCCGCGTCTATCCGAACGGTCTGGCGGATGTGAACCACTTTCACGCGGCCGGCGGCATGGGCTACCTGATCTCGCAACTGCTGAAGGGCGGGCTGCTGCATGAAGACGTGCGCACCGTTGCCGGCGAGGGCCTCTCGTCCTATGCCATCGACGTGAAACTCGGCCAAAGGGGCGAGGTTCTGCGGGAGCCCATTCCGGCGGAAAGTGCAGATCCCAAGGTGCTCACCAGCATCGATAAGCCCTTCCAGGCGAATGGGGGCCTCAAGGTGCTGTCGGGCAATCTCGGTCGCGGCGTGATCAAGATTTCCGCCGTCAAGCCGGACCGGCACATCATCGAAGCGCCGGCCATCGTTTTCAACGACCAGCAGGAACTTCAGGACGCCTTCAAGGCCGGAAAGCTCGACCGCGATTTCATCGCCGTGGTTCGCTTCCAGGGTCCGAAGGCGAATGGAATGCCGGAACTGCACAGGCTGACACCGCCCCTCGGCGTTTTGCAGGATCGCGGCCACCGGGTAGCGCTCGTGACCGACGGCCGCATGTCCGGGGCATCGGGCAAGGTGCCCGCAGCGATCCATGTGACACCCGAAGCCAAGGATGGCGGACCCATCGCCCTGATCCGCGACGGCGACATGATCCGCCTGGATGCCGTGGCCGGAACATTGCAGCTGCTCGTCGATGCGGACGAGCTGGCCCGGCGGACGCCCGCCCACATCGATCTGTCGGGTAACGCTTTCGGCATGGGGCGGGAGCTGTTCGAGCCTTTCCGGATGCTGGCCCGGGCGGCCGATGAAGGAGCGGGCATTTTCGCCTGATCCCCTTTCCTCTCCTTTGTACGGCCCGTCTTCCGAGAGGGAGGCGGGCCTTTTGCATTTTACATGCCCGCTTCGCGCGTTCATATTTCGTTAATGATTAACATTTAATTTTTTATTGTTTTCGAGTTTTAGGACTTTATAATGTCAAAGCAATTACCCCGGCCGATGGCCGATCCGCGTCCGATCAACGGCGCGCCCATGCCCGGCACGGCAAACCGCCTCCCCTGCCACTTCAAGGCCGTTGCCGTTTATGGCGCCTATGGATGCCGGCGCATTCAGGAGGTGACCATCGATGTCACGGAAATCTCGCGCACGGAGATTGTGATACAGGGGCCTCTCTGCATTTTCCTGCCCAATTCCTTCACCCTCGTGCTTGGCGCCCGGCAATATGGCATGGGATGCGTTGTGGCGCAGCGATACAAGGACCGGCTGGTCTGCAAGCTCATCCGGCGGGAAAGTTCCACCATGGTGGCCTTCCTGTCCACGCTCCTCCATCCCGTGGATACGCTGTCCATCCTCCGTCATCCGCTTTTTCCGCCCGGCCGGCATGAGCGAATATTTCTTGAAAGTCCCCATTAAAATTTTATGCTTTCGCTTAATTCGAATACTATAAATATTTGTATTTTCAGATATAATTGACATTTACTGTGGTTGTGCTATGTATATATCCGGCGCCAATGTCCTGAACGTGTTACTTCCACCTTTTGGAATGGAGGAATACAATGCCGGATGCAAGCAGCGACAATCTCACAGGGAATTATCTTTCCCGGATTGCACAGAGATACGAGCGCAGACGCTTCGAGCGCCGTAAGTGCAACTTCATGGCCCGCGTGCTGTTTACGACCAAGGGCAACCGGAACATTGCCCAGTATATCGTGCTCGCCCAGGATATATCGGAGGTCGGCATTCGCCTTTTCACCGAGCAGTCAAAGGACATCCCCAAGCATTTCTACCTGTTCATCGGGAAGTACCAGCACGGTATCGGCTGCATCGTGGTGGGTCGCGAAAAGGATATTCTCCGGTGCGAATTCATCAAGGACGCACCGACAAAGATCGTCGATCACCTTGCGGGGGTGACAAACCCCAACGCGACGCTCGGGCTTATCAAGCACCCGTTGTTCGGCTATGTGGCACCCCACTGAACTCAGGTCAGGACGAAATTGACCGGGGCCGGCAGCGGCGGCAGATCGGCCTCTCCCAAGGCCTCGCGCAGATTGATCTCGATGATATCGGCAAGGGTTGCGATGGGGAGGTCGTTGGGGAGAAGGCCAAAGGGCTCTTCCAGCTCGTCTCCCAGCGCATCCAGACCGAAGAAAGCGTAGGCGATCATTGCGGCGGCGAGCGGCGTCGCCCATCCCAGGGCATTGATGAAGCCCAGGGGCATGCAGAAGCAGAACAGATAGGCGGTCCGGTGCAGCAGCAGCGTATAGGCGAAGGGAACGGGTGTGCTGCGAATGCGCTCACAACCGGCCTGCGCCGCCCCCAGACCTGCAAGGCTGCGGTCAAATCCCTGGTAAATGATATTGCTGATGCGGCCCTGCTGCTGAAGCAGCGCGAATTCCCGCGCCAGTGCCCTGAGAAGCGCATCCGGCGGATTGCGGCTGCCGAGATAGGACGCGACCACATCTTCCGGAAGCAGGCGGAGCACCTTCTCGCTGTCACCGCTCCCGCGGAGATGGAGGACCATGGCCTGGGCAAAGCCCATCGTAAGGTAAAGGATGCGGCGTCTCAACGGGAGCTCGGCCGCATCGCCAGCCTTGTCCAGAACCAGCGTTTGCCGGGCCAACTGCCGGGTGGTGAAAACCATCTCCCCCCAGATTTTTCGTCCCTCCCACCAACGATCATAGCAAGCGGAGTTCCGGAAGCTCAGGAAAATGGACAGGGCGATGCCGATCAGGGCGAAGGGCGCGCCGGCGTAAATCGGAATGAGGGTTTCCTGAAACCCGTGGAGGGCGACCAGAAGCGCCGAGAACAGCGCCACGCTGAGGATCTGGGGCAGGATGCGCGGGATGATGGAGCCGCGCATGACGTAGAGCAGTTGCAGGAGTGTGGGGCGGGGACGGACAATCACCGGGAGGAAATCCTTCGAACGCGATCAGGCGAGGATATCCTAGTCGTGCGCAATCCCGGCGGCCTGTCTTGCTGCGACCCCTGAGGGCCGCAATGTCACAGCATGTTGCCAGACGCTACCAGTTGCGAACGTCCAGAACCCGATCGCGATGGGCCGGATGCGTGCTGAAGACGAAAATGCGGTCCATTTCCTTCTTGGTCAGCAGCTTCAGGAACCGGGCCTCGATGGTGTTGTTGGTGAAGGTTTTCATAAGCACGCAGCCGATCTTGGCGATGCGCGCATCCGGAATATCCAGATAGAACTGTTTCGGCACATGAAACTGGGTCAGAAGCGACAGGATGGCGCCGGCGGGCGATACCCGGACGAGATCGCAGCGGCGCGAGGCCAGATGCGTGACCACCCGTTCCTGATATTCGATACGCGCGGCATTGAGCGTATCCTCCATCTGGAACCGGGCTTCGCGGTCGTACATGAAAGATTCTTCCCGATTGAGGAAGTGCTCTCTGGGCGGAGCTGACATACGCACTACTGCTACTCCAAACATTTGCTAGGCAACTCACGCTAGCAGGCGAAATTTAACAGAGAGTTGGAGAAAGCAGGCAGACCAGAAATTCTGAAAAAAAGCGAGAATATACAGATTTGATTTAATATAAAATTCGAATAATATTCAAAGCAACCGGCGGATCCGCCGCCGGAGCGACGGATCTGCCGGTTTCACTCAGAACTTCGGAGCGGGCTTTCCGGCCTTGCGGCAGGCAGCAATCACCGTATTGGCCATCAGCATGGCAATGGTCATCGGACCGACGCCGCCCGGAACCGGTGTGATGACGGCTGCGGTCTTGGCGCATTCGTCAAACGCGACGTCACCCACCAGCTTGGCCTTGCCCTCGCCCTTTTCGGGAGCGGGCACGCGGTTGATGCCCACATCGATCACCGTGGCGCCGGGCTTGACCCAATCCGCCTTCACCATCTCGGGACGACCGACCGCTGCCACAAGGATATCGGCATTGCGGCAGACGCTTGCGAGATCCTTGGTCCGGGAATGGGCGATGGTGACGGTTGCATTGGCGGCCAGAAGAAGCTGGCCCATCGGCTTGCCGAAGAGGTTCGAACGGCCGATCACCACGGCGTTGAGGCCGGAAAGATCTTCGCCATGGGTGCGGCGCACGAACACCATCGCGCCAGCCGGCGTGCAGGAGACGAGACCGGTATCCGCGTCTCCCGTGGCGAGCTTGCCGGCATTCACCACATGCAGGCCATCCACATCCTTTTCAGGCAGGATGGACTGGATGATCGGGTCGGAGTTCAAGTGTTTCGGCAAGGGCAACTGTACGAGAATGCCGTGAATCGACGGATCCTGATTGAGGGTTGCCACCAGGGCCGCGAGTTCTTCCTGGGTGGTTTCTTCGGGCAGGGTGTGCTGGACCGACTTGAAGCCGCACTCCTTTGCCATCTTGCTCTTCGAGCTGACATAAGCATGGCTTGCCGGATCGTTGCCGACAATGATCACAGCCAGTCCCGTCTTGACGCCTGTTTCCTTTTCCAGGCTGGCGCTTGCCGCCTTGACGGCATCGATCACCGACGCGGCCACTTCCTTACCATCGATTACAGTCGTCACCTTGAGGTCTCCCTGCCTTGTCTCAAACAATACCTAACCGGTCGCTACGCCAACGGGATGCGATCGCGACCTTCGCGCGCGCCCACTGTCCGCAAGCCCGCGCCCTCCGCATCAGTCTAGGGTCCACGGCGCAAGGGGAATGGCCTCGGAGCGCCGAAAGCTGTCTGTTTGCGGCAAGCAGTTGGATTAATTATGCCGACATGCTCATCTACCGTCCGGCGGGAAATGTCAAATACGCCGGCCTGCCGTAACCAGAACACGGCGACGCAGCTCGGCGAGCTCTTCGCGCAAGCGCTCGACCTCCTGCTCGTCCCTTTCCTCTTCGAAGAGAAGCGGGGCGACCCTGCGGAGCTTTTCCACGGTTGGCAAGGCGTCGGCGGCGTTGGTCGGCGGCGCCGGCGGAGCACCGGCCCCCAGGTCCACCAGATGAGGCACCGGCCGGTTCGCCGGTGCATGGCTGCGCTCAACGGGCTTGGGCGTATCCGCCCTGTCGGTACGGCGCGAGACGGGCTCCTGGCGCTGCCCGACCGGCGCGCCCATGTGCGGCTTGTCAGTTGCCGGCTTGTTCGTGCCGCCGGGACGCCGTGCATGGTCCCGGCGCGCAAAGATGAAGGCCAGGGCCGCACCGAGGCCTGCCAGTCCGCCGCTCAGAATCTGCAGGAAGGAAACGGAGCCGGTCTTGGGCTCAACGGTATCCGGGGCAGAGGCATCGAAGATCGGCAGGTGTGCCTTTTCCGCCGCGGCCGGTTCGCGGGCGCGGTCTCGCGCCGCCTCCACCGCGGTAATCAGTTGATCATAGCGTGAAAGATCGACGCCGCTTGCGGCGATCTCGCCCTGAAGCGCCTTGCGCTGGGCGTCCAGGTTCGCCAGCATCTGCTGGGCCGATTTTGCCTGCTCGGCACTGCGCGCCTTGAGGCGCTTCAGTCGGTCTTGCAGGGCAGCACGCGCCTTTTCCACTTCCACCTGCGCCTGCTGAAGCCGGGGATGTTTAGGCCCCAGGGAAACCGACAGGGCCGAAAGCTGCATGGAGGCGTCGGTATAGGCTTTGCCCAGAGAGGTCAGCTGGTCATCGGCAACAGCCGCGCCGAGCCTGCCGGAAATAATGTCGTTGACGGTCGCGTCCTTGAGATCGGCAGCCGAGCCTTCGTCCGCAGTCATGCGGGTCCGATGGTCGTCCAACCCCTTGAGGCGGCTTCGCTTGATCAGGACAGCGGTCAACTTGTCACCGCCAACGGCGGTGCGGAATTCGGCCAATGCGGTCTCCGCCCGCTCCACATCGGCAAGCTGGTCCCGTTCGGGCACCGCCCCGGTGATCTCGGTGGCCGCCGAATAGACGGTCGCCAGCGCCTCCGCGATCCTGACCGCCTTTTCGGATGTGGAGGCCGTGACATGCAATCGGGCATTCTTTCCATCCGGCTGCGGCTCGATCGCCACATGGCGGGAAAGCGTGCGAATGGCGCGATGCCTCGGATCTGTGGCGCCGTCTTCAGGACCGGACAGGATTTCGAAACCGACGCTCAACCAGCTGGCCTCGGCGCCGGCAAACTCCTGGTCACGTTCGAGCCCCAGCAAATCCACCGCCCGGCCGAGGGATTCCTCGCTGGCAATCGTTTTCAGGGAGCGTGCAAGCGTGGCCGGCAGAGGATTGCCCGCCATGTCGCGGACCGACAGCGTGACGGACGCCATGGTGGCGGCGGTCGTCTGCATCTGGAGATAGACCGGCAGGAGCGCACCGCAGGTGGCGAGCAGCGCGACGAGCAAAGCGGAGCGTCCGAAGCGCGCAGCCTGACCGGCCACGGGCAGCGACGCGGGGCTTTCCCCAGCCGGTTTTGTCGTGTTCGAACGCATGACGCCAGTTCCCTGCAAGAGCCCCCGAGACGGAACTCCAGTCCTTGCAGGCTAAAGGCGTATGGTTAACCGAGCCTTAATTATGAAAGACAAGTACCGGCGAAGAAACCGCTCGTCAGGAGCGGCGGCCCGTTCTCAGCCACTCGCGGCCGATCTTCGACAGGAGGGATGGCAATGCCAGAAGCTTGCCAAGCCGCGCCTTCCCCGCGCGGCCGCTCTCATCGGACAGCGCATCGACAATCCGGTCACTGATGAGAACCAGAGAGGCCTCTTCCGCGCCGATATGCCGTTCGACCCACACTTCCCGATGCGGTGTCTCCAGCGCCACGATCAGCACATCGAAGCGGGTTTCGCCCATCCGTTCGACCGGAAGATCAGCATCGAAACGGTCCGGGGTGAGCCCGATATAGGTGTGCCATGGAACATGCTTGCGCAGACGGGCAACAGCCGCTTCGAGCGCGGGCCCAGCCTGACCGATCACCCCCACCCGCAACGGTTCCGCCACATGGGTCATCAGGGCGGGAATGAAATCCCGGGCATCGAGATCGGCCTGGAAGCGTTCGCCGGTCAGCATGCGGGCCGCAAGGGCAATCCCCTCGCCTTCCGGCAGCAGGAGATGACCGGAGAGCGCCGCACGAAAGGCGGGATCCGCTGACAGGGTGTCCAACTTTTCTGCATTGAGGAACGAGACGACCGTGGGAGCACCCGAACGGCCGATCCGGCCATGCACATGGTTCAGCGCCTGATCCCAGGGCATGTCGCAGACCGCCAGGCCGAAGACCTGACGAACGCTTGCCTTGAGCGAGCGGGAAGCCGGCCGCTTCTGAGCCATCTGCGGAATGAAATCGAGCGCATGCGCCATGTCGGTACCCCGTTTCTTGTCGCACCGGCAGGATCAGGGTTCCATCGATGCGTTGTTATTGGGGAATATCTATCAAGTATAAATGAAAATCCGTTTAGCGATGCGACCTGCAATTGAAGCTTTTCATCAAGAGGCTGTTAACCCTACAACAGCGCAAGGGCGGGACCTTTCGGCCCCGCCCTTGCGTATAAGGGGATCGGGTTCGGGAAGCGCTATTCGGTCTTCGCGGCGGCCTCGCCTTCGGGCGCGGCCTTTGCCTCACCGCCCGCCGCAGCCTCGCCTCCGGCAGCACCGCCTTCGGCACTGCCTTCCGCGGCAGGAAGCTTCTCGGGTGTCACGATCTGCTGCGGGGGCTTTGCCTTGCCGCCCGACTGGCCGATCCGGATGTCGTCCTTCGAGAGATAGTCGAGCTGCTCCACAAGCACATCGGCGATGATATCCGCGCCCAGTCGCTTGTTGAGGTCATCCTTGACCATCTTCTTGAAGTCTTCCAGCTTGAAGGCCTTCGGATCGGAAATGTCGATCATGCTGTTACCGACAAGGAGCGAAAACAGCTCGTCGGTCATGTATTCGGTGATGGGCGGCTCGCCGCCGTTCAGCTTCTGCTTGTCCATCATGAAGGAAATCCGGCCGATGAAGTAACCGGTCACGTTTCCATCTTTCAGAAGCGGCACGGTGATCGACTCGCCCTTGACCACCTCAAGCGCCGCCTTCTTGGCAGCGGCCTCATCGACCGGTGGCGCAGTGCCCATCTGCACGGAAAAATAGACCGCGCCGAGCGCTACGATGCACACCCAGATACCCGCGGCCACAACCTTCAACATCAGGCTTCCCCGTAGCGGAACTGTTCTTGGGAATAGGTGCCGTCGGCATCCTCATCCTGCATGGCGGTCTTCAGGATATCGGCAACGGCGCGGACCGCTTCGAGATGAGCCTGGACGCGCGTTGCATTGGTGGCCAGCTTCTGGCGCAGGTCATGCATCTGCTTCATGTAGGAACGGGCAATATCATGCTGGTCCGTATCCCGGAAAAGCATGGTCAGTTCGTACAGGCAACGGCTCTTGTGGGCGTTGGATACCTTCAGATCGAACTGGGGATCCTTGCCGATCCGCTCGTTCTCGTTGTCGATGATGAGCTCAAGACGGCCCAGCACCGATTTGATCCTGTAGTCGCTGTTGAGAACTTCCATTGTCTATTCCATTCATGCTTTGCTGGATTTGTCGGTGTCGGTCGAAGAGAGACCAAAGGTGCGGCGCTCCAGGTCCCGGACGGCACTCAGGGCGGCCTGACGGTCGTTTTCGTCCGTCACGGCATTCAGCGTGCCATGGGCCTGCTGCCGCGCCACGGCCTGGGCGAACATCTGCTCGGCTATTCCCATGCCACGGCCCTGGGCGAGCGCGGAGCCGATCTGTTCCGCAGCCATGCTCTTCCACATGTCGCCGGCAACGCCCTTGCCGTAGACATCTTCGCTATCCGGCAACATCGACTTGGTGAAATTCTGCAGGAAGACCGCCTCATATTCGCGGTAGGCCTTCGGCACGTCGGCCGGGTTGACCTGGGTATGGCGGACGTTGGAAAGGCCCGCATCGAAAGCAGCGCTGCTGACCTGATCGAGCGATGCACCGAAGCCGGCCCCCGCATCCGCAAGGCTCGTGGCGCGGAAAGCGGCCCGGTTGGCCTTGAGCTTAGCCTGCGCTTCCTGAACCTGCTGCGGATCGGCAGCGCGTACGACGTCGAGCACCAAATCACTTGGAGGTGAAATAGCCAATGCAAAGTCCTCTCAATGCCTGTTGAGAAGAACTATGTCTTTTGAACCTTGCTGGAGGCTGTCGTGGCGGCCACGCTGAGATCGATCAGATCGTAAATCGCATTGTCGTCACTTTCGCGCTGCTCGTCGGCGCGCGCGTCGACCATGTGCTCTTCCAGGCGCTCGGCCTTGGTCCGCTCCTTGAGCACCCGGCGTTCATGCAGATTCTGCATGCCGGCCAACTGGGCATCCTGGATGGAAAGCCGGCTGAAGCGCCCCGCATAATTCTGGGCGAACATGCGGTGCAGATCGCTCAGCGAGCCAATGGCATCCATGACCACGTCCATGGTCTGGTTGACTTCCTGCCGTTGACGGGTGGTCGCGGCCAGATCGCTTTCGGCGATCTTTTCCAGATGCCGCTGCACGGCCACAAGGCGCTTCAGTTTTTCCGAACGGGTAATCGGCGGCATCGCAAGCGGCCTCCTAAAGTCCGAGGAAGATCGACGGGAACGCGTCGGCGAACTGCTTCAGCATGGCGGCGATGGACAAATAAAGCATGAACATGCCGCCGGCGATCAGATAGGGCGTCGAGATGAAGTAGATCGGGATCTGCTGGGCGAGCTTGTTGATCATGCCGATCGAAATGTTGAAAATCAGCCCGTAAAGGATGAACGGACTGGCCAGACGCAACATGATCAGCGTGGTGGCGCGGGCCGTATCCGTCAGCGAAATCAGCAGCTTTTGCACATGCATGTCACCGCCGACGGGAAGCTGGATATAGGACTCCATCAGGGCGCGGAAGACCATGTGATGGAAATCCATGGCGAAGAGCACCATCAACCCGCCGAAGCTGATCAGGTTCGTCAACTGGTTTTCGGCCACGTCTTCCAGGATGTCGGGCGCCGGCGGCGCGTTGAAGCCGATCATCTGGGTCAGGACCGTACCGGTGAACTGGAGCCCCAGGGTGAAGAAGCGCGCGATCATGCCATACATGACCCCGATTGCGCTTTCCGAGAGAATGAGCGTGATATAGGCGATCTGGCTCCCGCCCGAGACCTTCGGATAGATGATGTCCCACAACATCGGCAACAGCGCCATGGTCAGGCCGAGCGACGCGAAGAGGCGGACCAGCGGCGGCACGCGCGCAGAGGAAAACCCCGGCAGGACCATCATGCACCCGCCCACGCGGCAAAAGGCGAGGAACAGGGCAAGAATGGTCCCCTGGGGGTCGGTTATCATGAAATGGAACCCAGTATCTTGATTTCTATCCCCTTGGCCAATTCCACATGGGAGAGGACCGGCAGGGTCGCGAACAGACGTTCGATGATCATGCGTACATAGGACCGTGTTTCGGGCGACGTGACAAGCACGAAAGGCAGTCCGCGGTCCATGAATTCACGGATAACCTTGGTGGCCTGCTCGGAAAACTCCTCCAGACTGCGCGGATCGATGTCGAATTCGACCACTTCGCCCTTGGCATCCCGCTTGAGGGCCTGGTGGAAGACGAGATCCCACTTGCTGCCGAGACGCAGCACGCGCAGCACACCGTTGTCGGCAAGATCCCCGCACAGCTGCTGCGCCATGCGCACGCGCACATGTTCGACGATCTGCTCGGTCTTGCGGACGTGCGGAGCCAGTTCCGCCACCGCTTCCAGGATGAGGTGCAGGTTGCGGATCGAGACGCGCTCGGCCAGGAGCAGCTTGAGCACCGCCTGCAGGCCCGAATAGGACATGTGGGACGAGCAGATTTCGTCGGCGAGTTTCTTGTATTCCGGATCGAGGCGATCGATGAGGATCTTCACGTCCTTGTAGGAAAGCAGCTGCGGCAGGTTGTTGCGGATCACCTCGCTCACATGGGTGAGCACCACGGAGACGTTGTCGATCGGGTGGAACCCTTCGCGCTTCAGATCTTCCGCAAAGGCCTCGAGGATGGACACCGCCGGCATGCCGAAGGCGGGTTCGCGAATTTCGTCCCCCGGCACCGATGGCCGGCGACCCGATCCGGTCACCACGAGAACTTCGCCGACCCGCAGCATGTTCGACGCAATCGTCGTGCCGTGGATGCGGATCTGGTAGGATTTTTCGGGGATCGCAATATCGTCGGTGACCTTGATTTCCGGCACCACGAAACCGTACTGGCTGGCGAATTTCTTGCGCATCTTGCCGACGCGGAACGCCAGCTCCTGATGGGCTCCGAGCAGACGGGTGGAAACCTGCTTGCCCAGCGCCAGCTCGATTTCCGCCGTCTTGAGTACGGATTTGACCGAGTCCTTTTCCTGCTCCTTGGTCTGGATGACCTTCTTTTCTTCCTGTTCCCGCCGCAGCTTGTTGTCCGCTTCGATCTGCTTGGGAATGTACCAGCTGGCAAAGCCCAGCAAGCCACCCAGCGTGGCGAAGGGAATGGCCGGAAGACCCGGAACGATCGAGAGGAGGATCATCAGACCGGCGGAAACGGACAGAGCGCGCGGGTAGCCGGACAACTGGCTGACCACGGCCTGGTCGGTCGAACCCGGCGTGCCGGTGCGCGACACGAGCAGGCCGGCCGCGAGCGAAACGATCAGCGCCGGCACCTGCGACACGATACCGTCACCGACGGAGAGCTTCACGAAGACGTCTGCCGCTTCGCCGATCTGCATGCCATGGCGGAAATAGCCGATGACGATACCGCCGAAAACGTTGATGGCCGTGATGAGAAGGCCGGCGACCGCGTCACCGCGGACGAACTTGGAGGCACCGTCCATCGCCCCGAAGAAGGAGCTTTCCTCCTCCAGTTCGCGGCGGCGGCGCTGCGCTTCCTTCTCGTCGATGATGCCGGCCGAAAGATCGGCGTCGATCGACATCTGCTTGCCGGGGATCGCGTCGAGGGTGAAGCGGGCGCCCACTTCCGCGATACGGGTCGCGCCCTTGGTGATCACGATGAAGTTGACCGTCACCAGGATCATGAAAACGATCAGACCGATGACGAAGTCGCCGGACATGACCAGCGAGGAGAAGCCCGCGATCACATGGCCGGCCGCGCCGTGCCCCTCGTTGCCATGGGAGAGAATCACACGGGTCGTCGCAATGTTCAGCGCAAGGCGGATCATCGTGGCGATCAGGAGGACGGTCGGGAAGGACGAGAAGTCGAGAGGCCGCTGGATCCAGAGGGATACCATCAGGATCAGCACCGACAGGGCGATCGAGAAGGCAAGCCCCATATCGATCAGGAAGGCCGGAATCGGCAGGAACAGAATGCACAGAATGCAGACGATGCCGAGGGCAAAGCCGATGTCGCGGCTGTTGGGTGATTTCAGCAGGGGTATTGCAGGAGGCTGCGCCATGTCGTTTCCATCTCTTCATGAGAGGCGGATGGGCGGCCGGCAGAACCAGCGCACACATCCCAGTCGACTATCAGCTACCTTGCGAAGCTTGTGCGAGGATGGGTTTCGACGCAATCCGGGCGTCAGAAGCCGGACTGCACGCGCGAGAAGACCATATTCGTGAAAAGGGAAATCTGTCCGCCCACGAAAGGCGCGGAGATGCCGACGGTAATCATGACCGCGACGATTTTCGGCACGAAAGTGAGCGTCACTTCCTGCACCTGGGTGAGCGCCTGGATGAGGGCGATCACAAGCCCCACAGCCATGGCGGCCCCCACTGCGGGTCCCGCGGAGACGAGTACGGTCCAGACCGCAGCCTGGACAATATCGAGCGCATCGGCTTCATTCATGGCATCATGCCTTCTCCGGGGGAGCCACCGTGCGGCGGCCTTCAAGGACTTCAGGAGCCCTTGACCTTTATACCTGATTCGATCCGGATTTCCTTGCCGTCAGCGGTGGTCGCAACCACGCCGTCGGAGGCAATCCTGACTTCTTTCACGACGCCTGTCGTGGCGCCATCGGAACTGGTGACCGTCTTGCCGATCAGGGAGCTGGCCTGACCGATACCCTGCGCCTGGATCAGGCTTTCCAGGTTGCTGTTCATCTTGATCGACTGCTCGACCTGGCTGAACGTGGCAAGCTGGGCAATCTGCTCCGAAGCCTTCATGGGATCGGTCGGATCCTGCGCCTTGACCTGTGCGATCAGCAACTTCAGGAACGCATTATAGTTGAGCGATGCGCCTGCCTGGGCCGATGCAGCGCTGCTGTTATTGGCTGCGCTCTGGGTTACGCCGTTGACCGGACTTACCGCCATGGCGCAATCTCCCGTCGAATTTCCTCGATCGTTGCCGGGCTCATTTCCTGATTGTTCAGGATCTGGTCCTCGATCGGGTACAGACCGCGAATGGCCTTCAGGGCGTCGAAGGCGCGGCCGGACGTGACCAGACCGTCGATGCGCTTCAGCTCGGCCAGAACCTCTTCGTTCTTGAAGCAGTTCAGCAGCATGATGACCGACTTGCGGAACATGGCCATGGACTGCTCGGCCCCTTCGGGGTTGATGAGCATCATCTGCGCGATGAAATAGAGCTGGCGCAGAGGCGTGTTGGCGTCTTCCGGCTGGAGAACATGGTTCTCGAGAAGGAAGGTTACGTCATTCAGGAATTCCAGCGCCACCTTGCGGTCGACGCGGAGCACGGCACCGTTGATGAAGATGCGTTCGCCGGATTTGAGAGAGATGCGCAGAGTGCTTTTCATTTAAGTCCATCCCTGATGATGGTTGTTATGTCGATAATTCCCTGGAAATTGTCCGACTCCCGGCGTCTGATCCGGTCGCATTCTTTCAAGATCCAGATGGCGATTGAGATGAGGTTGGCCCTCAGCTCCACGTCGAGCTGGTTTTCCGGTTGCTTCAAGTCCTCGATGAACCGGATCCAGATCCGCCGTGTGTAGAAAAGTGCATCGATGGCTTCCCGCGAGTAACCGCCGACATTGCGTGCTGCCTCGAGCAATTCTATGGAACGGGTGAGTACCTGCCGTTCACGATCCTTGGCGTCGGCGACGCCGTCTTCCATGATTTCGGCATATGAAAACTGATACATTCATGCATCCTTCATGTTCACGTTGTTCCTCAAATCATCAGAGGAAGTTCACGAGGCTCAGCTGGTGAATCTTTGCGGTAAGCGAATAGGCCGTCTGAAGCAGCGTCTCCAGGTTCTTCACCCGGGTGGAGGCTTCATAGGGGTCCACGCTCACCAGATCTGAAATGTGGGTTTCGATAATGGTTCGCTGGGCATCCAGATTTGCATCAGCTTCCTTGACCCGCGCTTGCGACAGGCCCAGCTGACCGCGCTGGAGATCGATTCCGGCGATGCCCTGCCCGATCGCATCGATGGCGGACTTGGACGCCACCTGGCGCGCGGAGGTCGACAGGTTCTTGCTCAGAAGCTCGGTCGAGATGACCATGGCAAGCGCGATCTGGCGCATCCCGCTGGAATTGGTATTGCTCGAGGTCTCGATGATCTCGTTGCGGTTCACCCGCGTCGTCATGTTCTGGTCCGTGGCGCTCGACCAGTTGGTCGTCCAGTCGGTGCCGTTGAACATCGGCTTCAGCGTGTTGTCGATGAAATCCGTCATCTGCGCTGCGCTCATCTGGTCGGCGCTGGCGAGCGGCGGGGCCTGGGCGGCAAGGAAGGTGGCGATCGCCCCGTCATAGGCCACCTTTGCCGGAGAGGCCGGATCGGTATAGTCCGTCAGCGGCTTCACGTCGGAATTGATGCCGGAGAACAGGTATTCGCCGTTGAGCGACATGTTGGCCGCACTGGTGATGGCCGTAAACGAACTGCGGATCGTCTCCGTCGTGGTCTTCACGCTCTGGGAATCGACGTTTCCGGACAGGGAGACGAGCGAGTTCAGGATGGTCTGGGCATTCTTGGCAACCTGGTTCAGGGACTCCTGAGACGCCTCCAGGCGCTGGGTGACGATGGAATTCGTATCCTTGAGATTCTCCAGCCGGGCCAATTCCCCGCTCAGATCCACGCTGCGGGTGATGTGCGCACCGAGCGACAGACCATAGTCGTCGAATGTGCCGGTTGTGACTTCACGCCGGGCCTGATTGAGGTCGGACTGTGTCTGCATCGCCATGTATCGAAGCGAATTTTGCAGAGACAAGCTGGAAATCTTCATCGTCGTCATGACTTAGCCTACTGCGTTCAGGAGGGATTGGAGCATTTCATCGATTGCGTTGAGGATCTGCGATGTCGCCTTGAAGGATTGCTGCAAGTCGAGCGAGAGCGCCATTTCTTCGTCGAGCGTCACGCCGGTCGCGTTGGAATAGGCGTCGGTGGCGTGCGTCTTCAGGGCTTCCTTGTTGGTGGCGGCGATATCGGCAGAGCTTCGCTGGGCTTCGAGCCATCCGATCGACTTCGTCGAATAGGAGAGAAGCGATGCGTTTGTATCGAGCTGGGCCGTGCCGTCGAATGTCATCGGCGTGTTCAGCCCGGTCGTGTAGCCCTGCAGCACGGTCGCGAAGCTTGCATTGTTGCCGGTATTCTTGTTGAAGCCCGGGCCGTTGATCGACCCGTCCCGCAACTTGCTGGGCGTGCCACCGAGGGCGGGTACGACCGCCGGATTGACCACGATCAGCGAAGCGAGGCCCGGAACGATGGTTCCGCCCGGAGGTACCGTGCCGGTACCGTAGGTGAACAGGCCGCCCATGACCAAGGCCGGCGGACCGCTGTCGGTCTCGGCGAAGACCTGCACCAGGCCGCGGGCGACTTCGTCGAGCTGCTTCTGGAAGGTCGGCGTGATCTGGTCGCGCACCTGAAGCAGGGCTGCGAGCTTGCCACGGGCCGTCGTGTCGGATCCGCTTCCCGTCTGGACGGGAACGCCATCGATCTTGATGCCGCTGCCGACGGTTGTCGGACCATAGGCGAGCGTGGGGGTGAAGGTCACGCTGCGCGGCGAGGCCTCGAAGAGCGTGGTGCCTTCATTGGTGTAGAGCACCATGTCGTTCGGTTCGCGGCGAAGGACATTCACGCCGACGATCTGCGAGATCTGCTTCAAAAGCCCTTCGCGCACATCCATCGCATTGTTCGGATCGGCGCCGGCGGCAGTCGACGACTTGACCGCGTCGTTGGCGACCTGGAACTGCTGCAGCAGTTCGTTCAGCTTGGTGACGCTGAGCTGGATCTCCTTGTCCGCATCGGCGCGAATCTGCTGGATCTGGCTGGTCGCATCGTTCAGCGAACGGGCGACATCCTGGGCCTTGCTGATGGCGGCCGCCGCGAGTGTCGTATCCGACGGCTTCGCTGCGTAATCCGAAAGGCTCTTGTAGAGATTGTTGAGGTAGGTGCTCGGCGCAAAGGACTGTTCGTTTCCGCCGTAGATGTCGCTGACACCTTTCAGGCCGGTGGTCAGCGCCTGCTGGGCGCTGTCCTGGCTGATGGCGCTCAATGACTGGCGCAGGAGTGCGTAATCCTGCGCCCGCTGGATGGTGACGTAGGCGCCTCCGAAGAGAGTCGTCGTGGTCGTGGCAATCCGACGCGCATAATCAGCGTTTTGCTCGTTGGCCACGTTGTTGGTAATCACGTCCGCTTTGGTGCCGTGATTGCCGAACATGGTCTGTACGGTATTGAACGCCGCTGAAAGAGTCATTGAAGCTTACCTTACTGGATCAGTTATCTCTTGAGGTTGATCAGCACGTCCATAAGGTCCGCCCCGGTCTGGAAGACCTTGGAGTTGGCCGTATAGCTGCGCTGCGCCTGCACCATTTCCGTCAGTTCCGACGCCATATCGACGTTGGAATCCTCGAGCGCGCCGGAAATGGTCTGGCCGAAATTGCCCTCACCCGGGAAACCGGTGCGCACCACGCCAGAGTCGCCGCTCTGGCTGTAGACGTTGCCGTTCTGCAGGATGAGATTGTCGGGGCTCTGCACCGTTGCGAGCGCGATGCGATAGCGGGGGTCGCGCGAGCCGTCGTCGTAGACGGCATAGACCGTGCCATCCTTGTCGATCGACACGCTCTTGACGGCCGTTGCCTTGTTGCCATCCACCGTTGCCTTGTTGGAGGTGAAGTCGGAGGCCAGCTGCGACATCCCGGAGAAGTCGATCGTCATCGTCTGGGCGGGAACGCCCACATTGTCGGTGAAGGTCATGCTCTGGGTCGGGCCAGTGACCTTGCCCGTCGTGGCATCGAACTCGAGCGTCACGGTGTTGCCGGTGGGCGCAGCCGCATAGGGGAAACCGGTGCCTGCGCTGGCCTGGTCCTTGCGGTAGACGGTGATCTGCCACTTGGCGCCGACAACCGGCGGGCCGGCTGCGGGATCGGAGACCTTGGTGTAGTAGAAATCGTAGAGGACTTCGCTGCCGACGGAATTGTAGGCGACCAGCGAGCTCTTGTGGGAATAGGCCGCCGTCGGCGCATTGGCGCTCGGCAGGTTTGCAGCCGGCACGACCGGTTTGCGGGCATCGAGGTTTGCGGCGAAGGTGCCGTTCTTCGAAGCCTTTGCCGTCAGCGTGTTCGTCGAGAGATTGATCGGCTCCAGACCGTCGAAGCCGTTGACGACCGCTGCGGGAGCACCCGAACCGAAGGAATATCCAAGCAGGGTGAACCCGGCTGCATTCACGAGGTTGCCGTTGTCATCCACCACGAAGGAACCGGCGCGGGTGAGATAGGGCGTGCCGGCCGGGTTGTTGACCACGAAGAAACCGTCGCCCCGGATGGCAAGATCCGAACCGGAAGACGTAAACTTGATGTTGCCCTGCTCGGAAACGCTATAGCGGACATTCGAATTGATGCCGCCCGAGGTGTAGCTGCCGGCCGTAGAGGGCAGAACCAGGGAAGAGAACTGCACGGAGGCTTTCTTGTAGGCTGTCGTATCGGCATTGGCGATATTGTCGCCAACCGTGCCCAGCCGGTTTGACTGCGCATTCATGCCGGAAACGGCTGTCTTCATCGTTCCAAAGAGGCTCATCTCAATTCCTCGCTTTCCTAATGGAGGCGAGACTATGGGACGGGCCTTGCGTGAAGCTGTATGATATAACTGTGATTTAGATCTAATATGTATGAAATTTGATATAATCATCCGGGCCGACGCCCCCCGGAAACCGGGGGAATCCTGGCGGCAAACAACAGGGATTACAAAGGGATACCCTGCGGCATGCCGGTACCCTTGTCTCGTCTGTTCCCCGTGGAAATGGGAGCGCATGTCTTCAAACCTCATGTTGAAAATCGGCCCGGATGAACGTCATTCAGTTGAAATGCCTTGAGCGTTTCAATTCATGGTGAATCATCGTTTCAGATTGACCAGCACATCCAGGAGCTCCGAGCCAGTTTGGAACGACTTGGAGTTGGCGGTGTAGGTGCGCTGGGACTGGATCATCTCCGTCAGCTCGGAGGCGAGATCCACATTGGATCTCTCGATCTTGCCGCCCTCGGTCGTGCCGAAGGCGCCCTCCCCCGGAAAGCCGGTGAAGATCGTTCCGGATTCCAGCGTGGCGGAAAAGATGTTGCCGTTCAACGCTTCCAGATTGTTGGGACTCGGCACATTGGCGAGCGGAATGCGATAGCGGGGCTCGCGCGTGCCATTCGAATAGACGGCGTAGACCGTACCGTCCTTGCCGACCGAAGCCTTTGTCACGAAGACCGGCTTGTGACCGTCGACCTTGGTTTCGATCGGTGTGAAGTCGGTCGAGAGCGGCTTCATCGAGGAGAAATCGAAATTGATGTCCCTTGCAGGGTCGCTGACCGTATCGGTGATCGTCATGGCCCCGTCGCCGGTGAGGTTTCCATCGGAATCGAAGGTCAGCGTCAGGGAGTTGTTGGTGGGTGGGGATGTGTAGGGAAATCCGCCGTCCGTCGCCTTGTCGGCGCGGAAAATACTGACATCCCATTCAGTGCCGTTGGAGGTCTGGTCGGACTTCTTCGTGAAATAGACGTCGTATTTGGTTTCGTTGCCCATGGCATCGTAGGTCGAGACCGACGTCTTGTGGGTATATTCCGAATCCGCCGTGTTGGCCCGCGGCAGCCGGGCGGCATCGACCACCGGCTTGCGCATATCGAGCGGCGAGCTGAACTTCACGTTTTCCGTGGCCGAGGCACGGGGCATTTCGTCCCGCATGTTCACGCGCACCAAGCCCGCCAGGCTGTTGACCTGGTTGATGGGCTCACCCTGTTCGTAGGAATAGCCCATCAGCGCAAAGCCCGAGGGCGTCACGAGATCGCCATTGTCATCGAGATCGAAATCGCCCGCCCGGCTGAGGAAGGCGTTGCCCTGCGGGTCCTGGACAACGAAAAATCCCCGGCCGTTGATGGCGATATTGGAGCTCAGCGTCGAGCTTATGAGATCTCCCTGCTGGGTAATGTCGCGGGAGGACCGTGTCTCCACGCCGCCAGACTGGAAGGAATTGTCACCCGTGGAGGTGAGGAATGTCGAGAAACTGATCTTGCCCCGCTTATAAGCAATCGTATCGGAATTGGCGACGTTGTCGCTGATAACGGTAAGGCGGTTCGACTGAGCATTCATGCCACTGACCGCAGAATTCATGCTTCCTGACAAACTCATTTAAAATCTCCTTTTTTTATAATTTAGAGATTTACATATGTCAGCTTGCGCGAACCTGTTCGTCCGTCCGGGCACGAGAAATACGTCCAGTTGCGGAAAGCACCCCCGCGGAAATGCAAAACGCCGCGCTTGTGGCGCGGCGTTTTGCAGAAATCCCGTTTCGGGGAAAAATCAGCTCCAGTCGATGCAGTAACCGAGGAAGCGCTTGGAGTCGACCGGATCGAAACCCAGCTTCTTGCGCAGCTTCTTGCGCAGCTTGCTGATGTGGCTTTCAACCACGTTCTCTTCGACCTCGTCATCGAAGATGCCGTAGATGGCATTGAAGATCTGCGTCTTGGAGACGCGACGGCCCCGGTTGGCGACCAAATATTCCAGAATGCGGCGCTCGCGACGCGGCAAGGGGAACACATCGCCGTTGATCTCCGGATCACGGCCGTCGGAAAAGACGCGGATCGGACCGATGTCGGTGAAGTTGCTGATCGCCTTCAGGCGGCGCCGGATGGCAGCCGCACGGGCCATGATTTCCCGCGGATGAACCGGCTTGCGCACCACATCGTCGACGCCGCTGTCGAAGAGGGCAAGCGTGGTTTCCAGGGAGTGCTGATCGGATACTGCGATGACAGGAGCCATCGACCGATCGCGGATCGCCCGGGGAAGATCGAACACGCGATCTCCCTGGCCGATGAGGAAAGCCTCAACCGCCGCAATGTCGGAATCGGCAGCGGTGTTGACCCACTCGCCGAACTCCCGGGGATCGAACCCCGTGGAGGGAATCCCCTCCCGACCAAATAAAGAAGTGTAACCGTCTTTCACGAGCTCACGCTCATCAACCACTACGATCATTCGTCCGCCTCCGAATCAGTGTGGTGCCTCGATATGCATAGAGGTACGAATCGGACGAATCTTCAGCAACTGAGGGAAGTTAATGGCTGGAATTAATAGTTGATTAAGATTTGGGTGCCGATTTGGGCTATATATAGTGGGCGCGTTAACCATGACCCACTAAATTCCAGTGGAAAATTAACGCTTCGGCAACAATCTCCTTGCGTAAAAAATGCCCGCACATTCTGGCCAGAATGTGGCGCATGTTTCACGCAAGCTTGAATTACAACCTTTGATGTAGGCTACTGGCAGAACTGCCGCGCATTGGCTGTCCAGTTGCCGTATCCGGTCGCCACCAGATTCGCGATGACGCGGCATACATACCGCTTCTGGGCCGGGTCATTGTTCGGGCCCGCATGGTACCGGGCGACCGCCATGGTCCAGGTTTCGTGCCGGTCGTGCAAATTTTTCAGGAACCTTGCGGCGTATTCGACGTTTAGGCGTGGTTCGAGCATTTGCGCCGCCGATGCAAAATGCTCGCCGTGGTAATGATGATTGATCTGCATGCAACCCAGGTCGATCAGCCTTGCGCCATTCGCCTCCGCCCGGCGAAAGGCCACCAGGGCTTCCTGTTCGCTTTGCGGATAAAGCACCTTGCCCTCCACATTGAGGGCGAAGGGATGAAGTGATCCCTTGCGGCCGGTCTCCGTCAGGCCGACCGAATAGAGAATGCCTTCCGGCACCCCGTATTTTGCGGCGGCGGCCTGAATTTCCTGTTCACACGCGCCGTTGGAGGCGGCTGCTTCAGAGATAGACATGCCCAGGGCGACCAGTGCCAGCGCTGCCAGGGCTGCCTGCTTCCACCCGGATCTCTTCCCCAGACGCCGTGCCATTGCCGTTCCTTTGCCGTTCATAATGGGCTCTTTCGCGAGACGCCGGCGCATTCTGCCCTCCGTCCCTTGCCTGCTGCTGTTGCTGCTGGGTAAAGCCGGATGCCTGACCATTTTGAGAATTCGATGACTGCGAGTCCGATCGCTCCGCTCCGAAGGAGACGTTGACCTGATCGACCGCGAAACCATGGGCCTTGAGGGCTTCGATGATTCGGTTCTGATCGTCCTTCAGGCTGCGATAGGCGACGCCCGTGTCGACCTTCAGCTCCACCGAGAGCTCGTCGCCGGCGAGACGCAGCGTGGCCGTTACCAGGCCGAGATCGATCGGGTGCAACTGGATCTTCAGCGTATTGACCACCTTGCCGTTTCCCGCCTGCGAGGCTGCATTGGCCAGCGCCTGATCCGGCTGCATCGCGCGCGCCCATTCCGAATCGCCCGCTATGCTTGATGCGATGGACAGCACGTTGTCGGCAGCGGGGGCGAGGAAGCGGCGCTGCTCAACGACCACGACATTGTTGACATCCACCTTGCCGAGCGCCGGCTTGTCGCCCGCGTCCTTGCCGAGCGCATGCTCGATTTCCACCGTCTGGCCACGGCCGTCGGCGCGGGCGACGCGGTAGATCGCGCCGCGCCCTTCGGACTGCGGTTCCTCGAGAGGCTGTTGATCCGTGGCGCTGGTCTGCGCCTGCGCAATCACGGCGGTTGAAGCCGTGCTTTCTCGCACGTCCTCGTGCTGTTTCAGAAGCACCAGGGCATCCTTGGCGGTCGAGTCCGGCAGGTCGGCTGCCCCACCCTGACCGGGATCCTCGGCAGCCGCTTCGCTGCCCTTGCCCTTGTGGTGCAGAACTTTTTCAGTCGCCGGACTTTCGGTCGGTTCCACGCTTTGCGACGGCTGGTCGGCACCGGATTGCTCATCCTTGACCTTTGCCACCCTGATGTCTGCCTTTTCGGCTTTTACCGGTTCGTGGGCCGGTTTTCCATGGCGCGCCTGCGGGCGAGGACCGTCGGTCGCGACGTCGGGCTCCTCGGGCCTGGTCTCGGATGCAAGCGCGACCCGTGCCGCCGGCGAGAGCAGGACGAGCGGCTTTCGCGGCGCCGGCGCCTGTTCCGGCTGGGTGTCCTGCACCTCCACCGTCCCGGTCACCTGCTGCAGCGCTTTCTGGTCATTCAGCCGTTCGGTCGCCGTCTTGATCAGGATGCGACCGGGGGCCTGATCGCGCGCCGTCCCGCGCTCTTCGAGCGCGTTGCGAAACGCATTTTTCCCCTCCCCCACGGTGCCCTTGTCAGACTTGCCGCCCTGCTTGATCTGGATCTTTAAATCGGGATTGGGCGATGCTGCGGCAAGCTTTGCGTCCATCATGGGGAAGAACTGTCCTTTTCCAGCAATTTGTCGATTTCGCCGAGTTTGCTGCGGGCCGAGGTAACGATGGGATCGATGGCCGGATCTGGCGAAGCGGTTTGAGCGGGATCGGCAGCGGCGGCCGCCGCATCGGGCGCGGTTGGTTGCGCGGCGAGCGGATCTTCCTGGCCGGCGGCAGGCGCATCATGTCCTGCTGCATTTGCATCAATGCTGTTATTGCCAGATACTGATATATTTGCGCTCTCTTGCGTGAGGCTTGCCGCATCCGGCTCCCTCAGCACTTCGCGAGCCACCGCCCGCGCCGCTTCGCGCAGCTGGAGATCGCGCGGCGAGAGCGCGGAGTCCGGCACCATATCCAGCCCTTCCGCCACCTTGGCGATATTCTCCGACGAAACGCCGGCAAGGCCGCCATAGAAGTCCGCCAGGACATCGCGGCCCTTTGCCTTCGTGTCTTGGATTTTCGCCGCCTCATCGGCGGCCATGCGGGCCAGGTCGGTCTCGCCGGCGATGGTGGCCTGCCGCGCAATGCGCAGGTAGATGGCCTGACGCCGGTCCGGCTCCATCGCATCGGCAATATCGCGGATGCGGTCATTGCCGATGACATGGATATTGTCGACGGCCAGCGCCACGAAGAGATCGGCAAACTGACTGGCATAGGGCGAATGCAGGAAGCGACGGGCGTAAAGGCTCGCATATTTCAAGCCTTCGGGAACCAGGCCCGCATTCACCGCAATCGACAAGGATCGCCGCAGGGCCGATTCCTCGACGATGGTGCCGGGCGCGATCAGACGGGCCCAGTTATACATTTTCAGGGCTTCTTCCGGCTTGGAATTCATCAGAGTATTGCCGGCAATCAGGGCGAGATAGGGCCCGATCGGCTTGTCCGCATATTCCTTGGCCATTTCCGCCAGGGTCTTGGCCGCCATCATGCCTTTTCCCGCCAGGTACTTGCGCAGAACCTCCGCCACCCGGTTGTCGAAATAGCCTTGCACGTCCCTTGCCACGAGATATTCCAGGGTCGCCGGATTGCCACCGCTCATCGCGTAGATCAGCGTGGCGTCGACGTTGCGGGGATCCTCGAAAACGGAGGAATCCACCGTCCGCAGGCGCTTGTCGATCGCGCCCAGAAGGTAACGCTGCATCTCGCCGGCGGAGTGGTCTCCCTGCACGACCGAGTCCTGGACGAACTGCATGGACCGGAGCATCTTGAAGGGCGCCAGTTCCTCTTCCTCGCCGGCATGGGCCTGCATTGCGGCCACAAGAATTGCGCCCGAGAGGAAAAGGACTCTGCTCCCCATAGCCGTCATGGCTTACCCCTTGTCTTCCTTGATCAGAATTTCAATCCGGCGGTTGGACTGGTCGAGCGGATTTGCCGCATCCTTCAGGCGTCGGTCGGCATAACCGGAGATCTGCTGGACGCGCTTTTCGTCCAGGCCGCCGCGGACAAGCATGAAATAGGCGCTCTGTGCACGAGCCGTGGAAAGCTGCCAGTTGTCGTTGCGGCCACCCTTGAACTGCCGCCCGTCGGTATGGCCGCGGATGAAGATGTCGCCGGACTGCGCTTCGAGTACCTTGCCGATCTTCTCCATGGCGAGCACGAGATCGCGGCTCGGGACGGCCGAGCCGACGTTGAACATCTGGGTCGCGGCCAGCTGGTCGGATATGGTCACGAGGACGCCGCCCTCGGCCGGGGTGACGACCAGTCCCTCTTCGAGCTTGCCCGGCACGCCGGACAGGGCCGTTTCGATCTTCTGCTTGATGTCCTCGGCCTTCCGGGCTTCGACGGGATCGGCCGTCTTGTCTTCCTTCTTGTCCTCGGACTTGTCCTTCGCTGCCGTCTGCGACGGGTCGGACTTTACCTCTGCGGGCCGCGGCGTGGGAATGGGAGGCTCGGCAATTTCGGTGTTTGCCGGCTTGTCCAGTGCGGCCTGCTGCTGGTCCTGAACCGGGTCCTGCGGGGCATCGGGCGTGGCTTGGGATGTCGTCTGATCCTTGCCGGTCACTTCCACCTGCTGGGTCCAGAAATCCGGATCGAAGGGATCCCGATAGGCCTCGCCGCCACTTGCGCCGGTCGCCGGACCGGAGTTGGACGCGCCGCCCTCGCCCTTCACGCTGACATTTGCCTGCTGGCCCACTTCCTGGGCAATTTCGGCCAGAACGGAATAGGGGTTCTCGAAATAGTCGGCCTCGGAATAGTTCTTCTGGTCGCCGGCGGAAGAGGACTGGTCCTCGCCGGTGGCTGCCGAAGCACCCTCCTTCGGCTTTTCCTGGCTGGACTGGGACTTGTCCTTTTTCTGCTCGCCCTCCGCCTGCTCGGTCGGCTTCTTCAGCCCTTTCTGGGCCGGCGTCTCGTCCGTCAGCTTGATGGGGTTGAAATAGCTCGCAACCGAGGCCTTGGTTTCCTCGTTTGCGGCGTTCACCAGCCACATCACCAGAAAGAAGGCCATCATTGCCGTCATGAAGTCGGCATAGGCAATCTTCCACGCGCCGCCATGATGACCGTCATCATGCCCGCCGCCATGCCGTTTGATGATCAGTATCTCGTTTTTTCCGTGGTGATGGTTTTCGCCTTCACTCATTCCAGAACTTTCTTCAAACTAGCGGCAAAGGCCGACAATCGGGTGACAAGCACCGATCCGCCCTGTTCTACCGTCAGGTCGAGATCAGCGGCTTCGACATGACGAAGCATGCTCGCATCTTCCCCCATTTCGGTTGCCAAAATATTGAAAAGTGACAATGGTCCTTTAACTATAATTTGTCCGGCATCGCCTTCGACGATGGCCTCCCGCACCAGCACCGCCATGGCCTCCACCGACTTCCGGGCAATATCCTCCTGGAGGACCGGCGCGAGGCATTCCGCCACATTTTCGCTGATGGAAAGCGAGAGGGTTTCCGCGACGGCGCGAAGGCCCTTGGAGAGAATCGCGGCCATTTCGTCGTCGTAGGCCTGTCGCAGCTGCGCCAGCTCCTGGGCATAGTGTTCCCGCAGGGCTTCGATTTCCTCCGCATGGCGGGTGGTGAGTTCGACGGAAGCGGTTTCATAGCCTTCGGCATAGGCCTCCTGCCGGAGGGCCTCGAGATCGGGCGCCGCGGCGGCCGGCTCTTCGGGAAAGGCAAAATCTTCGACGAATGCAGGCCCTTCGCTGCCGAAATCGGGCAAAAGGGTGGGCGAAGGCTGCGATGCTTGCGGTTCGCCGAAATCTTTCAGATAGCGTGCCAGGGCCGTGCTCATGCGCCAATCCCCCTGGCTTCGGAAGTCATTTCCGTATCGGGGACGAATGTCCCGACGTGACGATGTTTCAGAACCCTGGTCATCATGGTATCCGGCGCAAGCTGAACTCGTTTCGGCGGGTGATTAGCATTCCCGTGCCGAAGCCGCCTTTCTCAGGCAGATTGCCGGACCCTAGAGCGCCAAACTTGTGCGAGGATGAAATGATGTTGGACCGCGCCAGGGCTGTGCGCGGTCCAACTGTTCCACCAAATGCCGATGACCGGCGGCACGGGTGAAATCGGGGAGCGGAGGACGGTCGTCGGATGGGACGTCGATCCCCGGCCGTGGCGGCATCGGGCTCCCGATCGGGAAACCTCAGCGCGCCTCCTGCTCTGCCGGCCCCGGTCAGGCCGACGGCAGACTCATTCCTGAATCGGGCGGTTTGAAGCGCCTTCCGCTTACTGGCGGAAGAGCTGCATGATGTTCGCCGCGTTGGTATTGGCGATGGACAGCGACTGGATGCCGAGCTGCTGCTGGGTTTGCAGCGCCTTCAGCCGGGTCGATTCCTCGTTCATGTCCGCATCGACCAGGCGGCCGACGCCCTTGTCGATCACGTCCATCAGGGTCGAGACGAATTCGTCCTGCATGTCGATGCGCTTGCTGACAGCGCCGAGCGTCGAAGCGGAATCGGTGAGTGCCTGCAGCACCACTTCCACCGCACTGATCATGCCGTCGAGGTCATCATTGGTCGTGGAGGTGGTGATCTTCACTTCCGTGCCGGATGCGCCGGTTGCCGCGCCCGGATTGATCAGGAAGTAGGTGGCGGTCGCCGTGGTCGCGCCGGACGGCTGGGTAATGGTGTTGGCTTTGGTGAGCAACCCGCGCGAAGCCTGCGACGTGTCGATCAGGATGGACTTCGACGTATCGAAGGCCAGGGTCGTCACCGAGACCGTGCCGCTGGCGGAGCGGGTGAAGGACGCGACGATCTGCTTGGTGCCGAGCGCCGCCGTGGAGGCATTGAACAGCCAGTTTTCACCGGAGAAGGAGGCGGACTGGGCGATCGAGGTGAGCTGGTTCTTCAGCTCGGTGATTTCCTTGTTGATCTTGTCCTTGTCGACGCCGGGCTCGCGGGCAGCCACGAGCTTTGCCTTGATTTCGGTCACGACCTTTACGGACGAATCCATGCCCGAGTAGTAGGTATCGGTCTTGGCGGCACCCAGTCCCAGCGCGTCCTTGACCGTCGAAAGCGCCTCATTGTCCGAGCGCATGGTCGTCGCGATGGACCAGTAGGCGGCATTGTCGGCAGCGGTGCCGACGCGATAGCCGGAGGAAACACGGTTCTGCACCGTTTCCATGTTCGAATCGATTGTGCGAAGAGTCTGCAGAGCCGCCATTGCGGCGGTATTGGTCAGGATGCTTGTCATGGTCATTGCCCCATAGAGATGTCGGGACATACCGGAGTGGGTAAGGAGATACCGGTAACGATGATCAGCATCATGCAGGTGGCCGCGTCTTGCCCTGGCGACCAACTCATCGTTCTGTTAACGAATGGTTATCATTTATATGGTTAACAAAAGGTTAATGCAATTAATAAATCATTATCCATTCTGAAAAAATTATAAAAAAAATGTAGCCAGATCTTGCACCGGTGCCGCGAGGGGCGGAAGCGGCAGGCGCCAAACGCGAAAAGGCCGCGCCCGGAGGCGCGGCCTTTCCTGTCTTGATCTGGAACCGCGATCTTAACGGAACAGCGACAGAATGTTCTGTGCGTTGCTGTTGGCGATCGAGAGAGCCTGGATACCCAGCTGCTGCTGCGTCTGCAGGGCCTTCAGGCGGGTGGATTCCTCGTTCATGTCGGCATCCACGAGGCGGCCGACACCCTTGTCGATCACGTCGGAGAGAGCCTTCACGAAGTTGTTCTGCGTCTCGATGCGGCTGTTGGCGGCGCCGAGGGTTGCAGCGGCATCGGTCATGGACTTCAGCGTGGAGTCCACGGCCATGATCATGCCTTCGAGGTTGTCGTCGGTGGTGGCGGAAGAGATCTTCACTTCCGAACCGGTGGCCGCGGTGGCCGAGGAGACGTTGACCAGGAAGTAGGTCTGGGTGGACGTCGTCGTGCCCGACGGCTGGGTGACCTGGACGCCAACGGTCAGAAGGCCGCGGCTTGCACCCTTGGTGTCGATCAGAACCGACTTGGAGGTGTCGTAGTCGATCGTCTGGATCGATACGGTCCCTGCCGAGCTGCGGGTAAAGGAGCCGACCATTTCCTTGGTGGTCGGTGCAGCGGTCGAGTCGTTGTACAGCCAGTTTTCACCGGAGAAGGAAGCGGACTGAGCAATCGAAACCAGCTGGTTCTTCAGCTCGGTCAGTTCCTTGTTGATCTTGTCCTTGTCAACGCCCGGTTCGCGGGCGGCAACCAGCTTGGCCTTGATCTGGGAAACGACGTTGATGGAGGTGTCGAGACCGGAATAGGCGGTATCGGTCTTTGCGGCGGCAAGGCCGAGGGCATCTTCTACACCCGAAAGCGCCTTGTTGTCCGAACGCATGGTCGTTGCGATGGACCAGTATGCAGCATTGTCTTTTGCAGTTTCGACACGGTAACCGGAAGAAACGTGGTTCTGGGTCGACTCCAAGTTCTGGTCGATCGAACGCAGAGTGGCAAGAGCTGCAAGTGCTGCAGAATTGGTCATGATACTCGTCATTGGTACTGCCCCTTTTGGACTAGATAAATGGAAGGGACATACCGGATTTACTTACCGGCAACGGCAGCCAGCGTCATGCAAACTAACCTGTAACTCACTTGGAGGTTAATCCGCCGTTTGATAGTTACAGTAAATACTATTAACGTTAAAAAATACTGAAACATAATGATCAATTTTGGCAATCAATATAATTTAGGTATCGCTGTCGCAGATGCTGCCGGGCGGCGCCCATCGGGCCGGGAAAACGGGAAAGGCCCGCATGTTTCCATGCGGGCCTTGTCAGACTGGAGGTCTGTTCAGGTCGGATCTTAGCGGAACAGCGTGAGCAGGTTCTGTGCGTTGCTGTTGGCAATCGACAGGGCCTGGATGCCCAGCTGCTGCTGCGTCTGCAGCGCCTTCAGGCGGGTGGATTCCTCGTTCATGTCGGCATCCACGAGGCGGCCCACACCCTTGTCGATCACGTCCGTCAGGTTCATGACGAAGTCCTTCTGGAGCGAGATGCGGCTGTTGGCGGCACCGAGCGTCGCAGCGGCATCGGTCATGTTCTTGAGCATGGTGTCGACCGCCATGATCATGCCTTCGAGGTTATCGTCCGTGGTGGCGGAAGAGATCTTCACTTCCGAACCGGTGGCCGTGGTTGCCGAGGAGGCATTGAACAGGAAGTAGGTCTGGGTGGAGGTCGTGGTGCCCGACGGCTGGGTGACCTGGACGCCGACGGTCAGAAGGCCGCGGTTCGCGTTCTTGCTGTCGATGAGGATCGACTTGGAAGCGTCGAATTCCAGCGTCTGGATCGAAACCGTGCCATTCGCATTGCGAACGAAGGAGCCGACCATTTCCTTGGTGCCGACGGCTGCGGTCGAGTCGTTGTACATCCAGTTTTCACCGGAGAACGAAGCGGACTGCGAGATCGAGTTCAGCTGGTTCTTGAGCTCGGCCAGTTCCTTGTTGATCTTGTCCTTGTCCACGCCGGGTTCGCGAGCGGCAACCAGCTTGGCCTTGATTTCCATGACGACGTTGATCGAGGAATTCATCGCGGTGTAAGCGGTGTCGGTCTTGGCGGCGCCGAGGCCGAGCGCATCTTCAACGGCCGAGAGGGCCTTGTTGTCAGAGCGCATCGTGGTCGCGATGGACCAGTAGGCCGCGTTGTCAGCCGCAGTCTGGACGCGATACCCGGAAGAAACTCGATTCTGGGTGTTTTCCATCGACTGGTCGATGGAGCGCAGGGTCTGGAGAGCTGCCATTGCGGCGGTGTTGGTGAGAATGCTTGTCATAGGATTTTGCCCCTTGGTGCAACAGGAGTTTCGAGGGACATTCCGGACTATGTACCGGCAACGGTGAGCGACATCATGCCAATTAATTCGCTTGGTTTTTTCATTAATTCACCGTTCGAATGATTGGTAGATGACATGATTATGGTTAACAAAGATCTAAGCTCACCAACTCCTTTTTAACCATGTTTGTTAACCCGTCGCCCGGACGCATTTTTCACAAGATCCTGTTTTCATTTATTTTTTAGCCGCGCCCTCCCCGGCACCGTCAGAAATAAAAAAAATGGCCGCTTCGAAAGAAGCGGCCATGGGAAGGCAAAGTGTTGATTTTTCGGGTGGCTTAACCGTTGCGGAACAGCTGCATGATGTTCTGTGCGTTGGTATTGGCGATGGAGAGTGACTGGATACCCAGTTGCTGCTGGGTCTGCAGGGCCTTCAGGCGGGTGGATTCCTCGTTCATGTCTGCATCGATCAAACGGCCGATCCCCTTTTCGATGACCGACACGAGGTCCTTGACGAAACTGTTCTGCGAATCGACGCGCGATTTCACCGCGCCCAGATCCGCCGTGACCTGCGTGAGCTCCTCGAGAATATTGCCGACGGCCGTCAGCATCATCTTCAGCTCGTTGACGGAGGTGGAGTCCGTGACGGTGATCAGGTTTGAGGTGGCCTGGGCCGCCGCCTGGCCGTTGCCGCCGGCCGCCGGCTCATCGGGGCCGATGGTGGAGTCGATGTCGATCAGGTACCAGCCCACCTGGGTGCCGGTGGCGGCGGGATCGTCCACCGCGTGCGATCGGGTCAGCAGGCCGCGGCGGGCATCCTCGGTGTCGAGCAGGACGGTCTTGGACGCGTCGAAATCGATGGTCTGGACACTGACGGTGCTGCCGTTGCGGGTGAGCGAGCCCACCATCTGCTTGACCGGCATGTCATCAGAGGTCGAATTGTAAAGCCAGTTCTCGCCGGAGAAGGAAGCGGACTGCGCGACCGATTTCAACTGTTCCTTCAGCTGGTCGATTTCCGAGCCGATCTTCTGCTTCGATACGCCAGGCTCGTTGGCGGCGATGATCTTGTCCTTGATTTTCTTGACGATTTCGACAGTCTGCATGAGGCCCGAATTGGTGGTGTCGGTCTTGGCCTGTGCCAGGCCGAGGGCATCCACCACCGTGCTGAGCGAGGACTGGTCGGATTTCATCGTGGTCGCGATGGACCAGTAGGCCGCATTGTCGCTCGCATCCTTGACCCGCAGGCCGGAGGAGATGCGATTCTGCGTTTCTTCGAGTCTTGCATCCGTATTGCGCAAGGTCTGGAGCGCTGCGAGAGCCGCAACGTTGGTCATAAGACTGGTCATGAAATTCGCCCCTGTATGGCTTTTTTTAAAAAAGGGACATCCCGCCGGGCGGGCAACAGCGTGGGACTTCATGTCTGCCGGGCGTTCTTGTTGTTCTTGCCCAACCGCCGTATCAAGACCGTCTTATATATTAATTTTCTTATTCCTCAAATTTTAAATTAACACCTCGTTAAGCAGATACAAGTTTCGCACAAGCAACAGAAAGGCCGCCGGGCGTTGCCGGCGGCCTTTCGCATCCGTTTCGTGTGACCCCTCAACGAAACAGCTGCATGATGTTTTGGGCACTGCTATTGGCAATCGAGAGCGCCTGGATGGCCAGCTGTTGCTGGGTCTGGAGCGCCTTCAGCTTGGTCGATTCCTCGTTCATGTCCGCATCGACGAGGTTGCTGACCCCCTTCTGGAAGGTACTGACCAGCCCCTTGACGAAATTGGCCTGGTTATCGATGCGCGCCTTGGTGGCGCCGAGGATGGAGGCGCCGCTGACCACATCGGTGATCATGGCTTCCACGGCGCCCTGCATGTTGGTCAGCTGGGCCGCGGTGGTGGTAGCGTCGATCGCGATCTGGTTGCCCGCATTGGTGCCGGCGGTGCTGGTGAGGTAATAGTTGCCGTTGTTCGTCCGCGACTTGCTGAGGATGCCGTTGCTCTGGCCCCCGGCGTCCAGCAGCAGGGAGTTCTGGGTTCCGAAGGCGATGGTCTGTACGCTGACGACGCCGTTCGAGTCGCGGGTGAAGGACCCAACCATGCTCTTGGTGCCGAGCGCCACCGTACCGTTAAAGAGCCAGTTTTCACCGGAGAAGGAGGCGGACTGGGCCGTGGTCCTGATCTGCTCCTTGAGCTGGGTGATTTCCGCATTCACCTTGACGCGGTCGACACCGCTTTCCTGCGCGGAAACCAGCTTGTCCTTGATCTTGCCCAGCAGGTCCTTGACCGCTTCGAGGCCCGTATAGGCAGCCTCGACCTTGGCCTGACCCATGCCGAGCGCATCGCTGACCACGCCCAGCGTGTTGGCATCGGCGGTCATGGTGGTGGAAATGGCCCAGTAGGCGGCATTGTCGGCGGCGGAGCCGACGCGAAGACCGGTGGAAACATGCTCCTGGGTGGTCCGCATGTTGCTGTCGATGGACCGCAGGGTGGCGAGGGCGGACAGTGCTGCAAAATTCGTATTAATGCTACTCATAACAATTTGCCCCTTGGCTAAACGCAATACAGAAAAAGGGACATCCGGACTTCCTAACCGGGAACGAGATACGGCATCATGCCCCTTGGCTCCCTGTCGTTCCCCGGGGGGCCAATAATCGTTGTGTTCTTATGTTCTAACGTGCGAATCTTAACATATGATTGCGTTCGGATTTTCACGTTGAAATAAAATTCGGGGGCGGTTTCCCGCCCCCGTTCTTCGGCTATCGGTCGTACGCAGTACCGGAAAAGCGACCTTAGGACCGGAAGAGAGCCATGAGGTTCTGCGCGCTGGAATTGGCGATGGACAGCGACTGGATGCCCAGCTGCTGCTGGGTCTGCAGCGCTTTCAGCCGCGTCGATTCCTCGTTCATGTCGGCATCGACCAGTTTGGAGACGCCGGTCACGATCGTATCCGTCAGCGTCTTGACGAAGCTGGACTGGGAGTCGATGCGCGCCTTGGTCGCGCCGAGTGTGCCGGCGACGTTCACGACCGCATCGAACATGGCGCTGACCGATCTCATCATTTCATTGAGTGAAATGGTGGTGGTGCTGGCGGAAATCGAGATTTCAACGGGCGCGGAGTTGCCCGTCGGTGCGGCTACACCCGGCGCGAGCAGCAGATAGTAGTTGGTGGTCGTGGTGTTACCGCCGTTGGTATAGGTCTGGGCATAGGACTTTGTCAGGATACCCTGGCTCGCCGTCCGGCCCACGAGAACAGAATCGGCCGCGTTGAAGTCGATCGTCTGCAGCGAAACATTGCCGCTGGCGTCCCGCGTGAAGGAGCCCACCATGCTCTTGACCGGCAATGCGGCCGTGGAGTTATTGTAAAGCCAGTTTTCACCGGAGAAGTACGACGACTGGGTGACGGTCATGATCTGCTGCTTCAGTTGCGTGATCTCGTCGTTCACCTTGGTGCGGTCCGTGCCGGTTTCCTGCGCCAGCGTCAGCTTGTTGCGGATCTCGGCGAGCAGGTCCTTCACCTGGTTCAGGCCGTTATAGGTCGTGTCGACCTTGGCAGCGCCGAGCCCCAGCGCGTCGGAAACGGTTTCGAGAGACCCCTGGTCCGATTTCATGGTGGTGGCAATCGACCAGTAAGCGGCGTTGTCGGCAGCTTCTGCGATGCGCAGACCGGAGGACACGTGGTTCTGCGTATCGTCCAGATTGCCGTTGATGCTGCGGAGGGTTGCAAGCGCCGCGATGGCGGTATTGTTGGTCAAAATGCTGGTCATGATAATTTGCCCCTTTGGCTAAATAACTGAAAAATAGGGACATTACGGACTCAATACCGTGGGCGACGGGTGCATCATGCGGTGGCCATCTCTGTGTGGTCCGTCCGTTGCCGTATGACCAATTTCTAAACCGGCATGGTTAATATCACGTAAATCGCTAATTTTTTTTCTTCGTTTATTTTAATCTATTGATTTTTAATGTTTAATTTTGCGCATAGAAAAAGGCCGCGCTTTTGGCGCGGCCTCCTGTCCTTTCGGTCTGTTCCGTCGATTAACGGAAGAGAGCGAGGATGTTCTGGGAATTGCTGTTGGCGATCGACAGAGCCTGGATACCCAGCTGCTGCTGCGTCTGCAGCGCCTTCAGCTTGGTGGACTCTTCGTTCATGTCAGCATCCACGAGGCGGCCCACACCCTTGTCGATCACGTCCGAGAGGGACTTCACGAAGTTGTTCTGGGTGTCGATGCGCTTGTTGACGGCGCCGAGGGTTGCGGCGGTGTCGGTCATGGACTTCAGCGTGGAGTCCACGGCCATGATCATGCCTTCGAGGTTGTCGTCCGTGGTGGCGGAAGAGATCTTCACTTCCGAACCGGTGGCCGCGGTGGCCGAGGAGACGTTGACCAGGAAGTAGGTCTGGGTGGACGTCGTGGTGCCCGACGGCTGGGTTACCTGGACGCCAACGGTCAGAAGGCCGCGGCTTGCACCCTTGGTGTCGATCAGGACCGACTTCGAAGCGTCGAAGTCGACGGTCTGGACCGAGACGGAACCGGCAGAGGTACGGGTGAAGGAGCCGACCATTTCCTTGGTGCCGACGGCAGCCGTGGAGTCGTTGTACAGCCAGTTTTCACCGGAGAAGGAGGCGGACTGGGAAACGGAAACCAGCTGGTTCTTCAGCTCGGTCAGTTCCTTGTTCACCTTGTCGCGGTCAACACCCGGTTCGCGGGCGGCAACCAGCTTGGCCTTGATTTCCGACACGATGTTGATGGCAGTGTCGAGACCGGAATAGGCCGTATCGGTCTTTGCCGAAGCGAGGCCGAGTGCGTCCTGAACCGTGGACAGCGCCTTGTTGTCCGAACGCATGGTGGTTGCGATGGACCAGTAGGCAGCGTTGTCCTTTGCGGTGTCAACGCGGTAGCCCGAGGAGATCGCGTTCTGGGTCTTTTCGAGGCCCGAGTCGATCGAACGCAGGGTGGCAAGAGCGGCAAGAGCCGACGAATTCGTCATGATGCTAGACATACTGATTGTCCCTTTTTTACGCAGAACCATTGGAGGGACATACCGGACTTGATACTTCACCGGTGATGACAGATGGCTTCATGCCTCTCGGCTCCGCATCTTTCCTCGTGAGGAGACCAAACCCGTCATGTGAGGATGATGATGCGTTGAAATTATTTCTGACAACTTAATTTGGACAGAAGCATTCGAGCAGTGCACGGCATGGTGAACAAGAGCTTAAAGAAAAACTATAATTTTATTTTAATTTTCGAAAGGGAGAGATCCTGCGGATAGTCTGCCGGGATACAGCCCGTCAGACTATCACCGCCTCGCCGGACGGGTCCTAACCCTTTGTCCAGGCGCATTTCCGGACGGGAAAAGCGGGGTCACGCTTTCTGGAATTTCTCTAGGAAAAGGAGCGCACGAGGCTGCCGACCAGCAGATTCCAGCCGTCGATCAGCACGAAAAACAGGATCTTGAACGGCAGAGAAATGGAGGTGGGGGGCAGCATCATCATGCCCATGGCCATGGTGATGGTGGCCACGATCAGGTCAATCACGAGGAACGGCAGGATGATCAGGAAGCCGATTTCAAATCCCCGGCGGATTTCCGAAATCATGAAGGCCGGCACCAGCACGCGATAGTCGATCTTGTCAGCCGTGCCGACGGACTGGTTTCGCTCGCGGGCAATATCCACGAACAGCTTCAGATCCTTGTCGCGGGTGTTCGCGCTCATGAAGGTGCGGAAGGGTTCGGCAATCCGCAGCACCGCTTCCTGCTCGGTAATCTTGTTGTCGAGCAAGGGTTGGGCGCCCTCCTGCCAGGCCTTGTCCAGCGTCGGGGCCATCACATAGAAGGTCATGAACAGCGAAAGGCTGAGGATGATCATGTTGGAGGGCGTGGTGGACAGACCCATGCCCGACCGCAGGATCGAAAAGGCGATGATGAAGCGCGGAAAGCTGGTCACCATGATCAGGATGCCGGGCGCGATGGACAGCACCGTCAGCAATCCGAACGTGCGGATGATCCAGGCGGCAGCCGATCCGTCGACAGGCAAATTCAGGATGCTCGTCGAAAGCTGTTGGGCCACGGCGATGGAGGGGATCAGCAGAAAGGTGGCAATCGCCGCAACTAATCGAATCATTCGACGACAAAGGTCCTGAACATGACCTTCGATACGCGCCCTTCCGAGCGCAGGTCAACACGCTCCTGTATGTCATCCCGAAGATATTCGAAGCCGCGCGGGCCCTCCAGCTGCTGAAGGGAGACCGTGCGGATATAGGCCATGATATCCTGATGGATATCCTCCGCGAGCTTCGGGTCCGGTGGGCCGTTGAACAGCAGCGCCACATCGAGCTTGACCCAGTTTTCCGAGGGATAAGCCAGATTGGTGGTGATCGGCTCCAGCTGCACGATGCCATTGGCCTCCGTGGCGATCCGCGGAAGTCCCTCCCCGTCCTTCTTTTCCTCGCCCTGTTTGCCCGCTTCCTTGGCGGCCTGCTTGGCCGCCTCTTCGCGCGCGGCCTTGATCTGCGGCATCAGCTTGTCGGCAAGCATGCCCCCCAGCACCCAGCCTCCGCCGCCGCCCACGAGGGTCAGCGCGGCGAAAATGCCGATGAGGGGGATCATGCCGCCTTTTTTCTTCTTCGACGCGCCTTCGGTTTCCGGTTCGTCCGCCATGATGTCCTGCCGTCAGAAGGGGGTGTAGAGATCGACCGCCTGCTGGCCGACCGGAGGCTGCTGCACTTCGGTCAGGCGGCCGCGGCCACCGTAGGAGATGCGGGCTTCGGCGATGCGCTCGTAGGAAATCGTGTTGTTGGCGTCCACATCCTGCGGCCGGACGATACCGGCGACGTTCAGAATGCGCAGCTCGTGGTTCACCCGCACTTCCTGCGATCCGGATATGACGAGGTTGCCATTCTCCAGAATGCCGGTCACCACGGCCGCTACCAGAAGCGTCAGCTTTTCGGACCGGCTGGTCGTGCCCTTGCCCTGGGTCGAGGTGTCCGAACCATAGGACGCGTCCGCGCTGGTGGCAGGATCCCAGCCGAGAATGTCCGACTTCAGCGACCAGCTGCCATCGCTCTTGTTCTGGCGGCTGCGGTCGGTCTTGTTATCGAAGGAGGCCTTGTCGTTGATCTGGATGTTGACGGTCAGAATATCGCCAACGTTCAGCGCGCGGGCATCCTTGAAGAGGGCTGCCCGGCTGTCGTTCCACAGAGAATAGCCGACGGCGGCGCGCGGGGGTTCCTTGGGATAGAGCGCCATCTGCTGGGTGCGTCCATATTGCAGGCCGCTGCCGATGGGGCTCATTTCCGGGGCACGTCCAATTTCCCGGGCCGCCTGGCTCTGGCATCCGGCCAGAAGGGCGGCAGTGAGGATTGCGGATACACACTTCTTCATGACGGGTCCTTGGACGTATTGGGATCGGCGGCACTGGTCATCACGGCGGCGACCATGGCAGCCTTGCGCGGATCCATTTCACTGAGGATCAGGCCCGACTGGCGGGCCGGAAGTTTCATGATGATCGAGGCGGCGATTTCCGGCCGGAGTTCCTGCAACTGCGGCGCGGCCGCATCGGCTTTCATCGTCTTGTAGACGCTGACGAGATTGGCCTGCGTCTGCGCGAGGAAATCATTGCGGCGCTTCAACCAGTCCTCATATTCCGCCTTGCGCTTCTCGAGGATGGTGATGCGCGCGTTGATGTCGGTCTGCAGCTTTTCCAGCTCCTGCTTCTGCAGCAGATAGCGCCGATCCTTCGCCGCATCGGCGATATTGGTGCAGAATTTCTGGATTTCCTCCTCGGAGGTCATCTCGCCCATCTGGCGGGGCTTGGGATAGGCCTGTGTGCCCGCACCGTCTGCGGGCTGGGCAGCCGGCGCCTCGGCGGAGGCTTCTGCCGCGGCGGCGGGCTCGGCCTGCGCTTCCTCGGCGTTGACCGGCGCCGCAAAGCCCAGCAGGAGGCTGAGCGCGGCCACGCCGGCGGCCAGACGATAGGAATGGTTCAATCTGTCAATCATTGCAGAACGAGCTCCGCTTGGAGTGCCCCCGCGGACTTGATGCCCTGGAGGATGGCGATAATGCCGTCAGGCTTGACGCCGATATTGTTGAGGCCGGCCACCAGCGTCTTCAGGTCGGGACCTTCGAGCTCGGCAACCTTGCCGCCGCTTTTCTGGGCGGTGATGTCGGTTTGCGGTTGAAGCGCCGTCTGCCCCCGAGAGAAGGGTTCCGGCTGGATGACCTGGGGCGTTTCGGTGATCTGGACCGTCAGCGTGCCATAGGAGACGGCCACCTTGGAAACCCGGACATCCGCGCCGATGACAATCGTGCCGGTCCGCTCGTTGACGACCACCTTCGCAGGCGTATCCGTCTCGACTTGCAGGTTCTCGATTTCAGCCATCAGGCGGGCGAGATCGGCGGTCTTCGGTTTCTCGATGGCGATTTCCTGGCTGTCGCGGGCCTCGGCAATCGGCGCGCCATATTTCTTGGCGGCGTAGCGGTTGACCGTTTCGGCGAGGCCGACGGCGGTGGTGAAATCGGGATTGCGCAGCTGCAGGACGAGATCGATGCCGTCCTTGAAACGCGAGGGCAGCTGACGCTCGACGATCGCGCCGTTCGGCACGCGGCCGGCGGTGGTGACGCCTTCGGTGACGGTGGTGGCCTGGCCCTGGGCCGTGAAGCCGGACACCACCACACTTCCCTGGGCGACCGCATAGATCTGGCCGTCCGCGCCCGAAAGCGAGGTCATGACGAGCGTGCCGCCGCGCAGCGACGAGGCATCCCCCAGCGAGCTGACATTGACGTCGATGCGGCTGCCGGGGCTGGCGAAGGGCGGCAAGGTGGCCGTGACCATGACGGCAGCGGTGTTCTTCGCGCCGGATTGCCCGCCCTGGGTGGAAATGCCGAGGTTTTGCAGCATCGCCCGCATGGACTGTTCGGTGAAGGGCGAGGCGCGCAGGCTGTCGCCGCTGCCCTGGAGGCCGACGATCAGGCCGTAGCCGATCAGCTGGTTGTCACGGCCCGCCTGCAGCGAGGCAATATCCTTGATGCGCGAGACGGCAGCACCGGAGGGCTGCACGCCCGCCGCAAGAAAGACGGCGGCGAGAAGGGTGTGGAGGAGAAAACGCAGTTTTTTCATTTCGCTACCACATGGATCGTGCCATCGGCCATGACCGTGCCGCTGACGATCACGCCGGAATCGAGATTGCGCGCACGGATCACGTCACCCACCGCGGCATCGACGAGGGGAGATCCGGCGGCGGAGATGGTCATGCTGCCGATTGTAAAGGTGAGCCGCACGGTGGAACCGCGCGTCATGGCGAAGGGCTGGCGCAGGGCCGAAACGGGGATCGTGCGCCCCGGCAGCAGGGTGGACTTGGCGATGTAGCCGATCACCTCGTTGCTGGTGCGCGCATAATCGCCGGTGAGGTTGGGATTGGTCACCTCGACCACCTGGATTCGATCGCTGGAAATTTCCTGCCCCGGATAGATGATCGCGGAGGGCACAACGGCGGTGCCCAGCGATCCGGCGGCGAATGCCCAGGCAGGGCCGAACAGGATTTTCGCTGCGAGAACGGCTGCTCCCGCGCGGCGTGTTGCTGTCTGGGAAAACGTCATGTTCGCCCTGCCTTTCTTTCCTTATTTCAAGTTCTTGCTGACGACGGCTGCCATTTCGTCCGCGGTCTGGATGACCTTGGAGTTCATTTCGTAGGCGCGCTGGGCGGAAATCATTTCGGAGATTTCCTTCACCGCATCCACGTTGGAGCTTTCGAGATATTTCTGCTTGAGCGTGCCGAAGCCCGGATCTCCGGGTGCCGCGACGATGGCCTCGCCGGAGGCTGCGGTCTGCTGGAAGAGATTGTCCCCCATCGGCTGCAGGCCGGCTTCGTTGACGAAGTTGGCAAGGGTAAGCTGACCGAGCTCGGTGAACTCCCCGGAGTTGCCGACGCGGGCGAAGACCTGGCCGGACGCGTTGATCTTCACTTCGCTGGTATCCTGCGGAACCGTGATGTTCGGCACGACCGCATAGCCTTCGATGGTGACCAGCTGCCCCTGGGCATTGGTGTTGAAGGTGCCGGCGCGGCTATACATGGTGGTACCGTCAGGCGTCTGGACCTGGAACCAGCCGCGGCCGATGATGGCCACGTCGAACTGGTTGCCGGTCTCCTGCAGCTCGCCCTGGATATGGATGTTGCGCACGGCCGCCGTCTGCACGCCGAGGCCGATATTGGCGCCTTCCGGCACGATGGCCTGGTTGGCGCGGTTCGGCACGCCCTGCAGGCGCTCGGTCTGATAGAGCAGATCGGTGAATTCGGCGCGGGCGCGCTTGTAGCCTGTCGTGTTGATGTTCGCGATGTTGTTCGCGATCACCTCGAGATTGGTCTGCTGGGCATTCATGCCGGTTGCGGCGATGGAAAGCGCTCTCATGCTCTGGGGCCTCGATGTTTCTAGATCTGCATTTTGGTGACGTCGAGGAAGGCGGAAACCACCTTGTCTCTGAGCGAGATGGCCGTCTGCAGGGACTGCTCCGCCTGCATGACCGCATCGACCACTTCACGGGTCGAGGCCTTGCCCTGCAGGCCGGCAAAGGACATGGCCTCACCCTGCTTGATATTGGTCATGGCATCCGATGCCATCTGGGTCAGCACGTCGCCGAAGCTCTGCCCGGCGGCGATTGCCGGCGAGGCGGCGGTCGCGGCCTTCGTGCCTTCGAGAAGGGTCTTGCCAACGGCGCCGAGCCCGCTGATGCTGCTTACTCCGGTCAATGCGTCAATCATTGCGATGCCTTCAGAAGATCCAGGGTCGCGGAAATCAGATCGCGCGACTGCTTGATGGTTTGGAGATTGGCTTCGTAGTTGCGGTTTGCTTCCCGCATGTCGGCCATTTCCACGAGAATGTTCACGTTGGGCATCTTCACCATGCCCTTCGGGTCTGCGGCCGGATTGCCCGGGTCGTATTCCTCGATGAATTTCGACTTGTCGGTGCCCAGTTTTTCCACCGTCACCACGTCCGCGCCGGAAGCCTTGTCCAGTTCGGAACCGAAGGAGATGGTCTTGCGCCGGTAGGGATCGGCGCCAGGCGTATCGCCCGTGGAGCGGGCGTTGGCGATGTTTTCCGAAACGATGCGCAGGCGGGTGGCCTGGGCTTCCATGCCCGTTCCGGCGATCTTGAGGGAGGCTGCCAAGGGGTCCATGATCTGTTACTTCCTTACCGTCATCAACATCATGCGATGGAAGGATTTGACGAGCGCAGCATTCAGTTCGTACTGACGCTTGATTTCGCCGCTCTTGGTCATTTCCTCGGCGAGGCCGACCGTATTGCCGGATTCCTGTACGCCGATTTCATCGGCCAGGGCGGCTTCGCGCACTTCGACATCACCACTGATGCCGGCCGGATTTCCCGTCAGATGCGCCGCATTGGTGCGCGCCATCTGGAAGCTGCCGCTCTTGTCCATGACCGCGTTGAAAGGGGTTACATCCTTGGCGCGGTATTTCGGGGTGCTGGCATTCGCGATATTCGATGCCACCACTTCCTGGCGGACAGAAAGCCACTCGGCTTGCCGGGACGCCAGGCTGAAAAGTTGGATAGGCTGCGTCATGCTGTTCTCCGTCTTGTCCTGGAAAAACACTAAGGTGCTAATCTTGCGTGGGACTTACGGAAAACCGGAGGCTGGAAATGCCTTACTCCGTGTTGAAGACGTCCCCCTTGGAGGTGACGATCACCCACTTGCCATCCTTCTGTTCGATGGCCGCGAGACGGCTCTGGTCCGGCAGGATGGAACCCACGCGCACGAGATACATGCCGGTCCGGTCCTCGATCATGGCCCGGCCGTTGGCGACGTGCATGAGGCGGAAGCCGGTCTGGCCGGGGAAAGGCTGTTCCTCGAGGGGCGTCTTGGCGGAAGGCTTGGTCTTGCCGATGCTCGAGACCGTCGCCGTCGTCAGCTGATCCAGCGACGGCTCCGGCGGATTGGGATTCTTGTTCTTGTTGACCATCGCCATGGGCGAAACGCTGAACACGTTGCGGGGTCCCGTGTGGGGCAGGTCGCGGCTGCGGTCGATGGAGGCCACCCGGATTCCGAACTTGTCCTCGTTGAAGAAGACATACCACGGGAAGAAGGCTGCGGCCGCGGCCATGGTGACGCCCGCCGTCACCAGCAGGCGATCGGCCCAGATCGACTTGCCGCGCGGCCGGGCGATGGGCTGCACCGGCCGTTCGTCATCCTCGAAATCCATGTCGGTCACGTTTCTTTCCTTCCTGATGCCTTCGGCCCTAGCGCACGGCGCCGTTCTTCAGACCATTGGCGAGATCCGCAAAAGCGTCGTTGGCGGGCTTGTCGCCCGGAGACTGCTTCAGGACCTCGTAAATGATCGGCACCTGCTTGATGGCCATGTCGAGATCGGGATCGCTGCCCGGCCTGTACCCGCCGATCAGGCGGAGGTCGCGCGTTTCCTCAAAGCGGTGAATGAGCGATTTCAGCCGCCGGACGAGTTTTTCCTGGTCCGGTGTCCAGGCCTTGCGCGCAAGACGGGAAATCGAGGCAAGCGGATTGACGGGGGGATAACGCCCCTCCTCCGCCAGCGTGCGTTCCAGCACGATATGGCCGTCGAGAATGCCGCGGGTGCTGTCGGCGATCGGATCGTTGTGGTTGTCACCGTCGACGAGGATCGAGATGATCGCCGTGATCGTGCCCGCATCCTCGGCGCCCGGGCCGGCGCGCTCGAGAAGGCGCGGCAATTCGGTAAAGACGGATGCGGGATAGCCGCGCGCAATCGGCGGTTCGCCGGCAGCCACCGCCACTTCGCGGATGGCATGGGCAAAGCGGGTCACGCTGTCGACGATCAGCAGGACATTATCCCCCTGATCGCGGAAATGTTCGGCGATGGTGATGGCCGAAAGCGGCGCCATCTTGCGCAGCATCGGGCTTTCGTCCGATGTGGCCACCACGGCGATGGATTTCGCCATGTGGACGCCCAGCGTGTCCTCGATGAATTCGCGCACTTCACGGCCGCGTTCGCCCACCAGCGCAATCACCACCTTGTCGAAGGCATCGGCCCGCGCCAGCATGGACAGCAGCGTGGACTTGCCGACGCCCGACCCGGCGAAAACGCCCAGACGCTGCCCGTAACAGAGCGGAGAAAAGATATCGATGGCCCGCACGCCCGTCTTGAAACCGTTTTCCACGCGCTGGCGCGTCATGGAGGGCGGGGCCGTATTGGAAATGGGGCGGCGGATATTGCCTGGTGTCAGCGGTCCCTGTCCGTCGATGGGCTCGCCGAGCGCATTGATGGTGCGCCCGCACCAGCTGTCGTCCGGTGCGATGCGGAAGGCACCCTTGCGGATGATGGTGTCGTGAATGCCGATGGGTTCGCCCGGCTCGATCGGGCAGACATAGACCACGTCCGGCTCCACGCGAATGACTTCGCCGAGATGGATGCCGGAGGCACTGCGATGGGCGACGAATTCTCCCAGACGCACATGTTTCGAGAGGCCGGAGACCGTATAATGGCCCGCAGCGATGGTCTGCACATGGCCGCCATGGGTGACCGCGTGGGCCGGCTTTGCATAGCGGTCGACCAGCCCGGCAAGCTGGGTCAGCTTGCGGGATACGGGAATGTCGTTCAGCGCGGCCTCGGTCATCTCGATGCTCCCTGCCGGGCGGCGGCTCGAAAAGCCTGCCCGGTCTGCCGGTCATTGTTGAAAAGACTCATTCTTTCGGTCACGCGCCGGACGCGTTTCCCGGCTGCTCCCTCATGGAAGCAGATGCGGCCCACGGGCCGCTCCCCCCTTACCGGCTTCCGCCCAGCGTCCGGATCGCCTCCTGCAGCGAGCTTTCGCTGTCGCGCATCAGGGCCGTGATCTGTTCGAAGGCGCGGTTGACCTGGATCAGCTGGGTCATTTCGCCGATGCCGTTGACGTTCGACTGCTCCACATAGCCCTGCATGACGCCCACTTCCGGCTGGTCGACGACCGGGCGCGGCGTCTGGGTGGCAATGACGCCGGAATTCTCGAAGCGGACGAACCCCTGCGAGAGATCGGCCGTATAGAGGCCGATGGAGCCCACCAGCTTGCCGGACTGGAAGATGTTGCCGTCGCGACCGACCTTGATGGGGCCTCCGTCGCGCGGCACCTGAATGGGCGCGCCGCCCGCATCCTGCACCGGATAGCCCCGCGAGGAGATGAGCTGACCCGTCTCCGACAGGGTAAAGCGCCCGTCCCGCGTGAGAACCGAACCGGCCGGCGTGCTGATCGAGAACCAGGCATCGCCCCGGATGGCGAAATCCATGGCATTCTCCGTCTGGATCATTTCGCCTTGCCGTTCGGACAGATAGTCGTTGCCCTGGGACACAAAGGCGATTTTCGCGCCAATGTCGTTCTCGGTATTGCTCATCACCTGATCGAATTTCACATCCGTGGAGCGAAAGCCCACGGTGTTCGAATTCGCCATGTTGTCGGCAATGGTGGTGAGGCGCCGCTCGAGCGCAATCTGCGAGGAAAGCGATACATATAGACCGGACTGCACAGCCAGAGACTCCGCTGAAAATCGAGATATGGCGCCATTCCGGCTGCCGGCCGGAGGAACATCTGTGCCGTTCCGGCACCCGACCTTCCCGCTTGCGTTAACGAGGTCCTCATAACGCACCGCCATAATGGCAACCGGGCATGATCGCCCTGTTCCGCGACTGTGCGGAACAATGCTTGCGCGAAACTGGCCCTGACTTCCCGGGACATGCCGATCCGCGACGGCTTTCTGCAAACAGCCTCACGCAAGCCTGGAATCCTAATCCAGACAGCGACATTCAATCACCGAGCATGGGCTAGTCATGAACATAATCATTGGACTCGTGATCACCGCAGGCTGCATCATCGGCAGCTTCATGGCCATGGGCGGCCATATCGGGGCACTCTGGCAGCCCTTCGAATTCGTGATCATCGCCGGCGCCGGCATGGGTGGCTATATCATGGCCAATCCCATGAAGGTGGTGAAGGATACCGGCAAGGCGGTTGGCGAAGCCTTCAAGCAGTCGGTGCCGAAGGAGCGCGATTATCTCGACGTTCTCGGCGTGCTCTACTCCCTGATGCGCGACCTGCGCACCAAGTCGCGCAACGAGATCGAAGCCCATATCGACAATCCGGCCGAATCCTCGATCTTCCAGGTGGCGCCCTCGGTCCTGAAGAACAAGGACCTCACGGCATTCATCTGCGACTATGTCCGCCTCATCATCATCGGCAATGCCCGCAGCCACGAGATCGAGGCGCTGATGGACGAGGAAATGAACACGATGCTTTACGACAAGATGAAGCCGTATAATGCGATCACCTCCATGGGTGACAGCTTTCCGGCCATCGGTATCGTGGCGGCGGTTCTCGGCGTTATCAAGGCCATGGCGCACATCAACGATCCGCCGGAAGTGCTCGGTCACCTCATCGGTTCGGCGCTTGTGGGTACATTCCTCGGCATTCTTCTCTCCTATTCGGTCTGCAACCCCATCGTGGCGCAGATCAAGGGCGTGCGCACCAAGCAGCACCGGCTTTACATCGTGGTGAAGCAGACGCTCCTCGCCTACATGAACGGCTCGGTTCCGCAGGTCGCGCTGGAATATGGCCGCAAGACGATCTCCTCCTACGAACGTCCTTCCATCGACGCCGTTGAACAGGAAATGATGAATCCTGGCGGTGAAAACAAGGCAGCCTGACGACCATGACAGAAGCTACGGCAACCTCCCCCGCGACGCGCATGGACCCCGCCCTTCTCGCCCGACTGACCGGCGGGCTGGGCGACCGGCGCACCATCGACAAAATCTGCGCCGATTTCGGCCAGCTCTATTCCGACTTCCTTCCCGACGTCTTCCACAGCGAGACCCATCTCAACGTGGATGTGAGCTATGCGGGATGCGATACCGGTCTGATGAGCGATCTCGTGGCCGAGGTGACCGACGAATGCGTGGTCGCCGATGCCTCGCTGCGCAACTGGTGCCCCTCCTTCCTGATGACCTGCGGCAACGGCTTCGTCATTACGCTGATGGAACACATGCTCGGCGCAACCGGTGACACGATCGAAGAGCCGGTCATGCGCCCGCTGTCGCGGATCGAGCTCGACATGGCGGTGATGGTGTTCGAGAAGATCGGCAGCGTCCTGAAATCGGGCGTCAATGCGCCGGGCGGTTTCGAAACGCTGATCGAACGGCCGCTGAATGCGGAAGACCGCCCGAAGCCCGCCCAGGATGTGCCGGACCAGTATGCCGCGGTCATCCGCCTCCATATTTCTCTCGGTCCGGTGACGACCGAATTCAGCCTCATCGTGCCGCAGAAGGCGCTTCTAAAGACCACCGTGGTCTTTCCGAAGTCGAAGGGCCAGCTGGCCAAGGGCAAGAAGGAATGGGCCGACCAGATCGGCGAGCAGGTTCGCCGCTCGCAGGTGACGCTCGAAGCGCGAATCAAGCTGCAGACCCTGACGCTGCGCACGATCTCCAAGCTGGCAGCGGGCGATGTGATCCCCTTCTTCGATGTCGAGGACGTCCATGTGGATGTCAGCGCCAACGGCAAGGAAATGTATGTCTGCGAATTCGGGAAATCCGGCGCCAACTACATGGTCCGGGTCAAGGACAATGTCAGTTCCGACGACGAAATCCTTCGTCATCTGATGAGCTGAGGCGGGGCCGGAAGACGAAGGCAGTTTGACGCAAGTTTCAGATGGAATAGTATATTCATGGCTACTCAAAAGAACCCACTGGATTCCGATTTCTCGATGGATTCGCTCGGCAGCAATGCCGATCTCGAAAATGCCATCGACGATCTGCGCGGCGTTCTGAAGAACGACGCGGACGGCTCCCTGCCGGACCTCGAAAGCTTCGGCGGCGATTTCGGCGCCGCTGCGGGTGGCGGAACCGATCTCTCAGCCTTCGGCGGCCAGGATTTCGGCGGAACTCCGACACCGCCGGCAGGCGGCATGCATGACGGCCAGCGTCGGCAGGCACCCGGCAGTGCGCTGAATTCCAACCTCGACCTGATCATGGACATCCCGATCGATGTGCAGATCGTTCTCGGCACAAGCCGCATGCAGGTTTCGGGGCTTATGAATCTGAACGAGGGCGCGACCATCGCCCTCGACAAGCGAATCGGGGAACCGGTCGACATCATGGTCAACGGGCGGCGGATCGCCCGTGGCGAGATTACGGTGCTTGAGAATGACGACACGCGATTTGGCGTCCGGCTGATCGAGGTAATGAGTACAAGAAAAGTCTGATCCCGATGTATGGGACAGCGAGGGTGAAAGACCATGATGGACTTTGACGATTTCGGCGGGAACCTGCCAGACAAACCGCTCTCTCAGGCCGACAAGGCCGCTGCGGTCTTGCTGGCCATGGGCAAGACTGTCGCCGGCCGGCTGCTGAAATATTTCACGCAGGCCGAGCTGCAGGTGATCATCGCCTCCGCCCAGACCCTCCGGACCGTACCCCCGGACGAACTTGGCATGCTTGTCGCCGAATTCGAGGACCTCTTCACCGAAGGGGCCGGCCTCATGGACAATGCCAAGGCCATCGAGAGCATTCTCGAGGAGGGCCTGACGCCGGAGGAGGTCGATGGCCTCCTGGGCCGCCGTGCCGCCTTCCAGGCTTACGAATCCTCCATCTGGGACCGGCTCCAGGACGCCGATCCCGCCTTCGTGGGCAAGTTCCTGCTGCGCGAACACCCCCAGACCATCGCCTATATTCTCTCCATGCTCCCCTCCTCCTTCGGGGCGAAGGTGCTGCTGCAGCTGCCTGACAGCCGGCGTGCCGACATCATGAACCGCACCGTCAACATGAAGGAAGTCAGCCCCAAGGCGGCCCAGATCATCGAGAACCGGGTCATGGAACTGATCGGCGAGATCGAGGCCGAGAAGAACTCCGTCGGCACCAACAAGGTGGCCGAACTGATGAACGAGCTGGACAAGCCGCAGGTCGATACGCTGCTCAACTCGCTGGAATCGATCAGCAAGGATGCCGTCAGCAAGGTTCGCCCGAAGATCTTCCTCTTCGACGATCTGCTCTACATGCCCCAGCGCAGCCGGGTCCTGCTGTTCAACGACATTGCCGGCGACATCGTCACGATGGCGCTGCGCGGTGCGCCGAACGAGATCCGCGAGGCCGTGCTTTCAGCCATCAGCCCGCGCGCACGCCGCATGATCGAGTCCGATCTGGCTTCCGGCACGCAGGGCATCAATCCCCGCGAAATCGCCATCGCCCGTCGCGCGGTGGCCCAGGAGGCGATCCGTCTCGCCAATGCCGGACAGATCGAGCTCAAGGAGAAGGAAGCGGAAAAGTCGCAGGAAGCCGCCTGAGACCAGACGTCCAGCCTCGGCTGGCGGTTGGCAAAGCCTGGCGCGTTTCCCGCTTCGCCCGGATACGACAGAAATCTCCATGCCCGTTCACCCGGAATGGCCTCTCGCCACTCCGGCGAATTCCCGTTCCGGGCGATGCCGGAAGGCTGCGTTCCGCAGCGCAGGCGCGGCATCGGGCTATCCACAGCCAGCGCCGTTTCCCTCGGCGCTGCTTTCCTTTAGACTCGGCTTATCCGGGGCTCGCTTCGCCCCCTCGCACCTTAGGCCGGGGTTTTCATGTCAGACGAGCAGGACAAGGACAGTAAAACAGAAGACCCGACAGAGAAAAAACTGCGCGACGCGGCGGAGAAAGGGAATGTGCCCTTCTCCCGAGAGGTCACGATCTTTGCCTCTGCGCTCGCCATCTATGTCTATCTCGTCTTCTTCCTGCCCGGGCGCTTTGCGCAGACCAGCGAATCACTTCGGGACTTCTTCGAAAAACCGGACCAGTGGCAGCTGGAATCCAGCATCGACGCGCTGTCCATCTTTACCAATCTGGGCTGGATCGCGACGTCCATTCTCGCGCCGATCCTGATTCTGCTGATGGTGTTCGGCATCGGTTCGTCGGTGTTGCAGAACATGCCGACGCCGGTGCTCGAGCGAATCAGGCCCCAGTTTTCGCGCATTTCCCCGATGAAGGGTCTCTCGCGCATCTTCGGCGTGACAGGCCTCGTCGAATTCGGCAAGTCGCTGTTCAAGATCGTGATCGTCTCCATCATCATGTTCTTCGCTCTCAAGAGCGAATTCTACGATTCGATCGATGCGATGTTTTCCGATCCGCAGGTCATTTTCGTGAAAATGGACAGCGCGATGCGGCATGTCATGATCGTGATTCTGCTGTCGACAGCGGTCGTGGCCGCGGCGGATTTCTTCTGGACGCGGCACCACTGGTTTTCCGAGCTTCGCATGACGAAGCAGGAAGTGAAGGAAGAGTTCAAGCAGAGCCAGGGCGACCCGATCATCAAGTCCCGCCAGCGCTCGATCGCCCGCGACCGCGCCCGCCGGCGCATGATCGCCAACGTGCCCCGGGCCACGCTGGTCATTGCCAACCCGACCCACTTTGCCGTGGCCTTGCGCTATGTGCGCGAGGAAGACGATGCGCCGGTGGTGATTGCCAAGGGGCAGGACCTGATCGCCCTCAAGATTCGCGAAATCGCGGAGCAAAACGGAATTCCCGTATTCGAAGATCCGCCTCTTGCCCGCTCCATGTTTGCGCAAGTCTCGGTCGATACCGTCATCCCATCGGTTTTTTACAAGGCCGTTGCGGAACTGATCCATCGTATCTACGCCGCATCGCCACAGACGAGACGGATTCACTGATTCACATGAAGACCTGCGCATATTCCGCCGCCCGTGAGCAAATCATTGCTGAAGCCATTAGCCCTGTCGCGACGGAGTTGCGCCTGGTCGACGCCGCCGATCTGATTTCCATGCTTCGATTCGAATGCCATGGCAGTCTGGCGGATCTCGTCGCCTCCGCTTCCGAGATGTTTTTCCACCCGGGTACGGTCAATTTCGGCGCAGGCGGAGATTATGTTCTCGAATGGAACGGATATCCCGAAGTGACGCTGGATCTGGAGATCAAGCCCAAGGGGCTGACCGTCTATGCCCGCCTGCTTCTCAAGGACAAGGAAGCCGGGATAGAAATCAACCACATCGCCTTCCAGAATCCGTCCGACGATCCGAACGTGAATACGGATTTCCTGCGACGGAGTCTCGAAGAGGCCCGCTATATCAAGCCGATGGCCGAAGCAGCCTGAACAAGGCCCAGCCCGCAGCACCCAAAGCCGCATCCGACGATGCGGCTTTTGCGTATCGGACAGTCAGTGGGTTTTCTCGTCGCTGAAGGTCCGGCTGCTCAGATAGGCCTGCAGCATGTCCGGGGGCATCGGGCCGCCGAGATGGTATCCCTGGCCGAACTCGATACCGATTTCCGACAGGGCTCTTGCCTGTTCCTCGGTTTCCACACCCTCACAGACGGTTTCGGCCCCCAGCGCAATCGCCATGCGATCCGTGCTTTCGATAATCTGGCGCGCCCGGCCGGAATGGGCAACCGGCGCCGTCAGCACCCGGTCGAGTTTCAGCAGGCGGAAATCCAGCTGGGTCAGCCGCGAGACATTCGAGAAGGCTCGCCCGAAGTCATCGACCGCCATGAGCGCGCCCGCCAGCCGCAGGATTCGCAGATTGTCTTCCATGACTTCCGTATCGTGCAGCTCACCGTCTTCGGTAATTTCAAGATAGAGCGCACCGAGCGGCATTTCATATTCGTAGAGGAGCGCCGCCACCGCAGGCCCGAAGGTAGGAATGGCCAGCAGCGCGGGCGTGACATTCACGCACATGGGAACCGCCGAACCGATGGTGCGAAGCCGGCCATAGGTGACGAGCGCCTGGCGGATAACCGCGAGGGTGAGGGCCTGGATCGCCTGACGGCGCACGGCGCTGTCGACGATATCCACCGCCTCGACCGGGCCGAGCGTTGGATGATTCCAGCGAACGAGGGCCTCCACATAATGGGTCTTGCGGTCTGCCAGCCGCACCACCGGCTGGTAGGCCACGTGAATTTCGCCGTTGTAGACCGCCTTTTCTATATCGGCGTCCAGCATGCGACGGCGTTCATATTCGCCGTTCATTTCCGGAAGGAACGTGCGGACGCAGTTTCGGCCCGCGGCCTTTGCGCTGTAAAGCGCCACATCGGCCCTGCGCTTGAGCAGATCGGGATTGGCGCTGCCCTCCTGCTCGGCCGCGTGGCAGATGCCGGCGCTTGCGGAAATGGTCAGTTTGGGCAGATCGCTGTAATTCTGCTCGCAGATCAGTGCCAGGGCGCGGATCGCCAGGGCCTCGGCCTTGGCCAGCGGGCCGGACACAAGCAGCGCGAATTCGTCCCCGCCGAAGCGGGCGGCGATATCGCCGGGACCGATCAGGCCACCGAGGGCTGCCGCCACATGGCGCAGCAGGGCGTCGCCCGCAGCATGGCCATGTTCGTCATTGACCTTCTTGAACCCGTCCAGATCGAAATAGACGATCGAGAAATCGAGGTCGGATGCCTTGATCCGCTCTTCTAGGATTTCCTCGAAATGGAAGCGATTGCTGATTCCGGTCAGCTGGTCGGTCCGCAGCAGCTTCTGCTTTTCGGCCACCATGCGGTTCAGCCGCCCGTTCAGCCGCCGCGACATGACCAGCTCGAACAGGACATAGGCTATGGCCAGCGCACTGACGGCGCCGAAGCCGGACTGGATCCAGCGAAGGGCGCCCACGCTCTGCAAGCCGGTTTCCACGCTCTGGGCCATGCGCCGCTGGCGGGCGTTCCAGGCAAGTTCGCCGAATTTGGCAAGGCGCTGCGAATATCTGCGCTTCAGCGATTCCAGCGGAGCATAGGAGCTGCGCTCCCCCTTTTTCAGGCCGCCCACGCCGCGATCGAAGGCCGGCAGGTCCGTCACGATCTCGCCGATCAGCGTCTTGTCCTGCTGTTCGGGGATCGCCTGACGGAACGAAGCGGAATTCATGACATTGGCGCGGCTCCACATGAGGTTGAGCGCCATGTTCACATCTTCGCCGGAAACCGCAGGATCTCCGTTTGCATAAAGCTCGGCCACTTCGAAGAAGCGGTTCATCTCCGTCTCGAACCGGGCGCTCTCCTCGAGCCGACCCGAGAAGTAGAGGCGCTGGCTGATCGCCGTGGCCACCGCACTCAGCCCGAGCTCGCTCCAAACCAGCATTCCCCCGATCACCAGGATGATCGCGGGAAACCTGATCAAAGGAACAAGCCGGCCGAGTTCCCGTCTGCTCATTCGACGATGAGCTCCTTGATTTGCCAGACGCTTCTCGCCTCATAGAGGGCGTCCTTCAGTTCCGGATGATCCACCGTGGGATAAACGATCCAGGCTGGGCCGCGATCGCGCACCGATAGCGGCTTGCCGTCGACATCGGTGGCTGCAAGAACGTCGAAATTCTGGACATCCTCCATCGGAATATCCAGTTCGTAGCCATCGAGCGCACGGGCGGTGATCTTCGTGCCGCTCACGCCGGCCGCCGCGAGGACATCGCGCACGAGCGGCCCGGCCACATCCTGCTGGGCGCCGTCTCCGCCGGGCAGAACCGCCTTGTAATGATGGATTTCGAGCTTGGCCAGTTCGGAGGGCGTGATGTCCAGCGTGTGGGAACCATCCTTCGAGTGGACCTTGAAGAGAACATCTTCAGCCCGCGCAAGTGAAGGCGCGCCTGTCCATACGGCCGAAGCCATGACGAGCAGCAAAGCAGTTGTGAACTTCATGATCCCTCCCTGTCCTGATCCGAGACACTCCAGCAGTATCACGGGCGAGATGAATGTCGCTGGAACAGCTATAGGAATAAATCATTGTAGAATGAACGGATGCTTGTCGCCGTCCGCTTCGCCTGGGCTCCTTCAGGCGAACAGGGCGCGAGCCGCTGCGGCGGCGGCAGCCAGCATTGGCTTAATTATTTGGAAGTACTGCGCTTTTTTCAAGCGCATCAGCCATATAAACGGCGCAGGAAGGATTAACCATCAGAGAAATTTATCCCATCACAAAATTGTGATCGGCGCCCTTAGCTGATGAAGCCCAGGCGGATGGCCTTGGCAATCGCCTGAATACGGTTGACGGCATCCAGCTTGTCGGTTGCCGATCCGAGATACGCATTGACGGTATGGACGGACAGACCGAGGTTCTCGGCGATTTCTTCGCTGATACGGCCATCGCCCGCGAGCTGGAGACAGGCGATTTCGCGCTCGCTCAAGGCTTCCGACGTATTCTGCTTCCGGTCGTCAAGCGACAGGAGATCGGTCATGATCTGGCAGGACTTGCCATGCAGTTCGATGATCGTATCACCCGCAAGGTCGAGATAGGGCGCGGTAAAGAGGATGTAGCCATTGCCCACGGCGCCGAGGCGAACGGGCAGTGCGATGCCGGAGAAGGGAAGGATCCGGCCCTTCAGGCGTACGGTAAGGGGAGCAAATTCGGGTGCTTCTGCGGTGCTTGCATCATCCCGCCCGTTCCACATCAAAGGCAGGAGCGAGGTCTCGATGTGCTGCAACATCTGCTCGCCATAGGTATCGAAGATCTGCTTGATGACGACCGTGTTGTTCGGGCCGAAATTCTCCAGCTCCGAAATCAGCCGCCGCTTGCTGGGCGTTCCCGACCCGCCCACGCGGATCACGGCAAAGTGTCGGGCATTGATGGATTTCTGCATCAGGACCAGGCGGGGGAACAGATCCGACCGGCTGGAGAAACGGGATACTCGCAATGTGGTGACGCCGGCTGATCCCTCCGCCCCGTTGTCTTGCGGAAATCCCATGTTCGGCCCCTTAAACAAGGTTGTTCCTGACAGCGTAGGCGATGGCTTCGGAACGGGTCTTGGTGGCCGTCTTCCGCATCACACTGGTTATGTAATTGTTGATCGTATTGCGGGATATGCCGAGGATCACCGCGATCTCGTCGCTCGTCTTGCCTTCGGCGATCCAGTACAGGCACTCTATTTCCCGTTCCGTCAGATCGCAATCGCGCTCGCCCTTCTGCACATGGGCTTCGGCGAAGCTGCGCAGATAGCCCGCCATCAGGCCCACATCGCGCAACCGGTCCGGCGACAGGATGAAGCCGTCAGCATAGATCAGCATCAGAGACAGGCGGGTGCGACCGACATTGAAGGCAATGCTGCAATATTGCCGGCTGGTCTCCGGCGGCAGCTCCACATGTTCGGGGAAGGCGACAAATCCCGGCTGCAGCAGGGACATGCATTTTTCCAGCTCGGTGCTGCGGGCATAATCACCGGCGATCAGCCCGGCGACGACGCGCACCAGATCGAAGGGCCAGTTGGAGGAGACGACGAAATCAAGGCCCGGATCCTGGATGAGATCGCAGCGCGCCAGCAGGAAATGGGAGGCACCAGCATATTCGCAGAGCATGGCAAGGGCATGGGACAGGTGCGATGGCTTGGTCATCGCCGACAGACGCGCGATGACCTGCGCCCGGCTCGGCATCTTGGCGGCAGCACTGCGGAGTGCCTGCGACCTGCCACGCCCCGCCTGTTCGGCCTGCAATATCTCCATTTCCATCAACTGCCCCCTCGCCGCACCCGGGAAAGCCCCCAATCCCGTACCGGCCGGCTCGAATCAGATTGCCCGAAAGCAGTGACCAACAAATCACCGTGTTCCTGAAAGAAAGAAGCGGTCAATACCGGTCCTTTCAGACTGCCTTCACGGATTGCTCTCCAGAACGACCGGGAAGCCCGGCTTCTTCAGACACCGCCCCACGAATTCGTTATTCAAGAATAAATCAGCTTACGATTCGCGGCAACATCCCAGAGCTAAAAAACTTACCCAATTTTAGTATAACACCTGAGCCGCAAAGGGGATTTGCGCACCGCAACAAATATGAATAACAATCGAGAGAGACAATTCTTCCACCGGCACACGAAGAAACGCGCCTCAGTATTGAATTCTTTGTAGAAATTCATAGGCAGAACAACCGAATACAACCGATCAAAACCTGACTTAAAGCTTTTCAGCTTTATTCATCGGTAAGGTTCCGCTCCCACCGCTCAAACGTTAATCAAGTGAAAACCTTTGCAAAGCTGAGTAGCTTTCAGTTATACACCAATTTCAGAAATTGTTAATTGTATTAATAATTGTATTTAGAACATTCGCACAACCGTCGCCGCTTCAGGCGGGCGAGAAGACGGGCATCCCACCGGCATCAAACGGGAAAAGGCCCGCATGGCTGCGGGCCTTTCGTGAGAGGTGGCGGCGTGACGGTCACGCGGCCTTTTCGGTTGCCCATTTGCGGAGGATCTTGGCGGCGCGCTCTTCGCTGATTTCCACCATGCGCGCCAGGCGCTTTTCCGGGCCTTCCTTGACCTTGCGGTTGAAGCCGCCATCCGCATCGAGACCCAGCACCTCGTCGGCACTGTCGAAGCCGAAGTCCGAGCCGAAACCGTCCATGAGACTGCCGCCCGCATTGCCCATGCTGGGCGTGAAGTCGGGAAGCTCGAGCGTGCTTTCCTCGCCCTCTGCGCCCACCGTGGCCGGCGGCGTTGCGCTGACGGCGCGGACGATCGGGCGGACGCCCATCCAGATGATGATGAAGGCGACGCCGAGAAAGGCGAGCGAATTGATGATGCCGGCCAGGTTGCGGCTGAGCATGTCCATGACACCGGGGCCGGTGGCGGCTTCATCGAGGAGCTGTTCGTCAAGGAAGTCCATGGCGGTGACCGTGACCACGTCGCCCCTCGCCTTGTCGAGGCCGGCAGCGGAGCTGACGATCTTCTGCATTTCCGCCAGATAGGCGTCGATCTTGGCCTGATCGGCGGGTTCGCCGACCATCTTGGCAAGCCGACCCTTGTTGACCACGACAGCAACCGAGATCTTTTCCAAGCGATAGCTGTTGCGCGTGGTGGCGACGGTCTTGCTGTTGATTTCGTAGTTGGTCTGCTCTTCCTTCTTGTCCTGCTGGTCAGAGGATTCCGGACCGGCGCCGCCACTGGCGGGCGCGCCCTGGGGCACGTTCTGCTCCACGGTGGCCGCATTGTCGGACTGCTTGGACTGCGATTTCTGCGCTTCCTTGGTAATCCGGACGGAGCGCTCGACGCGGGATTCCGGATCGAAGGTGGTTTCCTGGATCTGCTGGACGTCCGTGTTGAGCTGCGCGGTGACGCTGGAGCGGAAATTGTCCATGCCGAGGAAAGGCGAAAGCGCCTTGTCGATATTGGTCTCGATCTCTTCCTGCACCTGCTGCACGACGCCGAGATTCTTGGCCATGGTGCCGTTGCCGCCTTCCTCACCCGAAGCCAGCAGCTGGCCGGTCGAGTCGAGCACGGTCACGTCATCGGCTTCGAGGCCGGGTACGGCGGACGCGACGAGATGACGGATCGAGGGAGCCGCCTTGCGTCCGGCCTGGGCCGTCGCGCGGATCATGACGGAGGCGGTCGGCTTCTGCTCGCCGCGGCGGAAATTGCCGACGTCGGGCATGACGATGTGTACGCGGGCTGCGGAAATGCCCTGGATGGTCTGGATGGTGCGTGCGATTTCACCTTCCAGAGCGCGAACCCGGGTCACTTCCTGCATGAAGGAGGTCAGCCCCAGCGAGCCGACATTGTCGAAAAGTTCATAACCAGCATTGGAGCTGTTGGGCAGGCCCTTTTCGGCCAGCATCAGGCGGGCCTTGCCGGTGGTGCCGGCGGCGACCTGGATGCTGGTTCCGTCGGAACCGACCTGAAAATCCATGTTGGCTTCGGAGAGCGCCACGCTGATCTGGTTCAGATCGGTGGTTTCCAGCCCCACATAAAGGGTCTCGTAAGCTGGCTTGTTAACGTAAAACCCGGCGGCCAGGACCAGCATTATCGAAACGATGCCCACGCCGATCAGCGCCATCAGCTTCGCCTGACCGAGCCCCGCTAGGTTCTTTGAAACCTGAAGTAATTGATTTAACAGATTCATTCTGTTCTCGCACCGTCAATCAGAGAGAATAGTCCTGTGACACTGTCGAGAACCTTAGGAATCGAAGCTTGCGCGAACGTTTCGCAGCCGATCGATCCGAGGGGGTAACCCGGCCATCGCCTGTGAGGGCGGGCGGGTGAGGTGGCCGGCAGACCGAAGCCTGCCGGCCAGCCGTATCAGAAGAAATCGAAGTCGCCGGCCGCCTTGCTGAGCGGCTGGGAATGCCCGTGACGGATGCCTCCCGCGAGCGCCTTCTGCATGTCGGCAAGCTTGACGAGGCTGACAGCCGTGCTGGCATCCACCATCCAGTCGTCCGAGATACCGCCCGTCACGGTATCGATGAATTCTGCAAGACCGCGCGTCTTCTGGACGGCGAGGTCGATGCCCTGCAGAACCTTCATGCAATCCGGCGATTGCACCGCCACGTCATCGACAAGGTCGAGAAGCTGCGGTTCGATGCGCTCGATCAGATACGCAACATCATGCAGTTCCGAGACAATGCGCATCAGGATTTCGGGCAATGCCTCTTCCATATTCTGCTCCACTTTGTGATCTGTCGAACCCATACCCGCTTCAGCCTCAAAAGAACTCGATGCTGCTCTCGACCGGTTTTGCAACCGGTGCCGGGCGCTGTTCCTGTACCACCGTCTTCTGGGTCTCCGCGCCGGTCAGCGGGTACTGGCGCGCGCGTCCGCTGACGGGCCAGAATTCCAGCTTGCGGCCGAATTCGCCGCCGGTGCTTTTTCCCACGATGGGGATTCCCTCATCGCGGAGAAATTGCTCCGCGAAAAGGGCATTCTGTTCGCCCACATTCGAGAATGTGGCGATCGTCTTGGCGCCGCCGAAGATCTTGGCTTCCAGGCGATCACGCCGGGCTCCCTGTTTCAGAAGCCCGTTGATCAGAAGCTCCATCAGGTGAACGCCATACCGGGTCGCGTCCCCTCCTCCAGCCATCGAGGTGGCGGAACCCGGCAAAAGGAAATGATTCATGCCGCCGATGCCGGCGACCGGATCACGCATGCAGGCCGCGACGCAGGATCCAAGGATGGTCGTCAGGACCACGTCAGGATCTTTGGAGACCTTGTATTCGCCCTGAATGATGTTGACCCTCTTGGCTACGCCGGCAATCGTCATTTCAATGCTCCAAACACGGCTTCGATAGCCGCCTTCATCTTCTCGATGGTGAAGGGTTTGGCCAGAACGTTGTTGGCACCGAGCTGGGCCGCCTTCTGGACGAGCGCGCGGTCACCCTGCGCCGTCAGGATGATAAAGGCCGCCTTTTTCGTTGCGGGATTGGAACGCACCGCCTGAAGAAGGCCAATCCCGTCCATCTTCGGCATGTTGAAGTCGGAAATGACGAGATGATGCGGTTGTTCCGCCATGATCTTCATTCCCTGCTCGCCGTCGCCGGCGGCCGTGATCTGCTTGAACCCCAGCTGCGTCAGCGCATCGCTGAGCAGGAGGCGGCTGGTAACCTGATCATCCACGATCAGAACTTTGATTTTCTCGGCCAGAGACATTTTATTCGCTCCCTTCTTTTCGGGCGGCTGTGATTTTCAGTACTTCTTCCCCGATAGCCCCAAGCGGGAGTTGTTGCTCGACGGCGCCCAGCTCGTAGGCGACGCGTGGCATCCCGTAGACAACGCAGGTTTTTTCGTTCTGCCCAACGGTGCGGGCACCGGCGTGCCGCATCTTGAGCAATCCCGCTGCACCATCCCTGCCCATACCGGTCAGGATGACCCCGACGGCATTGCGGCCGGCGAGTTCGGCAACTGAATCGAACAGAACATCCACCGACGGCCTGTGGCCGTTGACCGGATCCCGTTCGACCAGGCGGCAGCAAGGTGCCGCGGAATTGGTGACTTGCAGGTGGCGTTCGCCACCGGGAGCAAGGTAGATCTTGCCCACTTCCAGCCGGGCGCCGTCCGTCGCTTCCTGGACGACGGGCCGGCACAGGCGGTTCAGCCTTTCGGCGAAGCTGCGGGTAAAGGTGGGCGGCATATGCTGGGTGATCACCGTCGGCGGACAGTTGACCGGAAAATTCTGCAATACGGTGATCAGGGCCTCCACGCCGCCGGTCGAAGAGCCGATGGCGACGATCTTGCGTCCCACATGGTAGCTGGAGACGGCCGAGACTGCGGGCGCGGCTGCCGTCGAGGCCGGGACAGGACGACCGAGGGCGCGGTCCCGGTTGGACCGGGCGGCGGCCTTCACCTTCTCGGCGAGATCGCCGAAGGGCCGCGGCTCGCCCGGCGAGGGCTTTCCGACGCAGTCGAAGGCGCCGATTTCGAGCGCGGCCAGCGTGGCCTCCGCCCCGCGATGGGTCAGGCTCGACACCATGATCACGGGCATGGGCCTGAGCCGCATGATGCGTTCCAGGAAATCGAGACCGTTCATGTTCGGCATTTCGATATCGAGCGTCACGACATCGGGGTTCAGCTGCTTGATCGCCTCGCGCGCCTCGAGCGCGTCGCTGGCCTGGCCGATCACCGAGACATCGGGATCGGAGCGCAGCACCGCGGTGATCAGGCCGCGCATGGTGGGAGAATCGTCAACGACGAGGACGCGTGCGGGAGCCATCAGCGTTTCCCTCCTTTGCCCAGGTAGCGGTAGGTGGTGATGCCGATATTGTCGAAGCTGTCCTTGGATTCCCCTGCGACCCGTTCGGAATGGCCGATATAGAGGTGTCCGCCGACCGGGAGATGTTCGGCGAAACGGGACCAGATGCGGATCTGGGTGGGTTCGTCGAAATAGATCACCACGTTGCGGCAGAAAATCACGTCGAACGGTCCCTTGAACGGCCAGTTGCCGAGCAGGTTCAATTCGTTGAACGTAATGAGGCGCTTCAGCTTGTCATCCACCTGCCAGCGGCGCCGCGGATTGGCCGGATTTTCACTGAACCACTGCTTGCGCATGGCGGGCGAAACGGTTTCGATCGCGCTGTCGTCATAGGCACCCGCTCTCGCCAGCGCCAGGATCTTGGGGTCGATGTCGGTGGCGAGAATCTTGAAATCGTAATCGGCCGCATTGGGCAGGACCGAAAGGACCGTGAGGGCGATGGAATAGGGCTCCTGCCCGTCGGAACAGGCGGCCGACCAGATACGCACCCGCCCGCCCGACTTGGCACGGGCGACCAGATCCGGCAGAACCTCGTTGCGCAGGTGATCGAAATGATGGTTTTCCCGGAAGAAGCGGGTGAAATTCGTGGTCAGGAAAGACAGCATCTCCTTGCGCTCGGCTGCGCCTTGCGGAGAAGAAACGAGCTCGCAATATTCCTTGAAGCCGCTGAGGCCCAACTGCCGGATATGCTTCGACAGCCGCGAATAGACAAGCGACGCCTTGGAATCGTTCAGATAGATCCCGGCATCGGAATAGATCATGGAAGCGATCTGGGCGAGGTCGCGACGGGTCAGCGGATATTCGCCGCTGGCCATGATTTCGTCGCTCCCCATCCGGGTATCGCTCATGCTCAACGCTGTCATGCGGCCTCGCTCTCGGTGTCTGCAAACAGGGCCTCAAGTTCGATGAGGCAGATCATGCGTTTTTCGATCGCGAGGATGCCCCGGGCAAACTGGCGTTCCAGCTCGGAAGAGATTTCCGGCGTGGGCTGAATGTTTTCGTCGGTCACTGTCAGAATGTCGGACACGGCATCGACCAGAAGACCCACGACCTTGGTTTTCACCTGCGCCACGATGATCACGTGGCGGGCGGTCGGATCGGCCGGCTTCATGCCGAGACGGGCCGAGAGATCGAGGATCGGCAGAACTGCGCCGCGAAGATTGATGACGCCCATCATGTAGGACGGGGTATGTGGCAGCGCCGTTGCGGGCGTCCAGCCACGAATTTCCCGTACCGACATGATGTTCACGCAGAATTCCTGATCGCCAATACGGAAGGCGATCAGTTCGCGGCTCCCCTGGTGCAGATTTTTTGCGGTGTACGACATGACCTTATCCAGCTGATGCGAATGCCATTTCGGGTTTCAGAGACTGTCCACGCGACGCGGCGACCACCGCATCGACATCGAGAATGAGAGCCACACGGCCATCCCCCAGGATGGTCGCCGCCGCGATGCCGGGCACATGGGTGTAGTTCGCCTCGAGACTCTTGATGACCACCTGGCGCTGGCCCTGGATCGCATCGACCATCAGGGCGCGCTGGCCGCCACCTTCCGATTCCACCAGCAGGGCCACCCCATCCACGGGGTTTGCCTGGGTGGCGCGGAAGTTCAGGATCCGGCCGACATCCACGAGCGGGCAGAAGGAATTGCGGATGGAGATCAGCCGCTGATTGGCGCCGAAGGAATGGATCGCCGCCGGTTCAGGCTGCAGCGTCTCGACAATAGCGGTCAATGGCACCACCAGCGTCTGGCCGGCAACGGTCACCACCATCCCGTCGAGAACGGCGAGCGTCAGAGGCAGGCTCATGGTGAAGACCGAACCGTGACCGGGCTTCGAGGAAATGTTGATACGGCCCCCGAGCGCCTGGATCGAGCGCTTCACCACGTCCATGCCGACGCCGCGACCGGAAATGTCGGAGAGCTTTTCCGCCGTCGAGAAGCCCGGCAGGAAGATCAGGTTGTCGATTTCCTCGTCGGACAGGTTCGCGTCGGGATTGATGAGATCCTTGTCGATCGCCTTCTGGCGGACCCGTTCGCGGTTGATGCCGGCGCCGTCGTCGGCCAGCTCGATGAGGATGCGGCCCGAGCGGTGCTTGGCGGTCAGACGGACCGTGCCTTCCGGGTTCTTCCCGAGAGCGATACGCTTTTCCGGCGTTTCGACGCCATGGTCGACGGCGTTGCGGATCATGTGGGTCAGCGGCTCGGCCAGCTTGTCGATGACCGTCTTGTCCACTTCCGTGTTTTCGCCCTCGGTGATCAGACGGATGGACTTGCCCGTCATGTCGGCGATTTCGCGAACGATGCGCGACATGCGCTGGAAGACCGGCTTAACCGGCTGCGCACGGATGGCCATCACGCTGTCCTGGATCTCGCGGGTGAGCTGCTGCAGCTCTTCGAGACCCATGTTGATGGACGATGCACCGTTGTTGTCGTTTTCGATCACGCTCTGGGAGAGCATGGCCTGGTTGATGACGAGCTCGCCCACGAGGTTGATCAGCCGGTCGACGCGGTCGAGATCGACGCGGATCGTCTGGGCCATGCCGGCGGCATTGTTGGCGGCAGCGGCGGCGGCTGCGTTGGCCGCGGCTGCGGAGGCTGCAGGCGCCTCCTTCTTTTCGACCTTGGCAGCGACCGCATTGTTGACGGCGTTCATCACCGACGTGGCGACCTCGGCCGCAGCGACCGTTTCGGCGGCGGGGCTTGGCGCGGGCGCCTCGGCCTTCACTTCGGCAGGCGCCGGTTCGTCATCGAGAATGGAGAGATCGAAGGGCACCGGCACCATGGGCTGGTCTTCGCTGGGCGCGACCTCCTCGATGGACTTGACCTGCAGGTCGCAGTCCCATTCGGCAAATTCGAAGACGGTCCGGATGGCGTCCTCTCCCTTGTCCGTGGCGATCGAGATGACCCAGTGGAAATAGGCCGCTTCCGGATCGAGCTTGTCGAGGGTCGGCAGCGCATCCATGTTGCAGTAGATCGTCATTTCCCCGACGCGCGAGAGGTCGCGCAGCAGGAGAGAGGCATCATTGCCCTTGGCGTAGAGGTCGGAACGCGGCTTGAACAGAACCTCGAAGGTGGGCAGGTCCGTGGCCTCGTCTTCGGCGGGCGGGAAATCGTCGAAGGAGAAGGGAATGGGCTGAAAGCCGCTCGCGTCTGTCGGAGCAGGCGCCGCGGCCGCGGCCGCAGCGGGAGCAGGAGCGGCTGCAGGCGCTTCGGCAGCCTGGGAGAGGGGCTGCCCGTTTGCCAGCGCTTCCAGCTCCTTGACGAGAGCCCGGCTGCGGGATTCATCGACAGTGCCACCGTCGCGGGCGGCGTTGGTCAGGTCGGCCAGAACGTCGGCCGACTTCAGCATGACTTTCAGCACATCGGGCGTCGGCTCCAGCTTGTTGGAGCGGACACAGTCGAGCGTGGTTTCGAACACGTGGGCGAAGGCGACCAGATCGTCGAGACCGAAGGCCCCTGCCCCGCCTTTTATGGAGTGAACGGCGCGAAATACGGCATTGACCGTTTCCGGATCACGATCACCGTCATTCAACTTCAGAAGACCGGATTCCAGTTCGGCGAGCTGCTCCTCGCATTCCTGGAAAAAGATCTCTTTGATTTCGTTCATATCCATAGGAGTAAATCCCGTTAGGCGGTTACACGCTCGATGGCATCAATCAGTTTGGTGGGATCGAAAGGCTTGACGATCCAGCCGGTCGCGCCAGCCTGGCGGGCACGGTTCTTCTTTTCCGCATCGCTTTCCGTGGTCAGAACCAGGATCGGGATGGCGCGATACTTTTCGTTGCGACGCACACCCTCGATGAAGCCGAAACCATCGAGGCGCGGCATGTTGATGTCGGTGACGATCACGTCGGGATTGGCTTCCTCGAGGACTTCCAGGCCCTCGACGCCGTCTTCCGCCTGGATGGTCTCGAAACCCGCATTGTTCAGGGTCACGAGCAACATGTTGCGGATGGTGCGGCTGTCATCCACGGTTAGAACCTTCTTCTTCATTGCTTAATTCTCCTTGACAAGAAATTGGTCGGTATCGATGCCGATCAGCTGCATCGTCTTGCCGAAAGCATCGGAAATGCCAGTCAAACGATAGCTTTTTTGATCTTCTTCCCATGTACGGGCGGCGGACATCAGCACCTGGATGCATTGGGTTCCGCAGCGTTGAACGGCCGAGGCATCGATCGTCAGATCGCTGCCTCGCATGGCCAGAAGCTGGCCATGAAGTCCCACGGCCTCATTGAGGTCGAGGACCGGATTGAGTTTCAGGATATGTGCTTTGCCACTGGCGGCCATCTTTTCAATCCTTGCCTTGTTCCATTCTCCTGACCGGTTGGTCCGGTCGCCTTTTTTCTGCCCGTCCGTCTTCTCACCGGGAAAGGGCGGAGAGATAGGGGGGATGATCCGCCCCCTCGCCGATACCTGACTGCCAGTGATCCTGTTCTTCGGCCATGCGCGGTGCGGCCTTCGGCACATAGTGCAGGCTTGCCCGTCGTTCGGCCTCGCGCCGCTCGATCCGGAATTCCCGGATCGTCTGCCCCAATTCGAGTATGACGCTGTGGAGGCGGTCGTCTTCGCCCGCCGTCTGGCGTGCTTCGAGCGCCGCACCGTCGAAGCGTGCGCCAATGCCGCCGATGGCGCCGCTGACGCCGTCGAGATCCCGCGCCTGGCCCGCTGTTTCCTCGGCTATGACGGCCACGGCGCCGTTGATGCCGGTGACCTGTTCCGCGATGGCGGCAATGGCTTCCTGGGTGCGGGCGACCATCTGGACCCCGGAATCCACCTGGGCCTTGGTGCCCGTCACCAGCGTCTTGATTTCCCGGGCCGCATCGGCGGAGCGCTGCGCAAGCGCGCGTACCTCCTGCGCAACCACGGCAAACCCGCGGCCGCTGTCGCCGGCGCGCGCGGCCTCGATGCCTGCATTGAGCGCGAGCAGGTTGGTCTGGAAGGCGATTTCGTCGATAACGCCGATGATCTGGCCGATCTGTTCGGCCGATGCCTCGATGCCGGCCATCGCCTCGATGGCGCGGCCAACGATGGCGCCGCTTTCCTCGGCCGCACGGCGCGTGGAGGCAGAGGCTGCTTCGGCGGAACGGGTGGCCTCGGCATTCTCCCGGACGCGCGCCACAAGCGCACCGAGATTGCCCATGGCGTGGCGCAGGTCGCCCGCGCCCTCGCTGGTGATCTTCAGGGTTTCGGCATGGCGGCCCGCCATGTCTTTCAATCCGGTTTCCACATCGCCGGCGCCGCTCGCAAGGGCCATGAACGTCTCGCGCAGACCTTCGATGGCCTGCTGCAACCCGCCGGCAAGGCCGCCATAGGCTTCGGGCACATCGTCCGGCATGCGGGTGGTGAAATCCCGATCCCTGAGGGCGGTGATGGAGGAGGCGAAAATCCGGTGGACTTCCTCGCGCTCGGCCTCCTGGGCTGCGGCGAGATCATCCCTGTGCTCGCGGCGAAGCTGGTTGAAGCGAAGCGATACCGCAATCTCCGCATCGACCATCGAAAGCCGGGTGACGGCGGCGACGAGTTCGCGCATGTCCCGGGCGCGCCGGCGGTTCTTCAGCAGCCAGCCGCGGCTTTCGCCCTCGGCGATCAATCCGAGAACCACATGTTCCAGCACGACCGCATGGGCCGCCATGTGCCAGCGGGGATCGAGCCCCATGCGCGACTGGGCATCGGACAGGACCTTGACCCGCTCGGCATAGAGGCTGTCGAACCGGGCATCGGTGAGCACGTCCCAATGGGAGGCGAAGAGATCGTGGAGGCGATCCAGCTGCCGGTCGCTTGCAAAATTCTGCGCGGCATCGGCATGGGACTGGAAGCGCTCGAACAGGTCACGCAGGCCGCTGTTGACCAGCGGCAGCAGAAGCGGTCGGTGGCGGCGGACAAGATCGCATTCGGCTTCCGACAAACCGGCAAAGCGCAAGCGGTCGCGCAGGCTGCCTGCCTGTGCCCTCCTGGCCTGATCGGATGTCGTATCGTGCCCCAAGACCGACCTCAAAACCACACCGACGCACGCCTTGGCGATGCGCCGCAACCACGGATAACCGAAGCGGGCTGCCGTAGACGCCTTACCCGCCGCAAATGGAGGGTCAGGGCCGTGCCGGCTCCGGAACTGAACTTGTGAGGATAATACCGGGTCGTAACCGGTACGGCGGGGCGGCTATCATGCCTGAGGGCGCTGACACAGCTGCCCATTCCGACGTGTCCCTAAATGTTTATGGTTAATTCCTTGCCTGAAGGTTAATGGTTTTGTCAATGCGGCCCAAATGAAACAAATCTCTTGTTTAAATCGCGCTTGAGTAGGTCCAACCGGCCTAAAGCACGCCTTGCGCGCCCCTTCCGGCCGCGCGGTCGATGCCGGGCGCGCGCCGGGACGACAGGCTCGCGCAAGGATATTTCCCTAATTGTGAAAGCACAGATGGAGATGAGCTTCACAGACGAGGTGCGAACAATGATTGTTCTCGGTATGAGCGTAGCGCTGATCACCACCCTCACGCTTGTGGCACAGACCCTTCTGTTGACGATCGAGCGGAATGGACGCGCCTGCCGGCAACGGGTTTTCTGACCCAAGACGAAAACCTGCCGAACGCTTCGCTCCGCTCACCGGCAGATCCGGATCGGAAGGCCCCGCGCGGGCCGTCCGACATGCGGCGGACCTGACACATTGCATGCCTCAGAAGAAATGCGCCGGACCTCCGGCGCATTTTTCTTTTCAGCGATCAGCCCTCTGCCGTGAAGCCCAGCCTGCCATTCGCCTGGGCATCCGCCATCAGCACCGCGAGCGCTGCCGAGCCCGTGCGGGAGGCCGTGCCATCGGAGCGGCTGGTCAGGATGATCGGAATGCGGGCGCCGAGCACCAACCCGGCCGAAACGGCGCCACCCAGCAGGATCAGCTGCTTGGCCAGCATGTTTCCGGATTCCAGATCCGGCATCAGCAGGATGTCCGGATCGCCGGCAACGGCGGAGAGGATGCCCTTGGTGCGGGCGGCCTCGACACTCATGGCATTGTCGAAGGCAAGCGGACCATCGACGATCGCGCGGCGGATCTGCCCGCGGTCGGCCATCTTGGAAAGGCTCGCCGCATCGATGGTCGATTGCATGGACGGATTGACCGTTTCGACGGCCGAGAGAACGGCCACCTTCGGCAGGATCGGCTTTTCGGCAATCCCGTACAGGAAATCCGCCGCATTCTGCAAAATATCCCGCTTGGTCAGGAGATCCGGGGCAATATTGATGGCCGCATCCGTGATGATGAAAGGCTTGTGGAAACTGTCGTCCGCCATCGCGAAAATGTGGCTGATCCGCCGCTCGGTGCGGAGCCCGCTTTCGCGCTTGACCACTTCGCCCATCAGCTCGTCCGTATGCAGGCTGCCCTTCATCAGCGCCTGGGCTTCGCCGGTGCGGGCGAGTTCCACCGCCACCGCCGCAGCCGCATGGCTGAAGGGCGCATCCACAAGCCGATAGGCGCCGATCTCCAGATGGGCCTTTTCCGCCGTTTCCTGAATTTTCTGCCGGGGGCCGACCAGAATCGGCTCGATAAGGCCGAGTTCCGCCGCTTCCAGCGCCCCGGCAAGGGCATCCGGACTGCAGGGATGAACCACCGCGGTCCGGATCGAAGGCTTGCGCCTGGCGCGGTCCAGCAATTCGGCTGCCACCTTCACCGTATCGAATCTCACCTTCATCTGCTCGGGTCCCTGCTGTTGTTGCTGCGGCGGCTTCCATGGAACGCTTTGTCCCTGCCGGCCTTGATCGCGGTCAAGGTCCTTCCGTTTCGCAGCAAAGTCCAGCCCTGCTAGCCGCGCGCGTCGAGGTCGTCTTCGGTCATGGAAAGCACCTGGCGGGCCACACCGCTCGAAAAACCGTTGCGGGCGAAGGCGGCAAACTCCTTGGCCATCCGCTTTTCATCGGCGGCGAGTTTGCGGAAAGGACCGAAAGCCCGCCTGCGGGCAAAGGCGATGGCCGCCTCGAGATCGTCCACCTCTTGAAGGGCGTCCTCGATCAGCGGCCGGGCGACGCCTTTCAGCCCCAGGTCCCGGGCAATGCGGCGGCGGGAACGGCCGGTCCGTACCGCCGACACGGTCTTGACCTCGGCATAGGTGCGGTCGTTGAGGAAGCCATGCTGCCTGCAGAAATCCACCCCGTGACCGGCCAGCTGCCTGGCCATTCCGTCGCCGATCCCTTCGAATTTCGACAAGGCCTTGCGGCGCAGCGCCTCGAACAGTTCATGCTCGGTCATCATCCGGCGATTGAGACGGTAAAGACTGGAATTTCGGGCCCAGGCCAGCATCCGGTCCGTGGGACCCGGCGCGGGTTCGTCGTCAAGAGGCGGATCGGCAGTCTCATCCATCACAGGACACCCCATGAAACGAGAACCATGAAGTGCAGGCTCTCTGCAATCGACGGTAAAGGCGGGGGAAGAAAACTGGTGCTGCTAGAGAGATTTGAACTCTCGGCCTCTCCCTTACCAAGGGAGTGCTCTACCCCTGAGCTATAGCAGCTAACCGTTTGGCGACGAAGTGGTGTTCGTGCCGGAGCGAGGCGGCTAATGCCACAGGATTCGGATGAGTGCAAGCCGCATTTTGAACTTCTTTGCGGAGCGATGTTGAAAAACCGTCTTCGTTGCCCTGCGGATTTGCGCTAACGAGAAGGCGTTGCACCGCCGGGCATGGGCTTCCGTGGCGGGCAAGGCGACGCAGGGACAGAGTATCGGGACAGACCATGCAGGAGAACGGAAAAGACAGGGATCTTCAAGAGGAGGCCCCAGATACGGGCGGCGCCTCCGACCCGGCGGACAGCGCATCCGCGTTGCTTCCGGCGCGCAAGATCAATCGTCTTGCGGAAGCGGAGCGAAAAAAGGCGCGGGCCGCGGAAAAGCTGCGTGAAAATCTGCTGCGTCGCAAGCAGCAGGTGCGGGCCCGGCGCTCCGGCGAGGCGGAAACGGGCATCGGCCTGCCGGCGAGCCGCGCGGACGAAGGCGAGGATGGTCTCTAGGGCGGCCAAGCCCTGCTTCGGCTCGCAAAAAGGCCTCATTCGCCACGGATGAAACCGGGCACATGGGCGCTTCAGGCTTTCTGAATTGAAGCGCCGGCTGTTTTGTTCTATGACCCGCGCTTTCTACTCATGCGGGGAACCGGGGAATTCCATGGATCGTATCAGGATTGTCGGCGGCAATGAACTCAAGGGCGTGATCCCGATCTCGGGCGCCAAGAATGCGGCCCTGCCGTTGATGATCGCCTCGCTCTTGACCAGCGACACGCTGACGCTCGAAAACGTGCCGCATCTGGCCGATGTCGAACAGCTCGTCCGTATCCTCGGCAATCACGGCGTCGACATATCCGTCAACGGTCGCCGCGAGAAGCAGGGCGAGGGCTATTCCCGCACCATTCACTTCACCTGCCGCACCATCGTCGACACCACGGCACCCTACGAGCTTGTCTCGAAGATGCGTGCAAGCTTCTGGGTGATCGGCCCGCTTCTGGCGCGCGAAGGAAAGGCGCGGGTGTCCCTGCCGGGCGGCTGCGCCATCGGCACGCGTCCCGTGGATCTGTTCATCGAGGGCCTTCAGGCCCTCGGCGCGACGATGGAAATCGACGGCGGCTATATCAATGCCACGGCGCCGAAGGGCGGCCTGATCGGTGCCCGCTACACTTTCCCGAAAGTATCCGTCGGGGCCACCCACGTGATGCTGATGGCGGCGGCGCTCGCCCGCGGCACGACGGTGATCGGCAATGCGGCCCGCGAGCCCGAAGTGGTCGATCTCGCCGACTGCCTGAATGCCATGGGCGCCCGCATCTACGGCGCCGGCACGTCCACCATTACCATCGAGGGCGTGAATGCGTTGTCTGGCGCCCGCCACCGGGTGCTGCCCGACCGCATCGAAACCGGCACCTATGCCATGGCCGTCGCCATGACCGGCGGTGACGTGACGCTCGAAGGCACCCGCGCCGACCTGCTGGAGACGGCCCTCGAAGCCATCCGCCGCGCCGGCGCCGAAGTGACCTCCACCGAAAGCGGTATCCGCGTGGTGCGCAATGGCGGCGTGATCAAGCCCGTCGATGTGGTCACGGACCCCTTCCCCGGCTTCCCGACCGACCTTCAGGCGCAGTTCATGGCGCTGATGACCCGGTCGAGCGGCGTTTCCCACATCACCGAAACCATTTTCGAGAATCGCTTCATGCATGTGCAGGAGCTCGCCCGCCTCGGTGCGAAGATTTCGCTCTCCGGCCAGACGGCGAAAATCGAAGGCGTCGAGCGGCTGCGGGGTGCCCCCGTGATGGCGACGGACCTGCGCGCCTCGGTGTCGCTCGTGATTGCCGGCCTCGCGGCCGAAGGCGAAACCATGGTCAGCCGCGTGTATCACCTCGACCGCGGCTTCGAGCGGCTGGAGGAAAAGCTGACCCGTTGCGGCGCCATCGTGGAGCGCGTCAGCGACTGATCGCAGCCTCTTCCGGCCCCAAACCCGGATTTTGCACGCAGGCAGGCTGGTTTTTTGCGCTGCAACATCCTATGTGCGGGAGAGGCAGGGCAGGACCGGCCCTCCCAACATCAGGTGACATTCATGGGCGCTTTGAAGCTTCTCGCACTCGATACGGAAGATCTCGCAATCCTTTCGGCCCATCTGCAGGACGCTGTCCTGAAGGTGGGCGATATCGGCTTTGCGGTGAAGCAGGGCGTCTTCACGCTCGCAGCCAACCGCTTCGTCTGGGAAGACGCCGTGTCGAAGGGCAAGGAATTCGAACGCCGCCGCGCCGTGTTGACCTTCAAGCGGGTCACGGCCGTGCGCAGCCGCGGTTTCGACAGGGCCAACCGGGACCAGGTTCTCTCGCTGCTCGCCATCCGCTTCTACCAGAAGGACGAAGGCCCGGAAGGCGCGCTGGAACTGGTCTTCGCCGGCGAAGCCGCCCTTCAGCTCGATGTGGAATGTATCGAAGGACAGCTTGCGGATACGGGCGGCGCGTGGGAAACCAGATCACGCCCGCAGCATCCGCTCGAGAGCTGATTGCAAGGCGCGGCTTCGCCCGCTACAGACGGAATGAACGAATTCGGGGGACAGGACGACAGTGGCGATCTGGCTTGATCACGCGGCAGACGATTTCGAGGCGCGCTTTTCTCAATTCCTGACGACCAAGCGGGAGGTCTCGGAAGATGTCAACGCCACCGTGAAGGCCATCATCGACGATGTCCGGGCGCGCGGCGACCGCGCACTTGCCGAATATACGCTGCGCTTCGACAAGCTGGATTTCAACGACAAGCCGATGCGGGTGACCGAGGCGGAACTGGACGAGGCGCTGGCCACCGTCGATCCCGCCATCGTCGAGGCCCTGCGCCTTGCCGCCCGCCGCATCGAATCCCACCATGCCCGGCAGATGCCGAAGGACGATCTCTACGAAGACGCCATCGGTGTCGGGCTCGGTTCGCGCTGGACGGCCATCGATGCCGTCGGCATCTACGTGCCCGGCGGGACGGCGAGCTATCCGAGTTCGGTGCTGATGAATGCGGTGCCGGCGAAGGTGGCGGGCGTCGATCGCATCGTCATGGTGGTTCCGGCGCTGAACGGCGCGATCAACCCAGCCGTTCTTGCCGCGGCTAAGATTGCCGGCGTCACGGAAATCTACCGGATCGGCGGTGCACAGGCCGTAGCGGCGCTCGCCTATGGCACCGAGACGATCGCCCCGGTCTACAAGATCACCGGTCCGGGCAATGCCTATGTGGCGGCCGCCAAGCGCCAGGTCTTCGGCACCGTCGGCATCGACATGATCGCCGGCCCGTCGGAAGTGCTGGTCATTGCCGATGGCCAGAACGATCCGGACTGGATTGCCGCCGACCTGCTGGCCCAGGCCGAGCACGACGAGGGCGCGCAGTCGATCCTGCTGACCGATGACGCGGCCTTCGGCAAGGCGGTGGAACAGGCCGTGGAACGCCAGCTAAAGACGCTGTCGCGCAACGGCACCGCATCCGCGAGCTGGCGCGATTTCGGCGCGGTCATCCATGTCCGCGACCTGAAGGACGGCATGCCGCTCGCCAACCGGATCGCCGCCGAGCATCTTGAACTGGCCATGGACGATCCGGAACCCTTCATCGCCGGCATTCGCAATGCGGGTGCCATTTTCGTCGGGCGGCATACGCCCGAGGTGATCGGCGATTATGTGGGCGGATCGAACCATGTGCTGCCGACGGCCCGTTCGGCACGCTTCTCCTCCGGGCTTTCGGTGCTGGACTTCGTCAAGCGCACCTCCATCCTGCGGCTCGGCCCCGACCAGCTTCGCCAGCTGGCGCCGGCTGCCATCACGCTGGCCCGCTGCGAGGGGCTCGATGCCCATGCGCGGTCGGTCGCGATCCGCCTGAACGAAGGGAACTGACAGATGAGCGCGAAGGGTGCCCATCGGCTGTGCGATGTCATCCTGGATGAAACCATCGGCCGCTCGACGCCCGATGTGGAACACGAACGGGCGGTGGCGATCTTCGACCTGATCGAGGAAAACAGCTTCGAGCCCGCGGGACATCCGGGCGGCCCCTACAAGCTTCATCTCTCGCTGGTCGATTCGAAGCTGGTCTTTTCGATCAAGACCGAAGACGGCGCCGATGTCGCGACCCATATTCTCTCGCTGACCCCCTTTCGCCGGATCATCAAGGACTACTTCATGATCTGCGAGAGCTATTACGAGGCGATCCGGTCCTCGACCCCCAGCCAGATCGAGGCCATCGACATGGGGCGGCGCGGCATTCATAATGAGGGCTCGCAAACCCTGATGGACCGGCTGGAGGGCAAGATCCGCATCGATTTCGACACCGCGCGGCGGCTGTTCACGCTGGTCTGCGTGCTGTACTGGCGCGGATAGGTCGCCCATGGATCAGCCGGGGGGCGCAAGCGAACGCCAGAAGGTGCCGGGCGCCATCCTGTTCATGTGCGCCATGAACGCGATCCGCTCGCCCATGGCGGAGGCCATCGCCAAGTCGCTTCTGCCGCAGGTCTATATTGCTTCGGCCGGCGTGCGGCGCGGCGACCGCGACCCCTTTGTGGATGCCGTCCTGGCCGAGATCGGCCTGTCGCTCGGCAAACGCGAACCGCAGACGCTGGACGATCTGGAAGACGATTATTTCGATCTGGTGATCACGCTTTCACCGGAGGCGCATCACCGGGCGCTGGAGCTTACCCGGTCGAGTGCGGTGGAGGTCATCTACTGGCCCGCAGCCGATCCGAGCGCCGTTTCGGGCAGCCGCGACCAGGTGCTGTCCGCCTATCGGGACGTGCGCGACGGGCTGGAACGCATGATCCGCGAGCGGTTTTTGATCTCCGCCGGCCGGGCACAGGGCCCCGGCTGAGGGAATTGACCGCAATTCATGACAGAAAGGCAATCTCCAAGGTTCACAAAGCCTTGCCGATTGTGTAGTTTCCGCCAAAATTTTTACCGAGGTTGCCGCGAGACCCGCGAACCCGCTTCAAAGGAAGATACCCACTGCATGGCTAAGGAAGAAGTCCTCGAATTCCCCGGCGTCGTCACCGAACTCCTGCCCAACGCGACCTTTCGCGTGAAGCTCGAGAACGATCATGAAATCATCGCCCACACGGCTGGCCGCATGCGCAAGAACCGAATCCGCGTTCTGGCCGGCGACAAGGTGCTGGTGGAAATGACCCCTTACGACCTGACCAAGGGTCGCATCACCTACCGCTTCAAATAAGACACACCGTCACACCCAGGATTATTGCCCGTGTTGAAACAGAAGCTGATCCTGGCCTCGGGCTCACCGCGCCGCCTCGACCTCCTGAAGCAGATCGGCATCGAGCCCGACCGGCTGATGCCCATGGATCTCGATGAAACGCCGAAGCGCGCGGAACATCCGCGTTCGCTGGCCCGCAGGCTGAGCGGGGAAAAGGCGGCCGCCGCGCTCGCGGCAATCCGGGGAGAGCCGGTCTGGCAGGGCAGTTTCCTGCTGGCAGCCGATACGGTGGTTGCCGTCGGCCGGCGCATCCTGGGCAAGGCCGAATTTTCGGAAGACGCCCGCGCCTCGCTCCATCTTCTTTCCGGCCGCAGCCACTGGGTCTATACCGGGGTCTGCATCGTCACGCCGTCGGGCCAGTTCCGGCAGAAGGTCGTGGAAACCAAGGTGCGGTTCAAGCGCCTGTCGCGGAAGGAAATCGACACCTATGTCGCTTCCAACCAGTGGCAGGGCAAGGCCGGCGCCTATGGCATTCAGGGCATTGCGGGCTCCTTCGTCCAGAAAATGTCCGGTTCCTACACCAATGTGGTGGGACTGCCGCTGTTCGAGACCGCCCAGATGCTGGCGGGAGAAGGCTTCGACGTGATGAGCGGCTGGCTGGACGGCTGACAATGAACGATCAGAAATCCCGCTCCGCCAAGGTGGAGCCCTTGCGAAAACCGCGCCCCTGCCCCGAATGCGGCAAGCCGTCGTCTCGCGACAGCTATCCCTTCTGCTCGGAACGCTGCCGCAATGTGGATTTGTCCCGTTGGCTGAACGGCAATTATGCGATCCCCGTGACCGAGGACGAAACCAAGGCCGGCGGCGGCAACGACGAGGGCTGAGACGTCTTCGGCATCCCCTGCGAGCGGCAGCCTCCGGCGGCCGCTTTTTCTGTTTGCGCTCAAGACGATAGGCCTCTCCGGCCTGATAATCCTCCAACCGGGATTTTTCTTTGAAAAAAGTGTCATGAGGTGCTGGACATAGCCGATCAGGATGTTATAACCCCGCTCGCTTCCGGGGGAAACGACCCCCGCCGGTTCCAACCGGATGGCGAAAGCCAAGATGCCCGGATAGCTCAGTTGGTAGAGCAGCGGATTGAAAATCCGCGTGTCGGTGGTTCGAATCCGCCTCCGGGCACCATTCTCCTTCATAATGACAATTTCATCTGTGTGAGTGGGCCAAGGCCGAAGAACGCCCGCTGCGGCCCATGCGGGGACTGCGGCGAGCGCTGCTTGACCCGGGAACACGGCTGCGTGAGAACCTGCAGCGGACAGGGAAGGAATTCGATTTGGCGAGGATCTACGCTCTCCTGACCACGCCTGCGCGCAGACGCCGCCTGCATGGCGCGGTGTCTCTGTTTCTGGCGGCAGCGGCGCTTTCCCCTTCGCCGGGGCATGCCAGCATGTTCAACAAGAGCCTGCAAAACTCCAAATCGGCGATTGCCGGGGCGCTTGCCATGTGGGATTTGCACCGGCCCTCGCTCGGCTATTGCTATGCGGATGTGATCGAGGGACGGCCCCATTCCCCGCATTGTGAGGAGGCGCTCCGGGATGCGGCCAAGGTGGCGAAGGGCTTGGGGGCGCCGGCGACGACAGAAGAAGCGGACCGGAAGATCCTGATCGAGATCATCGTAGAGGCCTGGAAACGCGTCGAAAGACAAGGCCGCGCCGACTGAGCCAACCGGACCGGCGGCTTCCCTTTCCGGTTCTGCAACAGCCATGCCAGGATTTGCGGCGTTCAGGCACTGCAAATTCCTTAGAGTTTCTTAACCATGATGCGGGCATTCTCCTCCTGATTTGTGCAGTGAGATCAACCGAAGCCGACCGGGCTTCCCGCGCGCACGGAGCGTTGCCGTCTTGGCGGGCCGGGCTCGGCCCCGGTGGATGGAAACGGGTGGCATCGGCGAGATCGGGACATCCTGTGGAGACCAGGCGAGACATCAACCCCATTCTTGATCCAAGAATGACGTGGACCAACAATCCTCTTGTGGTGCTCTGGAGGAGGCGCGCACTCGTTTGCGCGGTGTTTGTCGCCGTATGGGCCGCGGTGATCCTCTCGCTGGTGCTGATTCCCTCCCGCTATGTGGCCATCGCCGTCATCAGTCTGGTCGAGCCGCTGAAGGCCTTCGACAAGGTTGCCCCCATCTATCTCGGCGATCCCTCCGACATCGAAAGCCAGGTCTATATCGCGGAATCGGTCGCCGTGTTGCGGGATGTGCTCCAGTCGCCCGAAGCACAAGAAGCGGCCGCGGCGGAGTGCCGGAGCGAGGCAGGGTTCTTCAGTTCGCAGCCATGCTCGGGCTTTGAAACGGCTAGCCCCGATGCCATCGCCTATCTGCGAGAGCGCTATTCCGTCAACGGAGCGGGGCGGTCGCGCGTTCTCTATGTCAAATATAATTCCGGCAATCCCCAGACCGCGGCCCTCATGGCCAATCGTCTGGCGGAGACGATCATCGCCGCCCATCAGGACGAACTCACGCAGAAGGGCAGCAAGGCCATCGAGGCTCTCACCGCCCAATTGACCGAGCTCGATCGCGACATCCGCGAGAAAACCGCGTTCGTCGAAGCCTACCGCACACGAAAAGGCCTGGTCAGCGGCGAGAAGGCCGCCCTGACATCGGAACAGCTGACGAGCGTCTCCAACCGGCTGGCGACCGCCGAGTCGGAGCGGTTCAATGCCCGCTCCATTCTCGATGCCATCCGGCAGGGAAGTCTCGACAACGCCACGGCGCTCAGCCTCGGGATCGACAATCCCGGCCTTTACGACATCCAGCGACAGCTGAACGCCGCCCAGGCGGCGGCTCAGGCGGCGGCGCTCAATCTCGGCCCGAACCATCCGCAACTCCAGATGCTGCGGGGCAAGGTCGCTTCCCTGGATCAGTCCTACCGCACCGAACTGAAACGCATCGAGAGTGCGGCCCGGGAAAAGCTCGACGCGGCAGAGGGGGTCGTGTCGGCCCTGCAGGCCCAGCTCGGCGATGCCAAGTCCGAGGCGTCCGATGCCCGCGATGCCGCATCCTCCATAGAGGACAGCATCCGGGATCTGGAGGCGAAGAAACGGTATTATGTGGAATTGTCGGTCGAGAAGCAGAAGCTCGTGGCCGATACATTTGCGGCGCCGGGCCGCCTGCACCTGAACAGCAAGGCAGATGTGCCCACGGAACGTTTCTTCCCGAAGACCATTCCCTTCGTCAGCGGCGGTTTCGCGCTGGCGCTCGTGCTGGCGGTGCTGGTGGCCATCGTGGTCGACAACCGTTCCCGCAGGAACGAGCTGCCCGCCGAGGCGGCGGCGATCCCGCCTCGCCCGGCGGGACGGACGCCCTTGCCGCTCCTCGGAAGCCTGAGCCTGGCGGACGTGCCCGGCCGCGATCTCTTCGCCCAGGCGCTGGACAATATGAAATACGGCCAGTGCCGGGAGGCCGTGGATCTTCTGGTCGGGGAGCTGATGACCGCATCCCGGATGAAGCGGCCCCTCAGCCTTGCCCTTCTCTCCGCCTTTGCCTCGCCCCAGCGCAGCCTGTTCGCGGCCATGCTGGCCATCGCGGCGGCGGAGCGGAATTACCGGGTGCTTCTGGTCGATGCGGACCTGAGATCCGGGCGGGGCGACGGGCTGTCGCACTTTGCGCGGGGGCCAGGCCTTCAGGACATGCTGGACCGGGGGGTCCCGCCCGATGACCTTCTGCAGGACCTCGCCACCCATATCGATCTCATCGGCGCCGGCGAAGGGCGGCTTGACCCTGCGGACGAGTTCGATCCCGCCGTGGTCGCATCCCTGATCGGATGGGCGCGCGGTTACGACCTGATCCTGTTCGACTGCCCGCCGCTGGATGGATCCATGGATGGCGGCCTGATCGCCGGCCATGTGCAGGCCTCGCTGTTCACCACGTCGATGGACGAGACGGAGGGCCAAGCGACCCTTGACGTGGCAACCCGGCTGCGGGAACTCGGCCTCGACATCCGGGGCTATGTGGTGGCACAGGCGCGCCCGGCAGAAACCCTGCACCGGGTGCTGGCCGCCGCAAACCGCCTGCCCGAAAGACGGCGGGCCATGCCATGACCGCGACCACGGGCTCTTCTGCCGGTTGGTTCCGGTTCCGGATGTCCTGGAGCACCCTGCCCAGCTGGGTGTGGTCGATCCTGCTGCTGGTGGGCGCCATCGGCCTTGCGCCGGTCGGCGGCGGGCTTACCCGGCTTGCCTTTTGCATCGGATGCCTGTTCGTGGGTGTCGTCTCCTGGCGGCAGAGCCCGGAATCGCATCTCAAGGCGCTTCTGATGCTGCTCTGCTTCGCCCCGTTCGCCCGCCGCGTGGTCGATTACTACGTCAGCTTCGACGAGCTGGGGCTGATGCTGATCGGCCCGCTGGCAACGATGCTCGTTCCGGTGCCAAGGCTGTTCACTATCGTCGAAGGCCGCACCAATCCGCTGGAGAAAGGCCTGGCTCCGGCGACGATCATTCTGGGCTGCGTGGCCTATGCCGTGTTTCTCTCGATGTTCAAGGGCGCCTGGCTCGACGCCTTCTCGGCGGCGCTGAAGTGGATCGCGCCGCTGCTCTATGCGATGGTGATCATCGAGACCGGCAATCGCGAACGGCTGCTGACGGCGGCGGCGGACATGTTCCAGATCATTCTGCCCGTCATGGGCCTCTACGGCATGCTGCAATATGTGGATCCGCCCGAGTGGGACCGCTACTGGCTGGATTTCGCCAAGACCATCACGGCGGGCCTGCCGCTGCCCTACGAGATCCGCGTTTTCAGCACGCTCAACGGCCCGGCCAGTTTCGCGACCTTCACGGCGATCGGGATCGTGATCGTCAGCTTTCTCCGGCCGCCTCTTCTCGCAGGGCTTGCCGTGCTGCCAGCCGGCATGGCGCTGATCCTGTCCCAGTATCGCACCGCCTGGCTGTCTCTGGCCCTCAGCATCGCCTTCTGCACGCTGTTTGCCAGCACCCGCACCCGCAGTGCCTATATTCTGGCAACCCTCTTCTTCGGCGGCATGGTCGCCATCACCATACCCTCCTTCAACGATGCCCTGATGGAGCGCTTCGAAACCTTCTCCCAGGGAACCCAGGACGGCAGTTTCCAGGAGCGCCTTCAGGAATTCGTGACGCTTTGGGAAAGCCCTCAGAGTTCGCTTGCGGGCATCGGTTTTTCCGAGAGCGATCCCGGTGCGGCGGGCAACATGCCGGTCGATGGCATGATTATCGCCTGCTGGCTGATGATGGGCATCGTCGTGGGCTTCATCTGCCTGTCTGCCTTTGTCTGGGCCGCGTCCCGCATGATCGCGCGCGTCTTCGTCCGGCCCGACCTGCATACGGTGGTTCTCGGCGGACTTGGCTGCGGCTACCTGTTCCAGATGCCCTTTGCGAGCGTTGCCTCCGGCGAGCTCGGATTTCTGTTCTGGGCGTTCGCCGCCATGGCCTGCATAGCCGACAAGCCGGACGGGACGCTCTCGCCCGGATCGGGCGCCAGCCGACCGCCGCTTTCGCGGGCGCGTTTCGACCGGACCGGCTGACCCCATCAGATTTTCTCGCAAACACCTTTCCTGACAGAAGCAAGGCCCATGAGATCCAATCCCAATGTCGAAGTGGCGCGGCTCGCCGGTTTTGCGGCCATCGTCGTCCTGCACGTCAATGCCCTGAAGCTTTTCAGGCCAGATTATCAGGCGATCGGCTGGGTACTCGACGAAATCAACCGGTTCGCCGTGCCGGTCTTCTTTCTCATTTCAGGCTATTTCTTCCATCCGGCCCGCACATCGGCGGCCGGGCAGGCGCTTGCCCAGATCCGGAAACTCGCATTGCCCTTCGTCTTCTGGGCCTCGCTCTATGTGCTGCTCGACTATAAGGAGGTCCTGGCTCCCTCCTCCGTCGACAGAAACTGGCATGCCTATCTCACCGCGCCGTGGACGGGCAGCGTCGCGTTCCATCTGTGGTTCGTGCCGGGGCTGATCGTCGGCAGCTTCATCAGCCTCTCGCTGCTGAAACATGTCCGCTTGCGCACGGCGCTCCTTGTGTGCATCGGCCTTTATGGGATCGGCGCGATCCTCGGAACCTATCTGCGGCCAGCCGGCCTCATCCTGCCGCTCGGCGTCTACAGGAACGGACTGTTTTTTGCCCCGGTCTTCCTGGTCAGTGGCTATGCCCTGTCCACACTCGGGCGGCTGCCCTCCCCCGCCTTCGTTTTCGGTTGCACCCTCAGTGGGCTCTTCCTGCATCTGATCGAGGGCTACTACGTGTTCGGCACCTATCCGCGCGGGCACGATATTTCCTTCGGCACGCTGCCCTATTCGGTCGGCATATTCTGCCTCTTCCTTGCCTATGGTCACTTAGCGAAGGGGGTCGCGTCCTGGGGCCGGGATGTGTTCGGCGCCTATCTCATCCATCTGCTCGTGCTGAAAGGGGTGATCGCCGTGCTGCCGGCCGGGCTGCCGCTCGCAGGGACGCTCGGCGTCTGGCTGTTCGTCACGCTGGCTTCGCTTCTTCTCTCCAGGCTGGCAAAGTCCAACAGCCTGACCCGCCAGATCATGCCCTGAGAGCGGAGCCCCGCTCCGGACGACGTCTGACCCGGTTCAGGCCTGCCGTCCGACAAGGCCGGATACGACCCGGTCCTTGTCGCTTGCGCTTTGCGACAGGCCGTGGCGAACCCCTTCCTGGTCCGCCGCGCTGCGGTTCTGGCTCATTTTCCGCTTGGCGGCCAGCCCGGTTATGGGCATCCGCAGCCCGACGATCCCGCGCAGCTGCGCCGCGATGAAGGCATCGGGGGCATCGGTCACGGCCCAGGGTTCGGCGCGATCCTTCTCGTGGCGATCGGTCAGGCGGGTGACGACGGCATGGAGGCGCTCTTCATCGTCAAAAAATTCCACCGGCCCGCGCAGATGCACGGCCTCGTAGTTCCAGGTCGGCACCACCCGGCCATGCTCCCGTTTCGTGGCGTACCAGGACGGCGTGACATAGGCATCCGGGCCGGAAAAGATAGCCAGCGCATCCCCGACCGGCGGCACCGACCATTGCGGATTGGCCCGGGCGAGATGGGCGTAGAGCGTACCGTTTTCGCCCTCGCTCTCGTCGATGAAGACCGGAAGCGGGGTTGCCATGGGTCCTTCCGCGGTCGCCGTGACGAAGAGCGCCAGCGGCAAGGCCTTTGCCATGGCGAAGATCTCCTGACGGTCGGAGACAGCAAAGGCGGGTGGAGTGTACATGGAAACCTCTCGGTAGGGCGCGGGGGCCGGCCTAGAAACCCCGAAGGAGCTTGAAGGCGATCAAGCCCATGACGGCGGCGACAGCGGCGTCCAGTATGCGCCAGGCGATGGGCCGTGAAAAGAGCGGGCGAAGCCAGGCGGCCCCGTAACCCAGCGAGAAAAAGAAAAGGAAGGATCCCGTCATGGCGCCGGCGGCAAACAGGAGCTCACGGCCCGGAAAACGGGTGGAAAGCGTGCCCAGAAACACCACCGTATCCAGATAGACATGCGGATTGGCCCAGGTCAGCGCAAGGCAGGTGAGGATGGTGGGCCAGAAGGATGCACTGCCGCCGCCTTCCAGAACCAGCGCATTTTCGGACCGGATCGCCGAGATCAGGCTCCTGGCCCCGTACACGATCAGGAAAGCCGCACCGCCATAGCGCATGACCGGATCGAGCCAGGGCATCCAGGCGGCTATTTCCCGCATGCTCGTGACCCCGAGCAGGATGAGGATGGCATCGGAAAGGCTGCAAACAAGGCAGATGGCAAAGACGTGCCGGCGCAGCAATCCCTGCTTCAGAACGAAGGCATTCTGTGCGCCGATGGCCAGGATGAGGCTGAGGCCCATCGTCATGCCGGTCATATAGGTGGAAAAATTCATGCCCTCGTCCCGCTTGGCGCCTGCTTCCGCGAACCGGCCTATTGCAAAGCGTGACCTTAGTCGAATTAAATATGGTTAGGTGAAATTAGGCAAACTAATCATGTTCGACTATCAGGCCCTGCGGGCCGTCGCCACGGTCATCCAGTGCGGCAGCTTCGAGAAGGCGGCTTCGCTGCTGCATGTCACGCCCTCTGCCGTGTCGCAGCGGGTCAAGACGCTGGAGGAAAGGCTGGGCGTCGTGCTGGTCGCGCGCGGATCACCCTGCCGGGCCACGGAAACGGGGGAATGGCTGTGCCGACATGTGGAGCATGTCGGCCTTCTGGAGGAGGATTTGCTGGACCGCCTGCCCGGTCTCGGCAGTCTGGCGGCGCAACGTCAGCCGGTGACCTTGGCGATCGCCACCAATGCCGACAGTCTCGGCACGTGGTTCATCGAGGCGGTCACCGCCTATGCGCGCAAATCGCCCTTTCTCCTGAATATTTCCGTCGATGACGAGGACCATACGGCGGAATGGTTGCAGGCGGGCCGCGTCACGGCGGCCGTGACCAGCCTGGCAAAACCGGTCGCCGGATGCCGGCGCATCGCGCTTGGCGCGCTGCGTTATCACGCCACCGCAAGCCCTGCATTCGTCGCCCGCCATTTCCCCGGCGGCGTGACGGCCGAGGCACTGTCCCACGCGCCCGGCGTGACCTTCAACCAGAAGGACCGTCTTCAGGAGAACTGGATCCGGATGGTGCTGGGAGAGGCGGTGGTCTTTCCAACCCATTGGCTGCCCTCCACGCAGGGTTTTCTGGATGCCAGTCTGGCGGGGATGGGCTGGTGTCTCAATCCCGCACCGCTTGCAGCCCCGTTGCTGGCGACCGGCGAGCTGGTGGAATTGCTGCCCGGCAGGACCCTGGATGTGCCGCTGTTCTGGCAGGTGAACCGGCTTTCGGAAGAACGACTGGGGCTTCTGACGGCGGAAATTCGTGCTGCAGCCGCGCGCGTTCTGCAACCGGCGGGGTAAGCACGGCAAGCCGGTCAAACCCAGACCATAACGCCGAGCATGACGAAAAACAGACCTGTCGCTGCCCAGAAGGCAATAACGAACAGTGCCAAAACGGCCAGCAGGGCGTTTGTCGGGCTTTCCATCAAGTCGCTTCAGGCTATTCACGATTGTTATTTATTACTATTCCCTACAAACCTTAATGGTCCGGCAATCGATCCCTGAGGCGGATAAAAAAAGACAACAATCCTAGGCAGCGCGCGTCCTGTCCCGCCTGTCGAGCAGCACAGAGGCTGCAAAAACGAAGAGCCCGAAAAAGGAGAGGACCGCCCCGACATAGCCGGTCGCGGCATATCCATAGCCGTAGGCGATCACCAGCCCGCCCAGCCAGGCGCCCAGCGCATTGGCAATATTGAAGGCGGAATGCATGGAGGCGGCGGCGAGCGTCTGGCCGTCGGAGGCCACGTCCATCAGCCGGGTCTGCACCGCCGGTCCGGCGGCGAAGGTGCAGCCGACGAGGAACACGGAAAGGCAGAGCATGAGCGGGTGATCCGCCGTCAATCCGAAGAGGGTCATGACGACGATGTTGAACAGCAGCATGCCGCCGATGGTGCCCATCAGGCTGATATCCGCAAGCTTGGAACCCACCACATTGCCGACATTCATGCCGACGCCGAAGAGGATCATGATCAGCGGAATGAGCGAGACGGGCATGTGCGCCACCTCGGTTGCGGTTCCCGCAATATAGCTGAAGATCGAGAACATGCCGCCGAAACCCGTCGCCGCAAGGGTCAAGGTCAGCAGGACCTGCGGATGGGTAAAGGCAACGAGTTCCTTCGTGACGCTGGCGCCTTCCGGTGCTCCGTCACGGGGAAGGTAGAGGAAGATCAGCAGCGCCGTCAGCGCGCCGATGCCGCCGACCGCGAAGAACATGACCCGCCAGCTCAGATACTGGCCGAAGAGCGCCATGATCGGCGTTCCGGCCAGGGTCGCGACCGTGAGGCCCAGCATCACGTAACCCACCGCGCGGGCGCGGCGATGGGGCGGCACCAGCGAGGCGGCAACCAGCGCCGAGACGCCGAAATAGGCGCCATGCGGCAGGCCCGAGAGAAAGCGCAGCGTCGTGAAGCTCCAGAAGCCCGGCGCCAGCGCGCTCGCCAGATTGCCGAGCGCGAACACGCTCATCAGCACGATCAGCAGGTTGCGGCGGGAGGAGCGGGCACCGGCAATGGCGATCAGCGGCGCGCCGACCACGACACCGAGCGCATAGGCGCTGATGACATAGCCGGCTTCCGGCGTCGTGACACCGAAGCTCCTGGCCACATCGGGAAGCAGACCCATGATGGCGAATTCCCCGGTGCCGATGCCGAAGCCGCCGCAGGCCAGCGCAAGAATGACCAGCGTGAGTTCGAGAACGGACAGGGAGCGCTTTTCCTGCTCGAGAAGCGCGTCGGAGCAAAGCATATCGGTCACGGGCGGGATCCGTTTCAAGGCGTTCCTGCCGCGAACGGCAGGCCATGGGGGAGAGGGGCGGCGCTGTTGGCCGTGAACATCTTCAATTTCAACAGTATAGGGCGCGCCCTTGCGGCGGGTAAAGGTGATATATCTCTGAAAGGACTTATGTTTTATCAAGTCTGCCATGCGCGTGCGGCATGGCGTGCGTGCCGGTTGCGACGCTTTCTAGCGAAGCGCTCTCAACGCGTTCAGGATGACGGCGACGTCGATGGCTTCCTGAAGGAGCGCTCCTTCCACCGGTTCCAGATAGCCGAAAGCGGCTGCCACCATGCCGGCAATGGACAGGCCGAGACCCGCAATGACACTTTCAAGCGCAATCCTGCGGCTGCGTCTTGCAACCAGCATGGCGCGGGCGAGCGGCTCGAGCCGGTCGACTAGCAGCACGACACCAGCCGCCTCGGAGGACGAAACCGCACCGCGGGCGCCCATGGCCACACCCACATCCGCCGCCGCAAGAGCCGGCGCATCGTTGATCCCGTCACCCACCATCATGACCGGCCCGAGGGCGGCGGCCTCCTGGACGATCCGCACCTTGTCGCCGGGCGCGAGTTCGGCATGGTGACGGTCAAGCTTCAGCGCTCCCGCCACTTCAGCCACCACTTCGGCACGGTCGCCGGAGGCCAGCACGATGTCCGTCACGCCCGCCTGACGGAGCGCGTCGAGCACGCCTGCCGCATCCGAGCGCACCCGGTCGCGCAGCTCGATGGCGCCGGCAAGCCGACCGTCCAGCGAGACGGCAACCCGCAGGCTTCCGGGCAGGGCCGGGGGCAGCGCCCCGGCGCCCTCTCCCCCATCCATGACGTAGGAAAGTCCGCCGATGCGCACGAGGCGGCTGTCGACCCGGCCGGCGATACCGGTACCGGCCTCTTCGTTCACCTCTTCGGGAATGCGCAGCGTGAGCCCCCTGCCCTCGGCGGCCCGCACCAGGGCCTCGGCCACCACATGGCCGGAGGCGCGGTCGAGGCTTGCCGCGGCGGTGAGAATTTCCTCCTCGCCGAACCCCGAGAGCGCATGGATCGCGGCAATATCCGCCTGCCCGTGGGTGAGCGTTCCGGTCTTGTCGAGTATGACGGTGCGGATGCGCGACAGGGCCTCCAGCACGGCCCCACCCTTGACCAGAACCCCCATGCCCGCGGCGCGCGACATGCCGGCGATCCAGGCGACGGGCACGGCGAGAATGAGGGGACAGGGGGTGGCCACGACCAGAACGGCCAGCACGCGGCGCGTATCGCCGGAGAGGAAATAGGCAAATCCAGCTACCAGCAGCGTCAGCGCCAGGAACCACAGGGCATAGCGATCGGCGAGGCGCACCATGGGCGCACGACTGGCCTCGGCGGCCGCGACCAGCCGAACGATGCCCGCATAGGTGCTTTCCGCCGCCGGACGGGTGGCGCGGAGCACGAAGCTCGGCCCGACGGAGGCCGAGCCGCTCAGGCCCTCGCCGCCTATTTCCACCGCGACCGGGACGGATTCGCCGGTCAGCGCGGAGAGATCGAGACGCGCCCCATCGCGCTCCACCAGGCCATCGACGGGCAGCACTTCGCCATGCCTGATCAACAGGCGGTCACCCACCGCGATGGCCTCGATGGGGATTTCCTTCAGATCGTCGCCTTCGAAGCGCAGCGCGGTTCGGGCGACGCGGCCCATCAGCGCGGTCATCTCCCGCCGGGCACGGCCGGCGGCAAAGGCTTCCAGCCCCTGCCCGCCCGCATACATCAACGCCACGACATTGGCGGCCAGCGGCTCGCCGAAGGCAAGACCCGCCCCCATGGAGAGCGCCGCGACGATATCGAGCCCCACATCGCCCTTCAGCAGGGAACCGACGATCTCGGCCAGAAGCGCAGAGAGGACGGGCAGGGTGGCGAGGGTAAACGCCATGCCGGCGGAAGCGGGATCCCCCTTCCAGGAGAAATAGCCGCCTGCGGCCAGGCCCAGAAGGGCGATGGCCACCAGCAGTTTCTGCCCCTCGGCCGTCCAGAACCTCGTCCACGCGTCTCTCATCGGCGATCTCTATCTTCAGGCCAGAAGGCCGGTCTTGCCCTCGACGATCCGCCCGTCGACGATCTGGATGATCCGGTCGGTCTGGCGGGCGAGGTCGAGACTGTGGGTGACGATCAGGAAGGCGGTGCCCTGTTCGCGGTTCACCTGCCGCATCAGCCTGAAGGCATCGGCGGCAGACTTGGTGTCGAGATTGCCGGTCGGTTCGTCGGCCAGCACGAGCGACGGGCTCATCGCCAGGGCGCGGGCAATCGCCACACGCTGCTGCTGGCCGCCCGACATGTGGTTGGCGAGATTGTCCTTCCAGGGCAGAAGGCCGACCTGATCGAGCAGGTGCTCGGCCCGGCGCCGCATTTCGGCATTCGGCCAGCCGCTGTCCACCAGCAGCGGCATCATCACGTTTTCGGCGGCAGTGAAGGCCGAAATCAGATGATGGTACTGGAAGACGAAGCCGATGCTGTGGCCGCGAAGCCGGGTCTGGCCCGCATCGTCCAGCCCTTCCGTATCCTGCCCTTCGATGGACATCCGCCCGGAGGTGGGCCGGTCGAGCAGGCCGATGATGTTGAGGAGCGTGCTCTTGCCCGAGCCGGAAGGACCGATGAGGGCGCAGAATTCGCCCCGTTCGAGCACGAGATCGACGCCATGCAGCACCTCGGTCTCGACCGGCGTGCCGACACCGAAGCTCTTGCGGACGCCTTCAAGGCGCAGGACGGGAGGAACGGTCATCTCAGCCACGGATCGCATCCACCGGGTTCAGCCGCGCGGCGCTCAGTGCCGGCAGCAGAGCCGTCACGAGACCGGTGAGCGTTGCGGCAAGGATCGTCCGCCCGAACAGCGCCGGATCCATGGTGACGGGAAAGAATTCGGTTCCATCGGGATTGCGGGCGAAGACGCGCCACAGCAGCACGAAACCGCCGCCCAGCGCCGATCCCGCCAGCGACCCCATGAAGCCGATCGAAGCGCCCTGCGTGAGGAATATCCGCAGGATGCGGCCGCGCGACGCGCCCATGGCCCGCAGGATGCCGATCTCGCGCGAGCGCTGCACCACGGACACCACCAGCACGCTGGATATGCCAAGCGCGACGGCGACGGCCACGAAGAACTGGATCGTGTAATTGGCGACCGACTGGGTGGAGAGCGCGGTGAAGACCTGCTGGAAGGTCTTCACCCAGCTTTCCGCATTGACGCCCATGGAGGCGCGCAATTCGGCCGCGACGGTTTCGGCCTGATAGGGATCGCGGATGTCGACGCAGAGGCTCGTGATTCCGCCCGGCAGGTTCAGCAGGGACTGGGCGGAGCGGAGCGACGTATAGACGCTGCGCTCGTTGGCATCCTTGTTGCCGAGGTCGAAGATGCCGTCGATGGTGAAGGTCTGGTCGCCGCCCGTTCCGGTGCTGCGATTGGTGCGGATGCGGATCTTCTCGCCGAGGCCAAGGCCGAGATCGTTCGCCAGTTCCGTGCCGACCAGCAGCCCGCCCGGCTGGAGATCGGCGGAACCGGACACCATTTTCTCCCGAAGATCGATGATGCGATAGAAGGCCTGCGGCTCGATGCCCGTGAGGGTAACCGGATTGGCGGCCGCCCCCTTGACCGCGAAGGCCGCACCGGCAGCGGTGGGCGAAACGGCGGTGACATCCGCACGGGCGAGCAGCCGCTCGGAAATCGCCTGCCACTGGTCGATGGATTTCAGCCGCTGCGCGGGCTTCTGGATGGTGGCCATTTCCCTGGTGTCCCCGCCCATGCGCAGGGGGCGGGAGACCTCTTCCGGAGGAGAGATGACGATATGGGCCTGGGTGGAGAGCACGCGGTTGAAGATGTTGGATTGCACCCCGTGCAGGAGCGAGGTCATGAACAGAATGACCGACACGCCCACCGCCGCGCCGATGACGGTCAGCAGCGTCTGGCGTTTTCCTTCCGCCAGGAACCGCACGGCGGCAATGACTTCGAAGGGAACGAAGGGCTGCATGGCTAGCTCTTTCCGCCGGCCAGGCGCACCTTCTGTCCGGCCACCGCCCCTGCCGAGGCGGGAATCACCGCCTCGCCCTGGCTGAGGCCGGAGCGTATCTCCACCATTTCGGCATCGCGGGCGCCGAGGGTCACGGCGCGCTCCGTGGCGATGCCGGCCTCAACCACCAGCACATGGGGTTTCGGACCGGCTGCATCGGCGACGGCATTCAGCGGCAGGAGCAGCGTGCCCGCCCGACGGGCCACCTCGACATCCACGGAAACGGTCATGTTTTCCTTGAGGAAGGCGGGCTCCTTGTCGAGCGAGAACTTCACCTCCACCGATCCGCGATCCGCATCGATGGTGGAATTGATGGACGAGAGCACGGCGGCAAAGGTCTCGCCCGGATTGGCATCGGCAGAGGCCATCGCCTTCTGGCCCGCGCGGATGCGGGAGAGATTGCGCTCGTCCACCTGCACCACGAGCTGTTTCGGCCGGTTGGGAGCGATGTGCAGCAGCACCTTGCCGGGCTGGGCCACCACGCCCTCCTCCACATCGCGGGCGGTGACAAGGCCATCGATGGGAGAGCGGATACGCGTGAGCGCCAGCTGCGCCTCGGCCACCCGCAGCTTCGCGGCGGATTCGGCAAAGGCTGCCTCGGCGAGCGCGCTTTCGCCCCCGCCGGGAGAAGCGCTGGCCACGGCAAGCTGGGCGGCCCTCCACTGCGCATCCGCCACGTCGAACGCCCGTTGCAGCGCCTCGACGGAAGCCCCGCTCGCAACAGAGCGGTCGGCAAGCCGCAGGGCGCGGTCGAGCTGGGCGCGGGCATTGATGCGCGTCGCCTCCATCTGCAGAAGCGTCTGGCGGGCAACCGGAAGGGTGAGATCGACGAGCTGGCGCCGTTTTACCTCGGCCTGCCTGAGGGCGGCTGCGGCCTGTTCCACGCCGGCTGCGGCCTGCCGGTCATCGAGATCGACCAGCGGGTCCCCCGCCTTCACCCGGCTGCCTTCCTCCACATGCACCCGGGCAACCGTGCCGATCACCTGGCTCGCCACATCGACACCGGAGGGCGTTTCGGCGCGGCCGCTGGCGACCACGGTTTCCACGATATCGCCCCGCGATACCGTCACGGCCCTGACCGGGATGCCGAACAGACGCGGCGCGGCGAACAGGTAGGCGCCATAGGCAAGGGCTGCTGCCAGAAGCAGAAGGATGCCGTTCCGAACCGGATGCTTCATTGCGAAAACCCCATCCGGCGGCGGCCGGATTTGACGGGGGATCGGGCAGGCATTTCGGGTTTCGGCATGGTCAACTCCAGCGGGACGGCAATCGGTCCGCTTCCCGTTCTAACCCAGACAGTCGTCCGCGCCTTGATCACGGTCAAGATGCCCGGCAGGGAAATCAACGGTGCGCCGGCTGGGCTGGCGGCGCGCGGCCGTTGCGGCTACATCCGGACAGTCCGACACAAAGGAGCCCGGCCTCATGGAAACCACCCTCTACGATCCCGTCAAACGCTTTCTCGAAGCGGCCGGCTATGCGGTCAAGGGAGAAATCGGCGGCTGCGATCTGGTGGGCCTCATCGAGGGGGAGGCTCCGCTTGTCGTGGTCTGCGAACTGAAACTCAGCTTCAATCTGGAACTCATCCTGCAAGCGGTCGACCGGGCAACCGTGGCGGACGAAATCTGGATCGCCGCGCGGGTCTCGGCCAGGGGTCGGGGACGGGAGGCGGATGCGCGGTTCCGCAATCTCTGCCGCCGGCTCGGCATCGGCATGCTGGGGGTGGCCGATTCGGGCGAGGTCAGCGTTCTCGTCAGTGCGGCGGCACCCCTCCCCCGCCTCAATGCCAAGCGGCGCACACGGCTGGTGCGCGAACATCGCAACCGGTTTGGCGATCCCGCCAAGGGCGGATCGACGCGCGCACCCATCATGACGGCCTACCGGCAACGGGCGCTCCTCTGCGCCGCCGGGCTCGCCAGCGGCCTTTCGCGGCCGCGGGACCTCAAGCCGCAGGCCGAAGATGCGGGCCGCATCCTGCTCGACAATGTCTATGGCTGGTTCGAGCGTCTGGGGAAGGGAAGCTACACTCTTTCTGCGGAAGGCCGGGCCGCACTGGAACGCTGGCCGCAGGATCGGCTTTTTCCCGGGGATAGACCGGTGTCGGTAACCGACAAATGACGTTTTGAGACTTGAATTTGTCGCAAATGCAAAGTTCAACTGCACGACGCCTGACATCACCCGATACAATCTGGAGGAATGCGCCGATGGTTTTTCGTCTGAAGCAGTTCATTAGCCGCAAGTTCGACGAGGAGGTCCGCTTCTTCAAGGGGTGGCAGAAGGACATGAAGGGGGTGGGCGCCATCCTGCCCACGTCAGGCATTGCGGCACGCCGCATGGCCAGCGTGATCGATACGGCCTCGGGCCTGCCGGTGCTGGAACTCGGCGCCGGAACAGGCGTCATTACCAAAGCCATTCTGGAAACCGGCATCGAGCCGGAAAAACTGGTTTCCGTGGAATATTCGCCCGCCTTTCACGAGTCGCTGGTGAAGCGGTTCGAGGGTGTGGATTTCCGGTTGGGCGATGCCTTCGATCTCAGGACCACGCTTGGCGAGCGCTACGGCGAGACGTTCGACTGCGTGATTTCGGCGGTGCCGATGCTGAGTTTCCCGGCCGAACGGCGGGTGGCGCTGCTGGAAGAGCTTCTTTCCATGATGCGGCCCGGCCGGCCGGTGATCCAGATCACCTATGGCGCTCTGTCGCCCATTCCCCCGAAACCGGAACGCTACACGGTCCGCCATTACGACTTCGTGGTGCGGAACGTGCCGCCGGCCCAGCTCTGGATCTACACCTCCACCGGGACTGAATGAGCGCCATGGCCGATATCGTTCTCTTCCATTCCATTCTGGGTTTGCGTTCGCTGGAGCGGGATGCGGCGGCGCGTCTTGCCGGCGATGGGCACCGGGTCATGACCCCGGATCTCTTCGGCGGGGAGACGGCGGAGAGCATCGAGGCGGGCTTTGCGCTGCGCGACCGGATTGGCTGGCCGGTCATCCTGAAGCGGGCTTCCGACGCCGTGCGGGATCAGCCCCCTTCGGCGGTGCTGGGCGGCTTTTCCTTCGGGGCTGCGATCGCGGCGGGCCTCTGGGCCGGGCGACCCGAGGCAGCCGGCATTCTCCTGCTGCATGGCATTGCCGAGGTGCCGGCCACGGCATCGCCGGCGACACCGGTTGCGGTCCATCTGGCGGATCCCGATCCGTTCGAGCCGAGGGAAGAGGTGGAGGGCTGGCTGGCCGACCTCAGGCAGCGGGGCCTTGCCCCCGAGGTGCATTTCTATCCCGGGCCGGGCCATCTCTTCACCGACCCGACCCTGACGGATTACGGCAAGGAAGAGGCAGACCGCCTGTGGCGCACGGTCAGCCGGTTTCTGAGGGACATCGGGTAAAGGCGGCCCTCAGGCCACCTGCAACATGTGATCCTGCGGGACGAGTTGCAGATGGTCGGCAGCGCCCTGCACCTTGTTCAGCGAAGGCATGCGCACGCTCGGCTGGCGCTGGTCGCGGGTTTCCTGCGGCGAAATTCCGTGGAACTGGCGGTAGCATTTGGAAAAATGCGAGGCCGAGACGAAACCGCAGGCGACCGCGATCTCGACGATCTGCATGGCCGACTGGGTGACGAGAAGGCGCGCCCGCTCCAGGCGCAGCTGCAGGTAATAGCGCGACGGGGAGGTTTCCAGCTCCGTCTGGAACAGCCGTTCCACCTGCCGGCGCGACAGGCAGACCGCAGCGGCGATCTCCTCCATCGGCAGGCGGTCGGAGAGATGCTCTTCCATCAGCTCGATGGCCTTCAGAATCTTCGGGTTCAGCGAGTTCAGCTTGACGGTCAGCGGCATGCGCTGGCGTTCGGAGGGGGCGCGGATGCGATCCACCATGGCCTGATCCATCACGGCGGAAACCAGCTTGGGCCCGAAATCGCGGCCGATGATATGCATCATCATGTCGAAGCAGGCGGCGCCGCCGGCACAGGAATGGATGCCGTTGTCATATTCCATCAGGCCCGTATGGCATTCGATGCCGGCGAAGTTTTCGGCAAAGACGGGCAGGTTTTCCCAGTGAATGGTGCAGCGGCGGCCTTCCAGCAGTTGGGCATCGGCGAGGATGTAGGCTCCCGTGCAGACACCGGCGAGCTCGATGCCGCGCTTGCGGCTTTCCCGGAGCCAGGCGGCCGCCGTCTTGTTGACGTGCTTTTCCACGTTCCAGCCGGAGCAGACCACCACCATGGAGGGGCGTTTCTCGGTGAGCAGGAGGGCGCGCTCGACCGAGACGGAGTTTTCCGGGGTGATCGTCAGGCCGCAGCTCGCCCGGACCGGCGCGCCGTCCAGCGAGGCCACCCGCCAGGAATAGATGTCCTGCCCCAGCACCGCATTGGCAAGCCGCAGCGCCTCGATGGCCGAGGTGAAGGCAAGCATGGTGAAATCGGGCACGATATAGAAGACGAAAGAGCGTGGCGACACGTTGGGCAAGGTCATTCTCATCCCCCATTCTGCGCGGAAACAGGGTTTGAGTATTGATAAATGCGCGGATTTCGAAAAGGATGAAAGAGACAGACGAAGAGAATATTTGAGACAGACATGCGCGCTTCAAATCCATCCAGCGTCCTTTCCCGTTCCGAACGCGGCCCCGCGCGGCTCTCGGTGGGTTTCGTGCTCTTGCCGAATTTCACCCTGTGCGCCTTCGCCAATTTCATCGACGTTCTGCGGCTGGCCGCCGACGAGGGGGACCGGAGCCGGCAGATCAAGTGCCGCTGGGAAGTGGTGGGCGAGCCGAAATCGCCGGTGCGGTCGAGTTGCGGCATCGTCATCCAGCCCACCGCTGCCTATGACGATCCGACCCGCTTCGATTATATCGTGGTCGTCGGCGGCCTGGTGGGCGGGCTGGCGCGCCGCAACGAGACGGTGGATGGCTACCTGAAGGCGGCCGCCCGGCTCGGCGTTCCGCTCGTCGGGCTCTGCACGGGCTCGCTGGCGCTGCACCGCGCCGGCCTGATGGACGGTTATCAGTGCTGCGTGAGCTGGTACCACCACGACGATTTCCTCAGCCAGTTCGAGGGGCTGAGGCCCGTTTCAGACCAGATCTTCGTCGTCGACCGGGACCGGCTGACCTGTTCGGGCGGGGCGAGTTCGGCCCATCTGGCCGCCTTTCTCGTGGAACGGCATCTGGGCCGCGCGCCGGCCACCAAGAGCCTGCACATCATGATGATCGACGAGGCGGCGATGGGGCATACGCCGCAGCCGCAGGGCGCGCTGGAAGTGAAATCCAAGGACCCGCTGGTGCGCCGCGCCTTGCACATCATGTATGAGCATCTGGACGTGCCCCTGGAAATCCAGGACATTGCCCGTCTGCTCAAGACCAACAAGAAGAGGCTGGAGCGGCATTTTCTGGCGGAACTGGGAACGCCGCCGCATGCGGCCTATCTGGACATCCGGCTCGAACACGCCATCCATCTGCTGAAGGGCTCGGAACGCTCCGTCGCCTCCATCGCTGCGGAATGCGGCTTTTGCGATTCCTCCCATCTGGGCCGCATGCTGAAGCGGAAAACCGGCAACACGCCCCTTTCCTACCGCATCGCCGCCTGAAACCCGTCTTCACGACCGGTACGGGCCGGGAGCCGGACGATAGCTTCGCTCCACCTTTCGTATCCTATCTTGTCAGTTGTTTATGTCTTATAACAATATGAATGCCGGATTTCGGGGTGACGCGCCCATCGGATGTCACGATCCCCGCGCCGGCTGGCCGGTGTCCAATGGGGACCTTGATGAACGATACGTTCCTGCGCCCGGCGCCCATGACGGCGCCCGAGCAGACCGAAGGTGACACGCCGCTGCTCAGGGCGACCGCCCGGCAATTGCGCATGGCCGAGTCCGACATCACGGAGCGCTATTTCTGGCTTGAAACGATCGTCAACCAGATCCCGGACTATATCTATGCGAAGGATCTTGAGGGGCGTTTTCTCTTCGCAAACCGCGCCATCGTGCGCGACAACAATCTCAACGACCTCAGCGAGCTGATCGGCAAGACGGATTTCGACCTGCATCCGGCGGCGGCCGCCGCCGAAATTGCCCGGACCGAACAACGGGTGATCGAAACGGGGGAGCCCGATCTCGGCATCGAGGAAATGTCGCTCGGCAGCCAGCGGGAACGCTGGCTGATGATGTCGCGAATTCCGCTGAAGGACAAGCATGGCCAGACCATCGGCGTGGTCGGCGTTTCGCGGGATATCACGGCGCGCAAATCGGCAGAGCACCTGCTCCACAATCAGGCCCGCCTGCTGGAAAAGGTCGCCGAAGGGATGGAGCTTCGCCTCTTCCTCGGCGAGCTGGCGGAGATGATCGAGGCACGGCTGCCGGATATCCATCTGGCCTTCTACGTGCGCTCGGCCGATGGCAGCGAGCTTCATCTTGCGGCCGCCCCTTCCCTGCCGCCGGCCCTGGCCGACTATATCGCCACCGTGCCGGTGGGACCCCATGAGCCCGGCTGCGGCAAGGCGGCCTGGTCCGGCGAACGCTCGATCCTGACCGATGTGGATTTCAGCCGCTGCCTTCCTGAAAACAATGGCGACTACCGCTCCGCCTGGTCCATCCCGATCAAGTCTGCCGACGGCTATTCCATCGGCACGGCAGCCTTCTACTCGCCGCTGCCGATGGTTCCCGCCAGCCATCATGACGAGGTGATCGCCGTGGCGATCCATCTGGCGCGCATTGCCATCGAGCGTCGGCAGGCCGAAGACCGGATCCGCTATCTTGCCGATCACGATACCCTGACCGGCCTGCCCAACCGATCGACCTTCGACCAGTCGCTGAGCGAGGCGATGCAGCAGGCGCAGCGCCGGTCGACCCATCTGGTTCTCGCCTTTCTCGACATAGACAATTTCAAGCTGGTGAATGACAGTCTGGGCCATGCCTCGGGCGACGAGCTGCTCAAGGAAATCGCCCGCCGCATGGCGATGTTCATCGGGCGCAACGGCACGGTGCTTCGCGTGGGCGGCGACGAATTCGTCGTGCATATGCGGATGGACGACACCCGGCCCGAGGCCCTGCACGAGCGCTTCGAAAGCCTGAGGCAGATGCTGGCCCAGCCCATTCCCGTCGGCGGGCTGGAACTGCAGGCGACCTGCAGCCTGGGAATCGCCTGCTTTCCGGAGCATGGCGCGAACCCCTCGGAACTTCTGGCCAGCGCCGATGCCGCCATGTACCACGCCAAGGCCGCGGGCCGGGACCGGCTGGCGATCTTTTCTCCGCAAATGGCGGAAAAGGCGCGCCAGAAGCTGGCGCGAACCGAAGAATTGCGCCGCGCCCTGAAGCAGGGCGAATTCGAGCTGCATTATCAGCCCCAGTGCCATCTGCCGAGCGGCACGATCACCGGGGCGGAGGCGCTGGTCCGCTGGCGACACCCCACCGACGGGCTCATTCCGCCCGGCGAGTTCATTCCGCTGGCGGAGGAAAGCGGGCTCATCGCACCGCTCGGCGACTGGGTTCTGGAGGAAGCCTGCCGCCAGGCCCGCGCCTGGCAGAGGGACGGCCTGCCGCCGCTGGTCGTGAGCGTGAACGTATCCCCCCGCCAGTTCCGGGAAAGCGGCTGGGTGGAGAAGGTGGAGCAGACCTTGAAGCGCATCGGGCTCGAGGCCCGGTTCCTGGAGCTGGAAATCACCGAAAGCCTGATCATGGAGGATATGTGCGGGGCGGTGGAGCGCATGAAGGCGCTCGCGGCTCTGGGCGTCACGCTCGCCATCGACGATTTCGGCACGGGCTATTCGAGCCTCAGTGCGCTGAAGAGCTTCCCGGTGACCCGCCTCAAGATCGACCGGTCCTTCGTGGCGGATATTCCGGGCGATGCGGACGACATGGCGATCACCTCGGCCATCATCTCCCTTGCCCAGAAGCTCGATCTCTCGGTCATCGCGGAAGGGGTGGAAACGGAAGCGCAGGCCGTTTTCCTGCTGAAAGCCGGCTGCGCGGACATGCAGGGCTACCTGTTCGGCAAACCACTGCCGGTCGCCGAATTTGCGCGGGCGCTGCGCACGGGCGCCATCGGCTAGCGCATTTTCACGAAAAGCGCCGTCGCGGCTTTGTCCGGGGCGGGTCCTAGCGCTCGATCCGCGTCGACAGGATGACGGAGGAAAGCGTTCGTTCCACCCCCTTGATCTCCCCGATGAAATCGATCACCCGATCGAGTTCCGAAATGGACTCGGCGGCCACCACCACGATCAGATCGAAATTGCCGCTGACGGAATGCATTTCCCGCACCTCCCGGAGGTCGGCCAGTTCCGCGGTGATGCGCGGCAGCGTTTTCGGCGCGATGGTGACGAGGATATGCGCCTTGACGAGGCCCTTCTCGTAATCGTCGGAAAGCCGGAGGCCATAACCCTTGATGATGCCGGCATTTTCCAGGCGCTCGATGCGCGCCTGCACCGTGGTGCGCGAGAGGCCGAGCTTGCGGGCAATCGAGGCCGTGTGCTCGCGCGCATTTTCCGACAGCAGGGCGATCAGCTCGCGGTCTTTGTCCGTTATCGTCGAAACGCTCAAACTAATCCTCCGATACGCCGATTATTAGCCTCCATTTTGCATAAATTGCAGCTGCATTTCAATGGCGCTTTAGCGGACAATTGACGCATGTGAATTCCAGAGGAGACCATTCCCATGAAGAAGATCGTTGTTGTCGGCGCCGGCAAGATTGGCGCCACCATTGCCCGCCTCCTCGCCCATAGCGGTGACTATCAGGTTGTCGTGACCGATGCCTCGGCCGCCAACCTGACCGCCATCGAGAAGCACCCGGCCGTCTCCACGCTGGAACTGGACATCCGCGAGCCCGGCAAGCTGGCCGAAGCGCTGAAGGGCGCCTTTGCCGTGCTGAGCGCCGTTCCCTTCCACCTGACGGTGACGATCGCCCAGGCTGCTGCCGATGCGGGCGTGCACTATCTCGATCTCACCGAGGATGTCGCCTCCACCCGCGAAGTGAAGCGCATTGCCGCCACGGCCAAGACCGCCTTCATTCCGCAGTGCGGCCTGGCGCCGGGCTTCATCTCCATCGTCGCCAACGATCTCTGCAAGAAGTTCGACAGGCTCGACACCGTGCGCATGCGCGTCGGCGCCCTGCCGGTCTATCCGTCCAACGCGCTGAACTATAACCTGACCTGGAGCACGGACGGCGTCATCAACGAATATATCGAGCCCTGCGAAGCGGTCGTGAACGGTGTGATTGCCGAAGTGCCCGCCATGGAAGAGCGCGAGGAATTCTCGATCGACGGCGTGACCTATGAAGCCTTCAACACGTCCGGCGGCCTCGGCACGCTGTGCGAAACGCTGGAAGGCAAGGTGCGCACGCTGAACTATCGCACCATCCGCTATCCCGGCCATGCGGCGATCATGAAGGCGCTGCTGAACGATCTCGGCCTGCGCAACCGCCGCGAAGTCCTCAAGGACATCTTCGAGAACGCCCTTCCCACCACCGTGCAGGACGTCGTCATCATCTTCGTGACCGTGACCGGCTGGAAGGACAACCGTCTCGTTCAGGAAACCTATGCCCGCAAGGTCTATGGCGAGGAAGTCGCCGGCCTGATGCACAGCGCCATCCAGATCACCACGGCCGGCAGCATCTGCGCCGTTCTGGACATGCTGGCCGATGGCACGCTCAAGGCGGAAGGCTTCGTCCATCAGGAAGAGATCGATCTCGGCAAGTTCCTGGCCAACCGCTTCGGCCGCTACTATGCCGCCCCGGCCAGCGAGCATATCCGCGCCGCCTGAGGCCTCTGAAATGGCAATTATCAAGAAAGCCGCGGAAAAATTTCCGCGGCTTTTTTTGCACTTTTTCGGCAGGATTTCGGCCCGGCAGCCCGGTTTGCGCGCCTGAATTCGTTCAAGAACGAACATAATTTCGCGAAAGTCCGCCCCAAAGGCCGGCTTCCCCAACTGCCGGCTCTGCCGGAAAAGCCTGGGACGGCGAGCGATTTACGATCTTTTAAATAATAACTCACAACAATTCGGCATTAGAGATTAACGGACCGTTCACCGGTTGCCGTGCCGGCGGCATGAGGCCGCAAGACCGACCAGGCGCGATCCGCGCCTCCCTCCAGCTTCGCTCTTTTCCAGCCGGCCCTTGAGCAGGACCGGTAAGCAGGATTTCATTCCCATGTCCCACCTGACCATTTCCCGCCTTCTCGTGTTGTTTGCGCTTATCGTGACACTGGGTCTCGGGGCGTCCATCGGACTGCAGACCACGGCGCTCGAACGGCTGAAGATCCGCGGGCCGATCTACCAGGATATCGTCAACGAGAAGGACCTGATTGCCGACATCCTGCCGCCGCCGCTGTTCGTCATCGAACCCTATCTGCTTCTCACGGAAAACGCCCTCAATCCCGATCGGCGGGCGGTCAATGCGGAACGGCTGGAAAAGCTGCGCCGCGATTACGAGGCGCGCCGGATGGCATGGTCCGGCATGGCCATCACGCCGGACGAGCGCCGCCTGCTGGAACAGGGCGTGCTGAAGACGGCGGATGCCTTCTGGGAAAGCGTCGACCGGGATTTCCCGACGGGCGTTGCGGCGGGCGCAGGCGGGGAGGCTTTCCAGCGCTTGATGGATCGCTTCTACCGGCATCGGGAAGCGGTGGAGCAGCTGGTGGCCGCCACCACGACCCATCTTTCCCGCTCGGAAGCCCAGTCGGTGGTGGAAGGAGACCGGTTGCAGGGACTGGCGCTCGCGGGCAGCGCGGGTTCGGTTCTGCTTTTCCTGGCGGGCGTCTACCTGATCCGCCGCCGCGCGGTCTCGCCGGTCACCCGCATGACGGCCGTGATGGAAGAGCTGGCCGCAGGGCGTTTCGATCTGTCCGTGCCCTATGCCGCGCGACGCGACGAGATTGGCCGCATGGCCCAGACGCTGGCCGTCTTCCGGGATGCGGGCCTGGAAAACATCCGCCTTCAGGCGGAGGCCGATGCCGCTTCCCGCCAGCGGGCGCTGGAACGGGCCGAGCGCGAGGCCGAGAAGGCCGAGGAGGCGGCGCGGCTGCTGATGGTGATCGACCGCCTCGGGGCGGGCCTGAAGCGGCTGTCGGAGTGCAACATCCGGATGACCATCGACGAGCCCTTCGCCGCCCAGTTCGAGCGCATGCGGACCGATTTCAACAATTCGATCGGCGCTTTCCAGGATACGCTGGAGCAGGTCATGGCCTCCACCCACCAGCTGCAGGCCTCTTCGGAAGAGGTCCGGGATGCGGCCGGCGACATGGCCGGCCGGACCGAGAAGCAGGCCCTGGCGGTGGAGCGGACTTCGGCCGCCATCGAGGAAATCGCGGCGACCATCCGCCAGTCGGCCGAGCGCGCCACGGAGACCCGCGGCATCGTGCGGGAGGCGCACCACAGCGCCGAAGCCTCCGCCGGCGTGGTCAGGGAAGCGGTCCGGGCCATGCAGGACATCGAAACCGCCTCCCGGGAAATCAGCCATATCATCGGGGTGATCGACGAGATTGCCTTCCAGACCAATCTGCTCGCGCTGAATGCGGGCGTCGAGGCGGCCCGGGCGGGCGATGCGGGCAAGGGGTTTGCCGTGGTCGCGCAGGAGGTGCGGGAACTCGCCCAGCGTTCCGCCCATGCCGCCAAGGACATCAAGCACATCATCACCCGATCGGAAGCGGCGGTGCGCACCGGCGTGGATCTGGTGGGCCAGACCGGCGATGCGCTGCGGGACATCGGCCGTTCCGTGCAGACCGTCGACGTGAATGTGGATGCGATGGCCACCAGCGTGATGGAACAGTCGGCGGCGATCCGCGACATTTCCACGGCCTTGCACCAGATCGACCAGATGACCCAGCAGAATGCCGCCATGGCCGAACAATCGACCGCGCTCAGCCATGCCCTTGCGGAAGGGGCGGCCCATCTGGGCAGCCTTGTCAGCCGCTTCCAGCTGAACCGGCGGCGCGCGATCCGGGCAGGCGCCGAGCCGCCGGCCGACACCCGCCTGGTGGCCTGATCGGCAGCCGCGCTGCGACGACCTTCAAGGATAGCCCTGCCCTACCGGCAGGGCTTTCTTGTCTTGTCCGGCCCGCTCTACGGGCAGGAAGCAGCCGGGGTCAGGAGAGCGGGGGCGCGAGGCTTGCGGTCGCCGTGAGGCTGACGGTTCCCTGAAGCGTGCGGCTCACCGTACAGATCTCCTCGGCCAGATGAAGGATGTGCGTTGCCTGCGCCGCATCAAGTCCGCCGGTGACATTGAGCGACACGGCGAAACGGGCGACCCGCTCGCCTTCGCCATCCCGTTCCTTCTCGCCGCTCACGGAAACGGCAAGGGATTCGATCCGATCCAGGAGATCGAGCCGCTTGGCGGCGATGCGGGCGCTCATGACCATGCAGGCGGCGAGCGAGGCATAGAGCAGGTCTATGGGATTGAAACCCGCTTCGGAAGCGCCCGTGGCAATGGCAAGCGCGCCGCCTGTTGCCGAGGTGATGTGCGGGAAACCGCTTCGCCCGAGCCGGGCCGTTGCCCCGAGCGGTCGCGCCCGCAAGGCTCCTCTTTCTGCCACGTCCGTTCATCCTTTCCGGCTTGCAAGAACCCCAGAATGCAGAAAGGGGCCGGAATGCTCCAGCCCCCTCCTGCAAAAATGCCGATGCTGTTGCCCGTTCAGGCGGCGATCTGCTGTCCCCGGCGCAGCTGTTCGCGCATCTGCTCGGTATAGACCGGAGCGCCGGGGCCACGCGAACGGGTGCGCCGGTTCAGCTTGAAGGTCGCCACAAGCTCGGCCAGAGCGCGGGCCTGCCGGGCAAGATCATGGGTCGCGGCCGTGGTTTCTTCCACCATGGCGGCGTTCTTCTGGGTGATCTGATCCATCTGGTTGATGGATTGGCTGACTTCCATCAGCCCCACCGATTGCTCGGAGCTGGCAATGGCGATCGCATCCACATCGGCGGCGATGCGGGAAACCTGCTCTTCGAACTGTTCCAGCGCCTGGCCGGTCTCCCGCACCAGACCGACTCCGTCCTGCACTTCCAGGCTCGATTGCTGGATGAGGTCACTGATTTCCCGCGCCGCCATGGCGGAGCGCTGGGCCAGTTCCCGCACCTCCTGGGCGACGACCGCAAAGCCGCGGCCGGCCTCTCCGGCGCGCGCCGCCTCGATGCCGGCATTCAGGGCCAGGAGATTGGTCTGGAAGGCGATTTCGTCGATGACGCCGGTGATCGAGGATATTTTCGTGGAGGCCTGCTCGATCCGCTCCATCGCGGAGACGGCGCGGCGCACCACGTCGGCCGACTGCTTCACCTCCTGGCGCATGGCCGCCGTGTTCTGCCGGGTCGCATCGGTGCGCTGGGCCGCAGACTTGAGGTTGGCATTGATCTCCTCGACGGCAGCCGCCGTCTGCTCCAGCGAGGCGGCCTGCTGTTCGGTCCGGGCTGCGAGCTGATCGGTCTGCTGGGAAAGGTCGGAGCAATTGCTGTCGAAAACGCTGGTCTTGCCGAGCACCTCCTCCAGCACCTTCTGGAACATGGCGATGGACATGTTGAAATTGGCGCGCAGCCGCTCGAATTCCCCGTGGAAGGGCGCGTCGATGGTCTGGCGGATATCGCAATCGGACAGGCGGTCGAGACCGGCGCCGAGTTCGTTGATGACCACCTGCAGGCTTTCTGCCCGCTCCAGCCGCTCGCGATTGGCCAGATCCTGCTGCCGCTCGATCTCCATCCGCTGGGCTTGCGCCGTGCGCAGGCGCTCCTGCACCCGGTCATTGACACTGTTGCGCAGCTGCACGAGTTGGCGGGCCATGTCGCCGATCTCGTCGCGGCGGGCGATTTCCGTCACCTCGGCGGAGAAATTCTCCTCCGCGATTTCCTGCATGACCGAGCCCAGCCGGCGCAGGGGACCCAGAACGCTGCGGATGATCGAGATCGCTCCGAAGGTCAGAAGCAGGGCGGCGGCACCGGCAATCGCCATCACCTTCCAGTTGCCATGCCAGAACCGGCTCTCGAGATCATCCACATAGACGCCATTGCCGATCACCCAGTTCCAGGGCTTGAAAGCCACCACATGGCTGATCTTCTGGACGGGCTGTTCGACGCCGGGTTTCGGCCAGGCATAGTTCAGGAAGCCGTCGCCCTGCCGGGCCAGCCGCACGAATTCCTGGAAGATCGCCACCCCGTCCGGGTCCTTCATCGTGGAGACATCCTTGCCGTCGAGCTCGGGCTTGATCGGATGCATCAGCATCACCGCGTTGAAGTCGTTCACCCAGACATAACCGTTTTCGCCATAGCGCAGACGCGACAGCTCCTGCAGCGCCGCCTTCTGCGCCTCTTCCGGGCTCATCTCTCCATTTTTCTCGCGCTCTTCGTAGTTGGATACAACCGAGAGGGCGCTGTCGTTCACGGCCTTGAGAAGGGCCATGCGCTCGCTGACGATCTGCGTGTGGCTTTCGCTCAAGGCGACCACCAGCGCCGCACCGAGCGCAAGCAATGAAAAACCAATCAGGCCGTAGAGCCTTGTCGAAATCTTCTGCCAAATCACGGGATTATGCCTGCAGGGCCCTCGCGCTGTCATGTGCGTCCAGGATCCTCGGAACGTTGCCGGCTTCATGCCTCATAAAACGATAGTCTACTATGCCTAAATCAAAACTTAACGATGTTGGCATTTCAAACAGATCTGTACAGTTTTCCTCGAGGCCTCGGTTCGACATCTGATCCGACCCGCAAAAACACTTGCAGGTTGAAGCTATACGATTGCCTCGTTTGAGGCGGTCTGCCTGCCGAAAAGGCAGGGATGACGATGGCTGCCGCAGGCTTGGGCATGAGGGAGCGGGCGATAGTGCCAGTTCGCTTCAAAGCGTGGACCAGTTGCCCGGGCCGCGTTGCCTAAGAGAGGACCCGCCGCTAGCCTCGCTTGGATCAGCGGACCTGCGGCCGGCCTTTCCCGGACCGCTCCGGCAAGGAGATGGCAGGATGGACCATGATGTGTTTCGCCCGGTTTCGGGTGTCGATCTTCCGCGATTTGCAGGCATTCCCACCTTCATGCGGCTGCCGCATATCGGCCTCGACGATCCGAGGATCGGGGCGGTGGAAATCGGCCTGATCGGCGCGCCCTGGGATGGCGGCACGACCAACCGGCCCGGGCCGCGGCATGCGCCCCGCCAGTTGCGCGACTATTCCACCATGATCCGCCACCAGAATGGCGCAACCGGCATCCGCCCCTTCGATCTGGCGCGCTGCGCCGATCTCGGCGACGTGCCGCCGAACCCCGCCGACCTCATGGACAGCATGGAGCGGATGACGCGCTTCTACGACCGGGTGCGGGAAAGGGGCATCACGCCGCTGACAGCCGGTGGCGACCATCTCTGCTCGCTGCCGATCCTCCGGGCGCTCGCCCGGCACCGTCCGCTCGGGATGATCCATTTCGACAGCCATACGGATCTCTTCGAAAGCTATTTCGGCGGCTTCAAATATACCCATGGAACGCCGTTCCGCCGGGCGGTGGAAGAAGGCCTTCTCGACCCGAAGCGGGTGGTGATGATCGGCATTCGCGGGCCCGCCTATGATTTCGAGGACCGGGATTTTGCCCGGTCCGTCGGCATCACCATCATCCCCATCGAGGATTTCCACCGCCGGGGCGTCGAGGACGTGATGGCCGAGGCGCGGGCGATTGCCGGCAGCGGCGAGACCTATGTGAGCTACGACATCGACTTCATCGACCCGGCCTTTGCGCCCGGCACCGGCACGCCCGAAATCGGCGGACCGAACAGCTATCAGGCGCTGCAGGTCGTGCGGCTTCTCGACGGGGTGAACGTGGTGGGCGCCGACATGGTGGAAGTGTCTCCGCCCTTCGACCAGAGCGGGGCGACCGCCTTCCTCGGAGTCACGGTGATGTTCGAACTCCTGTGCATCCTGGCGGCCTCCAGAAAGCGGGAAGCGTAAATTCTTCCCTTCCGGCGGCGCGGCGGAAAATTAATTTTGCCCGAACGACGCGCCCCATGGACAAGCCTGCCTTTCGAATGTCTTATGAAAGGGCAATGCTTTCTAAAGAGCAAAAAAGAGAACCGGAACAACATCCGGTCCAGAGCGGAACAGTCCAACAGGAAAAATGGGAGCGTATCCAATGAAGCTTATCACTGCCTCCTTCAACCGGAGGTCCTTCCTCAAGACATCCATCGCAGGCGCCAGCCTTCTTGCGGCACCCGGCATCATTTCGAGCCGCGCGCTGGCCTCGTCCGGCGAGCTGAACTTCACCGGCTGGTCCGGCTATCCGGGCATGGTGGAGAAAGTCTTCCCCGCCTTCACCAAGGCCACCGGCATCAAGGTCAACTTCACCGAACAGCCCGACCAGGACACCATGTTCGCGCAGGCGAAGCTGTCGCTCCAGACCGCGACCATGGACGTGGTGGAGCCGACGCTCGACCGCGTGTCGGCCTGGGCCTCGAACGGCCTGCTGCAGGGCTGGGACACCAACAAGCTCGCCATCGACAATTATGTGGGCGGCCTGGCGGACGGCAGTGCCGGCGAGCGCGCCACCATCGAGGGCAAGCGCATGTTCGTGCCCTCCGTCTGGGGCACGGAAGCCTTCGTCTACAACAAGGAAGAATTCCCGACGGAATACGGCAAGCTCAGCCTCGGCGATCTCTTCAACCAGGATATCCAGGTGACGCTGCGTCCGCATTCGGCGCTCGCCGCCATGGGCCGCTGGCTGGAAGCCGAAGGCAAGCTGCCGAAGCCCTGGGTCGATGGCTACAAGGACGAAGCCACGATGAAGGAACTCTGGGATATCGCCCTTGCCGAAGCGATCAAGCTGAAGGGCAATGTGGTGCAGTTCTGGAGCGGCGAGAACGAGGCGCAAGGTGCCTTCCGCACCAATGGCGCCGTGCTCGGCCAGTGCTGGGATTCTACCGGCTTCAACCTGCGCAAGGAAGGCTTCGGCTATCTGCCGCCCAAGGAAGGCGGCATCGCGTGGAACCAGGGCCTCGTGCTCATGTCCAATGCGAAGAATGTCGAGCAGGCCCATGAATTCGCCAAGTGGGTCTCCTCTGCAGAAGGCTCGTCGCTCTGGGCAACCGCCTTCTCGGCCAACCCGGTCGGCAAGGGCGGCATCGACATGCTCGATCCGGAAGTCGTGGCCTTCTACAAGTCCAGCTTCCCCGGCGATGCCGTGTCCAAGCTGTGGTGGTGGCCGGACCAGGCCGCCTGGTTCCTCTCCAAGCGCGGCGAATATGCCGACAAGTACAAGGCCGCATGATCGCAGGATCGACCAGCCGCCGGGGGGCAACTCCCGGCGGTTTTTTCTCTCCGCAGGCCGGAACAGAACAATAGGCCGCAAAGGCCAAGAGGGGCAGTATCCAAATCCATGAGCGCGAGTATCGAACTAGAGAATGTCACGGCTGAATTCGGCGCCTTCCGGGCGGTCGACAATGTCTCCGTGACCATCGAGGCAGGCGAATTCTTCTCCTTCCTCGGACCGTCCGGCTGCGGGAAGACCACCATCCTGCGCATGGTGTCCGGCTTCGTGTCGCCCACCCAGGGCACCATCCGCATCGGCGGCAAGGACATGCGCGACCAGCGGCCCAACCAGCGGCCGACCGCGCTGATCTTCCAGAATCTCGCGCTGTTTCCGCTGATGCCGGTCTGGGAAAACATCGCCTTCGGGCTCGAGGTGCGCGGCGTGGACAAGCGCAAGCGCCGCGAGCGCGCCGAGGAACTGCTCGCCCTCGTCGACCTGCCGAATGCGGCCGACAAATCGGTCAGCCAGCTTTCCGGCGGCCAGAAGCAGCGCGTGGCAATCGCCCGGGCGCTGGCGGTCGAACCCTCGGTCATGCTGCTCGACGAACCGCTTTCCGCGCTCGACCTGAAACTGCGCCAGCACATGCGGGCCGAGCTGCGCGCCATCCAGAAGCGCACGCAGGTGACCTTCATCTACATCACCCACGATCAGGGCGAGGCGCTCGCCATGTCCGACCGGGTGGCCGTCATGTCGCAGGGCAAGCTGCAGCAGGTGGCCCCGCCGCGCGACATCTACGACAATCCCGTCAATGGCTTCGTCGCCTCCTTCGTCGGCGAGAACAATGTCTTTGCCGGCGAGATTGCCGCCAGCGCCGACGGGCGCGCGACCTTCCGCACGCCGCACGGCACGTTCGAGGCGCGGCTTGGGCCGAATGCGGGGGCAAATTCACGGCTCTATCTGCGCCCGGAACATGTGCAGCTTTCCGCCACGCCCGGCGCGTCCAACTCCCTTCCGGTGGAGGTGACCGACATTGCCTTCGAGGGCAATTTCATCTCCATCCATGCGGTGGATTCCGCAGGCCGCACCATCGTTGCCGAAGCCCGCAACGACGGGCATACGACGCTGCCGGAGCGTGGCGCGAAGCTTCATGCCACCTTCGCTGCCGATCACGCGCTGATCCTGACGGACGACGTGCCCGCCAAGCCCGGTGTGCGCCCATGAACGATCTGCTGCGCCGCTACGGAACGGCCATGACGACGCTGGTCTGCCTGCTCACGGGCTTCTGGCTGCTCGTGCTCGTCATCCTGCCCAATCTCTACCTGTTCGAGAATTCCTTCCGGCCCTATCTCCCCGTCAACGAGATGGGCGGGCCGAAGGACGTCTATTCCTTCAACAATTACATGACCTTCTTCACCAGCCCGATCCATATCAGCGTCTTTCTCTGGACGATCGTCTATTCCTCGCTGGTGACGCTGCTCTGCTTCGTCTTTGCCTATCCGCTCGCCTATTACCTGTCGAAAAAGGTTTCGGTGCGCAGCCTGCCGACGCTGTTCCTCGTGCTCACCATCCCGCTCTGGGTCAGCGAGATCATGCGCTCCTTCGCCTGGTTCATCATCCTGTCCCTGAAGGGGCCGCTGAACGTCATGCTGATGAGCATCGACGTGATCGAGAAGCCCATCCGCTGGATGACCGGCTTCCGGTCGGTGATGATCGGCCTCGTCTACACCTATGTGCTCTTCATGCTGTTCCCGATCTTCAACGCCATCCAGTCGCTGGATACGAACCAGATCGAGGCGGCGGAGGATCTGGGCGCCCCCTGGTGGCGCATTCACTGGCGGGTGGTTCTGCCCCATTCCAAGCCCGGCATCGCGTCCGGCTCGGTCATGGTCTTCATGCTGTCGGCGGGCTCCATCCTGGTGCCGTCGCTGCTCGCCTCCACCAATTCGCGCTGGTTCACCGAAGTCATCCAGCAATGGATCTTCGAGGCGCTCGACTGGAATACCGGATCGGCCTACGCCTTCCTGCTGCTGATCCTCTGCACGGTCTTCGTGAGCGTCGTCATGCGGGTCTTCCGCGTCAAGCTCTCCGATATCGCGAAGTGAGGCGGCCATGACACGCACATCCGACTGGCTCTTCCGTCTCTATCTCGGGGTCTTCCTCGCCTATATGCTGCTGCCGCTCGTGGTCATGGGCGGGGCAGCCTTCAACGACAGCCGCTTTCCCTCGGTCTTTCCCTGGGCGGGCTTCACGCTGAACTGGTTCGTGGAACTGTGGCACGATCCCCGGCTTCTCAACTCGTTCCGCAACACGCTGCTCGTCGCGCTGGCGGTCGTGGCGCTTTCCGTGCCGATCGGCACGGCGGCGGCGATCCTCATCAACAGCCTCGGCGGCTGGGCGCGCTCGACCCTCTACAGCCTCATGGTCGCGCCCATCCTCACCCCCGGCGCCGTCATCGGCATCTCGACGCTGCTCTTCTGGAACAAGCTGTCGGTTCCGGCCGGCCTGCATCTCTCCGTGCTGGGGCAGGTTTCCTATATCTCCGCCTTCGTGATGCTGCTGGTGCTCGCCCGCCTGCAAAGCTTCGACCGGTCGCTCGAGGAGGCCGCACTCGATCTCGGCGCCAGCCATGCCACCGTGCTGCGGCGCATCCTGCTGCCGCATCTCTATCCGGCGCTCGGGGCCGGTGCGGCGATTGCCTTCTTCCAGTCCATCGAGAATTTCAACGTGACGCTCTTCACCCGCGGTCCCTACGACACGATGACCGTCTATGTGTTCTCGAAGGTGCGCAGCGGCATTACGCCGACGATCAATGCGCTGGCCGTGATCCTCATCGCCGTCACGCTGGTCGGGGCGATCCTCTACGAAATCCGCCGGCGGCAAAAGCAGGCCCAGGCGGATCTTGCCGCCCGCATCGCCGCCCAGGCGGAAGCGGCAGAAGCCATCGGCTAGGCTTTTCCGCCCGCATCAACGATCGAAGGGCCGCTTCCGGGCGGCCCTTTTTCATGGGAAAAGCACCGGCTCAGGCCAGCGCCGCCACCGCGCGGCAGATCACCTGTTCCTCGTCGGCAACGATGCGATAGGCGGCAACGGACGCATCCGCCGGGGTGAGGCGCACCGCATCCCTGCCCGCATTCGCCGTCTCGTCGAGGGCAAGGCCCAGCCAGGCGAGTTCGGACAGGACGCGGGCGCGAATGACCGCCGAGCCGCTGCCGATCCCGCCGGTGAAGACCAGCGCATCGATGCCGCCGGCGGCAGCGGCGGCCGCTGCCACGTCCCGCCCGATCCGGTCCACGAACATGTCGAGCGCCATGGCGGAGGCGGGCGAACCGCTTGCGAGAAGCGTCCGCATGTCGGAGCTTTCGCCGGAAAGGCCGAGCAGGCCGGATTTGCGGTTGAGCAGGGCCGAAACCGCCGCCGTATCGCCCTTCATGTCCTCCACCAGCCAGAGCACGGCGCCGGGATCCAGATGGCCGGAGCGCTGGCCCATGATCAGCCCGTCGATGGGGGTAAAGCCCATGGAATTATAGACGGAGCGGCCGTCCCGCACCCCCGTCACACTCGCGCCATTGCCGAGATGGGCGATGACGAGGCGCGACGGCAGGGGCGCGCCGGTGAGGCTTTCGAACCGGTCGACCACATGGGTGCAGGACAGGCCGTGGAAACCGTAGGCGCGCAGGCCCCGCTCCGCATAGGCGGGCGGCAGACCATAGCGCTGGCGCTTTTCGGGGATGCTGCGATGAAAGCCCGTATCGAAGCAGGCGACCTGCGGCAGATGGGGAAAGCGGGCGCCGAGCAGGCGGATCCCCGAGAGATTATGGGGCTGGTGCAGGGGCGCGAGCACGGCCAGCGCCTCCATCTCCCGCATCAGCGCCGCATCGATCCGGCGGGGGTCCGCGAGTTTCCCGCCGCCATGCACCACCCGGTGGCCGATGCCGGCAAGCGCTTCGCCGCAGAGGGACGCGACGGCCTCCGACAATCGCCCAATCGCATCCGCATGGGTGGAGCCCGCAGGCAGCCCTTCCTCCGCAAGCGCGCCGAAACCGGAAAAGCGGAGGAGAACCGGTTCCGCCGTGTTGATGCGCGAGGCTTCCGCCTCTCCGAAACGCCGGTGCGCCCCGTCGAACAGGGCAATCTTCACGGAGGAGGAGCCGCTATTCACGGCCAGATAGGCTTTGTCGACGCTCAAGGGCACCCTTTCGCAGGCTTGCAGGATCGCGGGCGCCGTGCGTGGCGCAGCCGGTCCGTCCCTGGGGATAGTGTGCCTTCACCCTTGCGGGGAATAGAGCCAGATGCTTGATTTGCTGGTGCCAGAATGGCGGAGGCCCGATTGCGCGAACTCATTTTCGACATAGACCGAACCCAGCAGGCGACGCTGCAAAGCCAGATCCGGGCGACGCTGGTGAATGCGATCCTCTCCGGCCAGTTGCCGCCGGGATCGCCCACCCCCTCCACCCGGGATCTCGCCCGCCGGCTGATGGTGTCGCGCAACACGGTGACGCTTGCCTATCTCTCCATGGTCGACGACGGCTATCTGGAAGCGCGCGACCGGTCCGGCTTCTATGTGTCCGGCGATGCGGCACAGATCCTGCCGCCGCAGCCGCTGCCGAAGATCGCGCGCAGCAGCGACAGGCCGGACTTCCGGCCGCTTTTCGCCATTCGCCCGAGCCGCCAGCGCAATATCGACAAGCCGCTGAACTGGCACGACTATCCCTACCCCTTCATCTATGGGCAGGCCGATCCCGCGCTGTTTCCGGTGGCGGAATGGCGCGAATGCACCCGGCAGAGCATGAACCGCAAATGGCTGGATGCCTGGACGGACGATCGTTTCACCGAAGACGACCCGATGCTGATCGACCAGATCCGCCAGCGGCTCTTGCCCCGGCGCGGCATCCAGGCCGGGCGCGACGAGATCCTCGTCACGCTGGGCGCCCAGAATGCGCTCTATCTGATCGGCAAGCTCTTCTGCGGCCCCTCCAGCGTGGTGGGGGTAGAGGAACCGGGCTATCCCGATGCGCGCAACATCTTCGCCCTGCATGCGGGCGAGGTCGCCCCCTTGAAGATCGATGAGGGCGGGCTGGTGCTGGATGCGGCCGTGGAGCGCTGCGACATCGTCTTCACCACACCCAGCCACCAGTTCCCGACCGGCGTGACCATGGGCATCGAGCGGCGGCGCGCGCTGCTCGACTGGGCGCGCCGGGGTAACCGCCTGATCGTCGAGGACGATTACGAGTTCGAGGCGAATTATCTCTCCGAACCGACCCCGGCGCTGAAGGCGCTGGAGGGCAACGATCCCGTCATCTATGTGGGAAGCCTGTCGAAATCGCTGATGCCGGGCCTTCGGCTCGGCTATCTCGTGGCGGCACCCGACATCATTGCGGAAGCCCGGGCGCTGCGCCGGCTGATGCTCCGCCATCCGCCCGGCAACAACCAGCGCGTGGCGGCGATTTTCCTCGCGCTCGGCTATCACGACCGGCTGATCGGGCGGCTGCACCGGACCTATCGCGAGCGGCAGACGATCCTTTCGGCCGCGCTGGCCCGGCATTTTCCCGGCTGGGCGCCGGAAAGCCGCTTCGGCGGCACCTCCTGCTGGCTGACCGGTCCGCCAAGCCTGCATGCCCAGCGGCTTGCCACCGCCGCGCTGAAGAAGGGGGTTCTGATCGAGCCCGGCGATATTTTCCATGCCGACCCCGAAGGCCACGAAAACCACTTCCGCATGGGCTTTTCCTCCATTCCCACCGACCGGATCGAGAAGGGTGTGGAAATCCTGGCCGCGCTGGCCCGCGAAATCGAACTGGACTCATGAGACGCGGCCAAGCGGCCCTTGGATTGGCCGCATCTGGCACTACGCCTGAGGCGGTCGAGAGGCTTAGCTCTTCCTCAAACAGGATCAGCCCGCAGGGAGTGCGCCCATGAAAATGACCACCGAAGAAGCCTTCGTCAAAGTGCTCCAGATGCACGGCATCGACAATGCCTTCGGCATTATCGGCTCGGCCTTCATGCCGATTTCCGATCTGTTCCCGAAAGCCGGGATCACGTTCTGGGATACGGCGCATGAATGCAATGCGGGCATGATGGCGGACGGCTATTCGCGCGCATCCGGCAAGATGGCCATGTGCATTGCGCAGAACGGGCCGGGCATCACCAATTTCGTCACCCCGGTCAAGACCGCCTACTGGAACCACACGCCGCTGCTGCTCGTCACGCCGCAGGCCGCGAACCGCACCATCGGCCAGGGCGGTTTCCAGGAAATTCCGCAGATGAACCTGTTTGCCGACATGGTCTGCTATCAGGAAGAGGTGCGCGATGCCTCCCGCATCGCGGAAGTGCTGAACCGGGTGATCGAGAAGGCCTGGCGCGGTTCGGCGCCGGCGCAGATCAACGTGCCGCGCGACATGTGGACCCAGGTGATCGACATCGAGCTGCCGCAGATGATCCGCTTCGAGCGGCCATCCGGCGGCGTGCAGGCGCTGGAGGAAGCGGCCGCCCTGCTGACGGCGGCGAAATTCCCGGTCATTCTCAATGGCGCGGGCGTGGTGCTTTCCGGCGCCATCGGCGCTTCCGCCGCGCTGGCCGAACGGCTCGGTGCGCCGGTCTGCTGCAATTACCAGCACAATGACGCCTTCCCCGGCAGCCATCCGCTTTCGGTCGGCCCGCTCGGCTATAATGGCTCGCGCGCCGCGATGGAGCTCGTGGCCAAGGCCGACGTCGTGCTGGCGCTCGGCACCCGTCTCAACCCGTTCTCGACGCTGCCCGCCTATGGCCTCGATTACTGGCCGAAGCAGGCGAAGATCATCCAGGTGGACATCAATGCGGACCGGATCGGCCTCACCAAGCGGGTGAGCGTCGGCATCCAGGGCGATGCGAAGGCGGTGGCCGAAGGCATCCTCGCCCGGCTCGGCGACACGGCCGGCAGCCATGACCGCGAGGCCCGCGCCGCGCTCATCCACCAGACCCGCTCGGCCTGGCTGCAGCAGCTGGCTTCCATGGACCACGAGGACGACGATCCGGGCACGACCTGGAACGAGCGCGCCCGCGACGCCCATCCGACCCGCATGTCGCCGCGCATGGCCTGGCGCGCGGTGCAGGCAGCGCTGCCGAAGGAGGCGATCATCTCCTCCGACATCGGCAATAACTGCGCCATCGGCAATGCCTATCCGACCTTCGAGGAGGGCCGGAAATATCTCGCGCCCGGGCTGTTCGGCCCCTGCGGATACGGCTTCCCGGCCATCCTCGGCGCGAAGATCGGCTGCCCGGAGACGCCCGTGGTCGGTTTTGCGGGCGACGGCGCCTTCGGCATTTCCATGAACGAGATGACCGCCTGCGGCCGCGAGGACTGGCCGGCGATCACCATGGTGATCTTCCGCAACTACCAGTGGGGCGCCGAAAAGCGCAATTCGACGCTCTGGTATGACGACAATTTCGTCGGCACGGAGCTGGATCTCGATGTCAGCTATGCGGGCATCGCCCGCGCCTGCGGCATCGAGGGCATCCAGGTGACCTCCATGGCGGCGCTGACGGCGGAGCTTTCCAAAGCCATCGACCGGCAGATGAAGGAGAAGAAGACCACCTTCATCGAAGTGATCCTCAATCAGGAACTGGGCGAACCCTTCCGTCGTGACGCGATGAAGAAGCCGGTGAGCATCGCCGGCATCGACGCCGCCGACATGCGGCCGCAGCGCAGCATGCAGTAAGCGGCGAAGGCCCTTGTCCCGGACGGCTCGAAAGGCGGAGGCTCAGGCCCCCGCCTTTTCCATTTCCGCAATGAAGCGGAGGACTGCTTCGCTGAAGCCGTCGATGTGGATCCATTCGCCATAGCCGATGCCGTTGCGGTTCGAGGCGACGTTGATCAGGTAGGCGCGTTCGACCGGCGGCGCGAAAAGCGTGTCACCGGATTGCTCGTCGGTGATGATGATCAGGCGGTCGAACCGCGCCCGCTCGTTCAGGTCGCGCAGTGCCTTGCGCAGTTGCGTGCCGAGATGCGGCTGGGAGGAGCGGATCGCTTCCACCGCCTTCAGGCCCGGCCCCACCGTGACTTCCCTCAGATCGCTGGAGAAGGTGAAGATCCTGACAGTGCCCGGCAGAACGGCGGCGAGCGTGGCGGCCGCATCCATGCGCGTCAGATCGGATTTCGCCGAAAGGGGGTCATTCATGGAATGGGACACATCGACCAGAACCGCCGTCACCCCGTCGAATTCCGGAAGATCGGCGAGCGACTGGCAAAGCGCCTGATCGATGGTTTCGGCGAGTTCAGGGCAGGCGCGCGCGGCCGCCACATAGCGGAAGGGAAAGACGAGCTCCGCCCCCTTGCGGGCCAGGATCGCCCGCTTCACCAGTTCCCGGTCGCAGCCCGCCTCCATCATGGTGCGAAGATTGCGTAAAAGCGCGAGATAGCCGAGCTTGCCCTCCCGGATCAGCCGCTCGAAGGTCTTGCGCTTGTGGGCGCCGGCCGAAAGCGCGGTCTCCCAGGTGTCTGGCGTGGCGAGCGCGCGGTCGGCCACCCGGCGGAACAACGCTTCCTGCGCGGCATCGACGGGCTTCGGGTGCACCATGAACATAACGTCGCGCAGCCGCACCGGCCCGTCGCGGTCATATTTCGCGAGCTGATATTCGGAAAACGTGCCGAAGGCAGCCGCCAGTCCCTTCTTCATCTGGGCGGAAAGCGGCCATTTGCCATCCCGCCAGTAGATCTCCAGAAGGGCGGTCATGTCATCGGGGCGGCGGATCGCCTGTTCGATGGCCTGGGCGACGCCCGGTCCGCCCTGCAGGATGATTTCGGTGAGCAGAAGGAGCGGAACCCGGCGCAGCCCGTGGCGGTTGCGCGCCTCATCGGCCAGCGCCGCCACCGTCTCCACCGGCAGCTGCCGGGCAAGACGGGAGATGCGCTCGGCAATCGCCTTGCCGTTTTCATAGAACTCGTCTTCCCACAGCAGGCAGGAGAGCACGCTGCGGCGAAGCTGGCTTTCGGGCGAGATGAGGGATGCGGGGGCGCCTTCATGGGTAAAGGGCGTACCAGACGTCATGCGGTGTCTCCGGCCGAAATCCGGCAATCGAGCGACCAGCCATCGGGAGAATGCGGGAACAGGCGAGAACGGATCGCTGGTGCTCTGCCACTGAGCTACACCCGTTGCCGGATGGCGGGAATCGAACCCGCGACCTCCTCCTTGCAAGGAAGTAACCGTTCTCTACACCACGCATTCACCCCATGACTGGCGGGGATGGACGATTGCGGCGCTTATTGCCGAACCGTAAATTACAAAAAGCATGGAGAGCAGATAAACTGCAAGCGGAAAGCGAACTATTATTGGGCGCTTTGCCTGACATCGGCCATGAACGCGCGCACCTCTTTCAGGATCCAGGTCCTGAAGGTCCGCACCTTGGGACGGTCCTGATGGCCGCTGCGATAGAGGAGATCATAGCCCCATTCCACCTCCAGCCTGGCATCGGGAAAAAGCGAAACCAGGTGCCCGGACGCCAGATCTTCCGCCACGAGAACACTTCGGCCAAGCGCGATGCCCGCGCCGCGGATGGCCGCCTCGATGGACATGCTGCCATGGCTATAGCCGGGGCCACGCATGCCGGGATAGGCCAGCTGCATCATCGCGAACCAGCGCTCCCAGGTGGTGGTCATGCCGATCTCGTGGATGAGCTGACAGCGGTTCAGGTCCTCGAGCGTCAGGATGCCGCCCATCCGCGCCCGATATTCCGGTGAGCAGACGGGAAACACCACCTCGTTCATGATCCGCTCGGCGCTTGCAAAGGGATAGTGCCCGTTGCCGTAGCGGAGGCCCACATCCACATGGCCGGCGGTGAAATCGACCGGGGCGTCGGTGACTTCCAGATGGACGTCGAGATCGGGCGCGTCGGCCATGAGACGATGCAGGCGCGGGGTGAGCCACTTGCTGGCAAAGGAGACGCTGCAATTGACGATGAGCCGTCGGGTATCGTTGCGGCGGCGAAGGTCCTCCGCTTCCCGCGACAGTTCGGACAGAAGGCGGGTCACGATGCTGAAGAGAGACTGTCCGGCCTCGGTCAATTCGATCCGGCGGGTGTAGCGGCGAAAGAGGGGGAGGCCCAGATTGTCCTCCAGCGCCTTGATCTGGCGGCTGACGGCGCCATGGGTGAGATGCAGCTCCTCCGCCGCAAGCGTCATGCTCAGGCGGCGTCCGGTCGCCTCAAAGGCGCGCAAGGTCTGGAGAGGCGGCAACTGGTCCGGCATGTCGATCCATGCGTGAGCAGGCATCACGCATCCTGTGAGAACAAATCGTTTGTACGGCGGGTTTCCTTGCCGATACACATGACACGTAAGCACAGCATCTGCCAATCCCACAGGTCCCCGCTCATGTCGCACAGCCGCTCGGACTCCACCGGCCTTACCCCTTCGCTTGCGCCGTCCGGCGTCCTGACATCCAGAAGCGTGGGCGCCATGATCCTGCTGGCCCTGATGTGGGGGCTTTCGATCCCCATCACGAAACTCGGCCTCGGCACGATCCCGCCGATGACCTTCACCATGCTGCGCTTCCTGGTGGCGGCCCCCCTGTTCTTTTTCATCGCCCGGAACGCGTTGACCGTTCCAAGGGAGGCCATTCCCGGCATCGTCGGGCTCGGCGTCATGGGCATCACGCTCGGCAATGTCGCCCAGTCTTTCGGGGTGCAGGGCACCTCGGCCTCGCTTGCCACCATCCTGTCGGCAACCATACCGATCTTCATGGTCATCCTCGCCGCCGTGCGCTTCCGGCAGAAGGTCACGGCCATTCAGTGGAGCGGGCTGCTGGCCGCCTTTCTCGGCATCGCTCTCGTGGCGATCGGCAGCCGATCCGGCAATGACGTGGGCAAGACCACGGTTTCCGGCATTGTGTGGATGCTCGTCTCCGCCATCGGCATCGCAACCTATTATATCTGGAGCGCGGAACTGACCGAGAAATATGGCCTCAAGCCGGTTGCCGCTTGGAACATGCTGGTCGGCCTCCTGACCGTCATGCCCATGGCCGGGTGGGAAATGGCGCATCAGCCGGTGGAGATCACCGTCGAGGCGGTCGCGGCCATCATCTATCTCGGGGTCATGGTCACGGTCGTCGGGCTGATCCTCTGGCTCTACCTTCTCAAGGTGGTGCCGGCCCGTATCGCGGCCAGCGTGCAGTATCTCCAGCCGGTGTTCGGCATCAGCGCCAGCGCGCTGCTGTTCGGCGACAGTCTTGGCGCGATGTTTGCCGCCGGCGTCCTGCTCGTGCTCATGGGCCTCGGGCTCGCCGCATCGGGGCCGCGCGCAAAAGCCTGACCGTGCGAAAGCCGCCCGCCCTGCTTTCCCCCCCGCCCTGAAACTCCCTCAAGGCGGCTTCGGCCTGCCCCTCACGCGGGCAGGCCCTTTTTTCTGGGAACGATGCACTCCTTCTCCCGGTCTGGAGACAGGCGGGCGTTCCGCTCGTGCCATCAGGGCATCAACTGGCCGCCGTTTACTTCCAGCGTCTGGCCGATGATATAGCCGGAGAGCGTTGCCGAGGCGAGGAAGAGATAGGCGCCGACGCATTCCTCCGCCGTGCCGAGGCGGCCCATGGGGATCATGGAAACGGCGGTGGCGATCTGGGCCTCGTTGGAATAACGCTCCTGAAAGGGCGTATCGATGACGCCCGGCGAGACCGCGTTGACGCGAATGCCGAAGGGGATGAGTTCCTTGGCCATGCCCCGGGTGACATTGGAGACGAAGGCCTTGGCCGAACCGTAGATTCCGGCGCCCAGGCTTGCGCCGTTGCGGGCAGCGACGGAGGTGGTGTTGATGATGAAGCCGCCCTCCTTCTTCAGATGCGGGATCGCGGCCTGGGCGGCGATCACCACCGAGCGGGCATTGAGATCCATGACGCTGTCGTAGAAGGCGTCGTCCATCTCCTCATAGCGGCGGCGGCCGACCATGGCGCCCGCATTGTTGATCAGCCCGTGCAGGCCGCCCGCATCCTCGGCAAAGACCGAGACCATGCGGCGCACCTCGTCGCTGTCGGTCACGTCGGCATGGCAGAGAAGCGCCCGCCCGCCCGCCTCGGTGATTTCGGTCAGCAGCGCATTGGCCGCGCCCATGCTGGCATTGAAATGCAGGCCGACGGTCGCGCCTTGCGCGGCGAAGGCCCGGGCAAGCGCCGCACCGATGCCGGTGGATGCCCCGGTGATGAGCACGCATTTGCCGGCAAGATCGGGAATCACGAGGGTTTCGGCGCGCATGGTCCGGGTCGTCCTTTCAAATCAGTTTCGCCGATCCTGCCATGCTTCGGCGCTTTGTCCAGCCTCCCCGGCGCGCAAGGGGGAACCGGGCGTCTCGCCTGCCGCGAGCCGTCCGGCCAGCGCCACCATGGCCTCGAAACCCGCCTGCTCGCGGGCGCGCGCTTCGGGATCGGGCAGGCGGAGCAGATAGGAGGGGTGAACCGTGACGACGAGCACCGCCTCCTCGCCGAGCGGCACCTGCCGGCCTTTCAGCGCCGGAAAGGCATCGGCCTTGCCGGTCAGCGACTCCACCGCGGTGGCCCCCATGGCGAGGATCACCTTCGGGCGGATCGTCTCGATTTCCCGTTGCAGCCAGAAGCGGCAATGGGCGATCTCGCCGGCGTTGGGACGCTGGTGGATGCGCTTCTTGCCGCGCGGCTCGTATTTGAAATGCTTGACCGCATTGGTGAGCCAGACCGTTGCGCGCCCTATGCCCGCCTTGCCGAGCGCGGCATCGAGCACCTTGCCTGCCGGGCCGACGAAGGGGCGGCCGGCGAGATCTTCCGTGTCGCCCGGCTGCTCGCCGATGACCAGCAGGGATGCGCCGGGGGCGCCTTCGCCGAAGACGGTCTGCGTGGCATGGGCATGCAAAGGGCAGCGCGTGCAGGCGGCGGCTTCCCGCGCAAGCGCCGGAAGCGCGCCGGTTTCGGTTGCATCATGAGCGGCCACCGGCAACGGCCGGCGGCGCTCGTGGCGAACGGGGGGCGCCTTCTGCTCCGCCTCGATCATGGCGCCGATGCGGGCTTCGGCGGTGGCGATCAGTTCGGGGATGAGCGCCGCTTCCGGCATGTTCTTCCAGTATTTCTTCGGCATTTCCGCCTGCATGGCCTTCACCTTCAGCCGGGCGGGGTTGAAGATATGGCGGAAATAGGTGCGCCAGAGCTCGTCGGTCTGGTCCTCCAGATCCGGCCTGCGGGCCACGTCGTCGGTCACGTCAAGTTTCTCGCCGTCCCAGGCGGCGGTGCCCTTGGGCGTGAGGATCAGCCAGTCCATGTCGGTGAAGCGGCGCTGGAAGAAGGGGGCTGTGCGGGCAACGGTGAAATGGTCGGGCTCGAACCAGGCGACGAAGCGGCGGCGGCCATCGGCATCGGGCGCGGTTTCCTTGAAGCGCAGGAAGGCCTTCATCTTGTGGCTGTCGCGACGGACGGATTTTTCCATCAGGCCCAGCACCGCCATATCCCGGTCGGTGGCGGTGGTGATGAGGCTTCGGTCGGTCTGAAGACGCCAGAGCACCCGGTAGAGCAGGCCGAAACGCTCGGGGTCGCGGTGGCAGACGACCGCCCCGGCAAGATCCAGAAAAGCGCGCGGGACGGACAGCGCCGCCTTCGCCCCGGAGACGGACGGCAGGGGTGTTTCGCGAAAGAGGCCCGCGCCATCGCGGCGCACGCGCCAGTCGATCTCCTCCGGCGGAATGCGGGCCAGAAGCAGCGCGCGGGCCGCATCGCGCCATTCGTCCAGATCCCCCCGCCCTTTCAGAACCACCGTCCGCATCTCAGAAAAGCGCCAGCTGTTCGGGTTTCGGCGCGAACATCGCGGCGAGATCGCTGCGGTCGAGCAGGCGCACCGGCGACCAGTCCGGCGTGGTGATGAAGGGTTTCACCTTGCGCAGGGAAACGCCGAGCTTCGGCAGGTCGCCGAGCCGCACCGGCAGGTGGCGGCGGGTCTGCAGGATGGATTTCACGGTCTTCGTGCCAAAGCCCGGTATCCGCAGCAGCATGGCCTTGTCGGCCCGGTTGATGTCGACAGGGAAGCGGTCCCGGTTCGCGAGCCCCCAGGCGAGCTTGGGATCGAGATCCAGATCCAGCATGCCGTCCTTCAGGCCGGAGGTGATCTCGCCAATGTCGAATCCATAGAACCGGTAGAGCCAGTCGGCCTGATAGAGGCGATGTTCGCGCACCAGCGGCGGCTTGATCAGCGGCAGGGCGCGGGACGCATCGGGAATGGGGCTGAAGGCGGAATAATAGACGCGCTTCAGCTCGTAGCTGGAATAGAGCCTCGCACTGGAGGACAGAATGGTCGCATCGCTGGCGCCATCGGCGCCGACGATCATCTGGGTGCTCTGGCCGGCCGGCACGAAGCGGCGCACCTTCTTCGTCAGGAGCGTCGGCTCGGCCATTTCCTCCATCTTCAGCTTCAGCTCGCCCATGGAGCGGCGGATGCGGTCCGGCTGCTTCTCGGGCGCAAACGTCGTCAGGCCCTTGTCGGTCGGCAACTCGATATTGATCGACAGGCGGTCCGCATAGAGCCCGGCCTGCTCGATCAGCTCGGGCGAGGCTTCGGGAATGGTCTTCAGGTGGATATAGCCGCGGAACCGGTGCTCTTCGCGCAGCAGGCGCGCCACCCGCACCATTTCCTCCATGGTGTAGTCGGAGCTGCGGATGATGCCGGAGGAGAGAAACAGGCCCTCGATGTAATTCCGCCGGTAGAATTCCGTGGTCAGCCAGACAATTTCCTCGACGCTGAAACGGGCCCGCTCCACATGGCTCGAGGAGCGGTTGATGCAATAGGCGCAGTCATAGATGCAGAAATTGGTCATCAGGATCTTGAGCAGCGAGATGCAGCGCCCGTCCGGCGCATAGGCATGGCAGATGCCCGAGCCCTCGGTGGAGCCGAGCCCGCCCGACTGCCCCGAATGGCGCCTGGCGGTCCCGCTCGAGGCGCAGGATGCATCGTACTTCGCCGCATCCGAGAGGATGGCGAGCCTTTCCTTCAGCGATTTCTTCATGATGTTCACTCTATGTTCCATCATGAGATTCGTCAATTCCCGCCGCCGGGCCGAGGCGCGACGGAGCGTCGCGGCGGCAGGCCAGGCAGCGTACCGCCGGCTGCGGATTTCAGTGCGCGACGAGCAGCAGGACGTAGGACAGCACCGTCACCATCAGCGCCCGGAACGCATAGGTGACATAGCGGTATTTGCGCTGCGCGATGACCGAGAGCACATCCGCATTGTCGAGATACTGGCGGAAGAGATAGTCGCCATCGCAGCGATGGGCCGCCTCTTCCAGCACCCCGCGATGATGGCTCCACGTGCCCCAGAAGAGCGAAGTCGACTTCTTCACCTGATGCGGCAGGACGACGAGAATGGCCGACAGCATGGAGGCCAGCGAGGAGAGCGCCAGCATGGCGGAGAACAGCATGGCCTGGGGCGTGCCGCCGACATAGCGACCCCAGGTGAACACTTCCTTGCCCTCGCTGGAGGACACAAGGAAGGCCAGCATGAAGGTGAAAATATAGGCCGCTTTCTGGTCGGAAATGACGATCTGGTCATAAAAGACGTCATTGATCTTGCGGACATGATCAAAATACTCGGGGGAGACGGGCTTTACCTCCGGCGTTCCGGCAATGGCTTCGTTTGTCTTTTCCGATTCCAGCATTGGCTTTCCCCCAACCGTTTCCGTCAGCAGATAAACCATTCGAAAGCAAATAAAAACGCCCAGAGAAGAACGCTTGACTTTTTCCGGACCGTTGGACACACCCTTTTGTTATGAGGGATAATTTTAGAGCCATCTTGAGTTGTACAACGGCGGTCGCTCTAGGCGCGATTGCACTGACCTCCCCTGCCCGTGCCGAGCCTGTCGCCCGCAGCGGCCAGGCGGCCGGCGCGGTCATCGACCGCAAGTCGGGCGAGGAAGTGCGCTTCGTGGATCTCAGCGACTGGCGCAATGTGGAGCTGAAGCAGAACCTGCTGGGCGGGGATGTGCTGCGCACCAATGCGGTGGGGCAGCTTGCCATCCTGTTTGCCGACCATACCCAGGTGCGCCTCGGCCGGAATTCCGCACTGCAGGTCAAGCAGATGGGAACGACGGAGGATACGGTCCTCAATCTGCAATCCGGTTCCATGTGGGCCCGCGCCGAGCGCGGCGGACAGGCGCTGACGGTGGAAACGCCCGCGGCGGCGGCGGCCATCCGCGGCACCGACTGGACACTGACCGTCAAGGGCGACCAGACCTCGCTGATCGTTCTGGAAGGGAAGATCGAGTTCAAGAACGAATTCGGCTCGGTCGAGGTCAAGGCGGGCGAAGGCGCGGTTGCGAGCATCGGCCAGGCGCCGCGCAAGCTGGTCATCGTCAATACCAAGGACCGGCAGCAGATGCTGTTCTATCTGACGCTGCGGTCGGGCTTCACCTTCATGCCGGCCACGCCGCTTTCCGGGCCGCGCATGCGCGCGGAACATGCCCGCCTGACGGCTCTGCCGCCGGAAAGCCGCTCGACCGAAGACTGGCTGACCCTTGCCGAAACCCGCATGGCGCTCGACTCGCAGAAAAGCGCGCAGGAAGCCCTCGACGCCCTTGGCAATCGCAGGCTCAGCGCCCGGCAGAAGGCCCGCCTGACCCTCGTCGAAGCGCTGATTGCCGGGTCCGCCCGCCGCTATGGCGAGGCGGCCGAGCTGTTCCGCCGCGCGGGACCCGGGCTCGACCGGGAACGGCGCGCCATTGCCGCCTATGGCGGCTACTTCGCCCGCTCGCTTGCGGACCCGGATCGGGTCGAACAGCCGCCGAAGACCGTTTCGACGCCCTATGCGGATATCATGCAGGCGCTGACGGCAGGTTTCCTCAAGGATATTCCGGCCGCGATCGCGGTCATGCGCGCGGCGGAGCTTCGCCATCCCGACAATGCCACCCTGCCGGCCGTGCGGGCGCTCCTGCACGGATTGAACGGCGAAAAGGACGAGATGCAGGCGGCGACCGACCGGGCGCTGGCCCTCGATCCCGAGGATCCGGAAGCCCTGTTTGCGCGCGGCACGCTGAAAAGCGAATACAAGAGCGACAGCAAGGGCGCGGTCAGGGATTTCCAGGAGTCCATTCGCCTGTCGCCGGGCAATTCCTCCGCCTGGAACAGCCTCGGTCTCGTCTATGCCGACATGGGGGCGACGCGGGAAGCGGAGGAAACGCTGAAAAAGGCCATCGAACTCGATCCCGAGGATCCGGTGGGCTATGCGAACCTCGCCATCTACTATCTCGACCGTTCCCGGGTGGCCGATGCCAAGCGGATGATCGACAAGGCTCTTTCCGTCGATCCCGCCTTCGACGTGGCGCTGGTGGCGCGGGGCCGCTACTATCTCCAGACCGGGGAGACCGACAAGGGACTGGAAGACCTGCTCGCGGGCGCCACCGCCAATCCCGGCTATGCGCAGGCGCAGATCCTTCTTGCAACCGGCTATTACATCCGGGGCGAGCGCGAACCCTCCGCCCAGGCGCTCGACAATGCGGACCGGCTGGACCGCAACGACCCGGTGGCCTCCTCGCTGCGCACGACGCTTGCCATCGACGATTACGATGCGGAAACCGCCATCCGCAGCGCGCAGGACTTCATGCGCCGCTCGCGGGCGCAGGGGGGCGATTTTGCCCGGGTCGGCGCCAACCAGGATGCCGGCTCGACGCTGAACAACGCGTTCCGCCTGCAGGGGCTGAATGCCTGGGGCCGCTATTACGGCGATATCAGCTTCGATCCCTTTGCGGGCGCCGGTTATATCGACCAGGCGGTGCGCGGCCAGGCCAATCCCTATGCCAATTCCTATCTGTTCGGCCAGACGACGGCCGAGAATACCGACAGTGCGGACGGCTTTTCCTCGCAATTGCAGGGTCTGCTGCTCGATCCGCACATGCTGGCCGGCCGGTCGCGGACGGCAACGCTGCTGCGCTCGCCCTTTCTCGACGTCTCGCTGGGCGCCGGCCTGTCGCGGTCGGGCGGAGAGACCCGGCGGCTGGGCGAACTGGAAGTACAGGGCTACAGCAACGAGCCGCTGCCGACCAGCTTCCTCGGCAACATCACCTGGACGGAGCTTCCGGTCACCGGCAGCTATGCGGATTTCGGCGGCTTTGCGGCCGATACGGAAATCATGGATGCCAGCGGCTATCTGACGACGTCGCTCACCGACAATGACCGCATCGTGTTCTACGGCGATCACGCCCGCGGCACGCTCGATGCGACGGCGGTGGGCATCTCGCAGGACCTCGGCATTCCCCTGCCGCAACTGCGTTTCCGGGACGACGAGACGACCCAGACCAATCTCGGCCTCGGCTGGAGCCATACGTTCAGCTATCACAATGTCATGAATGCCGCCCTGCTCTACAGCGGCATCGACGCCAGCATCGACCGCGAATATGTGGATCTGTCCAGCCCCTTCGGGAATGACGATCTCTACGTGGAAACGGCGCAGCAGAAGACCTATGTAGCAGCCGTCAACCACGCCATCGGCACCGACGATTTCACCGTGCGCTACGGGGTCGAGGGCGGCATCGTCGACAGTTCCGCAAGCTTCACCGCCAACGGCATTCCGCTGCTCGGGCAGGCGGAGCGGCGCAGGATCGGCCTCGCCTATGTGGACGTGCTGCAGGAAGCGACGCCCGATCTCAAGTTCGAATACGGGCTGTTCGGCTCCTATAGCGAGGGCGACAGGGATACGGATACGCGGCTCGAGCCGCGGCTTGGCGCTGCCTGGTCACCGGCCGACAATCAGTGGCTGCGCGCGGCCTTCATGCGCAACGGCATCGATTTTTCCACGCCCACCCTCTCCCCCATCGGGGTTCTCGGCCTGCAACCCAACCGCTTCTCGCTGGACAGCGGCTATGTGGATACGGTGGCGCTGGAATGGGATGCGGAATGGACGGACCGGTTCTTCACCTCCCTCGAATACCAGCATCAGGAACTCAACGATTTCACCATCAGCTATCCCGCCACGGCGCTGCCGCCCAGCGATGCGATGACCTTCTCCGACGGCCGCATCGACCGGGCGAGCTTCACGACCAATACGGTTCTGGGGGGTGGCTTCGGTCTTTCGACGACGCTGGCGCTCGCCCGTTCGGAAAGCCGCGACCCGGGCTCCGCCACCTTCGGCGGCGGGCTGCCCTTCGTTCCCGAGACGGGCGGCCAGGTTGCGCTGACCTGGGTAAACGACGCCAATGTGAAGGCCACGCTGGCGGCCAATTACGTGGGCGAGCGGACCGGGGACGAGTTCGGCAACCGGCTGGACGATTACTGGACGCTGGATGCGTCGCTGACCTACGAGCCGTTCGACAAGCGGATCGCCTTCGAGGCGGCGGCCTATAACCTGCTGGACGAGGATTTCCAGCTGACCACGGGCGTGCCGGGCTGGGGTCCGAGTTTCAAGGGCATGCTCAAGGTCCGGTTCTGATCCGGCGGAAAAGGACGGGCCAGCGCGATGGATGCGAGGCAGGACAGCAGAGGAGGCCCGGCCAGGGCGCTTGCCGGGAAACAGGCCTTCGCCTCCGGCGCCTTCCGCCCGGGCTGGCCCTTCAGCAGCCGGCCCGTGCGCGTGATCATTCTCGGCCTCGTCACCCTCGTCGCCATTTCGGCCCTCTCGCAGCTCACGGGCTGGAAACTCGCCGACCTGCGGGCCTTCGACTATATTTCGACGCTCGACAATCCGCCGCCGCCGGCGGACGGGCCGATCATCGTCGCCATCGACGAACCCTCGCTGGCGGAAATCAATGCCCAGTGGCCCTGGCCGCGCAAGCTGCATGCGGACCTGATCCGGGCGCTCCGGGCGGCAGGCGCGCGGGCCATCGGTCTCGACATCATCATGGCCGAACCGTCGACGCCGGACAATGATGCGGCGATCACCGCCGCCGTCGGGCCGGATGTGGTTCTGGCCGGCGACGAGACGTTGATCAAGACGCCGCAGGCGGACCAGCTCATCCGCACCATGCCCATGCCCGCGCTGACCGACCGGGGCGCGCGGGCGGGGATCGCCTCCATCGAACTCGGCCGCGACGGCGTGTTCCGGACCATTCCCGGCTATCCCGACGGCCTCGCCGCCAGCCTGGTGGACGCCGCCGGCATGACGGTGCGCGACCTGGCGCCCGATGCGCTGATCCAGTCCTACGGACCGGGCCGCAGCTATCCGACGGTATCCTATTACCAGGCGCTCGACCCCGCCCAGTTCCTGCCTCCGGGCTTCTTCCGCAACCGGGTGGTCCTGGTGGGGCTCAGCCTGCAGAACGCCCCCGAGATCGACAAGGGCGGGGCCGATGCCTTCGCCACGCCCTTTACGGTGCATACGGGCCGGCTGGTCCCCGGGGTGGAGATACAGGCGACCATCTTCGACAATCTCCGTCTCGGCTCGGCGATCAAGCCGGCCGATCCGTTGCTGTCGGCCGTCTGCCTGCTGGCGGCGGTGCTGACGGCGGCGCTGGCCGTCTGGCGCAGCACCGGCTGGCACACCTTCGGCTTCTGCCTGCTTTCGATCGCCTTCTTCTCGGCGGTAAGCTATCTGGGCATCCGCAACGGACTGGTCTTCGTCTCCCCGCTCGGGCCGACGCTCGGCTTTGCCGGCCTCGCCTTCGCCCAGACCGCCTTCGACTATGCGGAAGAACGGCGCAACAAGCGCCAGATTACCCGCGCCTTCTCGCAATATATCTCTCCCGACCTCGTCAAGCGGCTGACGGACGATCCCGGCCAGCTCAAGTTGGGGGGCGAGACGCGCACGCTGTCCGTGCTGTTTTCCGACGTGCGCGGCTTTACCACCATCGCCGAGGCGATGAAGGACGATCCGCAAGCGCTCACCGCCCTGATCAATCGCCTGCTGACCCCGCTTTCCGACGTGGTGATGGATCATGGCGGCACGATCGACAAATATATCGGCGACTGCATCATGGCGTTCTGGAACGCCCCGCTCGACGATCCCGATCATGCGGTGCATGCGGTCGAAACCGCGATGGCCATGCAAAAAGCCCTCTTCGACCTCAATGAGGGGCTGGAGGCGGAAAACCGCGCCCGGGGGCGCGCGCATCATCCCCTGCGCATGGGGATCGGCATCAATACGGGCGATTGCGTGGTGGGCAACATGGGCTCCACCCGGCGGTTCGACTATTCGTGCCTCGGCGATTCCGTCAACCTCGCCTCCCGCCTCGAAGGCGCTTCGAAAAGCTATGCGGTGGCGCTGCTTCTCGGAGAGACGACGGCGGCGGCGGTGTCTTCCCGTTTCACCACCGTGGAACTCGACCGGATCACCGTCAAGGGCCGCACGACCCTGTCGCCGGTCTATACGGTCGTGACCCGCGCCAGCGCCGAGGCGCTCGCGCTGCACGGGGAATTTCTGGAGAAGAAATACGAGCGCATGCTGACCCCGCTCGATCCCGCCTTCGAACAGCTCTCCGCGGACATTCCGGAGCTTGCCGGCTATTACGAACTGTCCCGGCAGCAGCTGATCGGCGACTCGAATTTCTGACAGAAATTCAAGTTCCGACAATTCTTATGTGTGACTTTAAGCATTCGTAAAATATCATTGCCTAAGGTCGGGCTGTCTCGACATGAATGACCGCTATGACAGCCGGTCGGGCATCTTCCTCCTCCTGCGTTGCCGCACGATGCCCTGCCTGTCGCAGATCCAGTTTCCCTTTCGGCCCAGACTTCGACCCCGGCTCAAGACCGGGGTTCTTTTTTGTCTGCACAACAAAAAACCGCAGCCAACCGATCGGGACTCCGGTTGGCTGCGGTCATTGGCATGGTGCCGGACAAAGCCCGTTGCCGCCTGAAGAGGCGGAAGGTTTGCCGAACGAACGTTGCGGGAAAACAGCAAGCGTCATCGCAACGGACCATGCGGTTGAACGCGGAGCCGCCGGCCGCAGGGGACGGGTGATCGACGGGCACAACGCGTTCCAGGCGTCAGGACCGGCTGGGGTCGGGGGGCAGACACCAGCCGGGTACGCCAGGGGGGGCGCCCCCCGGCCAAAGCCGGAGGGCAGATGTCAATCGTCTCAGTAGACGCAGCGGCGGCGCGGACCGTAATTGGGCTGGTAGGTATCGTCCCAGGCCCGGTAGCTGCGGTAGCGCTGCATGCAGTATTCGATATGCTCGCGGGTAAGCCCGCGGCGCACGCGGACCCTCGGCTGGCTGGCGATGGCGCCACCGATGATGATGCCGGTCGCAAAGGCCGCGCCCGGGAACCAGTAGCCGCGATGGTGCCGGTACCCTTCGCGCCAGTGACGATAGCCGCGATGGCCATGATAATAGGGCCGGCCGTTCTGCCAGGCCCATTCGTCGCCGTGGCGGTTGCGAACCGGCATGACATCGCTTTCGGCGGCCGGTGCGGCCTGAACCGGGCCAAGCACGGCAGCCTGCGCCTCGACCACCGAGGTCGAGACCATCAGGAGCGCGAGAGCGGCAGCCCCGGCGGTGAGAAATGACTTGCGCATGATCTATCCCTTCAAATGGAAAGGCCGTCACCGGGGGAGGAAGCCGGTTTCCGCCTGTTCACCTCTATGACCGCCGACCCTTGCCTGCCGGCGGACGGACAGACTCATAGAATAGGGTAGGTCGGGGCTGCCGAAGAGGTTCGGAAAATACCTACTTTCTCGCGTCATGGACGCCGCGCCTGGAACTGGGCTAGATCAGGCCGGACAGTTTTTCGACGCGATTCTCGCAGGATGGGTTCATGCAAGCGATCTTTGACGGCCATAATGACGTGCTTTACCGGCTTCACAGCCATGCCCGCGAGGGGCGTGACCCGATTGCGGAATTCATCGAGGGGACACCGGACGGCCATATAGACGGGCCGCGCGCCCGGGCCGGCGGGCTGGCCGGCGGCTTCTGCGCGATCTACCTCTCCTCGCCCGATCTCGGGCATCGCGAACCGGACGAACGCGGCCATTACGAAATCCCGCTGCCGGTTCCGCTCGCGCACGGGCCGTCCCTCGCCACCGCCATGGAAATCGCCGCCATTGCGCTCCGGCTCGACCGGGCCGGCGCCTGGCGGCTCTGCCGCAGCGTCGCCGACATCCGCGCGGCGATGGAGAAGGGCCTCTTTGCCGCCGTCCTGCATATGGAGGGTTGCGAGGCCATCAATGCCGGCCTGGACGAGCTGCATGTGCTCCATGCGGCGGGCCTGCGTTCCCTCGGCCCGGTATGGAGCCGCGAAACGATCTTCGGCCACGGCGTGCCCTTTGCCTATCCCGCCGATCCCGACAGGGGGCCGGGGCTGACCGAGGCAGGTTTCCGGCTCGTCAAGGCCTGCAATGCGCTGGGGATCGTATTCGATCTCGCCCATCTCAACGAAAAGGGCTTCTGGGACGTGGCGCGCACCAGCCATCACCCGCTGGTGGCCAGCCATTCGAACGTGCATGCGCTCACCCCGGTCGCCCGCAACCTCACGGACCGGCAGATGGACGCCATTCGCGACAGCCAGGGTGTGGCCGGACTGAATTTCGCCGTCACCATGCTGCGCGCCGATGGCCGCGAGGATGCCGACACGCCGATGGAGGATTGCGTCCGCCATATCGATGCCATGGTCGAGCGGATGGGCATCGATTGCGTGGCGCTCGGCTCGGATTATGACGGCGCCACCATTCCCGCCGGGATCGGCGATGCGGCCGGCAGCCAGGTGCTCGTCGAGGCCTTGCGCAAGGCGGGCTATGACGAGGGGGCGCTCGCCAAACTGTGCCGCGAGAACTGGCTGCGCGTTGCCGCCGCCACCTGGGGCGGCTGACAGCTTCGCGCAAGGCGCAAATCCTAGCATGGGCACAAGCCGGATTCCGGCCCGTCCGACGCTGCCCGCAAGGCAGGCGGATGGCCGGGCCGCGTTGCCTGTGATGGAGAGACATGCGCCGATGACCAAACTTTCGATCTGCATTCCCGTTGAACCCGGCATGACGCCGCCCCTGCACCTTTGCGAGCGTCTCCTGTCGGCGAAGGAAGCCGATATCGAAATCGTCGTCGCCCCCTATGGAGAGGCCATCGCCGCCGATTCGGGCCTGGCGCGTCTGGCCGGGAGCGACAACCGGCTGCGCTTCCTCCCGCCGGCGCCGGAAGGCATTTCACTTGCCAATCTGTGGATCGGAACCGTCGCCTCCATGCGGGCGGACTGGGTGACCCTGCTGCGCCCGGACGACATGCTGGACAGCGGCATGGACGTGCTGTTGCGCCACGTGGAAGCCACCATGCCGGAGGCGGATGCGGTGGGCTGGAACAGCTTCCTGATCGATCCCGCCGCCCCGCGCGACGTTCCGACGGTCGTGGCGGTCCCGATCCAGCACCACCTCATGGAGCTGTCCCGCGACGCCATGATGGACTCCTTCTTTCGCTGGCACGACAGTTCCAACGTGCCGAAGATGCCCTTCGGCCTCTATCACGGCGCCATCCGCCGCAGCCTTCTCGAAACGGTGCTTGCAACGTCGGAAGGGCTGAGCTGGCTCACCCCCGTGCCGCAATATGAATGGGCCGCCCGGATTCTGCTGAATGCCCGCCGGCTGGCCTTCTCCGCGCGGCCGCTTTCGGCGGTCAGCCAGTTGCCCTTCCGGACCACGGTCATCCCGCGCATCATCTCGAACATGCCCTTCTCGGCCGCCCAGGGCGTCACCGGGGCCATCGCGGAAATCCAGTGCCGGGTGCTGCATGACATGGGCCAGGGATGGGATGGCTTCGGCGATCATTTCATCCGGGCCTGCATGATCGATTGCATGCTGGAACATCAGCGGGACGCCTTCGACGCCAAGGTCCAGGCCTATCGCACGGCGCTGGTGGAAATCGGCGATCAGCGCCTGCTGACCAGCTTCCAGCCGCCCTATCTGGCGCAGCCGAAGCCGGATCCGCGCCGAGGCCTGCACGGTCGCGTGCTGCTGGTCGACCGCTTCCTCGGCAATGCGGCCACAGCCCAGCAGTTCTACGATCTGGCCCGCCATATGCTCACCCCGATCGAGGTGGCGACGGAGCTTTCGGGAACGCCGCAGCTCTCCCATTGAGGCACAGGGCAGCAGATCAGAGCGCCGGTTTCCGCCGGCGCTTTTCTTTTGCCCTGAGATCAAAAAAAGAAGCCGGTCTTTGGAAGACCGGCTCGACTGGAGCATGGCGATTGCTTTCGGCAGGTGGTGGCGGCAAACGGTGGGGTCAGGCCGCGTCTTCCTGAAGGGTCAGAAGATTGCCCTTCCAGTTGAGGTCCCGCAGACGGGCCTCGATCTCGTTCAGATAATTCGGGTTCATGACCACGATGGAGCGGACGCCCCGCTTCATCGCCTCTTCGGGGGAAATGATCGGCGTGGCGCTGACCGGCATGAAGCAGCCCTGCTTGGCCGGGTTGAGATCGATGGCGGAATCCACCCCGTCCACCAGCAGCGAGAAGGTCACGCCCTTCGACGCGCCGCCCCAGATGGCGACCGGCCCTTCCCGCCCGAGATCGGCGAGCCGGTTCTCCCAGTAGCTGAGCGCCTCGCCGATGCCCGCATGGGACACCGCAGCGCCCGCTTCCGGGGAAGGCGTCGCGGTTGCCGCTTTCGCGGGCCAGGCCTCGATCCACATGTACTGACCGCCATAGACGGGCTCCACCCGGCAGTCGAGACCGTAGGCGGACAGGAGAACCGCCATGGAGCGCGGCGAGAAGAGCGAGCAATGCTCGTAGAAGAAATCCTCGAAGGCATTGTTGCGGAAGATCCATTCCACATCCGGCGTTTCGAGATAGAGCGGCAGGTTGCGGCTCTTCACATAGGCGGCAATCGCCGCGATGAAGGGCCGGGGCGCAGGGATATGCTCGATGGTGTGGCGCGAGACGACCACATGGATGTCATCCGGCAGGTCGGCGGCGGTTTCGTCGTCGAAATAGACGGTGCGGACCGAAATGCGCGGATCGAGCGGGGAATGGCCCTTGAAGGCGGGATCGAAACCGATCGCCTTGCCCACCTTGCCGGAGGCGGTCAGGACCTCCAGGAATTCCGCCTCGCCGCAGCCGATATCGACGCAATTGAAGGGGCCGGGCCGGGCGAGAATGCGGGCGGCCATGGCGTTCTGATGCGTCCGGTAGACGGCGGAGGCCTGAACGGAATTGTTGTAGCTCGTGTCGTAGTCGATGGCGTCAGGATCGAAATCCGCGTTCCAGACGAAGTCGCAGGCCTCGCAGCGGCAAATTCTCAGCCGGGCCACGGGGAAGCGGCGGGCCTCTTCCTCGGTGCGGACGATGACATTCTGCAGCACGGGCACCCGGTCCCTCGTCAGCACCTCGTGGTTCTTGGTTTCCAGGCACACCGGGCATTGGATCATGGGATGGGGTTCCGACTTCAAAGCGCTCATTCCACGCATTTATTCGAAACCACAATTGTGCGAAGCTTGTCTCGATGCGGAGGATCAGTCCGCGGGGCGCTGCAGGTTGGAAATACCGACCACGGCGGCGGGATCGGAGGGGTGAATGGCGGCGGTTCCGAATTCCAGGAGATCGCGCCGGCCGTATTCGTCGGCAATGCCTTCCACCAGCGCCCGGATGGTCACCGCCTTGCCGGAGCAGATATTGACCGGGCCGGTCTGACCGGTGCGGGCGATGGTGGCGATTTGCCGTCCCGCCTCGGCCACGTCGAGGAAATCCCGCAACTGCGTGCCGGCGGAGAGCTTGACGGTTTCGCCTTTCTCCAGCTGGGCGCGCACATAGGGCACCAGCCGGGCCGCATATTCGCCCTCGCCATAGAGATAGAACAGTCGGCACCAGGTGAAGGCGGTGCCGGTCTTTGCCAAATACGGCCCGAGCATGTGGTAAAGCGAGAGCTTGGCGGCGGCATAGAGGGTGGCAGGCTCCAGCGGGCTCTCCACGGAAAGATGCTCGCCGGGCAACCGGTATTCCATGCAGGTGCCGACGCCGACGACATGGCCGACACCGGCCTCGACGGCGGCGCGGGCCATACGCAAGGTGCCCTCGACGCAATCGAGATTGCGGAGGCTGTCGAGATAGCGTCCCGGCTCCACGTACCAGGCGGCGTGGACCAGCATGTCGATGCCCGTAAGCTGCGCGCGCCACCAGTCCCCGGTTTCCGCAAAGAGGTCTTCGCTCGGCACGACCGCATCGGCGGCAAAGCCCTCCGGCAGCGTCTTGCCGGGCCGGAGCGCCACCGTGACCCGGTGCCCGGAGGCTTTCAGCGCCTTCAGCACCTGACGGCCCACGAAGCCGCCGGCGCCCGTTAGAAAGATATGTTTCATGACAAGCTCCGGGAAAGGTGCTGACCGCAGAATGGAACGCAAAGGATCGTGGGAGGACCCCCGCGAATCGATGTCCCATCCTAAAGGATCGTCCGCTTGCGTGCAGCTTGTCAGGGGGCGGTCCATGGGCCGGGGCCAGGAGATCAAGGCAAGGAGCAGGCATGGATCCCGTCACAGAATTCCGCCAGCAGGTGGCGCATAACATTCAGGAAATCGGCAAGGACGCCGACTTCCACCGCTTGTCCAACACATGGCTCGTGGAAGCGTCCAAGTTCTTCTATTCCTACAATTTCACCTGGCTCGGCCGCCCGGTCATCCAGGTGCCGCAGGATCTCTATGCCGCGCAGGAGCTGATCTGGGCCGTGCGTCCCGATCTCATCATCGAGACGGGGATCGCCCATGGCGGCTCGCTGATCATGTCGGCCTCGATGCTGGCGCTTCTCGACTATTGCGATGCGATGCAGTCCGGCGCGGTGCTGGACGTGCGCAAGGCGCCCCGCCGCGTGGTCGGCATCGACATCGAGATCCGCGACCACAATCGCAAGGCCATCGAAGAGCATCCGCTGGGCGGCAAGATCTCGATGATCCAGGGCTCCTCGGTCGCGCCCGACATCATCGCGCAGGTGAAGGAGATTGCCCGCAACCACAAGACCGTGATGGTCTTCCTGGATTCCAACCATACCCATGACCATGTGCTCGACGAGCTGGAGCTTTATGCGCCGCTGACGTCCAAGGGCAGCTATTGCGTGGTCTGGGACACGAATGTGGAAGACCTGCCGGACGAGATGTGGTCGAACCGCCCCTGGGGCAAGGGCAACAATCCGAAGACCGCCGTCTGGGAATATATGCGTCGCCTGAAGGATGACGGCCGCATGGCCGAGGACGGCGAAAAGCTCGCCTTCGACTATGACAAGGTGATCGAGACCAAGCTTGCCTTCACGGCCGCGCCGGACGGGTTCCTGAAGCGCGTCTGATCCGCCGCAGCCAGAACGGTTCCTTGCCGAAGCCGCCCCTGCCGGGGCGGCTTTCTTTTTTGGACATTTCGGCCCGGCAAAGGAAAAGGGGGCCTACAGGGGCAAAGGAAAAGGGGCCGGCGCTTTCGCACCGGCCCCTTTTCCTGTTCTTCCGCGAGGCCTTTTCAGGCGCACAGCAGATCGTCGATCCGGGATTTCGTTTCCCAGGCATATTTCAGCCCCGTCGGCCGGATGTCCATCATGTCGACGGGCGTGATCATGCCGCGGACCACCGCGAAGAGTTCGGCCGGCGTGCTGACGGGCAGGTCCTGGTCGATGATCACCATCTTGTCGGTGAAGCCGGAGGACACGCCGCCATGACCGGAAGCCAGCAGCTCGTTGAAGACGGGATTGAAGAAGGGCAGGTAACGCCCCCCTTCCCAGAGGCCGAGCGCCGTGCGGTAGCTCTCGGCCGCCGCCTGGAAGGAGGCCCGGTCGCCATATTTCTCGCAATCGAACGCGCAGGCGCGGGCGAAGTTCTCGCCCCAGTTCTCGTAGGTCAGGTTGTACTTCTTCTTGAACCATTGCTGCGCGATGCCGACGGCGGCCGTGGTGCCGATTTCCAGCGTGAACGGGAATTCGCGGAACAGCGGATCGCGGGCGAAATCGTGGCGTGCCTCGGCGGCAAACAGGCTCATCTTCTCGCGCATGTCCATCAGCTTGCCGACGCCGAAGGAGTTGGAGGCCGGGCAGCTTCCGTTGACACCGAAGGGACGGTTGGTGGCGACAAAGCGCGTGCCATGGCAGATGACCTTGAAGGCGCTGTCGTAATCCACGACGGGATGTTCGAAGAAGCGGCCGCCATAGATCGCCCGGATGCGCTCCATCAGCTTGCGGGAAATGGCATTGTGATAGACCGAGAAGCCGGAGGTGGGCACGTGGTGGCAATCGTGCCAGCCGAACATGCGCTTGAAGAGTTCCGACTGCTCCACCTTCACGACGGCATCGTCGAAGGGCACATGCACCGACAGCTTGCCGCGCTCGGGATGGGGCCAGGTATAGCCCACCAGACGCCAGCCGAAGGCATCGATGTCGGGATTGTACTCCAGGACACGGCGGATGAATGCGGCCAGTTCGGGATCCACATAGTCATCGTCGCCGATGAAGACCATGTATTCGCCCGTGGCGGCGGCGGCGGTGCGCTCCCAGTTGTCGATCATCGACAGCGTCTCGCCGGTGGATGGCAGATAGACGATGCGCGGATCACCCTCCAGGTCGCGCATGAAGTCGTTCATGATCGACGGATCGTCGGAATTGTCGGCCAGCACGAGCTGGATGTCGGTGCGCGGCGACAGCCGGAGCGAATCGATGGTCTGCTTGAACCAGATCTGCCGGTTTCGCGAGGGAATGCAGATGGAAAGTATGAACTGATTGGACATGCGGGTCTCCATGCCGGCCCCGTAGCCGGCCATCTGCCACTATTTTACCGACTGAGCCTTGAGCGGAGCCTGCTCCGCCTCCTCCGCCAGCGCGGCCCGCAGCGCCATGGCCGCCAGCACCAGCGGTGGCTCGGAGCGTTCCGGGCTGCCCACGGGAAGGATTACGGGTGCACCGTCAGTTTCGGGACCGCCGTCACGAACTTCCCACCCCAGTCGCTGATATATGAAAGTTGAGCCTTGATCTCGCTTTGCAGATTCCATGGCAGGATGACCACCCTTTCCGGTTTGAGCTCTTTCAGCGATTGCTCGTCGGCGATCGGAATCCGGCTTCCGGGCATCAGCATGCCCTGCTTGGCGGGGTTGCGATCGACTACGAGCGTCAACAGATCCGGCTTGATGCCGGCGAAATTCATCAGCGTGTTGCCCTTGGCGGCGGCGCCATAGGCGGCGACCGTGAGGCCTTCCCGCTGGCAACCGATGAGGAAGGAGAGGAAATCGTTGCGCACGCGCTGCGCCTCTCTCTGGAAGGCGGTGTAGAAACCCGGCTGCCGCATGCCGGCCGCCGTCTCGCGGTCGATCATGGCGCCGACACGCGGGCTTTCGGGATGGGCGCGCGTATCGGCACGCTGGGCGAAGACGCGCAGGCTGCCGCCGTGCCAGGGCGTGGTTTCCACATCGAAGACATGCAGGCCGTTCGCCGCGAAGATGCGCTGGACGGCGAGCAGCGAGAGATAGGAATAATGCTCGTGATAGGCCGTATCGAACTGCGCCTCCGTCACCATGTTGAGCAGGTGCGGGAATTCGAAGGTCGATACCCCGGCGGGCTTCAGGATGCGGGCAAAGCCCCGGACGAAGTCGTTGATGTCGGGCACATGGGCGAGCACATTGTTGGCGGCCGTCAGATCGGCCGACCAGCCCTCGGCGGCCAGCGCCGCACCGAGCGCCTCGCCGAAGAAGTCCTCGCGGATCTCGATGCCCTTCTCCCGCGCCGCCGCCGCCGTGGAGGCGGTGGGCTCGACGCCGAGGCAGGCGATGCCGCGCTCCCGGACATATTGCAGGAGATAGCCGTCATTGGCGGCCACCTCGACCACGCGCGCCTCCGCGCCGAGGCCGAAACGGGCCGTCATGTCCTCCACATAGGCGCGGGCATGGTTGAGCCAGGAGGTGGAGAAGGAGCTGAAATAGGCGTAGTTTTCCGAGAAGAACACTTCCCGCTCGGCGAAATCCTCCGTCTGCACCAGAAGGCAATCCATGCAGGCGCGGATGACGAGCGGATACCAGAGCTCCGGCTTGCCGCGATGGGCCGGGTTCACATAGGAATTCGACGGCGGCGAGGTTCCGAGATCGAGGAAGGGAACGAGGTGCTCACCCCCGCAGTGGCGGCATTTCATGCGGATACTCCAGCAAAATCGGACGAGAGGAACGGATGCGACCGGTCGCGCGGCGAGAGGTTGTGAACGGGCAGCGGCCAGGCGATGCCAAGGGCCGGATCTTCCGGATGAAGCCCGGCCTCGGCCTCCGGCTGATGCAGCTCGGAATGGACATAGAGCAGCCGCACCCTGTCCGTCAGCGCCTGGAAACCATGGGCAAAACCCCTCGGAATCAGGAGCGAGCGGGCATTGTCCGCCGACAGTTCCACCGCGACATGATCGAGAAAGGTCGGCGATCCCGCCCGCACATCCACCACCACGTCCAGAATGCGGCCGGTCAGGCAGGTCACCAGTTTCAGCTCCGCATGCGGCGGGTGCTGGAAATGCATGCCGCGCACGGTGCCGGCCGTCCGCGTCTCCGTCTCGTTCACCTGCATGACCGGGCCATCCCAGCCGAGCGCGCCGAGATCGCCCGCATCGAAGAGACGCGAGAGGTGGCCGCGCTCGTCGGCGAGGACCCGTCGTTCCAGGAGAAGCGGGCCGGAGGGACCGGCGGTCGGAAGGCGGGTGAAGCGGCTCATCGGGCGGCGGCCTGCCTTTCCGGCGGCGCCATCTGGCGCTGGCGCTCCTCGAAGGCGTCGATGTCGTTGAGGCACAGGCTGCGGGCCGCCATGCCGCGCTTCAGGCGGCGATACCAGTCCATGGTGCGGGTGACGGTTTCCTCGAGATTCCAGGCCGGACGATAGCCGAGCCGTTCGGTCGCAAGGCTGCTGTCCAGCATCAGATAGCCCGCCTCGTGCGGACCCTCCTCGGTGGCGGCAAAGCGGGTCTCGCCCTCGCCATAGGCGTCGCGGGCAATCGAGAGCAGGGTTCTGACCGTTGCGGCCGCGGTATGGTCGGGGCCGAAATTCACCGCCGGCGCCAGATCCGGATCCTGCCAGAGCGCCTCGGCAAGCGCCAGATAGCCGTTCAGCGGCTCCAGCACGTGCTGCCAGGGCCGCACGGCCTCCGGCCGGCGCACCTCCAGCGGCCTGCCCGCATTCCAGGCGCGCATGGCATCCGGCACGAGCCGGTCTTCGGCCCAGTCGCCGCCGCCGATCACATTGCCGGCGCGGGCGGTGGCGACCGCCACCTTGCGGGCGGCAAAGAAGGACTGGCGATAGCTGGCGGTGACGATTTCCGCTGCCGCCTTGCTGGCGCTGTAGGGGTCGTGTCCGCCGAGCGGATCGGTCTCGCGGAAGGCCACGCCATTTTCCGGGTTCTCGTAGACCTTGTCGGTCGTGACGACGACGACGACCTTCACGTCCGGGGCGATGCGCAGGGCATCGAGCAGGTTTGCCGTGCCCTGCACATTGGTCTCGTAGGTCATCAGCGGATCGCGATAGCCGGCGCGGACGAGCGGCTGCGCGGCCAGATGAAAGACGATCTCCGGGCGGGTGACCATGACGCGGGCGGCCACCGCCACCCGGTCGCGGATATCGGCGATGCCTTCGCTGGCGGGCGAGCGGGTGCCGTTCACCAGCCGGTAGAGGGAGGGTTCGGTCGGGGGGCTGAGCGACAGGCCGAAGACCTCGGCGCCCATTTCCTGCAGCCAGAGCGTCAGCCAGCTGCCCTTGAAGCCCGTATGGCCGGTGACGAGAACGCGCTTGCCGTTCCAGAAGGATGCATTCGCCATCTTACCAGCTCTTCCACGGCGGGTTGCCGCTGCTCCACAGGGTTTCCAGATGCGTCTTGTCGCGCAGCGTATCCATGGGCTGCCAGAAACCCTCGTGGAAAAAGGCCTTCAGCTCGCCTTCGCTGGCAAGCCCGGTCAGCGGCTCCTGCTCCCAGACCGTGGCATCGTCGGAGATGCGGTCGATGACCTTCGGCGACAGCACGAAGAAGCCGCCATTGATGAAGCCGCCCTCGCCTTCCGGCTTTTCCACGAAGCCGCGCACGGTGTCGTCATCGAGCGAGAGCGCGCCGAAACGGGCCGGCGGGCGCACCGCCGTCACGGTCGCCAGCTTGCCGTGGCTGCGATGGTAGCGGATGGTTTCGGAGACATCGACGCTCGATACGCCGTCGCCATAGGTGAAGCAGAAGGCTTCCTCGTCCTTGAGATAGTCGGCGACGCGCCTGAGGCGGCCGCCGGTCATGGAATTCTCGCCCGTATCCACCAGCGTCACGCGCCAGTTCTCGGCGCTCTTCTTGTGGAATTGCAGCCGGTTCTCCGCGAGATCGAAGGTCATGTCCGACATGTAGAGGGCGTAGTTGGCGAAATATTCCTTGATCACGTAGCCCCGGAAGCCGCAGCAGACGATGAAGTCGCGGATGCCGTGGCTGTGATAGATCTTCATGATGTGCCAGAGGATCGGCCGGCCGCCGATCTCGATCATGGGCTTCGGGCGCAGATGGGTTTCCTCGGCAATGCGCGAGCCGAGGCCGCCGGCGAGGATCACGCATTTCATGCGGACCTCCCCTCGCCCGAAAGGGCGATCGCCGATGCCATGGGCTCTCGATACGTGCAGCGGGAAAGGGTCATGCCTGGTATCCGGATCTATGATAGATGCCGAATAGATATTGATTGAAACTGTCTCCAAACTGGAGCGGGCGACTTCCGAGGAAGCCGCCCGCCGCTTTTCGAACCGGTTTGCCGGTCGTTCAGAATGTCAGCGATGCCAGCCGCTGCTGGAGCGCGGCGACGCTGAAGGAGTTTCTCTTCGTCAACAGCACTTCCCATTCCAGCGAGGTGCGGACGATCTCGTTGATGCCGTCATGGCGGGGCGTCCAGTTCAGGCGGTCCCGCAGCAGGCCGGAATCGGCAATCACCCGGGCCATGTCGCCTTCGCGACGCGGGAGGTAATTGACCTCGAAGCGGCGGCCGCTTTCCTCCATGACCGCCTTCAGCACGTCGAGCACGGAATAGCCGGTGCCGTAGCCGCAATTGGCCACCAGCGCCTCGCCGCCGGCGCGCAGATAGCGCAGCGCCGCCAGATGGGCATCGACGAGATCGCTGACATGGATGAAATCCCGGACACCGGTGCCGTCATGGGTGGGGTAATCGGTGCCGAAGACGTCCATCTTCTTGCGCTTGCCGAGCGCGGTTTCCACCGCCGCCTTGATCAGGTGGGTGGCGTTCAGCGTGGACTGGCCGGTGCGCAGGTCCGGATCGGCGCCCGCGACGTTGAAATAGCGCAGGGCCACATAGCGCAGGTCATGGGCACAGGCGCTGTCATGCAGCATCATTTCCGACATCAGCTTCGACAGGCCATAGGGCGTCTGGGGCGACAGCGGATCGGTTTCGAGGATCGGGCGGTCGATGCCGTTCGCACCGTAGACCGCCGCGGTCGAGGAAAAGATGAAATGGCGGATGCCGGCATTCAGCGTCGCCTGGATCAGGGTTCGGGTATTGCCGGTGTTGTTTTCATAATAGGACAGCGGCTTGCGGATCGATTCCGGCACCACGACCGATCCCGCGAAATGGATCACCGCCGAAATGTCGTTCTCGCTGAAAACCTGCGTGAGCAGGCTCTGGTCTCCGACATCGCCGAGATAGAAACGCGCCCGCGGCGCGACTGCCCAGCGAAAGCCGGTGGACAACCGGTCGAGAACCACCACATCCTCGCCCGCATCGAGCAAGGCCCATACCATGTGGCTGCCGATATAGCCTGCGCCGCCTGTTACGAGTACTGCCATGTCCCTGTCTTCCCTGTTTTTCTTTTGGGAAGATCAAGCACGCAAAGCCCTGTCAAAATGGTTATCAGGAACACCTTCACGTGTATTTCCGGGCGGGTAATTACACGCGTGGTTAGAATTGGCTTTCGCCATTCGATCAAATTTTATCGAATGCCTGAAAGCCCGCGCCGGGCCTCCCGACCCGGGGCGGCGGGAGGGGGTCCTAGAGCTTGCGGATATAATCCTGCAGCCGGTCGGCTGCGGTGGCGATGATATCGGGATCGCGCAGGAAGCAGGCGCGCATGAAGCCCGCACCGCCCGCGCCGAAGGCCGTCCCGGGGGCCAGCCCGACACCGGTCTTGTCGACGATGTCGATCGCCGCCTTGCGGGTATCGGCCAGGCCGTCGATGCGCAGGAAGCTGTAGAGCGCGCCATCCGGCTTCAGGGTTTCCACCCGGTTGGTGGCGGTCAGCGCCTCGCAGAGGATGTCGCGGGCGCGGCGCGCCTTGGCGATATTCTGCTCCACGAAGCCGTCGCCCTCCTCCAGCGCGGCCACGGCGCCCTGCTGGATGAACTGCGCGACGCCCGATGTGGAATATTGCACGAGATTTTCGAGGACCTGGCCGATCTCCGGCGGCGCGACGATCCAGCCGATGCGCCAGCCGGTCATCGACCAGTTCTTGGAGAAGGAGTTGACGAAGAGAATCCGGTCCTCCGGCGCCATGACATCGAGGAAGGACGGCGCCCGCAGGCCCTTCCCGTAATAATAGCGGGCATAGATTTCATCGGCCATGATCCACAGGCCGCGTTCGCGGGCGAGGCCGAGCAGCGCCTTGAGGTCTTCCGCCGTTGCCGTCCAGCCGGTGGGGTTGGAGGGGGTGTTGACGAAAAGAAGCCGGGTTTTCGACGTGATGGCCGCCCGGACACGGTCGAGATCGAGTTGCCAGCGGCCGCCGGCATAGGTCAGCTCCGCCGGTATGGCGCGGGCTCCGGCAATTTCGGCGGCGGCGGCGAAGTTCGGCCAGGAGGGAGAGAGGAACACCACCTCGTCGCCGGGCGCCACGACCGCCTGCAACCCGAGCTGGATGGCCTGCATGCCGGAGCCGACCGCATAGAAATGCTCCATGGGAAGCGTGCTGCCGAAATGGCGGCCGTAATAATCGGCCAGCGCCTGCCGAAGCGCCGGTATGCCTCGCTGCCAGGTGTAGAAGGTTTCGCCGCGCTGCAAGGACTGGATGGCGGCATGGCTGATGAAATCGGGTGTCGGGCTGTCGCCCTCTCCCACCCAGAGCGGGATCAGGCCCTCGCGACCGCGCGCGTAATTGACCACTTCGACGATGCCGCTCTCGGGGGCGGCGAGAGCCCGCGGGCTCAGGTTCTCAAGCACGGACATCCTCAACCTCACATTTCACGTCGACCCCTTGTATCGGAGGCAGGCGGCGAAATCTCATGACTTCGGTTGAGGATTGAATCGCAAAAATTGATGGCCGCGCCGCGGTTACCCCACCCGCGACGCGGCCCTCTGCTCCAGTCGGCTGGCCCTTCAGCCGCGCGCCTTCAGCAGATCCCGGATTTCGGTCAGAAGCTGGATATCGGCCGGAGCGGTCTCGGGCTCCGCCGGTGCGGCCGGCTCCTCGCGGCGCATCTTGGAAATGGCCTTGACCATCAGGAAGATGATCCATGCCAGAATGAGGAAGTTGATGACGATGGTCAGGAAGCTGCCATAGGCGATCACCGAGCCCTGTTCCTTGGCCGCCGCAAGCGTGGTGGCGGTGACCTTGGCCGACAGCGGAATGAAGTAGTTGGAGAAATCGACGCTGCCCGCCACGAGACTGACGACGGGCGTGATGATGTCGTTGACGAGCGAGGTCACGATCGCCCCGAATGCACCGCCGATCATCACACCGACCGCAAGGTCGATCACGTTGCCCCGGGCAATAAACGCCTTGAACTCTTCGATCATGCTCCTGTCCCCTTTCCGCTCAGGCATGCTAAAAGTTATACATAATAATTAGCAGAGTTTTTACGCTTCGTAACCCGGAAAAAGCACCGGATATGAATTTCCCTCACATATGGTGAAAGGCCTTTGCTTTCAGGCCTTTCGGCCTGCATTGGACTTTCGTTCAACGGTTCCTGCCGTTTCCAGCGGCCCGGTTTTGCCCTATCCTTGGCATATCCGGTTGGAAACATCTGCCGGCATGGGGAAAAGATGCTGCCAGGATGGATCATATTTGCGTCATCGATCGGCTATTTGCTGCTGCTGTTTGCAGTGGCGAGCTACGGTGACCGGCTGCGCCGCAAGAACGGCGCGCCGCCGCGCGGGCGGCCGGTGGTCTATGCCCTCAGCCTCGCCGTCTACTGCACCTCCTGGACCTATTTCGGCAGCGTCGGCCTCGCCGCCGTGCGCGGCTTCGAATTCTTCGGCATCTATATCGGCGCCATCGTCGTCTTCACGCTCGGCATGCCGCTGGTGAAGCGCATCACGGAGATCGCCAAGTCCGAGAAGATCACCTCGATCCCCGATTTCATGGGCGCCCGCTACGGCAAGAATTCCGCGGTGGCGGGCATCGTCGCGCTGATCTCGCTGATGAGCGCCATTCCCTATATCGCGCTGCAGCTGAAGGCCGTGTCGAGCACGGTGGGCGTGATGGTGGATCCGAAGGCCTATGGCATCGGGGCCGGCAATCTCTATTTCATCGACATGCCGCTGATCGTGACGCTGCTGCTCGCCTGTTTCGCGGTGATCTTCGGCACCCGCCACACGGATGCGACCGAGCACCAGGACGGGCTGATCCTCGCCATCGCGATGGAATCCATGGTGAAGCTGATCGCCTTCATCGGCGTGGGGCTGACGGTGGTCTACCTGCTCTTCGACGGCCCTGCGCATCTGTGGGAGATGGCCTCGTCCAATTCGCTGGTGATCGAGGCGATGAGCCACGAAACCCCGATCTCCCGCTGGCTGGTGCTGATCGTCACCTCGGGTTTCGCCATTCTCTTCCTGCCGCGCCAGTTCCACGTGACCGTGGTGGAAAACCGGCATCCGGACGAGCTGAAGACCGCGCGCTACCTGTTTCCGGCCTATCTGATCGCCATCAACATCTTCGTCATTCCCGTTGCGGCCGCCGGCCTGATGACCTTCGGCGGGGCGGGCGATGCGGATGTCTATGTGCTGACGCTGCCGCTTTCCTCCGGCTACCACGCCATTTCGCTGATCACCTTCATCGGCGGTTTCTCCGCCGCGACGGCCATGGTGGTGATGGAAAGCGTGGCCATGTCGATCATGATCTCGAACGACATCATCATGCCCGCCTTCCTGCAGCGCAGCCTGTTTGCCCGCTCCAGCGAGCGGCGGGATTTCGCGCGCGTCATCCTGCGCATCCGCCGCATGGCGATTTTTGCGGTGATGCTGCTCGGCTATGCCTATTACCGCTCGACCGATACAGCCTCGAGCCTGGTTTCCATCGGCCTTCTCGCCTTTACCTGCATCAGCCAGATCGCGCCGTCGCTGCTGGGGGGCATGATGTGGCGGCGGGCCAATGCCCGCGGCGCGCTGGCGGGCATGCTGACCGGCTTCGTCATCTGGGCCTATCTGCTGTTCCTGCCGAGCCTCGGCGGGCCGAACTATTCGGCCGGGGCCTCGGCGATCCTGTCCTTCCTCTTCCCCGGGGTCTCGCTATTCTCCGACCATCCCGATCCGCTGGTGAATGCGACGGTGCTGAGCCTGCTCGCCAATACGGCCGCCTTCGTCTTCGGGTCGCTCAGCCGCAATCCGCGGCCGGTGGAGCGGATCCAGTCGGGCATCTTCGTCAAGCGCCACTCCCGCTCGCAATTTGCCACGCGCAGCTGGAAGACCCGCGTTTCGGTCGGCGATCTCAAGACCGCCATCGCCCGCTATCTCGGCGAGGAACGGATGCGCCGCTCCATGCAGACCTTCGAGCGGCAGGCCGGGCGGACGCTCTCCGACAGCCAGCCCGCCGACATGGCGCTGATCCACTATTCCGAACAGCTGCTCGGCAGCGCCATCGGCTCGTCCTCCGCCCGGCTGGTGCTGTCGCTGATCCTGCAGAAGGTGGAAGATGCCTCGGCCGACACGGCCTGGCTGCTCGACCAGGCCTCCGAGGCGCTGCAATATAACCAGGACATGCTGCAGACCGCGCTTTCGCAGATGGACCAGGGCATTGCCGTCTTCGACAGCCAGAACCAGCTGACCATCTGGAACCGCCGTTTCCGCAGCCTCTTGGATCTCGACGAGACGGCGGGGCAAGTCGGCTTTCCGCTGGCCGCCATCGTGCAGATGATTTCCGAGCGGGGCGATATTCCGCCGCGCCTGCAGGGCGAGATCATCCGCAATTTCACCACGGGCGACCAGCCCTTCCGGCTGGAGCTTTCGGGCGGCAAGACCATCATCGAGGTGCGGTCGAACGTGCTGCCGGACAAGGGCATCGTCGCCACCTTCACGGATATCACCGCCCAGGTGGCCGCCGACCAGGCGCTGAAGCAGGCCAACGAGACGCTCGAGCAGCGGGTGGTGGAACGCACCGCCGAACTCACCCGGGTGAACCGCGAGCTCGGCGAGGCCCGCGCCTCGGCCGACGAGGCCAATCTGGGCAAGACGCGCTTCTTCGCCGCCGCCGGCCACGACATCCTGCAACCGCTCAATGCGGCGCGGCTCTATTCCTCCGCCCTGGTGGAGCGCATGCCGGAGGGCGAAAACAGTGCGCTCGTGCGCAACATCGATTCCGCTCTGGAATCGGTAGAAACCATTCTGGGCGCGGTTCTGGACATTTCCCGTCTCGATACGGGGGCGATGAAGCCGCGCTTCGCCTCGGTGCCCCTGTCCGACCTGCTGTCGCGCATCGAGACGGATTTTGCGCCCATTGCCCGCGAGAAGAAGCTGAAGCTCAAGGTCATGCCTTCCAAGCTGGTGGTGCGCTCCGATCCGAACCTGCTCCGCCGGCTGGTGCAGAATCTGGTCTCGAACGCCATCAAATACACGATCTCCGGCACGGTGCTGGTGGGCGCCCGCAGCCGCGGCGACCGGGTGGTGATCGAGGTGGTGGACAGCGGCATCGGCATTCCCTCCTCTAAATTCCGCACCGTCTTCAAGGAATTCGCCCGGCTGGACGAAGGGGCCAAGACCGCCTCGGGCCTCGGCCTCGGCCTGTCGATCGTCGACCGCATCGCGCGGGTGCTCGATACGCCCGTCGATCTCTCCTCGACGCCGGGACGCGGCACCACCTTCCGGGTCAGCCTGGCCAAGGCGGCGACCGAACCGGCGGACAAGAGCGCCCTGCCCTCCACCCCGCCGCCGGCGGCCTATCAGCCGCTTTCCGGCGTGCGGGTGCTGTGCATCGACAACGAGCCCCGCATCATCGAAGGCATGAAACTGCTGATTTCCGGCTGGGGCTGCAGCGTGATGACGGCAGGATCCATGGCCGACATCCTGGCTCTGCCGCCGGAGGGGCCGGTACCCGACCTCGTCATCGCCGACTACCATCTGGATGACGGCGACGGCATCGAGGCGATCCTCGAACTGCGCTCCATCTTCCGCGCCTCCATCCCCGGCCTCCTCGTCACCGCCGACCGGACGCCCGACGTGCGGGCCGAAGCGGAAAAACACGGGATCGGCCTGCAGAACAAACCCGTAAAACCCGCCGCGCTGCGCGCCTATCTGACCCAGGTTCTGACCGTCAAGACGGCGGCGGAGTAAGGACCAACAGCGCCGATCCGATCCCTGCCGGGGGGAAAGGAATGAAAAAGCTTGCCGGCCGAGTGGTCATCAATCCCTGCATATTCCGGCCAGTGCCTGCCCTACTCCCGTTAGTGCCAGCCGCCCCCTCACCTGCCTGCCGGCATCCTCTCCCTCGGCGGACGAGCGAAGCTCGCCGCGGGGGAGAGGAGGAACCGCCGCCGGCGTTCGGTTTCATTGCTTTACGCAGAGGTCGGCGACTCTCCCTCTTCTCCCCAGCGGCAAGCGAAGCTTGTCCGCCGAGGGAGAAGATGCCCGAAGGGCAGATGAGAGGGCCGCTCGGCAGGACGGCGGGATTCCCCTCCCCCTTGTGGGGAGGGGTTAGGGGTGGGGTCGGAACGTAAGATGTGGTCGAAGGCCGCCTTTTGGGTCCATTATTGACCTTACCTTTTTCGCGCTACCCCCACCCCTGCCCCTCCCCACAAGGGGGAGGGAGGCCCTTGAGTTTGCCGCACCCGATCGGTGCCAAACAATGCGATGGCCTCTGTCAGTGCCTGCCGCCCCCTCATCTGCCTGCCGGCATCCTCTCCCTCCGCGGACGAGCGAAGCTCGCCGCGGGGGAGAGGAGGAACCGCCGTCGGCGTTCAGCATCCGTTGTTTTGCGGAAAGGTCGGCGACTCTCCCTCTTCTCCCCAGCGGCAAGCGAAGCTTGTCCGCCGAGGGAGAAGATGCCCGGAGGGCAGATGAGGGGGCAGTTGGGCAGGACGGCGGGATTCCCCTCCCCCTTGTGGGGAGGGGTTAGGGGTGGGGGTCGGAACGTAAAGAGTGGCCGAAGGCCTCAATGTAGCTTCATTGCTGAACCCGAGTTTCCCGGCATACCCCCACCCCTGCCCCTCCCCACAAGGGGGAGGGAGACCCTCGAGTCTGCCGCACCCGATCTGTTCCAAACAATGCGATGACTTCTATCCGTGCCTGCCGCCCCCTCACCTGCCTGCCGGTATCCTCTCCCCGCTGGGGAGAGGAAAGACAACCGCTGGCGTTCGGCATCCTGTGTTTTGCGCTGAGGTCGGCCATGCCCTCTTCTCCCCAGCGGGGAGAAGATGCCCGAAGGGCAGATGAGGGGGCCGCTCGGCAGGACGGCGGGGTCCCCCTCCCCCTTGTGGGGAGGGGTTAGGGGTGGGGGTCGGAACGTAAGATGTGGCCGAAGGCCCCAATGTAGCTTCATTGCTGAACCCCGAGTTCCTCGGCCTACCCCCCACCCCTGCCCCTCCCCACAAGGGGGAGGGAGGCCCTTGAGTTTGGCGCACCCCATCGGTTCCAAACCAAGCGACTTCTTCTGTCAGTGCCAGAGGCCCCCTCACCTGCCTGCCGGCATCCTCTCCCCGCCGGGGAGAGGAAGAGCCGCCGCCGGCGTTCGGTTTCCAGTGTTTTGCGCAAACGTCGGCGATGCCCTCTTCTCCCCAGCGGGGAGAAGATGCCCGAAGGGCAGATGAGGGGGCCTTTGGGCAGGACATCAGCAGCCTTTCCTCTCACGAATACCCGTCGCCACCTACCCACTACTCACTACTCCCTACTCCCTACTCACTACTCACTCCCCCCCTAACCCTCTGATTTCCCCCGCAGATAAATTTGCACCCCCGTCATCCCCCTTACCAAAACCTGTGGGATAATATTCCTTGTTCCGCTCTGGTAACGCCGGGAGCCCTGCGATCCCGGTCAGGTGGAGCCGGTCTTTCTTCCTGCTCTCTCGCAGCAGCGCAGGAGGAGACGGTGCAGAAAATGGTTTCCGCTCCCTGTCCCCAAATGACAGGGGGTCCGTCTGTGTGACGACGAAAAACTGCTACGGGCCGGGTCGCGTGAAAAATAGCGATCAGGTGCGAACAAGACCGGTCAATCCGGTCGCCCGTCGCCGGGCGCATGCGAAATACCCGGCGGACCGTAGGCTTGGTGCAGAGAAGCCGGAGTTGCATCGCATAAAGCCGAAACGGGGCGCGGTAAGCGCCATATAAATAATTTCATACGAGGTGCTTCCCGCGCCCCGGCCGACCCCTCGTGTCCCGAGGGGGGAAATGAGGCATAACCCGGCTTCGAACGAAGCGCGGGATCGATGAAGCATGGCCTGGCATGACTGCCCCCTCCCCACGCCCCCACAAGGGGCCAAAGGAGGGGGCGATTTTGCGGGCATGATGTAAAAAACCCCCGCCCGCCGGAGCGGACGAGGGCTGGATTTTCAGGCCGGAACGCCGGTCAGGCGGCCTTGGCGTCGGCCGGGTAGGGATTGAAGCGCTCGTAGAAGCTTTCGCCCTTGGCGGCGAGGTCCTTCAGGAGCGGCGTCGGCTGGAAGTGGTCGCCATAGGATTTGGCGAGCTTCTCGCACTGGGCGACGAAGGCCTTCGCCCCCATGCCGTCGATGTAGGAGATCGCCCCGCCCGTGTAGGGCGCAAAGCCGAAGCCGAGGATGGAGCCGACATCGGCTTCGCGCGGATCGGTGACGATGCCTTCTTCCATGGTGCGGGCGGCTTCGAGCGCGATGGTGGTGAGCAGGCGCTCGCGGATGATCGCCGGATCGACGTCTTCCGCCTTCTGCTGCGGATAGAGATCCTTCAGGCCGGGCCAGAGGAACTTCTTCGCGGGCTTGGCCGGATATTCATAGAAGCCGCGACCATTCTTGCGGCCCTTGCGGTCGAGTTCATCCACCAGCTTGTTGACCAGCGCCATGTGCTTCGGATCGACGGCGGCCTCGCCGAGATCGGCGATGGAGGCCTTGAGGATCTTCTGCGAGAGGTCGATGGCCACTTCGTCATTCAGCGAGAGCGGGCCGACCGGCATGCCGGACTGCTTGGCGACATTCTCGATCATGACCGCCGGCACGCCTTCGATCAGCATGTCATAGGCTTCGTGGATGTAACGGAAGACGCAGCGGTTGACGTAGAAGCCGCGGGTATCGTTGACCACGATCGGCGTCTTCTTGATGGCGGCAACGTAATCCAGCGCAACCGCAATCGCCTTGTCGCCGGTTTCCTTGCCGAGGATGACTTCGGTGAGCATCATCTTCTCGACGGGCGAGAAGAAGTGGACGCCGATGAAATCCGCCGGGCGCTTGGAGTTCTTGGCAAGGCCGGTGATCGGCAGCGTCGAGGTGTTGGAGGCGAAGATCGCGCCTTCCTTCATGTGGGCCTCGACCTTCTCGATCACCTCCTTCTTGACCTGACGGTCCTCGAAGACGGCCTCGATGACGAGATCGGCCTCCTTCACGGCCGAATAGTCGGCGGTGGGGGTGATGAGGGAGAGCAGCTTTTCGCCCTCTTCCTTGCTCATGCGGCCCTTCTGGACCGAGCCCTGGACGAGGCCTTCGGAGACGGTCTTGCCCTTGTCGGCAGCCGCCTGATCGCGGTCGATCAGGGTGACGGGAATGCCGGCGGCGGCGGTGACATAGCCGATGGAGGCGCCCATGAAGCCGGCGCCGACGACGGCGACGCGGGTAAAACTGCTCTTCGGAACGCCCGCCGGACGGCGCGCGCCCTTGCCGAGCTCCTGCAGGGAGACGAACAGCGAGCGGATCATCGAGAAGGCTTCGGTCGTCTGGAGGATCTCGGTGAAATAGCGCTGCTCGATGCGGAGCGCGGTATCGAAGGGCACCTGAAGGCCTTCATAGACGCATTTCAGGATGGCGAGCGCGCCCGGATAGTTGCCGCCGGTCTCGCGGCGGAGAATGGCGGAAGCCGCCGGCCAGAGCTGGGCCGCCGCGGGCGTCCAGATGCCGCCGCCGGGGACCTTGAAGCCCTTCTCGTCCCAGGGCTGGACCGCCTTGAGGCCGTCCTTGATCATCTGCTTGGCGGCGGGGATCAGCTGGTCAGGCTCGACCGCCTGATGCACGAGGCCCATGGCCTTGGCGCGGGAGGCGGTCAGCGAGGAGCCGGTCGTCATCATCTGCAGGGCGTCCTGCGCATTGGTGAGACGCGGCACGCGCTGGGTGCCGCCGGCGCCCGGGAAGATGCCGACCTTCACTTCCGGAAGGGCGATCTTCACCGACTTCGCATTGGAGGCGACGCGGCCGTGGCAGGCGAGCGAGAGTTCGAAGGCCCCGCCCATGCAGGTGCCGTTGATGGCCGAAACCCAGGGCTTGCCCGCGGTTTCGATCTTGCGGAACAGGCCGGACATCTGGCCGACGAGGTCGAAGAGCTTCTTCGCCGCCGTCGAGGCGTCCTTGGCCTTTCCCGCCTGGTAGAAGGAGAACATGCCCTTGATCATCGAGAGGTCGGCGCCGCCCGAGAAGGAGGACTTGCCCGAGGTGAAGACGACGCCCTTGACGGCGGCATCGGCGGTGACCGCGTCGGTGATGGCGTTCAGCTCGACCATCACCTCTTCGGTGAAGACGTTCATCGACTTGTCCGGCATGTTCCAGGTGACCAGAGCAATGCCGTCGGCGTCGGTTTCAACGGTGAAATTCTTGTAAGCCATGGAGTGTCTCTCCCGAAATCAGACGCGTTCGATGATCGTTGCGGTGCCCATGCCGGCGCCGATGCAGAGCGTGACCAGCGCGGTCGAGAGATCGCGGCGCTCCAGCTCGTCGAGCACGGTGCCGAGGATCATGGCGCCGGTCGCGCCGAGCGGATGGCCCATGGCGATCGCGCCGCCATTGACGTTCATCCGGTCATGCGGGACCTCGAAGGCCTGCATGAAGCGCAGCACGACGGCGGCGAAGGCCTCGTTGAGCTCGAAGAGGTCGATATCGGCAAGCGCCATGCCGGAGCGCTTCAGCAGCTTCTCGGTCACGTCGACCGGGCCGGTCAGCATCAGGGCCGGATCGGAGCCGATATTGGCGAAGTGGCGGATGCGGGCACGCGGCTTCAGGCCCATGGCCTCGCCGCCGGCCTTCGAGCCGAGCAGCACGCCGGCGGCGCCATCGACGATGCCGGAGGAATTGCCGGCATGATGGACATAGTTGATGCGCTCGACATCGGGATGGGCCTGCAGCGCGACCGCTTCGAAGCCGCCCATTTCGCCGGGCATCTGGAAGGAGGCGTTGAGGCTTGCGAGCGACTGCATGTCGGTGCCGGGGCGCATGTGCTCGTCGCGGTCGAGGATGACGATGCCGTTCTGGTCCTTCACCGGGATGACGGACCTGGCAAAGCGGCCCTCGGCCCAGGCTTCGGCGGCGCGGCGCTGGCTTTCGACCGCATAGGCGTCCACGTCATCGCGGGAGAAGCCGTATTTGGTGGCGATCAGGTCGGCGGAGACGCCCTGCGGCATGAAATAGCCGGGGAAGTTGACGGAGGGGTCCATGTACCAGCTGCCGCCGGCCATGCCCATGCCGACGCGGGACATGCTCTCGACGCCACCGGCAATGACGATGTCGTCGGCGCCCTGGACGATCTTGGAGGCGGCAAGGTTCACGGCGTCGAGGCCGGAGGCGCAGAAGCGGCTGATCTGCATGCCCGGCGCGCGGGTGGCATAGCCGGCCTCGAAGGCGGAGGACTTGGCAATGACGGCGCCCGCTTCCATGACCGGATCGACGCAGCCGAAGATGATGTCGTCGACCTTGGCCGTATCGAGGCCGTTGCGGTCGCGCAGCGCTTCCAGCACCTTGGCGCCGAGACGGGGGGTCGGCACTTCGTGCAGCGCGCCGTCCTTCTTGCCGCGCCCGCGGGGGGTGCGCACGTGGTCGAAAATATAGGCTTCGGTCATGTCCTGGATCTCCTTCAAGGACCGCCCTCGAGAGGGGGCGGCGGCGGCCTCCCGAGCCGCATGCGGAATGAGCGGAACCCGGCCTCCCTCCAGGGAAGCCGGGTCCTGTCGATGTTAGAATGCTTCGGCGGCGAGCGCCATCATCGTATCGGCGCCGGCTTCGATGCGCGCCTTGCGGAGCACCGTTTCCGGCATGATCCGCTCCATGTAGAAGCGGGCGGTCACGAGCTTCGCCTGATAGAATGCGGCTTTCGAGGCATCGCCGGAAGCCAGACCTTCGTTGGCGGCCTTGGCCATCAGGCCCCACATGTAGCCGAGCACCACGAGGCCGAAGAGATGCATGTAGTCGGTCGAGCCGGCCCCGGCATTGTCGGGCTTGGCCATGGCGTTCTGCATGAACCACATGGTCGAGGCCTGCAGGTCGTTCAGACCCTTCTTGAGGCCCTTGGTATAGACCGAGAGCGTCTCGTCATTGCGGTTCGCCTCGCAGAAATCGCCCACTTCCTTGAAGAGGGCCATGACGGCGCGGCCGCCATTCATGCCGAGCTTGCGGCCGACGAGGTCGAGGGCCTGGATGCCGTTGGCACCCTCATAGATCATGGCAATGCGGGCATCGCGCACATACTGGCTCATGCCCCATTCCTCGATATAGCCGTGGCCGCCATAGACCTGCTGGGCCATGACCGCATGGTCGAAGCCCTTGTCGGTCATGACGCCCTTCAGGATCGGGGTTGCAAGACCGAGCAGGTCGTCGGCCGTCTGCCGGTCGGCCTCGACGGGCGAGCGGTGGGCGATGTCGGATTTGAGCGCGGTCCAGAGCGTGAAGGCGCGGCCGGCCTCGTTGAAGGCGCGGATGGTCATCAGCGTGCGGCGGATATCGGGATGGACGATGATCGGATCGGCCTTCTTGTCGGGCGCCTTGACGCCGGAGAGCGACCGGCCCTGGACCCGGTCCTTGGCGTAGTTCACGGCATTCTGGTAGGCGACTTCGGCCACCGACAGACCCTGCAGGCCGACGCCGAGGCGCGCCTCGTTCATCATGACGAACATGGCGTTCAGGCCCTTGTTCTCCTGGCCGATCAGGTAGCCGGTCGCCTCGTCATAATTCATCACGCAGGTGGCATTGCCGTGAATGCCCATCTTGTGTTCGATCGCGCCGCAGGACACGCCGTTGCGGGTGCCGGGCGTGCCATCGGCATTCAGCACGAATTTCGGCACGATGAAGAGAGAAATGCCCTTGGTACCTTCGGGTGCGCCCTCGATGCGGGCCAGCACCAGATGGATGATGTTTTCCGACATGCCGTGCTCGCCGGCGGAGATGAAGATCTTCTGGCCGGAAATCCTGTAGCTGCCATCGCCGTTCGGCACGGCCTTGGTGCGCAGCAGGCCGAGATCGGTGCCGCAATGGGGTTCGGTGAGGTTCATGGTGCCGGTCCAGGTGCCCTCGACCATCTTCGGCAGATAGGTGGCCTTCTGCTCCTCGGACCCATGCACGATGATGGCAGCAATCGCCCCCTGCGTCAGGCCCGGATACATCATCAGCGCCATGTTGGCGGAGGACATGTATTCGCCGACGGCGGTGTGCAGCGTATAAGGCAGACCCTGGCCTCCATGCTCGGCCGAAATGGACAGGCCCAGCCAGCCGCCCTCGCGATAGGTGTCGAAGGCTTCCTTGAAGCCCTTGGGCACGGTGACCGAGCCATCGTCGTGACGGGTGCAGCCTTCCTGATCACCGGAAAGGTTGAGCGGGAAGAGCACCTCTTCCGCCAGCTTCGCGGCCTCACCGGTGATAGCCTCCAGCATGTCGGGCGTGGCATCCTCGAAACCGGGAAGGTTGTTGTAGCGTTCGAGGCCCAGAACCTCGTTCAGGATGAAAAGCGTCTCGTCTACCGGGGCCTTGTAAATCGGCATCGTTCCTGTCCCTTCGCCTCTGGTCCGGATCCGCCTCCGGAATTGTTCATCACTCTACAATTATTTGACGTGCGCGTAAACGTCAATAACATCCGAGCCCGTGAATTTTTGCGTTTCTCCGCCATTTCCGTCTGCAACACATCTACGGGAAAAAGAACGCCCCACTCCACGCGGCAAAGCTTAGGAACGCAACCGTTAACAGGTCGCTTCGAACACGGGCCGGTCACCGCCCCTGCGAAGCGAACTTCAGGGAAAAGGTTAAATTTTTTCGAACCCGGTTAACGACTTGTTTACCATAATTAGAGAATGGTGACGAAAGGGAATGCGGTGTACCGCGGTTTGTCAACATTCATTTTTTTCAAGGCTAACGGGAAAATTTCGGTCAGTCCCGCGAAAGAATGAATGTTTAGACCCGCAAGGCTGGAGAGGAAGCCCTTTTTCGGGGCAGCCACGACGGGAATCACCATCCTTCCCCAAGGGCCCGAATCTCCGGGCGCAACTGTCGAAGCGAGCTTTGAAGATGAACGGATCCCGATCGACTTCCCAACGCCTTGGCGAACGGTCCTCCCTGGACGCGCTCAGCCGCACGATCGAAGGCCTCGAAGCCCGAATCGAAGGGCTCGTCGGTCATTCCGCCGCCCGCAGCCGCCCGCCGGAGCGCGATCCGCGCGATGCCCGGCCCGATCCGCTCGCCGAAATCCGCGAACGCCAGCGCATGCTGGAAGAAAGCCGCAACCGGGCCCTGTCCGGCGCGGCCCGCCCGCCCATTCCCCAGCCGCCGCGGGCACGCGAGGAATACCGGCGCGAGCCGGAGCGCCGCCAGCCCGAGCCGCGCGACGATTATCGCCGCGATCAGGAGCGCCGCCAGCCGGAAGCCTATCGCGCCCGGGAAACCCGGGTTCCTGCCCCGGCCGAGACCGACATGCGCGATATCGCGCAGGCGCTGGTTTCGCTGCGGGAGGATCTGCGCCGGGACATTTCCGAAGGCGTTTCCCGCGAGATGAACGCGCTGCGCGCCGAAATCCACGATATCAAGTCCGTGGCGAGCGACCGCCGCGGCAATACCGAAGACATGCGGCTGGAACTGGCCCGTCTCGGTGAAAGCATCGATCTGCTCGGCCACCAGAGCCGGGCGCGCGGCAGCAGCGAGGCGCTGCGTGCCGAGTTCGAAGACCTGCGCGCCCTGATGGATGGTCTGGCGCGCGAGGATTCCCTGCGGGGCATGGAAAAGCGCTGGTCCGGCATGGAGCGGCGTCTGGAGGAGTTCGACCCGGCGCCGATGCGCGACGAGGTCGTGTCCCTTGCCTATCGTCTGGACGACATCAAGAGCCAGCTCGGCAGCCTCAATCCCAGCCCGGCCATCCGCGCCCTCGAAGATCGCCTTCTGACGGTGGCCGAGGCGCTGGAAACCATGGGCCGGCAGATGAAGCCGAACGATCACATGATCGCCGAGCAATTCGCCGGGCTCGACCTCCGGCTGGACGAAATCAGCCGCGCGATTGCTGCCGGCACCCGCAGCAGCGCCACGCAGGAACCGGAACTGTTCAGCCGCCTGGAACGCCGCATTGCCGGCCTGGCAGACCAGATCGAAGCCATTGGCGAAGAGAGCCGCCGCCGTCCCAATCCCGCCGACGATCTGACCCGCCGTATCGAGATGCTGGCCGGCCGGGTGGAAGAACTGGCCACCGTGGATGCGGGCGCCGATGCCGCCGCGCGCCTGGAAGAACGTCTCGACCAGCTCTCCCGCCTGCTGGAGCGCAGCCACAAGGCGCCGCCCGCCCCCGAACTCACCGGCTTTCTCTCCGACATCTCGCGCAAGATCGATGCGCTCGACAATGGCGTGGTCAATGACCGGCTGACCGAACGGCTCGAATATCTCGCCCGCCGCATCGACGAGCTGGAATATCCGCAGCTGGCCGTGCAGCCGCAGGATGACGGCGCCATTCTTCGTCTGGAGAGCCGGCTTGCGGATATTGCCCGCCGTCTGGACGAAACCGCCTCGGCGCCGCCGCAGGACAACCGGGCGCTTGCCAATCTGGAAAACCAGATCGCCAATCTGGCCGCGCTGATCAATCGCCCGCAGGCGGCAGCCCCGGCGGCAAGCTTTCCGCCGGAATTCGAAAGCCGGATGGCTTCCATCGAAGAATATATGGCGACCAGCGACGAATATATCATCGAAGCGGCCCGTCAGGCTGCCGAAGCCGTCATGGAAGCCTATGGTCGCAATGGTGGCGCCGGCTCTGCGGCCCAGCATGTGGATCTCTCCGCGCTTTCGGCGCTCGCCTCCGATCTTCGGCATCTGGAGGAACTGACGCATTCTTCCGAGGAGCGCACCCATCGCACCTTCGAAGCGCTGCACGATACGCTTGTGCAGATCGCCGGCCGGCTCGACGACCTGGATCATCGCCTCTACGACAGCCCGCCCCCGGCCGCCGCCGCGGAACCGGCCTTCGGACGCCGCGCTGCAGAACAGCCGGTGGAGCGCTTTCAGGAAGCCGCCCCGCGCATGGACGCCCGCCAGCCCGCCCCTTTCATGGCCGGCCAGGACGACGACGCCTATGACCCCTTCGCCGAAACCGATGCGGCTGCCGCCTTTTCCGGCCCGGTCATTCGCACGGTAGAGCCGGAACTCGCCGAGGCCGTCGAGGAAACGGCCCGCGAATTTTCCGCCCCGGTCGTGCAGGAACCGGTTCATCCCCGGGTGACCAAGGGCTTTCTCGCCGGGTTGACCCAGAAACTGTTGCGCAAGGACAAGCCGGCCCAGAAGGCCGCCCGGACTGCAACGGCGACGGATCGCGCCGTGGTCGATCCCACGCCGCCGATGGTTCCCGAAGACGAGATGCTCGGCGGCGTCGAGACCGAATTGCTCGAACCGGGCTCCGGTGCGCCCGACATCAAGGGCATTCTCGAAAAGGTCCGCGCCGGTCAGAGCCGCTCCGGCACCTTTCCGAGCGAAGCCGAGCGGACGGACCTGATTGCCGCTGCCCGTCGCGCTGCCCAGGCTGCCGCCCAGGAAGCCAAGGCGGCCGGCAAGCCGTTGCGGGACGCCGTTGCGCCGAAAGACAAGGCCGCTGCCCAGGCTGCCGGCTCTGTGTTCAACCGGCATCGCCGGCCGATCCTGATGGCCGTCGGCGCCGTGCTGCTCGTCATCATGACGATGCCGCTCGTCAACACGTTCCTGAGCGGGTCGAATTCCGCCGAGGTCGCGAGCCAGACGGAGACCGTTCAGCCCGCCGCTTCCGCCGAGAAGCCCAAGGCGCCGAAGCCGACCGCAAAGGCCCACACCGCCGACAATGGCACCGTCAAGCCGAAGCCGAAAGCCAAGAGCGAGGGCCCGGTCAAGGCGCCGGACGGCCAGGCGCCCAAACCGGTCAGCCTCGCCAAGCCTGCGGCACCCGCCGCGACGGCTGCCGCAATTCCCGCCGTAGCCACCGAGACCACGCCGCTCACCGCCGCCGCTCCGCTGGCGGGCGAAGCCTCGAGCCAGCCCCTTGTGGCGCCGGCGCAGAGCACGGCCCTTCCGGCGGCAGACGCCGCGCCCGCCATTGCCGTTCCGGCCGGGATCGAACCGCCTGCCCTTGCGGAGGCCGCTTCCAAGGGCGACCCGCTGGCGCTCTTCGAAATCGGCGCGCGCTTCACCGAAGGGCGTGGCGTGAAATCCGATCTCGCCGAAGCCGCGCGCTGGTATCAGCAGGCCGCCGACAAGGGCTTTGCGCCCGCCCAGTACCGCATTGCCAATCTCTATGAGAAGGGCAACGGCGTGGAGCGCGACCTCACCAAGGCCCGCACCTATTACCAGCAGGCCGCCAAGGCCGGGAATGCCAGCGCCATGCACAATCTCGCCGTGCTCTTTGCCACCGGCGTGGAAGGCAAGCCCGACACTGCCAAGGCGGTGGAGTGGTTCAAGCGCGCTGCCGATCTCGGCGTTTCCGACAGTCAGTTCAACCTCGCCATCCTCTATGCGCGCGGCAATGGCATTCCGCAGGATCTCGAAGAGTCCTACAAATGGTTTGCCATCGCGGCCAAGGGCGGCGACAAGGATGCAGCGACCAAGCGTGACGAGGTGGCCAATGCCATGCGTCCCGAGCAGCTTTCCAATGCAAAGGCCAAGGTGGAACTGTGGAAGGTCACGCCCGTCGATCCGAAGGCCAACCAGACGGAAATTCCCGACACCTGGGCCGGCAAGGGCGTCAAGACCGCCAGCGTGGACATGAAGAAGGCGATCCGCAACATCCAGGCCATCCTGAACAATAACGGCTTCGACGCCGGCAAGCCGGACGGCGAAATGGGGGCCAAGACCATCGCGGCCATCAAGGCTTTCCAGAAGAAGGTCGGCATGGAGCAGGACGGCCGCATCACCGACCGGCTGGTGAAGGAGCTTCTGGCGCGCAACAAGTGAGCCAAGGGCGCAATTGGACCTTGAAAGGGCGTCCGGCCGATTGACAGGCCGGGCATCGACCTTCAAAACTGAGTGAGCAAATGCCTGATTTCAGGGCAATGTTTCGCCAAGCCGGCCGCGCCGGGCAGCGGACACTGGAACCGGAGCGGATGCGCTTTCACGAAACACACGAGATCCTTAATTCCGGCGTGATTTGAGGATCTTTACTTGACGAACCCGATCCGGTCCGCCGGTTCGGGCTCCTGTCTTTATAGCACTTGCTTGAGGGGCGCACGGGTGCGACCCGAGCGCGATCGATTGTCCGCCCGCCGGGGGCAAAGTTGGTTTGAGGAAACCGGGCCGTGACCATTTACCTGCCCATTGCCGAATTGTCGGTCAATATCTTCGTCATTCTTGGCATGGGCGCGGCGGTGGGTTTCCTGTCCGGCATGTTCGGGGTCGGAGGCGGTTTTCTCATCACGCCGCTGCTGATTTTCTACAACATTCCCCCCGTGGTCGCGGTGGCGACCGGCGCCAATCAGGTGGTGGCCTCGTCGGTTTCCGGCGCGATCACACATTTCCGGCGCGGCACGCTGGATGTGAAGCTCGGCTCGGTGCTGCTTGTGGGCGGTCTCGTCGGGGCGACGGTCGGCATATGGATCTTCTCCTTCCTGCGTCGGCTCGGCCAGCTCGATCTCGTCATCTCGCTTCTCTATGTGGTGTTTCTCGGTTTCGTCGGCAGCCTCATGCTGGTCGAAAGCGTGAATGCCATCCGCAAGAGCCGCAAGGGCGTGGTGCCGGTGAAGGCGCCCGGCCAGCATCCCTGGGTGCATCGGCTGCCCTTCAAGATGCGGTTCAAGAAATCGAAAATCTATCTGAGCGTCATTCCCGTGATCGGCATCGGCTTCGGCATCGGGGTGCTGACGTCGGTCATGGGCGTCGGCGGCGGCTTCATCATGGTGCCGGCGATGATCTATCTGCTGCGCGTACCGACCAATGTCGTTGTCGGAACCTCGCTCTTCCAGATCATCTTCACCACCGCCTACACGACCGTGGTGCAGGCGGCGACCAACTATTCGGTGGACGTGGTGCTCGCCTTCATCCTGATGGCGGCGGGCGTTGTGGGCGCACAATATGGCGTGAGGGTGGGGCAGAAGCTGCGCGGCGAACAGCTGCGCGCGCTGCTGGCGCTTCTCGTCCTTGCGGTCGGTATCCGTCTGTTCCTGCAGCTGGTGATCACGCCGGCCGACATCTATTCCCTCGCGATCGGGGGGACCAACGGATGATGCGTCGGCTTCTCCCCGTCGCGGCTCTTCTGGTCGCCACCGCACTCTCTGCCGGCTCCGCGGCCGCCCAGCACCTGGCCGTCAACAACAAGGACGTCGTACCGGAACGGCTCGAAATCGGCATGAACACCAACGAAATCGCGATCACGCCCGATTTTGCGGGCGCGGATCTCGCGATTTTCGGGACCATCGTGAATGCGGACGAGCTCCTGAACTCCATCGGCCAATACGATATCGTCGTGACGCTGGAGGGCCCGAAGGACACGACCACCGTGCGGCGCAAGGAGCGCGTCTTCGGCATCTGGATGAACCGGCATTCGGTGACCTTCAAGGAAGCGCCCGCCTCCTATTCGCTGTCGTCCACCCGCAAGATCGAAGGCGAGCCGGGCGTGCCGCCGCTCGAGGCCCCCGGGGTCGGTATCGACCATATCGATCTCACGCCGACCGACTTCCTGCGCGGCGGCGAATTTCTCGAGGAATTCCGCAGCGCGCTGCGCCGGCTGAAGCTCGAAAGCGGGCTCTACGTGCCCGATCCCGGCGGCGTGAAATTCATCAGCTCCACACTCTTCCAGGCCAATCTGAAACTGCCCGCCAATATTCCGAACGGCACGCACATGGTGCATGCGGCGCTCTTCAAGAGCGGCAAGTTCGTGATGGAGAAGACCTTGCCGCTCCGGGTGGTCAAGACCGGCCTGGAACAGCAGATCACCGATGCGGCCCACCACCAGCCCGTGCTTTACGGCCTGTTTTCGGTCTTCCTCGCCCTTCTGACCGGCTGGGGGGCCAGCCTGATCTTCCGCCGCGATTGAGGAAGAGTGGCGTCAGCCCCTGAGGTTCCGGTAGCGCACGGAATAGATCCGGTCCTGTCCGAGCAGATGGGCGACAAGCGCGGACCGGTCGAAATAGGGCTGAAAGAGCCGGTGGGAGAGATCCATGCCGCCGGTGAGCACGCCGAAGGCGGGCATGACGAGGCGGCTGCCATCGGTGGCGAAGCACGGCCGCCGCACGGATTTTTCCCGCCGCCTGACCGTTGCGGCCGGGTGAAGGTGGCCGGCCACTTCGCCCGCCTGCGGACCGGCAAGCGGCTCGTGGCGAAAGGTGAGGCCATCGAGGCACAGCATATCCGCCGTCCCGCCCGGCAGATTGACCCCGCCTTCGGGATCGTGGTTGCCCGTGATCCAGATCCATTCGCGACCCCGGGCAAGCGCCGAAACCATGGTGCGGAAGGGTTCCGCCATTTCGGACGCGCCGCGCCGGTCGTGGAAACTGTCGCCGAGGCTGACCACAAGGCGGGGATCGTGGCGGGCGATCACCTGTTCGAGCAGGCGCAACGTCGCCAGCGTATCGTAGGGGGGCAGCATCTGCCCCCGACGCGCATAGGCCGCGCCCTTTTCCAGATGCAGGTCGGACACGACGAGCACGCGAGGGCCGGGCAGGTACAGCGCACCGAGGGGATCGCAGACGGCGGTAGTGCCGCTCAGCTCGATTTCGGTCGCATCGGCGGCACCCGGAAGGGGCCCGGCAGCCATGGCGATGCGGGTAAGCACGGTCATGTCGTCTTCCTCGGTCCTGCTTTTCCGGCTCACATCATGGCTTCCGCAATCAGGTCGTCGGCGGCTTCGGCGAGAAGCGCGTCCTCTGCCCCGCCCGCCACCGGTTCACGTCCGATTTCCAGCATGACCGGCACGGCCAGCGGCGAAATATGGGTCAGCGCCTGATGGGTGATGTGGCCCTTGATTCGCTTCAGCATATCGCCAAGCCGGCCGATATCCAAAAGCCCCGTTGCCGCATCCCGCCGGGTGGCTTCGAGCAGGATGTGATCGGGCTCGTGGCTGCGCAGGACATCGTAGATCAGGTCCGAGGAAACGGTGACCTGCCGCCCGCTCTTTTCCTTGCCGGGATGACGGCGCTCGATCAGGCCGGCAATGACGGCGCAATTGCGGAAGGTGCGCTTCAGCATGAAGCTTTCCGCAAGCCAGGCCTCCAGATCGTCGCCGAGCATGTCCTCCTCGAAGAGAGGGCCGAGCGGCAGGCGACCCGAGCGGATCATGGTGCCCATGTCTTCCAGCCCCCAGATGGCCAGCGCGTAATCGGTCGCGACGAAGCCGAGCGGCTTCGCCCCGCCGCGCTCCAGCCGCCGGGTCAAGAGCATGCCGAGCGTCTGGTGGGCAAGCCGCCCCTCGAAGGGATAAAGCACCATGAAGTGCCGGTTGCCGCGCGGAAAGGTTTCGACCAGCAGCTCGCCGCGCCCCGGCAGCACGGATTTTTCCTTCTGCAACGACAGCCAGTCCCGCACCTGATCGGGCAGGCTCTGCCAGCGGTCCGGATCCGCCAGCATGGCGCGCACCTGATCGGCGAGATAGGTGGAGAGCGGAAACTTGCCGCCGGCATAGGCGGGAATCTTCGGATCGAGATGGAAGGCCTGACTGGCCAGACATTCGTTTTCGCGAATGCCCTCGAAACGCAGCACCTTGCCGGAGAACAGGAACGTATCGCCCTGGGTGAGGGATTCGAGAAAACTCTCCTCCACCTTGCCAAGCGAAGCGCCACCCCGGCCGATCGCGCCGCGGGCGTTGCGCTTGACCAGGCGGATGTTCAGCATCGGGCTTTCGATGATGGTGCCGACATTCAGCCGGTATTGCTGGGCCACCTGCGGATTGGCGATGCGCCAGAGCCCCTCCTTGGTCTTGCGGATGCGGGCATAGCGCTCATAGGTGCGCAGCGCATAGCCGCCCGTCGCGACGAAATCGACGATCTTCTCGAAGGTTTCCCATTCGAGGGCGCGGTAGGGATAGGCGGACCGCACTTCCTCATGCAGCAAGACCGCATCGAAGGGGGCGGCACAGGCCATGCCGAGCACATGCTGGGCAAGCACATCCAGCGCACCCTCCCCGATGGGCGGCGTATCCTGCGCGCCGATATAATTGGCGTCGAGGGCCGCCTGGCATTCCATCACCTCGAAGCGGTTGGCGGGCACGAGAATGGCCCGGCTCGGCTCGTCCATGCGGTGGTTGGAGCGGCCGATGCGCTGGGCAAGGCGGCTTGCCCCCTTCGGCGCGCCCACATGGATGACGAGATCCACATCGCCCCAGTCGATGCCGAGATCGAGCGTGGAGGTGGCGACGACCGCCCGCAGCCGGTTTTCCGCCATGGCCGCCTCGACGCGCCGCCGCTGGCTGACATCCAGCGATCCGTGATGCAGCGCAATCGGCAGGTTGTCGTCATTGATCGTCCAGAGTTCCTGAAACAGCATCTCGGCCTGCGAGCGCGTGTTGACGAAGAGCAGCGCCGTCTTGAAATCCTTCAGCGTGTCGTAGACGTCCTTCATGGCATAGCGGGCCGAATGGCCGGACCAGGGCACCCGCTCTTCCGTGCCGAGAATGGTGATATGCGGCCTTGCGCCGCCCGCCACCGTGACCATGCCGGCCCGGCGGGGCGCTTCGCCCTCTCCGCCTTGCGGCACGAGCCAGCCGCAGAGTTCCTCCGGTTCGGCAACGGTGGCCGACAGACCGATGGTGCGTAGCCCGGGCGCGAGGCGGTGCAGCCGCGCCAGCCCCAGCGACAGCAGATGCCCGCGCTTGGAGGTGACCAGCGAATGCAGCTCGTCCAGCACCACGAAGCGCAGATCCTTGAAGAAGCGCGCCGCATCCTTGGAGGCGATCAGGAGGGCGAGCTGTTCGGGCGTCGTCAGCAGGATATCCGGCGGATTGAGCTTCTGGCGCTGGCGCTTGCCGACCGGCGTATCGCCCGTGCGGTTCTCGATGGTGATCGGCAGGCCCATCTCGGCGACCGGACGGGAGAGATTGCGCTCGATATCGACGGCGAGTGCCTTCAAGGGCGAGATATAGAGCGTGTGGACCCCATGAAACCCGGTCCCCGGCTTCGGCCTGCCGCGAGCGGCAAGCTCGGTCAGGGCGGGAAGAAAACCGGCCAGCGTCTTGCCGGCCCCCGTGGGGGCAATCAGCAGCGTGCTTTCCCCCGCCCCTGCCCGCTTCAGAAGCTCCAGCTGATGCGCGCGCGGCTGCCAACCCTTCTCCGCAAACCAGCGGAGAAAGACGGGCGGCAAAAGCGTCAGGGCAGCATCACGATCGTTCACATCCGCAAAGGTAGGGGGCGACAGGGGAAAGGGCAATATGGCGGGCAACGCGGCCGGAGGGGGCGGTATGCCGGGCTGGTGATGCAGGGCTTATACAAGGTGACCTCAGGCTGGCTCCAACGCGGCTATTGCTGGTTGGACCTCAGAGGGCGGCTTTGCGTCTTCATTCCGGATGCAGAGCCTGCTTGGTTTAACATCTCCAAGCAGCCGGTCTGTTTGCTGAGTCTGCAAAGCGCCAAAAGCGGTCATCAGCTTGAAACTGAGAGCGGCCGATTTGGGGCCGCCTGACAATAATTTGAGAAGAGCCCGCGAGCACCGCCGCGCAGCGTTCACAAAAAATAGGACCTGACATCCGCTAATAATAGCTTTTATTTTTTGTCGCTTGTCCATTATGTGTTACATAATGTGTTGTAATTGGTTTCGCCGTCGGGATTAATTTGATCTACTGGGCGGGTTCTTCAAGTAAATTATGCATTCTCGGCTATCGGCAGGGCTAATGGCATCAAAATCGAAAATCGACAAGGCGGGACAGATACTCAGCGATCAGGGTAGAGAATACGATGAGTTAGCTCTTGAACTTGAGGAAGTATTCGAAGACTACCGTAAAAATCATTTAGAGCCTCTCACACGGCTAACGCTTGAAATTCAGGATTGGCTGCAGTCTTTCAATAAAGAATACTACATTGCTCAACGTTTGAAACGGAGACCACAAATCCTCCGAAAGCTTAGGCGGCTGAGTGTTCGCCTCACGCAGTTGCAAGATATTGGTGGCTGCCGAATAATTGTAGAAAAGAATTCTGACGTCGATCTTTTGATTGATTTTGTGCGCAAAAAATTCACACAGTCCACAGTCGCTAAGATTGTTCGTGAGACTGATTACCGCGAGCTAGGGCGCGATGACACAGGATATAGAGCACATCATATTATTCTCGAAGTTTCAGGATACCGCGTTGAACTCCAACTGCGCAGTCGCATTCAACACTATTGGTCGGAAAGTATAGAGAGAACATCTGTACTCTACGGTTACCGACTCAAGGAAAAAGAGGGCGATCAGTCTGTTATAGATTATTTCAAGGCGTTCTCGAACGCGCTTCACTTGATCGAGACAAATCAGCCATTCGAAAGCGCAGAAGAAATTTCATTGCAAAGTAAAAGACAGTCGGCGGAGAGAATAATTAGCCTGAGAACGGGTGACAGAAATCTAGGCGGGCACGTCAATTCCGACATTGTAAGGACAATGAAGGAACGCGAAGGGCAAAACTCAGATAGCCTAAATAACTGGATTTTAGTTTTCGATTGGAACGACGGGAATTTCGTTCTTTGGGACGTTGTCGGACGAAATGCCGATGAAGCCATATCTGCTTATTCTAGATATGAAGCGCAGTTTCCCGAAGAAGAAAAATATGAGGTGGTATTAATTGGAACTTCTAACATTGGAACCGTCACTCAGACCCATAGCCATTACTTCGGAATTGAACATCACACCACCGCTTTGGAGTCGATGGAAGCTTCCATCATTGGCTGGGCGAAAAGAAGTGAGCTTGACGTTGGAGCAAGGCGTATTCTTTTCACTATGAAAAGGAGAAAGTATTGGGGCAAAAACTCAATAAACATTTCGACGCTAAAAAATCACTTCTGTCAGAATGTTGTATCGTTTGATGCGTCTTTACTCGAACTGCGACAGCGAAATTTGGTCATTGGGACTGATCCGATCGCATTAGATATCAAAAAGAGCAAAGAGATCAATTCCTACGCGTGAATTCTGGCCTATTGGTTAAAAAACGCTGACCTGAAAAGTAAGCGATGCGCTGATCCTACCTTGGCTGGATAAAGCCGAATTGGCGTATCAGGCATCAATCACGGAAGAGGGCTACGGCCGGATAGCGCCAATACCGGTCATCGCGTTGGCAGAGAAATTCTCTAGTCTTTGACCACCACCCCCAGCAAGGAACTTCCTGGATGCCGTCGCTTGAGGTTTTGCTCGCATTCGCCGCTACTACGGCCGTATTCGCATTCCTTCCAGGACCAGCGATGCTTTATGCCGCCGCCCGTACCATGGCAGGTGGCCGACGCGCTGGATTGTGGGCAGTGCTAGGCATTCACCTGGGCGCTTATGTGCACGTGATCGCCGCCGCCGCCGGGTTATCCGCGCTTTTCCATGCGGTCCCTGTGGCCTACATGGTCGTGAAGCTGGCCGGCGCCCTCTATCTTATCTGGCTTGGTATTTCGATGTTCCGAGCACCATCGCTAGCTAATAGCGTGCTGGATGTGCCACCCACGTCCCCAAAGAAAGCATTCGTCCAAAGCATCGTTGTCGAGGTGTTGAACCCGAAGACAGCGATCTTCTTCATGGCGTTTCTTCCTCAGTTTGTGGATGGTGACAGAGGTCTGCCACTTTGGGCGCAGCTCACCGCACTTGGAGCCATCGTCAACGCCACCTTCACGTTTGCCGATGTCGTTTGCGTCCTCCTAGCCGGGTTCATCATGATGAAGCTGAAGGGTTCCAATGCGGTGCAGAAGCTGCTTCAACGCGCTGGTGGAACTCTCCTCGTCGGACTAGGTCTGCAGGTCGCGATGCGGCGCACCTGAGCACCTAAGGTCTGGTCGGCCCTACTATACTTGCCGAGTGACAATGCCCGGGACGTAGCGTGTCTGAAAATCAGCAGTGAGGAGCTGGAAGTAACGAATGAGGCATTGGAGAAGATGGCTGCTAGCAGCCCACGCGCTGGCTTGGATTGCCTTGGCTGTTGCAGCTTACATCACTGCGGGACCATACACACTCGCCAGTTGTTGGAAGGTCATTCCAACCTATTTCCCAGCCGCAGCCTTACTACTCAAGTCGACAGCCGCTGGTAGCCTAGTGGTGTTGTTGATTTCCGTTCTCCAGCCCGCATTACGAAAGAGCTGGGCATTTCTCAGCGCGGCGCATGGCATGACCCTCACCGTTGGCTTGATCGCCACTACACTTGCGGCGGATGTTGCTGCCGGTCAGGTAAGCTGCCTCTGACCTGAAGCGTGACGAATGCAAGCTGATATTGTGCGCACTAGACGGCAATGATTCGATCGCCGCATTGCGGAGGATTGAGAGAGGGCGGGTGGCGGAGACTGCGCGGCCACGAACGTCTAGCGGTCTAGCGACGTCCGCTTAGGGCCAAAAGCTGACCTAGACTAGGTTCGGCGGTTAGTCCACTTTCGTCTATCTTCTTTGGAACCGAACAGCCCCCAACGCCACTCTCACGCACAATTCCAAACTGAACTCACCCTCACGCCGTCGCGAGAACCAGGATGCCCTGTACCGGGGCTCCGGCATCCATGCGGATGACGGTGCGTTCGAGGCGGATGAGGCTGAGGCCGTGGGCGGCGAGGCGGGTGTGGAGATAGGCTTCCGTATGGGCGTAGCGCATGGACTGGACGAGGCGGAAGCCATCGCCTGCGCCTGCATCCTCCACCGAGAAGGCGAAGAGGCCGGCGGGCTCCAGGAGATCGCGGGCAAGGCGGAAGGGCGGGTCGAGGTCGCCGAGATACATCAGCACATCGGCGGCGCTGACGAGGCTGGTGCGGGCCGGGCGACGGTCCACGTCGAAGAGGCCGGACCGGTCGGCGGTAAGCGAGAGATCCGCCTGGCCGAGATGATCGTAGACGGCCTTGGCTTCCGCTTCCCGCAACATGTTGCGGGAGAGATCGTAGCCTTCCATCCACTGGACGGAAGGGCGGATTTCCACGCCGAACAGGCCCGTTCCGCAGCCGAGATCGACGGCGGTCGCAAACGTCCGCTGCTGGCTGTCCACCAGGGCCCGGAGCTTGCCCGGCACGCTATAGGCCAGTCGTTCCACCAGCGCCTTGTCAAAGCGGGCGGCGTAATCGTCGAAAAGCTGTTCGACATAGCGGCTCGGCGGATGATCCGGGGTTTCCCGCGCCCCCAGAAGAGCCAGTTTCAGCGGCGCGCCGAAGAGGCCTTCCGGATCGAGTTCAGCGACGCGGCGATAGGCGGCGACGGCTCCTTCGCTGTCACCGGCCTTCTCGCGATATTCGCCGAGGCGGAACCAGCCGGCCGTCCAGAGGGGAACGAGTTCCAGCGCCTGCTCGATCAATTCGGCGGCGCCCGTAAAATCGCCGCTTTCCGCCATCATCCGGGCATAGTCCGCGCGCCGGTCGGCAAGCACGTCGCCGGAGGAATGCTGGTTGGGGGCCATGTCGCTACCCTTGTCTGAAGCTTGGAAACCGGTGCCTTCTCGCGCCGTTCCGGCAAAAAGGCAAGAACTTGCCCCATAGGCCCGCACCAAAAGGCTTGCGGGCGGAAAATGCACGGCCTATCCAGTGGCAAACGGGAGTTCACCATGCCTGAAACAGTCAACCGGATCCTGGGAGATTCGCCGGCACGCACCATCATCAAGCTGGTGGTCGTATCGCTGATCGTCGGCTTCTTCATGAAGGTCTTCGACATCATGCCCATGGATATCGTCGACAATGTCCGTGATTTCGTCATCGATCTCTGGCAGACCGGGTTCCAGGCGCTCGGGCGCTTCGGCACCTACCTGGCACTGGGTGCGACCGTGGTAATCCCGGTCTTCATTCTCATCCGAATCCTGAGTTACAAGCGCTGATCATGACCGAGCCCTTTCTGAACCGCCGCCATCTGATGGCGGGCGCCGCTCTTTCCCTTGCCGTGCTGGTGGCGGGTTGCGCCACCCCGCCTCCGCCGCCGCAGCCGGCCAATGTGCGCGATTATTCTGCAGCAGCCGTCGCCTCCGTCAACGCCATCCGGGTGAAGAAGGGGCTGAAGCCGGTCTTAGTCGATCCTGCGGCTTCGGGCGCGGCGATCTCGCAGGCGAAGCGCATGGCCTCCTATCGCAAGATGGCGCATCTGCTCGGCCCCGGCGACGATTTCAAGGCGCGGATGAAGGGCGGCGGCGTGGGCCTGCCCGCCTCGGAAAACGTCGCGACCGGTCAGGACAGTCTGGCCGAAGCCGTGGATGCCTGGGGGAAATCCCCCAAGCACCTGCATAACATGCTGGGCAACTACAGTGGCATGGGCGTGGCCGTCGCCTACGACACCGCAAACGGCAATCGCCCCTACTGGGCCATGGTGCTTTCCAACCCGCAATAGGCGGACAAAGGCGGATGACGCATGAGCGGGCATGAAACAGGCGGGCCTTTCAAGGTCACACACCGGCTCGTGCTGTCGATTGCGGTGCCGATGTCGCTTGCCTTCGTCACGACGCCGCTGCTTGGCTTTACCGACACGGCGGTGGTGGGGCGGCTCGGCAGTGCGGCAGCGCTGGCGGGGCTGACCATCGGCGCCATCCTGTTCGATTTCCTCTATTCGATCTTCAATTTCCTGCGCGCCTCCACAACCGGGCTGGTGGCGCAGGCTTTTGGCCGGGGCGATCTCGAAGCGCAGCGGACGGTCTTCTGGCGGGCGCTGCTGCTGTCGGTCGTCTGCGGCGGGGCGATGCTGGCGCTCTCGCCGCTGGTGCTGAAGGCCGGCCTGTTCCTGATGGGCGCCGAGGGCGAGGCGGCGGAGGTCACCTCCACCTATGTCTCGATCCGCATTCTCGCGGGGCCGATGGCGCTCGCCAATTTCGCGATCCTCGGCTTCCTTCTCGGGCGCGGGCAGGCCAAGGCGGGTCTGGCGCTGCAGATCCTCATCAACGTGACCAATATCGTGCTTGCCATCTGGCTGGGACTGTCGCTGAAATGGGGCGTCGCGGGCATTGCCTGGGGAACGGTGGCCGGCGAAACCGCAGGCATGGTGGCCGGTTTCGTGCTGGCGATCCGCAGTCTGGGCAGTATCCGCCTGCCTTCCCTCGCCGTGCTGCTCGACCGGCGGCATCTGGCCGATCTCTTCGCCCTCAACCGCGACATCCTCATCCGCACCGTGGTGCTGCTGGCGGGCTATATGGTGCTGACGCGGGTGGGCGCCTCCTTCGGCGCGGTGACGCTTGCGGCCAATGCGGTGCTGATGAATTTCGTGATGATTTCCGCCTTCTATCTCGACGGCCTTGCCAATGCGGCGGAACAGCTGACCGGCCGCGCCATCGGTGCGCGCTACCGGCCGGCCTTCGACGAGGCGATCCGGCTGACGACGCTGTGGTCGATGGCGATCGCCGGGCTGGCTGGCCTGTTCTTTGCGCTTTTCGGAACGGAGATCATCCATTTCCTCACGACGGTGCCCGACGTGCAGGCCGAAGCCGAGACCGCCATGTATTATGCGGCGGCTTCGGGGATCACGGGCGCCCTCGCCTTCCTGATGGACGGGGTCTTCATCGGGGCTACCTGGTCGCGAGACATGCGCAACCAGATGCTCCTGTCTTTCGTCGCCTTCCTGGTGGCGCTGGCCGTCTTCGTGCCCTTCCTCGGCAATCACGGGCTGTGGATCGCCTTCAACCTCTTCCTGCTCGCGCGCGGGCTCTTCCTTTACCGGCTGGTGCCGGCCAAGGCGGCTCAGACCTTCGCCGCCCAGTAGTCGAGTTTCGTGTCGCGCAGCGCCCGGATGGAGCCGAGACCCTCCCGGTCAAGCAGGGTGGAAAGGCCGGACACAATGCGACCCGGCAGGCCCGGTCCCTCATAGACCATGCAGGAATAGAGCTGCACGAGATCGGCCCCGGCGCGGATCTTCTCCGCTGCCGTTTCGGCCGAGGACACACCGCCGACGCCGATGATCGGCAGATCCTGGCCGACGCGCTTGCGCATGGCGGCAAGGACGGCGGTGGATTTTTCGAAGAGCGGCGCACCGGAAAGGCCGCCCGCCTCGCCCTTCTGCGGGTCGGTAAGCCCCTCGCGGGACAACGTGGTGTTGGACACGATCAGCCCGTCCAGATCATTCGCGAGCACTTCGGCTGCAATATCGTCCATGCCCTCCGGCGTCAGGTCCGGGGCGATCTTCAGGAAGACGGGCACGCGGCGGCCCGCCTTTGCAGCCTCCTCGTCACGAGCCGCGAGCACGGCGCCGAGCAGGGCCGCAAGGCTTTCACGCGCCTGCAGGTCGCGCAGGCCGGGCGTGTTGGGAGAGGAAATATTGGCCGTGAAATAGGTGGCGACGCCATAAAAGGCGCGGATGCCCTTCACGTAATCATCGATGCGGTCGGCGCTGTCCTTGTTCGCGCCGATATTGACGCCGACGACGCCGCTGCCGGTGCGGGCCTTGAGCCGCGAAAGGGCTGCCGCATGGCCATCGTTGTTGAAGCCGAGACGGTTGATCACCGCACGCTCGCCCTCCAGCCGGAACATGCGCGGCTTCGGGTTGCCGGGCTGGGCGAGCGGAGTAAGCGTGCCGACCTCCGCAAAGCCGAAGCCGAGCTTGAGCAGCTGGTCCGGCACCTCGGCATTCTTGTCGTAGCCGGCGGCCATGCCGAGCGGGTTCGGGAAACGGATGCCGGCCACCGTCTGGGCCAGACGCTCGTCCCGGCGGGCGGCGCAGGCGGGCACGAGGCCCGTTTTCAGGCCGGCAATGGAAAGGCCATGGGCGGTTTCGGGATCGAAGAGGAACAGGCCCCTGCGGCCGAGGCGATCAAAGAGTGCGGACATCAATCCATCTCCGGAAACTGGTGCAAGCCATCGGCGCCGACGGGGAGCGGCTTCTCCCAGATCACGGCCCCCATGGGCAGATCGGCATAAAGATGCGGGAAGAGATCGCCGCCGCGGGAGGGCTCGAATTTAAGCGCCTCGCCAAGGGCCGCGGCATCAATGGCAACGAGGAGCAAGCCGGCCTGCGCGGTGAAATGCCGGGCAGCCGTTTCGCGCGCCTGCGAGGCGGTGGAGAAATGAATGTAGCCATCCTGAAGATCGATGGCAGCACCGCGGAAAACACCGTCCGCGCGCGCTTCGCTCCACAGGTTTTCCGGAACGATCTTGTACACCACCCTGTCTGGCATCGGCCCTCTCCATCGCAAGTCCTGACCCGCATTTGCCGGAAGCCTGCCGGTTTGTCCACGCGGGATATGCGATTGCCCAAGGAATAAGCAGGGATGCAGCCCCTGCAGCACAGAATTTATTCTTTCGCTCCCGACAAGAGCTGATATAAGCTGCGAAGATGACAAGCAGTCAGGTGCCGGTTCGGGACATCCGGCGCGGCTCTTGGGAGGGAGCTTGGCATGTCAGCACTGACCATCATTATCGCGGACGACCATCCCCTGTTTCGCGGCGCGTTGCGTCAGGCGATCAGCGGTATGGAAGGCGATCACCAGATTGCCGAAGCGGGGGATTTTGCCGCTGCCCATCAAGCCGCCACAGCCCATCTGGGCGCAGACCTGATGCTTCTCGATCTGGCGATGCCCGGCGTTTCCGGTTTTTCCGGATTGATGGCCCTTCGCGCCGAATTTCCCAACCTGCCGGTGGTGATCGTATCCGCCAGCGATGATGGAGCGACCGTGCATCGCGCGCTCCAGCTGGGGGCGTCCGGCTTCATTTCCAAATCCTCGGGGATCGACGAAATCCGCCAGTCCATCAGCCGGGTGCTCGAAGGCGATATCGCCACTCCGCCAGGCTATCATGGTGCGCCGGAAAGCGACCCGGAATCTGCCGACCTGATCAACCGCCTTAAAACCCTTACGCCGCAACAGAGCCGGGTGCTCGGCATGCTTGCCGAAGGCCTGCTCAACAAGCAGATCGCCTATGAGCTGGGCGTTTCGGAGGCCACCATCAAGGCGCATGTCTCCGCCATCCTCCTGAAACTGAACGTGGACAGCCGGACGCAGGCCGTCATTCAGCTCGGCAAGATCAACACAACCATGGTTGCATAAGATTATCCGTATAAGCGAGGACTATTTTCCTCGTCCCGGCTTTACCTGCGATACCGTTTGGTCTATTCTTGCCCCATTGACCCGAGGCGGTTATTGCCCTTGCCATGGAATGCTGCCGATGTTTTCACATGACCGCATATGGACGGCAATCGATCGTCTTGCCGCAAAAAATCAGCTGACACCTTCGGGCCTTGCGCGACGGGCGGGGCTTGATCCGACCGCCTTCAACAAGTCGAAGCGGATCGGTGCGGATGGTCGCCTGCGCTGGCCGTCGACGGAATCCGTCTCCAAGGTGCTGGAAGCCACGGGTGCCACGCTCGACGAATTCCTGGCCTTTGTGGCGGGAAAGCCCTTGGCGCCGCCTCTGCCGGAAGGACCTTTCCCGCCCCAGATCGACAGCATACCGCTTCTGGGTTTCGCACAGGCCGGATCCGGCGGTTATTTCGACGATGGCGGTTTTCCCGCCGGTGAAGGCTGGGATATCGTGGATTTTCCTACGGCGGCCGACCGCCGGGCAGGCGTCTATGCGCTCGAGGTGCAGGGTGAAAGCATGATGCCGATCTATCGCGAGGGCGATGTGCTGATCGTCGAGCCCGGCGCGCAGATCCGGCGCGGAGACCGTGTCGTGGTCAAGACGCGCGACGGGGAAGTGATGGCCAAGGTGCTGATGCGGCAGTCTCCGCGTTCGCTCGAGCTGCTGTCGCTCAATCCGGAACATCCCAACCGCACGATCGAGATGCGGGACGTGGACTGGGTCGCCCGGATCATCTGGGCCAGTCAATAGGCTCCGGCCGCCAGCGCAACGGACTTGCAACAAAGCGCGGCCCATCCTATCTCCATGGCTGATATCAGGGGGAACAGGACGACCGATGACATCCGCATCCATCAGCCCGCAAGACGCTCTCGTCTATACTATGGTGCTCGCTTCTGCGGTGGACCGGGACATGAACGATCAGGAACTCGGCCATATCGGCGACCTCGTCAAGTCGCTGCCGGTTTTCGCCCCGTTCGACAAGAGCCGGTTGATCGACGTTTCCAGGGAATGCCATCAGCTTGTGTCGGGACCGCTTGGTCTGGACGGCGTGCTGCTGATCATTCGCGACGCCCTTCCGGAGCGTCTGCGCGATACGGCCTATGCACTGGCGGTGGACGTTTCCTCCGCCGACCTGATCCTGAAAAGGGAAGAGCTTCGCTTCCTTTCCCTGTTGCGCGATGCCCTTTCCCTCGACAAGCTGACCTGCGCTGCCCTGGAACGCAGCGCCATCGCTCGCTACCGCAAGGGCTGATAAGGTCAGTAAAGCCCGTAGGGAAAATACCGCAGATAGAGTTCCTTGAGCCTGCCGTTGCGCGATAGCGCCAGCAGGGCATGATCCATGGCCTGCGTCAGCACATCGTCATCCGGGCGCAGCATGATGGCGAGCCCTTCGCCCAGGTAACCCGTCGAATAATAGGGACCGTCGTAGAGGTGACAACACCTGTCTGCTTCGGGACTGGCGGCCCAGAAGGCGAGCTGCACTCCGTCGCCGAAGACGGCATCCACCTTCCCCTCCTTCAATGCCGTCAACATGGTCTGGCGATCCGGAAAGACAACCGGTTTGGCGGCCGGGAAATAGGCTCTCGCCATGGCTTCATGGGCGCTCTTGGCGACGAGGCCAAGGGGACGGCCGCTGAGCCCCTCTGCCGCAGGCCCTTTCAGCTCGGCCTTTGCATTGCGCAACAGCCGGGCGGGCAGCACCATGAACGGCCTTGAGAACAGATAGTCTTCCCGCAACGGCTCGGTGATCGCCATACCGGCGATAATGGCGTCCCCCTCCCCCTTGTCGAGCGCCTCCTTCAGCTCGGGAAAAGGCATGGCTTCGATCTGGCAGCGGGCCGCTATGTCCAGCTCGTTGCAGATCTCCCGCGCCAGATCCACGTGAAAGCCCGCGGGGCGCCCCGTCGCATCGGCGAAATTGAAGGGCGGGAAATCCAGCGAGGTCAGAAAGCGCAGCCTTGGAACATCCCCGAGATCGGGCTTCGCCAGACGTTCCCGCGCGTCGAAAAGCAGCGGGAACTCCACGCCGCCGCTGTCTGCCGCACCGATCTGGCCTGCCCCTTCCGCTCCGGTCGCCAGGGCGAGCCCTGCCGCCAGAAAGGGCAAAAAAAATTTCATTGATTTCTTTATTAGTTTCATCTTACTTTTTGTAACCTGCCAGGAGACCGTGCCTTCCACCGGTTCAGAGAACCGCACTTTCCGGACGAAAATGCAAGAGACGGATGCGAACCGAGAGATAATCGACGGCGGAACCGAAGAGCCATCGGCCTGCCTTGATTCCGATGTCTTTGCACCGCTTGTTGCCTTTCTCGGCCTTTCTCCGAAGTCGCTGGGGGCCGTGCTTTTCGCCCGGGATCGGCATGGCAGCACGCTGGAAGAAGAACTGGTGCTCGGCGGCCATGTGGGGGAAGACCGGCTTTATCGCGGCATGGCGGCGGTTGCCGGCGTGCGTTTCGAGGCGGCAATTCCGGCCGACGCGGTTTCCGACAATGCCGGCATGGACATTGTGTTGCGAAAACCCGGGCCCTTGAAGCTGGCGCCCCCGGGCGCACCTTCGCAACTCGTGCAGGCCCCGGGGCTCGCGACTTTTCCGGCGCTTGTCGCCCGTCTGCGGGCCAACCAGGATCTGCGCCAGCGCTTTGCGATCACCACCCCGTCCGCGTTGCGAAACGCAGTCTGGGCGGCAGGCGCGGAGCGGCGGGTCAGGGACGCGACCGAGGGACTTTTCCACAAAAGACCGCTCTACAGCGCCCGCACCACGCTGGTGTCCTGGCAGTCTTTCGCGCTCGGCGCTGGGCTGGCGCTGTGCGGTTGCCTCGCCTATGTCTGGCCGTTTCACGCCTTGCGCGCCGCTCATGCGGCCTTGGCGCTGTTTTATTTCCTCTCCATTGCCTTGCGCTGGATCAGCCTGTTCTACATTTCTCCGCCCACCCCGCTGCCGGCGCTTCCGGAAGAGGAGAGCCCCTTTCCCATCTATTCGGTGCTTGTCGCTCTCCACCGCGAGGCAGCCGTCGTGGACCAATTGCTCCAGGCTCTTCTGGCGCTGGACTGGCCCGCTTCCCGTCTCGACATCAAGCTGGTCTGCGAGGCCGATGATGCTGAAACGCTGGATGCCCTGGCCGCCCGCCCTCTGCCCCCGCATATCGAGATCGTCCATGTGCCCCGGCAGGTTCCGCGCACCAAGCCGAAGGCGCTGACCTATGCGCTGGCGGGTGTTCGCGGCGAGTTTCTGACGATTTACGATGCGGAGGACCGGCCGGATCCCGGCCAGCTCCGCGAAGCCTATGGGCGCTTTCGGCAAGAGGGAAGCAGGCTCGCCTGCCTGCAGGCACCCCTGCACATCGACAACGGGCATGAAAGCTGGCTCGCCGATCTGTTCGCGGCGGAATATCACGCCCAGTTTCACGGCTTTCTGGTCATGGTCGAGCGGTTCCGATGGCCCATGCCCCTCGGCGGAACATCCAACCATTTCCGGCTGAGCGCCCTTCAGGAGGCTGGCGGATGGGATCCCTATAATGTCACGGAAGATGCGGATCTGGGCCTGCGCTTTGCAAGGATGGGCTATCGTGTCGGCCTGATCGGCCGACCCACGCTGGAAAATGCCCCTACCGTGAAGCGCGTCTGGATCAACCAGCGGAGCCGGTGGCTGAAGGGATGGCTGCAAACCTTTCTCGTGAGCATCCGCCTGCCGCATCTGCTCGCGCGCGAGATCGGGATCATCGGCCTTGTCGTTTCCGTTCTCAACAGTGCAGGGGCCGTGCTTTCGAGCCTGCTCTATCCGGTCTTTTTCGCCAGTCTCGGCCTTCTGGTCTACTGGGGCTGGCAGGGTCGGCTGCCCTCTCCCTTATCGACCACGGGCATTCTGATGCTGGTGGACGGGGTGAACATGCTGGCCGGATACGGCTATTATCTGACAGCGGCCCGACTGTATCATCGTCAGGACGGGAAACGCTTGCGGGCCAACCGCGCCGTTCTCATCCCCGTTCTATGGCTGTTGTTGACTGTCGCAGCCTGGAAGGCCCTCTATCAACTCATCGCCAGCCCGCACAGCTGGAACAAGACTCCCCATAGCCCCGCAGACCTTCCGCCCCAATGAAGGCAGGAGATTGCGCATGGCGCCCTGAGCGCGCTCCGGCAAATCTTAGCACTCCGGTAGAAAATCGATGATATCAGCGGAACCGAAGCGGGCATGAAGCCCGCAAAGAGAAGGGATTGACCGCGATGCGTATCGTTCAGACTGTGGCCGGGTTTGCCATCCTTCTGGTGGGAAGCCTGTTTTTGGGCTCCTGGTACACGGTGGATCAGGGGGAACGCGGCGTGATCACCCGATTCGGGGCCGTGGTGGGGATAGCGGGACCGGGCCTCGGCTTCAAGATTCCCTTCATGACCAGCGTCACCCATCTGTCGGTACAGACGCAGAAGCTGCAGCTGGACAATGAGGAAGCCTATTCGCAGGACCAGCAGCCGGCCCATTTGCAGCTGTCGGTGAATTATTCGGTCGTTCCGGGCCAGGTGGCGGATGTCTATGCACAGTTCTCCAATATCGAAAACCTGGAAGCGCGCCTGATCCTCCCGCGTGTGCGCCAGCAGCTGAAGAATATTTTCGGCCACTATACCGCCGCGACCGCAATCAGCCAGCGCGACAGGCTGAATTCGGAAGTCCGCGAGGCGATCCAGAACGCAGTCAAGGGACCGGTGGAAATCGAGGGCGTGCAGATCGAGGACCTGAAGTTCTCCCCCGCCTACGAGGAGGCCATCGAAGCCCGCATGACCGCGGAAGTGGAAGTGCAGAAATCCCGCCAGAAGGTGGAAAACGAAAAGCAGCTCGCCCAGATTACGGTCACCCAGGCGCAGGCCAAGGCCGACAGCCAACTGGCGCTTGCAAAGGCAGAAGCGGAGGCAGCCCGGATCCGCGGCGAGGCCGAAGCCTCCGCCATCAAGGCAAAGGGCGATGCGCTGAAGGAAAATCCCGGCCTCATACAGTTCACGCTGGCCGACCGCTGGAACGGCTCGCTCCCGACCACCATGGTCCCCGGCGGCAGCGTTCCCTTCATCGACGTGAAGCCGGCCCCATAAGAAGGGCTGGCCTGATCGCCTTTGGGGAAAATGGAGCGGGTGAAGGGAATCGAACCCTCGTATTCAGCTTGGGAAGCTGCTGCTCTACCATTGAGCTACACCCGCGTTGCACCCCTTTTGTCCGGTTTCGGCCCGCCTTGTCAAGGAGGGCCGGAAGGCGGATTTCAGGCCGGGCGGAAATGCTTGGACAGCTTCAGGCCTTGCGCCTGATAATTGGATCCGGTTTCGCCATAGAGCCCTTCCGGGCGAGTGAGCATGTGCTCGTAGACCAGCCGGCCGACGATCTGGCCGTGTTCCAGAATGAAGGGCACTTCGTGGCTGCGCACTTCGAGAACCGCGCGGCTACCGGCACCCCCTGCCCCGGCATGGCCGAAGCCCGGATCGAAGAAGCCGGCATAATGCACGCGGAATTCGCCGACCAGCGGATCGAAGGGGGTCATTTCCGCCGCATAGAGCGGCGGCACATGCACCGCCTCGCGGGAAACGAGAATGTAGAACTCGTCCGGATCGAGGATCAGCTCGCCGCTGCCGCGGCTATAGAGGGGCTCCCAGAAATCCAGCACATCATGGGCGGCCTTGCGGTCGACATCGATGACCGCCGTATGGTGCTTGCCGCGATAGCCGACGAGCCCGTCCGGGCCGGTACCCTTGAGATCGATCGAGAGCGCAATCGCACCGCCGGAGACATTCGGCTCCTCGCTGGCCACGAGCGTTTCGGCGCGGTGCAGCACCAGAAGCGCATCCTCCGAAAGCAGCGATTGGCCGGTGCGGAAGCGGATCTGCGACAGGCGCGAGCCGCGACGCACGACGATCGGGAAGGTGCGGGGCGAGATTTCCAGGTAGAGCGGGCCGACATAGCCGGCCGGGATCTTGTCGAATTCCTGTGCCCGGTCGGTGATCACACGGGTGAAGATGTCGAGGCGGCCGGTGGAGCTCTTCGGATTGGCGGAAGCCGAAAGGCCCTCCGGCAGGTCGAGGCTTTCCATCAGCGGCACGATATAGACGCAGCCGGTTTCGAGTACAGCGCCCTCTTCGAGGCTGATCTCGTGCAGTGTGAGACGCTTGAGCTTTTCGGAAACGAGCGCGCCCGGGCCGGGCATGAAGCTGGCGCGGACCCGCATGGCCCGGCCGCCGAGACGCAGGTCGAGGCTGGCCGGCTGGATCTGGTCCGCATCGAGCGACATCTCGCTCTTCAGCCTGCCTTCGGAAAACAGGGCCCGAATGGCGCTGTCCGCCAGAATGCCCGTGGTCCGTGCCATGTCATGCTCCCATGCAATCGTGAGCCGCATACCGGAATAAGCGGCTTGTCCTCGGGACATTTCTTTCCGCCCCCGGCAATTGACGCAAGCCTTATTCGGCGCTAAGGCACAATTATCCCGTGGTGATTTGGCCGGTCGGCTTGCAGCCACGTTAAACAAGTGGCTAAAAGGACCGGGTTGATAGCAACCGGTCCCCTTTGGGCGACCGGTTTTTTGTTATGGAAAGCAGATTGGCATGAGCAAGTCCTGGCGTCCCGCAACCCAGCTCGTCCACGGCGGCACCACCCGCTCGCATCACGGCGAAACATCCGAAGCCATTTTCCTCACGCAGGGCTTCGTCTACGACACGTCCGAGGCCGCCGAGGCCCGCTTCAAGGGCGAAACGGACGGCTTCATCTATGCCCGTTACGGCAGCCCGACCAATGACATGTTCGAAAAGCGCATGTGCATGCTGGAAGGTGCGGAAGATGCCCGCGCAACGGCCTCCGGCATGGCTGCCGTTTCGGCCGCCATCCTCTGCCAGGTGAAGGCCGGCGACCACATCGTCGCGGCGCGCGCCCTTTTCGGCTCCTGCCGCTGGGTGGTGGAAACGCTTGCCCCGAAATATGGCGTCGAATGCACGCTGGTCGACGGCCGCGATCTTGCCAACTGGGAAAAGGCAATCCGCCCGAATACCAAGGTCTTCTTCCTGGAAAGCCCGACCAATCCGACGCTCGAAGTGATCGACATTGCCGGCGTGGCGAAGCTCGCCAACCAGATCGGCGCCAAGGTGGTGGTGGACAATGTCTTCGCGACCCCCCTCTTCCAGAAGCCGCTGGAACTCGGCGCCCATGTGGTCGTCTATTCCGCGACCAAGCATATCGACGGCCAGGGCCGCTGCCTCGGCGGCGTGGTTCTCTCCGACAAGCAGTGGATCGACGAGAACCTGCATGACTATTTCCGCCATACGGGCCCGGCCATGTCGCCCTTCAATGCCTGGACGCTGCTGAAGGGCATCGAAACGCTGCCGCTGCGGGTGAAGCAGCAGACGGAGAACGCCGCACGCGTGGCTGACTTCCTCGCCGAGCAGCCGCAGGTCGCCCGGGTGATCTATCCGGGCCGCAAGGATCATCCGCAGGCCGATATCGTCGCCAAGCAGATGACGGGCGGCTCGACGCTGGTCTGTTTCGAGCTCAAGGGCGGCAAGGAGGCGGCCTTTGCGCTGCAGAACGCGCTTGAGGTGGTGCGCATCTCCAACAATCTCGGCGATGCCAAGAGCCTGATCACCCATCCGGCGACGACCACCCACAAGAACCTGACGGACGAGGCGCGCGCGGAACTGGGCATTTCCGCCGGCACGGTGCGCTATTCGGCCGGCATCGAGGATGCGGACGATCTGATTGCGGACTTCGCCGCCGCCCTCGCCCAAGTGAAGGCCTGACGCCCCCGGGAGGCGGCATTGCCGCCTCCTTTATCGTTTTCTTTGTTTATGTTTAACTTTTTGACACTAGGGTTTTGCCGTCGCCACCATCGTCAATGGGTATTTTCCGATCTATCGGTTTTCCTGTAGGATGATGGAACAGGTCTTGATCGAAGGTTGAACCATGTACAGGGCCCTGACCAAGGGTATAGAAGTCGTCGTAGAACCCTATTATCTGGAGGAGCAATCCGATCCGGACGACGATCGCTATGTCTGGGGCTACCGGATCGTGATTTCCAACTTCTCGCAGGAAGCCGTGCGGCTGGTCAGCCGCTACTGGCATATCACCGACCAGAACGGCCAGGTGGATGAGGTGACAGGGCCGGGTGTCATCGGCGAACAGCCCCATCTGGGCCCCGGCGATACCTATGAATATTCCTCCGGCTGCCCGCTCGACACGCCATCGGGCGTGATGTTCGGGCGCTACCAGATGGAAACGGACCGGGGCGTGATCTTCGACGTGGACATTCCCGCCTTTTCGCTCGACGTGCCGGGCCTGCAGCGCGTGCTCAACTGACCGCCGCCGGACGGGGGCCGACGGGGATCAGCCCGCCAGCACTTCCGAGGCTTCGAAGCGATATGTGGTCGAGCAGAATTCGCACGTGACGGAAATCGCTCCGTCTTCCATGCTTTCCTCCACCTCGTCCCGGGTAAAGCCCGAGAGAACGGATTTAAGCTTGTCGCGCGAGCAGCTGCAGTGGTCCTCGACCGATTGCGGCTCATAAACGCGCACGCCCCGCTCGTGGAACAGCCGGAACAGGAGGCGCTCGGCGCCCACCTGCGGATCGGTGAGTTCGGCCGCCTCTACCGTGTCCAGCATGGTGCGGGCTTCCGTCCAGCTGTCGTCCTCGGCCACCACATGCATCTCGGGCTCGCCATCGCCTCCCGGCAGGTCGGCCTGGCGCATGCGTTCGGGCGCCGCCGGCAGGAACTGGGCGATGATGCCGCCCGCGCGCCAGTGGTGACGGCTCTTGCCATCCGGCCCCCGGTCGTAGAATTCGGCGGCACTGAGGCGCACGCGCGTCGGGATCTGTTCCGACTGGCGGAAATAGACGCCGGCAATCTCCTCCAGCGAGGCACCGTCGAGCGCGACGATGCCCTGATAGGGCTGGGTGTAGCGGCCCTGATCGATGGTGAAGGCCAGCATGCCGCGGCCCAGCAGATCCTGCGGCGCCGCATGACCGGCAGCGATGGACGCCTTCACGCCCTCTTCGTCGAAGCGCGCATAGGCGCGCACGCTGGACGGCGTGTTGAAATCGACGACCAGAAGATCGACCGGGCCATCGCCCTTGGTCTGCACGGTGAAGCGGCCCTCGAATTTCAGCGAGGTGCCGATCAGCACGGTCAGCACGATGGCTTCTGCGAGCAGGCGGGCAACCGCTGGCGGATACTGATGGCGGCCCATGATCGCATCCAGGATCGGGCCAAGCTGCACGGCACGGCCGCGCACATCCATGCCTTCCACCTGGAAGGGAACGACGTGATCGTCACCGGCGAAATCCAGTTCGCCGAGCTTGGCTGCGATATCTGCCATGGGGATACTCCTGAAACGGCCTGAAAGCGCCCTATATGGGTGATCTTTCCGGTTACACCAGCCCGAAGCACCAGGCGAGGACGGATTTCTGGGCGTGCAGGCGGTTCTCTGCCTCGTCGAAGACGACGGATTGCGGCCCGTCGATAACCTCGTCCGTCACCTCCTCGCCGCGATGGGCGGGCAGGCAGTGCATGAAGAGCGCATCGGGGCTCGCCTTCTTCATCAGCGCCTCGTTGACCTGGAAGGGCTGGAAGATGTTGTGGCCACGGGCCTTGTGCTCCTGGTTCATGGAAACCCAGGTATCGGTGACGACGCAATGGGCGCCTTCGACCGCACGGTCGGCATCGTGGCAGAGCATGATGTCGCCGCCATTGTTGCGGGCCCAGTTAAGGAACTTGTCATGGGGCTCGGAGCCCAGGGGAACCGCCATGTTCATGCGGTAGCCGAAGCGCGCGGACCCTTCCACCAGCGAATGGAGAATGTTGTTGCCATCGCCCGTCCAGGCGATCGTCTTGCCCTTAACCGGGCCGCGATGCTCCTCGAAGGTCATGATATCCGCCATGATCTGGCAGGGATGGGTATCGTCGGTCAGGCCGTTCACGACCGGAACCGTCGCATATTCGGCGAGCTCCAGCAGGCGGCGATGATCGGTGGTGCGGATCATGATCGCGTCGACATAGCGAGAGAGCACGCGCGCCGTATCGGCAATCGTTTCGGCGCGGCCGAGCTGCATTTCAGTGCCCGAGAGGAACAGCGTCTCGCCGCCGAGCTGACGCATGCCCACATCGAAGGACACGCGGGTCCGGGTCGAAGGCTTTTCAAAGATCATCGCAAGCATCTTGCCGGCGAGCGGCTTGTCGGCCGTGCCGGCCTTGGTCGCGGCCTTTCGAGCCTTGGCGTCTTCGAGAATGTTGCGGAGGTCGGGAGCAGCGACGGTCGACAGATCGATGAAATGCTTCGGGGATGCCATGGAAAGGGGTCCTGTATTCAGATCAGGCGGGCTGGGATGAGGCATTGGCCTGGGCTTCCGCGCGAACGGCGGTGGCCGCCCGTTCGATGCGCGCCAGACCTTCGCGGACTTCGTCCGCGGTGATGGTGAGCGGAGGCAGCAGGCGGATGACGTTCTCGCCGGCGGGCACGCCCAGCAGATGCTCGCTGCGCATGGCGCCAAGCAGTGCGGCCGAAGGTGTCTTGGCCTTGATGCCGAGCATCAGGCCCTGGCCGCGGATTTCTGCAATCACGTCCGGGAAGCGGTCGGCTAGCGAGGCCAACCCTTGGGCAAAGAGCAGCGACATGTCGCGCACATGGTCGAGAAAGCCATCGGCCAGCACGACATCGAGCACGGCGAGACCGACGGCCATGGCGAGCGGATTGCCGCCATAGGTGGAGCCATGCGTGCCAGCGACCATGCCGGAGGCCGCCTCTTCGGTGGCAAGGCAGGCGCCGAGCGGGAAACCGCCGCCGATACCCTTGGCGACCGCCATGATATCCGGGGTGATGCCCGCCCATTCATAGGCGAAGAGCTTGCCCGTGCGGCCCACGCCGCACTGGACCTCGTCGAGGACGAGAAGCAGGCCATGCTCGTCGCAGATATCACGCAGGCCGCGCATGAATTCGACCGTCGCCGGGCGGATGCCGCCCTCACCCTGTACGGGCTCGACGAGGATGGCGCCCGTGGACGGGGTGATCGCAGCCTTGACGGCCTCCAAGTCGCCGAAAGGAACTGGATCGAAGCCCGGTGCCTTCGGGCCGAAGCCCTCGATATATTTCTCGTTGCCGCCGGCGGCGATGGTGGCCGTGGTGCGGCCGTGGAAGGCGCCCTCGAAGGTGATGATGTGGAACTTCTCCGGGTGTCCCTTGGAGAAATGATAGCGGCGGGCGGTCTTGATCGCGCATTCCAGCGCCTCGGCGCCGGAATTGGTGAAGAAGACCTTGTCCGCGAAAGTAACCTTCATGAGGCGTTCGCCGAGCGCCTCCTGGCCGGGTACTTCGTAGAGGTTGGAGAGATGCCAGACCTTGCCGGCCTGCTCCGTCAGGGCCTTGATGAGGTGCGGATGGGCGTGACCCAGCGAATTCACCGCAACGCCGGCTGCAAAATCCAGATATCGCTCGCCGCTTTCCGTGGTCAGCCAGACGCCTTCGCCATGGGTAAAGCGCAGCGGCGTGCGGTTATACGTGTTGTAGAGCGGCGCGGCAGCGGCCATGACCCACCTCGTATCTCAAGAAAAGCAGCTTCGACAGGGACCACGGATGCAGGCCCGGAAAAATCAAAATGCCGCCTTTCGGCGGCGGCGCACTATCCCCATTTCGCACTGCAATGTCAACAAAACCGGTGCATTTCGCCGCGCGTTCCGCCCGAACGACCTGGCGTTACGAGAGGCAGGCGAAGCGAAGCGCGGGCGGGAAGCAAGTTGGGGAAAAGTCGAAAATCGAATCATGATGATTCCAGCGACTCTTGTCACGGAGTCAGCCTCACACTAGGTTAAATCTCAATTACTAGACTGCATGCGGCGGAACTAGTCACGACAATGGTGAGGCGTTTTGGCGCCGGGCAACACCCGGCGCTGGGTGACGGATTCTTTCCATCACAGGCGCGACAGCGGAGAATGTGCATGAACTGGACAGACGAGCGCGTTGAGAAACTCAAGAAGTTGTGGTCCGAAGGCCTGAGCGCCAGCCAGATCGCGGCCCAGCTGGGCGGCGTCAGCCGTAACGCTGTCATCGGCAAAGTGCATCGTCTCAGCCTGCCCGGACGGGCCAAGGCCGGCGGAACCGCACCTGCAACCGCAGCGCGCACGCCCAAGCGGACGACTTCTGCACCGCGCGCGCCGAATTATGCGGCCCGCGCCACGACCCGCACGGTTACCCGTACCCAGGGCGCCACCGTCGTGCGCGAGGAGATCGAGGTCGACACCGTCGAGGAAATGCAGTTCGTACCGGCGAGCAACGTGGTCGTGCCGATCTCGCGCCGCCTCGAACTGACCCAGCTGACCGAACGCACCTGCAAGTGGCCGGTCGGCGATCCGCTGAAGGACGATTTCCACTTCTGCGGCAATGACAGCCCGGACAGCTCCCCCTACTGCAACTACCATCAGAAGCTGGCCTATCAGCCGGTTTCGGACCGCCGCCGCGCCGCGCGCTGAGCGGGTTCGAGGATTGACGAAAAAACCCCGGTTCGCTGAACCGGGGTTTTTTCACGCCTGTCTCCGGCGGGCTTCGTCTCGCATCAGCCCTCGATCGAATAACCGGCGCCACGCACGGTGCGGATCACATCCGACATGCCGGGCAGGTTCACCGCCTTGCGCAGGCGGCCGATATGGACGTCGACGGTGCGTTCGTCCACGTAGATATCGTGACCCCAGACGCCATCGAGCAGCTGCGAGCGGGAGAAGACGCGGGCGGGCGAGGACATCAGGAATTCCAGCAGCTTGAATTCCGTCGGCCCAAGCCGCACCTCGCGGCCCTTGCGATGGACGCGGTGGGTTTCGCGGTCGAGTTCCAGCTCGCCGCAGCGCAGGACGCTGGCGAGAACCTCGGGCTTGGCACGGCGCAGCATCGCCTTGACGCGAGCCATGAGCTCCGGCGTGGAGAAGGGCTTCACCACATAGTCGTCGGCGCCGGTCGAAAGGCCGCGCACGCGCTCGTTCTCCTCGCCGCGCGCGGTCAGCATTATGATCGGCAGGCGCTCGGTTTCGGGGCGCTGGCGCAGCCGGCGGCAGAGCTCGATGCCGGAAACACCCGGCAGCATCCAGTCGAGAATGAGAAGATCAGGCACGCGCTCCTTCAGCCGGGTCTCGGCTTCATCGCCACGCATGATGGCATCCACCTCGAAACCTTCGGATTCGAGATTGTAGCGGAGGAGTTCGGAGATGGCCTCCTCGTCCTCGACAATGGCTACCCTTGGGGTCATGGCATCTATCCTTGCGGGCACTTATTCGGAAACGGCAGAGGTGACGGTGTTGGCAGTATCGTCCTTGGGACGCTCGCCCTCCGGCTGCGCGCCGGTTGCCATGTAGTAGATCGTCTCGGCGATGTTCGTGGCATGGTCGCCGATGCGCTCGATGTTCTTGGCGCAGAAGAGAAGATGGGTGCAGGGGGTGATGTTGCGCGGATCTTCCATCATGTAGGTCAAGAGCTCGCGGAAGATCGAGGTATACATGGCGTCGATTTCCTCGTCGCGCTCGCGGATCGACTTCGCCTTCTCAGCGGAGCGGGTCGTATAGACGTCCAGCACTTCCTTCAGCTGCATCAAGGCGAGCTCGGAAAGGTGCTCGAGGCCGCGGGCGAGCTTTCGCGGCACGCCCTGCGCCTGGACGGCAATCACCCGCTTGGCGGTGTTCTTGCCGAGATCGCCCACGCGCTCCAGATCGGCAGCGATGCGGATCGAGCCCATGATTTCGCGAAGATCGGCCGCCACAGGCTGGCGGCGGGCGATGATGATGACAGCCTTGTCGCCCACTTCCCGTTCCGCGGCATCGAGCACGGCATCGTCGGAAATCACCTTCTGGGCGAGCGCCGTGTCGGAGTTGACCAGCGCCTGGACCGCCTCGGAGACCATCTGTTCGGCCAGACCGCCCATCTCGGAAATGCGGCGCGCCAGAAATTTCAGTTCTTCGTCAAAGGCGGAGTAAATGTGGTTGGAAGCCATAAGCCTGTTCCTTGTTCAGCATTCGGACGGGGACGGAGGCAAGGTGGCCTCAGCCGAAGCGGCCCATGATGTAATCCTGAGTGCGGCTCTCGTCCGGATTGGTGAAGATCTTGTCCGTATCGTTCTCCTCGACGAGGTTGCCGAGGTGGAACATGGCCGTGCGCTGGGAGACGCGCGCGGCCTGCTGCATCGAATGGGTGACGATGACGATGGTGAAGTTGGACCGCAGCTCGTGGATCAATTCCTCGACCTTGGCGGTGGCGATGGGATCGAGCGCCGAGCAGGGCTCGTCCATCAGGATGACTTCCGGCGAAACGGCCACCGCACGGGCAATGCAGAGGCGCTGCTGCTGACCGCCGGAAAGGCCCGTGCCGGCTTCGTGCAGGCGATCCTTCACCTCGTTCCAGAGACCGGCCTTGATCAGGCTCGTCTCGACGATCTGATCGAGATCGGCCTTGTTGCGGGCGAGGCCGTGGATCTTCGGGCCGTAGGCGACATTTTCGTAGATCGACTTCGGGAAGGGATTGGGCTTCTGGAACACCATGCCGACGCGGGCGCGGAGTTCCACCACGTCGATCGACGGATCGTAGATATCCTGGCCATCCAGCGTGATCTGGCCGGTGACCCGGCAATTGTCGATCGTGTCGTTCATGCGGTTCAGCGACCGCAGGAAGGTGGACTTGCCGCAACCGGACGGGCCGATGAGAGCGGTCACCGTCTTTTCGCGGATCGGAAGGCTGACATCGAACAGTGCCTGCTTGGGCCCGTAAAACACGGACACCTTGTTGCCTATCATCTTGTAGACCGGTTCGTTCATCGTCTGGGCCTGTCTGGGTTCGAGAGTGGTTTCTGCCATCATGTTCATGGAACGTTTTTCCTTACCAGCGGCGTTCGAAGCGGCGACGCAGCAGAATGGCGCCGAGATTCATGAGGATGAGGAAGGTGAGAAGCACGATGATCGCGCCCGAGGTGCGCTCGGTGAAGGCGCGTTCGGCTTCGTTGGCCCACATGTAGATCTGCACCGGAAGGGCGGTCGAAGGTTCGAGCGGGGTGGCGGGGAAATCCGCCACGAAGGCCACCATGCCGATCAGCAGCAGCGGTGCAGTTTCACCGAGCGCATGGGCCAGACCGATGATGGTGCCGGTGAGGATGCCGGGCATGGCCAGCGGCAGCACGTGATGGAAGATGGTCTGCATCTTCGAGGCGCCGAGGCCGAGCGCTGCGGCGCGGATCGACGGCGGCACGGCCTTCAGCGAGGCGCGGGTGGCGATGATGATGGTCGGAAGCGTCATCAGCGTCAGCACCAGGCCGCCCACCAGGGCCGCAGAGCGCGGCATGCCGGCAAAATTGATGAAGATCGACAGGCCGAGGAGACCGTAGACGATGGACGGCACCGCCGCGAGATTGTTGATGTTGACCTCGATCAGATCGGTCAGGCGGTTCTTCGGCGCAAATTCCTCAAGATAGATGGACGCGGCAACCCCGATCGGCAGCGACAGGACAAAGACCGTGACCATCATGAAGAACGAGCCCATGGCGGCGACGCCCAGACCGGCGGCTTCCGGACGGGAGGAGGCTCCGTTGGTGAACAGGCCTGTGTTGAATTCCTTGGTCAGATCGCCTGCGTCGCGCAGGGTCTTCATCCATTCGAGCTGCCGGTCCTTGACCTTGCGGCGCGCCTCCGGGACGGTCAGATCGATCTGGCCCTTGTTGGCGCTGTCGATATTGCCTTCCGCCAGCAGCGACACGTTCACGGTCTTGCCCACCAGGGAAGGATCGGCCAGGAGCATGTCCCGCAAATCAATACGCGCGCTGTCGGAGATCATCGAAGCGGCGAGCTTGGCGGACTTGCGGTCGGACGCATCGAAGCCGAGGCGCTTGGCAAGGCTGTGCTTGATCAGCTTGGCAAAATCGCCCTGGGCCAGGATCGCCGGGTTTTCGGCCCGCTTGTTGTCCGGATCGAGATCCTTTTCGGCAAATTCGATCGGGAGCGTGATCGTGGTCTGGACAAAGGCCGTATACCCCTTTGACACCACCGAGAAGATCAGCGCCGCGAGGAAGAAAAGGCCGACGGCCATGGCCACGATGCCGTAGGCGCGGAAACGGCGCTCGGCGGCATAGCGGCGCTTGATGCCGATATCACGGCGCGCGAGCGCGGGCATTCCGTTAAGCGTGACAGCGTCGCTCATTCGTACTGTTCCCGATATTTGCGCACGATGTAGAGCGCATAGATGTTGAGTGCGAGAGTAATGGCGAAAAGCGTGATCCCGAGCGCAAAGGCGACCAGCGTCTGCGGGGAGGTAAACTCCAGGTCACCCGTCAGCTGGTTGACGATCTTGACGGTCACCGTGGTCATGGGCTCGAAGGGGTTCAGGGAAAGGCGGGCGGCGACCCCGGCCGCGAGCACCACGATCATGGTTTCGCCGACGGCCCGCGAGGCGGTCAGCAGGAGGGCGCTGACGATGCCCGGAAGCGCAGCCGGCAGGATGACCCGCTTGATCGTTTCCGAGCGGGTGGCGCCCAGTCCGAGCGAACCATCCCGCAGGGCGCGCGGAACCTGCGTGATGATATCGTCTGAAAGCGACGACACGAAGGGGATCAGCATGATGCCCATGACGATACCCGCCGTCAGAACGCTCTGCGCCTGGATGAAATTGACGTAGTTGCCGGTGACGAGCCCGTTCAGCTCTGCGGAAATGTCCCGCAGGAAGGGGCCGACGGTGACCAGCGCAAAGAAGCCGTAGACGATGGTGGGGATGCCAGCCAGAAGTTCGAGCGCCGGCTTGGCGAGGTTGCGCACCCGGGGTGAGGCATATTCGGCCATGTAGATGGCGGAAAGCAGGCCCACCGGCACGGCGCAGAGCATGGCGAAGAAAGCGATGTAGAGCGTGCCGGCGAGAAGCGGGATGAGACCGAACTGGCCGCCTTCGCCACCGGCACCGGCCGCGGCGAAGCGGGGATCCCACACCGTGCCGAAGAAGAATTCGTGCATCGGCACCATGGCGAAGAAGCGGGTGGCTTCCGACAGCATGGAGACGACGATGCCGACCGTGGTGAGGATGGCAATGGTGGAGCAGAGGGCCAGCGCCACCAGCATCAGCTTTTCGATGTGGTTGCGGGCACGGAAGGCGGGTGCCAGGCGGCGATATCCCAGGAAAGCGCCGAGGGCCGCGACGACGATGCACACGGCGGCCATGGCCTTGTGGCTCGAGGCATCCATGGCCGTGCGCTTCAGCGCGGCCTGAATGATCTCCGGGCGCACATCGGCGGCAACGGGCACGGCCTTTGAGGCAAGCAGCTCCGGCCATTGGACCGTACCGGCCTCGGCGGCGGCGATCTCGGCGTCGGACAGCTGTTCGACACCCTTGGCGATGATGGTCACGGTGCCGTAATTCAGCGCTTCGGACGCTGCATCGGCCCTGAGGTCGGCAGGCAGCGTCGCCCGCACGCTGTTGTCGATATAGATCGGCGCCGCAATCGACCAGACGAGCAGCACAAGCACGGCAGGCAAAAGGGCGGTCAGAGCCACATAGGCGCTGTGATAGGCGGGGCGGGAATGGGCTTTTTCGCTGGTTGTCCGGGCCATCGCGCTGGAGCGGGCCCGACCGGCGACATAGGCGACCAGCGCCATCAATGCCAGGATCAGGAGAAGCAGGGGCGTCTTCATCGAGCACCTTTTCTGGGGCAATTCCGGAAGGCTTTAAACCCTTCCGCGTCACGAAGGCGCCCATCGGCGGGCACCATGCCTTGCAGGCTGTAAACCCGGCGCGGCCCGAGGCCACGCCGGGATGCATTCTTCTGGATCAGAGAGTCTTGCCTTCGGCAGCATCCTTGCGGATCTGCTCACGCTCGGCGTCCGGAGCCGGAACCAGACCGTATTCGGCGAGCGGGCCGTCCGGGCCGATCATCTTGTCGGAGGTGAAGAACTCGACATATTCCTTCAGGCCGGCGATGACGCCGAGATGGGCCTTCTTCACGTAGAAGAACAGCGGGCGCGAAACCGGATATTCGCCGGATGCGATGGTTTCAACCGAGGGCGTCACGCCGGAAACGGTTGCGACCTTCAGCTTGTCGGAGTTGTTTTCGAAGAAGGACAGGCCGAAGACGCCGATGGCCTTCTTGTTGCTGTCGATGCGGGCGAGCGTCTCGGTGTAGTCGCCGTCGATATCGACTGCAACGCCGTCCTTGCGGACCTTCACGCACTTGGCGGCCGCTTCCTTTTCGTCGGCGATCTGTGCCTTGATCACGTCGGCAGCGCCGGTTTCCTTGCAGCCGTCGGCCAGAAGCTTCTGTTCGAACACTTCACGGGTGCCATGCTTTTCACCGGGGATGAATGCCATGATGTCTTCATCCGGCAGGTCCTTGTTGACTTCGGACCACTTCTTGTTCGGGTTGGCGACGAGCTTGCCGTCCACAACCAGCTCGGCGGCGAGCGCCAGGTAGACGTCCTTCGGGGTCAGGGCGAAATCGACGTTGGAGGCGTCGGTCGCGAAGACGATGCCGTCATAGCCGATGCGGATTTCCTGAACGTCGGTGACGCCGGCAGCTTTGCAGGCCTCCAGCTCTTCCTTCTTGATCTGGCGGGAAGCATTGGCGATGTCGATGGTGTCGGGGCCGACGCCCTTGCAGAATTCCTTCAGGCCAGCACCGGTGCCGCCGGATTCGACGACGGGGGTCTTGAACTGGGTGTTGGCTTCGCCGAAGGCCTCGGCAACGATCTTGGCATAGGGGAGAACCGTGGAGGAACCAGCGATCTGGATCTGGTCGCGCGCATGGGCGGCGCCCGCAAAAGCAACCGAAGCGATCAGCGCCGCAGCCGTGAAGTGAAGAACTTTCATGGGAAACTCCCGTCGTGAAACCGTTTTGTTGCGGACCGTGTCCGGCCTTTCCTCAGGAGAGGCACGGCTGATGTACCTGCTGACGGCTCACCTTTTATGTCAGATGCATGAAACTATTATGACAGGTCAACCTTTTGATTTTTAAATACTTTATGCGTCACATAGCGCTTCGTGACTGTCATATATGTCAGAAGACGACAGTGAAGCGGCTTCCTTCGCCCGGTTTGGACTGGATCTGAAGACGGGCGCGGTGGCGGGTGAGGATGTGCTTGACGATGGCAAGGCCCAGTCCGGTTCCTTTCCGGGACCGGCTCGCTTCGACATTCACGCGGTAGAAACGCTCGGTGAGACGGGGAACATGCTCCGCCTCGATACCCGGCCCCTGGTCGGTGATCGAGACCGAGATCGCTCGACCGGCCTCCTCGCAAAGCTCGATCTCCACCGTCTTTCCCTCCTGACCATACTTGCAGGCGTTTTCGACGAGGTTTTCAAAGACCTGCACGAGCTCGTCCCGGTCTCCGTTCACCAGCACCGGATGATCGGGCAGATGCAGGCCGATCTCGACACCGAGGCTGGCGCCGAGCGGCTGCAGGGCATCGCGCACATGGGACAGCACGGGCACCAGATCCACGGTCTCGGAGGGAGCGATATGGGCCTTCATCTCCAGGCGCGAGAGGGAAAGCAGATCGTCCACCAGTCGGCTCATCCGGTTCACCTGCTCCAGCATGATGCCGAGGAAACGCTCCTGCGCTTTCGGATCGGAGCGCGCCGGCCCCTGGAGGGTTTCGATGAAGCCGCGCAAGGACGCCAGCGGGGTCCTTAGCTCGTGGCTGGCATTGGCGACGAAATCGGTGCGCATCTGGTCCATCTTGTGGACGCTGGAGACGTCGTTGAAGGCGATCAGAAAGCGCCCGCCACCGCTTTCCGCCACCCGAACCCGGTAGGCACGCGACGAGGGAACACGCTCCACATAATCCCGCGCATGCGGTTTGCGGCTGCGCATGCCTTCACGCACCATGTCGAGGAGGCCGGGGGCGCGAAGCCGGGCTGAAATATGGGCCCGTTCCGCCAGAACACCGAAGGCCTCGCGGGCCGCTTCGTTCTGCAGCAGGATTTCCTCTTCGCCATTGATCAGGAAAACGGGGAAATCGAGCGCATCAATCATGGCCCTGGATTCCGCCAGGGACGGCGCCGGGACGGCCGGGGCCGACACAACAGGCAGGATCGGGAGATAATCGCGCGGGGTGGGACGCGAAAGCGCCACGACCATGACTAGGATCATGGCGGCCACCGCATAGAAGGCGGGAATGCCGGCAACAACCGCGCCGCTGGCCACGACGGCCAGGGTGGCCAGCAGGACGGCATTGTCCCGCAGCCGAACCAGAATGCGCCTCACGCCCTCATCCTCCAAAGTGGCCTCCCTTCCTGACGAAGTCACCGGAATATCGGCGCTTCATGACATTGGTGTCTCAGACATTCACGGCTTGCGCAAATCCCGGTTGATGACGCAAGCCATAGCCAGCAGCGCAGCTGGCCTTTTCCACGCCCACAAGATGCTTGTCTTCCCCCATGCTTTGCACCAATTTCACACCACAACAAGAAGGAGCGTGGCATGGCAGACCAGACGGAAAGCAGGGCAGTCGAGCTGAAGATCGGCAAGGAAACCCGCGTCTTTGACATAGACGACCCGAAACTGCCCGGCTGGATCAAGGACGAAGCGTTGCAATCCGGCGGTTTTCCCTATGACAAGAAGATGAAGCAGGAGACCTACGAGGCGGAGCTGCAGGCTCTCCAGATCGAGCTCGTCAAAGTGCAGTTCTGGTTGCAGAGCACGGGCAAGCGGGTTCTGGCGCTGTTCGAAGGCCGGGATGCGGCCGGCAAGGGCGGCGCGATTGCAGCAACCCGCGAATATATGAACCCCCGCTCGGCCCGCACCGTCGCGCTTTCCAAACCGACCGAAACCGAGCGAGGCCAATGGTATTTCCAGCGCTATATCACGCAATTTCCCGCAGCCGGCGAATTCGTCCTGTTCGATCGCTCCTGGTACAACCGCGCGGGGGTAGAGCCCGTCATGGGGTTTTGCACGCCGGAGCAATATGCGCAATTCCTCGATCACGTCCCGCGTTTCGAGAAAATGGTGGTGGACGAACACATCCATTTCTTCAAGTTCTGGCTGGATATTGGCCGAGAAATGCAGCTGAAGCGTTTCCATGACCGCCGCCACGATCCCCTGCGGGTATGGAAGCTGTCGCCGATGGATATCGCCGCGCTGAACAAATGGGACGACTACACGGAAAAGCGCGACAGGATGCTGGCTGAAACCCATAGCGACAAGGCACCCTGGACCGCGGTTCTTGCCAATGACAAGCGACGGGCCCGCACCAATGTCATCCGCCACATGCTCAAATCGCTGGACTACGAGGGCAAGGACGAAAAGGCGATCGGCGAAATCGACAAGAAAATCCTATTCGACGATCCGCAGAAGATGCTGAAGCGGGATTGAGACACGTCCGGCTCCGCTCTCCTTCTCAGGGCGGAGCCTTTCCGGTCACGGAACCGGCAGGACGCGCAGCGCGACCAGATCGACGCCGCCCCCCTCCCCGGTCGCGTCGGCATTCAGCACCAGGGCCGGCGTGTCGCCCTTGCCGGGACCCGGCGTGATCTGGATCAGCGCGTCGGAGCGCTGGGCCGCAACCGTAAACCGGTGGCGCTCGCAGGTGCCGATCGAGGCGAGTTCGCAATCGACCGTTACCTGGACCGGCTTTTCATTCGCAGACCGCATGGTAACGGCGAGGGTCAGCTCCTGCCCCTCCCATTTCCGGAGAATTTCGCCGGGAAGAAGGATCCTCACCGCACCGTCCGGCTCGGCCGACCGGGAGGTGATGCGGATGACCGGGCCATCGCCGGTGGAAGCCAGCTTTGCGTCCGACAGGCTGCCGGCCGCCACGCGCTTGATCTCGCCGGGCTTGAAGATCTCGATCCAGTCCTTGGAAAAATTGGACGACGCATTCTGGGCGGGGGCCGTGTTGTCGCCGGAGGCATCGGGCAGATCCTCCTCGCTGACGGCAGCGGGCGGATTGGCTACCGAAGTATCACGCTCGGCGTCGGACAGCAGCAGCCCGGAATTCAAGACCCACCAGGCGCCGACCGCAAGGAAGGCCAGCAACATGACCCAGATGAACAGCCGCGCGAAAAAGCCGCGCTTCTTGCGCGGCCGGGCGGCTGCCGACGGACGGCCACTCACGCGGCCTGACGGACGGCCGGACGGAGCGCCGGATAAGATGGTTGCCTCGGTCCGCGGTCCCGGCCTGCGGTCCTCCTCCCCCAGCCGTTCGGCGCGCAAACCGCCGAGGGAATCGTCCTCGGCGCTGTCTTCTTCCGCCGTTCGCTGATCGTCGAGGCTTGCCATATCCGCTTCGAAATCGCTGTACTGGATATCGGACACAGGATCGGCGACGACGATGCCGAGCTTCTGGCGCTCCTCCATCTCGATGGTCTTGATCGACGCTTCCAGCCGGTGGCGTTGCTGCGCAACGACTGCGGGATCGCTGACATCCTGCTTGCGCAGCCCTGTCTCAAGCGCCTGGCGGGCGGATTGATAGATGCGGGCCCGAACTTCCGGGTTGCTCCGGTCCGCCCGGTCAAGAGCATTTCTGATGGCCGTTTCCAATCCGCTCAAACAGGTCGTCCTTCCACTCATGGCAGCCACGCGTGCCGAAGCACGGGGGATCGTTCCCCAGAATCGATAGAGAGAAGCCTTGCGAACCGCAAGTGTCCAGTTTGCGGCAGCGCGCGCACCACGCCTATCTGGTGCTTGCCAGCGTCCTTCGCCTCGGGAAATATGGCACGAACCCGCCTTTTTCGGCTTTGCCCGCCAAGGCGGTCGTGCTAGCAATATTGACGTTATCGTAAACGTAAGACGGAACCTGCCGCCATGGCGCTGCCGCCCATCCTGAAAGACAGACTGAGGCTTCCGGCGATTGCCTCGCCGCTCTTCATCATTTCCCACCCGGCGCTGGTGATCGCGCAATGCAAGGCGGGCATCGTGGGCGCCTTCCCGGCGCTCAACGCGCGCCCGGAAAGCCAGCTCGACGAGTGGCTGGCGGAAATCACCGAGACGCTGGCCGCCCATGACGCGGCCCATCCCGACCGGCCTGCCGCTCCCTTTGCCGTGAACCAGATCGTGCACGGCTCCAACAAGCGGCTGGAACAGGACCTGACGCTTTGCGTGAAATACAAGGTGCCGGTGGTGATCTCCTCGCTCGGCGCGGTGCCGGAAGTGAACCAGGCGATCCATTCCTATGGCGGGGTGGTGCTGCACGACGTCATCAACAATCGCCATGCCCAATCGGCGATCCGCAAGGGCGCAGACGGCCTGATCGCCGTCGCGACCGGTGCCGGTGGGCATGCGGGCACGCTTTCGCCCTTTGCGCTGGTACAGGAAATCCGCCAGTGGTTCGACGGACCGCTGGCTCTGGCGGGCGCCATCTCGACCGGCGGCGCCATTCTTGCTGCCGAGGCCATGGGCGCGGATCTTGCCTATATGGGGTCGCTGTTCATCGCGACGGAGGAGGCTCGCGCCTCGGATGCCTACAAGCAGTGCATCGTCGACAGCACCGCGGCCGATATCGTCTACAGCAACTACTTCACCGGCATTCACGGCAATTACCTGAAGCCCTCGATCACGGCCGCTGGCATGGATCCGGAGCATTTGCCCGTTGCCGATCCGTCCAAGATGGACTTCGGCAAGGAGCAGACCGGCGCCAAGGCCTGGAAAGACATCTGGGGCTGCGGCCAAGGGATTGCCAATATCAAGGCCGTCGAACCGGTGGCGGCCGTGGTCGACCGGCTTGAGCGCGAATACCGTGCGGCACGGGCCCGGCTCTCGCTCCGCTGAACCTCTGCCTGCGCCCGGCCGGCCAAGGCCAGGCGCAGGTATTCCACAGGCAGAAAGGAACGGGCGGCAATTTTCCGAAAGCGAAAATGGTGGCTTGAATTTCCAATCAGTTCCCTGTATCAGCCCGCACAGACATCGCCCGGCGATGCATCTCTAAGGGCCGCTTTAGCTCAGTCGGTAGAGCACATCATTCGTAATGATGGGGTCACGTGTTCGAGTCACGTAAGCGGCACCACTTCTCTCAGACATGCTCCTTTCAGTTTCCGGTATCGCTGTCCGATGCCTCGACCGGTTTGGATTCCGGTGAGCCGCGATAGCGCAGGAAGATGGAGAGAACCACGAGAATGGCCGTCGAGAGGAATTCCGATTGCCAGTTCTGGAAAGATTCGAACCAGAAGGTTGCGCTGGCCAGATGGTTCCAGAGGGCAACCGCGGCCTCTCCATGCAGGCGCGATTCTTCCGCGTCCGCCTCGGCGCTGCCGACAAGGTGCAGCACGAAACTGAGCAGGAACAGGATTGCCAGTGCGATGCCCAGCGAATGCTCGTAGAGCCAGCGTCCCGAGAGGACGGGCGCCGATGGGTGCGGTGCGGAAGGCTCCGCCTTCTCGTCCTCGTCCGGATCGCGCGATTCGGCAGACCCCTTCTGAAAAAGATAGGCCGTCAGCATGACATAGGCCGACATCTGCAGGAATTCGCTTTCCCAGTTCTCGAAAAGAGCGGACAGGAACGAACCTGACTGCATATAGGCGCTGAGCGCAAGGGCGCCCTGGCCATGCCGCGCCAGCTCCTCGTTCTCGGCCTTCCAGCCGGCCAGCAGCATGCCGCCGATGGAAAGCACCGTTGCAATCAGAAGGACGATGGTCAGCCCGTTGTTGCGAAGAAAACGCCGCATGAATGCACTCCCCTGTTGTCCCGGCGCGCCGGGCTCTCTTCAGGGGAATGGCTTTTCAGGCTTTCTGGTTCCGGCGGAGAAGGTTCAGGCGCGCCGGCGCGAGCGCAATATCTTGCCGGGCTTGTAGTTGCGGGCAAAGCCGAGGAAATCCGCACCCGACATGGGGCGGGCGAAGGCATAACCCTGCAGGGTTTCGCAACCCATTTCCCGCAGCATGGCCGCGTGATCCATGGTCTCCACCCCTTCCGCCACGATACCGATGCCGCAGGTGCGCCCGATATCGATGATGGAGGAAACGAGTTGCCGCTCGCGGACCGAGGTGAGGATCGGCCGGATCAGCTGGCGATCGATCTTCAGCTTGCGGGGGGTGAGCTTCAGCAGGTTGATGATGGACGCGTGGCCCGTGCCGAAATCGTCGATCTCCACCTCGATACCCAGCGACTTCAGGCGGCTGATGGTTTCCACCACCGTATCGTCGTCATCGTCGAAGGAAATGGATTCCAGAAGCTCGAAGCAGACCGAGCCCGGCGTGTAATGCAGACGCTCCACCTTTTCGAGAAGCTGCCCGTCCATAAGGCGCTGGGCGGAGATGTTCACGGAAACGCGGGGTACCGCGAGGCCTGTCACCTGCCACTGGTTGAAATGAAGCAGGGCCTGGTCGAGCACGATCTCATCGATCCGCTGCATCAGATGCATGCCCTCCGCAATCCGGAGAAAACTGTCCGGCGCCAGCAGACCCCGTTCCGGGTGATCCCAGCGGACAAGAGCCTCGACACCGCTGATCTCCAGCGTCGCCGCATCGAACTGCGGTTGGAAATAGGCGAGGAATTCGCCCTCCTCCAGGGCACGCAGGATATCGTCGGCGGTCTGTTTGTGGCCCACCATCTGGGCCCGCAGGCCATCGGAGAAGTATTCCACCCGGCTGCGTCCACGCCGCTTGGCTTCGTAAAGGGCAATATCGGCATTGACCAACAGCTGAGACGCACCGTCTTCCTGCATCCAGGTGGCGATGCCGATACTGGCGCCGGCGCGGCACTCCTGCCCTTCGAACAGGATCGGCTCGCCGATCGCCTTTTCAACCCGACGCGCGATCCGTTCCAGTGCTTCGGTTCCGGGAACATGGCGATGCACCACGATGAATTCGTCACCGCCGAAACGAGCGACGAAATCCTCCGGCTCCACGGCTCGGCGCAGCACCATCGCGGCATGTTTCAGGATGGCATCGCCGGCCGCGTGGCCGAGCGTGTCGTTGATATCCTTGAACCGGTCGAGATCGAGATGAAGGATGGAAATGTCGCTGCCATCGTCCGGCCGGGCGAGCTGGGCAAGATGCTGGTCCAGGTAACGGCGGTTGGGCAGGCCGGTCAGGGAATCGTGGAGGGCATTGTGCTCCATCTGCCGGTGAGCCTGTTCCAGCGCCCGGTTCTTTTCCTCGGCCAGCTCCCGCGCACTGCGCAGCGCCTCTTCACGCCGGACATCCTCGGTGATGTCCCATTCCACGCCCAGGAACCGCTCCTTGCCGTTCGTCGCGTCGATGAGGCGTCCGAAAGCGCGGATATGGCGGATTTCGCCGGTATCGGGCCGGATGATGCGATATTGCCCCGCATAGGGCGCACCGGTGCGGATGGTTCTTGCATAGACCGCTTCCGCCGCCCGACGGTCGTCGGGATGAACGATCGCGCGCCAGTCGGCAAAATCGTAGAAATCCTTGCGGGTGACGATGCCGAGATGATCGCGCACCCGCTCGTCCCAGGTTTGCAATCCGGACTGGATGTCGTGCTCCCAGATGCCGATGCTCGATGTGGCGAGCGCCAGCTCCAGCCGCCTCGACAGCGCCTCCAGCCTTTCGCCGTTCTGCTCCAGATGCTCCATCGTGCGATGCCGTTCCGCCATGAGGCGGATGACCCAGGCAACAGGCACCAGGATGGCCGCCGCGGCAAACAGCAGAAACAGCCGGAAGCGCAGCAGGCCGGCATTGTCGATGGTCCAGCCGCTTTTGGGAACCGCCGCCAGCAGCCAGTAGTCCTCGCCGATATTCACCGTCATCCGGACGGGATCGCGGCTGAAGACATCGGCCTTGCCAAAGAAGGGCGCGGCGAACAATCCGTGCGAGTCGCCGCGGGACACGGCAAAATAGATCGGCAGGTCTTCCGCCATCAGCCCGCCGTCCTGAAAGAGCCGGTTCAGGTTGATCGTCGCCGAAAGAATACCCCAGAGTTCGGCCTTGGCTGCGCCACGCCGCAAAAGTACGGGATAATTGACGACCAGACCCCGGTCTCCCGACTCCATCTCGACCGGACCGGAAATGTTGACCTTGCGAGACTGGGCGGCAAGAAAGGCCGCGCCATGTTCCTTGTTGCGCTTGCGGAAGTCGAAGCCGATGCGCGCTGTTTCCGAGGGGGGATAGACCATGGAAACAACCATGTTCGGTGCGGCGGTGACATAGGCAATATTACCATCCGAGCCCAGGATGCGTTCGGCCATGTGGTCGAAGCGAGCCTGTGTCATCATCGGCTCCGTCTCAAGCGCCGCCACAAGACCTTTCAGAAGGAGAACATTTCCCGTAATCCGCCCCTCGATCTCGGCGCGCATGACGCTGAGCTGCTCGGTGACCATGTTGCGGTTGTTTTCTTCCTGGTAAAGCGCGCGTTGCTGGTCGGCAAAGTAAAGAGCGGCCATGGTTGCGCACAGAACGACCAAAAACAGCATATACGCCTGGAAACGGACCAGGCGCACGTTCTTCTGTCTTTCGATCGAGGAAGCAGCTGTCGCAATCATGAACGGGAGCCTGATTTATTTTTATTATGAAATAATTACGATTACAGTAGAATTTTCATGGGCCGATACGCGGTTTTTTACTTAGACACAAAATGTAAAGCATAGGCGGGTGCTGCGAAACCGGCGCCGGAGCATGGACACGGGCCAAGTATAGAGACCGAAATCTACGCCCGCTGCACTTGTAGGCCCGCCCGTGCCGGCAAAAGCCGCAGTTTTCAGCCTCCTGAGGAAAAGCAGCGGTTCGGCCGGTTCAAAGCGCCCGCCCCTCTTGCCAATTCGCGCCGATTTATTTTACGTTTACGTCAAGGTACGTTTTGACAATCTTGATAACAGGTTTGAATGGCATAAGCTGTTCGTGGCGAGGAGGGAGCCTCGATTCACGTCGGCAGCCAGCAGGCGGGACGCGTCATCGTCCTGCGGGAGGGGAGAAAGTCCATGACGACACCAACGCATATGCTCAGCGGCAGGGCCGAGGACAAGATCTGGCTGGGATCCTACCCGGCGCGGGTTCCTTCCCGGCTTGGGGAGCCCAAGGAGCATTCGCTGGCGGAATTGCTCGGCCGCTGCTGTGCGGCCTATGCCGACCGCCCGGCCTTCGAAAGCATGGGCAAGATCCTGACCTATCGGGAACTCGACCGGGTGACCCGCGGCATCGCCGCCTGGCTGCAACAGCAAGGCCTGGAAAAGGGCGACCGTGTGGCCGTGATGATGCCCAATATCTTGCAGAATCCGGCTGTGGTTTACGGGATTCTGAGGGCCGGCATGGTTGTCGTGAACGTCAACCCGCTCTACACGCCCCGCGAACTCGAACACCAGCTGAAGGATTCCGAGGCGAAAGCCATCTTCGTGCTGGAAAACTTCGCCCATACCGTGGAGCAGGTGGTGAGCGCCACGGAACTTCGGCATGTGGTCGTGACCAAGATGGGCGATATGCTGGGCCTCAAGGGTCTGCTGGTCAATCTGGTCGTCAAGCACGTGAAGAAGATGGTGCCGGACTGGGCCATTGCCGGCGCGGTGCCCTTCAGCCGGGTGCTGGCGGAGGGCAATGGCCGCACCATGAAGACGGTGCCGATTTCCCCCAACGATATCGCCTTCCTGCAATATACCGGGGGCACGACCGGTGTTTCCAAGGGCGCGACCCTTACCCATGCCAATCTGCTTGCCAACAAGGAACAGCTGATTCTGTGGCTCGAGGCCGTATTCGAGCGCAAGCAGCGGCCGGCGCAGCTCAACTTTCTCTGCGCCTTGCCGCTCTACCATATCTTTGCCTTGACGGTGAATTCGCTGATGGGCATTTCCATGGGCGGGTGCAACCTTCTGATTGCCAACCCGCGCGACATTCCGGCCTTTATCAAGGAGTGGAAGAAGCATCGCATCCATGTCTTCCCGGGCCTCAACACGCTGTTCAATGCCTTGATGAACAATCCTGAGTTTTCCGGCATCGATTTCTCGCAAATGCTGCTGGTGCTGGGCGGCGGCATGGCCGTCCAACGGCCGGTGGCCGAACGCTGGCAAAAAATGACCGGCTGCGCGATCACGGAAGGCTACGGGCTTTCGGAGACGTCCCCCGTCGCTACGGCCAACCGGCTGGACCGGGCGGAGTTTACCGGCACGGTCGGGCTTCCCCTTCCCTCCACGGATGTGGAAATTCGTGACGACATGGGCCAGACGCTCCCCATCGGCGAAGCGGGCGAAATCTGCGTGCGTGGACCGCAGGTCATGCTTGGCTACTGGCAGAGGCCCGCCGAAACGGCGCAGGTGATCAGCCCCGACGGCTTCTTCCGCACCGGCGACATCGGCGTGATGGACGAGAACGGCTACACCAAGATCGTCGACCGCAAGAAGGACATGATCCTCGTGTCCGGCTTCAACGTCTATCCGAACGAGGTCGAGGAAGTGGCCGCCATGCATCCCGGCGTGCTGGAGGCTGCGGCGGTGGGGGTGCCGGACGAGCATTCCGGCGAGGCCGTGAAGCTCTTTGTGGTGCGCAAGGACCCGACGCTGACCGAGGACGAGCTCAAGCATCACTGCGCCGAGAACCTGACCGGCTACAAGCGGCCGCGACATATCGAGTTCCGGGACGAATTGCCGAAATCCAATGTGGGCAAGATCCTGCGCAAGGAACTGCGCGGCTGATGCACGTCGCGAAAAGCGCAAATCCGGCGGCCCCCGACGGGGCCGCTTTTCTTTCTGCGTCATCCCCGTTCCGAAAGCGAAATTCCGCCTTTTCCAAGCGCGCGTGAATGCAGTAAGGTGCGCGCCGAAACCCGCTTCTTTAGGATTGGCGCATGATGCAAGCTGTTGTCGATGAACTGAAATCCGTTTCTCAAGCAAGCCGTGCAACGGATATTCGCGAGGCTTTTGCGAAGGATCCGGCGCGTTTTGGCAAATTCAGCGTCGCGCTGGACGACCTGCTGATGGATTATTCCAAATGCGCCGTGAATGACGGGATCATGACCCTGCTGGAAAAGCTTGCGGCCGAGGGGAAGGTTGCCGAAAAGCGCGACCAGATGTTTTCCGGCGCGCCGATCAATTTCACCGAGGGACGCGCGGTGCTGCATACGGCTCTGCGCAACCGGTCGAACCGTCCCGTTCTCGTCGAGGGCAAGGACGTGATGCCAGACGTCAATGGCGTGCTGGCGGCGATGGGCGTCTTTGCGGATGGTGTCCGCTCCGGCGCGCTGAGGGGTGCCACGGGCAAGCCGATCACCGACGTCGTCAATATCGGCATCGGCGGTTCCGATCTCGGCCCGGTCATGGCCACGCTGGCGCTTGCCCCCTTCCATGATGGTCCCCGGCTGCATTTCGTTTCGAATGTGGATGGCGCCCATATAGCCGATACGCTGAAGCTGCTGTCGGCCGAAACCACGCTGTTCATTGTCGCGTCGAAGACCTTCACCACCATCGAGACCATGACCAATGCGGCAACCGCCCGCCGGTTCGTGGCCGAAGCGCTCGGCGAAAGTGCCGTTCGCCACCATTTTGCGGCGGTCTCCACCGCGCTTCCCAAGGTTGCCGCCTTCGGCATAGAGGCGGATCGCGTGTTCGGCTTCTGGGACTGGGTCGGCGGTCGTTATTCGATCTGGTCGGCCATCGGCCTGCCGCTGATGATCGCCATCGGGCCGGAAAACTTCATCCGGTTCCTGGAAGGCGCCCATGCCATGGACCGGCATTTCGAGACCGCGCCCGTGCGGGAAAACCTTCCCATGCTGCTGGGGCTCCTCGGCTTCTACCAGCGCAACGTGCTCGGCTATCCGTCGCGGGCGATCCTGCCCTACGACCAGCGCCTGTCCCGTTTCCCGGCCTATCTGCAGCAGCTGGACATGGAATCGAACGGCAAGAGCGTGACCGTGGACGGCACGCCGGTAGAGGGACGCTCCGGACCCGTCGTCTGGGGGGAACCCGGCACCAATGGCCAGCATGCCTTCTATCAGCTGATCCATCAGGGCACGGATATCATCCCGGCGGAATTTCTGATCGCCCGCAAGGGCTTTGAACCGGATCTCGCCCATCAGCACCGGCTGCTGGTGGCCAATTGCCTCGCCCAGTCCCAGGCCCTGCTGAAGGGCCGCACGCGGGAGGAGGCGAAGGCGCAGCTTCTGTCACAGGGCATGGAGGCGACGAAGGCGGATCACATTGCGCCGCACCGGGTGTTTACCGGCAATCGCCCCTCGATCACCTTCGTGCACGACCAGCTCACGCCCTATGCGCTCGGCCGGCTGATCGCGCTTTACGAACACCGGGTCTTCGTCGAAGGCGTGCTCTTCCGCATCAACTCGTTCGACCAGTGGGGCGTGGAGCTGGGCAAGGAGCTGGCCACCGGCCTGCTTCCCGTCATCGAGGGCAAGACCGGCACCGAGGGGCTGGATAGCTCCACGGCCGGGCTGGTGGCGACGCTGAAGGGCTGAACCGGCCCTTCCCGCGGCACCGCATTCTTCCGGTCGGCCGGCATGGTTCAGCCGGCCAGATCGTTCTTGCAGGCCGGCACTTCCGAGAGGCCGGCACCGCGCAACACGCCCATCAGGTCCATATCGGCGAAGACGGGTATGTAACCGGATTCAGCGTCCGGACGGAGGAGCACGCTCGTCTTCACGGGTCCGGTGCGGATAGCGGGATCGGCGGTGCAGCCGCCAGCAAAGCCGACGGTAAGCGACCCGCTGCCCGTTGCACCCGCATTCTGCTGAGCCATGACCTGATCCTGCATGCTCCGGAACTGTTCGGAATCCGCTTGGCCGAGCATCAGCAAATAGAGCCGCTCGTCTGGTCGCAGCATCCGGCCGATCTGCGGCGCGGCGGCATTGCCCGTCACCAGCTCCATCGCAAAATGCCGCTTGATCTCCTCTCCGCTCTCCGCATTCTTCCAGGCCACATCCATGACCACATCACCCTGCTTCAGGCGGATGCCATCGGGAAATGTCACCACGACGCGGATTTCCGCCGGCTTCATCGTGAGCGGGTTGAGAAGCGCCAGTTGCGCCATGGAGGAAGGCGGCACTGTGCTGCAGGCCATCAGGGAGGTGGAGAGAACAAGGGCAGCCAGCGGACCGCGGAAAAGACGCATAAGGAACTCCTGGGTGATTGACGATTATTTTTTATTGTAATACGATAAATTTTAGTTGCAATACGGGATGCTCAGAAAAATGCGTGAGGACGCTTTGGCCGCTATCGAGACCATCAGCCGTCGAGCGAAAAGGCTGCTTGGCTTTTTGGCGGGCGCTGCCGCCATCGGGACGATCTATCTGATTTGGCGGATGATTTTCGATCTCTCCGGCTTTACAGGAGATTTGAGAATGTGGCTGGGCCTTCCGGCCGCCGGCGGCCCGCTATCCAAGGGCGCCCTGTCGGCCGTGATCGGGCTGGGGGTGATCAACGGCGCCATCGGCGCGGCTGCCTTGCTGGCGGTGTGGCGGCTTTTCGACCTTCTCGAAAAGGGCCGCGTCTTTTCCCGCCGCACGGGGGAATTGCTGCGCCTCGCCGGCGCCATCGCATTGGCGGGCGCCGCGAGCACCGTGCTGTCCCGCACGCTGGCCGCCCTGTTCGTCACCTACGACAATCCTGCCGGCCAGCGGATCCTGCTGGTCAGCTTCGGCAGCAGTGAGGCCATGCTCCTGCTCCTCTCGGCCCTGCTTTACGCCATGGGCCATGTGATCGCCCTTGCCGCAGATATCGAGCGCGAAAACAGGAGCTTCGTCTGACCATGCCGATCATTGTCACGCTCGACGTCATGCTGGCCCGGCGCAAGATGCGCTCGCGGGAGCTTTCCGAAAAGATCGGCATCACGGAACAGAATGTGTCCCTGTTGAAATCCGGCAAGGTCAGTGGAATCCGCTTCGACACGCTGGGGCGTATCTGTGACGCCCTGCAATGTCAGCCGGGCGACATTCTCGAATATCGCCCCGAAGAAGTATCGGATCTGGACTAGAGCCCCGGCCCAGACGGGAAACCGGGACCAACCCTTCCTCGGGATGGTCCCGGATCAGAAACCGATTTCAGCGGCGGTGGGGGGATTGGCGCCGGCGCGGGAAACGGTGACGGCAGCGGCCTTGACGCCCCAGAGCAGGGCATCCTCGATATCCGCGGCTGAAAGGCCCGCCACGGCCGATTTTGTCAGCAAGCCCTTGCGGTCGAGGGCAGCGAGTACGCCCGCGTCAAATGTGTCGCCGGCGCCGACCGTATCGACCACGTCCACCTTCACCACCGGAACCGACACCGTGTGGCTCGCGGAATAACCCGTTGCCCCCTCCGCTCCGCGCGTGACGAGCACGAGCTTCGCGCCCCGGGCGAGCCAGCGGCGAGCCAGATCGGCCTCGCTTCCCTCTTCGCCGAACCAGGCCAGGTCTTCATCGGAAAACTTCAGGATATCCGAGCGGGCGGCCATGCGACGAATGCGTTCGGCATGGGCCTGCGGATCTTTTATGAAGCCGGGACGAATATTGGGATCGAGCGAGATGACGCGGGCATCCGCCTCGCGCAGAAGCAGGGTTTCGTAGGCTGTGCCGCAAGGTTCGGGAATGAGGCTGATGGCCCCGAAATGCAATGCGTTCACCTCCGGCCCGAATTGCGGGAGATCGCCAATGTCCAGCAAGCGGCCGGCGGTATTCTCGTCATAGAAGGCATAGCTGGCCTGCCCGTTGACCAGCTTGACCAGGGCAATCGTCGTCGGGCGAGACGAAATGGCCGCGAAACGGGGATCCACGCCGCTCTTTTCCAGCGTTTCGCGCAGAATGTCACCCAGCATGTCATCGGAAAGGCCGCTGAAGAAACCGGTCTTGATGCCCAGCCGGCCAAGTGCGATCGCTGTATTGAAGATCGCTCCCCCCGCATAAGGCGCAAAAGCCCGCTCCCCGAGCGTGGTCTCGCGCGGTAGCATGTCGATCAGAGCTTCACCGCAACACACGATCATAATGCAAACCTCCCCCGGCAATAAATCACTTCAATCGATTTATTCCATTCACAGGGGAAAATCCAGCGCATTTTCCGGGCAAACGCCATTGGTTTGGGCTTTTGCCCGATTCCCTTTATGGCACAAGATTGTAGGAGGCTGCCAATCTACGCATTTGAGTACAATGTGCATCCCTGACAATTGAGGACATTTCTGCAATCTGATCCGGCATGGTGTCAGCGTACAAATTAACTGTACTCATGAAGTCCATGTCCGTGGGAGAAGCGTTCTTAACAATAAACTCTTGCACTTTTTCAGATGAGAAAGAGATGCCGCACGCATTCTCGGAACCTAATATCTCCCCAAGACGAGCAGGCAGGTCGACCTCTTCCTGAGCCATTGATATACTCGCGGAATGAAGACCTGTGATGAAAAACACAACGAACAGAACAACTTGAAAAGGTATCTTCATATTCAGCACCCATTTTTGTCGATGCTAATGTGTTTTTCACTAATTTTCAAGTGATCCTACGCCACCATGGGCCTCGGACCAGGCAAGCGGCGCATCCAGGAAGGCTTCGACGCTTTCCAATGTCGCCTGGTCGAAGAGCGCTTTCTCCCGGGCGACCGCCAGCACGTTCCGCCAGGTGGCGATGTGATGCAGGGTGACCTTGCCGTTGCCGAAACGGGCTTCCGCATCGGCGAAAATTCCGTAGTAGAAGAGCGCCATGCCGTGGTCCACAATCCCGCCAGCGGCACGAATGGCATCGATGAACTTGAACATGGAGCCACCGGCCGTCGTCAGGTCCTCGATGACGAGAACGCGGGCGCCTTCGGGCATGTGACCTTCGATCTGGGCGTTGCGGCCGTGCCCCTTCGGCTGCTTGCGCACATAGATCATCGGAAGTCCGAGGCGCTCGGCCAGGAAAGCCGCGAAGGGAATGCCCGCCGTTTCGCCACCTGCCACACAGTCGAACTGCTCGTAGCCGGCTTCTCGCAGCACGGTTGCAGCGGCGAAATCCATGACAGCGGAGCGGATGCGCGGATAGGAAATGAGCTTGCGGCAATCGATGTAGACGGGGCTCATCATGCCTGAGGCGAGCTTGTAGGGCTTATCGGCGGAAAAGTGCACCGCCTTGATCTCCCAGAGCATTTTCGCCATTTCGGACGCCATCACGGCGGGGTCGGCAAAGGTGGTCTGGAACATCGGAAAACTCCTGGGGCTGGCTTGGGGCGGGTTCTTCACCGCTTCTATCGGCGCGCCCCCATCCATTCAAGCCTGAAGGCGCCGGGTCCGGCCCAGCGCCTTTGCTTTCCTCAGCTTTGCGTGGGGTAGCCGAAGCGGTTTTCGCCGACAGAACCCTTCGTGCAGAACCAGACCAGCAGGAGGATGAAGCCGATCAGCGGAATGAGGCCGATCAGAAGCCACCAGCCGGACTTGTCGATATCGTGCAGGCGGCGAACGCCGACCGCAAGCCCTGGCAGGAACAGGCCCAGCGAGACCACAGCCGCCACCAGGCTCAAGGCCACGCTGTTCGGCCCGATGGCCTGCACAACCACGTTCAGCGCCACCGAAACCAGGATATTGAACAATGCGAACCACCAGTATTCCGAACGCGGAGCGCGTCCGGAGAAGGTCGCATACTTGTTGAAGCAGGTAGAGATCGCCTCGGCGAAAGTCATGGTACAGCCCCTCATAGATCGTCAGACATGACGATATTCAATTGTTTTACGTTTTTTAACAAACAACCAAACGGGCCGTTTCGCAAGGGTCAATCCACATCCCAATGCAACGGGAACTGGGGATCGAAGACCGTCACCGGCCCTGCCCCCGTTTCCCGCTTGGCGGGGAATTCAACCGGTTCGTCGCGCCTGGTCAGGGTGATCCGCTCCTCGTTGACCGGCAGACCGTACCAGGCCGGGCCGTTCAGCGAAGCGAATGCTTCCAGCCGGTCGAGCGCGCCCTCTTCCTCGAAGACATGGGCAAGACACGCCATGGTATTGATCGAAGTATAGATGCCGGCACAGCCGCAGGCACATTCCTTCAGCGGGTCGACATGGGGGGCGCTGTCGGTGCCGAGGAAAAAGCGCCGATCGCCGGAGGTGGCGGCCTTGCGCAGGGCAAGGCGATGACTTTCGCGCTTGGCGACCGGCAGGCAATAATAGTGGGGCCGAATGCCGCCGGCGAGGATGGCGTTGCGGTTGATGATCAGGTGATGGGTGGTGAGCGAGCCGGCGAGATTGCGGTCGGCGGACAGGATATAGTTCACGCCGTCGGAGGTGGTGACATGCTCCATCGTCACTTTCAGCTCCGGCAACCGCCGGCGCAGCGGATCCAGAACGGTTTCGATGAAGACGGCTTCCCGGTCGAAAATATCCACGGCCGGATCGGTCACTTCGCCATGCACGCAGAGCGGCAGTCCGATCTGCGCCATGCGCTCCAGCACCGGCATGGCCTTGTCCATGTCGCGGACCCCCCCATGGGAATTGGTGGTCGCCCCGGCCGGGTAGAGCTTCACGGCCGTGATCAGCCTGCTCTCCTTACCCCGCGCAACATCATCAGGAGAGGTATGCTCCGTGAGGTAGAGGGTCATCAGCGGCTGGAAGCGATGGCCTTTCGGGAGGGCCTGGAGGATGCGCATCCGATAGGCCTCGGCATCGGCGGTGGTCACCACCGGCGGCACCAGATTGGGCATGATGATGGCCCGTGCAAATGTACGGCTCGTATCGGCGATCACGCCTTCCAGCATGGCGCCGTCGCGCAGATGCAGATGCCAGTCATCGGGACGGCGAAGGGTAATCGAGCGAGTCATGGCGGGCGGTCTCCGGCAGAAGGTTTACTGGCAGAGCCCATAGCACCGGTGATGGCCCCGGAACAGGGCCGATTACAGCACAGGCAACAAATCAGGCCGCCGGAACGGCCGCCATCTCCTCCGCGAGCTCCTGCTGGCGCTGACGGCGGTCCGCCTCCATGATTTCCTGTATGCGCGGCAGCGCGCGCTTGAAGGCAGCCACGCAGACCGGATCGAACTGGGTTCCGGCGCGATCGAGAATATGCGCCACCGTCTGCTCATAGGACCAGGCGGGCTTATAGGGCCTCTCGGTGGTCAAGGCATCGAAATTGTCCGCGATGCAAACGATACGGCCGGACAAGGGAATTTCCTCACCCGCCAGACGGTTCGGATAACCCTGGCCGTCCCAGCGCTCGTGATGGCTGCCGGCGATTTCAGCGGCAAGCTGGAGCAGTGACGAATGGCTTTTGGCCAGGATATCCGAGCCGATCTGCGCATGCCGTTGCATCTGGCGAAATTCGTTTTCGGTGAGCTTGCCCTGTTTGAGCAGCACCGTATCGGGAATGCCCACCTTGCCGATATCGTGCATGGGGGCAGCAAGCCGTATATCCTGACAGCGATCCTCGGAAAGCCCGAGCTGCTTGGCGACCGCCTCGGAGTAAAGGGCCACACGCATGGTATGACGCGCCGTGTCGGGGTCCTTGTAGCCGGCCGCAAGCGTCAGCCGGTGGATGATTTCCTCCTCCCTTTCGCGCAGTTCGCGCACCGCCTTGTCCACCTCGCGCCGCAGCCATTCGGCGCGTTCGGCGAGTTGCCGGCGGGCATCGGCCAGCGAGACGATATTGTGCATACGGGCCATGAATTCCACCGGATTGACCGGTTTCGTCAGAAAATCGATGGCACCGGCATTCAGGGCCGCCATGCGCGTGGTCATGTCCTTGTCGGCCGTGACGAAGACCACCGGAACCGCAGCATAGCGCTCGAACCGGACGATCTCCGTATAGAGCTCGACGCCGTTATAGACCGGCATCTGGTAGTCGATGATCGCTACGTCGAAATTCAGCTCGGGAAGCGCCGCAAGCACCTGCTCCGGCGACGAATAGGGCAGCGCCTCGCAGTTCTTCAGGCGCCCGACGAGCTTCGTCAGAAGCTTCAGGTTTGTATTATTATCATCAACCACAAGAATCCGCATGGTCATACGTCCTTTCAGGCCACAAGCAGGCGACGATGCGCGTTGATCCGTTCGTTCAGGTTTTCCACACCGGCGATGGTCGGCTTGCTGACGCGCATCGAATTGGCGATGTCCGCAACATCGTTGAGGCCGACATTCACGGCGGCGCCCTTCAGGGTGTGCAGCAGGCGGTCGATGAGGATGGCATCCTCACCGCCCAGCGCATGCTGGAGATTTTCCATGATCTCGCCGGCATCTTCGAAGAAGGTTTCAACGAGTTCATTGAACACGTCCTCGCCGAGGGCTTCCACCAGTTCGTCCCGGCGGGCCTGGCTGAAGCCGTCCGTCTCTTCGGGCTCCGGCACCGGCGCGACGACGGCCAGAGGCGCGGCCTCGGGTTCCGGCGGCATGACGGGCGGGCGCTCGCTGATCTTCAGATGGGTTTCCAGCACGTGGCGGAGGCGCTTGAGGGTGATCGGCTTGGATTCGAAACCGGTCATTCCCGCTTCCATGCAGGCCGCCCGGTCGTCGTCGGAGGCATTGGCGGTCATGGCGATGATCGGCGGCGCATCCGGCACCTCGGCGCGAATCCGCCGGGTGGCCTGGATGCCGTCCATTTCCGGCATCTGCATGTCCATGAGAATGAGATCGAAGGTCTGCTTGCGCGCAATGGCCACGGCTTCCAGTCCGTTATTGGCGATGGTGACTTTCTGCCCCAACCGTTCCAGGAAGCGGGTGGCAACCTGCTGGTTGACCACATTGTCCTCGACGAGAAGGATTTCGCAGGGCGCGATCATGGTTTGCGGCAAGCTGGCCGGCGCATTGTTCGGGCTATCGCTCACCACATCGGCGATCTTTGTCGGCACTTCCAGCCAGAAGGTACTGCCATGGCCGAGTTCGCTGCGAACCCCCATTTCTCCTTCGAGCTTGTCGATGATTTCCTTGCAGATGGTAAGGCCGAGGCCGGTGCCGCCATATTTGCGGCTGATGCTGGCATCCACCTGGGTGAAGGGCTGGAACAACTTGGCAATACCGGCTTCATCGATGCCGATGCCGGTGTCCTGCACCTCGAAGCGGACGAGCAGGACGTCATTGCGCACGAATTCCCTCAGGCGAAGGGTGACGGTGCCGCCGCGGGTGAACTTGACCGCATTGCTGAGCAGATTGAGCAGCACCTGGCGCATGCGGGTCGGATCGGTGCGAACATAGGGCACCATCAATTCGTCCGGCACGTCGAGAACGATGCGGTTGCCGTGTTCTTCGGCCCGCCCCCGGACGATCTCCAGCGTGCTCTTGGCAAAAGCCTTCAGGTTCACGCCGCGGAGTTCCAATTCGAGCTTGCCGTTCTCGATCTTGGAGTAATCGAGAATTTCATTGATGATCTCGAGCAGCGCCTCGCCGGAACTATGGATGGTGCGCACGAGCGACGAGGCATCGCGCGGCAGATCCGAGAGTTCGAGCAGTTCTGCGGTGCCGAGGATGGCGTTCAGAGGGGTGCGTATTTCATGGCTCATGGTGGCCATGAACTGGGACTTCGCCCGGTTACCGGCGTCTGCGGCCTTGTAGGCGGTCGAAAGCTCTTCGGCCATCAGCTCGAAGTTGCGGCCGGCTTCGCGGACCACGCGCAGCTGGCGACGGAGGTTCACGACCAGAAAGACCACGCTGCCCAGCAGCAGCGAAAGGAAGAGTGCGGTCGTTCCTTCGAGGCGGATGATCATGTCGCGATTGTCGGCGCGCGCGGTGCTGAACTGGTTGTTCGAGTCGATCAGGAAATCGCCGGTCTGCTTGACCAGAAATTCCACATCGGTGTTCAGCTTCATCAGTTCGGCGTCCTTCGGCTCATAACCGCCGGCCATCCGATCGAAGAAAGGAGCATAAGCCATGATCCGGCCCTGCACGGCATCGAGCTGCTTGTGCACGGTGTTGTTCTTCTCGAAAGCGTCGTCAAAATTGCTTTCCTTGAGAACGGTCAGGCGGGAGTAGAGAATATCGTAGCGCAGGCCGAGGCTCTTGACCTTGTCGGGATCAAGCGTCTCGTCGCGCACGATGTCCTTGAGCTGGAAGGAGAGGCTGCGGGCCTCCCGATCCAGCTGATAGACAGACCAGAGGGCATTTTCTCGGATACCATCCTCCAGCAGCCGGTAACGCCGCGCGAGGTCGGTAAAGAGAAGCAGCAGGATACAGGTGAAGACGACCGCGATGCCTTGCAGCACCACCGTCTTCCTGCCTGCCGCTTTCAGAAAGGAGCCGTCCGGACTGAAACCCAATGTCACGGCAGAACCTCGATTTCCTTGATCTGCCAGACGGAACGACCGAAATATTTCTCGTTGTAGAGGCCTTTATCCTCGTCGAAGGGATAAACGAGCATGAGGGGTCCCTTGTCGCGTACCGACATGGGCTTTCCATTCAGCTGGGTGGCGAGGATGGTGTCCAGCTCGGCATCTTCCGCCGGCACGTCGGCGGCATAATCGTTGAGCGCCTTGACCTTCAGATGGGTGCCCTTGGCCCCGGCGGCTTTCAGCACCTCACGCAGGAAAGGGCCGGAAAATTCTGCAGCGCCCTCGGTCCAGGGCGTTTCCATGCTGGCCTTGCGGCCGGCCAGGGCTTCGAGCATGGCCATGTCGAAGACGGCGTTCTTGCCGTCATTGGTTTCCGATACCGCTCCGGTGACGGTCAGCACCGGCTCGCCGGCCGGCTTGTCGAGCGCCCAGGCGGGCGCAGCGGCGAGAGTTGCAATCAGGATGCACGCGCTGGCATATGCCTTCATCTTTCTTCCTTCCGTGGCAGCGGCGGCCACTTCGGCCGCTTCGCTTCAGACCGCCTTTGCCGGGGGCTTTGGGCCGCAGCCAGATGCGGCCGCCGATCCAACCCGCCGATGCCTGTCGCGGTCGTCAACATTCTCCATTTGGGACAGATCCGGTCTACCGGAGCGGCGCGCGTGCATCATGCGATGTCCACCAGAGGACATGCGCGCCGAATTAGATCTGTTTTATAACAGAGACGTTCTTCGATATATTGAATCAATAATATAAAAATTTAGCTTTTGACAGAATGCTTAACGCACTCTTAACAAAAAAACGCACGAAATATGTGCATTTCGCCGCATAAAGCGAGAGGTTGCGGCGTTGGAAACACCTTCCGCAACTTGGGGTGCCTTCAGGCTTCGAGGCTGGGCGCCCGGCTTTCCGCGAGCACGGTACGGGCATTGACGAGATCGTTGCCGTCCACCTTGGCGCGGACATCATCCGGCGCATAGCCCAGGGCTTCCCAGCGGGCGATCAGGCGACGCTCCAGTTCGTCCAGGGGCTCACGCAACAGGATGGTTTCATCAAACAGCGGAAGCAGGGTGGACCAGGGGTGCCGGTCCAGCAGCAGGTAATTGCCTTCCGCCAGAACGATGCGGTCCTCAAGCCGAATGGGACGGGCTGCGGCAATCGCGAGCTCGCGGCTACGGTCGAAGACGGGGACGAGCACTTCTTCCTCGGCGCGGCGGACGGCCGCGAGGATATCGCGGAGTCCACGGACATCGAAGGTTTCCGGGGCGCCCTTGCGGGGCAGCAGCCCTCTTTCGCCGAGCAGGCCGTTGTCCAGATGAAATCCATCCATGGGCAACACCACGGCGCGCTCCCCGCCCGCATTCAGCAGGCGGGCGAGTTCGTCAGCCAGGGTCGACTTGCCGGAACCGGGCGGGCCCGCGACAGCGACGACGAAGCGGGAACGGCCGGCGGCCGCCGTCACGATGGTACGGGCCAGTTCCTCTGTCTTCCGGCTCATGCGGCAACCAGTTCCTTCGGCGGTTCCTTCGCCCCCGTCATCAGCGCCACCGCATCCGACATGGAATATTCCTTCGGATTGATGACGCAGAGCCGCTTGCCGAGCCGGTGCACGTGAATGCGGTCGGCCACTTCGAAGACATGCGGCATGTTGTGGGAGATGAGCACGATGGGAAGACCACGCGAGCGCACGTCGAGGATCAGCTCCAGCACGCGGCGGCTTTCCTTGACGCCGAGCGCTGCCGTCGGTTCGTCCATGATCACCACCTTGGAGCCGAAGGCCGCCGCACGGGCGACCGCCACCCCCTGGCGCTGGCCGCCCGAGAGGGTTTCCACGGCCTGGTTGATGTTCTGGATGGTCATCAGGCCAAGCTCGGTCAGCTTGTCGCGGGCGATCTTTTCCATTTTCTTGCGGTCGAGCATGCGGAAGAGCGAGCCCATGGGGCCTTCCTTCCGGATTTCCCGGCCGAGGAACATGTTGTCGGCAATCGACAATGCGGGCGAGAGCGCGAGGTTCTGGTACACCGTCTCGATGCCAGCGTCGCGCGCCTGCATGGGGTTGGTGAAGTGGATCGGCTGGCCCTCCAGTCGGATCTCGCCTTCGTCCGGCACGATGGCGCCGGAGATGGCCTTGATCAGCGAGGACTTGCCCGCGCCGTTGTCGCCGATCACGGCCAGGATTTCGCCTGGATAGAGATCGAAATCGGCGTGGTCGAGGGCGGTCACGCGGCCGTAGCGCTTGACGAGACCGCGAGCGGTAAGAATGGGTTCCATGTGATGTCCTCCCTCAGCCCGAAACCTTGCGAATCCACTGGTCGATGGCGACGGCGCCGATGATCAGCATACCCGTCAGCAGCACTTTCCATTGCGGATCGGCATTCAGCATGTTGAGGCCCATGCTCATCACGCCCACGATCAGCGTGCCGAAGAGAACGCCGAGGATCGAACCGCGTCCGCCGAAGAGCGAGATGCCCCCGATCACGGCTGCGGTGATGGCCTGCAGATTATAGTCGGTGACCACGGTGGACGGCGAGATGGAACCATTGCGGCCGATGGATACCCAGGCGGCAAGGCCCGCGATAAGGCCGGCAAGCGCATAGGTTTTCAGCAGCACGTTCTTGGTGCGGATACCGGCAAGATCCGCCGCTTCCGGGTCGTCCCCCACCGCATAGATGTGGCGGCCGAAGGCGGTATAGTTCAGCATGTACCAGAGGCCGAAATAGAGCAGGATCATCGCCACGACGCCGAGCGTGATCGCCGCGCCACCGAGCTTGAAGCTGATGCCGAAGATGTGCAGCATCGAGGTGATCGCCGTCAGGTCCGCCTCGCGCAGCGTGGCGTTTGCCGAATAGATCAGGCAGACGGCCATGACGATGTTCCACGTGCCAAGCGTCACGATGAAGGGTGGCAGCTTCAATCGCGAGACGAGATAGCCGTTTACCCAGCCACAGAGGCCGGCGACGGCAAAACCGGAGAGAATGGCGAGCGGCCAGGGCAGCCCATAGGTGAGAACCGCATTCCCCGTCACGACGAAGGAAAACACCATGATGACGCCGATCGAAAGGTCGATGCCGGCGGTCAGGACGACCAGCGTCTGCGCCGCAGCGAGAATGCCGACGACGGCAACCTGCTGCATGATCAGCGTCAGGGTATAGGCCGAGAAGAATTTCGGACCGCGGGCGATGCCGAAAAAGACGATCAGCGCGACGAGAACGATCAGCGGCACCATGGCCGGATTGGAATGCAGGAAGTGCTGCAGGCGGCGAAGACCGCTTTTCGGTTCTTCGAATTGCGCGACACCTGCCGCGCTGCCCGAAAGAACCTTTTCGAATTCTTGAGGCTGGCTCATTTTCCCTCCCAAGTTTCCCTGCCGGCGTTTACCGGCAAGCCCCACTGGAACGTCTGCCGGAGGCGCGACATCCATGTCGCGAAAAGACAGACGCCATTTACAGGAAAGGCGGCTGGTGAGCCGCCCCTCTCAACTCCCGATGGGATCATGCAGGGGCCGGAGCCCCTGCGCAACCCCTAGCGGATCAACCCCAGCACTTGTCGGTGCCCTCCTTGACGCTGATCGACGGAACGCCCTCGGCCGGCTTGTCGGTGACGAGGTTCACGCCGGTGTCGAAGAAGGACTTGCCTTCGGTCGGCTTCGGCTTGGTGCCGTCCTTGGCGAAGTTGGCGATGGCTTCGATGCCATAGGCAGCCATCATCAGCGGGTACTGCTGCGAGGTCGCGCCGATGACGCCTTCGGAAACCGACTTCACGCCCGGGCAACCGCCGTCGACGGACACGATCAGCACGTCCTTTTCCTTGCCGACAGCCTTCAGGGCCTGGTAGGCGCCCACGGCAGCCGGCTCGTTGATGGTGTGGATGACGTTGATATCCGGATCCTTCTGGAGAAGGTTTTCCATGGCCTTGCGGCCGCCTTCTTCGTTGCCGTTCGTCACGTCGTGGCCGACGATGCGGGCATCGTCTTCGTCACCGATCTTGTTGGCGTCCTTCGGGTCGATGCCGAAGCCGATCATGAAGCCCTGGTCGCGCATCACGTCGACCGACGGCTGGGACGGGGTGAGGTCGAGGAAGCCGATCTTGGCATCCTTGGCCTTGTCGCCCATGGTCTTGGCAGCCCAGGCGCCGATCAGCTTGCCGGCTTCGAGGTTGTCGGTGGCGAAGGTGGCGTCAGCGGCATCGATCGGATCGAGGGGCGTGTCGAGCGCGATCACGAGCAGGCCGGCATCGCGGGCCTTCTTGACCGGGTCGACGATCGCCTTGGTGTCGGACGCGGCGATCAGGATGCCCTTGGCGCCGTCGGCGATGCAGCTTTCGATGGCGGCAACCTGGCTGTCATGGTCACCGTCGATCTTGCCGGCATAGGCCTTCAGCGTGATGCCGAGTTCCTTTGCCTTGGCTTCAGCGCCTTCCTTCATCTTGACGAAGAAGGGGTTGGTATCGGTCTTGGTGATGAGGCAGGCGGAAACATCTGCGGCGCTGGCCGGAGCAGCAAAGACGACGCCGAGCGCGAGCGCAGCGAAAGAGGCGGCAAAAAGCGATTTCTTCATGAATTTTCCTCCCAAGGAATGGTTCGTCCCCGGCCTTGCCGGGTGTGAGGACTGAAGCTTCTGGCGGCCCTGGACACTCTCCCCTGGGTGCCGGCCAGCAGCTGAGCCTGCCCATAAACAACATGATGTCGGGACCCTTGTCAATAAATAATTCCAATTGAATTATTAATCCAGTGTGGCATGCTGTCGGCAAGAGATGGGAGCGGACTGGCGGCGCCGCGAGGACGGCGGAGCGCCCGCCAATGGCGGCGCCCCTTTCACTGCAAGGTTTTTCGTGCTTGGAACAAACGGCTTTCGCGGCGGCCGGTTCCAAGGGGAGGAGAGGCATGACGACAACGGCGGAGAACCGCAATCCGGTTGCCATACCCGCATCAGGCGTGGTCGATTCCGGTGGCGGCGCCAACCAGGTGCGGCTGCGCGCCTATAATGAGCGGCTCGTGCTGTCGCTGGTTCGGCGTCATGGAGCACAGGCAAAATCCGAGATCACCAAGCGGACCGGGCTTTCGGCACAGACCGTCTCCGTCATCATGCGCGCGCTGGAGAAGGATGGCCTTCTCATCCGCGGCGAGCCGGTGCGCGGGCGGGTGGGTCAACCCTCCGTGCCGCTCCATCTCAATCCGGACGCGGCCTATTCCTTCGGCGTGAAGATCGGTCGGCGCAGTGCCGACCTGGTGCTGATGGACTTTGTCGGCGAAATTCGCCATCAGGTGCATCGGACCTTCCGCTATCCCCTGCCCCACAAGATCATGCAACTCCTGAACGAGGGGATCGACGAGATATCCGCACGCCTGACGCCGGAACAGCGGGACCGGGTGGCGGGTGTGGGCATCGCGGCGCCTTTCGAACTCTGGAACTGGTCCGAGGAAGTGGGCGCTCCCCCGGGCGCCATGGATGTCTGGAGAAGCTTCGACCTGCATGCGGAGGCGTCCGCTGCCCTGCCCTATCCGGTCTTTCTCCAGAACGACGCCACCAGTGCCTGTGGCGCGGAACTCGTCTTCGGTGCCGGATCGTCCTATCCGGATTTCGTCTATTTCTTCATCGGCTCCTTCATCGGCGGGGGAATCGTGCTGAATTCGGCGGTGTTTGCCGGAAAGACCGGAACAGCAGGCGCGATCGGTCCCTTGCCCGTCCGGGACCGCGCCGGCACCACCCGGCAGCTTCTCGACATCGCCTCGATCTTCGTGCTGGAAAACCTGCTGCAGGCGCGCGGCATCGATCCGGAGCCGCTCTGGTACTCGGCCGACGAGTGGGTGGATTTCGGCGAGCCGCTGGAAACCTGGATCCAGGATACGGCGAGCGCGCTGGCACAGGCGATCGTCGCCGCCTCTTCCATCATCGATTTTTCAGCCGCCGTCATCGACGGCGGTTTCCCCGGCTGGGTCAAGGAAAGGCTGGTCAGGGCCACCAATGCGGAGGTGGATCGCCTCGATCTGCAGGGCATCATCCGCCCCGACGTGGTGGAAGGCCGGGTCGGGCCGCAGGCGCGGGCGATCGGCGGGGCAAGCCTGCCGATCTTCGACCGCTATTTGCTGGACCAGAATGTGTTGTTCAAGGAAATCAAGCCCGGCGAGGGCGGCTGAGAAGGCCGCATCGCATGGCGATCCGGAAGCTTGCAGGCTCCGGGTCAGGGCTGAAAGACAGGGAGGAATCCATGCTCAGGGGAATAGATCCATTGTTGAGCCCGGCGCTGTTGTCCTGCCTCCGGGAGATGGGTCATGGCGACGAGATCGCGCTGGTGGATGGCAATTATCCGGGCCTCGAACATGGCCGGCGCCTGATCCGGATGGATGGGCATGGCGTGATCCCGGTGCTCAATGCCATCCTCAGCGTCATGCCGGTGGATGATTTCGTGCCGGCCGCAATCTTCCGGGCGACGGTCAGGGACAATCCCGACCTGCTCGACCCCGTGCATCAGGACATGGTCGCCACCTGCGCCCGGCATGCGCCGGGCTTTGCCGTGACACCGCTGATGGGCAAGGATTTCTATCCGCGTGTGAGAGCGGCCCATGCGGTCGTCCAGACCAGCGAGCCGCGTCTCTATGGCAACATCATCCTGCGCAAGGGCGTGGTCTATCCGGCGGGTTGATCAGCCCGGCGTTCTGCTTTTCGCAATGCCGGCGGCCGCATCGCCCCAGACGTCGGTGAGAGCAAAGCCCTCGCCCAGCGGGTCGAAGGGGTCCAGCGCCACCTGATGCAGGCCGAAGGTGAAACCGCGACCGGAAATGGTGGGGATGATTGCCGGCTTTCCGGCAACGGTGGTTTCTGCCGCAATCGAGGTTTCGAATTCGGAGCCGATGATCGAGCGCGACTTGAAGACATCCCCGACCTTGGCCAGACCGCGGGCATGCAGCGCCGCCAGATTGGCGGAGCTGCCCGTGCCGCAGGGGGAGCGATCCACCCGGCCGGGCCACATGGTGGTGCAGGTGCGGACCGCGCCATCGGCATCCCGGCCGCGGAACATCACATAGGCAACCCCGGAGATTTCAGGGATTTCCGGATGCACGACCGGCATTTCCCGGTTGATCTGCTCCTTGATTGCCATGCCCGCCTCGACCAGAGCCCGCGCCTGCCCGGGCTCGATGGAAAGACCGAGCGGTTCGGCATCGACCAGCGCATAAAAAATGCCGCCATAGCAGAGATCGAGCGTGATCCGACCCCAGCGAGCGGTTTCCAGCGGCACGTCGAGGGCCTGCACGAAGGAGGGTACGAGGGTCAGCTTCACCCGTTCGCAACGTCCGTCGCGGCAGGTGGCGACGGCCCGCACCAGACCCGCCGCCGTGTCCAGCGTGACGACCGTTTCCGGCTCTTTCATCTCGACGATGCCGCTTTCGAGCAGCGCCGTGGTCACGCAGATGGAGTTGGACCCGGATGACGCATGTGCCTGATCGGGCTGAAGGATGACGAATCCCCAATCCGCGTCCGGATGTTTGGCCGGCAGCAGCAGGTTAACCGAACCGATGGGGGCACCGCGCGGCTCGAGACACAGAAACCGGCGGAGACTGTCGTCCCGGGTGTTCAGGTGGTTCAACTGCTCGGCAATGGTATTGCCGGGAATCTTCGGGACGCCACCAATGGCAACCTTGCCGATCTCGCCCTCGCAATGCACATCCAGCAACTGGATCGTACGCTTCCATCTCATCCGGGTTCTCCTGCATCCGACGCCCTGGCCCGCCCTGGATTTCGAGTCGAGCCACCGCTTTTGCCAACTGATATATCAGGGCGGCGGATTTGACCACCGCTTTTGGAGCGCGAAGCCGCGGCCAAGGCGAATTGACGCGGCGTGCCACGCCGCTATGAATGGGCACCGCGGCGGAACGGGCCTGACATCAGCCTTCTGCCAAAGCCGTTCCGACAGGATTTCCCATGGCCAAGATCATCGTCTTCACCGACCTGCACATGCTCCCCGAGGGCGAGACCATCATAGGGCTCGATCCCTTTGCCCGGCTTGAACGGGGCCTCACCCATGCCGCGCGGATGCACCCCGATGCGGACCGGCTGATCATTACGGGTGACCTGACGCATCATGGCGACCGGGCCTCCTATGAGCGGGTGAGACATTTGATTGCAAACCATGCCTGCCCCGTCTCGTTGACGATCGGCAACCATGACAGACGCGAGCCCTTTCAGGCCATTTTTCCGAATGCCGCGCGCGACGAGAACGGCTTTGTCCAGGAGGTCATCGATTTTCCGGATGTGCGGGCGGTGGTCCTCGATACCCATACTCCGGTTGCAAAGGGCGATCCCGACTACTCCAAGGGCCTTCTGTGCGAACACAGGCTTGCCTGGCTGGACCGGCAGCTCAGCACCGCAGGCACTCGGCCTGTTCTTGTCTTCATGCATCATCCGCCCCACGATACGGGCTTCAAGGGTATGGATGCGATCAAGCTGATCAACGGGGATGCCTTCTATTCGGTGGTGGAACGACACGCCAATGTCCGCCACATCTTCGCCGGTCATGTGCACCGGACCATCGGCGGCTCGCACCGCGGCATTCCCTTCTCGATCTTCAAAAGTCCGCTGCACCAGCAGCCCATGCCCTTCGACATAGACGATACGTCGAGCTCCGTGGACGAACCCGGCGCCTACGGGATCATCGTCACCACGCCCCTGGGCGTGCAGGTGCATACGGAGGATTACGAGCTGGCCGCGCAGGCAAGCCGGGCCATGGATCTTTCGACGGGCGCCGTCTAGCGGCCTTCTGTGCGATCCCGCGATGTCTTGACGGCCTTGCCTTTGGGGAAACGCAGCGAATTGCGCGAGACGGGATCGAAGACCGCAATCGGCGCACGCACGGCCAGGCTTGCCACGTCGCCGACGGTCGATGCCGTGCCCAGCGCGACGAGCCCCATGCCATCGCCGAGACCGACCCGCTGGTCTGTAATGGTCTGGCCCTCGATCAGCCTTTCGCCGATCAGGCGGACCACTTCCGGGCTGTCGGCAAACTTGTTGTGCCCCAGACTGTCCTGGCCTTCGAGCCGGGTGAGATCCAGGACACGGATACCCGCGGCGATGAAGGCGCTGCGATACGGCTCGACTGTCGGATCGACCTGGCCGAGCCGGTCGACATTGCCGGAAATCCGGCGGGAGAGATCGAGCGCCCGGTCATCTCGCGAGACGAAAACGGTGAATTGCGGTTTCTTCGGCCCCAGACTGCGGATCTGCTGGGCGAAGACGTCCACATCCAGATCGGGCGAAGCGAGCAGCACCTGGGTGATCTTCGGGGAAACGGCACCGTTGCGAATGGCCATCTGGCGGATTGCCTCCACCGCAAGCCAGGATCCCATGGAATGGGCCATGACCGTGACCTCTCCCACGGAAGGATCCCGCGCCATGCGTTGCAGCAATTCTTCGAGGGCATCCCGCGAGTAGTTGGTGCTTTCCCGATCATAGGCATAATCGAAAACAGACGCCCGCGACGGCCAGGTGAAGACCACCGGCGCCACATCCGCCTTGGAATCATGCACGATCTGCGCGAAACGATAGACGGAATCCTCGTAGGTATTGTTGAAGCCATGCACGAAAACCATGACGCGGCGGCTCTTGCCGCCATGGTCCCTCATCCACTGCCTTTGCTCCCCCACATCTTCCATCGGTTCGACCCGGACGGTGGCAAATTCGCGGGCGGGATCGGCGGGCACCTTCCTCGGCCACTGGACCTGACCGGCCTGCCGGGCCCGGTCGGGTGGAATAGAGACGGTAACCGCATCTACCTTCAGGTCCACGCCGCGCTCGCCGCTGAAAAGCGTGGCCGGGTCTCCCGAGGGCGCGCGCGTTGTGGCCACCACCATATCGACCAGTGTCGCACCCGGTGCGCGGGCGGTGACGGGCTCCATCACGCCGCTTGCCCGGCTGACACAGCCGGTGGCGACGACCGTGACCATTCCCATCAGAACGGTCAGGCGCAGCAGGCGACGGGACAAGCCGGGGGCGGAAGGGAACAAGATACAGAAACTCGCGCTTGTGTCAGGTGCGGCGAACCTATCTTAAGGGGGCATTTCCGGTCAATTCGATGCCGGAGCCCGAAAACGGGATTGTCGCCGTGCAGCAGATATGAAATGCATCCATGAAACGCTCACCAGCCAGAGCCCGGAAATGAACAGCGATCCGATGCAGCACGCGGCCGATGAGGCCACAGACCTTCTCAAATCCATGGCGAATCGCCATCGCCTGCTGATTCTCTGCCGTCTGGTCGAGGGCGAGCACTCGGTTGGGCAGCTTGCAGAATTCCTCGGCATCCGCGATTCGACGGTCTCGCAGCACCTCGCCCTCTTGAGGCGTGACCGGCTGATCGCCGGTCGTCGGGATGGGCAAACCATCTGGTACAGGATCGAAAGCCAGCCTGCGCTGGACGTGGTCACCGCGCTCTATAATGCCTTCTGCCCCAAGGATTAAGCCTGTTCAGCGCAGCCCCTCTGCCTGAAGCAAGGGCAGGACACGATCGCAGAAGAAGGGCAGTTCCTGCGTATAGTTCACGAAGGACAGGGCTATCCCCTGATACCCCTTGGCAGAGATCGCCGCCATCTCGGCCGCGATCTTTTCCGGCGTACCCACGAGCGGATAGGTTCCCGCTCCACCGGCAAAACGCTGGCGGTAACGCTCGTATGCGGCGGGATCATGCGAGCCGGAGAATTCCTTCTTGCCGGCCATGTGATCGTCGACGGCCGCGTGATCGGCCAGATCCAAGGCATAGCGCCGATAATAATCGTCCGCCTCCTTCTGCGTCTCCCGGCACACCACATGGCAGACGGTATAGACCCCGACATCGCGGCCTACGGCCTGGGCACGGGCGCTTATATCGGCAATGGCGCCTTCCGATTCGGCAATCGACGTGAAGGTGGTGAAGAGATAGTCGCAATGGCGGGCGGCAAAATCGCGGCCCGGCCCGCCGAATGCCGCATTCATCGTGACCGGTCGGGGCGCCTGCAGGCTGGCCGGCCGGCTGACGGCCTGAGCCAGTCGGTAGTAGCTGCCTTCGAAATCCACCGGGTTGTCGCTGGCGTAAACCTTCTCGATGATCTCGATCCACTCCGTCGCCTGATCGTAGCCCTTTTCCACCAGGGGCACGCCGAACATCCCGAATTCCTTCGGATTCCAGCCGCAGACGATATTGAGGCCTGCGCGCCCCTTGGAAATATGGTCGACCGTTGCCAGCGCCTTGGCTGCGTAGAGGGGATGGATCAGCGGCACATGAACCGTCATGAAAAGGCCGATCTGCTCGGTCGCAGCCGCCAGGCCGGCGGCCCAGGTGAAGGTTTCGAATGACCATTCGCGGACCCGGTTCTTGCCGCCAAAACCCCGCCAGCGTGCAATGGGAAGGAAGAAATCCAGGCCGGCCCGATCGGCGATCTGCGCGGCCGTGAGATTGTCGTCCCAGCCCGCCTTCCAGCGTTCCGGTACATCGGTTATCGCAAGCCCTCCGTCGGCATTGGCAGAGAATACTCCAAGCTTCAGCTTGCGGGCCGATTTGAGCGGATGCGGCTTGATCATTGTCGTCTTCTCCCCTCGCCTCGCGCCGGGTGCTGCCATGCCCCTGTTCCCGCAGGCGTCCTGCCGCGGCATTCAACACAAGGTCAGGACGGGGAGCAAGAGAATTTCAAGCTTCAACAATCGCTGGCGATATTCATTCTTTACTAATTTCGACTGTTAACATGTTCTAAATGGGATTTTCCCTATTATTCCGGCACTTTCTGGTCATCACGAGCCCGTTTGCGGGAATTGGGGTTTCAGGGCATGTCGCAGATATTCATCAGATTTCTTCACGACCGGCGTGGCGCGACGGCCATCGAATATGGGCTCATCGCGGCGCTGATATCCATCGCCGTCGTCGGAAGCGGCGCTTCGATCGGCTCCGGCGTCGCGAAGGTCCTCGACATTCTCAATCTCAAGTTCTCGACGCTGCCGGCGGCGAGATAGTCCCTCACCAGCCGCAGGCAGCCGAAAGGCCACATCACGCGGCTTTCCCTTATCGGCTGCGGTTGGCGGCGGCCTTCTTCCTTTCGTAGCGGGCCTGCATGAGGGCATCCCCGTCGCGGGTGCCGTCATGCCAGGTTCCGAACCATCGATCGAAGGGGATCAAGCCGTCCCCATAGTTCACCTCGAAATATTTGTGATGCAGGTAATGGGCATAGGCATGGCTATCGATGGCCTTCTCGTCCGTGACCTCGATCTTGTCGAAACCGACATGGCCGACCACAGCGCCAAAGCCCGCCATATGCATCTGGTAGATCAACAGAACCGGATTGGAGGGGATCAGCAGGTGATAGACTGCGGTGGAGAAGTAGAGAAGGTGCTCCACCGGATGCATGGACAGTGACGACCAGGGAGACGGATTGACCGAATTGTGGTGCACCGAATGGACCCACCGGTAAAGCACGGGCACATGGATCAGCCGGTGGATCAGAAAGAAATGCGCTTCGTGGAGCACCGGAAGAAGGAGCGCCACCCCCACGAGATACCAGGGATGGTCTGCAAAGGCGACCATCGGCACATAGCCAGCGGCCTGGGCATGCAGCACCAGCACTTCAAAAGCGGTCCAGATCGGAACGCCCGTTCCGAAACCGCGAATGAGACTGTCGACGTTTTGACGCTGAAAGAGAAAGGCCGGGCTTCTGTGATCGGCCGGGAACTTCGGATTATATTTGAAACGATGTCCCTGGGCGCGGCGCCAGTAGAGCTGCAGCTCGAAGGCCCCGTAGAACAGAAAGACCGCCAGACAGTTGACGGCGAACAGCTTGAGCACCCACCCCCAGGCGAGAACGGCCATAACCTCGGTCGGCGGCAACACCCACGCCCACCAGGCGATAGCCGACAATATCCACACCATGTTCCAGGGGAAGAAATAGCTCGGAAGCCAGCGCAGGAATGCCATCGGCCGGGGCGGAAAAACAAAGACCGGGGCGATATCGAGCCGGTCGTTCGGCGTCCAGTTGCCGCGCTTGTCCCGGCTGCCAAAGTCCAGATCGTTCATAGGTCGCCTCCCGCAGGGCCGTTGGGTCCAACAGCCACCAAGATGCCCGAAGGTGCGACATGAAATCAAGAGCAAATTTTCATTTTAACTCATTTTTGGATACATATACCTCAAAATGCCTCATTATTTTGCGGCCCAAGCTGCGGAATTTCCTCTCAGGATAAAGGAGGAGGTACATTCACCGCTTTCACCCCCCCCCCCAAGGCCATGCGGCTTCCATCGGGATCGCCCGGTCAATCCCGGGCAAAATGCGGAATATTGAAACGGGTATAGACACCGAAGTCGAAAAGATGGGCATCCCGCGACAGGGAGAGATCGTCCCTGGCCGCCAGCTCCAGGGCGCAGCCGATCAGTTGGGACGGATCGGAGGCAAGCGCATAGTCGATTTGCCCGGCCCGGAGCAGCGGCACTGTGACGGCATTGACCTCATGGGCGATCACCAGAATATCGCCGCTTTTTCCAGCCGCTTCAATGGCTTCAGTCAGGCCGACATTGCCGCCGCCGACATTGTAGATCGCTCCGAGCGCCGGCTGCTCCTGCAAGAGACGCAGCACCGCTTCCCGGGTCAGGTCGGCGCTGTCTTCTCCGAGCGCTTCGCCGGACAGGCTGATTTTCGGGTAATGGGCCCGCAGCGTCGTGCGGAAACCGATTTCGCGGTCTTCATGGCAGCGGAAGGCAAGATCGCCGAGGACCACGCCAACCGAGGTCGGCCTTTCGCCCAGCATGCGCCCGATCAGGAAGGCGGCCGTCTGGCCCGCTGCGCGATTGTCCATGCCGACGAAGGAATCGCGGGCGGCGAGTGCCAGATCCGAAACGACGGCAATAATCCTCTTGCCGCGAGCACGGGCGGCTTCCAGCACAAGATTGGTCCGCTCGGTGTTCTTGGCGGCAATGATCAGGGGTCGAGACACATCCTCGCAAAGATGTTCAATGGTCCCGATGACCTCGGCTTCACTGGCCTGATAGAGATCGTGAAACGCGCCGGGTGCCTGATGACGCTCCCAGGCAACCCGCATCTGGCCGGTCATGCCACGACCGAGCCTGAGCACGATATCGGCACTCCGCCTCCCGAGGACCGATCCCTCCTGCGGCGTTGCGAGCAGGCGCATCGCCTTTTCCACCGCATCCCGCGTGCGCTGGTGAACCTTGCCGCGGCCGTTCAGAACCCGGTCGACCGTGGCGCGGGAAAGTCCCGTTTCCCGCATGATATCCGCGATGCTGACCCGTTTCACCCTGCCCTCCGGAATCGAGACTCAAATCATTTTGCCTCACCTATGGATGATGACGTCTCGCCGCAAGGTAAGCCAGCCTCAAAAAGCATCATTTCCGGTTATTTTTGCTCTTGGAGCCGTTCCGCACCTTCGAGGAATCGCTCATATTCCCGTTCGTCCATGGAGAGCTGATGCCGTTGCTCCGGATAGCCGCCGCTGGCGACATCGGCGACAAAAGCGGAGAAGGCTTCGACACGCTTCTGTTGAAGCTCCCGCTCGAGGCGAGCGAAATCGGCATATTGGCGGGAATGACGCGGCATGGGACCGGTATTGGTGCCCAGCACGTCGCAGGAGAACAGATACTGCGTATCGCAGACATCGCCGCAACCCATGCCCATGGTCAACATGGAGGTCGTGCGCGTGACATAGGCGGCAAGCGGGACCGGCACCACTTCCACCTCCAGGAATGCGGCCCCGGCATTGCCGATATCGCGCGCCTTTCGCAGGACGGCGAGCGCCTCGTCGGCCTTGCGGCCGACAGCCCGAAAGTTGGTCCATGCCGCCAGATTGGGAACAAGGCCCACATGCCCGGTTACCGGAATGCCTTCCATCGCCATCCGCTCGATGAACCGGGGAGAATGGGAGCAGTAAACCGCATCCGCCCCGCGGCGCAGGATATCGAAACCCATGCGCACGGCCTCATCCGGTGTGGCAACGGCCCCATGCGGCATGCCGGCAGAGATCATGGACCGCGGGGCTGCGGCGCGCACCCGCTCCAGATTTCCGTCCGGCTCGCAGGAAATGATGCGAATGCCCGCCTCTTCCGCAGCACTGGCTTCGGCAGGGCTATCCACATGGATCTGCACCCACTGCATTTTTCCCTTGCTGGCAAGCAGGTCGTGAATGGAGAGCTTTTCGCGGTCATGACACGCCCTCACCCGATCCGGATCTGCACCACGTCCCCTTCGACGCGGGCCGGATAGGTGCCGAGATTCTTGCAGGCGGGGAGACGCCGGGCCTCGCCGGTGCGGATATCGAAGATGCCGCTGTGCTTCGGACACTCGATTTCATAATCCATCACCAGGCCGTCGGCGAGATGGATTTCCTCATGGGTGCAAAGCCCGTCGGTGCAGAAGAATTCATCCTCTGCGGAGCGATAGACCGCGTAGGTCTTCCCGTCATGAACGAAGCGGATGACACCTTCCAGCTCGATGCCGGCGCGGTCGCAGACAGCGATCCAATTGCCCATAGAAATCCTCTCCCCCTGCATCGTAAACGGGGAAAGAATGACCTATTTTTAAACTTTTATCAACTCAGGAACATAAATAATGCATCTTTTTATCACCAATTTACCTCACTTTATGTGGCAAAAAATTGGGGCGATGGGGATGCCGGCGGAAGAGCCGACATTCCCATCGCCCCAAGGCGGCAAGAAACGCCCCTCCCCACCTTGGGAGGTCTCAGAGAGGGGCGCTTCGCGATCGATCAGAGATCAATCATAGAGAACAGCAGCGACCTTGGGGTCGGTGATGTTGGTCTTGTCATACCAGTAGTAGCCGGTGTCGATGACCTTCTCCAGCTTCTCGCCCTTGATGGCCTTGGCAAGCGAGTTCACCACGCACTGGCCGATGCCGACGGGGTTCTGGGTGATGGAGCCATAGAGAGTGCCATCCATGATGGCGTCCTTCTGGGTCTTGCCCGAATCGTAGCCGATCCCGACGATCTTTGCGCCGGTCTCCTTGATGGCCACGGACAGGCCGATGGCCGCGCCTTCGTTGGAGGCAAAGATGCCCTTGATGTCCGGATGCGCCTGCAGCATCGCCTTGATATCGTCAGCAGCCTTCAGGGCATCATTGGCATACTGGACTTCGACCACTTCGATCTTCGGATATTTTTCCTTGATCCGGTTCAGGAAGCCATCGCGGCGGCCGATACCGGTCGCGGAGGTCTGGTCGTGGATTTCGGCGGCGATCTTGCCTTCTCCGCCGATGGCTTCGGCCATCTTGTCGGCGGCCGCACCGGCTGCATTCACGTTGTCGGTGGTGCAGGTGGTGAGCGGCAGGTCGCTGTCGACGCCCGAGTCGAAGGCGACGATCGGAATGCCGGCATCGGCGGCCTTCTGGAGCGCAGGAACCTGGGCCTGGCTATCGAGCGCGGCAAAGCCGAGGCCCTGCGGCTTTTTGGCGATCGCCGCGTTCAGAATGTCGGTCTGCTTGTCGATTTCGGCTTCGGTGTTCGGGCCTTCGAAGGTGATGGTCACACCCTGGTCCTTGGCGGCCTGTTCGGCACCGGCCTTCACGGCCTGCCAGAACTGGTGGCTGAAGCCCTTGGCAATGATCGGGAAATAGGTGTCGGCCGCCTGGGCGCCGGAATGCATGGTGAAGGCGCTCAGCGCGAACACGGTTGCAGTCAAGATCTTCTTCATGTCTCACTCCCTTGGTTGAAATTCTGTGCCGCCTTGAAAAATGCGGCGTTCCTCTCTGGTTTGGAAATGACGGCTCCCCCCGTCGGTCAGGCTCTCCTTCGCAACATGATGTCGACGAATACCGCGACGATGATGATGACGCCGGTCACGACGATCTTCCATTCTTCCTGCACACCCATGATGCGCAGGCCATTGGTGAGAACGCTCATGATGAAGGCGCCGATGATGGTACCGAGGATCGTGCCCCGGCCGCCCGACAGCGACGTGCCGCCGATGACGACCGCGGCGATGGCGTCCAGCTCGTAACCGAGGCCAAGCGCCGGTTGGGCCGAATTCAGCCGCGAGGAGATAAGAAGTCCGGCCACGCCGCAGATCGCCCCGGACAGGGCATAGGTGACGATCTTCCAGAAATCGACATTGACACCCGAAAGGCGGGCGGCCTCTTCGTTGCTGCCGAGCGCGAAGACGTAACGGCCGAAAAGCGAGCGGTTGAGCACGATCGAGGCGAGCACGGCGATGCCGAACATGATGAAGACGCCGTTCGGGATTTCGAGGCCGGGGATGATCGCGCTGATAGAGCTTTCCGGAGACAGGTATTTGTAGCTCGGCGTCGAATTGAAATAGATCGGCTTTGCGCCCGAAAAGACCAGCGCGAGCCCGCGCGAGATCTGCATCATGCCGAGGGTGGCGATGAACGGCGGAATCTTCAGCTTGGCGATGATCGTGCCGGACGTACCGCCCATCAGGGCGCCGGCGGCGACCGCGCCGAGAATGCCGAAGGGGAGCGGGAGGCCCGCATTGGTCAAGACCAGACCGGCGGCCACAGCGGTCATGGTCATCATGGTGCCGACTGCAAGATCGATACCGCCCGCGATGATGACGAAGGTGACCGCCACGCCCAGCACGCCGTTGACGGCGGTGGCCTGCATGATGTTGACCATGTTGTTCCAGGCGGCGAAATTCTCCGTGAAGATGCTGAAGAAAGCCAACAGCGCCACCAGCACCACGAAGGCCACGCCCTTTTGCAGCGCAGCGGTGCTGAAAAGCCCGTTCCTCTTTGCCCCGGGTTGTTCGATTACGGCGTCGGTCATCTCGGTGTTCCTTATTCGGCGGCAATCGGCTGGCGCAGGGTGGCCAGGTGCATGATCGATTCCTGGGTTGCGGTACGGCCGTCCAGTTCCCCGGTGATGCGTCCCTCGCACATCACGAGAATGCGGTGCGAGAGGCGCAGGACTTCCGGCAGTTCGGAGGAGATCACGATGATCGCCTTGCCCTGTTCCGCCAGCCCCTGCAGCAATTTGTAGATCTCCGCCTTGGCGCCGATGTCGATGCCACGGGTCGGTTCATCGAAAATCAGGATGTCGCAGTCGCGCAGCAGCCATTTTGCAATGACCACCTTTTGCTGGTTGCCGCCGGAAAGCAGCTTCGTCTCCTGGAAGATGGTCGGCGTCTTGACCTTGAGCCGCGCGACATAATCCTTCGACGCCTCCCGCATGCGGGCGTCATCCATGAAAAAGCCGCCCTTCAGAAAGCGCGGCCAGGAGGCCATGGTGATGTTGTCGCCGACCGACATGCCGGTCACCAGACCGAAATGCTTGCGGTCCTCGCTGAGATAGGCGAGCCCGAGCCGTACGGCATCCTTCGGCGTGGCGATGGCTTCCCGCTTGCCGTGAATCTCGATCTCGCCGCTGTCGATCGGATCGGCGCCGAAGATCGCGCGGGCAACCTCGGTGCGACCTGCACCCATCAGCCCGGCAAAGCCGAGTATTTCTCCCCGCTTCAGATCGAAAGTGACATTGCGGATCACCTTGCCGCGGTTCAATCCCTTGACCGACAGAACGGTCTCTTGCGAACCCTGCCCCTCGGCGCGCGTGCTGTCGGCAAGCTCACGGCCGACCATCAGCGAGATGATCGTCGCCATATCGGTGGTGGCAGCCGGCAGCGTGTCGATGTACTGCCCGTCTCGCATGACGGTGACCCGGTCGGCGATGCGCTTCACCTCGTCCATCTTGTGGGTGATGTAGACGATGCCGACACCCTGCCGCTTCAGGTCCCCGATGATGGCGAAGAGATGCTCGACCTCGGTCTCGTTCAGTGCCGATGTCGGCTCGTCCATGATCAGGACCCGGGAGTTGAAGGACAGGGCCTTGGCGATTTCCACCAGCTGCTGACGGGCAACGGTCAGCGTACCCACCTCCACATCGGGGTCGATATCCACCTTCATCCGCCGGAAAAGCGCGGCCGCATCCGCGCGCATCTTCGCCTCGTCGACGAAAAGGCCGAAGCCCTTTCGCGGTTCGCGGCCGATGAAAATGTTCTGCGCCGCCGTCAGATGGTTCATCAGGAACAGCTCCTGATGGATGATGGAGATGCCGAGCGCCTGGGCGGCGCGCGGGTCCGGCACGGCCACGGCCTGCCCATCGACCAGCATTTCGCCCGCATCCGGCTGGTAGACACCCGTAATGATCTTCATCAGCGTCGACTTGCCGGCGCCGTTCTCGCCCATCAGGGCATGAACCTCCCCCGCATGCAGGGTGAAATCCACCCCCCGCAACGCCTTGACACCGGGAAAGGATTTCTCCACGCCCGAAAGGGCCAGCATCGGCGCGACCTGACCGGCGCCAGACGCGCCGACGGCATCCATCCGTCCAACTGTTTCTCCCATGGGCTCTCCTCTCGAAGACATCGGCACCGACCACCAGGGTGCGCCGATATCTTCCTCCTCCTCAGCCACAGCCAGCCCGGGGGCCGGCATCTCACAAGACCTGCGGCGGCGCTCCTCTTGCCTCGCAGATCATTCCCCACATTCTCTGTCGCCCCTGTCAGCGCCAGCCACCCCGAACCGGGGCAAAACTTCATTTTGAGGCATTTTGCACCAATTAATGCCTCAAATTTCTCATAAGTCAATTATCAATTTATTTCATACTGCGTCAACGGCATTGTTATCTGCCGCACACACTCAGAACGCCGTCGACAATTCCGTGGCCACGCGCACCAGCCTATCCGTGGCCTTGTTGCGAAAATCGGTACCCAGCTCCTCGGGGTGCTCGATATAGGCACAGGTGAGCACGCCCGCCGCATCGCCGCCCGGCGCCCGCACCGGCACACTGATATCGGTCACGCCGACCAGCTGCCCCGAGGGCGCGATGCGGATACCGGCCTCGCGGACCGCATCCAGTTCGGCGGCGACATCCTTCAGCTTTCTCGTCGCTTGCCGCACGCCCCAAAGCCCCAGCGTTTCCCGGATACGATCCGGATGCTGGAAGGCAAGCAGGGCCAGACCAGAACCGGTCGCAAACAGATCGAGCTGGCCACCGACGCGCGCCCGAAACTCCCAGTGACCCGGCGGGCTCGCCTGTGCAACGACCACGGCCGCCCCTTGTTCCGGCACCACCAGATGGCAGGACTGGCGCATGTCCCTTGCGAACTCGTCCATCAGCGGTTGCGCCTGGGCCATCAGCCGCCGGAGCGGCGGATGGCGGGTCGCCAGCAGAAAGAGTTTCATGGTCAGGGCATAGCGGTCGCCTGCGATGCGCGCCACATAACCCCGCGCCACGAGACGCTCCAGCATGCGGTAGATCTGCGACGGGCCGAGACCCAACTCCTTGACGATTTCCGCCCGTGTCAGACCTTGGGGCTCGCCGGAAAGCACTTCGAGAATATCCAGACCCTTGTCGAGCGCCGGCGCCCGGTAACGATCGACCGGCGCATTCTCCTCGTCCATGTCCTGGCGAATATCCACGTCACCTCCCATTCGGTCCCCCCGCCTCTTCTCAGCCGGTTCCTCAACTCCACAGCAAGAATCCGCTTGCGTCAAGAGTTCATATGTGAATATTTTGTTCATATAGAAACCAACAAGGAAGCGGGGAGGCTTTTCGTGCGGCTCAAGGGAAAGACTATTCTCGTCACGGCGGCAGGCCAGGGCATGGGGCGAGCAAGCGCGATTGCCCTTGCAGCGGAAGGCGCGAAAGTGATCGCGACCGACGTCAACGAAAGCCTTCTGGACGGCTTGACGGGAATGGACACGGCCGTGCTCGATGTTACCGATCCGCAGGCCATCGAGGCGATGGCGGAGCGTGCCGGGCCGCTGGACGGTCTCTTCAATTGCGCGGGCGTGGTCCATAACGGCGCCCTTCTCGACCTGACAGACCAGGACTGGGACTTTGCCCTGTCCCTCAACGTCACCTCGATGGTGCGGCTGACCCGTGCCTGCCTTCCGGGCCTGCTGAAACGGGCTGCGGAGACCGGAACCGCCTCCATCCTCAACATGGCCTCGATGGCCTCTTCCATCAAAGGCTTCCCGAACCGCACCGCTTATGGCGCAACGAAGGGCGCCGTGATCGGGCTGACCAAGGCCATTGCCGCCGATTATGTCCGGCAGGGCATCCGCTGCAACGCGCTTTGCCCGGGAACCGTGGACACGCCGAGCCTCCGCGGCCGGATTGCCGCGTCCGCCGATCCGATCCAGGCGGAGAAAGATTTCATCGCCCGCCAGCCCATGGGCCGGCTCGCGACGGTAGACGATATCACCCCCCTGGTGGTCTATCTTCTCTCGGACGAAAGCCGCTTCGTCTCCGGGCAGGCCATGCTCGTCGACGGCGGCGTGACGATCTGACCGGCCCGCTCGCAGACAAGGGAGGCAGCGATGCAGGTTGTGGATGCGCATTGTCACTTCTGGCAGCTCGCCCGGGGAGATTATGACTGGCTCGCGGGCAGCGGTGGCCCCCTTGAGCCGATCCGGCGGGATTTCCTGCCACCCGACTATCCGGGCAACGATGCGCGGCTGATCGTCGTGCAGGCGGCCGCAAGCGTGGCCGAAACCGATTTTCTCCTGTCTCTCGGCGCCGCCGACAAACGGATTGCGGGCGTGGTTGGCTGGGTCGACCTGACGGCGGCCGATGCGGCCAGCCTGCTGGCGAACAGGGCGTCCCATCCGCTGCTGAAGGGCATTCGCCCGATGCTGCAGGACATTTCCGACAGCGACTGGATCCTGACGGAACCCAGGCCCGACGCCATCGAGGCCCTCATTTGCCTGGGCCTCCGCTTCGATGCCCTCGTCACCACGCGGCATCTTGTGCCTCTTGCGCGGTTTGCCGACCGCCATCCGGACCTTCCCATCGTGATCGATCATGGCGCCAAGCCGCAGCCGGGCGACCTGACCGAATGGGAAGCGGGCATGAGGGGGCTCGCCGGGGACGCGCGCATTCATTGCAAGCTTTCCGGCCTGCTCACGGAACTATCGCCGGAAGAGCTTGACGATCCCGTGCCGCGGCTCCGGCACCTCTTCGACCGGCTTGTGGAGTGGTTCGGACCGGAACGGTTGATCTGGGGCAGCGACTGGCCGGTCCTGACGCTTGCCGCATCTTACCAGCGATGGCAGGCCCTGACCGAGACCTTGCTTTCTTCGCTGAACGGGTCCGAGCGTAGCGCCATTCTTGGCGGCAATGCCCGCCGCTTCTACGATATTCCCGCCTGAGGTCGCCCAGAATCGCGACCCGGGCAACCGCAGCAGACCCACCCGCCGGAGGGATTTTCCGGTCGGAACCAGAAAAACGAGGACAGGATGAAACTGCTACGCTACGGCCCGGTGGGCCAGGAAAAACCCGGCCTTCTCGATGGCGAAGGGCAAATCAGGGATCTTTCCGGCCAGGTGGAGGACATAGCCGGTGACGTGCTCACGCCCGAGGGTCTGAAACGTCTTGCCGCAATCGACGCCTCCAGCCTGCCCGTTGTGTCCGGCTCGCCCCGTATCGGCGCCTGCGTCGGACGGGTGGGCAAGTTCATCTGCATCGGCCTCAACTACGCGGACCATGCGGCCGAGAGCAACCTGCCGATCCCCTCCGAACCCGTCGTCTTCAACAAGTGGACGTCCGCCATCTGCGGCCCGGACGATGACGTCGAAATACCGCGCGGCTCGGTGAAGACCGACTGGGAAGTGGAACTGGGCGTGGTAATCGGCAAGGGCGGCAAATATATCGAGGAGAAGGACGCCCTCTCCCATGTGGCCGGATATTGCGTCGTCAACGATGTTTCCGAACGGGAATGGCAGATCGAGCGCGGCGGCACCTGGGACAAGGGCAAGGGCTGCGACACATTCGGGCCCATCGGCCCCTGGCTCGTCACGGCGGACGAGGTGAAGGACGTCGGCAATCTGCACATGTGGCTGGAAGTGGACGGCAAGCGCTATCAGGACGGCTCGACTGCCACCATGATCTTCTCCGTGCCCCACATCATCAGCTATCTCAGCCGGTTCCTGTCGCTGCAGCCCGGTGACGTGATTTCGACCGGCACGCCTCCGGGCGTCGGCCTCGGACAGAAGCCGCCGACCTATCTCAAGGGTGGAGAAACCATGCGTCTCGGCATTGAGGGCCTTGGCGTGCAGACTCAGAAAGTGGTGAAGGCATGACCAAGATTACCGGCCTGCGCACGGCGGATGTGCGCTTTCCCACCAGCCAGCATCTGGACGGTTCGGATGCGATGAATCCGGATCCGGATTACTCCGCGGCCTATGTCATCCTGGAGACGGACAGCCCGCATGAGGGGCATGGTCTGACCTTTACGATCGGACGCGGCAACGAGATCTGCATCGCCGCCATCGAGGCGCTGAAACCCCTGGTCGTCGGGCTGGACATGGGCTGGGTGGCAGAGGACATGGGCCGTTTCTGGCGGCACATCACCTCCGACAGCCAGTTGCGCTGGATCGGGCCGGACAAGGGCGCGATCCATCTGGCGACGGGCGCGGTGGTGAATGCGGTCTGGGATCTCTGGGCGAAAATCGAGGGCAAGCCGGTCTGGCAACTCGTCGCGGACATGTCGCCGGAAGAACTCGTACGTTGCATCGACTTCCGTTATCTCACCGATTGCATCACGCCGGAATGGGCGCTCGAATACCTGACCGAGAAGGCGAAGACGAAAGCGGAGCGCATCGAGACGCTGAAGCGCGAGGGCTATCCCTGCTACACGACGTCTGCGGGCTGGCTCGGCTATGACGATGCGAAACTGCGCCGGCTCTGCCGCGAGGCGGTAGATGCGGGCTTCAAATATCTCAAGATGAAGGTCGGCCGCGATCTCGCCGACGACATTCGCCGCCTGACGATCGCGCGCGACGAAGTAGGCCCGGACATCAATCTCATGATCGATGCCAACCAGGTCTGGGAGGTGGATCAGGCCATCGAATGGGTCAACAAGCTCGCCTTCGTCAAGCCCTGGTTCATCGAGGAGCCCACCAGCCCCGATGATGTGGAAGGCCACCGCAAGATCCGCGAGGGCATCCTGCCCGTGCAGGTCGCGACCGGCGAAATGTGCCAGAACCGCATCATGTTCAAACAGTTCATCATGCGCGGCGCGATCGATGTGGTGCAGATCGATTCCTGCCGGCTCGGCGGGCTGAACGAGGTGCTCGCGGTGATGCTGATGGCGGCCAAGCATGGGTTGAAGGTCTGCCCGCATGCGGGTGGGGTCGGACTGTGCGAATATGTGCAGCATATGTCGATGATCGATTACATCTGGATCGCCGGCACCCGCGAAGGCCGGGTGATCGAATATGTGGATCATCTGCATGAGCATTTCATCGACCCCTGCGACATCCAAAACGCGGCCTATATGCCGCCGAAACTTCCCGGCTTTTCCATCCAGATGAAGGCGGAGAGCATCGAAACCTACCGTTTCCGGGGGGCGTGATGGATCTTCATCTGAAAGACAAGGTCATCCTTGTCACCGGCGGCGGCTCAGGGATCGGCGCCGGGATCACGGAAGTGCTGGCGGAAGAAGGGGCAAGGCCGGTCATTGTCGCCCGCCGGGCGCCGGAGGCAGACTGGCTGAGAAAAACCGGCGCCGATTTCATTCCGGCCGAGCTTTCAGATGACGATGCCTGCCGCAAAGCCATCCAAACGGTTCTGGACCGGCACGGGGCCGTACACGGGCTCATCAACAATGCCGGCGCCAACGATGGCGTCGGCGTGCGCGCAGGACCGCAAGCCTTCCGGGCGAGCCTCGACCAGAATCTGGTCCATTACTACATGATGGTGCACCTGCTCGCCGAACCGCTCAAGAAAAGCCGTGGCGCGATAGTCAACATCACCTCCAAGACCGCCGTTACCGGCCAGGGTGGCACGTCCGCCTATGTGGCCGCGAAGGCAGCGCAACTCGGCTTGACCCGCGAATGGGCGGTGGAATTTCTGCCGCATGGCGTGCGCGTCAACGCCATCGTGGTGGCCGAGGTCATGACCCCGCTCTACCGGCGATGGCTCGATACGCTTCCGGATCCCGAAGCCACGCTCGAGAGCATCACACAGCGCATTCCGCTGGGGCAGAGGATGACGACGGCACGGGAAATTGCCGATACAGCCGCCTTCCTGCTCTCCGACCGGGCAAGCCATACGACGGGACAATGGATTTTCCCGGATGGCGGCTACACCCACCTGGACCGGGCGATCGGCAGCATGGGGGCATAGGAAGCATCCGGCCTCCCCTTGTTATCGAACAGACTGCGGCGGGCTTCTGCCGCTTTTTTTTTATGAATTGCCCAAAGGCGCGGACGCTTACCAAAGATTAACCACGTCTTCAATCGTCACTTTCTTTGATTCTAATTCAAGAATATTAGTATCTTGTCTGACGGCGCGTTGTTCTCCGGAACCCGCTCAAATAATGGAGCTATAAATGTCTGATGTGCTTTCCCGTATTTTCCGCATTTTCAAGAATGAATCCGGCGCGACCGCCATTGAATATGGCCTGATCGCCGCCTTGATTTCCGTCGCTATGGTTGCGGGCGCGCAATCGATCGGCGGCAATCTCAGCACGACCTTCTCCAACCTTAACACGAAGATGGCGCTTGGCGCTGGCGGCGGCGGCGCCGCTGCGAGGTAATTGACTATACCAGGGAGACGGTCGGGCTGCGCCATTCGGCCAGCCCGACCGCATCAATGGCAGGCGCATCACGCCGCCGCGCCACATCTCGAAACGATCTTCAAAGGTATCCACGACGGCAAACGGAATTGAACGGAGTGACCCTTGCTTCGATTGATTTACCGCCTGTTGACAAACGCACAAGGCACCATGGCTATCGAATATGCCCTGATGGCCTCTCTTGTCTGTATAGCCCTGATTACCGGCGGCTCTCTGCTGGGCGGGCAGGTGGGTACGACCTTCAATCATCTCAGCACGAAAATGTCCGGCACCTACAGCCGTTAAAGGCCGAACCAAGTGGCCGGTGTCTGTCCGGTCCACGCACGCGCGTCCCTCAGCGGACAGTCCAGGCTGTCGGATCAGCCCGTTCCGGACGATCAGAACCCCTCCAGCACAATCTTGCCTTTTGCCTTTCCGCTTTCGATCCAGGCATGCGCCTTCTTGAGATTGGATGCATTGATCGGAGACAGCACCTCGGTCAGCGTGGTGCGAAGCTGCCCTTCATCCAGCAGCCGGGCGACGTCGTTCAAGAGAACGCCCTGCTGGTCCATGTCCTGCGTTTCGAACAGGGAGCGTGTGAACATCAGCTCCCAATGGATAGAAACCGATTTCCGTTTGAAACCGACCACATCCAGCACGGCCGGGTCGTCGATCAGGCCGAACCTCCCCTGGGGAGCGATCAGGGCCGCAATGTCCGGAAGGTGGCGTTGCGTATCGTTGGTCGAGAAGACAAAGGCGGGGGCCCCAAGGCCGAGCGCCTGAACCTGTTCGGCGAGCGGCCGGCCATGATCCACCACATGATGGGCGCCGAGATCTTCCACCCAAGCCCGGGTTTCCGGCCTTGACGCCGTGGCGATGACGGTGAGATCGGTCAAGGCGCGGACCAGCTGGATGGCCACGGAACCCACGCCGCCAGCTCCGCCAATGATGAGAATGGCCGGGGCGGCACCTGGCACCGGCTTGCGGATCTCGAGTCGATCAAAAAGCATTTCCCAGGCGGTGATTGCGGTCAGGGGAATGGCAGCAGCTTCCGCATCGGTCAGGCTTTGCGGTTTACGGCCGACGATGCGTTCGTCTACCACATGAAACTCACTGTTAGCGCCGGGGCGGGGCAGAGATCCCGCATAAAAGACCTGGTCTCCCGGGGCAAAATTCCGGGCATCGGGTCCCGTCTTCACGACACGCCCAACGGCATCCCAGCCGAGGATCCGCCACGCACCGTCCGCCGGCGAGACCGCTTGCCGGATTTTCGTATCGACCGGATTGACCGAGACGGCGGAGATTTTCACGAGCAATTCCCGCCCTTTCGGCTCCGGTACGGGAAGATCCACATCTTCCAGGGCATCCCCACGGTCGATCGCTCCTGCGGTTCTGTATCCGACGGCTTTCATGCTGTGCTCCATTGCGGTTGTCATGCTTCCAAAATGGATCTAGGCTTCAAAATGAGCAATACGCACAAAGAACGCATATAGTATCAAAAAGGATACCGTAATGGCCAAGGTTCGGCATTCCCGATTTGATTGCAGCCCCGGCTGTTCGGTGGAGGCGGCGATCGGGCTTATCGACGGAAAATGGAAATCGGTCGTCCTTTTCCATTTGCTCGCCGGCACCCTGCGCTTCAACCAGCTGCGCCGACAGCTCGCCCATGTCACCCCTCGCATGTTGACCAACCAATTGCGGGAGCTGGAGGAAGACGGTCTGATCGTGCGGAAGGTTTATGCCCAGGTGCCTCCCAAGGTGGAGTACTCGCTCTCTCCGCTTGGCCACTCCATGGCCCCCATCCTTCTGGCGCTGAAAAGCTGGGGGGATGAACATATCGGGCTTTATGGCAAACCACGGGAAGCCGCGGGCGCCGTCGACACCCCGATGGCAGACGATCCACAAATCCCCGCATGCAATTTACAGTAGCGAAACGGACAATCAGCGCTTAACCGTGAAACCAAAGGCTCGAGAGCGAACCGACGCGTCGTGATAGGTAGACCCTACTCTCTGGAAACAGGTGTCTCCATGACCATAGAATGTCCGCAAATGCCCGTAATGGAAGAGACGCAGTCCGCATACATGCCCGCTACGCTGGAAGGCCGGATCGAGGCGCACTTCATGGCTATCGCGCGAGACGAAAGCCGTTGCACGATAAACCCGCATCTGGCCATTCATCGGCTGTCAGCGTTCCTCGAACGCTGGTGCGGCCACCTAGGCCCCTCGATTTGCTCCGTTTATAGCATTGGGGGAGACGACCTGAGTCCCGCCGTTGCGTTGCGATTTTTGAGGGGGCTGATTTTGGTATTCCTGCCCCTTACGGGGCGACTGGGGCCAGACGGCGGCCTTTATGGAAGGCGTATTGGAGCATGTTGTGGCGATATTGGCCATACCGATCTACACCCTGGCCCTGCCGATGCCGAAAGTCCTGACGAATAGCTTAATCTTGTCCTTCTTCCGCACAAAGACATGCTCGACAGCGGAGATGATCTTTGATCGTCGCCCGTTTGCCCGCGACATTGTTTCTGGCATGGGCTTGACCTTAGGCTTTCGCTGGTGGATGTCCGACTTCACCCCGTTGTCGCGCAACCATTCCTAGCTGGTCTTGGGTCGGTAGGCGCTGTCGGACGAGACCGTCGAGGCGGCGTTGTCCTTTCGCCAACGGCTTTTCAAACACCAGCTAGGGGATGGGTATAATACTGTTGTGCCTCGCAAGGGGATCACCAACCGCACTGAGCCGTTGGCAACGCCCGTCCAGATCAAAGAAACGCGGCTGTCCTCGCATCATCGCTCCCGCCGCATCACGAATGCAGGAGTGAAACAGGAATAGCCGAAAAGGAGGAGATTTTTAGAGATATCCACCTGTTTGCCTCTACAGGAAACAACATTAACATTCATACCGGCCGCACTTGTAACTTGGGCATCCGACCCGGCCGCCTATGCTGGGACAATCGCAACTACCGGAACAGCAGCCACGCAACCTAATAGCGGCGCGCTCCGCCAGTTGCTCCCGCCGCATCATTTGGCAAAGCAAAACCATAAAGATCTTGATCGCCGCCGGGTGAAAGTTTACCGCCTATATCACTGCTCTAAGAGTGGCTATGGGCTCGATGGCGAGCGTACTGCTGTTCGTGCTGATCACAAAACGCCATAGCGGCTGTCGCTGAATGAGTCGATGTTATGGTGGTGCCCAGTATGTAAGCCGTTGTATGGCACGACCATCACCTCACTGAACAGCCTTGGCCTTAACTAGGTCAGAAAATAGTGCGCCAATCACGAACCATAGGCCTATCCAACTATAGAACGTTGCCATTGCTCCAAATCCCAAAAGTACCGGAGTTATGGATTTCAGCGACAAATAGTTATGTCGACTATATAAAAAGTATATACGCACAACAACAAATAGTGAAATCAAAAAGGTACCGACAAATCCCAAATGGGTTTGTAGCGATAATATCGAATGTGAGTAATTTCCCCAACCGCCAAATTTGAGATCAACACCCAAGTCTCCTATAAATGGAGCCTCGCTTAGCTGGCTAGCCAGGAAGTTTCTGTTGATGGCCATACGGCTAGTAACGCTTGTGGGGACTTCTTCTTTAATACCCGGCTGTATATCAGAATCCTCTTTCTCTATCAAAGTTCCAATTCGTGGTTGCGCTGATCGATTGTCGAGCCCTTCTGCGCGATTGGGGTTAAATATCGAAAGAATCCTAAATGGGTCTGATGTATAGTTAAACAACCGCAAAGGCTGCCAAACCGAAATAAACCCAACTAGAATCGCTAGCAAAAATGCAGCGATTGCCACAAGCTTTGCGGCATGCCAGTACCCCTGCGCACCGCCGCTTTTTAAGCTTTTATATATCACCGCCAACGACCAGGCAGCATAGCAAGCCAATACAACAACTGCCGCTGCATTGGAGCCAATAAACTGAGCTTCAAAGAAAAAGACAACACACAAGAGACCGGCGAAAGCAAACTTATAAAGGGATATTTTTTTCTGCGGTGCGCCTTGTTCATCATTCGACCTTTCGAAAACCGCTATGACAAAAACGAAAGATAGAACTGTTATGTCGCCAAGTCGCTGGTAAATGCTTCGTCCATCAGGGAAATCCATCGACCAAAGTCCGTCGTACTTAAAATGCGCCACACTGGAAACAAGAATAACATGACCGAGCAACACCAAACATATCGCCAACATTGAATTTTTTTTGCTATGTCGATCAATTACAGATGCCGGCGCGCGGACAAAAAGAGCACAACCAAAAGCAAAGCCAGGCAGCATTGAGATAATCAAGTGAGCAAATGCTCTTTTCTGCACCAACCACAAAGGATAAAAATATATCTTTAATAAATAATACAAAATAAATGAAACAATGCAAACCAGTGCAATTTTCTTGTATGAACTGTACTTCAGATCGACTCTATATTTGCTTGCCAAAAAAACTATAGGCAATAGCAAAAACAAACCTCCGTAGGCAAAAACTCGACCTCCGAAATGAATAAACATAGTCGACGAAACGAGGACAAGCAGCAGCGATAGGCCACACAGCAATAGATTGCGGTTGTTCTCCAGGATATGCACATCGCGCATATAATAAACCTTTTGATGTTTTTGGCTAATATGCATAAAGAGTTGCATTATTCAACCTAAGAATCTGGAAATTTCAAGCCTGAATCACAGGCGGAATAGCCCCAAGCTTCGTAGGCACCGGAGGCGAATTTTTCCGCAGCCGCGCGAGCTTGACGGATGCCAGCGGTCCGTTTCTGACGGGCATGCGTTTTGGCTTGCAGTACATTTCGATGTAATGGAATGCGCCACAGCAAGCTTCCTCGCATAGACGGTGGACTTGCGACATATCGGCGCCCGCGTTCAGTAGATTGAACAATATCTCAACGCCTGCATTCTTATGACAATCGTCGCAACGGTTCATACAATGTCATACTATGGACTTGACGTGCGACGCACGTTCAATGCTGATAGGTTGTGAATTCGATTGAGAGCGGATAAACGCTTCGCACTTCGGCTTGCGCAGTCACACCGCCATAATTGTGTAAGACTATGCCGGTTGTTTAGGCGCCTGCTTTTTAGCCAGAATACTTTCGCGGCGATAACAGATATCACAATTTATATATTAGATAAGTGACGTCACCGCTTCAGGCACTGCCTGGAGCCGTTACGTTGAACCGTCGGTCGAACGCTCTGTTAAGAATCACGGCAAGCCTGTCGTCGCAGATGCCAAGAGGACAATTGTTACCAATCTGCACCTCGATCACGGCAACGCGCACCACACGTGTCGGAAAACGTGCTTTAGCTTCGTAGAGAAAATCGTTGCGCGGCTTTCTATATCAATAGTCTTACCGCTCTCTTCCAAATCCTCTCGCACAGCTCGGCTTGATGCCCGTCCTGCTTGCCCCTACCTAACAAGGTCATAGCCAATGGATAAAGTGGTACTATAACGCACTTATCCCGTGCCGGGCGCTAGTCTAGGCGTCCTAAAAAACGACTAGTAGCGTCGCCTAGTCCAAAATAAACTCGAAAGAAGAAATGGCGCACCCGAAGAGATTCGAACTCCTGACCCCCAGATTCGTAGTCTAAGCGGGCGCGTTGTTTTTGCTCAATCGTGTTCCCGAAGTCAAGCGTTCCCATTCATCTGTGTGGGAACGCTTTTTACTGTGACCGGGTCACCAGCGCTGTGCAGGCGAGCGAGGCGCCAGCATAGGCCCCGGCGCCCACATTTCGGAACAGGACTGTAACCGTGTCAGCCGCCGTCACCGTATAGCCCAGAATGGCGAGGCCGGCCGGGTTGATGGCCTTCAGGTTGAAAACGGTGTGGTCACCCACGGCAGCCCCTGCGACCGCAATCGTCGCAGTGCCTTCGACGCCCGAGGCAAGAGCTGGAACGGTTATCGTGCCGTCGAACCGAAAATAGTTCGTGATCTTCGAACCGCTTGGACGCATTTTCGACGCGGGCACCTTTTTATCCGGTGCGCTCGAAGAGCTTACATCCCAGACATAGAAATAGTCCGCATCAACGATAGCATCGACCTCGGGGAGATCCGTCACCTTTGCCATCTTCACCCCTCCGCAGCGACGCGCGCATAAGCTGCCGCGCGTTCTTTGTTGAGCGAGCGGCGGGACAGGGCCAGCAGCAGAATGCCGATCAGCACTGCTGCGCCGGCTGCAACCAGCCAGGGATGCGAGGACACCGAGTCAAGGGAAAGCGCTCCACCAACTGCGCCGCCAGCGGTTCCCGAGGCAACCCCGGAATTGTCCTTGGCTGCGTCCTCGGCTTCCGCTTTTGCCTTCTCGATCACTTCGTTGACCGGCTTGCCGTACTCGCTGGCATACATCCTGACCGCGCGCGCTTCGACATCAGCAATGCGGCGCGTCCATCCTTTGCCGAAGGTGACGAAGGTCTTGAGCGACCGAACGAAAGACATGCGCTGTGCGCAATATTTCTGGATCAGCGCCACGCCGACTTCCTTGCCGCCCTCGACGGCTGCCAGCCATTTCCGGCCACGCGATACACCCGACATAACCGAGGCATCCAGAACAGCCAGATCGAGGCCATGGACAAGCGTGGAGCATCCGGCCGGAACCCAGTATTCACGGCGATAGATTTCCTTCGCCTGATCCAGGGTCAGAGACTTGATGTCGATGTTGGGATGGGAGTGCGCGGCGATCCCGTATTTCGTTCCCTTGAGCGCGCCCTTCCCCACCTTCCCGCCTGTCCAGTTGCCCGGATCCTTGCGGTTCATGGAGAGCCCGCCCTCGTAGACGAGGACAACAGGAATGCACTGGTCGAAGTTGGAGGCAGCCATCACTTTGCCCACCCCATCTTGACCGCGAGATAGTACCATCCTTCCGACAGCGCTCCGCAGAACAAGCCCAGAAAAAACTGAAGCGCCTGGAACACATCCGGATCGGCAGAAATGACATTTCCCATCTCGGGGGAGAGAAGCCCCTTGGTGATCAATGTGGCGGCAGCGTACCGCAGAGCGATACGGGTAATCACGGCGCTCATGACAGCATCCCTTTCACTTGTGAGGCCCAACGAAAGACAGGAATTTCAGGATGTTTTCCCAAACCATGACGATGCCGACGAAGAGCCCGACGATGGAAATGATCACCCACTTCATGAAGGTTCCGACTGTCCGGATGGCGGTCACCAGCCGAAGGCCGTCCTTCAATGTCTGGAGATCTTCGCCCCGCATCTCAGCCAGGAACTGGCGGGTTTCTTCCGGCAATTCCGCCAGCTTCACGGGGCTTTCAACTTGTTCGGTCACAGCAATCATCCTGTCTTGAATGAACGGATGATTGCTGGCTCCTCCCCCTTGATGCAAAGCACAGCCAGCGGGCTGGTGCCCGCATAATGGTCAACCGGGTTTTCGAGGTGATTACACGAAGTACTTATTGTCGGCGGAAGTACCAACAACAGAAGCCGTCACCGTGGTGGCCGACGAGATGTTGCGGTTAGACGCCGCTATGTTAACATTTTCGCGGAAAAACAGGTTTGCGACGTTCCCCGTATTGGTCCCCGTGAGTTTGACACCGACCCCACCCACGGAAACACTGCGGATAGTGTTTCCTCGCACGACGCAGGATTCTGCGGAACCACGCGTGGTGAAATCTGCTATACACCCGATGGCGACGTATTGAGTGCCGCAGTTTACCACTGAGAGCGAACCTGGGAGGGCCCCAGCATCAGCATATTTGAGAACAAGAGTATCAAGCGCAGGTACCGTGCCGACGCCTGACACATGCAGGCCGTCAACAATCATAGAACCGTTTGTATATGGCCGCGCCGTTCCTGACACCGCATATGAAACACCAGCACCACGACAGAATAGTGACCCACCGGCAAAGCGACCGTCCCCATTCTGAAAATCAACGCAGGTTATCGCGCGTCCGCCGTCTGGTGCGCTAGAAACCTCGAATTTCGTGCCGACAACGTCAACGTTTGACGCCTGGATTTTGATGCCTCGGCCCCAAAAATCCTTGATGTGTCCGCCTCGGATGGAGGTTGTCCCGAACTTGCGCGCGAGTTCGGACGTCGGAATTTCATCGAAGATCATCATAGCGTCCATGTCGCTTACATACGCGCTATCTTCAGACCATATCTTGCCGGCAACAGGGTTGATAATATCTTTGTAGAGCGGATAGGCGTTATTCGTGTCACGGCCGATAAAGATTCCGGCGATACCGACCGACCCGAGGATACCGGCCCCTGCTGCCATTTTCATCTCTCGGCAAAAAATATCTTGCGCGTATAGATGCCGGAACCAGCCACGAATGCACAAACCGCGACCTGCATAATCGCCGCTTGTCTTTCGGTATCCGTTCGAACCGCCGACGCCCGTCAGCCGCGCGTCGAACACGTTCGCCTCGACATAACTAGCGGCTTGGTTTTCAATCCAGAATGGATTCGGCGTCTGGAAATTTCCATCAACCTCGAACCCTTCCAGATCAACACCCAAGTCTGTGACCAGAAATCGCACCCCGTAAGTCGTCGCCGGATTAGCGCCTCGATTCAGCTTTACCTTGGCCCCGGTACCGCGAATGATCGGCTTCTTCGCCCAGGTTACCTGGATCACGTCACTGATTTCATAAACGTCATTCGCATCACCCATGTCGATGACACGCCCGGTTGCCGATGCCAGAGCAAACATATCCAGCAAGGCCGCACGGTTGACGGCAGGATTACCTCCAGCTTTTGCACCAAACTGCTGAGGTCGCAGTACCTTGTTCGAGCGCACAAAGAACCGGGTGACCCCACCGACATTCACGTCAATCTGTCCTGGAGAAGACGGATTTACTGTTCCGGCGTCCGTGAACGAGGAAGACGAGCCCGGTTCCAGCGTAGTGTCGAACGCTGCTGTATCTATCGGGGCAGATTTCGCCAAAACCAGAGCATCGGCATCCGCAACCGTCTGGGTTCGCGACGGCGAAACAACCTGGGTGAACCCCACCGATGAGCCGCCGCTTGTGATCAAGACAAGATCGCCTGTCGGCAACCCATTCTTTCGATACAAAGCACCGCCGCCATCACCAGCAGTCGCATAACCCATGGTCTGGATATAGTCGGGGGCAATCGTAGGGTGATAGCCTGCTTCCGCGAGAACTTTTGTACGGATAGTGAACGCTGGATAGCTGTTGGCTTCGATTGACGCGGCAACCTGTTGCGCCATCTCAGCATAGGTTTGTGCGTCCACTATTTGCTGACCCGTAATCGTAGCCCCGGCAGACCCATACGCGGTCTTATGGGCACGATCTACATCACGGCGAAGCTCCTGAATTTCAGCTTCTACGACATCCAGCGCGTAATTGTGATCGGAGGGCGGCAAAGGCCTACCCGCTTGGAACTCACCAATCTTGCGGGGGATTCTCAACCCCACCAGTTTCACATCCCCGGTGATCCCAGGAGAAAAAACGGCTTTTGCGTCAACGGATTTCCCCGAGGAAAAGGTTGCGCTCAGCGTCCAATCGGTGCGGATTTGTCCGTTGTGAACGACAACGAGATCGTCCCCGGCAAACAACGGAAAGTCAGCCGCAAACTCAGTGGTTGCGACGACAGGTGAATAAGCCGTGAGGCGATCATCAGGAGCGGTCGTAGACATGGGGAGGATAATCTCCCCACTCTCGAATACCGGCAAAGCACAGAACTAGCGGCCGAGCGCCTTACCAGCATCCGGCGCACGATCCGGAACCATGTCGCCGGGGCCCCACCAGAACTGCTGGCCAAATTCCTTTTTCATTCGGCGCTCATACCGGGCAAAGGTCTGTCGATAGTCGGGATCTACCATTGCCTGCACCTGATCGAAGAGCATGCGATCGGTCGCTATTTTGGCGAACCATATCGAGGAGCCGGGCGTCCAGGCCTTGAGGTGCTGAGCTAGCATCTTGCCCGTCATCTCCTTGTTCCCCGCAGCAGCCTGCGCGGCATCGCCAATGCTGGAAATGATTTCACCCGGCCCCGGGCCAAGAACGTATTGCGTGATCCCATCGCCGCCCCGGGTGGTGGAGGAATAGACCAGATCGCCCAGCATCCCGCCGCCGCCGCCCCGGATGAACGCCTGCGCCCAGAACTGCTGGGTGCTCATGTCCTGCGGATCGCGGCCGGCGACAAGCGACTGCATTTGCGAGGTGACAGCGCCGGCAATCGTCATCAGCGTCACCAACTTTGTCCCTGCCGCCACCTTGCCCCACATGCCATCCTGTATCGCGGATCGCATCATGTGGGTCATCATGAACGTCATCGGGAAGCTCTTGAACTGGGTCGCGCTGCGAACGATTTCGCCCACGAACGTGCCGCGCTGGAGCCCGCCCGACATGGCGCCGCGAATGCGCGAATCCGGTTCGATGATCGCGAATTTCCGCTCATCGATAATGGCGGACATCAGCCGGTCAGCAAGCGCCTGATCCTCGACACCGTTCACATCGAAGAACCGGGCACCGTCAGCAAGCAATGCTGGGGTGGCGCGCAGGCTGTCCCAATCCGCCGCCGTGAACCCATAGCGACGAAGGAAACCTTGAAAGGCCGGGTCGACGGCCTCGAAATCATGATCAGCCTGCCGGGCAATGAAGGAGTTGAACTCCATGGCCCATGCCCGCTTCAGGCCTTCAGTCCACACGTTGATGCCGGTCAACCGCATTGTGGTGTCAGCCACGCGCCCGGTAAGACCCTGCCCCACCACCTCGTCCGCGAAGCGCTTGCTGCCTAGGGCATGATCGATGATGGATTCCGCCGTCAGGTTGACCATGCGGGCAATCTCTTCAGCGCCTTCACGGTTCACCGTCAGGTCCTTGACCAGGCGCCCCAGCACAGCCGCAGCAGGCACGCCATTGTGGTTCGCGGCAAGCGCGGCCGTAAAGCTGTCGCCGGGGATCGCAGCGATAGTGGCTGACCCGAGGCGAGCGGCTGTCTGTATGTTGCGCATCCCCCCGGCGATTCCTGCGATCAGTTCGCTTTGAGCCACGCCGAGCTTTCCGGTGGCAGCGTCCCACGTCCGCTTGACGGCTGCGGGACTGTTCAGCGTGATTGACCGTTTCGCCTTTGCAAGCAGGGTCGTGTTTCGAACCGCATCGTCCTGTTGGGCTATTTCCAACAGCTTGTTGAAGGTGCTTTCGTAGTTCGGGCCCATTATCTCGAGAGTGGCAATTTCTCGGCCCATGCCGCTGATGTGGCCGACAAGGGTGTTATAGAGGCCGCCATCACCGATCCCGTACTTCTTCATCAAGCGGACGTAGGAATCCGCATTCTGGAACCGGAAAACCCGGAGCTGGTTCGAGAACCCGCCCGCGCCATGGGAAGCCTTCCCCAAGGTGATATCCTTGAAGGCGTTGGCGATGATGCCGCCGACTGCGGCGCGGGGTGCCTCGCCCTGCCCCGCCTTATCCATGACCTTGATATTCCCGGCCTCGAACTCGGTCATCAGGTCGTTGACGAAATCCGCTTGTGAGAATTTCCGGACCCGGGTGCTGTCCCAATACTGCGGCAAGCGCCAATCTTCGAGAACCGAAAGAACCTTGCCGGCTCGCTTGGCGCGCTCTACCCCATATTCCACTGTCTGCTTCCAGCCGACCGCCGCCGCCTTTGCCGCCTGATCGCCGGTATCGTCCCCGAACAACTCGCGGGCAATGTTCCAGACGGACTCCGTGTCCTGGCGCAGCCCGGCCAGCTTCGAGGCATACGGCTTCAGCGCGCCGTCCATCATGCCGAGCAACCGCTTTGTCACGTTCTCGCTGTGACCATCGATGTGGATGGCATTGCCCATGGCCGCGCCGCCCTCAAGATTGTCGCGAACGATCATGCTCATGAGGCCCACAGTTTTTCCGGAAGGGTGCTTCTCCATCCGGTCAAGGGCTTGCGCATAAGCGATCGCCTGTTTCGCCGCGGCGAATTTCCGCTCTTTGGCCGCCTGCATCATCACGCGGGCAGCTTCCAGCGCAGATGCGGCCTCGGCGGATGCCGGCCCCATGGTCGGATAGAGACGCTGCTGAAGGCCCTCATGAAGCGCCAGCGCATCGTCGGCCTGCTTCTGGGTGATCCGCTCAGCGGCGACTAGCTTCGTCAGGCAGTTGGCAATGCTCATTGTGCGGCAACCTCCGTGCCAGTCGCGCAGGCTTCGATTTCCTTGCCGGCGGCGATCTCATCATCTGCTTCATCCAGGATGTCATCAAGGGATCGCTCGCCCATGCCGTCGCCCAGATCAACCGTAATCCCCGGGCGCTCCGCACGGAGCTGTTGCGCTGCCTGAATATGGGCTTCAACCGTTTCAGGCTTGGCTGCGATTTTGTCGATGGCCTCGGGCGTAAGCTGCTCTTCTGCCATCTGCGCCAGATCCGAGCGGCCCACACGATCCAGCGACGACTTGAGGATGTCTGGGGCGCCGAGAGCATCCCCGAATAGGCGCGGCCCGGCGTCATTCTTCATCGCCTCTTCCGCGAAATCATTGAGGAAGGCGGCCAGACGGGCACGACCTACCGGCCGCTTCAGGTCCCCATCCGAGAACAGAGCCCGCGCCACCAGCTTCGACAGCTCATCCGGCCCGCCGAACATCTCAGCTTGATTGACCAGATCGGACATGGACCGGCCCTCATCGCGGGCCTTCATGACCATGCGAACCGCGTTCATCAGGTCATCGGTGATATCCATCCCGGCCGGTATCTGCCCCCGCGTGACAGCATCGCGCAGGCGCGACCACGGCCCGGAAGCGTCGGCCAGCGCCCCGGCAATGGCCTTGATGTTGTTGTCTGTGTCTTCGAGCGCCCGGCCGAGGAGCGCGGGCTCGCCGTAAGCCCGCCCCATAAGCGCGGCAGTGATGCGGCGCTCGCCGTCCTGGCTGAGAAAACCACCGCCATCCATCAGCGACCCCTGTTCGGATCGTGGCAGCTTGGCCATGAACCCGCGCGTGAACTGCTGATTGGCCGCGGACTTGATATCTGACCCCTGAAGGGTATCGAGCATCGCGCTATCGATCATGCGCGCGTCGGACAGGGCCTGTTCAGAGGCACCCATCCGCATCGCGGTGGAACGGTTCGCAGCAGTGACGAAACCGACGCGGGCATTGTCTTCCAGATCGGTGACACGCCGGGCAATCAGAACCGGGTTAGTGAAGCCCTCGATGTCGAAGTTCTGCGAGCGCAGGAAATTGCGATAGTTCTCGGACGGCACGCCAGCGTCCTGATACGCCCGCCGCAATGCCATGACCCGGCCATTCCCGCTTTCCACAATCCCATCGGGCCCGACGATGGGAGCACCGGACTCCGCCTGTGGCGAAGGGCCAAGGCGCTCGGGCTGAAGATTAGCGGCAATGGAATTGATCTGATCGTGAGAGAGCGCGCGGGAGCGGTCACGTGGCTGCAGCTCGGCAGGGAAAGCCGGGTTCGGCTGCATCGCGTCATTATGGGATGTGACCAGATCGGCGGCCTCCACCACCTCATACTTCACGCCGATGGAGTTGCCATCCGCGTCATAGACCCGGCCCGGCCGCACGTTCGTTTCAAGGAAGACTTCCGGCGGCAACTCGACCGGCTTGCCCTTCGATAGGTCATCCGCCGCTTTGTCGATCGCGTTGCGATAGGCCATGTCGCCGCCGACGGTTTTCGGCAGTCGCGAGGTGGGAACAGCGGCTTCCCGCGTCACCACGGTCCCGACATCCCGAACGTGCGACGGCCAGTACCCCGTCTTGGCTCGGCTCCACGCGGCGGCCAGACCCTTTATTCCAGCGCCCAGCGCAGCCGCCCCCACCCCAGCCGCGCCAACCTCAAAGAGTGCGTCGCCGGCCGAATAGTTCGGATCCAGGCGCTGCTTCCGCTGAAATGCTGTTGCCTGCACCACAGACTCCGACGCAACACCAATTGCACCTTCGGTCAGCGCAGTCCGCAGGATACCGCCTTCCCATCCACCAAAGGCGCCGGAAAGCAGGTTGACCGGGTCCGAGAGCGCCCCTGCCATGGTGCCTAGCGCCCCGCCGACGGTGGAGCCCCAGCCGGTGGACCGCTCCGCCAGCGACGTGGATTTTTCCCGGGCCTGCAATGCCTTCTCGTCTGCCTTGCGGCGGATGACTTCCGGCGTCGGGAATTCCAGACTGCTATCGGGGTTGTTCTTTTTCCATGCCTCGAACTGCTTCACAGCCTCCTCGCGCTTGAACGGGAGAACGCTGTCCGACCAGTTAGGCAGCATCTGCCCGCTGGCCTTATAGAACTCGTTCTGAAAATCGTTCTCGGCCGCCACGCGAGTCCGATACTCGGCATTGGAGTTCGAAAAATTCTGCATGGCTTCCAGATCGGCGGAGAACCGGGCGGCGAAACCCGGATCGATACCTTCGAATGGCCGTTGTGCGGCAGCTTCCAACGCGCCGCGCATCTGGGTTTCATCGACAAGGAACGGCATCACTTACCCCTGAGATCGAGGACGAACACGGACGGCCCGCCGTAGGACCCGGGAGAGGGCTGGCGAAGCGCATAACGAGGGTTCTCAGCGGGGCCAAAGGCAAGCGCATATCGGCCCGGTGCAAGTGCAGTGAGACGGCCCTGATTGAGCAGGTCCCTGGCTGCGATCCGGGTTCCATCCTGTGTCACGGCGCCGCGAAGATCTTCATCCTTCAGCGATTCCAGCATCTGATCGAAGTCGTCCTGAGACGCGCCATACTTCGGGGCCACCACCTGAAACCCGTTCATGTCGACCAGACCGCCGGTTACCTCGTTGATGGCCTGCGTCATGCGGGTTTCGTCAAGCTCGCCGCTGGTATCGCCCGCCTGGCTGGAAAGGTCCGCATAGCGCGCCGTGGCCGCGTCGAGGATCGACTGTCGCGCGCCTTCCATAGCAGGCAGGAACACAGTGGGCGGCAGCAGCTCATCAACGGTTGCTGCGTTCGTGTCCGTTTTCTTGGGCGCCAGATTGGGGTTCGTGGCGAGAAGCTGTTGCCCGCGCAATATGCCTTCGGCGGCCTGCGGGTTCTCCCCTACCAGCGCACCCGCAGCGGCGAATGCCGTTCCATTCCCCTTGCCCGAGATAGCCGACATGGTCGCCTGATAGGTATCGGGACTGAGGCTGGCCTGCATTGTGCCGAGAAACTGCACAGCATCCCCCGGCGTCGCCGTGGTCAGGAACTGCTGAACCTGCTGCTGCATTCCGGGCCGAAGCGCCGGGATGTTGCCGGTCAGACCCCGCGCGCGCATCACGTCAACCCCGTTTTGCAAACCCTGGAAGGTCTGAGCCCACGATTCCGGCTGCTGGAGATCGAGCCCGGGAACCTGCTGAATAAGGCGGCGGTTCAGCCCGTAGCCGAGCGGGTCGTTTTTCAAAGCTTCCTGCTGCGCCTTGGCTGTGTCTTCCAGCCCCTGCACAATTTGAGCCTGCGCGACGGTGAACCCATCCGCATTATCTGACCGCAGCCCGGCAATCAGGCTTTCCATCTGCGCGGGAGCCAATCCGGCGGCTCCAGCTGTAGCGGCCTGCGCCGTGAAATAGTCTGCCACCTCCTTGCGGAAATCCTGATCATCGACCATGGCGAGCTGCCGGCTCAGAAGATCGATGTTCGAGACAGCGGGGGTTAGGCCTCGGTCGTTCCCCGCCTTGATATCAGCGAACAGCGCCTTGGCATCCGAGGTGACTTCGGTCCGGTATTCCTTCACCAGCTCTGGATCGATGGATGTGGCGACTCCAGATCCGCCCATCTTCTTGTCGGCCCAGGCGATCACGTCGGCGGCAGTTTTGCCTTGCAGGAATGGATTCGCGTTAACGGCATCCTGCCCAACAATTGCAGCGATGGACGTTCCCGGAGATGCTTTCAGCACCTGCGCCGCACCGCGGGGGCCAAGAAAATGCGCCAGATAGACATTCCCATCCGTGGTCTGAAGCCCCTGCGACTGAAGGAAATCCTTGTTCTCTTGGGCATATCGTGCGGTCATTTCGCGCGACAGCGAGCCGTCCTTTTTCAAGGCGATCAGCTCCTGTGCTGATTTACCCTCCGCGATGTCCGGACGGTATTTCTTGATCATCGAAAGCCAGGTGGAATCGATGAACTGACCTGCGCCGCCGGCAGACGATTTCGGATTCTGTGCGGCATCGTTCCCACCGCTTTCGACGCCCACGATTTTGTCGATGATCGAGCCACCGGACTGCCCCCGTATCGCCTGCTCGGCCATCGCGACCTGCTGCGGATTATCCGAACCACGGAACACCTGAAGCGTCCGTGCCAGAGCGCGGGAGTTGATCAGCTCCGTTGCCCCAGCCAGATCACCGCCACGTGCAAGCTCGGCTGCCGTCTGGTCGATATCGTCAGCGTCGAGGCCAACGCCTTCCTTCAGTCGCTTCTGGATAGCGGTGGAGCGATCTTGTACGGGCTTCAGGTTGGCCTTCGCCTGCGCGACGAAGCCGCTGATCCGCTCATTCGCCAACCCGGCATACTGACGGCGTTCAGCGGGAGAAAGCGGGATGTTCGGATCGGTAAGAATGGCCGAAGACAGCTTGCGGGCCTCCGCGATGCCATTGGCCGAAGAAAGCGCCTTATCGACCTGGCCGAGCATGGCCTCGGACATATGGCGCCCTTCCATGCGCTTCAGCGCGATGTCAGCCTCACCCTGCCCCACCACAAAGTCGGGGTTGTCCGCGAGCTGCTGATACAGCGTTCGGATTTGCTGGGTTTTCTCCATATAGGCGGGCGTGTTCGTGCCGCCGGATCTTGCAAGCGTCGATGCCTCATCATCCAGAAACTGAATTTCCGATTTGATGTTGCCCTCGAATTCCTTCAGATCGGAAGTCCGCTTTTGCTCGGAAACCCCAAGCTGAAGGCGCGGCCCCTCTGTGTCGAGCATCGTCGTGACAGCACCGCGGTAATCGGCCGGGGTGTTGGCTAACATCTGATCGCGGAAGCCCCGCCAGGACTCCGAGAATGCATCCACATTGCCCTTGGCCTCGTTTGAAAGCCGCACGCCAGCCGCACGGATGTCCCCGGCCACTCTGGCAGAATAGCCCTGCGCCGCGGCTGCATTATAGGCCCGACCGCGCGCAGAGAGGTTGGATTGCAGGTCAACCTTCAAGTTCCCCTGCTGGTCGCGATAGACGGCGTTCTCCCCAGCCGTGGCGGCGTCTGCCATTTCCTTCTTCTGGAAGGTGTCGCCCCAGGATTCCAGCGCGTTTGCGATCTGCTGGAATGGGTTGGCGATCTCTGCCGGGCTGAGAGAGGATTGTGGGGCGCGCGTGACCGCCCCGCGAGGCTGGATTTCAGGAAGCTTGACCATGAATTACGACCCATAGAACTTGGAAAGACCAGTGGCCGCGCCGCCGAGGAGCGCCCAGCCTGCGGAAGAGCGCCGAAATTTGGCGTCCTGCTCATCGGAATTCGCCTGCATTCGACGTGACCCCACATCAATCATGCGGTCACGATCACTGGTGGCGGCCTGTTTCGCCTCGACGGCCATGCCTGTGGGCGACCCCGCTCCTACGCCCGCCGAAGCACGGATCGTGCGGATATTCGCGATGGTGGAATTCAGTTCGTCGCGATAGCTGGAATCGATCTGATCAGCCTGCACGCGCCCAACAGCAGCCTGTTTTTCAGACTGTGCGGCGGCAAACTGGCCGGCCTGATATTGCCCGTAGGCTCCGACCAGGGAGCCAGCAAGGCCAAGAATGGGTGCGATCGCTGCCATTAGAGTGTTATCCTGGTGTTGAGTTCGATAAGCTTGAACTGGCCGGGGAAAGTGCTCTTGATCATGACTTCCGGATCTTCTGATCGTCCGACTTCTCGATAGCGATAGGTCTGATCACGTTCTGGCACTGGCAATGTCGTGTCCTCGTTCCCCCGATATGAACCGAGAATTTTGCTGCCCACCTGAAATTCCTGAGTGTCGCGAACCGTGATCTTCATTTTCGCGATCTTGCGCTTTTGCTGACCTTGGCCAGCAACCTCCCCACCCTCGATGTTCGGGAACAGCGGGGAAAGATAGAAATCGAAATCCACGCCCAACGTGATTTCGCTGTAATTCGAAAACCCTGTGAGGATTCCATCCGAAGGCACCGTAACGGGACCCAGATAGAAACCGCCGCCATAGACAGAAACAGTGCGCCCCGCGTAGAAGAGCGCCGCAACAGCGGAGAGAGACAAAGGCTGGCCACTGTTCAACCGCAATGGGCTTCCGTCAGCAAACTCCAAGAAATCCGCTGGGTCTGAAGTGCTGATCGTCTTCGCACAGTCGCAAAGCAGCAAACCATCCAGTTGCTCGGCAACACCAACCACAGTGCTTCCAAACGTATAAGTCGTCATGAACATGGCTTTGCCATATGACCCTGCAACGCTGAGAACCTTGCCGGCCCCTTCTTGCTTCAGCCAGCCGACATACTCCCGGTCTGCATTGAATTGACCCGTGACATAGGTTCCGTCGCCGTTCACCACGTAGACTTGACGCGCCGGGAAATCAGGTGTCGCCGAGGTAGCAGCAATGCTCTTCACGTCCGAGAACAGATGTCGGTGAAACCGGTTGATCTCGTTTGCAATATAGGGGCGCGCGGTCTGACCCGTGGCAGAGATCGCGTAAATTCCGGTTCTTGCTTTGTCGACAAAGATGAGACCTTCGGTAACCTGGATTGGGCGGATGTCGGAAAGCTCGCTTGAGAAGATGATACGGAACTCGACGGACCCAGGCTGAAGGGGCGCACCCACGGAAATGGGGATGTAATAGACACCCTTGTCGGTAACGGCAAATTCGTCATAGCCCCCCACAACATGGAAGACTTGGCATTCCTCACCGATGAATTCCAAGATAGCGTCTTGCGCGTCGCCTCCAATCAGGCCATCGCGATTGTCGCCCACAGCAGTCCAGAACACAGCATTCTTTTTCTGAGGGAAATTGCCCATGATGAGGCGTTGCCTGTCCTTGGAGACAGACCGCGGCCAGCCGCGATAGTCGGAAATGAACTGCTCTTCCCACTGCAACGCGGCAGCGGGAGATGGCGAAAGGCTCACGGCTGTGATCTTGCTGGAAGCGGACGGGCTCACCAGCTTCTCGTTCACCTCTGGCGTGATAAGCCGATATAGCGCTACCATCGTGATGATATTGCCTGCAATCGCGGCGACTTCGCCCTTGGAGCCCGTTGTGTCTGTCTCCAGGATTTGCCCGACCGAAAACCCGGTGCCGTCTGCGACGGTCACCTGATACGTGGGAGGAAGCTTTTCCAACACAGTGGCCGATGCCACTTTCGAGGACAGCACCGAGTTTATCAGAATTTGCCGCCCGCCGTACCGGAACACGGTCCCAGCATGAAGGCTATTCAGCGCGGCGCCTGAGAATGTGAGCGTGATGCTGCCCGTCAGAGCAGACGGCTGCATTGTGATGTTCACAGTATCATCGAAGCGATAAAACGGCACACGAACTGCACCGGCAATATCGGTCTTGAACTTGAATACAGAAATAGACCAGACGCGGGTTGCTTTATCAACGCGGATCACCCGCATAGCAGCGCCCCATGCAACGAACACCTCGTTGTCCATGGACTCGATCACGAGCGAGTCTAGATCGGTAGAGTTCCATGGGGCTGCGAGTTTAGCCACCAAAGCGCCGCTACTAGACCTAATACTGACGCCGCCAGCCGTGAAAACAAGCGTGTAAGCCACGTCATCGAACGGCTTAAAATCGACGTTGACGCCAAGCTCCTGAAACAGCATCCGGCGGCCCTGCCGACGTGTCAGCCCCCCGGTTGGCAGCGACACCAGATTGCGCGCCTTGCGAACGCCAAGCTTCAGCAGCTCTAGATCGTCACGACGTAACGCATCGGGATTGATCTCCCCAGCTGAAAAATCTCGCTGCCTGACGATGATCTCCTTGATGCTCATACCCGGCGCGTCCTTCGCGCTGCGGCAATGCTGCTGCGGAACAGGTTCCGCCCAGGGTTCTGCTGATCGACCGCTGGCCGTGCTTCCACTAGGAGAGCGTCGGCACGGCCTTCGCGACGGCTGGCCTCTGTGAAATCCTCATTTAGCCCACGAAGAATTCCAGCCTCGACATAGAGGGTGAGAGCCGAAATCACGACAGGATGCCAGCGTTCTTCGTTGGTGGCCTTCACCACTTCGACATAGATCTCGGATTCGAAATGACAGGAAAGGATATCGCCCAGGATCTCGTATTCCGTCAGGACAGAAGTGCGGTAGAAAACCGTTTTGACGTGCAGCCGATCAGGCGGAAGTCGGAAGGCATTGTAAGGATACCGGCGCGACTTGTTGTCGGTATCCGGAGCGCGCGACAGCGCGTCAATGGTGGTGGCGAAGAGCCATGGATGGCTCGCCATCACTTCCAGGGAATAGCGCTCGAAGGCGCCGTTTGCCACGCGATATTCGTCCGATCCGTCCGCGTTGTTGACCGCGTCGTTGCCGGTTGCGAAGAGCGCATTATTGATTATCGACAGCCTATCCATGTGCCGAGAATGACGGGCCGCGAAAGGACGGGCAAAGCACAACAAAAAACCCCGGAGCAATTACGCTCCGAGGTTCTTCAGCTAGCCGGTCGCGATGAAAGAGCGGCTGGCCTCAGCTGTCCGCCACATGGGCGGCGACATATTCAGCCCGGTCTTCAGCCGTCATCTGGTTGAAGGCGATGCCATCGGCCTCGCGGATGGATTTGCCCATCTCGGCACCGTTGGCGTCATAGATGGCCCACCAGCCCTTTCCCTTCTCGCGCGCCTCGTAGATTTCCACGACGTCGCCACCAGTGCCGGGCTCGGCGGGATCGGAGACCGCCGCCACACCCTCCGGCCACGGTTCGTTCGACCATTCGGCGGGGTGACGGGAAACGGCTGCACGAGCGTCGATCTCGTACATTTCCTGCGGACCATTCTTTTTGTGATAGATCGTCTTGAGCATGGGTCAGTTCTCCTGAAGGGGAAGCCCGAGCTGCCTTAGCAGCTCAGGTCACCGGCCAGCCATGCGGCGAGCGTGATGGACGGCGTGGTGCCCGCTGCCACCAGATACAGCTGGAGATAGCGGAAGGTGAAGATGCCGCGCTGGTTGGTCACCGGCACGATGAAGCGGCTGGAACTCTTGCCCGTGCTGGGGACCGCATTCGACGGCGGGCAGACAGTCGGGAGCAGCCGGCCGGCGGTTGCCGCGGCGAAGTCCTGGAACGCCAGAAGCTCCACGTTGCCGTTGGCGAAAGCCGCGTCGTTCGAGCCCAGCAGCAGGATACGATAGGTTTCGTCACCGGACGAAAGATCGAGCGCCGAGATATCGAGGCACAGCTTGCCGATCCAGCGGCCAACGCCGATATCGACCTGGGCCTGGATCGCGTTGATGTAACCCGATGCGGTCAGCGTCTGGCCATTGGCAAACGCGGTCACGACATCAAAAGGAACATCCCAATCCGGGACAACAGAGGGAAGAGTGGACTGCGAAAGAGGCATAGCTCAGACTCCTGATAGGTTTCGCTTTGCAGAACCCACCGTGGCTTACGCCACGATGGTTGCTGCGGTGATCGAGGTCAGGCGGCTGAACGCGCGCGGATGCTCGCGAACAATACCCCAGTCCCACTTGATTTCTGCGACATCGAACGGCGTGCCGACCTGGCGCTGGAACTCGCCCACATTGAGCGGGGTCTGCTCGATGCCGTAGAACTTCCCATCGCCAAGCGAGAGGCAGTAAATGGATCCGGTGACAGCGCCGCCGCCGCCGGCAGCGACTTCCGTCATGGGGAGCAGATCGGGCGTATCGTCGGGCTCGTAGCCGAACAGGATCGGCAGGCCCTTGTAGCGCATGATACGGCGGCCGAACTCGTCCGGAGCTGCGTCATAGGCCAGCGACTGACCGGTAAGCGTGGTGTTGCGCGCGGCCGCATCGAGGAACGGCATGAGGGTGCGCGGGAACAGCCAGTGGGTAGGCTTGTTGACCGACCAGTACAGCATGTCCAGGTTGGTCAGGGACAGAGCCGCGCCGCCGGACGCCGCCGAGTTGTTGAACAGGTTGACGTTCAGCTGGTTGCAGCGCGTCTGGATACCGTTCGGCTGCTTGGCGCCGGTCGCAGAGTTGTCGCCCTTGATGATGATCTGGGAGGCGAACTGCGCGAGAGCGATATTCTTCAGCTCCATCTGCTTGTAGCGATGATCGGGGCCGAGGCGATCCACCAGCGCGCGGTCCACTTCCACGAATTCATCAATCGGGAAGGTGTCTTCTTCGCGCAGGTTGAAGGAGCCGGTGTCCTTGTTGCCCTGTGCGTTGAAATTACGGAAGCCGACGCTCGGCAGACGGCCGATATCCATGAATTCCTTCTTGCCGTTGATGGCCGGAAGGAACGGGAATGCCGCCAGCAAGTCCGAAGTGCGAGCCATGTTCTCGACAAACACCCGCTCACGGGAGGATTCATCAAGGGTCTTGGCGTATTCGGCCAGCGAGATCGGCGCGGAGATGGAAGAGGGGATCGGTGTGATAGCCATAAAAGTTGCTCCTTACTTCCGGCCCATGGCGTCGATGGCGGCCATGCGCTGACGGAAATTCATGATCTCGTAGCCTTCGATTTTCTGGCTACCGCCTACTGCATCGCGCCCAGAACCCGGATTGCCCGGGATCTGCCCTCTGTTGAGGCGCATTACCGCCTCAAAAGCTTCGACCTGTTTTGCGCTGTAGAGCATCGGGGCCAGCGCGCCCGCCAACTCCCCGCCGATCTTCGCGCCAAGCCAGGTGGTGACTGCGGAAACCCGCTCCTTGCCCTTCGGCCCCAGCTTCTCGACTTCCTTCGAAAGGGCTTCCGAGAAATTCTGGTGCTGCGCCGCGTCCATCTGCACGCCAAGCGCAAGCATCTGCTCGAAGTCGGCCTGGCTCATGTTGCGGGAGTGGGCGAAATCGCGGGCGAACGCGATGCGCGGGTCATCTTCGTTGATGCCGATCTCCTGCCCTTCCGGCAGCGTCACCCCATCGGGCAGCTTGAAATCGGCAGGCAGAGAGACCCGGTAGCCGTCCTTGGTTTCGGGGACCTGCGCCATATTGGCATCGCGCTCGGCCTTGAAGGCAAGCAGCTCGTTGAACTCGTCCGCCTTGAAGCCTTTTTCGGCGTCCCAGAAGCTTTCGGGGAGATAGTCAGGGCGCTCCGGTTTCGCAGCCGGCTCGGCCGGGGCGGCAGACGCAGCCCCAGCGGCCGGATCAGCGACGGGCGGGGCGGGATCGGTGCCGGCGGCGCCACCATCGGCAGCTCCACCGGCACCCGCCGCACCCCCTTCGGGAGCCAACATGATACGCGGTCCGAACGGAGAAGAAAGCACGAATGCGCCTGCGCTAGCCCCGTGCCGAGGGGCCTCGCCGCAGTGTCTTTCGTGTCGGGACTCCACTCCCATTTCTCCGCTCACCTTCTGCTGTTCCGTCATCGCTCGTACCTACCTCTGCCATCGCAATCAGATTGGCAGCGAATGTGCGGCGAGCGTTGTGAGCGTGCAAAGCACAGGTCTCGGTGGGGCCGATTTCCTCGACAACGCTCTGGAGCGCCGAGAAGAAGACCTTGCCCTGCGGCTGTTTTTCGAACCACGACAGCGCGGCCCGAACGTCATCGTCATTGAGCTTGAAGCGAGCCATGGTTACCCCTGCGGAACGACGCCCGCCTGTTGGGCGGCGCCAAGAATGTTACCGACCATTTCCCTGACCTGCTGTTCGTCGCGCAGAACAACGAGCTCGTCCTTCATCGCGCCTTTGAACTTCTCGATGGTCTTCAGCTCATCGATGGCCGCCTGAGCCGTTTCGGGGAAATAGCTCTTCGCCATGGTGAGGAGATTACCCGCCACCATGACTTTCTGATTGTCGGCCGCCTGTGTGGCCGGATTGTTTGCGGAGAGGGTCACCGCCCTGCCTTTGAATTCCAACGGCTCTATCTTGCCGTCCTTGTCGAGCAGCCACTCGAACCGGCGATAGATCGCATATGGGCCCTCGCGCCAGAACTTCTTGCCCGGCGTTCCGATGCGGCGCTGGCTCTTCACCATCTCGTCGGCCCACTGGGTGGCTGTCGGCGGCGTGTCGCCCTTCTGCTCCGGATAGTCAGCGAAATGCTTCCTCCGGATACGCCGCTCAAGATCTGATGCGGTGTAAAATCCGAGATCCGGGTTGCCCTCGAAGTAGATTGGGGCGATGTCCTTGCCCGATCCAGGCCGTGCGGGATAGGCCTTGCCCGCCTCGATGCCGCCTTCAAAATTCAGAATTCCATCATCGGGATAGGTGACGGGCGGATTCATCGCGATATCGACACGATCCTGAGTGCCGGCCGTGATGACATCCAGAACGCGATATTCCTGTAGAGCCTTGATCGAAGGACCGAAGCCCCAGGCAAAACTTGCATCGGGGGACATGCGCGCGATGATCAGGGGCAAGCACCCCTCGCCTTCGAGATCCTGCTCATGAACAGCGATCCCGTCGACCAGGATGACATGTTTCCAGAGGTCTGCCTCTGGATCTGACCAGTCGCGCCAGAAGCACCAAGCCACCTCGGAAGTGCTGTTCTTCGCGTCCCTGATCTTTCGTTCGATCTTCTCAGGGAACTTGATCCCGGGAAGGATGGAGCGCAGCTTGGCAGTCCGCGCATGCCGGATGCGGAACCGGTCCCCAACGCTGCCATCTTCCTCGACGTTGAATTCCAGCTCATTCGGCGGGATATGCTTCACGGTGATTGGGCGCGTGTTGAAAGGCTTGTCCACCCACAGCGCAATCGTGCCGACAGCCGCGTGGGGATCGAGAATTGTGCCAAGCTCGGCATCGAAGTTGGAAGCCCGGATCGCTGAGAATATCTTCCGATCGCGCGCCATCGCCTTCTTGATCAGCTCCCCGACCTGAAACGGCTCAAGCCCCAGCCCAGCGATTTCGGATTCATCGAGAGAGGACTCGACCCAGTTCGTTCCCTGCGGGAAAAATGCGGATATGACTTCCGTCGCAAAGTCCTCGGAAACCTCAGATCCGATACCTGTCGCGAGTTCTTCACTCTGCTCACTCCTGCGGCGGGAAGCTCGGCTTGTGGAATCCACGCTGTAGGAGAGCCGGGGGCGCGTGAAGAAATAGGCCTCCTGCAGATCGGGGCGACTTGTCGCCTTCTGCTCTCGGGCCTCCTTCAGTTTTGCGCTCGCTTCTTCAGCCAGCCTCTTCATATCATCGGCCATGCCGCCCTCACTTCGTTGCAATAAGCGGCGAGGACTTCACGCCGGCCATGGCTCGGCGCGTGCCGAAATAGCGCAGCGACTGATCCGTTTCGGTCGAGAGCCGATCCTGAATGGATTTCACTTTTGCAGAGGAAGCCGCCAGCTGCTGCCGAACCAGTTCCGGATCAGTGTCAATTTTCGGCTTCATTTTTCTATCCTTCCGGTCACATTATCTCGCCACCATGGGCGAGACATTGCCGAAAGAGGGTGTCCGGGCGCAAAGCACTCAGCGGCAGCCCGACGAGATGAGCGACGGCGGGGACACACCACATGCCCACGCTCCAGCGCATCTTGTTGCCGGGGATCAGGGGCCGCGCCATGCGGACAATCGTGTTTCCGTGAGCAAAAGCCGCCAGCATGCCGTCCGCTTCGTGGTTCCCCACCACATAGATCCGACTGCGATCCAGATTGAAATCGAAGAACACCCAGGTTTGCGCTCTCGGCACCCAGCCAAAGGCGGAAACATGCTTGAAACGCCCCATCGCCAGCCAACTCAGCCAACGTCGGTGCGTCTTCGTGTGAAAAACGACGTACCAGTCTGCCGGTTCGAGCTGATCGGCAGGAATCCCGCCGTTAATTCCGTCAGAAGCCACCGCGCCGCCTCGTTTTCTGTCTGATCCGGACGTCAACAGGCTCGCGACCGCCGCGGCGCTCCTGTCCGGTTGCCACTCTGCCCTCACCAGCACCCAGAACCATGTACTGGCAGGCGTCGGAAATGTCGGAATACCGGTCTTTCTCGGGCGTTTCCTTGTGCCGGGAGGTGCCTTTGATGCGGGCGAAATGATACCCGCCGGCACAGGCCACCTTCAGCGTCCGGCAGTTCGTGCCGCACACCAGAAAGCGCGGAACGCCGTTTACCATCGTGATCATGGCATACTCGACAGCCTCAATCCGGGTCTGGATGTGGTTGTTCTTGACCGGCGCCGGCCGCACCGGCATGCCGTGATTGCGGAAAATGTCGTAAGCCGTGTGTTCGTCGGCCTGGGTGCCGTCATCGCCCTTCGGATCACCGAAGAATTCGACAGAGAAGCCATTGCCCTGCTCGTTTCGGCCATTCCCGAGATGCCAGTTGCCCAGCCGCCGGTCGAGCAGTTGCTTCACCAGCGGCGCAAAGATCGACGCGCCGACATCGCGCGCCGTCAGCTCGGCAAAAATCCGCCACCGGTTGTTCACCAGCTGCCCGACGACACAAGCCGGGTTCCTCCCGAAGTCGAGCCCCACATAGACCGGCCAGCCCGGAATCGGCTCAAGAGGCTGCTTCGAGACATGCGCCTCTTCGCTGAACTGCCCCCAGACCGGCTTGCCATCCACGTAGACCGTGATCTTGTTCATCACGCGGCTGTCGATCCACTGTTTCGACTTGCCGCGGATCTTTTCGCCGTAATAGCCCGGCTTCAGCCATTTCGTGTTCTCGGCCTTCGGGTTCATCTTGTACCCGAGCAGCTGGCCGCCCGAATCCTTGATCTCCAGCATCGCCGCCGGCTGCACGTGATAGCCCCAGTTGTCGGGCTTCCGATATGCGAGCCGTTCCTCTTCCGTCCAATCATCAGGCAAGGGAACCTCGCCCATCATCAACGGAATGAAATGATCCTCGCGCGGCGCGTTCATGTCGGCAATGATGCCGTCCCAAGTTGCCCCGCCATCCTTCACCGCCGGATATCGGCCCGTTCGGGACTCCGCCTCGTCCAGGATGTCCTTCTCGATGAACTCCAACTCGTTGAACCAGAAGCCCGTCACCTCGAGCGATCGCATCTTGCGAACGTCTTCCGGGCTGTCGAGCGCGATGAAGATGACTTCCATCTCCATGTTGCCGATCTTGATTTCGTGACGGAACGGCCGATTCCAGAAAAACCGCCCGTACTGCTCTTCCGGGAACCAGTCGAGCCAGGTCTTGACCGTCGTTTCCTTCAGATCGGGGAACGTGTTGCGCACAACAACCCACCGCGTCCGCCTGATCCCGTCTGCCTGCGGCGCCTGCTCCATCGAAATCATGTACATCTTCATGATCGACGCAGTGGAGGTCCCGGAGCCGATGGACCCGCGGATGATGGAAACGTGCTTCCGGCATTCCAGGTAGTCGATCAGCACATCACCGTCAGGCTGATAAATCTTCCGGCCGGCTGCATCCCGCTCGATCTTCGGCAATTCCTTGGGGCGGGGCGGCTCAATGATCAGCATGCGCCCGAATCCCTGTCCATCTGGCAATGAAGTCGGTGGAGCAGCCGCGACACGGAAGCTAGGCGCCGGGGCGCATCATCCGTTCCGGTGAACCCTACCACCATCCCCCCGTCGATTGCCGCCGACGCATAAGACAGATCGACAAGCTCCCCCGCCTCAGCCATTGCCAGAAGCTCCCGAGCCTTCTCGACCACATCTGCTTTCAGCCCAGCCTTGGAATCGAAGGCCACGATTTTCAGCTCGGTCATGCCACCACCTCAAACCGTTCCGCGAAATCATCAGCTTTGAAGTGCTCAAGCCGCCCATTCGGCCAGCACACAATCCAGTCGCCCGGCCGAACCCGATAATTTCCCGTCAGCGCCACCAGCGTGAAATAGCCGGGATCCCCGCCGCTCCAGTACAGAATCCCCCGCACAAGCGCGTCCAGAACCCACAGCGGCCGGTCCTCATCACCCGGCAGAAACCGCCACGCCTCTGCAACCTCATCCAGCAATCGGACCTTCATCGCGTTTCTCCATGGCTGATAAAAAAAATCCGATCCCCTTTCCCCAAAGTCGGAAATCGATTGGTTGGGGGTGGACTGGGAAGTTTTCGCCCGTTTTTGCCCCCACCCCCCTCAATCGCGGCTCCGGACGAGAACGAAGGGGGTACGGGGCCGCGTTCCTCAATCATCGGAAGGAACATTCTTCAATGATCCTAACCGGTTAGACTCGCCTTGCCCCAGATGCTCTATCTGCTCCGTCTCATTGCCGCCCGTTCGAGCGAGCTTGATGACGTAGCCCGGCGTGTCGAGCTGGACGTTGTTGTTGATCTGCACGTTGACCTGAGCAGCGCCGACCGTGTGGCTTCCTCGGTTCATTCCGTCGAGGTATTCGGCCGCTTTGAACTTGGTGCTGTCACCGCTGGCATCGAGAAGCTTTTCCATCGTTTGCAGCGCACGAGGGCGGAGGCTCGTTCGCAACACCTCCATCTGCTCGTTCATGTAAGCAAGGACATGAGGCTTGGTGAGAGCGGTGCGAAGGGCGTGATCAGTCAGGCCAACGGCTTGAGCGGCATCCGGTCGCTTGAGCCCCTCGAACACCATCAGCTCGATTGCCTGCCGGTTCTTCTCGGTCAGGACGATCTCTTTTTTTTCTTTCCGGAGGAGAGCAGCTGCTTTCTGCGCTGCCTGTGCATGGTCCTGAACGGACTTCTTCGAGGGCATGACCATCGCTGTCTGTCTCTCGCTGTGCTCGTTGATCGCTTTCGTTCGCTGCCTTGGTCGGCGCTCACTTTCGCTATGGAGAGGAGGCGTTGGCGAGAGCCGAAGGGGGAGGAACGCCGCGCGATGGTGGCCCCTGTGGACAGGCGTTGTCAAAGCACAGGTTTATTATCCAATGATTTCAACGTTGTTGATCATAAGTTACAATTTGTAACATTCCGTGATGGATATTTAATGTCTGTTTTGCCTGTTTCAGCCGGCACGAGTCGCAGCGGTTAATATCCCTATTTGTCGCTATTATGGATATTTAATGTCTGTGCTGCTTGACAGAATTGGGGGCCTGTGGGATGGTGCTGATACCGGATGCCAGCCGGTCTCACTCACTCACAGAAGGAATGCCGACATGTTCAACACTCTCTCCAAGCTGCTGATCAAGAAGCCCGCGCTGCTGGCGCTGGCTGACGCTGAGATCGCCCTGATGAACGCTGCCCAGACAAAGCTGCTCGATATGGCCGACAAGCTCGACCGCGCCGGGGAATACAGTCTGCACCTCAAGTTCATGCGCCTCGCCATTAAGAAGGCGGACGAGATCAACTTGGCTCGGCAGCGCAAGGCAGCGATTGCCAACCGTCCCGCACTGCTGGTGACGCTGCAGGGTCTGCTGAGCGCCTGACATCAGGGCAAGGGCTTTCGAGCCCTTATCCGGTTGCCAGACCGAAACCCCTCACAGAAGCGGAGACATCCATGAGCACTGACATCATTCGCAAAGCATCCATTGAAGAGCTGGTCGCGCACCGGATGCGAGCCATTGAGGCATTCGCCCAGGCAGAGGCAGCCATTGAGGCCGCAAACGCAGCAGCAAAGCGCGCAGCCCCCTCTTTTCAGTATGCAGGCGGGGCACAGGCGCTGGCCTCTCCCAGCAGGTCAAGGTTCTCGACCAACTCACAGGCGCAAGAATGGCGCAAGGGTGTTGATCGCGACTGCTGGAACAATCTGCTGATGGCATCCGGCCTTGGCGCACTGATGGGCGCGAAGCAGAAGGGCGAATTCCAGAAGCTGCTTGAGGACAACCCGCCGGAATTCACCGTCGAGACAGCCTTTGCGACCTTTGCCGACAAGATGAGCAACGCAGGGGCAATCTTTAACGAGAGCGTGGTGAATGCGTTCAAGTCGGCCCCGAACGGGTTCAAGTCGAACGACAGCTTCCACGTTGGGACCCGCATGATCCTTGATTATGCCGTGTCCCACTACATGAACCATGCAACGTGGTACAGCAGCAGCTACGGCAGCCAAGCAATCGACATCGTGCGAGACCTCGACAGGATCATGCACCAGCTCGACGGCAAGCCGTTCGAGACTGACGCCACACAGATCGCGGGCGCAGCCATGCGTGAGGGCAAGTCCGAATGCGAGACCGAGTATTTCCGGTTCCGCTGGTTCCGCAAGTCTACGATGCACGTGTGGTTCAAGCGGGCCGATCTGGTGCGCGACATGAACCGAATTATCGCTGATCACTATGGCGCCGCATTGGGCCGTGCAGCCTGAAACGAAACGGCCGGGCGAATTGCCAGCGCCCGGCCACACCCTTGCGGGCGATCCTCACAGAAAGGATGCCCGCTTTTACCATCACATCAGGGTTTCGAGCAATGGCGCGCAAAGCATCAGCCGACCAATTGGCATTCGATTTCTTCGGTAACAACGCGACTCCCGCAACGCCGGCCGCACCGGTGGCCTTGCCCGATCCGTTGAAAGAGGCGCTGTTGGGCGCGAAGCTGGAGCACAACGAGTTCTTGCTGAACCTCAACCGCGGCCTAACCAGCAAGCTGCATGTCCCCTTCCCGTCTCGCCTGTACCGGTTCCCTGTCGAGTTCATGGACCGCGACCGGACCAAGACAGCATCCAGCCAGCTGCTGTTGCGGCATCCGAGGTTGTGGGATTGTGAGTTTGTCGCGCCATTCCTTGAGGAGATCGAGCAGCGATCCGGCATCCGCGCAGTGTGGCAGGATCACGACGAGTTCGGCCGAGACCGTGGCGAGCTGCCCCGATGGTGGCATGCTGTAGACCTGTGCGACAACAAGCACTGGTCACACCTGATGGACACGGCGCACCTGACAGGCACAGATGAAATCTTCCGTGCTGTCCGCTTCCACATCGAATGCTGCAGCCTATCCACCAAGACTGCCCGGCAGATCATGCAGCAGCTCGAGGCCGAAGAGCCGGCCGACCGTAGCCGCGGCGCTATCCTTGGTGATGGCATGTCCCCGGGCCGCTGCCAGCAGGGGATATCACCAAACATCCGGCTGCGCGGCCCTGAAGGCGCTTGGCTTGCCATTCACGCCGTCGAGGACGGCTATCTGAAGAAACGCGGCAGCTTCATGATGGTACCGCCCGAAACCATGGCCGCACGCGAACGGGCGTTGGCCGCATGACCATGGACACGCAAACCGAAAATCTGCATGGTGCCGCGACTGCCAGCAATGCGGATACACCCATGGAAAAGCCCTCGCCTGATGCCCCGGAACACCTGCTGGCCAGGTATTGGCGCGAGGAGGTGTTGGAACTGACCCGCGATCAGCTGGCCGCGCTGACAGGCTTCAGCGCATCGAGCATCAAGGACTTCGAAAACCCGGCCAAAGACATCGACCCCATGGCCCGCAAGCGCTACCGACTGGCCTGTGCTGCGGTGGCCATGGGCATACAGTTCGACTGGCTGACGACATCGCTGAAGATACAGCAGCCTGTCAGCATCCAGATAGGATGACCTGAATCTACAACTCACACCACCTAGTTGCTGCTTGAGTATGTCGCTCAAATATGCAAGCACGATCTCGCAGTATTAAACTGGGGAGTTCTTCGCCTTGACGTTGATTGCAGAAGCTAGCGTGGGCGCCAGCGCGCGTATCCAGCAGCCTAAGTCAGTGGGCCACAGCAGAGTCTGGAACCTCGATATTTTTCGAGGGATCTGTGCCTTCACCGTGTTCCTCTATCACATCATGGCTCATGTCCGTTACTCAGCTTTCATGCGGCCCGGGAACTTCGATTATGCCACATTCGAGTTTATGTGGCCGATAATGCAGCAACTAAGCACATATGCCGTGATAGGGTTCTTTGTGCTTTCTGGTTTTGTTATAACCCTTTACGTGCAAAAGCTTTCTTCGGAGAATGGAAGCGCAATCACGTTTTTATATTACAGATTTTTGCGCATTTCCTTGGTATGCGCTCCGGCTGTCTTGGTCAGCGTCATTCTTGCCTACAATTACCAGACCACGCACCCAGGATCACCTTGGCCTCGATACTATAACTACGATCTTGGATTGATATTCGCCAGCATGACTGGATTTGCGCGTGAATGGAACTGGCCAGGTTGGACGCTTGTCATAGAATGGAATTTCTACTTTATCGTCGCGTTCATTGTGGCGCTCTGCAGACCCACTCTGGTCAATCTGCTCACTGCCGCCGCATGCGCCCTATTCCTGTACACAAATCCCGCTGTCCTGGAAAATCAGAGCCTTACTTTATCCTTCTTCCTCGGCTCGTTCCTGACGACGGTGAGAACGCAAGCAGCAGGGAAAGCCCTCCCTCTTGCAGCATTTGGCATTCTGATTATCGGCTGGCTACTCACGAAACCAGATCTGACAGTTGGTTACAACAACGCGCTGATCAAGATCATCCCTGTGTCGTTGCTGGTTCTCTCTTTTGCAGTTCTCCCGCAACGATCCGGACCGCTGATGTCAGCTCTTCACTTCCTCGGGAAAATATCATTCTCGCTGTATCTATGGCACTGGCCCGTAATACTGTTTGGGAATTACTATATTTTCAACGAAGGATCTGCGATTAATTATCGACACGTTTTGGTTATGATAACGGTATACCCCGTTGCGGTTATAATTATATCTTACATTTCTTGGTTATTGTTCGAAAAAGACTATAAGCTGAAGTGGCTCACCACGCTTGTTCGCAGAGTTGCAAGACACGGTTGAGGGGATAGCCGCCGAAATTCAAGACTGCCTCCATCACGACGGCTAACCTGCTCAGATCACCATCGGCGGGAACTGACCCCGCACCCTTTTGTCAGGACCCGCCCCTTTTGGCGAAGGCAGATCATGGCTTCCGGTCCGTATTGCTCAAGATAGCTCTCGTATGCCCGCTTGGCCGCTATCCCGTTGTTCGCGCCGCCTAGCGTTTCGGTCGCCTTGCCTTGGGAATCAACGATTTCGATCATGAAGGTGAAGGGGTCATCAAAGACCGGATATCTTGAGCGCATGGCGAATCCTCGTGTGCTTGTTCTCATTTCGTTCGCCGCATGCCCGTATATGATCTGGTGGATATCGCCGGTCAAGGCCTGTGAATCACTGTGGAACGGAAAGATTATTTTCACTCGGCCAAAAACTCGGCATATCAGTAGTGTCGGCTGCAAAGGAGGCAGCGGACATGGCACTTAAACCTATCGCCTTTGACGACTTCGACCACCTCGAAATTGATGATGAAACAGGACAGTTGTTCTGGCACGGCAGAGCCGTTGTGACGAGCAACAAACTACGCCTGGAAATCTATCAGATCTGGCTCGCAACGCTTGTTACTTTGGGCACCGTTGCATCAGGAATTCACCCGTTCGGCCGGTCTTTCGGCTGGTGGCAATGACCAGAAAAATCCCGCGGTCGGCTAGCCGACCGCGGGATGTCTAACTGTCAACCTTGCTTCCGCTTTTCCTTCTCGGACGCCTCGGCAGCTCGACCAGCACCACCCCGACCTTTAGCCCGCCCAGCCACAGCGGGAACACCTCTGGCCCCATGCCACGCCCCTGTGGCCGGCCGAAATTCTCAAGCTTCGAGACATAGCCCTCCTGCATTCCGGATCGGGCGTCGAGCTCCATGCTGCTGATCCCGATTTCAGACCGGCGCTTGATCATGGCATCCACGAAATCCTGATAGTCGTTGATCACCCCGGAGACAGGCTTCAGGCCGTGGAGGCGCGAGGGCATGTCGGGATCCTCGCCGCCGCGCTCGGCTTCCCACCTGGCTAAGGCCAGCTCGCTGAAGTACCGGCGCTTTCGGATGACAACGGACGGCGGAAACGTCGCGTCCTTCATCCAGACATACAGCGTCGAGCGGGCAATGCCGAACCGCTCGCAGACATCCGAGATATCGAGATATTTTTCGTTGCGCTGGGTGATCGCCATCTGTCTAAACCTGTCTATACCTGTCCAGAGTTGTCCGATTTCACCACTCGACATCCGCCGAAGCAGGGGCTTGGTTTGCCGATCCCTTCGGCCCGTAAACCGCTGACAGGATGGCCCGATAGGTCCCGCCTGCTGGCACCTCCCGGCGACGGGCATAGAATTCCGCGTCGCTGCTGACCGTGAACAACAAGGCCCGCTCCTCTGCGGCCATCAGAGCCCGAGCCTCGGCAACGCGCTGGTCTACCAGCTTCACCGGCACTGCCACCGGCCTGCTGTCTTCGATCTGCAAGCGCTCCTCGGCAAGCGATATCTGCCGCTTCACGTTCTCGGCATGATCGCGAACAGCCGCGCCCAGCTCCGGAGCAGTCGGGCACCACTTGCGGAACTCCGGGAAGTTTCCAGAAATGATCGCCTCAATCGTCAGCTTCAAGGATTGGTAGGGCAGGCCTTGGCAAGCGATGATGTAACCGTCCATCTTGGATGCCGGGCTCCCGGTCTTCAGCTCGAGAGCGCTGAAAAGCTTGTTCAGCTCCATGGCCAGCTCCGTGCTGGTAATCGGCCTCAATCGTGCGTCCATCTTCGCGTTCCCTTATTCGATCCAGCAACAGCCCCGTGAAATCCGACATTGCGACCCTGCCCTGGCTGTCACGGTGCAGCCCATCGGGACCGGGTGCGGCGGCCGGCGGGCCGCGAGATGGCAGGCGCTGCCCAGCATTTCGAACCCAGTTGCGCCACGTGGCTTCCCAGTCGAGTTTCGTGGCGTCTCTGCCGCCCTTGGACAGCCAGTAGTCCTTGAACTTTTCCGCCTCGGTGCGGATGATTTGCTCGGGAAGACCCTGATCGAGCGCCCAGCGTCCCCATGCCGCCGGGAGAACCCAGTCGTCTGCCAATCGAGAAGCGCGCTTTTTTTTGGAAGAACCGTCAGGTTCTTCTTTTTCATATCTGGTATCTGGCTTCTGGTTAGCATTGCCTTCGGATTGCGCTTGCAATGCGTCCGCATAAGTATCTGCATTGTTTTTATTATGTTTTCCCTGCCAGCGCGCGTTTGCTGCGCGAGAACCTACCTCTGACTTTTCCGAGAGGTAGACTTGCTCTTTTTCGACCCGATCATTCCACAGACCCGCTGGCGTGCGGATGATTTTCCCGTCATCGAGAAGTGCATCGAGAGCGTTTTTGAAAGTGGAATTTGACGCACCGCACAGGCGCGCGAGGCGCGGAAGATCTTCAACGATAGGAGCGCCGCGCTCGTACATGGTGGCGATCAGGGTGATGTAGATTCCGGTCTCGACCGCGCTCATTCCGCGCGTGCCGCCGAGCCAGTCAGAAGGGAAAAAACGGACCCATGGCATCTTGCTCATCAATCCACCTCCACTTCACGCGGGCGGCGCTTCGGCTTCATCGGATTTGCGCGCATGACGGTGATCACATGGCCGTCCTTGACCACATAGGTGATGCGGTCCTGCCTGATCCTGCAGTTGGCAAAACCTGCCTTCATGACTGCCAGGACAGAAGGATTCAGGATTTCCCGCTGTATCGCATGTAGGGAAGCCCCCGCGCGCTGGCACACGCGCAGAACCTTGACGCTCTCGGAAATGGTGTCATCGCCGCCGACCCATTCCTGAACCGGCAAGCGCATGACTCTTTCCATGTAGCGGAGAATGGCATGGCTGGAGATGCGTTCATGCATTGGCCATCCTCCGCATGCACAGTCCCAAACCGCTGCGCTCGGCAGACAACAATGCCTGCACTCCCACCTCTCCGCAGGCTGCCAGAACAGTGCCGCTTGATGGGGAACCGCCAACGCTCATATCGGGGCGGATAAACTTCACTTTGCCAGCAATGAAGAGAAGCGCGTCGGCCCGAGCTGCCAATCCCTGCCACCATGGCGCTGAAGTGCGATCTGGAACTAGAGCGATACCGTTTCCATGGTCGAGAAATTTATTCAGCCATGGAACTAGCCCGTTTCTCCCGCCGAACGGCGGATTCATCCAGACAAAGCCAGTCCAATCTCTGTTTAGCGACGAGGAAAAGATATAGCTTTCACATGGTACGTGCAGCGGCCCTTCTACCGGCGCAGCAACGTCTAAGTCGAAGCGGCATCCCAAAGCTTGGAAAATATAGCCGGGAGTGTACCATTCATCGCACTTGCCCAAAGACTCCCAGTAGCTCATGCCGCCACCTCCCGCCCCACAAAACGCGGGCCGCCGGTATGCTGCGCGTGAAATCTGTACCACGCACAGCTCTCCTTCCCGGTCATCTTCGTACCGGGGATCCACTTGAGGCGGCCGACAGAAACGATATGGCTGCACTGATCCATGAACGGGGCTGACTGCTTCGTGTGTGCCCACTCAGCGTCAAACAAAAGCCATGTCGGCGCCATCGCCTGGAAGCGCAGGATCATCTGGTGCAGGATCGGCCGATCCCAAGGGACATTGCTTATGATCGCGTCAAAGCTGGCGTCCTGATCGAATGGATAGACCAGGGCATCATAGCCATAGGCGATATCGCCCTCATAGACGCATTCGAGCCCAGCCTCCTGCAGCTGGCCGACCAGATACCCTGCGCCCGCACACGGCTCGGCAAAGGTCTTGATGCCGCGCAGATGCGGCACCAGCTTTCGGACAGCATTCGGATCGATCGTCTGATAGGCATCACGCGCGATGCGTGGGAAATCGCTTCGGCGGCCCATCAGAAGAACACCTTCGAGAGCTTCATCACGTTGCGCTCGGAAACGGTTCCGCGTCCCCGCGCAGCCCGCTTGTGATATTCGCAGTAGGAAGAGCCTTCAGTCTGACGATGACCACAGAACAGCGTCAGTTCTTTCTCGCCATCGACCGGCCAGCGGCAGGCACACCGTTCCAGCTCGACAAGCGTTAGATTGAGCGGTTCCGGCTTCAGGACATCAGCCACCACCGGTTCGCATGTGATGGGATGAGAGCCGATCTTGACTGGCTTCGGTTTAAGCCGTGGCAATCGGGCGACCTTCACAGCCTTCGGCGGCCGGCCGGCGGTCGCGGGGTTCGGCCGACGCTCGATACTGTCATCCCGGTTTCGAAGGCGTGCGATCTTCCCGATCACCGCATTGCGCGACACGCCGCCCAGCTGCTCGGCAATCACCGTGGCGCTATTACCGGCAGCCCACATTTCCCGCAGCTTGGCGGTGTTCTCATCTGTCCAGACAATGTTCATTCGAAAACCTCAACAGACCAGCCGCCGCCATCCTTCTTCGGGAGCGGTCGAGCGGCGATGAAACGGAAGGGGTAAAGATCGGCGGCAACCTTGATTTTCACGCGCGCGTCGTCTTGCCAGAAGCCTTTGACTTCGTGCATTTCGAGCTGCCCATTGGACTGCATCACGGCAAAATCAGGGGTGTAGAAAGTGTTGTCTGCGAGGCGCAGCTTGACGCCTTCGAACTTGAACCAGAGGACATCCCCGGAGGAAACCAGCTGTTCGAGCGAGGCCTTGTAGGCGGCTTCGGTCTTGTTCATTTCTCCGGTCTTCAAACGGCCCAGAGCAAGGCGACCGGAACTCGCCTTGCTGTTCTGCCGGCCCCCGCCGAACATCATTCCATTCCGAGCGCAGACATGTAGGTCTGGAGGATGGTTTCTTCCTCCATGCACTCGTTCGCATCCTTCTTGCGAAGCTTCACGATGGCGCGCATGGCTTTCACGTCATAGCCCCGGCCCTTCGCCTCGCTGTAGACGTTGGAGATATCTTCGCTGATCGCGGCCTTTTCTTCTTCCAGCCGCTCAACGCGCTCGATGAACTGACGCAGCTCGGCGGCGGCTACGTTCATGACTGCGGCCTCCCCGGTCTCGTCTTCAGAAAACGCTTCGACCTGTCCGGATCGGCGGCTTGCGGATATTCCGGCTGCATTCTGGGTTACGGCGCGCGCGGCGCTGACGGGTACGCTGTCCATTTCCTGTTCCTTCCTTGAGAGGTTACTGGTTCGATTGCCGGCGAGCCCCGAGAACCCAGAGCGCGGCGTTTTTGGCTTGAACGGATCGGGCATGGAGCCACGAGGAAATCCGCAGAAGAAAATCGGCAACGACGTTGCGCATCACTTCATCTCCTGCTTCAGGGTGTCGAGCTGCTGGCGGTGCCATTCGAGCCGCTGCTCAAGCTCCGCGATCTGCACACCCCGCTCGAACTCCCGCCACCAGCGTGTGCCGGAGCCCTGCATGATCGACTGCAGAACGACGAAACCGGCATCGGACCGGAGCAGGTTCACAACAGCGTCGGCGCCGGGCTCCGTTCGACCTTCGAGCCACAGCTTGGCGGCCCGCTCAGAAATTTCGGCTCGACTGGCAAGATTGGTGGCTGTCTTGGACGGCCACAACGTGCGCGCGACGCCGCAAATGGCTTCAACCACGGGAATCCGGGTTCCCCTCTTTGGGAATCCAGAGTCCGAAAAAAGAGGCAATGATGTTCCCATCGACAAGCCTTCCAGGAGAAACAGAAATGGATGCTCAATCAGTCGCAGCGGCCAACGCCGCCGTGATCTTCTCAATCGGGATGGCGCTTTCCCCACGCGGCACGCATCGCGCCCGTGAATTTCTTGAACAGGTCGCCAACGAACTGCTGACCCTTGCCCCCACCCTGCCGGGCGATGCTGGTGAAGCTACGAGGAGCACCGCCGAGCTGCTGATTGCCGCGGAGTTTCGGTGAGGTGGCTTCCAGCCGGCGGCGCATGGTTTCGATGAAGGGCGAAAAATCGGACATCATGCGACCTCCTCTGGGGGGACAATGATCGGGGCGAAGTCCATAGGCCCCACATCAATGTCACGCTCCTTGGCCGCTGCGAGGATCGCCGGGATATGCCAGTGGGGCACGATCCCGCCTGTGCCTCCTTTATGCCGCGGCATTCTCCACCGCATGACGGTGTGGACAGACACATTCACGACCTCAGCCAGCGGCTTTAGCCCGTTGAATTTCGTGATGATGGTGTTCGCAGGTTCGCATCTCATAGCGGCAATGTACGATAAACATACAATTTGGGCAAGCGCTATGTACGATAATCTTAACTGCAATTCACATGGGCATGTGCGAAAATCGAACATGCGCGACGACACGACCAAAATGTATCTGGATTGGATACGGGATAACCTCAAGAAGCCTGGCAAAACCCAGACGGGGATTGCCGCGGCGCTTGGAATTGCACATCCGCAGATTACAAAATTGCTGAAAGGCGAGCGCCGGCTAAAGGTGAACGAGCTGCCACTCATTGCAGCCTATTTGGAAGCCGATCTGCCTGAAACTGAAGTCACCTTGTCGAAGCAGCGCATGGTTCCAGTCCGCAAGGCTGGGACGGTGGAGGCCGGCTCTTTCCGCGAAGTTGACGAGTTCGACCAGTCGGAACCGGAGGAGGTATATGCGGCCGAGGACCGCAGGTTTCCAAACGCGCGCCAGATATTTTTCGAAGTCTCGGGCGATTCCATGAATGATCTGAAGCCGCGCCCCATCTTTCCTGGGGATCGCTGCTTCTGTGTAGCGTTCGAGGATATCGCCCATGAAGTGGAGTTGAAGCACGGCATGGTCGTCGTAGTGCAGCGCACGCGCGACGGCGGGCACTACAGGGAATGGTCGATCAAGCAGGTGGAGCTCTTCAAGGATCGAGTAGAGTTTCATCCGCGTTCAACCAATCCCAAGCACAAACCCATTGTGGTCAAACGTGATTCCGACGCTGATAACGGCACCACGGTGGAAGTTATCGCGCTGGTCCGGCGTGTGGACAACGTGATGCCCGAGCTTTTCTAAGCTCGCCCGACAGTACCTGCGAACGCCCTGCATGCTTCAGCGATCTCCACCATGGTCCAGTTAGACGGGCGATTGCACATGTGGCTAAGGCCATCATCTCCGAGATAGCTCATTATCGGCAGCACCGCGAAATCGCTCCTATCGGTGACGGGCGCGAACGGCGTTAGCCTGAACATGAACTGCGGGAAACACCGCTTCAGATAGGCCAAAAACAGCTCCTTGCAATGGGTTAGCTCGGCAACGCGCTCGACCGGCGGGACAACAATGAACTCCATCACGTCAGAATTGCGCATGGGAATCCCCCTCTGTGATCCTAAAAATTCGCCCGACCGTGCAGGAACAGTGTCGACAGTGATAACGCAGGCCGTTTAGCGCCGCGTCCTCCGCCAGCTCCTCGATATCCGAGGGAGCAAAATCAACCTGTGGGATGTCGAGAGCCAGAACGCTTTCACGCATGCAGTTGTCGCAGCGCAAATGAAGAGCGAACCGAGCTTTGTATTCCAACGCGGCAAGACCCATATTTGTTCTCCTTTCGTTCTCATGAAAGCAGAATGGAAATCCTGAGTCGAATCGATTCTTGCATTCCCCCCAAAAATGGTACTCGGCATAATGATGTATGATTTACGTACATTTGCGCTTGACGATAATGTACGATTAGCATACATTCCTCTCATCGCTTGAGAGGAAGCTCCGATGCACCGATCACATGATTTCGACTCCGCCCGGCAACACGAAGACGCTTATAATGGTGGCAGCCAGAATAGCGGTCCCCAGTGCGAGCATCTTGATATCCCAACCGCGGCCGGTCACAGGTTTGGCATCAGCCAGACAGAGCAGGCCAAACACGGGCCCGAACATGGATATGGCCACAAGAGCCACTTCCCCCAGCATTGTCATCACTACGAGGTCCTCCCGAGCTCCAAGCAGTATGCTCACCGCTCGGCCAGCATAAACCAAAGGGTTGCAGAGTATACCCTGATTTCTGCCATCTTGTGGTTGTCGATCGTCGCGCTGATTGGGGTAAACGGCTATTACGGGATGGCCCGCGTCGAGACCGCTTACCAGCTGGAGCGCGTATAATGCTGCTCCTCTCCCTCATCCTTTTTGCGCCCGTCGCCCTGCTGATCGCTGATGCCATGCACAGCCGGCGCCGGAAGCGCTTCTGAGATCTGCCGCACCCCAGGCAGATAAGCAGCGGGCCGTACCGTCCCCTCCCAAACGGCCCGCTGCATTCCAATCACGGAGATCACGATGTTCGACAGCTACACATTCCAGTTCGAATACGAGCCGCGGTGCAGCGAAATGCTGATCGAGGGCACAGCCGAGCTGACGGATGCAGGCGCGACCAGTGATCACGCATTCACGGTTTCTGTGGAAGCGATCACGCTCCGGGCAGAAGGCGACACCCGCTTTGCACCGGCCGAGGAGCGGGCCTTTCAGCATGCCGTGAAGCAATACGTCCGCTCTCGCATCCTTACCGACCGGGCAGCGGAAGCCGAATGGGCCGACCACCTCGAGCGTCAAGGATGGCGCCCACCGGACCCGAACCGGGAGCACCGGACAGACAACCACGCACTGGCCGGCATCGCCGGGTAGCGCGCCAGAAACCTACAATTCGAAACCTTGGAGTTTGAACCGATGGTTCCAGCTATCGCCCTCGCCGTGCATCCGGCAAACAAGAATCCCGACCATGAAGCCGTCGCCCAGGTCCATATTGGCCGCAGCACTGGCGTCGTCTTCCGCCTCGAAAGCGGCTATGTCCCCGCTTTTCAGGGGATGACCTGCCCCGGCTACCTGAAGACCGAGCAGAACGCCATCAACTGGATCGAGGCATATGCCGAGCAGGTGGCGGCATGAGCGCCCCCGCAATGATCCAAAAAAACTGCGCAGCCTGCGCCGCTTTGATCACCGTCCGTCTTGCTGATCACAAGCGAGGCTGGGGCCGGTTCTGCGACAAGGCTTGTGCTGCTGCCTTCAAGTGCGGCCAGAGACCGCGCGACGTGAATGCCGGTCATGCGAAGTCCAGCGCATGGGCCAAGGACGCTTACGAGGCTCGGGTTGCCAACCATGGAGGCGAACGGCCCCCGGTAGCGCCGTCCGTCAAGGAGCAACTTGGCCAGCGCGTCAAGGTTCGCCCGATCCATCATTCCCCGTCAACCTGCCGGGAGTGCGGGAAACCGGTCAACGGAAGCCGCCTATGCTTCGAGTGCGAAGCGGATGACGAAGCCATCAATTCGATGGAAGCCGGATGGGATGGGCACAAATGACCCGCAAAATCAATCTCTATTGCTGCGACTGTCAGATGGACGTGAGAGCCCGCCTAACGGATGGCACGGAAGTCTATCCGCACCGCCGCGATCTCGCGAGCCTGCCATTCTGGAAGTGCGACACCTGCGGGAACACCGTCGGCTGCCATCACAAGACCAGCAACCGGACCAAGCCCCTCGGCTGCATTCCGACGGCTGAACTGAAGGCAGCCCGCCAAGACATCCACAAGATCATTGATCCGCTCTGGAAGTCGGGCCGGGTAGGACGCCGCGAGCTGTACGGGATGATCGGTCATCTCGTCGGTCGCGATGAATACCACACCGCCGAGCTGCGCAGCGTGGATGAAGCCAGGGAGGTTCTTCGCGTAGCGCGAGAACTTGAGGCGACACTATGACCGCGCCCCTCCCCACACAGACAATGACCGCCTTCCGCGTCCACTTTGTCGACGGCGAGGCCATGCGGATCGTCGCCGCCACCCCCGCAGATGCCCGGAAGCTGGCCGAGAGCCGCAGACCGGGACTGCTGATCACCAAAATCAAGCTCATCAAGGGCGAGGTCGATGTGACCGAAAACAGCGAGGTGTTGGCTGATGGCTGAGCTTATCCACTCCGAGACCGTCACCGTGCCCGGCCTCTACCGTATGAGCGAGGCCGCTTATCACGCCGATCCGTGCCCCCTGCCAAGCCTCAGCCGGTCTGTTGCCTTCGAGCTGCTGACCAAGAGCGCCCGGCATGCGAAGGCCGCGCACCCGCGCCTCACCAAGCAGCAAGAGAAGGAAGACACCAACAGCCGGACCCGCGATATCGGCAGCGCAGCTCATGCGCTGCTGCTCGGCCAGCCCACGGAGATCGTGCGGCTCGAGTTCAAGGACTTCAAGAAGAAGGCCGCCCAGGCAGAGCGCGAAGAGGTGCAGGAGCGCGGCGGTATCCCGCTGCTGGCTGCTGACCACGACAAGGCGCTGGCCATGGTCGAGTTTGCTCGGGACGTTCTCAGCGCCGAGGATCATCCGGCCATTCAGGCGGTCGTGAAGCGTGACAGCAGCGTGACAGCCTACAACGAGGTGACCGGCGCGTGGATCGATCCGTGCGGCGATAACTGGGCCCGCTTCCGTGCCGACCGTCTGCACATCGAGCCCGGCCTGATCACCTGCATCGACTACAAGACCACGGAGCTGGACGCCGCGCCCGAAGCCGTCGCCAAGGCGATCTTCAACAACGGCTATCATTTTCAGGACGGCTTCTATCGCCGTGGCCTGCGCCGGCTGTTCCCCGAGATCGACCAGCACCAGGACAAGCTGGACTTCATCTTCATCGTGCAGGAGCAGACCGCGCCGTTCGAGCTGACCGTGGCCCGCATCGATGCCGCCGGCCGCATCATTGGCGAGAAGATGGTGAGCGACGCCTTCAAGCTGTGGCGCAAGCACATGGCAGAGAACCTTTGGCCCGGCTACCCGCGCGGCATCACCACGGCCGAACTCCCGCCGTACATCGAGACCCGTTGGATGGCGAAGGAGATCGAGGATCCGCGCCTGCAGAACCTCGGGCACGATCCCGTCATCCCTTACGAAACGCACCCCTACCGCCCGAAACAGATTGTGGAGCCCGTGTGATGGACCAGCAGACCAACTCTATCGCCGTCCTGGTGGACGCGAATCCCACTCTTGTCCTGATCGATGAGAAAAAGTTCGAGGACTTCTACGAACACGTGAAGGCCGAGGCCGGTTCAATGAAGATCGATCTGTCCACGGAGAAGGGTCGCAAGGCCATTGCTTCCATGGCCCACAAGATCGCCCGCACCAAGACCGCCATCGATGATGCGGGCAAGAAGCTGAATGAGGAAGCCCGGGCCAAGATCAACGCTGTGGACGAGGCCCGCCGCAAGATCCGCGACCGGTTCGACGCGCTGAAGGAAGAGGTTCGCCGCCCGCTGACCGGTTGGGAACAGGAAGAGGAGCGCCGAGAAGCCCGCGTGGAAGAGACCCGTTATGCACTTAAGCTGATGGTCAAGGATCTGATTGCCGAACAAGCCAGCAGCGAGCAGATCGCGTCACATCTCCAGAACATGGACCGCGTTGAATATTCGGCAGAAGCCTACGGCCAAGACGCCGCAGCTCTAAAGACGCTTCACGATGAAGTCCGGGGTAATGTCGCCGAGCTGCTGGAGAAGGTGAAGAAGGACGAGGCCGACCGTGCCGAGCTCGAACGCCTTCGCCGTCAGCAGGCCGAACGTGAGGCCGAGGAGGCGCAGCGCCGCGAGGCTGCGGCAAGAGAAGAAAGCCGCCGTGATTATGCCCGACGCATGATTGAGCACATCAAGCAATGCGGTCTGGGTCTGATCGACGGCCAGACTTACCCGTATCCGATCCTCTTCCGGGAATTGCAGGAAAAGGTTGTGATCGATGAAAGCTTTGGCGATCTCGCAGGAGAAGCCGAACAGGCACGGCAGAACGCGCTCGCGACCCTCCTGGCCGGGATGGAAGCTGATCGCAAGGCCGAGCAGGAGCGCATCGAGCGCGAGGCGCGCGAACGGGCGGACGCAGAAGCCAAGGCGAAGATTGAGGCGGCAGAGCGCGCCGCACGGGAAGCCGAGGCCGAGGCTAACCGCAAGATTGAGGCCGAGCGCCGTGCCCGTGAGCAGGAGAAGGCCGAGCAGGAGCGCAGAGAAGCCGAGACACGGGCGGCCGAAGCTGCTCGGCAGGCCGACCGGACGCACAGGGCGTCCGTTATGGGCGCGGCGAAAGCCGCCATCATCGAGCTGGGCGTGGACGAACCGAAGGCCAAGGAAATCGTCTTGGCCATCGCCGCCGGCAATATCCCCAACATCAGCATCCAGTTTTGAGAGACGACATGACCCAGAACAAATTCACCGATGGCGTCCGCGACGACACGTCCCTTATCATCGGCATCGCCGGGGCTTCCGGCTCTGGCAAGACCGTCTCCGCGATGCTGCTGGCTGTCGGGCTGGCCGGTGACGAGCCCATTGCCTTCATCGACACCGAAGGTGGCCGAGCCCGGCACTATTTCCCCACACCTTCAGACACCCGCCCCCAGTCCGAGCTGATCAAGGAATTTCTGTTCCGGGTGAAGTACATGGACATGCGCCCGCCCTTCAGCCCCCGCGCGATCTGGGACGCGATCAACGAAGCGATCGACAAAGTGGGCGCCAAGGTGGTTGTCATCGATTCCGCCTCAGATGAATGGGAAGGCGTCGGCGGCCTGCACGACATGCACACGGCCGAAATGGCCCGCCTTGCCAAGAAGCCCTATGACAGCCTGGCCGATTGGGAGCTGCACAAGTTCAACTTTCCGGCTTGGGCCGTTCCCAAGGCAGAGCACAAGTCCCACCTGATGAAGAACCTTCGGCAGGTTCGCGCCCATGTCATCTTCTGCTTCCGCGCCCGCGAGATCACCAAGCCCGTGGAGATCGAAGACGACAAGGGCCGGAAGCGCACGACCGTGCAGAACATCGGATGGCAGCCGATCTGCGAGCAGAACATGCTCTATGACCTGACGATTTCCTTCATGGTCACGCCGGATCAGAAGGGCGTTCCTCTCATGCAGGGCAACCAGTTCTACGGCAAGCTCAACCCGCCCTACTCGCAGTTCTTCGCCCCCGGCCGTCAGGTGTCCGTCGAGACCGGCCAACGTCTCCGCGCCTGGGCGAAGGGCGAGCCCACCAACAAGCCTGCTGCCACTTCAAGCCGGCAGGCCACCGCGGAGTCCGGCTCCTCCTCCCAAGCACCGGACTCCGCCCCGATTACCGAGAAGCAAGTTGAGAAGCTGCTCGCCTACCATGTCGAGCTGTCCAAGCACGAGGACCGTGACGCGCTGATGGCCGCCCACGCAGAAGCGAAAGCCAGCGTCGAGGATGTCCCCGACATCGCCAAGCGCATCCTCATTGCCCACAACGAGCGCATCAAGGGCAACGCTGAAGCCGACACCACCAACACCTTCGTGACCGGGATCATCGAAGAAGCAGCAGGAGAGCCGATCAATGGCTGACGTGACGAAGGAAATGATCGAGGCGGCATGCCGCGACCGATACAGCGCGACATGGGACAAATGGCAGCCTGAGAGCCGGGATGCCGAGCGTGAGAAGGTGCGGTCCATGCTTTCCGCCGCCCTTTCCGCAGCCCCGCAGGCGGTTCCGGTGCAGATCAAGCCGCTTAAGTGGGTCAAGTGCGTCAAGCCTGAGGGATGCTGGGTCGCCGTCTCAGTAACAGGCGATTACATCATCAGGACTACAGCCGATGGCCAATTCAGACTATCCATGCCGGAGATGTCTGGCTGGACATTATTCCAAGAATTTGAGGCCGCCGAAGCCGCCGCACAGGCCGGCTACAAGACCCGCGTCCTATCGACCATCCAGCCCGCGCAGGTGGAGCCGGTGGGTGTGCCGGATGGGGCCGAGGATAATTTCGCTCGACAGATTTGGGGCTACTTCAACGGTGACAGCGCAGGAAGCATGGCTTCCATGAAGTGGTTCGACAACAACAAGATGCTGGCAGGCCCCGCCTACATCCGCGAGATCGTGCGGTCTGCCATGCTCGCCGCATCCCCCACCCCGCCCGCCGACGCCGCCCTGAAAGGGGGTGAGTGATGGCAAGACGATTTTACGGCACCGCAGCAGCAATCCTTGTCGCGGCTTTTGCTGGTTACGACGCGGTGCGCCGCGACCGAGTGAAAACGGAACCATACGCACCACCAACGCCAAACGACGCGATGCATATCGCCAAGGCGGAAGAAAAGCGCCGTCGCCGTGCAGAAAAGCGGATACGGCAAATCCTCAACCAGTGCGAAGGATCAGACGACCCGGAAGAACGCTGCCCGCGTCATCCTGACGACTGCGTTTGCTGGAAGCTGTGGGAAGTCCTGAAAGGGGGTGAGTGATGCAGGAACGCGCGGATTTTATGGTGCCATTCATCCTCATAACGCTGTGCGTGGCAATCGTTCTAGCTGCATACGAGATCGGTAGAGAAATCGAGCGCGAGGCAACCCGCGCAGCCGCCGAAGAAACCCGCGTCTACGTCAACGACAGCATGAAGAAAGCGGGCTTCTGTCTGTGGATCAACCAATCGCGCATTGTCGAAGAGTGCCAGCAGGAGGCCCGCCCATGACTGACCGGTTCAAGGAGAAAGCAGAGAACCTGCTGCGCTCGATGAGCCCCTTTTGGTTCGAACGGCAAGACGCGCTCGCCACCGCCCTCTCCGAGATGCACGAGGCAGGGAGGCGGGAAGAGCGGGAGGCAGCAAATAGCGCGGTAGCGGAGCGATTGGTACAGGGCTGGGATGCCGGGGAAATAGGCGCGGCAATCGTTGGAAAACACTTGCGCTTAAAGCGGGAAGCCGAAGAAGCGGCCATCCGCAGCCAGTACCGCGAAGCCGTCGATAGCATCAATCGAGCGACCGACGCTGATATCGCCGCTGCGGTAGCTGAGAAAGAGCGCCGAGACGGCCAGATGACAGCCGCCGATATCCGTAAGCGTAAGGTCGAAGAGCGGGAATTTCACGACGCCATCCGCAGCCGGGAGGTGAAACCATGACCCAGTGGCAACCGATATCGACGGCGCCGAGGGACGGCACCACCATCTTGCTATTCGCTCCTGGATGGGCCTCCCCGTCCACGGGCTGGACCTTCTTCAGCGACGAATGGCAGGACTGCCCGTCCAGTCACAGTGGGGATGAAGCTTACGTCCCCACCCACTGGATGCCGCTGCCCAAGCCACCGGAGGTGAAGCCGTGAGCCGCCTCTTCCTCACCGACGCCGAAGTGGCAAAGCGAATGGGGATCGAGACCGAGGCATTCAAGGCGCTTGCGACCACCCTTGAGCGCGAAGGATTCCCGCTACCGGACCCCCTATTCCAGAAACGCCGGTACTGGCCGGCCTGTCAGGCTTTCCTAGACAGGCGATACGGACTCATCCCATCGTCATTGCAGAGCGTTCCCGCTCTAGATGGAGAAGAAAAATGGAACTGACTGCACCAGGAATGAAAATGCGAAGGAGGGCGGGTGGCCCGCCTGTCTATTATTGGGTGGCGTCCACCATATCGCGGAAGGCCTCGGACTACCCGCTGAAGACCGTCCGCCTTCACGGCACCCGCGAGGAAATGGCCGCGAAGTGCAACCTTCTGACCGCCGAGCTGCGGCAATGGCTCTCGAACAAGGGCAAGGAAGGATACGCGGAATATGACGGCACGCTGTTGTCCCTGATCAGGCTTTACCAGCACACGCCAGAAAGCCCGTACCATGAGGTGAAGGCAAACACGCGGGCCATGTATGACGAAAGCCTTCGCCTGCTGGAGAAGACCGTCGGCACGCGCCGCTTGGACAAGCTGACCGGCATCGATTTCAAACGCTGGTACGCCAACCTCAAGGAGCCGGCCAAGGATACGCCGAAACAGGCGTTGGCCCGGGCAGAGGCAAGAGCCATGGGTGTGACCATGCCGCCCAACCCAGAACGCCAGCGGCGGGCATACAAGGCAATGCAGCTGCTGCGGATCCTCGTCAAGTTCGGCGTGGTGATGAACATCACCGAATGCTTTCGGCTCGCCACGGTCTTGTCGACCATGGAATTCTCGGCGCCAAAGTCTCGCGACAAGGCTTTGAATTTCGAGCAGGCGAAGGCGATTTGCGAACGCGCGATCAAGAAGGGCAAGCTATCGATCGCACTCGCCCAGGCGCTCCAGTTCGAGCTGACACTTCGGCAAATCGACGTGATCGGGCTGTGGGTCAAATCGGATGCTGTACGCAACGGCGGCATCACCGACCGCGGCCAGCGCTGGCAGGACGGGCTTCAGTGGTCGCACCTCAGCGCCACCGGCATTCTGACGAAGGTGACCAGCAAAACCGGCAAGGTGGCCGAGCATGATACCAACGCCTATCCGTATCTCCGGAAAATCATCGATCTGGTTCCGGCGGATCAGAGAATCGGCCCGATGATTGTGTGCGAAACGACCGGGCTTCCTTATCGCTACCGACATTTCCGTGATGTGTGGCGTGAGCTGGCGGACGAGGTCGGCGTGCCGGCGGACGTGTGGAACCGCGATAGCCGCGCCGGGGGCGTTACCGAAGGCTCGGACGCAGGCGCAGACATCGAGCATCTGCGCCACCACGCGAACCACGAGAACATCCAGACCACGACTCGATATGACCGGAAGACACTGGAGAAAACGAGAAAGGTTGCGGAATTGCGAGTGGCCCACCGCGAGGGCAAGAACAAGCCGAAAACAGCGCTGTAGGAACACCGTATGAACGCTGTAGGAATGCGCTTGCTTGGATTGTCGGCTAAGTCATTGAAAGGAATGGCGCACCCGAAGAGATTCGAACTCCTGACCCCCAGATTCGTAGTCTGGTGCTCTATCCAGCTGAGCTACGGGTGCGTGCCGTGCGGCGGAACCGCTGACGTGGCGATCCTCTAAAACGTCCGCCTTTCGAATGCAAGACACTTTCTTCAAAAAAGTGTCTTTTTGGCAGGACAATTTTCCAATCCGTCGGGATTATTATTTCAATACATATACTTACGGATTTGCGCCGGAAACATGGGGGCGGTGGGGAATGAAGAGGCGGAAGCGGGTGCCCTTTTCCGGTTTCGGCACGAGGGCAATCGTTCCTCCATGGGCGAGCACCAGATCGCGAGCGATGGCAAGGCCAAGGCCGGTGCCTCCGCTGCGGGCAGCGCCCTTGAAGGCGCGAAACAGGTTCTCCCTTGCCTTTTCCGGCATGCCCGGGCCCGTGTCATCCACCAGAAGGGTAACGCCACCGGCCTCTCCGGTGGCCGTCAGCGTGATGCATCCGGCCCCCTCCTCCGAGGTGAGGATGGCCTGAAGGGCATTTCGGCACAGATTATGCAGAACGCGGAACAACTGTTCGCCATCCGCATCGATCATGAGACCTGATTCGACCTTGTCGGCGAAACAGACCGGCCCTTCGGGCTCCAGACCCAGATGATCCCGCACTTCCAGAACGAGCGGCAGCAGCTCGAAACGGGTGCGGCGCGGGACGGCATCGGCCATCTGCCCATAGGCGAGAACCTCGCTCGTGTAACCCACGGCCCGGTCGAGCGTGCGCACGAGCTTCGGGGCGAAGGTTTTCACCATGGGATCATCGATGTCGGCCAGGCGGTCGGAGAGCAGTTGTGCCGTCGCCAGGATGTTGCGCATGTCATGATTGATCTTGGAGACCGCCAGCCCCAGCTCGGCCAGCGTTTTCTGCTGCGAAAGCGTCTGCTGCAGTTCGAGCTGCATGGCGTTCAGGTGGCGTCCTGCCAGACCCAGTTCGTCATCGCCCTCCTCCGGCGGCAGGACCGCGTCGGGATTGGCGGGCTCGCGGGCGAAGTGCTGCATGTTCAGCGTGAGGCGGCGAATGCGGCGGATCATCAGCCGGTCGATCGCGAAGAAGATCAGCGTGGAGGTAATCAGGGATATGAGGATGGACAGCAGAACCACGTTGCGGGAATAGACCAGCATGGCATCCCGCAAGGCCGTTTCGTCCAGAACCATGTCGATGATCATGTGGCTGTTGCCGACCGGGCCATAGGCCCGGATCAGCCGGTCGCCGCCGAAGAAAAGCGTGCGCAAGGCCTCGCCCATGGCCGCCACCGGGGCGGTCTCGGAAAGATCGAAGACGCCGGCGATGGGCTGGTCTATGGGGGTGGCCGCCAGAAGCTGGGATTGCCCCTGCCGACGAAGGGCGATGGCCCTCGCGCCCGCAGCCATCAGCGTTTCGTTGCGGGCAATGTCCGGCAGGTCCGCCGGCTGGAGGGCATCGATCACGATCCCTGCGGCAGCGGCGGCGCTCAGACGGTCATTCAGCCATCGCAGCCGCATGGTGGAGACCGAGGGCACGAAGATCAGGACTTCGGCGAGAAGCACGAAGAGAACCGTCAGACCCAGGAGCTTTGCCGAAAGGCTGCGAAACGGACGGGGGCCGGGGCGAATATCGATCCGCGATGCGCCTGCCGCCTGCAACTCCGTCATGCCACCTCCATGCGTCGACCGGGTACGGCTTTGGATGGACAGATCTGGCCAGCGAACCCCTCAAACGGACGGTAGCGCCACCAGCGCTTGCAGGCAAGACGGGGCAGCCCCGCGAAACCCGTGGTTTTCACGCCGGAAAGGGCGGCGCCGATTGACTTTTGCCCAAGGCTCCCTTATGAGCCCGGCCACGTCAAGTTCGGCGGTCCAGAACCGCCAGACAGGCTTGATGAAAATCCGAAACGCTCCTTGTTCCCTCGGGAACAGATCAAAGAAGGGCCGCACTCCGCGGTAATCAAATAAATGAAGCGTACTTACCAACCCTCCAAGCTTGTTCGCAAGCGTCGTCACGGCTTCCGCGCCCGCATGGCAACGAAGGGGGGCCGTCTGGTTCTCTCCGCTCGCCGCGCTCGTGGCCGCAAGCGTCTTTCGGCCTAAGGCCGGATTGCCCGATCCCGATGGCGGGCGATGACGCAAAGACCCATGCCAAGACTGTCGGGCGGCTGAAAAGCCGGCCGCAGTTCCTCGCCGTCCAGAAAGGCGAAAAACGGAAAGGGCGCACCTTCCTCCTGGAAGTCCTCGATCGCCGCGATCCGGAAACGGCCGCAAGGGCCGGATTTACAGTCACCAAAAAGCAGGGCAACGCGGTGGAGCGCAATCGCATGCGCCGCCGGCTGAAAGAGGCGGTCCGCCTCAAGGCAGGGTTTGCAATGCTGCCCGGGCACGATTATGTAATCGTCGCCCGCCGGGACGTCCTGGATGTCCCCTTCGAGCAACTGACAGCCCAACTGACAGACCGCATCCAGTCCAAGCCTCAGCCGACGCGGCCCGGTGAAAGCCGCCCCAGGAAAGTATAATGGAAAACAAACGCAATTCACTCGTGGCAATCGCACTTTCCGTGCTGATCGTGATGGCGTGGCAGTTCTTCTACATGAACCCGCGGCTTGAGGCCCAGCGCAAGGCGGAACTTGCCGCCAAGGCGCAGCAGACGACCAGCCAGACGCAGGCAAAGCCGGCCGATGCGGCGGGCGCCGCTCCTGCGGCCGCACCCTCCCCTGCCGCGACGCCTGCCAATACGGCTGGGGATACGGCCACCAGCTCGCCGCGCATTGCGGTCGAAACGCCGGCTCTCGAAGGCTCGATCCGCCTCGCCGGCGCTCGCCTCGACGACCTGAAGCTCAAGAATTATCGCGAGACCGTCGATCCGAAGAGCCCGTTGATCACGCTCTTCAGCCCGTCCAACACCAAGGACGGCTACTTCGCCGAACTCGGCTATGTGGAAACGCCGGAAAGCGGCAAGCTGCCGGGCCCCGATACGCTCTGGACCGTTTCCGGAAACGACAAGCTGACCGACAAGACCCCGGTGACGCTGACGTTCACCAATGAAAAGGGCATCACCTTCGCGCGTACCTTCGCGGTGGACGAGCGCTACATGTTCACGGTGACGGACAAGATCACCAATGGCGGCACGACCCCGCTTTCCGCCTCGCTCTACGGCCGCGTGACCCGCTACAACAAGCCGCAGGGCACATCGGTCTACGTGCTGCACGAAGGCTTCCTCGGCGTTCTCGAAGACCAGAAGCTCAGCGAAAGCAAGTATTCCGACATCGAGAAGGAAAACGTCGAGCACGGCAAGACCACAACCGGCTGGCTTGGCATTACCGACAAGTATTGGGCCGCCGCGCTCATTCCGCCGCAGGACGTGGCGTTCTCGTCGCGCTTCGTGCATATCGCCGCCCAGCAGCCGTCCTTCCAGGCGGATTTCCGTGCCGATCCGGTGACGGTCGCGCCCGGGCAGAGCGCAGAAGTGAAGAACATGATCTTCGCCGGCGCCAAGGAAGTGCCTGTCGTCGACGGCTATTTTGCCAAGTATAACGTGCCGAAGTTCGATCGCCTGATCGACTGGGGCTGGTTCTATTTCATTACCAAGCCGATGTTCAAGCTGATGGACTTCTTCTATCGCTACTTCGGTAATTTCGGCATTGCCATCCTGGCCACCACCATCGTGGTGAAGGCACTCTTCTTCCCGCTCGCCAACAAGCAATATGCCTCCATGGCGAAGATGAAGATGGTGCAGCCGAAGATGCTGGCGCTGAAGGAGAAGTTCGGCGACGACCGCATGGGCCTCCAGCAAGCCACGATGGAGCTCTACAAGACCGAGAAGATCAATCCGCTGGCGGGTTGCTGGCCGATTGCCTTCCAGATCCCGATCTTCTTCTCGCTCTACAAGGTCATCTACGTGACCATCGAGATGCGCCATGCGCCGTTCTTCGGCTGGATCCACGACCTCTCCGCGCCGGATCCGACCAGCATCGTCAATCTCTTCGGCCTGTTGCCCTTCGAAGCGCCCACCATGCTGCATCTCGGCATCTGGCCGCTGATCATGGGCGTCACCATGTTCCTGCAGATGCGCATGAACCCGACCCCGCCGGATCCGGCCCAGGCCATGGTCTTCACCTGGATGCCCGTCATCTTCACCTTCATGATGGCCACCTTCCCGGCCGGTCTGATCATCTACTGGGCATGGAACAACACGCTTTCCATCATCCAGCAGGGCATCATCATGAAGCGCAACGGCGCCAAGATCGAGCTGTTCGACAATCTGAAGGGCCTTTTCCGGCGAAAGCCGACGCCCGCGGAATGAACCTTCGAACCCCGGGAGCATCCTCCCGGGGTTTTTCGTTGCACCCCGTTCTTTTGCCCGATGCGGCAGAATTTTGCCTGCGTGCGGCACCCGTATGTCGCGTCCGGCGATGTCTCGGCCGCACCGGCTGCTAGTCTGCGTCGAGACGGAGGAGATCTCAGACCATGTCCCAGGCAATGCCGGCTGCGGCCGGGCAATTTGGCGCGCAGGAAAAGACCGGAGCCATACTGGTGTTCGGATCGGCCTTTTTCTGGAGCTTTGGCGGGGCCATCGCCCGCTTTCTGGCCATGGACGACGCCTGGGCGGTGATCTTCTGGCGCTGCCTCTTCGCCGCGGTCTTCCTGCTGTTCTTCATGCTGTTCCGGGACGGGCCGAGGGGCACGATCCTGCTTTTCCGCAACATGGGCTGGCCGGGCGCGGTGGTAGCCACCAGCTTTACCATCGCCACCACCTGCTTCATCGTCGCGATCCAGTATACGACGGTTGCCAATGTGGTGCTGATCCAGGCGGGCGTGCCGTTGCTCGCCGCGCTGATGAGCCGCATCGTCTACAAGGAGCGGATTTCCTCGCTGACCTGGGGGGCGATTGCGGCGGTCATCGCCGGCGTGGCGATCATGATGTCGAAGTCCTTCGATGGATCGATCTCGCCGAAGGGCGATGCGCTGGCGCTGGCGATCGCACTGGTCTTTGCCGCCACCACCGTGATCACGCGCCGCTATCCCAATGTGCGCATGACGCCGGCAGCCTGCGTGGGCGGCTTCACGGCGACGCTGATTGCCTCCACGCAGGCGATATCGCTCGCGGTTACGCCGGAGCAGTTCGGCATTCTCTATGTGTTCGGCGTCTTCAATCTCGGCCTTGGGATGGCTCTCTTCGTCACGGGCGCCCGTCTGGTGCCGTCGGCGCTGGCGGCCCTGCTCGGCACGGCCGAGACGATGCTGAGCCCGGTCTGGGTCGCGATTTTCAACGGCGAAATTCCCGATATAAGGGCCATCATCGGCGGATCACTGATCCTTGCAGCCCTTCTGAGCTATCTCGGCGCGGAATATCTCCGCCAGCAAAGACTGCTGCGCGGACAATGATTTCTTGACTTTCCCGGCCAAAGCCGTGAATCGGAACCGGAGACATTCCGAAATCGAAAGACGAGACCGATGGCCAGTGATGCCGGGCAGGACGACAAGCCACTTTTCGGCAATCCGTGGATCTTCATCCGCGGCGTGCCATCGCTGAAATTCCTGCCGCCCGAGGGGCCGCCGGAAGTGGCCTTTGCCGGCCGCTCGAATGTGGGCAAATCTTCGCTGATCAATGCGCTCACGGGGCAGAAGGGCCTTGCCCGCACATCCAACACGCCGGGTCGCACGCAGGAACTCAACTATTTCGTTCCGGATGGCTATTCGGGTGAAGGCGAAGACCTGCCGCCCATGGCCCTGGTCGACATGCCGGGCTATGGCTATGCGCAGGCGCCGAAGGAACAGGTGGATGCCTGGACGAAGCTGGTCTTCGATTATCTGCGCGGTCGCGCCACGCTGAAGCGCGTCTATGTGCTCATCGACAGCCGACATGGCATCAAGAAGAATGACGAGGACGTGCTGTCGCTCCTCGACAAGGCGGCCGTCTCCTATCAGGTCGTGCTGACGAAGACCGACAAGATCAAGGAAGCGGGCGTGCCGCGCCTGATCGCCGAGACGATGGAAAAGATCCGCAAACGGCCGGCGGCCTATCCGGTCGTGCTCTCCACCTCCTCCGAAAAGGGAAAAGGCCTCGACGAGCTGCGGGCAGCCATCGTCGAGACCGTAACCCAGTAAGGTCGGTCGGGGCGGATCGAGCCCCAACCGCCATGGGCTTACATTTTCGGCAGGATCACCTTGTCGATGACATGGATGACGCCGTTCGACTGCTTCACATCCGCGATGGTGACGGTGGCAACCCCGCCATTTTCGTCGGTCAGCGTGATCTTGCCGTCCTTGTCTTCCGCCTTGAGCACGCAGCCGCCCAGCGTCTTCACGTCGTGCTTGCCGCCATCGTCCTTGATCATCTTGGCGATAGCATCGGACATGGCTTCCGCGCCCACCACATGGCAGGTCAGGACCTTGGTCAGCTGCTCCTTGTTCTCCGGCTTCAGAAGCGTGTCCACGGTACCGGCCGGCAGGGCTTCGAAGGCAGCATTGGTCGGTGCGAAGACGGTGAACGGCCCCTTGCCCTGCAGGGTTTCAACGAGCCCGGCAGCCTTCACGGCGGCGACAAGGGTCGTGTGATCCTTCGAATTCACGGCATTCTCGACGATGTTCTTGTCCTCGTACATCGGGGCGCCGCCCACTTCGGGATTGGCGGCCTGGACGGCGGTCATGGCCGAACCGGCGAGAGCAGCTGCAAGAACAGCACGCAGTATTACCTTCTTCATGGCACGTCTCCATAAGTAATGATTGGCGTTCACGCGCCATGGACCTCCCACTGGCGCATGTTTTTATCCGGATATTCTGTTGTGCCGGATACTGGATATACGGGAGAGCGTTCAGAATAGTTTCAAACTATCAAATTTTTTCTCGATAAAAAAATAAAGGGGCCAGAAGGCCCCTTTTTATATATCACTTTATCATCAGGTCATTTCTTGACCTTGGCAGGCCCCACCGCCAGAACAGGACCCTGCGCCTTGCCCGTCGGCGAGCCGCCGAAGGTCTCGAGGCTGATGGCGAAAAGATCGCCTTCGCGGATCTTGTCGCGCCACTTCGCGGGGACCATGAGTTCGCCCTCGCCCGTCTGCGGCAACACGCCGAGCGAGATAGCGGGGTTGCTGCCCTGGATGAGCCAGAGCTCGAGCGACTTTTCCGTCTCGCCGCCGGCAGCCACGGGCGTCATGCGGAACATGCCCGTCCCCGGATCATAGGACGAGGCATAGCTGACCGCATTGCCCTCGCCGACGAGCGAAGCCACCAGCTCGTTGCCGGCACCGGCGCCCCCAACGTTCATGCGGCTGACGCCAAAGCCAACGGCAATGACGAGCGACAGCGCGGTGACGGCACGCCAGAAGGCGAGCGATTGCCACAGACCCACCGAAGGCCTGGCGGCCGGCGCGCCATAAAGACGCTGTTCGATGCGGGGATAGATCCAGGCGGGCGGCGCTTCGGTGCCGTATTCCGCCTCGAAGGAAGCAAGATTTTCCTGCCAGCGCTCCACGATGGCCGCGAAACTGCGGTCGAGGACCATGCGTGCCTCGACCTTGCGGCGGTCGTCGGCCGACAAGACGCCGAGCACGTATTCGCCGGCGAGGACTTCGTCGCGGGAGCGATCTCCACTGCTGCGATCGGGCGTTGTCATCGGTCCAGACACTCTCTCAGTTTGATGAGGCTGCGCCGAAGCCAGGTTCTCATCGTATTCAGCGGCACACGGAACCGGTCGGCCAGTTCCTGGTAACTCAGGCCTTCCACATAGGCCTGACGGACTGCCGTGGCACGGTCCGGATCGAGCTCGTTCATGCAGCGATCGATGCGGCGGCCCTCGGCAGACAGCTCTGCCCCGCGTTCGGGATCGGGCGAGGGATCGGCGAGGTCATATTCCTCCTCGATCTGGTCGGCGACCGGCTTGCGCGTGCGGATGAGGTCGATGGAGTGATTGCGGGCGATGGCCGTCAGCCATCCCCCGGCATTCCGCCCGTCGGAGGCAAAACGGTCGGCTCTCTGCCAGACCTTGATGAATACCTCCTGCAGCGCTTCCTCAGCCTCTGTCCTGTCCTTCAATATACGAAGGCACACGGCAAAAAGTTTCGGACTGGATCGCTGATAGAGCAGCGAAAAGGCCGACCGGTCGCGAAGCGCGACACGCGATAGGAGTTCAGACAGTTCGTCGACGGCCATACGCCCTTCCAGAATAGTTGAGACCGGCCCTGCCCGGTCGCTTGAAAACGGGCTCGCTGCGGCGATTTGCATAGACATTACAAAGTCAGCGAGCCCAACCTAATGGAAACTCGCGGCAGTGAGAAGGGCCGTTCTGCGGCAGGAGCGGCGTGGCAAAGTTTTTCACGGGATTATTCCCACTGTCAGAAAGTTGCGATAAAAGGCCGGCTCGACGCGGCCGTGCGGAGCCGCCCTTGCCCCGAAGGATCCTGAAGCGATGACGACGTCCGAAAGTGAAATGCAGGCCCGGTTGCTGGCGCAGGCCCTGCCCTTCATGCAGCGCTACGAAAACACCACGATCGTGGTGAAATATGGTGGCCATGCCATGGGCAATCCGGAACTCGGCCGCGCCTTTGCCGCCGATATCGCGCTTCTGAAGCAGTCGGGCGTCAACCCCATCGTCGTGCATGGCGGCGGCCCGCAGATCGGCGCCATGCTGACCAAGCTCGGCATCGAATCGAAATTCGAGGGCGGCCTGCGCGTGACCGACCAGAAGACGGTCGAGATCGTGGAAATGGTGCTTGCCGGCTCCATCAACAAGGAGATCGTCGCGCTCATCAACCAGACCGGCGAATGGGCGATCGGCCTTTGCGGCAAGGACGGCAACATGGTGTTTGCCGAAAAGGCCACCAAGACCGTGACCGACCCGGACAGCAATATCGAGCGGGTGCTGGATCTCGGCTTCGTCGGCGAGGTGGTGGAAGTGGATCGCACGCTTCTCGATCTGCTGGCCCGCTCCGAGATGATACCCGTGATCGCGCCTGTGGCACCCGGCCGCGACGGCCATACCTACAATATCAATGCGGACACGTTTGCCGGCGCCATCGCCGGCGCGCTCAATGCCACGCGTCTTCTGTTCCTCACCGACGTTCCGGGCGTTCTCAACAAGAAGGGCGAGCTGATCAAGGAGCTCTCCGTTTCCGAAGCCCGCGCGCTGATCAAGGACGGCACGATTTCCGGCGGCATGATCCCCAAGGTCGAGACCTGCATCGACGCGATCAAGGCCGGGGTTCAGGGCGTGGTCATCCTGAACGGCAAGACGGCCCATTCGGTGCTGCTCGAACTCTTCACCGAAGGCGGCGCGGGCACGCTTCTGGTGCCCTGAGACCTGATCCTAGTTTCTTCGTTAAACCCGGCCTCTGCGCCGGGTTTTTCACATCAGGAACAGCAGCAGGATGCCTGCAACGATCAGCGCGCATCCGATCACCTCGAAGCGGTTGACCCTCTCCTTGAAGATCAATGCGGTGGAGGCGAAGGTAAAAACCATCTCGATCTGAGCGAGCGAGCGCACCAGGGCCGCCTGCTGAAGCGTCATGGCGGTGAACCAGCCGAAGGAAGCGGTGGCACCCACGAAGCCGGTTGCCGTCGAGACCTTCCAGGCGCGCCCGATGGCCCGCAATTCGCCGGGATGCCGCACCAGCAGATAGGCCAGCATCAAGGCGGACTGCAGGACGATGACATAGACCAGCGTATAGCCCGCCTGCATCATCGCATCCCGTTCGGGCAGACTTGCCGCCAGAGAGCCGGAGGCGGAGCTGTAGGCCACGGCGGAGAGGCCGAAGAGCAGACCGGAGAGCAGGCCGATCCGCGCCGTCGGGCTGATGGTTGCCGCCAGAAGCGCGCGCGGGGTGATATCCGTCCGGGCGACCGAAATGAGCATGACCCCGGCCATGGAGACGGTCAGCGCCACGAGATCGGCCAGACCGAACCGCTCGCCGAGAAACAGGAAGGCGATCAGAGCGGCCTGGGCCGGCTCGGTGCGGGAATAGGCGGTGCCGACCGCAAAATTCCGGAAGGAAAACAGGTAGACCAGCAGGAAGGTTGCGCCGATCTGCGCAAGCCCGCCGACGAGCCCCCAGGCGAGAAAGGCCGGATTGGGTTTCGGAAAGACGTGCCCGAGGCCATAATGCAGGATGAGCAGGTAAAGGATGGCAAAAGGCACGCCAAAGCCGAAGCGCACGAAGGTGGCCGCCGTCGTGCCCATCTGCCCCTTGAGATGCTTCTGAAAGACCGAGCGCAGATTCTGCAAGAATGCGCTGGCGATGGTGATGCCGACCCAGAGTTCCATGGGCCCTGCTAGCACCGCCTGCACGGGCCTGTCACGCCAGAAATATTGACCGCCGGTTCAGCGCGGGCATTTCCATCCCGCGCCGGACAGTGCATAAGACCGGCATGACCAAGATCAAGCACACGCCCGAGAAAACCGACTTCGAAACCGTCCGCGACTGGGTCTTCGATCTCGACAATACGCTTTACCCGCATCATGTCGACCTGTTCGCGCAGATCGACAAGAACATGACGGCCTTCGTCTCCGAGCTGCTGCAGCTGGAGCCGGTGGAAGCGAAGAAACTGCAGAAGCAGTATTATCACGATCACGGCACGACCCTGGCGGGCCTGATGCTGCATCACGGCATCGATCCCCAGGCCTTTCTGGAGCGGGCGCATGCGATCGATTACAGCGCGCTCCTTCCGCATCCGGAACTGGGCGAGGCGATCAAGTCCCTGCCGGGCCGGAAGTTCATCCTCACCAACGGCACGGTCGCTCACGCGGAAAAGGCCGCCGGTGCGCTCGGCATTCTCGAGCATTTCGACGATATCTTCGATATCGTGGCCGCGGACTACACGCCAAAGCCCGCCAGCAGCACCTATGACAAGTTCATGAACCTCAACCGCATCGATACGCGCCATGCGGCCATGTTCGAGGACCTGCCGCGCAATCTCGTGGTGCCGAAGGCGATGGGCATGCGGACCGTTCTGCTAGTGCCCCGCAATCTGGAAGAAGTGGTCACGGAAAGCTGGGAACGGCTGACGGGCGAAGATGATTACATCGACTATGCCACGGACGATCTGCAGCAGTTCCTCGCCACCATCCTGAAGGGCTGAGCCCCCGCAAGATGACACAGATTTAATCTGCCTTACCGATCGGTAAGTTGGCCGGGAGACCGGTCGGGACTAGGTTTTCTTCGTGGGCAAACAATCCCAAGGAGAAAAACATGACCCGGAAAATCGTTCTGGCCGCTCTTTCGGCCTCATTGCTGGCTGGCGCTTTCGGCAGCGCCGCCCTGGCGCGCCAGAAGGAAGACCGGCCCCTGCCTCCGATGGCACGGCCTGCCGCCTATGTCTTCATGCTGAAGAATTTCGATGCCAACAAGGACGGCAAGATCACGCCCGAGGAAGCGACCGCCGGCGCAGACAGCCTGTTTGCCAAGGTGGATGCGGACAAGGATGGCGCGGTCACGCCGAAGGAAATGCGCGCCTGGCACGAAGCCCGCCGCGCGGAGATGAAAGAGGCCATGAAGGGCCAGCCCGGCGGACCGGGCGGCGACATGGACGGCCCCGACGACATGGGTGGCCCGGACCAGGGTTCGCCGCAGAAACACGGCTGGGGCAAGGGCAAGGGCCATCACGGCAAGGGCCCCATGATGGGCGGCCGCGGCATGATGCGGGCACTCGACACCGATGAAAATGGCCAGATCAGCAAGGCCGAGGCAGAAGCCGGCGCGCAAAATCTGGTGAAGCAGATGGATCTGAATGGCGACGGCAGCGTTTCCATCGACGATTTTCCGGGCTGATGCCGCCACGGGGAGCCTTGCGTTTCATGGGCTCCCGAGGACGGGTTCCCCAACCTGTCCCGGCCCGGTCGAAGGCCCGTCCCTTTACGGGGACGGGCTTTTTAATACGCAAAAAGCTTCGAACATTGAGCGAATATTGCCTGTCAAGCAATTGATTAAGACCAAAGCCCCCCACGTTGGCGTTGTATAGGTGATATGTTGGTAGTGGTTCGGCCCAGCTCTTTTGCGCCGTTAACGACTATGTTCACAGCAATAGCTTTAATCCCTGAAACCAAAAGAATTGAATGTACCATAGCACCGGCCGCCATCATGGCTGTGGAGTAGCCGGATATGTGCCATCCTTCAGATAAAAGTCTCGTTACGAGATCGTCTTCTTCGGGCATCTTGTCACTCTCCGCATTCAACTCTGAAAATCATACATTACTCATTTAAAATTAAAAGCAGGTTTTTTGTCGGGTCTATATAAATCCGTTGCTGCGATTTGTTCCTAAGCGCACCTCAAACCGCTCAATCCTCGGCCAGCTCGTAGAAGTCCTGGATGATTTTCCAGGCGTCGGCCGCCGTATCGACGAAATTGAGCAGCTCGATGTCCTCCGGCGCGATGGTGCCGAAATCCGCCAGCGAATCGAAATCGATGATCTCCCGCCAGAAGCGCTCTCCGAACAGGATGAGGGGTATGCGGGCCATGCGCCGGGTCTGGATGAGGGTCAGCGTCTCGAACAGCTCGTCCATGGTGCCGAAGCCGCCCGGAAAAACGGTGACCGCCTTGGCGCGCATCATGAAATGCATTTTCCGGATGGCGAAGTAGTGGAAGTTGAAGCTGAATTCCGGCGTGACATAGGCATTCGGCGCCTGCTCGTGCGGCAGTACGATGTTGAGGCCGATCGACGGGGCGCCCACATCCGCAGCCCCCCGGTTTCCTGCCTCCATGACACCCGGCCCGCCGCCGGTGACGACCACATATTCCTGATAGCCCGACCGCGAGGCATGCATGGAGCAGAGCCGGGCAAATTCGCGCGCCTCGTTGTAATAAACGGCTGCCCGGGTGAGATTGGCGCGCTGCACGTCGTTCTTCGCGGCCCAGGGATCCTTGCCGGGTTCGGGAATGCGCGCACCGCCGAACATCACCACCGTGGACTTGACCCCGCGTTCGGTGAGGATCATTTCCGGCTTCAGCAATTCGAGCTGGAGGCGGATGGGGCGCAGTTCTTCCCGAGAGAGGAAATCGTCATCGGCATAGGCGAGGCGGTAGGAGGGGGATTCCGACTGGGGCGTCTTCGGCACGCCTTCCGCGCCATGCTTGTCGGCGACGTTGCTTTTCAAGGGATCCCAGACCCCGTCCTTGCGCCGCATCTTTCCCGTCTTCAGTTTTGCCATGTCGGATTCCCTGCCGGTCCTGTCGGCGATATGCGTTGACGCCAACAGGCCTGTCCCTTAGAGCATTGTCACGAAAGTCCGGCGACGGACCTTTCCTGGAACCCCTCACGATAGAGCCCGAAGTTTAAGGAATTGCCATGAGCGCACCCGATCTCGCATCCCTGGAAAAGGTCATCGACGCCGCCTTCGACAATCGCGACAGCATCACCGTTTCGACCAAGGGCGAAGTGCGCGACGCGGTGGACACGGCGCTGAACCTGCTCGATTCCGGCCAGGTGCGGGTGGCCAATCGCGGTGCTGACGGCACCTGGACCGTGAACCAGTGGCTGAAGAAGGCCGTGCTGCTGTCCTTCCGTCTGACGCCGATGGAAATCATCAAGGGCGGCCCGGGCAATTCCAGCTGGTGGGACAAGGTGCCCTCCAAGTTCGACAGCTGGTCGGCCAATGAATTCGAGCGCGCCGGCTTCCGCGCCGTACCGAATGCCGTGGTGCGTCGCTCCGCCTTCATCGCGCCCGGCGCGGTGCTGATGCCGTCTTTCGTCAATCTCGGCGCCTATGTCGGCGAGAACACCATGGTGGATACCTGGGCGACCGTCGGCTCCTGCGCCCAGATCGGCAAGAACGTGCATCTCTCCGGCGGCGTCGGCATCGGCGGCGTGCTGGAGCCCATGCAGGCCGGACCGACGATCATCGAGGACAATTGCTTCATCGGCGCCCGCTCGGAAGTGGTCGAGGGCTGCATCGTGCGCGAGGGCTCCGTGCTCGGCATGGGCGTGTTCATCGGCAAGTCGACCAAGATCGTCGACCGTGCGACCGGCGAAGTGACCTATGGCGAGGTTCCGCCCTATTCCGTCGTGGTCGCCGGCTCCATGCCTTCCGGCAGCGCCACCATGCCCAATGGCCTGCCGGCGCCGAACCTCTACTGCGCCGTCATCGTCAAGCGCGTGGACGAAAAGACCCGCTCCAAGACCGGCATCAACGAGCTTCTGCGCGATTGAGGCAGGCCTGATCGCGCGCGAGCGTGAATCATTTATGAAATTCAACGCAGTGTCGGCGGCAGGGGGCTTGTGGAAAGTCTCCTGCCGTTGCATTTTCGGCACCTTCTAGAACCTATCGGACCTGCCCCGCCATGATTTCCAAGGATCCCGTCGCCAATCTGCAGGCGCTCCTGCGCTGCCCCTCCGTGACCCCGCACGAGGGCGGAGCCCTGTCGGCGTTGACCGCAATGCTGGAGCCGCTCGGCTTCCGGGTGGAGCGCATGACGGCGACCGAGGAGGGCACGCCCGATATCCAGAACCTGTATGCGCGGATCGGCACGTCGGGCCCGCACCTGATGTTTGCCGGTCATACGGATGTGGTGCCGGTGGGCGACGAGCAGGCCTGGACCCATCCCCCCTTTGCGGCGGAAATTCATGATGGCGTGCTTTACGGGCGTGGCGCCGTGGACATGAAGGGCGGCATTGCCTGCTTCGTCGCTGCAACGGCGCGCTATCTGGAAAAGCATGGCGCTTTCCCGGGCTCGGTTTCCTACCTCATCACCGGCGACGAGGAAGGCCCGGCCATCAACGGCACGATCAAGCTACTTGAATGGGCGGCTGGCCGGGGCGAAAAGTGGGACGCATCGCTGGTCGGGGAACCCACCAATCCGGAGAGGCTCGGCGACATGATCAAGATCGGCCGGCGCGGCTCGCTTTCCGGCAAGATCACCGTGCATGGCGTACAGGGACACGCCGCCTATCCGCATCTCGCCGACAATCCGGTCCGCGGCATCCTGCAATTGACCGCCGCACTGATGGACCCGCCCTTCGACCATGGGACGGACGAATTCCAGCCCTCCAACATGGAAGTCACCACTATCGATGTCGGCAATGCCGCGACCAATGTCATTCCGGCCCGCGCCGTAGCAGCCTTCAACATTCGCTTCAACGACACATGGACGGCCGAGACGCTGCAGGCCGAAATCGTACGGCGGCTGGACGCTGCCGCCGCCGGAGGGGCCTTGCGGCCGGGCCGCGATCCCGTGCGCTACGAGCTTTCCTGGGCAGAGCGCCCCAGCCATGTGTTTCTCACCCGCAACAACGGCCTGATCGCCTCCCTTTCGGCCGCCGTCACACGGGTTACGGGCCAGGAGCCGAAACTGTCCACGACCGGTGGCACATCCGACGCGCGCTACATCAAGGATTACTGCCCCGTCGTGGAGTTCGGCCTTGTCGGGCAGACCATGCATATGGTGGATGAGCGCGTGCCGGTGCAGGAGCTGGAAGAGCTGGCCACCATCTACCTCGCCTTCCTGGAGCAATGGTTCGACAATGCCGGGGCTTGAGGAAGTCAGGATCTATCTTCGCGGTCTTTGGCTGCTGATGCTCGGCGATCCTGCCGGTTTCGGGATGCTGGATCTGACGCCACGCGGAAGCCTGCGTTCCTTTTGGGCCGCCGTCTGGTGCCTGCCTTCGATGATCCTGTCCTGCCTGTCGGCGCGGGCCAATTTTCTGGAGGCGATGCCCCCCGAAACGGAGGCGGGTGGCCTCTTCCTCTTTCGCGTGGCGATGACGGAGGCCATCGGATGGCTGTTTCCGCTCCTCCTCTCCGGAATGGTGCTCGCCATCGCCGGCTACGGCAACCGGTTCAATGCCCTGGTGACCACAACGAACTGGCTGTCGGTGCCTTTTTCCTATGCAACGGCCCTGATGCTTCTGGTCGTTCTGCTTTTCCCCGGACTGTGGGGGGTGATTGCCCTGCCATGGCTGGCGCTGGTCTGCGTTCTCCTGATCGCGCTGGAACGGATTTTCCGGATGATCTGCGGCGATCACACGGTGCTGATCGTTTCGCTGGTGCTGGTGCAGTTCGTCCCGGCCATATTCCTGTCGGATTGGCTCAGTGGCTTCCTCGGCATCGCGACGCCGTGAGCGGAGCTAGGCTCCCTCCTTGTAATCCACCTGCATGAAATAGAGACCCTCAGGTGGGGCGACCGGGCCACAGGCCTTGCGATCGCGCGCTTCCAGCACCGCCTGGACATCGTCCGGGCTCCATTTTCCCTCGCCTGCGAGCTTCAGCGTCCCGGCGAAGGAGCGGATCTGGTTATGCAGGAAGCTCTGTGCGCTGGCCCTGATTTCAATGAGATCGCCACTGCGGGTCACATCCAGCCGGTCGAGCGTGCGCACCGGGCTTGCCGCCTGGCAATGGGCGGATCGGAAACTGGTGAAATCGTGATGGCCGACCAGTCGCTGCGCGGCCGCATGCATGCGATCCGCATCGAGATGTTTCGGGACCCACCAGGCGCGCCCCGCTTCCAGGGCCAGCGGCGCCGGCCGGGAGATGATCCGGTAGAGATAATGTCGGCGGATGGCGGAAAAGCGCGCATCGAAACTGTCCGGCACGGCCGCAACGGCCAGGATGGCGACGCGTTCGCCGGCGAGTTTCAGATGGGCATTCAGCGCGTTGCGCAGCTTGCGCGGGTCCCAGGGACGGGTGATATCCACATGGGCAACCTGCCCCATGGCATGGACGCCGCTGTCCGTGCGCCCGGCGCCCCGGATGGACACGGTTTCTCCCGTCAGGGACAGGACCGCATTTTCCAGCGCGCCCTGTACGGACTGGCCGTTTTCCTGCCGCTGCCAACCGACATAGGGCGTGCCGTCATATTCCACGAGAAGCCGGTAGCGGTGCATCAGGGCAGCCTTGTGCCCGCCGGAAGCGGCGTGCCCCTGATAAAGTCGTCGATGTCCAGGGGTTTGCCACCCGCTTTCTGCAGGCGGACGAGACGAAGGGCGCCGGACCCGCAGGCGACCGTGCCACGGTCATCGAGGAGCGTGCCGGGAGGGCCTTCCCCGGAGACCGGTTCGCTCTTCAGGATTTTTACCCGGTCTGTCTTTCCGCCGCTCGGCAGTTCGAACCAGGCGCCCGGAAAGGGCGACAATCCCCGAACGAGGTTATGAACCTCGGCCGCCGGGTGGCTGAAATCGACGCGGGCCTCGGCCTTGTCGATCTTGGCTGCATAGAGAACGCCGTCCTCCGACTGCGGCTCGAGCGGCAGATCGCCAGCCTCCAGACGCGTCATGGCCTCCACCATGACGCCAGCGCCGGCCTGCATCAGCCGGTCGTGCAGTTCGCCGGCCGTCATGTCGGGGCGAATAGCCTCCCGGACGGTCAGGGCAACCGGCCCCGTATCGAGGCCGGCATCCATCTTCATGACCATGACGCCGGTTTCCGTGTCGCCGGCCATGATCGCGCGCTGGATCGGCGCGGCTCCACGCCAGCGGGGCAGGAGCGAGGCATGGCCGTTGTAGCAGCCGAGGCGGGGCGCTTCCAGAATGGCGGGAGGCAGAAGCAATCCATAGGCTACGACGACCGCAACATCCGCTGCATGGCCCCGGAAACGCGCGCGGTCTTCCTCGGCCTTGAAGTTGAGGGGGGTGAAGACCGGAAGCCCCAGTGATTCAGCCGCCTGGTGAACCGGCGATTTCTGCAATTCCAGGCCGCGCCGGCCCGCAGGCCGGGGTGGCTGGGAATAGACGGCCACGATCTCGTGGCCGTCGGCGTGCAGCGCCTTCAGCGTCGCGACCGCAAAATCGGGCGTTCCCATGAAAACGATGCGCAGGGACATGGCAGCACTCCCGGCCTCGAGCGCGGATCAGATGCGCGCCTTGGCAGCCTTGGTGAACTTGCGGATCACCATTTCGCGCTTCAGGCGGGAAATATGATCGATGAAAAGGGTTCCGTTGAGATGGTCGATCTCGTGCTGGAGGCAGGTGGCGAGAAGACCGTCGGCCGCCAGCTCCTGGCTTTTGCCATCCCGGTCCACATAGCGCACGGTAATGCCGGCCGGCCGCTCCACTTCCGCATAGTAATCCGGAATGGACAGGCAGCCCTCCTCATAGGTGGAGCGCGTGTCGCTGGAGGCAAGGATTTCCGGGTTGAAGAACACGAGCGGTTTCTTGTCCTCACCCTCCTTGGAGACGTCGATCACCACCAGCCGGCGGGGCACGCCGATTTGAATGGCCGCCAGACCGATGCCGGGCGCATCATACATGGTTTCCAGCATGTCGTCGGCGAGGCGCAGACTTTCGGAATCGATCCGCTCCACCGGGCTCGAGACCTGGCGCAGGACGGGATCGGGCAGAATGATAAGGGGCTTGATCGTCATGGCATTCCCATAACCGATCTTTTCGGTCGTGGGAATTGCCATTCAGACGGCTTTTTCGAGGATTTTGCCGGCGGCAGGCTCAGCCGGCCCGGCGTGTGAAGCTCGAGGCGGCCTGCCGTGCATCTTCCTGAAGACGGGCCTCGCTGCGGGTCCGGAATCCGCGAAGGGCCGTGACGAGCCGCTCCACCTCCTCGCGCAGGGTTTCGGTCTGGTGGGACGTGTGTTCCACCATGCCGGCATTCTGCTGGGTGATCTGATCCATGTTGATGATGGCCGCGCTGACCTCGCGCAGGCCTCCGGACTGGCTTTCCGCCGCCGAGGCGATACCGGAAACGATCCCGTTGATCTCGACGATGCGCCCGATGATCTTGTCGAGGGCGCCACCGGCCTCGTTGACGAGACCGACGCCCGTCTGCACCTGGCTGGAGCTCTGGGAGATGAGCGACTTGATTTCCTGCGCGGCCTTGCCGCAGCGCTGGGCGAGTTCGCGCACCTCCTGGGCGACGACGGCAAAGCCCCGTCCCGCCTCGCCGGCACGCGCGGCCTCGACGCCCGCATTCAGCGCCAGCAGGTTGGTCTGGAAGGCAATTTCATCGATGACGCCGATGATCTTGGAAATCTCGTCCGAGGAGCGTTCGATGGCACCCATGGCCGTCACGGCCTTGGTCACCACTTCGCCGGAAACCTGGGCCTCCGTGAGCGCCTGCCCGACGACGTCGGAGGCCTGTTTCGCACCCCGGGCCGTGACGGTGACGTTGCCCGTCAACTCCTGCAGGGCTGCCGTGCTTTCTTCGAGGCCTGCGGCCTGCTGCTCGGTCCGGCGCGCGAGATCGTCCGCCGCTTCGGCAATGGATCCTGTACTATCCAGGATCTTTTCCGCCGCATGACGGACCGTGGAAAGGGCAACACGGAGATTTTCCGCCGCGTTGTTGTAGTCGTCGACCATATTCTGGAAGCCGGGGGCAAGACCCTCGGGCATCCGGCTTTCCAGATTGCCCTTGGAGAGGGCTTCCAGCGTCTCGGTGAGGGCAGCGAGGGCCTCGTTCTGTTCCCGCTCCACGGCATTGCGTGCAGTCTCGGCCTGTTGACGTTCCTCTTCCAGCTTCTGGAGATAGACGGAAATGGAGTAATCCATGTCCAGGATTGCCGCCTTGACGATGGCGGAAATTTCCCCCGCCAGCTGCTTGGACTTGGACTTGCCGAAACGGGAGGGCCAGCGCTTCTGCGCCACCGCGTGAATCATCTGCTCGAGCAGCAGCCCGTAGCCACCGATATACCAGCGCGGCTCCAGCCCGATTCGGGCATGGGTGGCGCCAATGGTCTGCACGCCCTGAACATAGCGGACATCATATTCACCGCTCGATACGATGCCCCAATGATCCAGCTGGCGCCGCTTGGCGTGCTTCATGTGCTGCTCGTTGCGGAAGAAGGCCGCGGTTTCGGGAACCGCCGCCACCTTGCCGTAAAAAGTGTCGAGACCGGCATCCATGGCCTCGCGAATCACCGGGCTCAATGTGCGCAATGTCCTGCGGGCTTCCTCATCGAGACCGATGAAGGAAAGCCTCTTGTCCAGCTCGCGGCGCGCTTCGTTCTCTGTCATGTATATCCCCTGAGACTCCGCGAGTATTCATCGCGATTTTAGTCTATATTAAATTTGATAAATATCTTTTCAGGTAAAAATTATATTAAACTACTAATGTAAGTTTTTACCTTAGAAGTCACTAAGCGCTAACATACCAATTCAACACAACTGATTTTCTTTTCCAAAGCTTGCCTTGATTTCCAGCTATGTTCATGTTTTGATCCTTTAATGGAGCAAAACGGAGCCATTGAGGGCCAGATGTTTGGAAATTTTTTCAGCCAGGTTTCTTCGCAGGAATCGATGGTTCTGGTTGGTTTTCTTGTGATTGCATCCGTATTGGTTGTATTTTTGACCCTCCGTCGCAAGGTCACCGGGGATCAATCCCGCCTGGCAATGGCCGAACTGATGCAGGCCCAGGCAGAGATGCATGGCCGCATTCAGGCCATGACAGAGATGATGGACCGCCGGCAGCAGGAGTTCGGCAGCCTGCTCGGCGAGCGGATCGACGGCATGACAGGCCGGATCGGCCATACGTTGCAGGCCCAGACCGAGGCGACCCATGCCAATCTCCGGCGGCTGGCCGAAAGGCTCGCCGTGATCGACGCCGCGCAAGCCAATATTCAAACCCTGGCCCGTGACATGGCGGGCCTTCAGGCCATCCTCTCCAACAAGCAGACCCGAGGCGCTTTCGGACAGGGACGGATGGAAGCGATCATCGCCGATGGCCTGCCCTTCGGCGGTTACAGTTTTCAGGCGACGCTCTCCAACGGCAATCGTCCGGATTGCCTGATCGGCATGCCGAACGGCGCGCCGGGCCTTGTCGTCGATGCCAAGTTTCCCCTCGAAAGCTGGAACCTGTTCCGCGATGCGCAGGAACCGGACAGGCGGCAGGCCGCCGCACAATTGTTTCGGCGGGATATGGATCTGCATATCCGGGCGATCGCCGAGAAATATCTCATCCCGGGTGAAACGCAGGAGACCGCGTTTCTCTTCGTGCCTTCCGAATCGATCTTTGCGGATCTCCACGAACGCTTCGAGCCCGTTATCCAGCGGGCGCAGAAGCTGCGCATCATGATCGTCTCGCCGTCCTTGCTGATGTTGTCGGTGCAACTGCTGCAGGCGCTTCTCAAGGATCAGCGCATGCGGGAACAGGCGCATCTCATCCAGGCCGAAGTGGCGACCCTGCTGCAGGACCTGGCACGGCTGGACGAGCGGGTCTCCAAGCTGCAAACCCATTTCGGCCAGAGCCAGAGGGACGTGGAAGCGATCGGCGTGTCGACCGCCAAGATCCTGCGCCGGGGAGAGCGGATCTCCGCCCTCGATCTTGCCGCGCCGGCCGAGGAGCCGAAAGCCGGGGAAAAGGATCCCGTGATCCCGTTTGCGGAAAGCCCAACGGGCAAATTGCGCCTCAGAGTGGTTGACGAGGACTGAAGTGGTCGGGCACTGTTCGGATCCAGAAACCCGATCCGGAATAGCATCATGATCACTGTCCTCGGCTCCATCAACATGGACCTTGTCGCCACCACGATACGCCTGCCGAAGCCGGGCGAAACCGTTTCGGGAACCAGCTTTTCCACCGCTGCCGGCGGCAAGGGCGCCAACCAGGCGCTCGCCGCACAGCGTGCCGGTGCGAAGGTGAAAATGGTCGGCGCGGTCGGGGACGATCCTTTCGCGGCGCAGGCAACGGCCATGATGCATGTGGCGTCAGTCGATATGCAGGCCGTCAAGACCTCCCCCCATCCCACCGGCACGGCCCTGATCCTCGTCGGCGGCGATGGGGAAAACATGATTGCCGTCGTGCCCGGTGCGAATGCAGCCGTATCCGCAGACGATGCGCGCGCTGCCATATCCGGCATGAAACGGGGCGACTACCTGCTCGTGCAGCTGGAAGTGCCCGCAGAGGCGGTGGAAGCCGCCCTGGAAGCCGCCCACGGCAAGGGCGTGACCACCGTGATCAATATTGCGCCCCTGACTGACCGGGCCGCAGACCTGGGCCGCAAGGCCAGCATCGTGATTGCGAATGAAACCGAATTCGAACGTCTGGCAGGTCAGGACCGTCTGACGGCGGATGATCGCATCGCGGCGCTCAAGCGCCTGCATGCGGAAAACGGCCAGACAATCATCGTGACGCTTGGCGCAGAGGGCGTTGTCGCCATCCGGGACGGCAAGCTGTTCCGGGCCGAAGGGCTGAAAATCGAGCCGGTCGATACGGTCGGCGCGGGAGACACGTTCTGCGGCTATTTTGCCGCCTCTCTGGAAAGCGGCATGCCGTTCGAAAAGGCCCTGCGCCGCGCCGCCGTCGCCGGCTCGCTGGCGTGCCTCAAGGCGGGGGCCCAGCCGTCCATTCCCATGGCGGATGAGGTGGACAGGGAAGTCTAGATCCGGCTCCATCCAGGCCGTGACTGCAGTTAAAGCATCAAATTGCAGTCTTCCCTGATATGTAAGCAGTACTCACTGGTTTTAGTTTTAATTAATAATGGATCGATAGCCTTTGCGTTGATTGACGCGATGGATGCGGCCGCTGCCGCATGCGTTTGACGCTCCATGAAAGAGCATCCCGCTTCGGGTCCGTGGAGGACGGGCCCCAATTGGCCGAGGCATTATGCTCAATTCCCGTTTCAAGACCATTGCCGTGAAGCTGATCGCCGTGAGCGGCGTCGCGATCACAGCCGTGTTGTTCACCACCAATGCCATTCTGATTTCGGAGACACGAAGCCGCGTCGAGAAGCTGACGCTCGATCAGGCGCAGGCGGAGGCGAGTTCCATTGCCAACTCGATCTCCGCGGATATCGCGCATCTCGCCGGTGCGGCCCGCTCCATGTCCGGCGTCATCGGCCGATCGACCCAGGGCAAGTATCTCGACCGCAAGGGCGTCATCGACATCCTGAAAGCCAATGTGGAACAGTATGACTTCGCCTTTGGCAGCTGGATGCAGGAGGAGCCGAAGGCCATCGATGGCGAACAGGACAGCGTCAAGGACAAGCTGGAACTGGGCGGCAACAAGAACGGTGTCTTCACGCCTTACTGGACGAAGGACCGCAATGGCGGCATCAAGCTTTCCACCTTCAGCGAAAGCTACAAGGATGCCTGGTACGCGGTGGCGGCGCAGACCCGCAAGGGGAGCGTTACGGATCCCTACACCACAGAGGAAGTCAAGGCGGTCATCACCTCCATCGCCTATCCGGTCGAAGCCGAAGGAAAACTGATCGGGGTGGCCGGCGTCGACATCACCCTTGCTTCGATCGGCCAGCGCCTCTCGCAGCTTCATCCGCTGGAAAGCGGTCGGGTGCTGCTTCTGTCGCAGACCGGCAAATGGCTGGTGGCTCCGACCGAGAAGCTGCTGATCAAGCCTTTCGAAGGCGAGGGAAAAGCGGAGATCGACGATGCGCTGAAATCGGGAACGGCCCGGATCCTGGACCAGCAGGTCGACAATGAGGGGCGCGATATCTACCGCGTCGTCTATCCCTTCCAGCTTCCCGATCTCAATGCCCGTTGGGTGGTGCTCGTGGATGTGCCCGCATCTGCCATCTCTGCCGCCGTGAATTCGCAGACCTGGCTGATGGCTGTGGGCGGGCTGGTGATGCTGCTGGCCGTGATGGCCGCCCTCTATTTCGCGGTGCGCGTTTTCGTCAAGAAGCCTCTGGATGCCCTGGTGGCCGATGTGCGCTCGCTGTCCGCCAACCAGTATGACCGGCCGGTCTCCGGCCAGGACCGGATCGACGAGATCGGTGCCGTGGCCACCGCCCTGGAAAGCTTCCGGCACACGCTCTCGGATGCCCAGCATCTGGAAAACGAGAACCGCAACCAGCGCGCGGCCGCCGAGCACGAGCGTTCCCGCAACGACCAGGAAAGAAGCGAGGCGGACAACCTGCAGCGCCACGTGGTGCAATCGCTCGGAAAGGCGCTCGCCGAACTGTCCCGAGGCAATCTGGCCTACCGGATCGAGGACAGCTTCCCCGGCAATTACGCGGCCCTGAAACAGGATTTCAACAGCGCGCTGCAAAGCCTGGAAGACACGATCATCGCGCTGAATTCCACCGTGCACAACATCAACAGCGGCACGTCCGAAATCAGCCGGAGCGCCAACGACCTCTCGCATCGCACCGAGCAGCAGGCGGCCAGCCTGGAGGAAACGGCCGCAGCGCTGAACGAAATCACCGAACAGGTGAATTCAAGCGCCGATAATGCCCGGATTGCCGCCACCACGGTCAATACGGCCTGCGCGGATGCCGAGCGTTCCGGTGAAATCGTGCAGAAGGCGATCGATTCCATGCGGGGAATCGAGGAATCGTCCATTCAGGTGTCGCGCATCATCGGCGTGATCGATGAAATCGCGTTCCAGACCAATCTTCTGGCGCTCAATGCCGGCGTGGAAGCCGCACGCGCCGGCGAAGCCGGCAAGGGCTTTGCCGTCGTCGCCCAGGAAGTGCGCGAACTGGCCCAGCGGTCGGCCAATGCCGCCAAGGAAATCAAGGGCCTGATCAACGCTTCCGGAATTCAGGTCAAGGAAGGGGTGGATCTGGTCGCGCAGGCGGGAACGGCGCTCGGCCGAATTTCCCAGCAAGTCATGCAGATCAACAGCCTCATCCTGCAGATGTCGTCTTCGGCCAGCGAGCAGGCCGTGGGCCTCAAGGAGATCAACGGCGCCGTCAACCAGATGGACCAGGTCACCCAGCAGAACGCGGCGATGGTGGAGGAAACGACGGCAGCCAGCCACGTGCTGAACGACGAGGCCGACATGCTGAAGCAGGTCGTCAGCCGCTTTACCACATCGGGCAGCCGGTATGTGGCCGCCACGCCCGCCAAGGCCTCCTCGCGGCCGGCCCCGCCGGCTGCGAACCCGCCGAAGGCATCGGCGCCCGCCCTGCGCCCCGCGCGTCCTGCTGCGCCCGCTCCGCAGCCACGGACCGCAGGCGCCACGGCTCTGGCCGTCAATGCGGATTGGGAAGAGTTCTGACCGGAGAGGTGCATCGTTCCGGTCATGAGAAAGGCCCGCCGGTCAGGCGGGCTTTTTGCTTGTGCTGCGCTTCAGATGCGGGCGAAACGCTCGACGAGAAGGTCGAAGAAACCGTCCGCATCCACCGAACGCATGACCTGGACATTCCGCTTGCGGTCGGTCACGTGCCACCAGTCGACCACCGTCATTCCCGCCGTCAGCTCGGATTCCGTTTCGATCTCGACGTTGCAGAAGCGGCCGCCGAAAAGCTCGGGCTTCAGCAGGTAGGCAATGACGGTCGGATCGTGTAGCGGACCGCCATCCGAACCGTATTTCTCCACGTCGAAGCGTTCGAAGAACTCCAGCATTTCCACCATGGCTATGGCCGGACGCGTGCCCAGTTCCCGCATGCGGTTGACGCGATCCTTCCGGGTCAGGAGCTGATGGGTGACATCGAGCGGCATCATGACCATGGGGATGCCGGCGCCGAAGACGATCTTGGCGGCTTCCGGATCCACATAGATGTTGAATTCCGCAGCGGGGGTAATGTTGCCGCCCTCGAAGAAGCCGCCGCCCATCATGACCAGTTCGCGGATGCGGGGGGCGATATCGGGTGCCCGGGTCAGCGCCGTCGCGATATTGGTCAAGGGACCGAGGGTGCAAAGCGTCACCGTGCCGGCGGGCTCGGTCCGCAGGGTTTCGATGATGAAATCGACGGCGTGCTGGGGCTGAAGCGACAGGGTCGGCTCCTCGAGCGCCGGCCCATCGAGCCCGGTCTTGCCATGCACATGTTCCGCCGTGACCAGAGCGCGCTTGAGAGGCTTGTCCGCGCCGGCAAAAACCTTCACCGAGGGGCGATTGCACAGCTCGCAAAGGATCAAGGCGTTGCGGGAGGTGTAGCTCAGCGGCACATTGCCGGCGACCGTGGTAATACCCAGCAGATCGATCTCTTCCGGACTGCCGAAGGCCAGGAAGATGGCGGCGGCGTCATCCTGACCCGGATCCGTATCGATGATGATCTTTCTTTTTTCGCTCATGCCTGCCCCCGAAGCGACGTTGCCCGTAAATCTGCCGTGGCACCTGACAATTGCTTATCGCCAAAGTCAAGTTCGGCTTTTTACCGGGTGGTAAAAAGCCGTTGATGAGCCCGCCGGCGGCCTGACGGAAGAACTTGCAACCGATGTTTCCGGATACCATATTCAGAGGCACCGGATGCCCCGAGGGGTCCGGATCGGTCGCTTGAATGCAAGGACTTGGAGACGATGAGCCGCATGCCCCCCTTCGCAAGCCCGCTGCTGCTGGGTTTTGATGCCATGGAAAAGACGCTGGAGCGGATTGCCAAGGCGAGCGACGGTTATCCCCCCTATAATATCGAAAGAATGTCGGGCGATCCGGCTCGCGCCATTCCCGAGAGACTGCGGATCACGCTGGCGGTCGCGGGCTTTTCCGAGGACGAGCTGGAGGTGACCACCGAAGAGAACCAGTTGCTGATCCGCGGGCGGCAAATGGACCAGGGCGAGCGGGATTATCTCTACCGCGGCATTGCGGCGCGTCAGTTCCAGCGCAGCTTCGTTCTGGCCGATGGCATGCAGGTTCTGGGGGCAAGCCTGAAAAATGGATTGCTTTCCATCGATCTCATTCGTCCAGAACCGGAGCGCATGGTGCGGAAAATTAACATTTCGGTTTCAAACTGAAGCAACGGCGAGTACCGCCGTAACCCTTATTCTGGAGGGACCGGAATGATGAAAGACGTTCATGCACAGCTGACACAGTCGGAACTTGCCCACCTGGGCGCGGGCGAGGTCGGCTATATCAGGAAGATGCGTTCTGAAGAAGTATCCCGATGCTTTCCGGAAGCACCGGAAATCGATCCGTCGCTGGATCTGTGGGCGCTGTTCGGCGCCGACGGGACGCCCATCCTCTTGACGGATAACCGTTCCAGCACCTTCTTCAAGGCAGCCGAAGACGACCTGAAGACGGTGAGCCTGCACTGACGGACAAAGACCGGAATGATCTCCAGCGCGGTCAGACGCGCCGGAACGTGAGATAGGCGGAGGAACGCCCTTCCCGCCTCGCCTTGGCCTCGTATCGCGTACCCGGCCAGGTGTCGAATGGACGAAGCCAGTCGCCCGAGTTGCGGGCCTGCCATTCGAAGCCGCCATGATCGCGGCAATGCAGCAAAGTCCAGTTCACATAGGTATCGATGTCGGATGCGAAGCAGAACAATCCGCCCGGCTTCAGAACCCGGTGGAAGCGATCCAGATTGACCCTGGACACGAAGCGCCGCTTCCAGTGCTTCTTCTTGGGCCAGGGGTCCGGATAGAGAAGATCGATCTGATCGATGGACGATGCCGGCAGCCAGTCCAGCAGCTGGGTGGCGTCGTCGTCATAGAGCCTGATGTTCGTCAGGCCCCGCTCGTCGACCTTGGACAGCATTTTGGCCATCGAATTGACGAAGGGCTCCACGCCGATGAAGCCCGTCTGAGGCTGTTCGGCCGCGCGGTGCGCCAGATGCTCGCCGCCGCCAAAACCGATTTCCAGCCGGATTTTTTCGACCGGAACGGCAAACAGCGCCGACAGGTCTGCCGGCGCTTCCGAATGAAGGTCGATCTTCAGCACGGGCAATGCCGAGGCGATCGCCTCGGCTTGCGTATCGCGCAGCGGCTTGCCCTTGCGGCGACCGAAAAAGGCTTCGGTCGCGCGGCTACGGCGTTCGCTCTCCGTCATATTCAAGCCTTTACGCTGCGGCCTTGACCGCATCCTTGAGAGCCTTGACCAGATCCACCTTCTCCCAGGAGAAGGAGCCGTCGCGGCCGGCCTTGCGGCCGAAATGACCATAAGCGGCCGTCTTCGCGTAAATCGGCTTGTTGAGATCGAGGTGGCGGCGGATGCCCGACGGGGACAGGTCCATGACCTTACGGATTGCCGCCTCGATCTGGTCTTCGGAAACCTTGCCCGTTCCATGCAGGTCCACATAGACCGAAAGGGGCTGCGCAACGCCGATGGCGTAGGACAGCTGGATGGTGCAACGGTCTGCAAGACCCGCGGCGACCACGTTCTTCGCCAGATAGCGGGCCGCGTAGGCGGCGGAGCGGTCCACCTTGGTGGTGTCCTTGCCGGAGAAGGCGCCGCCGCCATGGGGGGCGGCACCGCCATAGGTATCGACGATGATCTTGCGGCCGGTCAGGCCCGCATCACCGTCCGGACCGCCGATGACGAACTTGCCGGTGGGGTTGATGTACCACTTGCAATCGTCAGCGATTTTCAGATCGCCCAGCGCCTCGCGGATATAGGGCTCGACGACGGAGCGCACCTTGGCGGAGTCCCAGCTCTCGTCGAGGTGCTGGGTGGAGAGAACGATGGAGACCGCATCGCTCGGCTTGCCGTCGACATAGCGCACGGTTACCTGGCTCTTGGCATCGGGGCCGAGCTTGCCGGCATCGCCCTCGCCCTTCTTGCGGGCGGCGGCGAGCAACTGCAGGATGCGGTGCGAATAATAGAGCGGTGCCGGCATCAGATCAGGCGTTTCGCGGCAGGCGTAACCGAACATGATGCCCTGGTCGCCGGCCCCTTCATCGCCCTGCCGGTCAGCGGCATTGTCGACGCCCTGGGCGATATCGGCCGACTGCGAATGCAGCAGCACGTCGATCTTTGCGGTCTTCCAGTGGAAGCCGTCCTGCTCGTAACCGATGTCGCGGATGGCCCGGCGGGCCGCTGCCTTGAACTTGGACGGGTTGATGACGTCCTTGCCATCCTTGTCCTTTTTCAGAAGGCTCGGCGGCAGGCGGACCTCGCCGGCGATGACGACACGGTTGGTGGTCGCAAGGGTTTCGCAGGCAATGCGCACGCTCCAGGGATCGACACCCGTCTTGGCGGCTTCACGATATACGAGATCGACGATTTCATCCGAAATCCGGTCGCAGACCTTGTCAGGATGACCTTCAGCCACGGATTCACTGGTGAACAGATAATTGCTGCGCATGCGGGATTCCCCTCAAAGAAATGGACGGTAACTCTAGTAGCCGGAAGAGCCGGCGCTGACAAGGACAGAAGGATATAGAGATATCTTTATGTGAACCTTACCGTTTGATCTCTTTATGGGCCGGAAAATAAAAAAGGCGGCTCGAACGGCCGCCTTTTCCGGGAAAATTCATCCGCAGATCATTCCATGTCCGCTTCGGCGGCCAAAGCCTTCACCAGATCGACCAGACGCCGGCGAACCTTGGGATCGTTGATCTTCACAAACGCACGGTTGAGTTGCAGGCCTTCCGAAGAAGACAGGAAATCCACCACGTAGTTGGAACTGGAGGACTCGCTCATGCCAGAAAGGGCAGACTGGGCTTCTCCGGGGGCGTCTTCGAAAAAGAAAGAAACCGGTACATTCAAAATATTGGAGATGTTCTGAAGACGGCTTGCACCGACACGGTTGGTGCCTTTTTCATATTTCTGAATCTGCTGGAACGTAATACCGAGGCTTTCACCCAGTTTTTCCTGGCTCATGCCCAGCATTGTCCGGCGCAACCGGATCCGGCTACCGACATGAATGTCGATCGGATTCGGTTTCTTCTTGTTCTCAATCATCTTGCGGTCCTAATAATCGGTTCAACTTTTCCCCAGTGGGTACCGCCAACGACCCTACCGCCGTGTTGAAACAACGCGGCGTCATTTTCTTAGTCCCGGTCATCGCCCCCATGCGCAACACTATGCAATTTTGGGGGTTTTAGGTCAATTCGTTCTGCTTTTAAAACTAACGCGTGAGAAAGCAGCCCATAAAATCAGCAAAAATACAATCAACCAAAAGTGCAGGTTTCTATCGGCTTGCGACCAGTTTTTCTTCACCGAACTACCCAAGGTCGTTTGAACCGCACCTTTTGCATTCAGATCAAGACCAGAAATAATTTCTCCGCGATTGTTCATAATTGCGGATATGCCGTTATTCGCATCCCGAATCATGGGAAGCCCGGTCTCGACGGCACGAATGCGGGCTTGCAGGAAGTGCTGGTAAGGCCCGGGAGAATTGCCGAACCAGGCATCGTTGGTCAGGTTGATCAGCGCCGTGGCCTCGGAGACGGAGGGCCCGATTTCATCCGGAAAGATCGCCTCGTAGCAGATCAGCGGATAAAGCTTGATCCCTCCCGGCAGGGTCAGGAGACGGGTCACCGACGCGGCCGTATAGCCGCCCGGCATCTGCGCCACGGCTCTGATCCCCAGGTTGAGGATAAACTCTTCGAAGGGCACATATTCACCGAAGGGCACCAGATGGACCTTGTCCGCCCCGCCGATGATATTGCCCTTTCCATCGATGACGAGCATCGCATTGTAGTAGCGGGCCGCAGATCCGGCCGCCGGCGCTTCCGCACGGACAGCGCCTGCGATCAGGATCTGGTTGTCGTCCAGCACATCGGCAATGCGCGTCAGCGCATCCTGATTGTCCGTCAGGATGAAGGGAATGGACGTCTCGGGCCAGACGATGATCGACGGCTTGTCCTTGACGCCCGGCAAGGGCTCTACCGAGAGCTTCAGATGCTCCTCGAACACCGCCGACTTTTCCCGGTCGTCCATCTTCTTCATCTGGTCGATCACGGGCTGGACGAGGCGCACCGTCGTGCCCTTCGCGGCTTCGGTCTCCGCCATGGCATTGAGGCGGTAGGCCCCATAGCCGAAATGGGCCGCGACAAGGAGAACGGCGACCGCAAGGCCGGGGACAAGACCGCGGCGCGTCCCCAGGAGCGCCGGCACGGAGAAGACGAAGACGGCGCCGGCCGTCACGCCGAAGAGGCCCGCAAAATGCGCGGATTGCATCATCAGGGGGATGGGCATGGCGGCATAGCCGATGGCATTCCACGGAAAGCCTGTCACCACCCAGCCACGCAACCACTCGCCGACCGCCACACAAGCGGCCAGGGCCGCGATCCGCCCGACCCCGTCGGACCAGAAGATTCGGGCCACCATGACCGAAAGGCCGTAATAGAGAGCCAGAAAGGCCGGCAGACCAAGGATGGCGAGCGGAAGGGCCCAGGCGAATTCATACGCCTCCACGAGCAGCGCATTGCCGATCCACCAGAGACTGCCGACAAGATAACCGAAGCCGAACAGCCAGCCGGTGACGAAGGCGGGGCGCAGGCGGCCCACCAGGCCAGCACCCGGCACACCGGCGAGCCCATCGACCAGCCAGACCAGCAGGGTAAAGGAAACAAACATGGCAAAGGGTATGCTGAAAGGGGCCGTCGCAAGCGTTCCGACGGCTCCGGCAAAGATGGCGATCAGGGCGCGTTTCCAGCCCCATTGCAACATCACCCAGCTTGCCAGTCTTTCCACGCAGTCTTCCCCCGCCTGCAGCCGCGAATCAACGGTTGCCAGTGTTTCAAAATCCGGGCGGTTTGTCGTCCCGGCTTCGGCAACAATGTCGAGGCGCGGGGCAGGCTTTCTCCGAGGCGGAAAAGCTCAGGCGGGAACGTCGCCGTCCCGGTTGCCGCCGGCCGGGCCGCTGGCGGGCATGTCGACCATGCCACCCTCGCCCTCGCCCTTGGTTGCGCGCCGGCGAACGGCGCCGCGGCGGCGCGTGATGCGCACCTTCTTGATGCGTCTCGGATCGGCATCGAGCACATGGAACTCGAAGCCCGGCAGCGCCTGCACGACCTCGCCGCGGACCGGAATGCGCCCGAGCGCCGAGAAGATCAGGCCGCCCAGCGTATCGATGTCGTCGAGGCGGTCGGCCACGTCGAAATCGGCGCCGATGGCCTCGGCCAGTTCTTCCAGCTCGACACGGGCATCGGCGACGAAGACGTCGTCGGAGGTCTGGGTGAACATGGCTTCTTCGTCATCATGCTCGTCATCGATATCGCCAACGACCATTTCCACGATGTCCTCGTGGGAGGCGAGCCCGTCCGTGCCGCCATATTCGTCGATGACGAGCGCCATCTGGGTACGGTTCGCCTGCATGCGCTCGAGCAGATCCGACGCGAGCATGGAGGGCGGCACGAAGAGCACCTTGCGCAGGATGCCGGCTTCGCCTATCGTCTTGGCGAGATCGACACGGCCGAGATCCATGGCGGGCTTCGGCTGGGCCTTGGCGTCCGTCTTTTCAGCACCGGCGGCGGCCTTGGCGCTGCTGCCGTTGCGGCGCTTGTTGCGCGCCTGCTTGGTCACATAGGACAGCAGGTCGCGGATATGCACCATGCCGCGCGGATCATCCAGCGTCTCGCTGTAAACAGGCATGCGGGAACGGCCGGATTCCTCGAAGATCACCATCAGCTCGCCAATGGTGGTGTTGATGTCGACGGCCTCGATATCGGCACGCGGCACCATCACATCCTCGACGCGCACCTCGCGGAAGCGGAGAATGTTGTGCAGCATGGCCCGCTCCTCGGGGGAGAAGGCATTGTCGAAACTTTCGCTGGAAAGAAGGGCCTCGGCCAGATCCTGGCGCAGCTTTGAGCCCTGCGCGGGCCGCCAGATGCGGGCCGCGCGCGACCAGAACGAGACGGCGGATTTGGGTGCCGGCTCGCTTCTGGGCGTACTCGAAGGGTCGTCCGTGTTCGCCGATTCCTTGGCCTCATGGGCCGGTGTGGAGTTCAAGTCGTTCATCGTACCAATATGTCAGACCGGGTCCTGCCCGGCATAGGGATCTGATATCCCAAGTTCCGAAAGAATGCGAGTCTCGAGACCTTCCATTTCCTCGGCCTCCTCCGCATCCATGTGATCATAGCCGAAAAGATGCAGAAATCCATGCACGAGGAGATGCGTCAAATGTTCGTCAACCGGCTTGCCGAGATCGGCGGCCTCCCGTTCGATGGTTTCCCGCGCAAGCACGATATCGCCCAGCATGGGTCCGGGCTTGCCGCCGGGCTCCAGCGGAAAGGCGGGAAAGGAGAGCACGTTCGTCGGCTTGTCCTTGTCGCGCCATTCCCGATTGATCTCGCGGATGGCCGCATCGTCGGTAAAGACGAGCGACACTTCGAGAGGTTGGGTGCCGAAGGGCTGCTTTTCCGCTTCGGCCAGATAGAGGGCCGCCCGTTCGAGCACGCGCATCGACAAGGCTTCCAGCACCGCCTCTTCCGGCCAGTCGCCCTCTTCCACGCTCGCCTGGATATCCAGCCGCTGCCTGTCCTTCTTCGGCGCCATGGTCAGCGGTCGGGTTGTTCGCTGTCGTCCACGATGGCCGTATCGGCATCATAGGCGCGGACGATCCGGGCAACGAGGGGATGGCGGACCACGTCCATATCCTTGAACCGCACGATGGAAATGCCCTCGACGCCCGGCAGGATCTGCAGGGCCTCGACCAGACCGGATTTCACGCCGCGCGGCAGATCGACCTGGCTGGGATCGCCGGTGATGATCATGCGCGAATTCTCGCCGAGACGGGTGAGGAACATCTTCATCTGCATGGATGTGGTGTTCTGCGCCTCATCGAGAATGACGGCGGCATTGGCGAGCGTGCGCCCGCGCATGAAGGCGAGCGGGGCGATCTCGATGACGCCGGCCGTGATCGCCCGCTCCACCTTGTCGCCGGGCATCATGTCGTAAAGCGCATCATAGAGCGGGCGGAGATAGGGATCGACCTTCTCCTTCATGTCGCCGGGCAGGAAGCCCAGGCGCTCGCCAGCCTCCACAGCCGGACGGGAAAGAATGATGCGGTCGACCGCACCGCGCTCCAGGAGCTGCGCCGCATGCGCCACCGCCAGATAGGTCTTGCCGGTGCCGGCCGGGCCAACGCCGAAAACCAGCTCGCTGCGCTCCAGCGCCCGCATATAGGCATCCTGGGTGGGCGTGCGGGCGGCAACGGTCTTCTTGCGGGTGGAAATCTGCGCCATGGACAACTTCGCCTTTCGCTCCATCGTCGGCAGGGTCAGCTGATCGTCGGCGGCGACCGCCATGCGGATGGCGCCTTCCACGTCGGAGGCCTCCACCGCGCTGCCCTTCTGCAGGCGCTCATACAGAAAATCGAGCGCGCGCCGGGCCTGGTTCGTGGCCATCAGCTCTCCCGTTATGGAAACGGAATTGCCGCGTGCGGTCGCATCGATCCGGAGATGTTTTTCAAGGAGTTTCAGGTTTTGATCGAACTGACCGAAAAGCTCGCTCGCAAGTCGGTTGTTCTCGAACGTAAGGACGAAGTGATTGACGTCGGTCTCGGAAGTGCGGGACTGGCGCGGTTTGGTAGTAACCAGTTCGTGTCCGTTCAAGCGATCGGGCTCCTGTGCTTGGTCGACTGTCTCCAAGCTAGTCCTTGTCGGGTGATTTGTGAAGGGCGAGAAACCGCCCTCAACAGGCTTCGCGCAACCTTCGTGCCGAAGCTGACCTCAAATCCGCTCGCCGAACAGGCTGTTGGCGCCCGTGCCATGGATGCGGACGCGGATCAGCGAGCCGATTTCCTCGGGCTTTCCCGTCACGTTCACCGACTGGAGCCAGGGCGACCGACCGATCAGCTGGCCTTCCATACGACCGGGCTTTTCCAGCAGGATATCGAACTCCATGCCGATACGGCTCTCGTTGAAAGCCTGCTGCTGCCGCAGGAGCAATGCCTGCAGCCGTTCCAGCCGGGCGCTCTTCATCGCCTCATCCACCTGGTCGCCGAGTTCCGCACCGGGCGTGCCTGGGCGAATCGAATATTTGAAGGAGAAGGCCTGGGCATAGCCGACGGTCTCGATCAGCCGCATCGTGTCTTCGAAATCTTCCTCGGTCTCGCCGGGGAAGCCCACGATGAAATCGCCGGAGAGCGCGATATCGGGACGGGCCGCACGGATGCGCTCGATCAGCGCGATATATTCGCTGGCGGTGTGCCTGCGGTTCATCGCCTTCAGGATCCGGTCCGAACCGGACTGCACGGGCAGGTGCAGATAGGGCATCAGCATCCTGAGGTCGCGATGGGCATGGATGAGCCGGTCGTCCATGTCGCGCGGGTGGCTCGTCGTGTAGCGCAGGCGCTGCAGGCCCGGAATCTCGGCCAGCCGGTAGAGGAGATCGCCGAGCGTCAGTTCGCGGCCGGTTTCGTCCTTGCCGTGCCAGGCATTGACGTTCTGGCCGAGCAGCGTCAGTTCGCGCACGCCCGCGGAGACCAGATTGCGGGCCTCCTCCATGACCTGCGCCAGCGGGCGGGAGACTTCCGAACCGCGCGTATAGGGCACCACGCAGAAGGTGCAGAACTTGTCGCAGCCTTCCTGGACGGTCAGAAAGGCGGTCACGCCACGGCTGATCGTCTTTGCCTTTTCCGCCTGCGGCAGATGGGCGAACTTGTCTTCCAGCGCATATTCGGTATCGACCACCCGCTCGCCGGATTTCGCGCGCTTGAGGGCTTCGGGAAGCCGGTGATAGGTCTGCGGACCGATGACCACATCGACCGCGGGCGCGCGGCGCAGGATTTCCTCGCCTTCCGCCTGGGCGACGCAACCGGTCACACCGATCATCAGCTCCCGGCCTTCGGCGGCACGAAGCTTTTTCATCTCGCGCAGACGGCCGAGCTGGGAATAGACCTTTTCCGCCGCCTTCTCGCGGATGTGACAGGTGTTGATGAGGACGAGATCCGCATCCTGCATCTCGGCGGTGGCCACATAGCCGTCGCGCGAAAGCGCATCTGTCATGCGGTCGCTGTCATAGACATTCATCTGGCAGCCATAGGTCTTGATGAAGACCTTGCGCGCATTGGTCTTGGCAGCCGTTTCGGCATTCTGGGAAGGTTCTGTGCTCATGGGCGCTATTTAGTGGCTTTTCGCGCGGTTGGAAATCGGGAAAATGCCCGCGATCCCGTCAGTGGGGCAGCCGGCCGCGCAGACTGTCTTCCAGCATCTGGCGGATACGGTCCTTGATCAGCGCACTCTGTCGCTTGCGATTGCTTTCCGCGTCGAAGGTCACGGTTTCGCCGAAGCTGACATCCACTTCGATAGCCCCGGTCTTCAGGATGCCCGCGAGGTGGGGGATCAGGCCGATATCGCCGGGCCAGGCGGCAATCGGCCGGTGGAAACGGCCCATCGGCATGCCGTGGATTCCCGTATAGGCAATCGTGACCGGCTGCACATAGACCTTGCCATGCGGGCTGTGCGGCACGGCGGAGGCTGCGGCGCCGAAGAGGGAGGACTTGATGTCCATCAGCCGGTTGCCATCGGACGTCGTTCCCTCGGGGAACAGCACCACCACCTCCCCATCCGCAAGCCGCATGGCGATCTCGTTGGCCTGCTTGCCCACCTTCCGGGTTTCCTCGCGCTTGACGAATATGGAGCGCTGCAATTTCGCGAGCAGGCCGAAGACGGGCCAATGGCGCACCTCATCCTTGGCGATGAAGACCACATCCATCAGCGAGCCGAGAACGAGGATGTCCTTCCACGAAATATGGTTGGAAGCGATCATCAGCGGGCGCTGGCTTTCGGGTTTTCCGCGCAGGCGGATGCGGAGGCCGAGCAGGCGGCAGGCAACCCGATGCCAGAGGCGCGGAATACGCCGGGCGAGCTTCAGCTTCAGCGCCAGGCTGACCAGATGGAACGGCAGAAGCAGGAGAGTGACCAGAACGATCGCGACGAGCACGAGACCGATCCGCAGGCGGCTGACGATCCCGGGTCCGCTTTCTGGCTTCAGCATGTCAGCGCTCGTCTTTTTTCAGCGGCACGCCATACAGTTCCAGTCGATGGTCGACCAGCTTGAAACCGTGCTCACGGGCAATCCGTTCCTGCAGGGCCTCGATTTCCGGGGAGCGAAACTCGATGACCCGTCCGGTCTTCAGGTCGATCAGGTGGTCGTGATGCTCCGCCGGAATGGTCTCATAGCGGGAGCGACCATCCCGGAAGGCATGGCGGGCAATCACGCCCGTATCCTCCAGAAGCTTCACGGTGCGGTAAACCGTGGAGATGGAAATGCGCGAATCGACCTTTGAGGCCCGGCGATAGAGCTCGTCCACATCGGGGTGGTCGGCGGATTCGTCGAGGATGCGGGCGATGATCCGGCGCTGGCCGGTCATGCGCATGCCGCGCGCCGCGCACAGCTCCTCCAATGTCTTGGACAGGTTGCCCATCGCCTCAGTCCGTACCCCGGAAAAACACTCGATCCTTAAGGACCTAGCCAAGAACGCGTCGCATGACAAGCGCCGTGGCACGCCGCCCGTCGGGGGCCGTGTAATAGGCCGGCCTTTCCCCCACCTTCTCGAAGCCGAGCTTGCGATAGAGACCAAGGGCCGGAGAATTGCCGTCATCGACCTCCAGAAACAGGGTCGAGCCGCCGCGATTGCGGGTTTCGCGCATGGCGGCCTGCATGAGACGCCAGCCCAGACCGGCGCGCTGCAATTTCTGGCTGACGGCAATGGTGAGGATTTCCGCCTCGCCGGCCGCCTCCCGCGACAGGACGAAACCGGCCAGCGGCGGCTTGAAGAGGCCCTTCGTCTGGCGCGCGACGAAACCGAAGACCGAGGGCTGGGCCAGCAGGCTGTGGAATTCGCCATCCCCCCATCGCTGCGCGAAGCGTTCGCCATGCAGGGTCGAGACGGCCGGACAATCCTCCGCCCGCATCGGCAGAACTTCGAATTCGGGGCGGCGGTTCAGATAATTGTCCAGCACGGGATCAGATCCGGGAAAGGGCGAAGCCGGCCTGCGGCTTGGCGTCGGGTGCGCGAAGATAAAGGGGTTTCGGCTTTTCGCCGGGTGTTGCTGCGGCGGCGAGCCGGGCGATGGACAGGGGAGACAGGCTATCCGCCTCGGTTGGCACGGCCGGATCGGAAAGAAGCCCCGCTGCCGATCCCGTCACCACACCGCCCTGACGGCCGACAAGCGCGCGCAGTGTCGTGAGATCGATGGCCGCAGGATTGGAGGACGGCGTGCCGTCCGCATCGAAGGGCTGCGCGTAGATTTCCCCGCGCTTTGCATCCATCGCGGCGACGACGGGCCGGGCGCCCCCGGTTTCGCGCCACTGATGCGCCAGAACGGCCAGAGTGGAGACCCCGACGGAGGGAATGCCGAGCGCCAGGGCAAAGCCCCGGGCCGCGGCCACACCGGTGCGGATGCCGGTGAAGGAACCCGGACCGACCGTCACGCCTATCCTCTGGACCTGCTGCAGCGTCAGGCCTGCTTCGACCAATATCTCCCCCACCATGCCGGGCAGGCGCTCTGCATGACCCTTGCCAAGACGCTCGGTACGGGACGACAGAAGGCGATCCGCCGCACTGTCATAGAGGGCTGCGGAGCAATCGACGCCTGACGTGTCGAGGACCAGAAGGATCATGGGCAGCCGCTTTCCGGCTCAGACGGCTTCGACTTCCTGAACTTCCGGAATGAAATGGCGGAGCAGGTTCTGCACGCCATGCTTCAGCGTTGCCGTCGAGGACGGGCAACCGGCGCAGGCACCCTTCATGTTCAGGAACACCTTGCCGCCCCGGAAGCCCTTGAAGGTGATGTCGCCACCATCCTGCGCGACCGCCGGACGGACGCGGGTGTCCAGCAGCTCCTTGATGGTGGCCACGATGGATTCGTCACCGGGCTCGAAGAATTCCCCCTCTTCGGCAGCGCCGGCAGAGGCCGCACCGGCCGTCTTCATCACCGGCGCACCGGACATGTAATGTTCCATGATGGCCCCGAGGATGGCGGGCTTCAGATGCTGCCATTCGGAATCGTTCTTGGATACCGTCACGAAATCATAGCCGAAGAACACACCAGTCACACCGGGAACCGTGAAGAGCGCGGCGGCGAGCGGCGAGGCTTCCGCCTCTTCGGCGGACCGGAAATCGGCAGTTCCCTGCTCCAGCACCACCTTGCCGGGCAGGAACTTCATCGTGGCGGGATTGGGGGTCGCTTCGGTCTGGATGAACATGGGGTCTCCTCCGGGGAGTACGGCAAAGAGTTTAGAACTTTTCAAAAGAGATAGGCGCTTTCCCTCCGGCTTACAAGTCATAAACCGGTGATCATCCAAGCCGTTCCGGCCGGGTCAGCAGAGCGCGTCTATGTCTTCGTTGCTAAGATTGTCGGGCAGAACCGTCACGGGAATCGGGAAGGCGGCGCTGCGGCCTGCGATGGAAGCGATCAGCGGGCCGGGACCGTCCTTCGCGGAGCCGGACGCCAGCACCAGGATGGCGATGTCCCGGTCTTCCTCGATGAGGGCATGGATCTGATCCGTGACGCTGCCTTCGCGGATGGCGATCTCCGGCTCCAGGCCTATGGTCTCGCGCACGGACTGGGCCGTCTTGGCAAGAATGGCTTCCGCCTCCTCACGGGCTTCCGCCCGCATGATCGCCTCGACGCCGATCCACTGGGAGAAATCACCGTCGGGAATCACATAGAGAAGAACCAGACCGCCATTGGAGTTCTTGGCGCGGCGGCCCGCATAATAGACGGCACGCTGGCACTCCGGCGTGCCGTCGATCACGGCCATGAATTTGCGTCTGTGGCCTTCGAGCCGGGAAAGACGTTTGGATACCATGCAGCGCCTTCAGCCTCCGCGCATAATGGGAACGGGACGGTCGAGCCGTCCCGCACACTCTTACCGCAGGAAACCGATGATGTCGCGCACGTCGTTCATCACTTTTTCGGCGCGGGCGCGGGCACGTTCGCCGCCATCGCGCAGGATGGAGTCGATATGGCTGGTATCGTCCATCAGCCGGCGCATCTCGCCATTGATGGGCGCCAGCACTTCCACCGCCAGATCGGCAAGCGCCGGCTTGAAATCGGAGAACTGGCGGCCGCCGAAATCCTTCAGCACATCGGCCTTGGACTTGTCCGAGAGCGCGGCAAAGATGCCGACGAGATTGTCCGCCTCCGGGCGGCCGGCCAGGCCGTCCACTTCCGAGGGCAACGCATCCGGATCGGTCTTCGCCTTGCGGATCTTCTTCAGGATCGTGTCCTGATCGTCCATGAGGTTGATGCGCGAGAGATCGGAGGGATCCGACTTCGACATCTTCTTCGTGCCATCGCGAAGGCTCATGACGCGGGGCGCCGGGCCGTCGATCAGCGGTTCGACGAGCGGGAAATAGCCATGGATCGGTTCTTCCCCGACCACCATGTCCACACCCTGGCCCATGGCGCGGATCTTGTCCTGATAGTCGATGTTGAACTTCTGGGCGATGTCGCGGGCAAGCTCCAGATGCTGTTTCTGGTCGTCGCCGACAGGCACATGGGTGGCGCGGTAGACGAGAATGTCCGCCGCCATCAGGCTCGGATAGGCGAGCAGGCCCAGCGAGGCATTTTCGCGGTCCTTGCCGGCCTTGTCCTTGAACTGGGTCATCCGGTTCATCCAGCCGATGCGGGCGACGCAGTTGAACACCCAGGCGAGCTCCGCATGCTGCGGAACGGCGGACTGGTTGAAGACGATGTGCTTCACCGGATCGATGCCGGAGGCGATGAAGGCTGCCGCGATCGAACGGATCTGGCCCTTCAGGTCCTCATGCACCAGCTGGGCGGTGATGGCGTGAAGATCGACGACGCAATAGATGCAATCGTTGTTTTCCTGCAGCGCCACGAACTTTCTGATGGCGCCGAGATAATTTCCGAGATGCAGGTTGCCCGTCGGCTGCACACCGGAAAATACGAGCGGCTGGAACTGGTTCATGGCTATCCCCGGATAGGATGAGGTGTGATTGGGGCGCTTATGCAACGCCATGCCCTTGCCGATCAAGAAATTTCACACGGCGTGCTCGATCAGGTCCCAGCTATTGCCGAAAGGATCGGCGAAAACCGCAACCTTGCCGTAGATCTCCCGGCGCGGCTTTTCAAGGAAAGCCACACCGGCAGCGATCATGCGGGCATGGTCCCGGTCGAAATCGTCGGTCTCCAGGAAGAACCCCACCCGGCCGCCGGTCTGGTTGCCGATCGCGGTCCGCTGTGTTTCGCCGTCCGCCTTGGCCAGCAGCAGCCCCGCCCCTTCCCCGCCGCGCGGCCGGACCACCAGCCAGCGCTTGCCGGGCTCCAGCGGATCGTCCTTCACGCAGTCGAAGCCGAGCGCCTCGCAGTAGAAGCGTTTGGCGCGATCATAGTCGTCGACGACAAGCGTGACGAGGAACAGGGACTGGCGCATCAGGCCGCATCCTGGCGCTGGCCGCGCTTCAGGTTTCGGCGCAGCATGGAGAGGTTCGCCCCGCCGATCAGGAAGACCAGGGTGAAGTAGACGACCATGGCAAGCCCGATCAGCGCCGCCAGCGCGCCCGCCTGATGCAGCAGCGGCGTGTGCGGCAGAAGCCAGTTCGCCATATAGGCTTTGGCGTAGACGAGCACGCCCGCCATGGCGAGCGCGGAGACCAGCATCATCGCGGCGCGGCGGATCAGGGCGAATTCCGGCTCCAGATGCCGGCGCCACAGAAGCGTGGAGCCGAGGAGCAGCGTGTTGATCCAGCCCGAGGCGACCTCGGCGGTCGCGATGCCCTTCTCGGCGATCAGGGGGAAGAGGGTCACGGCCAGCGTGCAGTTGACGATGACCGAGACGATGGTGAAGCGCATCGGCGTCTTCGTATCCTCCCGGGCGTAGAAGCCGGGCTGAAGCGCCTTGATCAGCACGAAACCCGGCAAGCCGATGCCGTAGATGGCGAGAATCGATGCCACGACGGCGGTATTCTGCTCGGAGAAAGCGCCGCGCTCATAGAGGACCCGGATGATTTCATCCGACAGCACCCAGAGAGCGGCAGCGGCCGGCAGCGTCAGGAAGAGAACGAATTCGATGGAGCGGTTCTGGGTATTGCCGGCTTCCTTCAGGTGGCCGGCCTTCAGCGCCCGGGCCAGTTCCGGCAGCAGCACCACGCCGACGGCAATGCCGACCACGCCGAGCGGCAGCTGGTAGATGCGGTCTGCATATTGAAGGGCGGCAATCGCGCCCTCCTTGCCGGAGGCAATCGCTTGGCCGATGATCTGGTTGATCTGGGTAATGCCCCCCGTCACGGCGGCCGGAACGGCAAGCATCAGCAGGCGCTTGACGTTGGGCGTGATTTTCGGCCGCTTGAAGGTCAGCGCAATGCCGGCATGGCGCACGCCGGCATAGACGACGGCCATCTGCAGGAGGCCCGCGACGAGCACGCCGTAGGAGAGATACCAGGCGGTTTCGCGCGGTTCTGCGCCGGTCCACAGCGCATAGCCGAGGGCGGCGATCATGACGGCGTTGAGGAAGATCGGCGCGACGGCCGCGGCAAAGAAATGGTGCAGGGAGTTCAGCATCCCCGAGAGCATGGCGGTCAGCGACATGCACATCAGATAGGGAAACATGATCGCCGCGAGCTTCACCGTCGTCCAGTACTTGTCGGCATCGTCGGAAAAGCCGGGCGCGATGATGAACTGCACGATCAGCGGCATGGCCAGTTCCATGGCGATCGTCAGCAGCAGCAGGACCGTGAACAGCACGCCGAAGACTTCTTCCGAGAAACGCTTGGCGCCGTCTATGCCGTTCGCCTCGATCTCCTTGGAAAAGAGCGGCACGAAGGCGGCATTGAAAGCGCCTTCGGCAAAAAGCCGCCGGAAGAGATTGGGAAAGCGGAAGGCGGCATAGAAGACGTCGGCCATGGGGCCGGTCCCCAGCGCTGCGGCCATCAGGGTTTCGCGCGCAAAACCGAACAGGCGGCTGCCGAGGGTTGCCCCGCCCACCGTTGCAAACTTCTTGACCAGGCTCATGCTTCGCTCCGCGCCTTTCTGTGTCCCTCGCTGCGCGGGCTGTCAGAGGCGCGGGCCGATGCCGCCTCCCTGTCCGTTTCCCCCTCGCTCATCACCGCTTTCAATCGTTGAATGATGGCGGAACTGCGATTCTCGTTGGTGATCTTCTGGCCCACCAGATCGGTGACGTAGAAGGTATCGATGACCTTCTCGCCGAAGGTGGTGATGCGGGCCGAGGCGATGTCGAGCGAGAGGTCGGCCAGCGCGCCGGTGATTTCCGACAGAAGGCCGGTGCGGTCGAGGCATTCGATCTCGATGACGGTGAACTTGTTCGACAGGGTGTTCGACAGGGTGACGCCGGGAGAGATGACGAAGGCGCGGCTCTTCTTCTTGCCCTTGGTACGGGTGGCGATCACCTCCGGCAGGCGCTTCTTGCCCGAGAGCACGTCCTCGATCATCTTGCCGATGGTGCCGGCCCGGCGCAGCTCGTCCTCGTCCTTCTCGAAGGCGCGGTTGATGTGGATCGTATCCAGCGCGCGGCCATCGGTGGTGGTGAAGATCTCGGCATCGGCAATATTCGCGCCCGCCGCGGCGCAGGCGCCGGTGATGACCGCGAGCAGGCGCGGATGGTCGGGCGACAGCACGGTGATTTCGGTGATCGCATGGAAGGAATGGGTGCGCACCATGGTGGCGAGCGCCTGGCCGGCCTTGTCCGCCTGGCGGATGAACTGGGCATGGCGCACCTGGTCTTCCAGCGGCACCGACAGCAGATAGGGCTGGTAATGCAGCCGCGAATAATGGCGCCGATCCTTCTGCGACCAGTCGGACAGGGCCTCCGCCAGCGCCCGCTCCGCCTGTTCGGCGCGCTCCTTGCGGGAGACTTCCGAAAAGCCGCCGGAGAGCAGCAGTTCGGTCTCGTAATAAAGGGTGCGAAGAAGCTGGCCCTTCCAGCCGTTCCAGACACCGGGGCCGACCGCGCGGATATCGCAGACGGTCAGCACGAGCAGCAGCTTCAGCCTCTCGAGCGATTGCACCCGCTCGGCAAAGTCGGTGATCGTCTTGCGGTCGTTGAGGTCGCGGGTCTGGGCGACCATGGACATCAGCAGATGTTCCTCGATCAGCCAGGCGACGAGATCGGTCTGGCGCGGCGACAGGCCGAGACGGGGGCACAGCTTGCGCGCCACCTTGGCGCCGGCAATCGAGTGATCCTCCTGCCGGCCCTTGGCGATATCGTGGATCAGGACCGCAACGAAGAGGGCTTCCCGGTCGGCGATACCCGGCATGACCGTGGCGGCGAGCGGATGGGCTTCGCCCGCCCGCCCCTGGTCGATCTCGGCCAGCACGTCGAGCGAGCGGATCAGGTGCTCGTCCACCGTATAGTGATGATACATGTTGAACTGCATCATCGAGACGATCTTGCCGAAATCGGGAATGAAGCGGCCGAGCACGCCCGCCTCGTTCATGCGGCGCAGGATCAGGGCGGGATCGCGCTTGGAGGTGACGATGGAGAGGAAAAGCCGGTTCGCTTCCTCGTTCTCGCGAAGCTCCTGGTTGATCAGCGACAGCGACCGCGTCACCCGCTTCAGCGCATCGGGATGGAATTCGAGCCGGTTGATGTCGGCCATGTGGAAGAAGCGGATGATGTTGACGGGGTCGCGCTTGAACACATCGGCATCGGCGAGTGCGATCCGGCCCCGGTCCACCACGAAATCCAGCGTGCCGGCGATCTTGCGCTTGCGGTTCGAGAAACGCCGGAACATGCTGGCAAGGCCCGGGGCTTCCTTGGCCTGCTGGTCCTCGAGCGCGGCACAGAAGATGCGGGTGAGATCGCCCACGTCCTTGGCGACCAGGAAGTAATGCTTCATGAACCGCTCGACATCGGAAAGACCCGGCCGTGACTGATAGCCGAGGCTCTGGGCGATATCGCGCTGGACATCGAAGGACAGCCGTTCCTCCGCCTTTCCGGTCAGAAAATGCAGGAAGCAGCGCACCGACCAGAGGAAATCCTCCGCCTTCTGGAAAAGCTGCCATTCATGGCGGGAGAGCACGCCGAGCTTGACCAGATCCCCCGGCTCCTTGACCCGGTAATAATATTTGGAAATCCAGAAGAGGGTGTGCAGGTCACGAAGGCCGCCCTTGCCCTCCTTGACATTGGGCTCGACCAGATAGCGCGTGTCGCCGGACTTGCGATGGCGCTCGTCGCGCTCCTCGAGCTTGGCGGCGACGAATTCCGCGCCCGTGTTCAGCACCACTTCCCAGTCGAACCGGTTGAGCAGGGACTCGGCCAGCGGCGCGGAACCGGTGACGAGGCGCGCCTCCAGAATGGCCGTGCGGATGGTCATGTCACCCTTGGCGCTCGCCAGGCACTGCTCCACCGTGCGCGTGGCATGACCGACCTTGAAGCCGAGATCCCAGAGCAGAAGCAGGATATATTCGATCAGCGGGGCATTCCACGCGGCCGTCTTCTGCGGCAGCAGGAACAGCAGGTCGATATCGGAACCGGGCGCCAGCGTGCCGCGCCCATAGCCACCGACCGCCATGACCGCGATGCGGGTGTCGGGTGCGGCATTGGCGGCGCCGAAGACATGGTCGACGGCAAAATCATGCAGCGCCGAAATCATCTCGTCCATCATGCGGCAGATGCGGCGCGCGCAGGCGAGGCCCAGCCGGTCGGCATCGAGGCGATGGCGCGCTTCGGCCAAGCTTTCCGCCTTGACCTTTTTCAGCAGCTGGAGAATGGCGGTGCGTGTGCCCGTGGCGCTTTCGGCCTGCGTGCTCGCGATCAGCGAAAGGCTGCGCCGCAACTGGGCGGCATCGAACAGGGCGTCCGGATCGAAGGAGGAGATATCGCTTGCGGATGCGCTCATCGTCGCGGCGGGCTCCCGGACAAAGGGGTGGAAATCGCCCCCTGTTTAACCGCTTCGCCCCCGCCGCGCCAGAGCCCTTTCGTCTCAGGAGGAACGGGCGGCGGCGAGCTGCTTCTTCAGCGCATAGAGGGCATCCAGCGCCTCGCGCGGGGTCATGTCGTCGGGGTTGAGCGCCGCGAGTTCGGTCTCCACCCTGGAGGGACCGGCCCGCTTCGCCTCCTCGCGCCGGACCGCCACCTGGAAGAGCGGCAGATCGTCGATCAACTGGCTTGCGGGGTTCTTGCGGTCCGCATCCTCCAGCTTGGCCAGCACGTCACGCGCCCGCTCGACCACCGAGGACGGCAGGCCCGCAAGCCGCGCGACCTGGATGCCATAGGAGCGGTCGGCCGCACCCGGCCCGACCTCGTGCAGGAAGATCACGTCGCCGTCCCATTCCTTCACCCGCATGGTGGCGTTGGAGAGACGGCCGAGCTTTTCCGAGAGAACGGTGAGTTCGTGGAAATGGGTGGCGAAAAGACCGCGGCAGCGGTTTGCCTCGTGCAGATGCTCGACCGCCGCCCAGGCGATGGACAGACCGTCGAAGGTCGCGGTGCCGCGGCCGATTTCATCGAGGATGACCAGCGAGCGATCCGTCGCCTGATTGAGGATCGCGGCGGTTTCCACCATTTCCACCATGAAGGTGGAGCGGCCGCGGGCGAGATCGTCGGAGGCGCCGACGCGGGAGAAGAGCCGGTCGACCACACCTATATGGGCCTCGGCCGCGGGAACATAGGACCCCATCTGCGCCATGATCGCAATCAGCGCATTCTGGCGCAGGAAGGTGGACTTGCCGCCCATGTTGGGACCGGTCAGAAGCCAGATCGCGCCGAGCGTGCCGCCGGAGGGCGGCGAGAGATCGCAGCTGTTCGCCACGAAGGCCGCGCTGCCCTGCCGCCTTAGCGCCTGCTCGACCACGGGGTGGCGGCCGCCCGATATGGCGAAGGTGGCCGACGTATCCACCACCGGCCGGCAGTAATCCTGCTCTTCGGCGAGATGGGCAAGGCCCTGCGCCACGTCGAGCACGGCCAGCGCCCGGGCACCGCGCTTCAGCGCCTCGGCCGCATCGACCACATCGGCGCGCATGGCCTCGAAAGCCTCGAGTTCCAGTTCGAGCGCCTGACCGGCGGCATTGGCAATCCGGCTTTCGAGATCGGCCAGCTCCGGCGTGGTGAAGCGCATGGCATTGGCCATGGTCTGGCGATGGATGAAGCGCCCCTTCGCCTCGTCGCCCTCGGTCATGGTGCCGGAATTGCCGGCCGTGACCTCGATGAAATAGCCGAGCACGTTGTTGTGCTTGATCTTCAGCGACTTGATGCCGGTTTCCTCGGCATATTGCAGCTGCAGGCCGGCAATCACGCGGCGCGACTGGTCGCGGAGCGCCCGGAGTTCGTCAAGCTCGCTGCTCGCACCGTCGCGCACGAAGCCGCCATCGCGCTTCAGGAGCGGCAGGTCTTCCCCCAGCCAGTGATCGAGCTGCAACTGGAGCGTCGACGGGAGCGCCCTGAGATCGGCATGGGCCTCGGCAAGCTCGCGCGGCAGATGCCGGCCATCGAGCAGCCCGCCGATCAGCCGCGCCGTTTCCAGCCCCTGGCGGATCGCGCCGAGATCGCGCGGACCGCCCCGGTCGAGCGCGAGCCTGGAAAGCGCGCGCGGCATGTCCGGCATCTGCTTCAGGCCTTCCTTCAGCGCAGACCGGAGGGAGGGATCGCCCAGCAGCGCCTCGACCGAATCCAGCCGGTCGTGGATGATGCCGGGATCGGTCAGCGGCGACATCAGCCGCTCGGTGAGAAGGCGGGCGCCGCCGCCGGTCACCGTGCGGTCGAGCGCCTTCAAGAGCGCGCCATTGCGATCGCCGGAGAGCGTCTTCGTCAGTTCGAGATTGGCGCGCGTCGCGGGATCGATGAAGAGCGTCGAGGCGCTGCTTTCCCGTTCCGGCCGTCCGAGCGGCGGGCGCTCGGCAATCTGGGTCTTTTCCACATAGGCAACGGCGGCCGAGGCGGCGGCAAGCTCCGCCCGCGAATAGGTGCCGAAGCCATCGAGCGTCGAGACGCCATAATATTGGGCGATCCGCCGTTCCGCCGTGGCGCTGTCGAACAGCACGGCCGGTTGCGGCATGACGATGCGGCCGAGCACGTCGAGCGCCGGCTTCAGCTCCGGATCGTGGAAGAGCGTATCGGGAAGGATCAACTCGCGCGGCTCGATGCGCAACACGTCGGCGAGCAGTCGCCCCGCATCGGTTTCCGCCAGGCGGAAGATGCCGGTCGAAATGTCGATCCAGGCCAGCGCCAGCTGCGGCTCGGCCCCGCCCTTGATGCGGGCGAGCGCCATCAGGTAGTTGGCTTCGCCCGGTGAAAGCAGCTTTTCCTCGGTGATGGTGCCGGGGGTGACGAGGCGCACCACATCGCGCCGGACCACGGATTTGGAGCCGCGCTTCTTCGCCTCCGCCGGATCTTCCACCTGTTCGCAGACCGCGACGCGATAGCCGAGGCCGATCAGCTTCTGCAGGTAATCGTCCGCCGCGTGCACCGGCACGCCGCACATGGGAATATCGTGGCCCATGTGCTGGCCGCGCTTCGTCAGCGTGATGCCGAGCGCGCGCGATGCCTCCACCGCGTCATCGAAGAACAGCTCGTAGAAATCGCCCATCCGGTAGAACAGAAGCGAATCCGGGTTGCTGGCCTTGATCTCGATATACTGCTCCATCATCGGCGTCGCCGATTGGCGGCTGGCGTCGGAGACGAGCACGTCTTGGGTCAGGGCTTGCGCTGTGGGCGAGAGGTTGATTGTCACGGCTTTTATATTTGCAGGATCGAAAAGTCGTGCAACAGTATCCCTCCCCCGGCTGCCGGCACAACCATAAAGGCCATGTTCCTGATGTCTGCCCACAGCCGAGAACGGGTCGGAAAGACCGGGGCGAGAGACAAACGACAAGACCGGCCGGCAAGAACGCTGCGCCGGCAGGCATGAGGGGAGGTTTCATGACCGAGCAGACGGGACGCACCAAGGCCACCGTGACCGAGCAGGAGGCGCTCGATTTCCACGCCCGGGGACGCCCCGGCAAGCTGGAAATCACACCGACCAAGCCGATGGCGACGCAGCGGGATCTCTCGCTCGCCTATTCGCCGGGGGTCGCCGTGCCGGTGAAGGCGATCGCCGCCAATCCCGCCGCCGCCTATGACTATACCGCCCGGGGCAACATGGTGGCCGTGATCTCGAACGGGACCGCCATTCTGGGCCTCGGCAATCTCGGGGCGCTGGCCTCCAAGCCGGTGATGGAAGGCAAGGCGGTGCTGTTCAAGCGCTTTGCCGATGTCGATTCCATCGATCTCGAAGTGGCCACCGAGGATGTCGACGAATTCATCAATTGCGTGCGCTTTCTCGGCCCCTCCTTCGGCGGGATCAATCTCGAGGACATCAAGGCGCCCGACTGCTTCATCATCGAGCAGAAGCTCCGGGAAATCATGGATATTCCCGTCTTCCACGACGACCAGCACGGGACCGCGATCATCGCGGCGGCGGGTCTCATCAACGCGCTCGAACTGACGGGCCGCGACTTCAAGACCACGAAGCTCGTCTGCAATGGCGCGGGTGCGGCGGCGATTGCCTGCATCGAGCTGATCAAGGCCATGGGTTTTGCGCCCGAGAACATCACGCTCTGCGATACCAAGGGTGTGATCTGGCAGGGCCGCACCGAGGGCATGAACCAGTGGAAATCGGCCCATGCGGTCAAGACCGACAACCGGACGCTCGCCGAAGCCATGCAAGGCGCGGACGTGGTGTTCGGTCTTTCCCAGAAGGGCGCCTTTACCGACGAGATGATCCGCTCCATGGCGCCGAAGCCGATCATCTTCGCCATGGCCAATCCGGACCCCGAGATCACGCCGGAAGCGGTGGCGGAAATCCGGGGCGACGCCATCATGGCCACAGGCCGCTCGGACTATCCGAACCAGGTCAACAATGTGCTGGGCTTCCCTTATATCTTCCGCGGCGCGCTCGACGTGCATGCCTCGACGATCAACGATGCGATGAAGATCGCCGCTGTCCGGGCGCTGGCGGAGCTCGCCCGCGAGGACGTGCCCGACGACGTGGCCGCCGCCTATCAGGGGCACCGCCCGCGCTTCGGGCCGCGCTACATCATTCCCGTGCCCTTCGATCCCCGGCTGATCTCGGCGATCCCGGTCGCGGTTGCCCGCGCGGCGATGGAGAGCGGCGTTGCCCGCAAGCCCATTCCGGATCTCGATGTCTATGCGCGGGATCTTTCGGCCCGGCGCGACCCCATCGCCTCGACGCTTCAGCGGCTTTACGAGCGGGTGCGCGCCAATCCGAAGCGCGTCGTCTTTGCCGAGGCCGAGGAAGAGCAGGTCATGCGCGCGGCGATCTCCTATGCCAATCAGGGGCTCGGCACCGCCATCCTGCTCGGCCGCGACGAGCCGATGCATGCGACCGCAGAGAAGCACGGGATCGATCTCAACCGCCCGGGCATCGAGGTGGTGAATGCCCGCATTTCCGACCGGGTGGATGCCTATACGGACTATCTCTATTCGCGCCTGCAGCGGAAGGGCTATCTTTACCGCGACTGCCAGCGACTGGTGAAGACGGACCGCAACCACTTTGCCGCCTGCATGGTGGCGCTGGGGGATGCGGATGCCATGGTGACGGGCACGACCCGAAACTATTCCACCGCCTTCGAGGATATCCGCCGCTGCATCGACCAGCGCCCCGGCCATCGGGTCATCGGCGTGTCACTGGTGCTGTCGCGCGGACGCACCGTCTTCGTCGCCGACACCGCCGTGCATGACATGCCGACGGCGGAGGAGCTTGCCGATATCGCCGAGGAAGCCGCCCGCACGGCGCGCCGCATGGGTTACGAGCCGCGCGTCGCCATGCTTGCCTATTCCACCTTCGGCCACCCGACCGGGGAGCGCTCGGAGCGGGTGCGTGAAGCGGTGAAGATCCTCGACCGCCGGCGCGTCGACTTCGAATATGACGGGGAAATGGGGGCCGATATCGCCCTCAATCACGAGCGGATGGAGCAATATCCCTTCTGCCGCCTCTCCGGCACCGCCAATGTGCTGGTCATGCCCGCCATCCACTCCGCCTCCATCTCGACCAAGATGCTGCAGGAATTGGGCGGCTCCACCGTGATCGGCCCGCTGATCGTGGGGCTCGACAAGTCGGTGCAGATTACCCAGATGGGCGCAAAGGACAGCGACATCGTCAACATGGCGGCCATTGCCGCCTATAATGCCGGGACCTGAACGGACGGGGAGCGCATGTGGGCGTTCAGCGCCGCCATGCTCTCCTCCAGCTCCGCCCTTAACCAGCGGACGAAGGCCGTGGCGGCCGGGCGCAACCGGCTGCGCCGGGGCGTGACGATATAGTGGGCCAGACCGGTTCGGACCCGCAGGGGGAAGGGCGCAACCAGCCGTCCCTCGCGAATGGCATCGCCGGCCAGCGTGTGCCAGGCAAGCATCACCCCCTGCCCTGCCATCACCGCATCGAGGCAGAGGGACGCCTCGTTCAAGCGATGCCCCACCTTCAGCGGCAGATCGGGAACGCCGGCTGCCTGCAACCAGCTCTTCCAGTCGAACATCGACCGTTCGTCGATCACCACGGGAAGGGCGGCAAGATCCGCAGGCGTCTTCACGCGCGCAGCCAGGGCCGGTGAGATCACCGGGAAGATTTCCTGCGCCAGCAGAAGCTCGCTTTCCACGCCCGGCCATTTTCCCTCGCCGACGCGGATTGCGAGATCCACGTCCGTGGCGCTGAGATCAACCAGCCGCGAGGTGGCGTCGATCCGCAAATGCAGGTCGGGATGGGTGGCGGAGAAGCGGTCCAGCCGGTGAACCAGCCAGCGCGCGGCGAAGACCGGCGCCACGGAAATCGTCAGGATCGTCGGGTCCGGGGAGCCGGCAAGCCGCACCCCATCGGAGAGATGCCGAAACCCCTCGGTCAGGCGGGCGATGAGCGGTTCGGCGCGGGCGGTCAGCACCAGTCCCCTCGGCAGGCGCTCGAAAACCGTGATCCCCAGTTGCGCCTCCGCCTTGCCGATCTGCTGGCTGACGGCGCCCGTCGACACGCCGAGCTCCTCGGCAGCGGCCTGCAGGGAGCCCAGCCGCGCCACCGCTTCCAGTGCCCGCAATCCGTTGAGGTGAACCCGGTTCAAGTTTCGCATATAGAAAAGCTAAACTCGAAGGTCATAAAACTCAATTGAAATTGCTTCATTGATAGAGAAAAACTGATTTCACGACAGAGCGTGAAGGAGTGGAACAATGCTTCTACCCATGGAATGGCTGGCCTGGTTGAAACAAACCGACGGGCCCGGTACCGACCTTGAGAGCACAGATCCCTTCCACCAGAAGGATATTATCCGGATGGATCTTCGGGCGCTCGGTGATCTGCCCTTGCAGCGGCCACAGGCTACCGCCGCCCGGCAAAAGAATGCTTGTCGGGCGGACTAAGCCTCCGGGAGGACAGTCAGGTCAGGCCGAGAAACGGCCCGCATCGGCACCGTAATGGCTGATGTAGCGGTCGGAGATGCGGTCGATCGGCAGCACGATCAGCACGTCGGTGGTGTTGAAGGCGCGGTCGATCACCGCGCCATTGCCCACCATGGCGCCAAGACGCAGATAGCCCTTCACCAGCGGCGGCATGGCGGCCAGCGCCTTGCGGCTGTCGGCGGGATCGAAGGGGTGGCGGTCGAGCGGCTCGAAGAGCTCGGGCCGGGCATTGACCGCCCATTCCCCGGTGGCCAGCACCTGATGGTGCAGGAAACCGAAGGCGAGCGCGTGCTCTGCGGGGTCGGTGCCCGGGAAGGAGGCGCAGCCGAACATGGCGTCCATGCGGTGTTTCAGGGCGTAGGCCCAGTTGCCTTGCCACAGCAGCTCCACCGTGCGCCGGGTGCGGTAGGCGGGAAGCACGCAGGACCGGCCCAGTTCCATGAACTGCTTGTCGGGATGGCGGGCCAGCAGGCTGTCGATTTCGAATTCCGACGCCGAATAGAAGCCGCCGCGACGCAGGGCAATTTCCTGGCGGAGAATGCGATAGGTGCCGACGATCTGGTCTTCCACATCGCCTTCGATCGAACGGTCGAGCACGAGCAGGTGATCGCAGATCAAGTCCAGATTGTCGAAATCGCGCCGGCGCGCCATGCATTCGGGTGAAAGCCTGGCCTTCATTTCCTCGACGAACACCTGAAAGCGCACGCGTTGCGCGGCATCGATTTCCTCGGCGTTGCGGGCAAGCCGGGTTTCGAGCGAACCGATACGGCCGAGAACGGGCTGATCGTCGCCGGAGACCGGCGGCAGGCCACGGGATATTTCCCTGTCTTCAAACTGGCCGTTCGGTGCCTGTTCGACAGTCATCATCAACTTCCCCCGGTTGCGAATAAGCGGGAGTTTAAACCATGGCAATGCGACAGGACAGTGACGAAGTTTGGGGGGACAGATCTGGCCGGCCGGCGTGCCACAGTCATCCCTCGCGCCGCTTGCGATGGCGGGCCAGCGATTTCTCGACGGCGGCCATGAGGTCCGCCGGCGGCACCGGCTTCGTCAGATAAAGTTCGGCGCCCCGCTGCAAGGCGCTCTGGCGCACATCGTCAGCCATCTCGCCGGAAATGACCAGGACCGGCACGTGGCCGTGGCCTGCGGCATCCAGCCTGCCGCGCAGTTCGGCGATGGTATCGCGGCCTGCCGTACCCGGCATGCCAAGATCGGTGAGGAGCAGGTCCGGCCGCCATCCGTCGGAGCCGGAGACGAGATCGGTCAGCGTATCGAAATCGCTGGCATGGTGCACGCTGTAGCCGGCCTTTTCCAGGGCGGTGCGGATCAGGAGAGCGTTCACCGGGTCATCCTCCCCGAGGAAGATGCGGCCGCGGATCGTCACGGGCGGTTGATCCGACAGAAGGCCAAGCGCCCGGTTGTCATTCACCGCCCCGCGCTTTTCCAGCCCGCGCAGACGCCCGTTCAGCACGTCGACCAGGGATTGCTCGCGCAGCGGCCGGATCAGCCAGGCATCGTAGGGACCGGCGATCCGGGCCTGACGCTGCTCGGGGTTGACGAGGAAGATCCGTCTCAGCCCGAGGGCTTCGGCACGGTCGGACGCCGGTCCGATGAAATCGTCTTCCAGGCGGTGGTCGACGATCACGTCCGTGAGCCGCCGTCCGCCAAGCTCCCCATGTCCCAAGCTTTCAAGAAGGTCGAAGCCGCTGTGGAACAACCGGCACTGGCCGCCCAGCGCCTCGATCGTGCGGGCAATGGCCTCCCCGGCGGGGCCTTTCGGGGCAAGGACCAGCGCCACCGTGTTGCGCACCGACCCCAGCCGCGATCCGTCGCCGGCTCCGGCCTTGCCCGCGACCAGCGGGATCGAGATCGTGAAGGTGCTCCCCACGCCCCGGGTGCTTTCCACGCTCATGCGGCCGCCGAAGGCTGCCACGATCCGGGCCGAGATGGCGAGACCGAGACCGGCACCGGCCGCGCGGGCCCGCGCCGTGCCGACCTGGATGAATTCCTCGAAAATGCGTTCCTTTTCCGAAGGCGTCATGCCCGGGCCCGTATCGCTGACGGCGATGACAAGGTCGGCATCCTTCACGGTGGTGGACAGGGACACGCCGCCGCGGCGGGTAAACTTGACCGCATTGCCGGCCACGTTGAACAGCACCTGCCGCAGCCGACCGGCATCGATCTCGATCGTCTCGGGCACGTCCGGGCCAATGAAGGAGGCGATTTCCAAGCCCTTGAAATGGGCGCGCGGAGCCAGCATCTCGACGATGCCTTCGATGAGGGCGCGGGGCGATTCCGTTTCCGCCCGCAGCGCAAAGCGCCCGGCTTCCATGGTGGCGAAATCGAGGAGATCCTCGACCAGATAGGTCAGCACCTGGCCCGACTGGCGCAGGCCCGCCACGTAATTGCGCTGGTCCGGATTGAGCCGCGACTTCTCCAGAAGATCGGCCATGCCGAGCAGACCGGTCAGCGGGGTCCTGATGTCATGGGCGACCGTGGCGAGCAGTCTCGACTTGGCGGCGCTTTCCCGCTCCGCCTTCCGGCGGGCCTCGTCGGCGGCATTGTTGGATCGGGTTTCCTCGGTAATGTCGCGCGCGACGCTTTCGGTCACCAGCGCTCCGGTTTCCGGCTGGCGGATCAGGACATCGACCCAGGTGAAGATCTTTTCTCCCTCGTCCGTCTCGATGCGGGCGACGAAGCGACCGGGCCGGGAACCGCCTTCGAAGCGGAAGCCTGCCTCTTCGCAGGTCATGCCTGCGGGTTCGGCAAGGCCGGTCATCTGGCGGAATGTGGCATTCGTTTCCAGGATCACGCCCTTGAGATCCCGCACCACGGCGAGATCGCCGAAGCTCTCATGGATCGAGGAAATCAGCGCGTGCCGCTCTTCCAGCGCCCAGTCGCGGTCGGCCTGCACCTGCCGCTCGGCGGCGACGGCGCGGCGGGCACGCGCCAGCCGCGTGCGCTCGACCACATGATAGGCTGCGAAAACAACGGCCAGCGTCAGCATGCCGCCAGCCAGCAGCAGGTTGCTCTGCTGCGCGCCGAAAGACAGGGACAGGGCACAGACGAGAAGGCCGCCGCCCGCGATCCAGAGAGCCAGCGACTGCGGCTCGCTGTCCGGTCCGCCCGCCGGCGATGGCACGGGGCGCTCCGCCTCGTCGGGCAGGAGATGCAGGAGGTCCCGACCGGTCGTTCCGTGGCCGACCTCATGCCGGTCCGGTTGCTCGAAGGCCGCAGACAAACGTTTCTTCAGCTGGTCAAGATCGCTCATGCCGCAAAGCTAGCGGTGAGCCGTTCCCGATCGCTTCAAGAAAACGCTAAAATTCTAGGCATCCGTATTTTTTTTGAGCAGGAGCTCATCGAGGATGACCAGACCCGCCCCGATGGTGATGAAACTGTCGGCGAGGTTGAAGACGGCGAAATACCAGTCAGCCGTATGGAAGAGGATGAAATCGATGACGTGACCGTACAGGAAACGGTCGATCAGGTTGCCGGCGGCGCCCGCAATGATCAGGGCATAGCCGGGATGGGCGAGAATGCGCCCCGCAGGCGTGCGTCGCCAGAGCCAGAGCACGAAGACGACGATGCACAGCCGCATACCCACGATGAACCAGCCATGGGCGTCGGCAAACAGGGAAAAGGCAACGCCCGTATTGTAGGTGCGGAAGAATGTCAGGAAGGGCAGCACCGGCATGCCGGCTTCGAAAGGCAGCATCCGCTCGACAAGGATCTTGGAGGCCTGATCGAGAAGGATCGCAGCCAGAACGAGGAGCAGGATCGGCCATGGCCGGGAAAAGGGAGACAAGCGTTCCGGCATCAGCGCTGGTCCAGCGTCAGCAGGTGACGACGCGCCTCGAAGAGCATCACCGCGGTGGCAACGGCCAGATTGAGCGAATCCGCCCGCCCCTGCTGGGGAATGCGGGCGAGCGCATCCGCTTCTTTCGCCAGCTCGTCGGGAAGGCCCGACTGCTCGTTGCCCATCAGCAGCACCACGGGCTTTGTCTTGTAATCGATGGTCCGATAATCGACGGCACCCGCCAGATGGGTGGCGACGACCCGGGCGCCTGCCCTTTTCTTCCAGTCGAGGAATTCGGAAACGCTCGCGCGGGCGATCGGTACGGCAAAGAGCGAGCCCATGGTGGCGCGCACCGTTTCCAGCGAGAAGGGGTCGGTCGTGTCGCCCACCAGGATGATGCCGGATGCGCCGGCCGCATCGGCGGTGCGGATGACGGTTCCGAGATTGCCGGGATCACGCACGCGATCCAGAGCCACATAGGTTTCGCCGGCTTTCGGACGGAAGGCCGACAGGGGCGACCAGCGCTGCTCGAAAACGGCGGACACCATCTGGGGATTGTCCCGCCGGGTGATGGAGCCCATCACCTTTTCGCTGACTTCCAGCACCAGCCCGCCGGAGGCGACGGTGCGGGCAGCGGCCTGTTCCACGGCGGGCTTGCCGCGCCCGGCCTTGGAATAGATGAGGGTGCGGATGGTCCAGCCGAGTTCCTGGGCATCGATGACCAGCTTCAGGCCTTCGGCAAGAAAGGTCCGGCTCTCGTCGCGATGCTTCTTTAGCGAAAGCGCCTTGATGTCCTTGATGATCGGATTGGCAAGGCTGGTGACTTCCTTGACCTGACCGACGCGGCGGGGGCCGCCGTCCTGTTCGTGACGCCTGTCGTTCATTTGGGCACCCAGCGGCTGAAGAGGGAAGTGGACAGCGCGCGCCCGTGCTCCTTGCCGGAGGGGCCGCTTTCGCGGATCACGAGTTCGCCCGATTCCACCACGCCGCCCCGCCCGCGCATGATCTCGCGCATGAGCTCGTGAATGGAATAGAAGCTCGCCCGGATGGAATAGGCGGTCAGCACAAGGCCGCGCGCATTCGGCGTGAGCAGGTCCCGGCAGATATCCAGCATCAGCGGGAGATGGTCGAAAAGATGCCAGACCTCGCCATTCGGTCCACGTCCGAATTTCGGCGGATCGGTGAGGATGATGTCGTAGCGGTTGCCTCGCCGTTCCTCGCGCAGGATGAACTTCATCGCATCCTCGCAGATCCAGCGGATCGGGGCGCGGTCGAGACGGCTCAGCGCCTGGTTCTCGCGGCCCCAGCCGATGGCTTTCTTCGAGGCATCGACATGGGTGACTTCGGCACCGGCCGCGGCGGCGATCAGCGAGGCGACCCCGGTGTAGCCGAAGAGGTTCAAAACCTTCAACGGACGCTTCGCCGCCTCGATTTCCGATTTCATCCAGCTCCAGTGAACGATCTGCTCGGGGAAGACGCCCACATGGCGGAAGGACGTGAAGCGGCCGTGAAAATCCACGTCCAGCAATTGCAAGGGCCAGGTCTCGCCAAGCGCCTCGCGGGGGAAGCGCCAGCGGCCCGCCCCTTCCTCGTCCACGTCGCCGGTAAAGACGGCATCGACTTTTTCCCAGACATGGGCGGGCAGCGAGGGCTTCCAGAGCGCCTGCCCCTCGGGCCGCACGATGCGGTAGGGGCCGTATTGCTCGAGCTTCAGCTGGTTGCCGCTGTCGATCAGGTGGAAATCGCCGGCACCGGGCGTTTCCAGAATGACCGGCACCCGTTCGGCGGGCCGTTCGCCGGTGCGATCCTTCAGCGGACGGGCGGGCGCCTCATCCTCGCGGGGACGCGCCGAGGCAACGGCACGGGGTTCTTCCGGGCGCGGTCCCTTCTTTGCACCCGTCGCCGGACGCTCTGCCGCAGAGGCGGCGCGCGGCGGTCTGGACGGCGATTTCGCCTTGCCGGCGGGGGGCGGAGCTTTGGCGGAGCCGGGCCGGCGTTCCCTGTTCTTCACGAGGCGGATCTTCTCTCTGACAATGTTCAGGCGGGGCCAATAGCACCGGAACCCCGGATTGGCAAAGCTTTCCCCGCAGGCGCGGCTTTCAGGCGCCGATCTGGCGCGGGGCGGTGCGGCTGGTGGAAGCCGCCTGCTGCTGCCATTTCTGGCTTTCATCCCGCAGCATCCGCGCGCGGCGGCGGTGCTTGCCCTGGGCGAACCAGGTGACCAGCGCCCCGAGCAGCATGCCGAGGATCAGGGCAGCGAACAGGAACACGAAGAACGGTGCCTCGATCCGCAACAGGCTGTCATCCGGCCGGAAGGGATTGAGCGCCATGGGAACGATGTGCCGGTTGGCCACCGAAAGCACGATCAGCACGATGGCGAGCGGAGCCAGGATCACGATGTTGAAAGCCTTGCGGATCATCCGGGATCTCCTTCTGCAACGGAATGGCGCCGGATCGAGCCGGCATGTTCCTGATCAGGCATACAGGAACCGGCGGCCGTGCCGCAAGCCTCGGCTCGGGCCGGGCGAGCGGGCCCTTTGTCTCAGTCGGAATCCCCGTCCTCGTCCGGCTGGCCGGGATTGAGCCGTTCGCGCAATTCCTTGCCCGTCTTGAAGAAGGGCACCCATTTTTCCTCGACGAAGACGCTGTCGCCCGTGCGCGGGTTACGGCCCGAACGGGAGGGGCGGTTCTTGACGGAAAAGGCGCCGAAACCGCGCAGTTCCACCCGGTTTCCGGCGGCGAGCGCATCCGTGATCTCGTCCAGCACCGCATTGACGATGTTTTCCACGTCGCGGTGATAGAGATGCGGGTTGCGAGCGGCAACGATCTGCACCAGTTCCGATTTGATCACGTTTTCCCCCAAGGAACAGTTTGTTCTTCTTTCTCAATCAACCTGCCAAACGGAGACAAGACCGTCAAGGAACAACTTGCCGCGCAGATAGGTGACGAAATCCGCCGGCGAGCGGCCCGCATCGAGGCCCGCGAGCCCGAAGGCCGTGCGCAGCAGCGAATGCATCCCGAAATAGCCGCCCTTGTCCTCCGGCTTCCATTCCTCGATCTTCAGCGTGTCGTCCACGCCCCGGCTCTTGAAATAGGCGAGGATCTCGTCGTCGCCGCCCAGCTTGTCGACGAGCTTTTCCTTGAGCGCCTGACGGCCGGTGAGGATGCGGCCATCCGCAAGCCGCAGCACTTCCGCGCGGGGGAGCTTGCGGCGGTCGGCCACCAGATCGACGAACCAGTCATAACTGTCCATGACCATGGTCCGGATCATGGTCTTTGCCTCTTCCGGGGGAGCATGGAAGGGCGACGGCTCCGCCTTCAGCGGGGTGGACTTGATCTCTTCCAGCGAGACGCCCAGCTTGTCCAGCAGCGGCTTGGCCTGCGGATATTCGAAAATCACGCCGATCGAGCCGGTGATCGAGGATTCGCCGGCAAAGATCGTGTCGCCGGCAACCGCCACCATGTAGCCCGCCGATGCGGCGAGCGTCCTGACATCGGAGACCACGGGCTTTTTCGCCGCCACCGCGCGGATGGCCTTGAAGATGCGCTCGCCGCCATAGGTCGTGCCGCCGGGCGAGGAGATGGAGACGATCAGGCCCTTGGCAGACTCCGATTCCTCGATCTTCTTCAGCCGTTCGAGCAATTCGGGATCGTCCTGAATTATCCCGCTGAGGTTGATTCGCGCGATGTGCGGCTGCACGAACCCCTTGTCCTCCGTGGCGAAACTGAAGATGCCAAAACCAATGATGGCGACCAGCAGCACCGCCGCAACGCGCCAGAACGTGACCTTTCGCCTCAGTTTGCGCCGGTCGGCAAGCAGCATCGGATCCATGCGGGGCCTCTTCGTTAGCATCGGAATTTATCACAGCAACTTTGCTGCGGCCGATTTTTAGTGTACATCGCGCTGGTAGCAAAGACATCGTTTATACGCCGCTTCAATTTTTCCATAATCGGAAGCCATGGAGGGCGCCCGATTGTGCAGGCCTCGCATCGAGGTCTCGTGATCTCTCAGTCGTATCAACTTTAAGGAAGTATCATTGCAGTTCATGGCACGCGGTCAGGTCATAAGGGGCAAGCTGCCCTTTGCGAACAGCTACGCGACGGCGATGGCGCATTCCCGCCGCGTCAAGCGTCTCAAGGTGCTGCTGCCGATCGTTGCACTGCTGATTTCGCTCGCCTTTATTGCAGTGTCGGTGGTGCGCGCCTATCTGCCGGAGAATATCGCCGTCGGCGGCGTGAAGATCGAGAACGGCAAGATCGTGATGGAAAAACCGGCGGTTTCAGGCCGCAACAACGAGGGCATCAGCTATACGATGGTGGCCGAGCGGGCGTTGCAGGACATCAAGAATCCGGATCTCATCACCTTGCAGACGATCAAGGCCTCCGTGCCCGTTTCCAAGGACGTCCTGGCGAGCGTGACGGCAATCGAGGCGCTCTATAACCGCGCCAAGGACGACCTGCAGATGACCGAGCCCTTCTCGATCAATCTGAACTCCGGCATCCGTGCGGAATTCCAGTCGGCCAACCTGGATGTGAAGGCAGGGCGGATGGAAACCACGAAGCCCGTTTCCATCAAGACAAATTCGGCATCGATTCTTGCCCAAAGCATGAAGATGACGGATAAGGGGCGCACTATTTTGTTCCGTGGCAAGGTCAAGGTTTCCATCGAAGCCGCCGCCGTGCACAAGCCGCAATAATGAAGGTCCTTCCATGGTGTTTCCTATGCCGCGCGCTCTTTTTCTGACCAGCCTCCTGTCCGCCAGCCTTTTCCTGGCGCCTCTTGCTGCCCTCGCCCAGGGGACGAGCAGCCAGATGGAGGGGCTGAAGCTTTCCAACGACAAGCCGATCCAGATCGAAAGCGACCAGCTGCAGATCAAGGAACAGGAAAAGATTGCGATCTTCGACGGCAATGTCAGCGTCATCCAGGGGACGACGTCGCTGAAGGCCGGTCACATGATCGTTCATTACAACAGTGGCGGCAAATCCATGACCGCCGGCAATACGGATATCAAGCGCATCGAGCTGTCCGGTGGCGTCCTGCTGAATTCGGGGACCCAGCAGGCCACCGGGGATACCGGCTCGTTCGAAATGGCCACCCAGGTCTTCACGCTGGAAGGCCAGCAGGTGGTTCTCAGTGACCAGCAGAACGTGTTCGTCGGCTGCAAGCTCACCGTGCAGGCCAATACGGGCGAAGCCCATCTGGAAGCCTGTGGCGGCCGGGTGCGCATTCAGCTGGATCCGAAAAGCCAGAAAAAGCAGTAAGGATAAATCCTCCCCGTGACCGCATCACCGTCCGGCAACCCCGAAAACAGGGCCGCCCCGCCGCAGCCCGCCGATCCCTCGCGCTATGAGGGAACGCTCATCGCCCGTGGCCTGACCAAGACCTATCGCGCCCGCCGCGTGGTGAATGGCGCCTCGCTGGTGGTGCGGCGCGGCGAGGCCGTGGGCCTTCTCGGCCCCAACGGCGCCGGCAAGACCACCTGCTTCTACATGATCACCGGCCTGGTGCCGGTCGATCAGGGCAGCATCCATCTGAACGGCCGCGACGTGACGAAGATGCCCATGTACCGGCGCGCCCGGCTGGGGGTCGGCTATCTGCCGCAGGAAGCCTCGATCTTTCGCGGGCTGACGGTGGAACAGAACATCAATGCGGTTCTCGAGGTGCATATTTCCAACCGCCGCGACCGGGAGCGCAAGCTTTCCGAGCTGCTCGAGGAGTTTCATATCGAGCGCCTGCGCAAGTCGCCGGCGGTCGCCCTGTCCGGCGGCGAGCGTCGACGGCTGGAAATCGCCCGCGCGCTCGCCAGCGATCCGACCTTCATGCTGCTCGACGAACCCTTTGCGGGCGTCGACCCGATTTCGGTTGCGGATATCCAGAATCTGGTCCGGCATCTGACCGCCCGCGGCATCGGCGTGCTGATCACCGACCACAATGTGCGCGAAACGCTGGGGCTGATCGACCGCGCCTATATCATCCATGCCGGTGAGGTGCTGACCCATGGCCGGGCCGATGAAATCATCAACAATTCCGACGTGCGCCGCCTCTATCTCGGGGACAATTTCAGTCTCTGAGACAGGCGGGCCGGCGCAATTGGGCCAGCCAGAGGCGCTTTAGGCGAAATTCCGCCTCCTAGCCCCTGCCCAGAGGATTGACCCGAACAGAAAAACAAGCAATTTTCGGGCCAGTTCATCACGTTCGTCGGAGCCTCCTGTTGCGTCTGGTTCCGGCACAGGAGTATCGGCGGCCATCATGGCTCTTTCTGCCAGCCTCTATCAACGCCAGAGCCAGTCGCTGGTGATGACCCCGCAGCTGATGCAATCCATCCAGCTGCTGCAGATGCCGCATCTCGAACTCCTGCAATTCATCGAGCTGGAAATCGAACGCAATCCGCTGCTGGAGCTTCTGACCGAGGACGAGCGCGGGGACGCGGATGCGGAGGGACGCGAGGAGCCGGAAGCGGCAGAGCGCAGCGTGCTGTCCGAGAATGGCGACCTTTCGGCGGAATGGTACGAATCGGAAAACACGGGCGCCGCCAGCGGTCTTTCGGAAGAAATGGACGCCAATTTCGGCGAGGCTTCGGGGCCGGAGGACGGCTATGCGACGGCCCGCTCGGAAGGCGCGCTGCAGGACGCCTGGAGCGGCGCGCCGGGCGAGGCCTTCGAGCCGGACGACATGCAGGCCGCCCCGCCGTCGCTGCTCGACCACATTCTGCAGCAGATTCCGCTGGCCTTTGCCCATCTCGCCGACCGGCGGGCGGCGGAGGCCTTTGCCGGTCTCATCGAGGACAGCGGCTATATGGACGGTACGGCCTTCAGCGACATGGCGGAACGGCTGGGCCTCACGCCCGAGCAGGCGGAGCTGATCCTGGCCGGTCTTCAGGGCCTGGACCCGCCGGGCATTTTCGCCCGGTCCCTCAAGGAATGCCTGGCCATCCAGCTTCGGCAGTTGGATCGACTGGATCCGATGATGCAAAGCCTGATCGATCACCTGGAGCTTCTGGGCAAGCGCGACTTCCAGAGCCTGAAGCGGCTCTGCCGGGCGAGCGAGGAGGATCTCTTCGCCATGCTGTCCGAAATCCGCCGGCTGAATCCCAAGCCCGGCAGCGGTTTCGGTGGCAGCATGGCCGAAGCCGTGGTGGCAGACGTGATCGTGCGACCGGGCCCCGACATGAGCTGGCTGGTGGACCTCAACCCCGCCACCCAGCCGCGGGTGCTGATCAACCAGACCTATCATCGCCGGGTGATGGTGGGGCGGCTGCGCCCGGATGAGGACCATCAGTTTCTCGGCAATTGCCTTCAGACCGCCAACTGGCTGGTGCGGAGCCTCGATCAGCGCGCCCGGACCATCCTCAAGGTGGCCGAGGAGATCGTCCGCCAGCAGGATGCCTTCCTGCTGCACGGCATCGATCATCTGCGCCCGCTGACCCTGAAAGCGGTGGCTGATGCCATCGGCGTGCACGAATCCACCGTCAGCCGGGTGACCTCCAACAAATATATGGAGACACCCCGCGGGGTGTTCGAGCTGAAATACTTCTTCACCGTCTCCATCGCGGCGATGGAGGGCGGCGACGCCCATTCGGCCGAATCGGTGCGAAACCGCATCCGCGCGCTGATCGCGGCCGAGAGCGCCACGTCCATTCTGTCGGACGACGACATCGTCGAGGCGCTCGCCACGGCCGGCATACAGCTTGCCCGGCGCACGGTGGCCAAGTACCGCGAGGCGATGAACATCCCCTCTTCCGTGCAGCGGCGGCGCGAAAAACTGGCCGAGGCGCGGCTCGGCGCTATCCGCTGAAGCCTTGTCCGGCAGGCCTTGCCCGTTAACAAGTCATTGACAATCGCCTCTGAACGAGAGTAGAAGCCCGGCCCGACGGCACTCGGCGTTCAAAACGGGACACGGAGCGCAAGCGATAGGAAGCCCATTACCGAAGATCGACTTCGTTGCGCGAAATACTTGGATGCGTTTCTGGGTTGGCGTAGACTGACCCTTGCAAATCACCAGGTAGAAGGGGAGTTCCATGAGCGTTCGTATAGCCGGCAAGCATATGGAGATTGGCGATGCATTCCGTCTCCGGATCGAAAGCCAGATTGCCGATGCCATCAAGAAGTACTTCGATGGCGGCTATTCCGGTCAGGTCATCGTGGAAAAGGCGGGTTCGCGCTTTTCCGCAGATTGCCGCCTCCACCTCGATTCGGGCGCAAACCTGCATGCGGCAGGGGAAGCGAACGATCCCCAGCTGGCCTTCGACATGGCCTTCGACCGAGTCGAAAAGCGCCTGCGCCGCTACAAGCGCAAACTGAAGGACCATCATCTCGGCGCCGGCAACGGCCATGTGGAAGTGGCCTATACGGTCATGGATACGGGTATCGAGGAGGATGAGGAAGCGCCGGATAATTTTGCTCCCGCCATCGTTGCGGAAAGCACGAAGAAACTGAAAACCATGTCCGTTGCATCCGCCGTGATGGCACTCGATATGACGGACGAGCCGGTGCTGATGTTCCGCAACCCGGGCAGTGAGCACCTCAACATCGTATATCGCCGCCAGGACGGCAATATCGGCTGGATTGATGCCGCAAACATCAAGGGCTGATCGGCTTCGGGCCGGGGTAGGCGGCATGCCGCCTACCCCGGCCCACAGGCCTTCCGGGCGGTGCGAAGGACCAGAAGAATGGCATTGGCAGATCTGCTGCAGGATGATGCGATCATCCCCGCGCTCCGGGTTAATTCCAAGAAACAGGTACTGCAGGAACTGGCCGCCCGCGCCGCGAAGATCACGGGCCTGCCCGAACGGGAAATTTTCGACGTCATCCTGCAACGGGAGCGGCTGGGCTCCACCGGCGTCGGCAACGGCATTGCCATACCGCATGGCAAGCTGAAGCAGCTGCACTCGATTGCCGGTGTCTTTGCAAGGCTGGAAACCCCGATCGACTTCGAAGCGCTGGACGACCAGCCGGTCGATCTCGTTTTCCTGCTGCTCGCGCCCGAAGGCGCCGGGGCGGATCACCTGAAGGCGCTGTCGCGGATCGCCCGCCTGTTTCGCGACCAGGATCTCGTGCTGAAGCTGCGCTCGACCGAATCGGCCTCCGCGCTGTATGCCTGCCTGACGCAGGAGCCGACCGTCAGCCCCGTCTGACCATCCCGAAAGGTTGAAAAATGATGCGGCCGAGCCATGCCCGGTCTCCGCTGGGGTATATTTATGCACCCTCAGGCATTCATGCCTGCAATCTCTCGGCATAGATGCGTATCTAAAATTTTAATAATCAGCCCTACTCTCCCTCCAGAGACGCTTCTGCGCACCCTTGCCGGCTCCGGCTTCCTTTGCGCCCTGTCACGACGAGCATGAAGCTCCCCAGTCATCCATTTGTTGGAGCAGGCGCATGCGCAATATACCGATCGCCGGGAAATTCCTGGCCATAATGGGCGTTTTCGGTGTTTTCTCGATCGCCAGTACACTCTATTCGGCGGGCGCCATGTCCGCCATCGACGCGGGCTATACGTCCCTGATCGAACGGTCGGACAAGGGGGCGATCTTCATGGCGAGAGCCAACCGCTCGTTGCAGGCAGCCCGGGCCTCCATGGGCGAACTGATCCTGGCGAATTCGCCGGAAGGCCGCAGCGTGGCGCTGAAGGAAATTGCGGCCAGCGTCGAAAGTTTCGGCAAGTTCACGGATATTGCCATCGGCGTGCTGCCTGAAAACGCTGCCCTGCCGCCCTTAAAGGCTCGCGGACTGGCCATCCTGACGCGCGACTGCGCTCCGGCGGTGGATGCGGCAAGGTCGACCAGCGGCGCTCCGGAAGGGAATGCGGCGGCGCTGTTTCTCGATGTCTGCCAGCCGAAGCTGAACGCCTTCTCGCCGGATCTGGTGCGCATGACCGACGCGATCATCCAGGCATCGACGGCAAAGTCGCAGCATATTTCCGACGATACGGCCTGGACGATCACCTCGACTTTCTGCGGGGTGCTCGCCGGGCTGGCGCTGGTGCTGGTCGCCGGCTATGGGGCGGTGCGCCGCTTTGTGGTCGCGCCTCTCCAGGGCCTGTCCGGGCAGATGAGTGACATGGCGGCCGGCGACCTGACGCTGGACGTGGCGGGGACGGACCGGCGGGACGAAATCGGCGGCATGGCGCGCTCGGTGGATGTGTTCAAGCAGGCCGGTCTTCAGGCACGGGCGGTGGCGAGCGCTGCCGAAGAGGCCCGCGCCGCCACCGAAACGGACCGGCAGCGCACCATGGCGCTGGAGCGGCAGCGGGCCGAAGATATGGCCGTGGCCACATCCGGCATGGCAGCCGGGCTGCAACATCTTGCCGGCGGGGACCTCAGCTTCCGGATTGACGACCCCTTCGCGCCGGACTTCGAGACCTTGCGGACGGACTTCAATGCGGCGGTCGCGCAACTGGCGGAGACCCTCAGCCACATTTCTGAGGCCACCCGGGCCATCGACAACGGCTCGCGGGAAATCAGGACCAGCGCCGAGGACCTGTCCCGCCGCACCGAGCAGCAGGCCGCGTCGCTGGAAGAAACCGCCGCCGCGCTGGACCAGATCACCTCCAACGTCTCCAGCGCCTCGAAGCGGACCGAGGAGGCCCGTTCCGTGGCTCTCGAGGCCAATCATTCGGCGCGGCAGTCGGGTATCGTGGTGGCCAATGCGGTGGATGCGATGGAGCGCATCGAGCAGTCGTCGACGCAGATCTCCAACATCATCGGCGTGATCGACGAAATCGCCTTCCAGACCAATTTGCTGGCGCTGAATGCCGGGGTCGAGGCCGCCCGCGCGGGCGAAGCCGGCAAGGGATTTGCGGTCGTGGCCCAGGAGGTGCGGGAACTCGCCCAGCGCTCCGCCCAGGCTGCGAAGGAGATCAAGGCGCTCATCCGCGCATCGGGCAGCGAGGTCGCCAACGGGGTGAAGCTGGTGAGGGAAACCGGCGACGCGCTGAAAGTGATCGAGGCGCATGTGGTGACCATCAACAGCCAGCTGGATGCCATCGCCACCTCCGCGCGGGAACAGGCCACCGGTCTGGTGGAGGTCAACACGGCGGTCAACCAGATGGATCAGGTCACCCAGCAGAATGCGGCCATGGTGGAGGAATCGACCGCGGCCAGTGCAGCGCTGGCGGCGGAGGCCCTGCGGATGCAGCACCTGGTCGGCCAGTTCCGGGTGACCGGCGGAGCGGTCGGATCCGCTCCCTCCGGCGCCGGGTCCCGCGGGGTGCAAAGGCCGGCAGCCGTGACGCCGCACAGTGCCGCGCCCTCGCCCGTCGCGTCGCCCGCCCGGCAGATGATGCAGAAAGTGGCGCGAGCCGTTGGCCTTTCGGCCCCAGCCGCTCCGGCCGAACATTGGGAAGAGTTCTGATCCCCGCAAGGGCAGTCCGACAGGGAAAACATCCCGCCATCCGCAGCCTTGCGGGTGGCGTTTTTCGTGAGGTCCGGCAACCGATCCTTCCGGAAAGCACCGCGGCTTGACAGCATCATGATATCCATTATTCTGGATATATGGATGAAAATGGAATCATAGCGGCGCTCGCCGCTCTCGCCCAGCCGACACGGCTTCAGACCTTCCGCCTTCTCGTTGCGCGGGAGCCCGACGGGGTTCCGGCCGGTGATCTGGCGCGGCACGTGGGCGTTCCGCAGAACACCATGTCGGCGCATCTGGCGATCCTGGCCAATGCCGGGCTGATCGCGGGGGAGCGGCAGAGCCGCTCGATCCTCTACCGCGCCGATCTCGAAACCTTTCGCAGCGTCATGCTCTATCTGCTGCAGGATTGTTGTGGCGGGAATGCGCGGCTTTGCGCGCCGCTGATTGCCGACCTCAGCCCCTGCTGCCCTGCCAAAGACACCGCTCCGACATCCTGCTGAACCGACGAAAGATCACGCCATGCCTCAGGTCCCGACCGTGCTGTTTCTCTGCACGGGCAATTCCGCGCGTTCCATTCTCGCCGAATCCATTCTTCAAGCCGAGGGACAGGGCCGCTTTCGCGCCTTCTCCGCCGGAAGCCAGCCGAAGGGTGCGGTGCATCCGCTGGCCCTCGAGACCTTACGGGCGCTCGGCTATCCGCATGAGGGTTTCCGCTCCAAGAGCTGGGACGAATTCGCCCTCTCGGGGGCGCCGGAATTCGATTTCATCTTCACGGTGTGCGACAATGCCGCCGGCGAAGCCTGCCCGGTCTGGCTTGGACATCCGATGACCGCCCATTGGGGGATCGCCGATCCCGCAGCCGTTGACGGCGCGGAGGAGGACAGGCGGCAGGCCTTTTCCGATGCCGCCCGCCACCTGAAGGACCGGATAGGCGCTTTCCTCGACCTGCCTTTCGGCTCCCTCGACGGGCCGGCGCTGCAGGCGAAGCTGAAGGAGATCGGATGCCTGGAGGGCGCCACCTCCGCCACGGGAAGGGGCGCCTGATGTCAAGGTTCGAACGGTATCTCACCCTCTGGGTCGGCCTCTGCATCCTGGCCGGCATCGTGCTCGGCCAACAGTTCCCCGCCTTCTTTCACGCCGTGGGGGCCCTTGAGATGGCCCGGGTCAACATTCCTGTCGCCGTGCTCATCTGGCTGATGATCGTTCCCATGTTGCTCAAGATCGATTTTGCCGCCTTGGCGGATGTCGGGCGATACTGGCGCGGCATTGGGGCGACGCTGTTCGTGAACTGGGCGGTGAAGCCTTTCTCCATGGCCCTGCTCGGCTGGCTGTTCATCGGCTGGCTGTTTCGCCCCTACCTGCCGGAGTCGCAGATCGACAGCTATATTGCAGGCTTGATCCTTCTGGCCGCCGCCCCTTGTACGGCCATGGTGTTCGTCTGGTCGAACCTGACAAAGGGCGAGCCGCACTTCACCCTCTCGCAGGTGGCGTTGAACGACGCCATCATGGTGGTTGCCTTCGCCCCCATCGTCGCCTTCCTGCTCGGCCTGTCCGCGATTACCGTTCCGTGGGATACGCTGGCTCTTTCGGTCGGGCTCTACATCCTCATTCCGGTCCTTCTCTCGCAGGCCCTCCGGCGCATGCTGGTCTCCGGGGGATCGGCGGTCCGCCTCGATGCGCTTCTGGGCCGCCTGCAGCCGCTTTCGCTGCTGGCCCTTCTCGCAACGCTGGTCCTGCTATTCGGCTTTCAGGGAGAGCAGATCCTGGCGCAACCCGCCGTCATCGGCCTGCTGGCCGTACCGATCCTGATCCAGGTCTACTTCAACGCCGGTCTGGCCTACCTGCTCAACCGTATCGCCGGCGAACAGCATTGCGTGGCCGGCCCCTCTGCCCTCATCGGCGCGTCCAATTTCTTCGAACTCGCGGTGGCCGCGGCCATCTCGCTCTTCGGTTTCCATTCGGGCGCCGCACTCGCCACCGTGGTCGGCGTGCTGATCGAGGTTCCGGTCATGCTGTCGGTGGTCTGGATCGTCAACCGCTCGAAGGGCTGGTATGAACGCGCGCCCGGCGGGTGACGCCCGAAGCCCGCATCAAAGCGGGTGGCGACCGCGCCGGCACAAAAAAATCCCGCGCCCTGCGGGGCACGGGATTTCGGGATAGGTCAGCCTTCGCTTACCGTCGATCCGGGTTGCCCTCGGGATCAGCCCTGCTGGCCGGCGGTTTCGGGATTGGCGGCCAGGTCCTTCGGGCCGCCCTTGGCGACGCCGACCATGGCGGGGCGCAGCACCCGTTCGCCGATCACGAAGCCGGCCTGCACCACCTGCACCACCGTGTTGTTCGGCACGTTCGGGTTCGGCACCTCGAACATGGCCTGGTGGAAGTTGGGATCGAATTTCTGGCCTTCGGCCTCGATCTTCTTCACGCCGTGGCGTTCGAGAGCGGAGAGCATGGAGCGCTCGGTCATTTCCACGCCTTCGATCAGCGTGTTGAGCCCCTGGTCGGCGGCGGCGCGGGCTTCGGCGGGAATGGCTTCCAGCGCCCGGCGCAGGTTGTCGGCCACGGCCAGCATGTCGCGCGCGAAGCCGGCGACGGAATAGGATTTCGCATCCTTCACGTCACGCTCGGTGCGACGGCGCAGATTGTCCATTTCGGCGGCCAGGCGCAGGAACCGATCCTTCAGCTCGCCGTTCTCGGCGCGCAGGGCGTCCAGGGGATTGATCTCGGTGGGGGCTTCGGCCGAAGCGGCCTCGGTCGCGGCGGTGTCCATGGCGTCCGCCTCGGGGGCTGCTGCATCCGGTCCGTTCTTGTTCGTCTCTTCAGTCATGCCGTTCTCCGATTTACGCGTGTGCTCGGGCGTTCCCGAACCTTGGGTTCGGCCGCCCCGGGGCGGTCCGCCGGCGGGGCAGACCTCTTCATGCGCCGATATCGATGTTCCACGCTGAAAAATCAAGGCTTCCCGGCGCTTTTCAGACGGGACGCACAGGCAAGCCAACCGGTCCTTCAGATCGTCTTGCGGGAGAGATTGGCCAGCACCTGCGCGGTATAATCCACCATCGGCACGATGCGCGAGTAGTTGAGCCGGGTCGGCCCGATCACGCCGACGGCCCCCACAACCCGATCCTCACTGTCGCGATAGGGCGCGACGATCAGCGACGAACCGGACAGGGAGAAAAGCTTGTTTTCCGATCCGATGAAGATGCGCACGCCCGAGCCCGTCTCCGCGAGATTGAGGATTTCGATCAGGCTGTCCTTCTTCTCGAGATCGTCGAAGAGCATGCGCAGCCGGACGATATCCTCGGCCCCCGCCACGCCCTCCAGCAGGTTGGCACGCCCGCGCACGATCAGCTGGGTCGGCTTGTCGTCGTCGAAGCCGCCGGACCAGACGGCCAGGCCGCGCTCCACGAGGCTCTGGGACAGCGTATCCAGTTCGTTGCGGACCGCGCTTCTGAGGTTCTCGATCTGCCGGCGAAGGTCGGCGAGCGTCTGCCCGGTCATGTGGGCATTGATGAAATTGGCCGCCTCCGTCAGCTGCGAGGCGGTCGTGCCGGCGGGCAGCTCGATGATACGGTTTTCCACCTGGTCATGCTCGCCCACCAGCACGGCAAGCGCCTTCGTGGGCTCCAGCCGGATGAATTCCACATGCTTGAGCACGGGATCGTTCTTGGCGGTGATGACCAGGCCCGCCCCGCCGGAAATCCCCGACAATATCCGGCTGGCCTCCGACATCATGGTTTCCACCGGCTTGTCCCGGTCGTTCGAACGGATCTGCCGGTCGATATTGGCGCGCTCCTCCCCGGACAGATCGCTCACCTGCATGAAGGCATCGACGAAAAAGCGCAGCCCCGATTGGGTCGGCAACCGCCCGGCGCTGATATGCGGGGAATAAATCAGGCCAAGCTCCTCCAGATCGCTCATGACATTGCGCACGGAAGCGGGGGACAGGGACATGGGCAGGAGCCGCGACAGGCTGCGCGAACCCAGCGGCTCGCCCGTTTCCAGATAGCCCTCCACGATCCGGCGGAAGATTTCCCGAGACCGGTCGTCCAGCTGCGCTGCCGCTTCTATGCCCCTGTGCGTCGCCAGACCCATGGTCCTCCCAGAAAAGCCTGTTGTCCTTGCATGAATATAATAGAGCCTTGCGGCTTGGCAAAAGGAAAAAGCCTTGCAAATCAGAAGGGCCCTGCCTCTCCCATGAAATCCTTTTGCAAAATGCGGAGGGGGGCCTTAAGACGCGGGAACCAGATTATCAGGAGTCATTCATGCGGCCTTCCGGCAGAAAAACCGACGCCATGCGCGCTGTCAGCTTCGAGCGCAACTTCTCCAAGCATGCGGAAGGCTCGTGCCTCGTCAAGTTCGGCGATACGCACGTGCTGTGCACCGCAAGCCTTGAGGACAAGACGCCGCCATGGCTGCGCAACAGCGGCAAGGGCTGGGTCACCGCCGAATACGGCATGCTGCCGCGCGCCACCGGCGAGCGCATGCGCCGCGAGGCTTCGAGCGGCAAGCAGAGCGGCCGCACCCAGGAAATCCAGCGTCTCATCGGCCGCAGCCTGCGCGCCGTGGTCGATCTGGAGGCCCTTGGCGAACGGCAGATTTCCATCGACTGCGATGTCATCCAGGCCGATGGCGGCACGCGCACGGCCTCGATCACCGGCGCCTGGATTGCCCTTCACGACTGCCTGAAGTGGATGGAAGCCCGGGGCATGGTGAAGGTGGAAAAGGTGCTGAAGGACCATGTGGCCGCGATTTCCTGCGGCATCTTCGCCAGCCAGCCGGTCATCGATCTCGACTATCTGGAAGACAGCGCCGCCGAAACCGACGCCAATTTCGTCATGACCGGCAAGGGCGGCATCGTGGAAATCCAGGGCACCGCCGAAGGCACGCCCTTCAGCCAGGAGGAATTCCTCACCCTTCTCGGCCTTGCCCGCAACGGTATTGCCGATCTCGTCGCGCTGCAGAAGCAGACGATCGGCTGAGCCGCCGGCCTCGACCGGATTGGGGAGTGACCCGATGAACCATTCACCCATAGAAGGCATTCTCGAAACCGCGCTCTATGTCGACGACATCGACCGCGCCGAGGCCTTCTACGGGACGGTGCTGGGGCTGAAGACCGTGACGAGGGCGGGCAACCGCCATATTTTCTTCTCACTCGGCGGGTCGATCCTCCTGATCTTCAATCCGGACGAAACGGAAAAAGCCGCCGGACCCGGCGCCTTGCCGGTGCCGGCCCATGGCGCTCGCGGCCCGGGGCATGCCTGCTTCCGGGTCTCGCCCGAGCGGATGGATGCCATGGCCGCGCGGCTCGAAGCGGCCGGCGTGGCGGTGGAGGCGGATTTCCGCTGGCCGGGCAGCGAGGCCCGCTCGCTCTATTTCCGCGACCCCGCCGGCAACAGCCTGGAACTTTCCGAACCCGCCCTTTGGGGGCTCGACACAAGGACGTGACCCGATGCGCAAGCTCGACACCAAGACGATCGTGGTCGCCAGCCACAATCAGGGCAAGATCCGCGAGATTGCCGACCTGATCGGCCCTTTCGGCTTTTCGGCCAGGTCTGCAGCGGAACTGAATTTCATCGAGCCGGATGAAACCGGCACCACCTTCGAGGAAAACGCCCGGATCAAGGCGCTTGCCTCCGCCATGGCTGCCGGGATGCCTGCGCTTTCCGACGACAGCGGGATTGCCATCGATGCGCTCGACGGCGCGCCGGGCGTCTACACCGCCAACTGGGCGGAAAAGGAAGACGGCACGCGCGATTTCGCGATGGCGATGGAAAAGGTGGAAGCCGCGCTTGTGGACAAGGGCGCGACCCGGCCCGAGCAGCGCGGCTGCCGCTTCGTGAGCGTGCTGTGTCTCGCCTGGCCCGACGGGCATACGGAGATCTTTCGCGGCGAGGTGGAGGGCACGGTCGTCTGGCCGCCGCGCGGAACGGCCGGCTTCGGCTATGATCCCATTTTCCAGCCGGCAGGCCATGAACGCACCTTCGGCGAGATGACCGCCGAGGAGAAGCATGGCTGGAAGCCCGGCGATGCGGAGGCGCTGTCGCACCGGGCGCGGGCCTTCAAGCTTTTCGTCGAAACCTGCCTGGAAGGCTGATGCCCATGACCGAGCCCATCCCGATGCTGCTTCCTGACACGGGCGAGCCGGGTTTCGGCCTTTACGTGCACTGGCCCTTCTGCGCGGCCAAGTGCCCCTATTGCGATTTCAACAGCCATGTGCGCCACCAGCCCGTGGACCAGCCGCGTTTCGTGGCCGCCTTCCTGAAGGAAATGCAGACCATGCGCGCCATGACCGGCCAGCGCACCGTCACCAGCATTTTCATGGGCGGCGGCACGCCCTCGCTGATGCTGCCGGAAACGGTGGGCGCCATTCTGGAGGGCATTGCCCGTCACTGGCACGTGCCGCACGGCATCGAGATCACCATGGAAGCCAACCCGTCGAGCGTCGAGGCGGACCGCTTCCGGGGCTACCGGGCGGCAGGCGTCAACCGGCTGTCGCTCGGCGTGCAGGCGCTGAACGATGCGGACCTGAAATTCCTCGGCCGGCTGCATGACGTGGAGCAGGCGCTGGGCGCGATCCGGCTGGCGCGGGAGATTTTCCCGCGCATGTCCTTCGATCTCATCTATGCCCGGCCCGGCCAGACGGTGGCCGCCTGGGAAGCGGAGCTGAAGCAGGCCATTTCCTATGCGGTCGACCATCTCTCGCTCTACCAGCTGACGATCGAGGAGGGCACGCCCTTCTTCGGCCTGCACAAGGCGAAGAAGTTCACCCTGCCCGATGGCGAGGAATCGGCCCTCCTCTACGAGGCGACGCAGGAGATCACCGCGGCCCACGGCCTTCCCGCCTATGAAGTGTCCAACCATGCGCGGCCCGGTGCGGAAAGCCGGCACAACCTCACCTACTGGCGCTATGGCGATTATGTGGGGATCGGCCCCGGCGCGCATGGGCGCATTTCCGTGGGTCGCGACAAGATTGCGACCGCGACCGAACGGCATCCGGAAACCTGGCTTGGCCTCGTCGAGGAACAGGGCCATGGCATGATCGACCAGGAACGGCTCGGCTATGACGAGCAGGCGGACGAGCTTCTGCTGATGGGGCTCCGCCTCAAGGAGGGCATCGATCTCGTGCGCTGGCAGGAGCTTTCCGGCCGCGAGCCCGATCCGGACCGGGAGGCCTTCCTGATTTCCCACGGCTTTATCGAGCGCCTCGGCAATTCGCGGCTGCGCTGCACGCCCTCGGGCATGCTCATACTCGATTCCGTCGTGGCCGATCTCGCCTGCTGAGCGGCCCTTGCCTTTCGGGAAAAGGCTGCTAGCTTTCCGGCCATGATCAACCGTACTCGTCTCACGCTCACCGTGTCCATGCTTCACCCCTGCGGGTGGAGTGGCATGCCTGTGGCCTGAGCAACAGACGACGCCCTCCATCCGGCAGCGACCGGGAGAGAGGGCTGACGATCACGCTCCCGGTTCTTTGAAACAGGAGCATTTTTCATGACCGACGATATTCTCATCCGTGCCGCCCGTCTGGAGGATGCGGAAAGCCTGTGGCGGCTGCAAGGCCAGCCGGGTTACCGGCATGGCACCCTTCGCCTGCCCTATCCGGCCTTCGAAAGCGTCAAGGCACGGCTTCAGGCGCCCGATCCCGCGCAGGTGCTGCTGGTGGCCGAAGTGAAGGGAGAGGTGGTCGGCAACGGAGGTTTGCGCCGCTTCGACGGGCGACGGTCCCATGTGGGCGAAATCGGCATGGGCGTCGACGACCGCCACCGCGGGCGCGGCATCGGCAGCGCCCTCCTCGCGGCCCTGATCGAAACCGCCGACGACTGGCTCAATCTGCGCCGGCTGGAACTGACCGTCTTTGCGGACAATGCGCCGGCCATCGGCCTCTACCGCAAGTTCGGCTTCGTGGAGGAGGGTCGGCTCACCGATTTCGCCTTTCAGGCGGGGCGCTATGCGGATGCGCTGGCCATGGCCCGCATCCGCCCCTGAAACGAAAATGGCGGGGCCTTGTCAGCCCCGCCTTGTCCATCCTGCAAGGAGGATTGGCCTATTCGTTGATCAGACGCTTCAAAAGCTCGATCTCGTGGCTCAGCTTGTTGTCCTCGGAGATCAGCTCCTCGATCTTGCGCACCGCATGCAGCACGGTGGTGTGATCGCGCCCGCCGAAGCGGCGGCCGATTTCGGGGAAGGAGCGCGGCGTCAGCGTCTTGGACAGATACATGGCGATCTGGCGCGGCTTCACGATCACGCGGGTGCGGCGGTTGGAGACCAGCTCCTGCCGCGACACGTTGTAGTGCCGGGCGACGATGCGCTGGATGTCCTCGATGCGCACGCGCTTCGGTTCGCCGGAACCGACCAGATGGCTGAGCAGTTCGTCGACCCGCTCGATGGACAGATTGGGCTCGAAGGAGCGGCGGAAGACGAGCTGGTTGAAGGCGCCTTCCAGCTCACGGCCGGACGCCGTCACGTTGCGGGCCACATGGGCGAGAATTTCCATGGGGATATCGAGGCCCGGATCTTCCTGGCGCGCGGCCTGAAGGCGGCAGACCAGCATGTCGAGACGCATGTCGTAGTCCGGCGCTTCCATTTCGATGGCAACGCCGCCCTGCAGGCGCGAGCGCACGCGGGGATCGAGCGATTCCAGCTCCCAGGGGGCGCGGTCGGCCGCAACGACGACCTGCTTGGCGCTGTCGAGCAGCATGTTCAGCAGGTGGCAGAATTCGTGCTGGATCATCTTGCCCTGCAGGAACTGCATGTCGTCGATGATGAGCAGATCGATGTGGCGGAGCGAGTCCTTCAGCGTCAGGGCATCATTGTCGCGGATCGCGGTTGCGAAGCGCCACATGAAATATTCGGCGGTCAGATAGACCACGCGGGGTGCGCGCGGGCTCTGGACGGCCGCATTGGCAATTGCCTGCAGCAGATGCGTCTTGCCGAGGCCGACGGTCGAGTGAACGAAGAGCGGGTTGAAGCGCACGGCGCTCGCACCGGCTTCGGCAATCGTCTTGGCGGCCGCCAGCGCCACGCGGTTCGAGGCACCTTCGATAAAGGTGTCGAAGGTGTAGCGCGGATCGAGCGGCGAACCGAAGAGCGGCGAGGCCGCCGAGGGCTGGCCTGCCGGACGCGCCGTCTGGACGGCCGCGCTCGCCACCTGCCCGGCCTGCTGGGGCTGGGCCCGACGCTGGACGGGCTGAGCCGCCGGCGCGGGTGCGTGATGGGAGGGCTGCTCTTCCGGGGCAGAGGGGCGTACGGTCCGCGTTGCGGTCCGGACCAGGATTTCCACCTTCAGGATTTCCGCGTCCTCTGCCTGAAACAGGCTGGTGATGAGATCGAGATAACGGTTGTTGATCCAGGATTTCAGGAATGTCGTCGGCACCGTCAGCCGCACGACACTCTTCGAAACGGAATGCAGCTTCAGCCGGGCAAACCAGCTGGCATAGACATCCGGCCCCACCTGGGCCTTCAGCCGGGCACTGACCCGTTCGAAAAGAACGGAATGGCCCGCACCTGTTTCATTCATCGCAGCACCGGCACCTTCTGCACCGTTACCGGCCGCATGGTCCCCATAACCCAATGCGTCGGAGGATCTTACATTCATTTGCATTTCGCCGCCTTCCAAATTCCAAGTTCTTCCCTGCGAAAATCGCCGGGCATGTTCCCGTGAACCGGATCCTCATCCTCCGCAGGATGGAGAAACCCGATTCCCTTGCGCTTCGTGAAGACCGCATGCAGCCTTGCCTGCCGATTCCGCCTGCCGGATGACCTCGAGCCATCCGCCGGAACCGCCACCGGCCAGAAGGTCAGACCTTCCGAGCCATGCCACAGGTGCGAGCCTTTTCCCTAACGCCTATAGAGATTGGAACATGTCCTTTCCCTGCCGGATCAATCCGGTCTCATTGTCGACGCCATCCTCGTCGGCGTCTTGCTTGCCCTACTCCTCTTTCCGTGCCTTGGCCGAAAAGCATTCTTTTTAGCGCAAGGTTCCCCGCGAAGGAATCCGGATGGAATCCAGCTCATGAGCCCTGACGCTTTCTGAAAAAACGGAACAGACTGTTCCGTGACAAGGAGCTGAGGGACCGAACCTGATCTCCTGTAGCGAAATCCTACAGGTATCCGGGCCGTCCGCGCCCTCTTGCTGGAAACCATTTACGCAGGATCAAATTGCAAGATCAACGATGATTTTTGCGCGCAAAAGTAAGGAGGCCATTGACTCTTGCGGCGCTTTTCGCATCGAAGCCGGCCCTCAAAAAAGAATCTTAAGTGAATCAAGGGGATTCGATTTTGTCGGTCTGCGAGAGGCCCGAAAAAGAAAAAAACAAAAAAATGACTTGACTCTGCCTTGGTGTCACCGGGATGGGCAACAAGCGCCCAATTCACAGATGACCCCCAATAATTCATTGATAACAAATAGTTTTTCATGTCATTCGGCTGACATGAAGAAGTCTGGCAAAGGCCAATTTACGCAGATGCGAAATCATGAATCACAAAAACCCGGCCAGAGGCCGGGCTTGAATTGTGTCAGATTGTGACGGGGTCACATCAGGCCGAGAGGGCCTTTACACGGCTGGCAAGGCGCGAAACCTTACGGGATGCAGTGTTGGAGTGCATAACACCCTTGGTTGCGGCGCGCATCAGCTCGGGCTGGGCAGCCTGCAGGGCGGCCTTCGCGACAGCGGCGTCACCGGAAGCGATGGCTTCTTCAACCTTGCGGATGAAGGAACGGATGCGCGAACGGCGTGCCTTGTTGACTGCAGTGCGGCGAGCGATCTTGCGGGTCGCCTTCTTCGCCGAAGTGGTATTGGCCATGTATGCCTCTCTTCGAATTCGAACCAAACTCCGCTCAAGCCGCGGTCTCAAGCGACCTCTTCGCACAGCTTTTCGGGAGCAATAGCGGAAACCCAGACCGGATTTCCTTTCTGTGGGCGGGCATATAGCGGGAAAGCGCAGGGACGTCAACGCGGATTTTGCCGGAATGTCGCCAAAGCGAGGGGCGTGACGACACTTTCCCCAGGCCCGTCCTCTATTTCTGGCAGGTCTCGCAATAGAAGGTGGAGCGGCCCGCCTGCACGATCCGGCTGACGGTGCCGCCGCAGCCTTCGGTGCGGCAGGGCTCGCCCTCCCGGTCATAGACGGCGAAACGATGCTGGAAGTAGCCGAGCGACCCGTCCGTCTGGATATGGTCGCGCAGGGACGAGCCGCCGGCCTCGATCGCATCGGCAATGACGGCGCGGATGGCCTCGGTGAGGTCCACGAGCCTCTGCCCCGGCCGGCCGGCGGCCGTGACCAGCGTTCCGGCGGACCGCAGCGGCGAAAGATGGGCGCGCCACAGCGCCTCGCACACATAGATATTGCCGAGACCGGCGATCAGGCGCTGGTCGAGGAGCGCGGATTTGAGCGGCTGGCTCTTGCCCGCCATGCGGCGGGCGAGATCGTCCGCATCGAGGCTGTTGCCGAGCGGTTCCGGGCCGAGGCCGCGGAACGAGGGGTGGCTGTCCATCTCCCGCCGCTCGAAGAGATCGATGAAGCCGAAGCGGCGGGGATCATTATAGATGACGCGGCGCGGGCCGGCCCCCGTCTCCAGATGGAAGACGACGTGATCGTGCTTCTCATCCTTCGACCGGGCATGGTGAAACGCGCCGGGCGTTTCCGCCGCCTCGCCTTCCTCGATGCGGAAGGAGCCGGACATGCCGAGATGGGCGAGGATGGTCCAGCCGTCGTCGAGATCGATCAGCAGATATTTGGCCCGCCGGGCAAGACCGAGGATGCGGCGGCCCTCGACCCGTTCGGCCAGCGCCTCCGGCAGGGGAAAGCGCAGGTCCGGGCGGCGCAGCTCCAGCCGGCCGATCCGGGCATCGGCCATGACCGGCTCAAGTCCGCGCCGGACGGTCTCCACTTCTGGCAATTCTGGCATCGCGATCCATCTTCCTGTTTCAACCTCGGGCAATCCGGTCTATAGACCAGCGCCAGCATGCCGCAGCCTCGCCGTGCACATCCGATGGCGTCCGCGCGGTCTTTTCGATATGGTTCCGCCGTCCGGCGGGCAAGTCCAATTTGTTACGGGAGTATTCGGATGGGTGAACAGCGCACCTCCGCCACGGGCGGAATGGCAACCTCCTACGGGTTCCGCGACGTGGCAGAAGGCGAGAAGCAGCCGCTCGTCAATGACGTGTTCCACAAGGTCGCCAAGCGCTACGACATCATGAACGACGTGATGTCGGCCGGGCTGCACCGGGTCTGGAAAGATGCAATGATTGCGGCCCTCAACCCGCGCAAGTCACCCGACTACCGGGTGCTGGACGTGGCCGGCGGCACGGGCGACATCGCCTTCCGCATCGTCGAGGCCTCGAACCGGCTGGCCCATGCCACCGTGCTCGACATCAACGGCTCCATGCTGGGCGTGGGCGAAGAGCGGGCGGCCAAAAAGGGGCTCACCGACAATCTCACCTTCGTCGAGGCCAATGCGGAAGAGCTGCCGTTCGAATCCGGCTCATTCGACGCCTATACGATCGCCTTCGGCATCCGCAACGTGCCGCGCATCGACGTGGCGCTGAAGGAAGCCTTCCGCGTTCTCAAGCGCGGTGGCCGCCTGCTGGTGCTGGAATTCTCCGAAGTGACCATGCCGCTTCTCGACACGTTCTACGAACAGTGGTCGTTCAAGGCGATCCCGCGCTTCGGCAAGATGATCACCGGCGATGCGGAGCCCTATCAGTATCTGGTGGAATCGATCCGCAAGTTCCCGAACCAGGACGATTTCGCGACCATGATCCGCGACGCCGGCTTTTCCCGCGTGAGCTATACCAATTATACCGGCGGCATTGCCGCGCTGCATTCCGGCTGGAAGATCTGACCGGATGAGCACACCGGCTGCCTATTTCCGCATCCTGAGGGTGGGTTACGTGCTGGTGCGCGAGGGCGTGCTCGGCAGCCTGCCGGATGAGGATATGCCCCCGCCGCTTCGGCTCGCCAAGCGGCTGCTCGCGCCCCTTGCCCGCCGCCAGGCGACCGGCGCCGACCGCAGCGACCGGGTTGCGCGGGCCGTCGAACGGCTGGGTCCGTCTTATGTGAAGATCGGCCAATTCCTCGCCACCCGTCCCGACGTGGTGGGGGTCGAGCTCGCCAACGACCTCGCCAAGTTGCAGGACCGCATGGCCTTCTTCCCGGAGGGTGCGGCGCGGGCCGCAGTCGAGGGCTCGCTGGGGCGGCCGCTCGATCACCTCTACAGCCGTTTCGAGGCGCCGATTGCCGCAGCCTCCATCGCCCAGGTGCATCCCGCCGAGATCGTCACCCCGTCGGGCCCGAAGAAAGTGGCCGTCAAGGTCGCCCGTCCGGGCGTGCGCCAGCGCTTCGCCCGGGATCTCGAGGCCATGTATCTGGTCTCGCGGCTGCAGGAAAAATTCATTCCGTCCCATCGGCGGCTGAAGCCCACGGAAGTCACCCGCACGCTGGAACAAACGACGCGGATCGAGATGGACCTGCGGCTGGAGGCCGCCGCCCTTTCGGAAATCGCGGAAAATACCCGCGACGATCCCGGCTTCCGGGTGCCGACCGTGGACTGGGAGCGCACCGGGCGCGACGTCATCACCATGGAGTGGATCGACGGCATCAAGATGTCGGATGTGGAGGCGCTGAAGGCCGCCGGCCACGATCTCAACGGACTGGCCGATACGCTGATCCAGTCGTTCCTGCGCCACACGCTGCGGGACGGCTTCTTCCATGCGGACATGCATCCCGGCAATCTCTTCGTCGATCCCGCCGGCATGATCGTCGCGGTCGACATGGGCATCGTCGGCCGGCTCGGCAAGAAGGAGCGCCGCTTCCTCGCCGAGATCCTCTACGGCTTCATCACCCGCGACTATCGCCGGGTGGCGGAGGTGCATTTCGAGGCGGGCTACGTGCCGCAGCACCATGACGTGTCGAGCTTCGCCCAGGCGATCCGCGCCATCGGCGAGCCGATCCACGGCCAGCCGGCCGAAACCATTTCCATGGGCAAGCTGCTGACGCTGCTGTTCGAGGTTACCGAACTTTTCGACATGGAGACCCGACCGGAACTGGTCATGCTGCAGAAGACCATGGTGGTGGTGGAGGGCGTGGCGCGCATGCTCAATCCGCGCTTCAACATGTGGAAGGCCTCCGAACCGGTCGTCGGCGGCTGGATCCGCGACAATCTCGGGCCGAAACGCATCGTGACCGACCTGAAGGATGGGCTCCGTGCCGCGCTGAAGCTTGCGGAAGCCGCCCCGGAGATCGCCGCAAAAACCGAGAAGCTGCATGCGGATCTCATGCATATGAGCGAGCACGGCCTGCGCTTCGACCGCAAGACGGCGGAGGAGATCGGCGAGGCCGAAGCCCGGCACAGCCGGTCCGGGCGCATCGCGCTCTGGGTCATTGCCGCCACGCTTCTCTATATCGCCTGGCAGATCCACTGAGGGCGGGCGCGAGAGCATTTCCAGGAAAAGTGCGGATCCGATTTTCCGTCCGGAAATGCCTCCAGACAAAGAGTTGGAGCGGGTCAGGCGAACCGGAGTGAGCCGGACGGGATCTAGACCCGCGCCAGCGACAGAACGCGATTGACGAGCCCCGCATCCCCCCTGCCCTTCGGCCAGGCCGCATAGAGCGGCATGTCCCACTGTCCCGGCAAAGGAAGGGCGGCAAGCCTTTCGTTGCGCTGGGGCAGCGAGGCCGCCGGCAGGATGGCGACGAAGCCGTGATCTTCCACCATGCGCAGGATGACGGGAATGCTGTCCACCTCGACGGGGTCGACACTGCCCCGCCAGGCGGCGAAATCCGCCGTTTCCAGCATGCGGTCGATGATCTGGCGAAGCCCGCTGCGGGCGCTCGGCAGGGCAAGCGGCGAGGTCAGCAACAGGTTGGCGAGCGTGCCGCCGGCCCGCTCTGCGGTCTCGCGGGCGGCCACCAGCATCAGCGGCGAGGTGGAGAGAAGCCGGCCATCCAGATCGTCGGGCAGGGCGGCCAGGTCCAGCAAGACCAGATCGAAGAGGCCGCGCCGCACACCGTTCAGCAATTCTTCCGCGATCATGGAGGTGATGAAGAGCGGCTGGCGGGGATAGCGCAGCCGCCATTGCGCCGAGAGCCGGGCGAGCAGGCCGGCAATGCTGCTTTCGGCTCCCAGCGGAAAGACCGAGCCCACCCGGACCGTAGCGGCAAGCCGCCGGAACCGCTCGCCCGACCGGGCCGAAACCTCCCGCCAGAGATCCTCGATGCGGCGGGCGGCGTCGATCCAGTCCAGCCCCGGCCCGGTCGGCAGCGCTCCGTCGGCGCTGCGCTGGAAGAGCGGGAAGCCGGTCTTCGCCTCCACATGGGCGATCTGGCGCGTCAATTGCGGCTGGCCGATGCCCAGCTCGCGCGCAGCGGCGCGGATGCTGCCCTTGCGCGCCACGGTCAGCACCCGGTGCAGGGCTTCGAGCCCCAGCATGGGCACCTTCCCGCCGGTCTGCCCGAAAAGCCGGCCGGTTTCCGCAGCCAGGGCGGCAAAGATCGGCTGGAGGCGCTCGCCGTCGAGCGTCCGCATCAACCCGTTTCCGGACGGCTGGAACAGGCGCACCGCCAGCGCTTCCTCGGTGCGGCGGATTGCGGCGAGCACGGTGGAGGGCGGGCGGCCGAGACGCCGTGCCGCTTCCCGGACGCCGGGTTCGGTCAAGAGGGCATCCACGACGATGATCGAAACCGTATCCAGGGCTCACGCACCTTTCCGCATCATGTGTTCATTTTTTGGGATATGCCACATTTCCGCAAACTCGCCTAGTCTGAGGCGAGCATTATCGAGGGGCATGGCATGACGGGCGCAACGGCGACGCTGGAACTGAACGGGCAACCCATCGGCTTTGCGAAGATGGTGGATATCGGCACGGGCCGGGTCACCGTCCGCGCAAGCGGCGAAGGCATGGAACGGGTTTCCGCCTCGAGGCAGGTGCTGGAGCAGGCGATTGCGGCGGGCGTTCCCGTTTATGGCGCGACGACGGGTGTCGGCGCGATGAAGGATGTGGAATGGTCGCCGGATGCGATCAATGCCTTCAATCTCGGCCTTGTCCGCGCCCATCATTTCGGCACGGGGCCGGCCTTCCCCACATCGGTCGTCCGCAATGCCATGGCCATCCGGGTGAACACCGCCCTGACCGGCCATGTGGGCTGCACACCGGCGCTGGTGGAAGCCTTCCTTGCCCTCCTCGACAAGGACGTCATTCCGGTCGTGCGCAAGACCGGTTCCATCGGCTGCGGCGATATCGGCCTCATGGGCCAGATCGGCGCGGTGCTGGTGGGGGACGGCGAAGCGGTCTATCGCGGGCGGCGCATGGAAGCCGCTGATGCACTGGCGGCGGCGGGCCTGAAGCCGCTGGTGATGGCCCCGCGCGACGGCCTTGCGGCGCTCGGCGTCAATGCGGTGAGCTTTGCCAATGCGGCCGAGACGGTGCGCAGCACGGTGTCCGCCATCCGGGTTCTGCTCGCCACCGGCCTGATGGCCTGCGGCGCGCTCGGCGCCTCGCGGACGCCCTGGGAGGCGGTGACCGCCGTCGGCACGCCGCGCGAAGCCCAGACCGGCGCCTGGCTGCTGGAAGCCTCGCGCCCCTGGGCGTGGAGCGTCACCACCAATATCCAGGATCCCTTGAGCGTGCGCATGATCGCCCAGGTGTTCGGCGCGGTCATCGAAAGCCTGATGGCATCGGGTTTCCGCATCGTCTCGGCCACCGCCAGACCCGACGACAATCCCGTGATTGCCGGCGACAAGATCCTGACCTCGGGCGGCTCTCTCCCGCTCGACGTGACGCTGCTGCTCGAATCCTCCGCGCTGTGCATGGCCCATGCGGCGCGCAATGCCTTCAACCGCTGCGTCCTGCTCGGCAATGGCATGCGGGCGGACCTGCCCGTCAATCTGGTGCCGAAGGGCGCGATTGCCACCGGCTTCGGCCCGATGATCAAGCTGGCGGGCGAGATCTTCTCGCGCGTGCTGTCCATGTCCAATCCGGTTTCGGCCCAGTCGCTTGTTGTGGCGGGCGGGCTGGAAGACGAAGCGGCCTTCCTGCCGCTCGTCATCGACCGCCTCGACCGGCAGATGGAGGCGCTGAAGCGTCTGGCGGCCATCGAGGCCATGCTGGCCGCCCAGGCGCTCGACATTCTCGGCATGAAGCCGGAAGGCATGGCGGCGGAGCTTTACCGGGTGGTGCGCAAGCATGCCGCCTTCCTGACCGTCGACCGGACGCTCTCCTGCGAGATCGAGGCCATCGAGATGGAGCTCGCCTCGGAAAGCTTCATGGGGCGGCTGATCGAGCTGTCGCCGCTGCCTGCGGTGGACGATTTCTTTGCGCTTGGGCCGGCCTCGACCGAGGCCAGCCGCCGGCACGTGGCCTGAGGAGGAGAACCCATGGCTGATTTCGACCTCGTAGTCTCCGGCAAGGTCATCCTGCCGGACCGGATCATCGAGAAGGGCTATGTGGCCGTCAGCGACGGGCTGATTGCCCATGTGGGCGAAGGGCCGGCGCCCGCCGCCCGCGAAAGGCAGGATTTCGGCGCGGGCCTCGTGCTTCCCGGCGCCATCGATGCGCAGGTGCACTCGCTCTCGCAGAAGAACCAGGAGGATTTCCTCTGGTCCACCAATGCGGCGGCCGCCGGCGGCGTCACCACCATCGTCGACATGCCCTATGACGAAGGCGATCTCGTCTGCTCGGCAGCTGCCGTGCAACGGAAGATCGAGCATGCGAGCCCGCAGGCCCGCGTGGATTTCGCCCTCTACGGCACCATCGACCCGCTGGAAGGGGCGGCCCGCATCGCCGAACAGGCCGAAGCCGGCGTTGCCGCCTTCAAGTTCTCGACCTTCGGGACCGATCCGAAGCGCTTTCCGCGCATTCACCCGCCAATGCTGGCGGATGCCTTTGCGGAAATCGCCAAGACCGGGCTGACCGCCGGCGTCCACAATGAGGATGACGAGACAGTCCGGATCTACATGGACCGGGTGAAGGCCTCCGGCATCACCGATTGGCGCGCCCATGGCCTCTCGCGCCCGCCGCTTTCCGAGCTGCTCGCCATGCACACGATCTTCGAGACGGGCGCGCAGACCGGCTGCCCCGCCCATGTGGTGCATTGCTCGCTCGCGCGCGGCTACGACATTGCCGCCGCCTACCGGCTCGACGGCTTCGAGGCGACCGTCGAATGCTGCATCCATTACCTGACGCTCGACGAGGACCATGATGTCGCCCGGCTCGGCGGCAAGGCGAAGATCAATCCGCCCTTGCGCCCCCGCAAGGAGGTGGAAGCCGTCTGGGACCGGGTGCGCAACGGCCTCGTCTGGCTGGTTTCCACCGATCATGTGGCCTGGTCGGAAAACCGCAAGACCAACCCGGACATGCTCGCCAATTCCTCCGGCGTGCCGGGTCTCGAAGTGATGATCCCGCTCTTCGTCAAGGGCGCGCTGGAGCGCGATATCTCGCTCACCTGGGCAGCCCGGCTGATGGCGGAGAATCCGGCGAAACATTTCCGCCTGGATCACGTCAAGGGCGCGCTGAAAGTCGGACGCGACGCCGATATCACCGTGCTGACGCCTGAGGAAAAGGTCTATTCCGCCTCGCAATCCGGCCATACCGTGGTGGACTGGAGCCCCTATGACGGAATCCGGCTTCCCTATACGGTCGCCGGCACCTGGCTGCGCGGCAACCTCGCCTTCGACGGCACCCGCGTCACCGCCAAGCCCGGCACCGGCCGCTTCGTCCGCCCGCCGGTAAAGCAGGGTGAGCGCGCGTGATGGATTCAAATCTTCAGGCAAACGGGTGGCGGAAATCCCCGATCGCACAAGCGATTGCGGCTGGAAGTATCGCTCCGGCGCGAAAGCCCGCATCGATGCGATCTCGGGGCGGGTATATTTTCCCGCCTCGGGCCTTCGGCCTGACCCCCACCCCTTACCCCTCCCCACAAGGGGGAGGGGAATGGCTGGCGCCGCGTACAACCAATAAATCCGAAAGCACCTTCGCGATAGGAATGAGCGGCCTGCCTCCAAAGTCCCCCTCCCCCCTGTGGGGAGGGGTTAGGGGTGGGGGTCTGGTCCCCATGCTCAAGCGCGCCGCGATGCGGACGCGTCAGTCTTCCATCGGAGCCATGAATCGATGAACCGCAATCTTTCCGTCCACGCCGCCCGCATCGAGCGCGACATTGCCGAACTCGCCGATATCACCGAGCCCGGCCGCCCCTGGACGCGCCGGTCCTTCACGCCGCTCTTCCTCGAAGGCCGCGCCCTTGTCGAAAAGCGGATGCGGGAGGCCGGTCTCGAAACCCGGATCGATGCGGCCGGCAATCTGCTTGGCCTGCGCAAGGGCAAATCCTCCCGCAAGGCGATCATGCTCGGCTCCCATTCGGACACGGTGCCGGATGGCGGCCGGTTCGACGGGATTGCCGGCGTGGTCGTCGGGCTGGAAGTGGCCCGGGCGCTCACTGAGCGGGGCATCGAGCTGGACCATGATCTGGTGATTGTCGATTTCCTCGCGGAAGAAGTCTCCGCCTTCGGCGTCTCCTGCGTCGGCAGCCGGGGCCTGACCGGCCAGTTTCCGGAGGGATGGCTGGAGCGGGTGGAAGGCGGGCGCACGCTTGGCGAGGCGATCCGCGAGGTGGGCGGCGATCCCGCCACACTCCGGACGCTCACCGTCCCCGATATCAAGGGGTTTCTCGAACTCCATATCGAGCAGGGCCCGGTGCTTGAGCGCGAGGGCATCGATATCGGCATTGTCGGGGCGATCTCCGGCATCACCCGCATCGAACTGACCTTCAACGGCCAGCCGGGCCATGCGGGCACGACGCCGATGGGCGCGCGGGCCGATGCGCTGGTGGCCGCCTCCCGCTTCGTGCAGAAGGTGGATGAGGCCGCCCGTGTTCTGGCCAGCCAGCCCCGCCATTTTGCCGCGACCGTCGGCGAATTCCGCATGGAGCCGAATGCGGCCAATGTCGTCCCCGCCAAGGTGCGCCTGCTGATCGATGCCCGCGCCGAGCATCGGCCGGACATGGAGGCCTTCCTCGCCTGGGTGAAGGCGGAGGCCGCCCGCATGGATGGTGCGGAAGGCGTTGCCGTGCCCGCACCGGTTATCATTTCCGATAACGCCGCCGTGCCGTCCGATGCCAATCTGCTCGATCTCCTGCGCGGCGCCTGTGACCGGATCGGCGCGACGCACCGGCCGCTGGCCTCGGGCGCCGGACACGATGCCGCCTGGGTGGCGCGCAAGGCGCCGGCGGCGATGATCTTCGTCGCCAGCAAGGACGGCCTCAGCCATGCGCCCGAGGAATGGACGGAAAACGATGCCATCGCGCTTGGCGCGGAAGTGCTCTTCGAGGCGGTGATCGCCCTCGACAAACAGGCTTGAGACAAAGGGGGGAGAGATGGGACGGATACTGGTCGAGAAGGATGTGGAAGCGGCGGTGAAGGGCGGTTCCGTCTATGCCGCGGGCGGTGGCGGCTGGGCCGATCATGGCCGGATGCTGGGTTATGCGGCCGTTTCCATCGGCAAGCCGGAACTCGTCTCCATCGACGAGCTTGACGAAAACGACTGGGTGGCAACCGCTGCCGCCATCGGCGCGCCGGCCTCCACCACCCCCTGGGAAATGCGCGGCGTCGATTATGTCCGCGCCGTCTCGCTGCTGCAGGAGGCGCTCGGCGAGAAGATCGCCGGCCTCATCATCGGCCAGAACGGCAAGTCCTCGACGCTGAATGCCTGGCTGCCCTCCGCCATTCTCGGCACGAAGGTGGTGGATGCGGTGGGCGATATCCGCGCCCATCCGACCGGCGACATGGGCTCGATCGGCATGGCCGGTTCGCCGGAACAGATGATCCAGACGGCGGCGGGCGGCAATCGCGACGAGAACCGCTATATCGAGCTCGTGGTGCGCGGCGCGACGGCAAAGATATCCCCCGTGCTCCGCGCGGCCTCCGACCAGTCCGGCGGCTTCATTGCCTCCGCCCGCAACCCCTTGCGCGCCTCCTACGTCAAGAAGAACGCGGCCCTCGGCGGCATTTCCATGGCGCTGACGCTGGGCGAGGCGATCATCGCGGCCGAGAAGAAGGGGCCGAGCGCCGTCATCGATGCGATCTGCACGGTGACAGGCGGGCATATCCTCACCTCCGGCGTGATCACGAAGAAGGACGTCGTTTACACGAAGGAAGCCTTCGACATCGGCACCGTGGTGATCGGCTCCGGTTCGTCCGCCCGCACGCTGCATGTGATGAACGAGTACATGGCCGTCGACGATGCGGATGGCACCCGCCTTGCCACCTTCCCCTCGGTCATCACCACGCTTTCCGAAGAGGCCGAACCCTTGAGCGTCGGCCAGCTGAAGGAGGGCATGACGATCCATGTGCTGCATGTGCCGATGGATATCATTCCGCTTTCCGCCAGCGTGCTCGATCCGAGCGTCTACCCCGTCTGCGAAAAGGCCATGGGCATCGAGATTGCCCGCTATGCCCTGTCTGCCAAGGCCTGAGGAGAGAAGACCATGAATGCCCGCCCCTCCCGTCACGCAAATTTCCCCGTTCCCGGCGGCCCGGCGCTGCGCGCCAAGGGCTGGCGCCAGGAAGCGCTGCTGCGGCTTCTCGAAAACGTGCTTTCCGTCGGGGAAGACCCTGACAATCTCATCGTCTATGCCGCACTCGGCAAGGCCGCGCGGGACTGGAAGTCCCATGCCGCCATCGTCAAGACGCTTCTTGAGATGGACGAGGACCAGACGCTGCTGATCCAGTCCGGCAAGCCGGTCGGCCTCGTGAAGACCCATGCGAAGGCCCCGCTCGTCATCATGGCCAATTGCAACATGGTGGGCCAATGGGCGAAGGCGGAGGTCTTCTACGAGCTGCAGAAGAAGGGGCTGATCTGCTGGGGCGGGCTCACCGCCGGCGCATGGCAATATATCGGCAGCCAGGGCGTGATCCAGGGCACCTACGAGATCTTCATGCGGATTGCCGAGAAGCGCTTCGGCGGCTCGCTGAAGGGGCGTTTCATCCTGACGGCCGGCCTCGGCGGCATGGGCGGCGCGCAGCCGCTTGCGGGCCGCATGGCGGAGGCCGCGATCCTCTGCGTCGACGTCGATCCGGACCGGGCGGCAAAGCGCAAGGAAATCGGCTATCTCGACATGATCGCCGACAATCTCGATCACGCGCTTTCGCTGATCGACGGCGCGGTGAAGGCGGGCAAGGCGCTCTCCGTCGGCCTCGTCGGCAATGCGGCGGAGATCTATCCGGAGATCGTCGCCCGGGGCATCACGCCCGATATCGTTACCGACCAGACGTCTGCCCATGACCTCGTCTATGGCTATGTGCCGAAGACGCGGACGCTGGAGGAGGCCCGCCGGATGCGGACGGACGCCCCGGAACAGCTGATGGCCGAAAGCCGCGCCTCCATCGTCGATCATGTGAAGGCCATGCTGGCCTTCCAGCAGGCGGGCGCGGAGGTTTTCGACAATGGCAATCTCATCCGCACCCAGGCGCGCGAAGGCGGGGTCACGAATTCTTTCGACATTCCGATCTTCACCGAAGCCTATCTGCGCCCGCTCTTCTGCCGGGCCATCGGCCCCTATCGCTGGATGGCGCTTTCGGGCGAGGAAAGCGACATTGCGCGGATCGACGATCTGCTCCTCGAGATGTTCCCCGACAACCACATCGTCACCAACTGGGTAAAGCTCGCGCGCGAGAACATTCCCTTCGAAGGCCTGCCCGCCCGCATCGCCTGGCTCGGCCACGGGGAGCGCACCGCGCTTGCCCGCCGCGTCAATGCGCTGGTCGCCTCCGGAGACCTGAAGGGCCCTGTCGCCTTCTCCCGCGATCACCTCGATGCAGGCGCGATGGCCCATCCGAACATCATGACCGAGGGCATGAAGGACGGTTCGGATGCGATTGCCGACTGGCCGCTGATCGATGCCATGATGCTCTCGGCCTCCATGGCCGATCTCGTGGTCGTCCATTCCGGCGGCGGCGGTTATGCGGGCTACATGACGAGCTGCGGCGTGACCGTGATTGCCGACGGCACGCCGGAAGCGGACGAACGGCTCGATCATTCCATGACCAACGACACCACGCTCGGCGTCATCCGCTATGCGGATGCGGGCTATGAGGAGGCGCTCGACGAGGTGGAGAAGAAGGGCGTGCCCTATATCCGCCTCTGACCCTTCGATGACGGACCGGGCCTATTCCCCCGCGGGGGCGGCCCGGTTTCGCACCACGGTCACCGTGCAGGGCGCGTGCGCCGCCACTTCGCCGGAAACGCTGCCCAGCAGCGAGCGCATGGTGGAGGCGGCACGCGCGCCCATCACGATGTGGTCGACATAGTTCTGCCGGGCATAATCGAGGATCGCATCCGCCGGCGAGACGGCTTCCAGCACGTGGAAGGTGACGGATCCTTCCGGCGCCTTCAGCGCTTCCGCCCAGCTTTTCAGCTCCACCAGCCGCTGCACATGCTTGTTCTGCCCCTCCTCGTCCAGCGTCGTATCGAGGGCGAGGCGGTTGATCTTCAGAATATTGATGCAGGCGACGCGGGCTTCCGGCGATTTTTCGATGATGCGCTGGGTGGTGACGCGCAGCGACTCCTTCAGCTCCTCCGAACCGTCGCTGAGATCGAGCGCCACGGCGACGATGGGCGCATTCGACCACTGGCCGTCCTGCTGCTTCAGCTTCGGCGGCTGGATGTCTTCCGGATTGAACCGGCGGCGGACCACGTCCAGGCAGGGATCGCGCTTCATCTTGGTGGCGCGGGGCGTCAGCGGCACCTGCGAGAGATCCTTGAGCGCCGCCGCCATCTGGGCCGCCGTCGGAAAGCGGCGGTTGGGGTTCACCTCCAGCGCCCGCAGGATCACTTCCTGCAGGGCCGGCGGAATGTCCCGCTTCAGCGCGCGCGGCGGCATGGGATCGCGCCAGAGGCGCTTCTTCAGGCCTTTCAGCCGCTGCGGATCGCCGAAGGGGCGTTCGCCTGTCGCAAAGAAATAGAGCAGGCAGCCGAGCGCGAAGAGATCGGAGCGGTAATCGCTGCGGATGCGCAGGATCTGCTCGGGCGCCATATAGGGCGCGGTGCCATAGGGCAGGCGGAATTCCTCCTCCATCAGGTCGGGCAGGAGATTGTGCCGGGCAAGGCCGTAATCAACCAGCACCGCCTCGCCGCTTTCCCGGAAGAGGATGTTGGACGGCTTGAGATCGAGATGCACCACATGCTGGCGATGCAGCGCATCGAGCGCGGTGGCGATGCGGACGCCGAGATCGGCCACCTCCTTCCAGGGAAGCGGCAGCTCCTTCAGGCGCGGATAGAGGGATTTGCCCGGCAGCCGCTCCATGACGATATAGGGATGGACCGCGAAATCCCCGTTGGCGACGTGCTTCGGCACATGGGCTCCGGAAAGCCGCGGCAGGATCATCTGCTCCATCTCGAAGCTGACGATGGCGGCGGGATCGTCGCCCTCGCCGATCATCGGCACCTTCATCAGGAGCTCGCCCGCGTGATCCGGGTGGGTCACGATCCAGAGCCGCGCCATGCCGCCCGTATGGGCGAGTTCCTTCAGCGTGAAGCCGTCCAGCTCCATGCCCGGTTGAAGCTTGCCTGCCATGCGCTTCAATGCCCCCTTGCCAGCCGGCTCGCCAGGCTTTCGGGAAGCCCGGCGGCACGGATTTTCTCCTGTGCCGTCTCCACGTCATAGGGCGCACGCCGATAGCGCAGCTCGCGCCGGACCGTATCGTAAACCGCAAAGGCCGCCGCCGGATTGCCATCGCGGGGCTGGCCGACCGCGCCCATGACCGCAAGCCATCGCCGCTGGGCAAGCAACGGAATGGGCTCGGCGGAATTGGGCACGAATTTCGTCACCTTGCCGATCTGCGGCAGGCAGTAGAGCGAGGGAAGGTGGATGTGGCCGCAGAAGGAGACCCGCGCCGAGGTGCCGGCAAAATGAGCGCCCGCATCGGTGGTGTCGGTCACATACATCCAGCGGGCGGGATCGCTGCCCTCCGCATGGACATAGAGCCGGTCCTCATCGGTCACCGACATCGGCAAAGCGTCGAGCCAGGCCTTCTGGCCCTCCGACAGCATGGCCCGCGTCCACTCGATGGCGATGCGGGCGGTCGGGTTCATGTCGGCACCGCCATGGACGGCGGCCGCATCGTGATTGCCCTTGATGACGATCCCGCCGGCCGCCTCGATCTCGCGGGCCTTGTCCGCGCACCAGCCGGGATCGGCGCCATAACCGACGATATCGCCGAGCAGCACGATGCGGTCGACATCCGTCACCGCCGCGAGACAGGCTTCGAAGGCCTCGCGGTTCGCGTGTATGTCGGAAAGGAATGCAATGCGCATGAAACCCGCCTCCCAGGGGTTGAGCCTGCCTTTTCACCTATAGAGAGGAACGCTGCAAGCGGCCATTCATCCTAAGTATCAGTGTTGCAAAGCATCAATTTCGCCGAAAAACCGGCCGGTATTCGCCCTGCGAAGGGCTGCCCTGACCAAAAAGCGTGGGTTAGCGCTGTACAAAGCACGCATATTCGCGTACTGAGCCCCCAACTTGGGCGGCGATAGGGCCGCGTGACAGGGCCGGATAGCTGTTGCCGCAGGACGCGGAATGTGGCGACCGGCATCCCAAAACCCGAAAGATACAATTCATGACCACTTTTGAAGGCGTCGTTCCGGCGATTGCCGAAGCAATGCTCAAGCGCGGCTATACGAGCCTGACGCCCGTCCAGCAATCCATGCTCGACCCCGCCCTCGAAGGCCGCGATGCGCTGGTTTCCGCCCGCACCGGCTCCGGCAAGACGGTGGCCTTCGGCCTCGCGCTCGCCCCGGACCTGCTTTCCGGCCGCGACCGGTTCGACCGCGCCGCCGAGCCGCTGGCCCTCGTCGTTGCCCCCACCCGCGAGCTGGCCCTCCAGGTTCAGCGCGAACTGGAATGGCTTTACGAACTCACCGGCGCCGTGGTTGCGTCCTGCGTCGGCGGCATGGACATGCGCACCGAGCGGCGCACGCTGGAACGCGGCGCCCATATCGTCGTCGGCACGCCCGGCCGTCTGCGTGACCACATCACCCGTGGCGCGCTGGTTCTCGATCATCTCGCCGCCGTCGTTCTCGACGAAGCCGACGAAATGCTCGATCTCGGCTTCCGCGAAGACCTCGAATTCATCCTCGAATCCTCGCCGGAAGACCGCCGCACCATGATGTTCTCGGCCACCGTGCCGAAGTCCATCGCGACGCTGGCCAAGAATTACCAGAACGATGCGGTGCGCATTGCCGCCGCCGGCGACACCGAACAGCACCACGATATCGAATATCGCGCGCTGCTCGTCGCCCCCGCCGACAAGGAAAACGCGATCATCAACGCGCTGCGCTTCTACGAAGCCCGCAATGCGATCGTCTTCTGTTCGACCCGCGCCGCCGTCAACCACATGACGGCCCGCCTGCACAATCGCGGCTTCTCGGTCGTGGCGCTGTCGGGCGAGCTGTCCCAGAACGAGCGCAGCCATGCGCTGCAGGCCATGCGCGACGGACGCGCCCGCGTCTGCGTCGCAACCGACGTTGCCGCCCGCGGCATCGACCTGCCCGGCCTCGAACTTGTCATCCATGCGGATCTGCCGACCAACCGCGAAACCCTGCTGCACCGCTCGGGCCGGACCGGCCGTGCCGGCCAGAAGGGCGTCAGCGCGCTGATCGTGCCCGTCAGCGCCCGTCGCCGCGCCGAGCGCGTGCTGGGCGATGCCGCGATCACGCCGGTCTGGGTGAACGCACCCTCCGCCGACGAGATCCGCGCCCGCGATGCCGAGCGGATGCTCGCCGATGCCTCGCTCACCGATCCGATCCGTGAGGAAGAGGCCGATGCGGTTGCAGCCCTCATCGCCACCCACGGCGCCGAGCAGGTGGCTGCCGCCTTCCTGCGCGCCTACAGCGCCGGCCGCTCCGCGCCCGAGGAACTGATCGAAATCGAGATCTTCGACAACAAGCGTAAGCGTGAACGCACGGAACGTCCCGACCGTCCGAAGTTCGAGAAGGACGACCGCGCCCCCGGCCCGCGCGCCGATTTCGGCGACAGCGTCTGGTACTCGCTTTCCGTCGGCCGCAAGCAGAATGCCGAACCGCGCTGGCTGATCCCGATGCTCTGCCGCAATGGCAATATTGCCAAGCGCGACATCGGCCAGATCAAGATGCAGCCGGCCGAGACCTATGTGGAAATCGCCGCCGACAGCGTCGACGCCTTCGAGACCGCACTCGGCCCGAAGAAGATGCTGGAAAACTCGATCCGCGTGCAGGCCCTGCCCGGCAAGCCGGACATGGAGGGTGGCCGCAAGTCCGCCCCGCGCGATTTCGACGGCGAGCGTGCGCCCCGCAAGGACTGGAACCGCGACCGCGCCGACGACAAGCCCCGTGGCCCCAAGCGCGGCAAGCCGGATGAAGGTGCTGCCCGCGACTTCGACCGCCCGGCCTCCAAGCAGCGCTTCGGCAACAAGCCCGGCTTCGACAAGCCGCGCCAGAAGCCGGAAGGCGGCAACTGGGCCGGCAAGAAGCGCGCCAAGGGCTGATATTTCCCGAACTGAAAGGCCACCCTCTGCGGTGGCCTTTTGCTTTCCACCGCTTCGCATTGCATGCGGGCGCGTCAGCCATTAGGGTCCGGCTCAGTTCGAACAGACCCGGATGCCCCCATGTCTCTTCAAGGCAAGCGCCTTCTTCTCGTCATTTCCGGCGGCATCGCCGCCTACAAGAGCCTGGACCTGATCCGCCGCCTGAAGGAACGGGGCGCGGTGGTGATCCCGGTCATGACGGCGGGTGCGCAGGAATTCATCACGCCGCTTGCCGTCGGGGCCCTCTCCGCAACGGCTGTCTATACCGAGCTTTTCTCCCGCGAGGACGAGCAGGAAGTGGGCCATATCCGCCTCGCCCGCGACTGCGATCTTGTCATCGTCGCGCCGGCAACCGCCAATCTCCTGGCGAAGATGGCAAACGGCCTTGCGGACGATCTCGCCTCCACCGTGCTGCTCGCCACCACCAGACCCGTCCTTCTCGCCCCGGCCATGAACCCGGCGATGTGGGCGAACCGGGCGACGCTGCGCAATGTGGAACGCCTCAAGGCGGACGAACATCATTTCATCGGGCCGATGGCCGGCGAAATGGCGGAAAAGGGCGAGGCGGGCATCGGCCGCATGGCCGAGCCGCTGGAGATCGTCGCGGCCGTGGAAGCGCTGCTGTCGCCCGCCGCAAAGCCGCTTGCCGGCAAGCGGATTGTCATGACGTCAGGCCCGACCCACGAGCCCATCGATCCCGTCCGCTATATCGCCAACCGCTCCTCCGGCCGGCAGGGCCATGCGATTGCCGAGGCACTTGCCCGGCTGGGCGCCGAGGTGACGCTGGTTTCCGGTCCCGTCTCCATTCCCGATCCGAAGGGCGTCAAAGTCCTCCATGTGGAGCGGGCGGAGGAGATGCGCGATGCGGTGCTCGCCGCCCTCCCCGCCGATGCCGCCGTGATGGTGGCCGCCGTCGCCGACTGGCGGGTGGCCTCCCAATCCGGCGAGAAGATCAAGAAGCAGGACGGGCAAGGCCCGGCGCCGCTGCAGCTCACCGAAAATCCCGATATCCTGAAGACCGTCGGCCACCATGCCCAGCGTCCGAAACTGGTGATCGGCTTTGCCGCCGAGACCCAGAATGTGGAAGAGAACGGCCTGGCGAAGCTCGCCCGCAAGGGCGCCGACCTGATCGTTGCCAATGACGTCTCGCCGGAAACCGGCATCATGGGCGGCACGCGCAACAGCGTGAAAATCCTCTCGAAAGCGGGCGTAGAGGCCTGGCCCGACATGCCGAAGGAGGCCGTTGCCGAAAAGCTTGCCGCGCTGATTGCCGCACGGTTGACCGCATGACGAACCTCTTTCGCCAGCCGGATTTCGACGCCTTCGTGCTTGCCCTGCCCGGCACAAAGCTGGTCGACCAGTGGGAAAGCCGGGTCGCCAAGGTGGGAGACAAGGTTTTCACCCTCCTCAATGGCGCGGGCGGGCAAGCGCGTCTCGTGGTGAAGGTGACGGAGGAAAGCTTCGAGATTCTGACGGCCCTTGAGGGCATCGAGCAGGCCCCCTATTTCGCCAAGCGCAAATGGGTGTCGATCCGCGAGGGCGCGCCGCTTTCCGAAGAAGATCTTGGCTACTACCTCACCCGTTCCCATGGGCTCGTCGCTGCGGGGCTGACGAAGAAGCTCAGGGCCGAGCTCGGCATTCCTCTCTAGGCGAAATCACACCACTTCGCGGGCGGGCTGGAGGGCAATGGAATTGCCCGGCTCGAACATGACGAGATCGAGGCCTTCCTCGCCGATGGTGACGGCGCTGCCATCGGGAATTTCCACCCAGGTATCGATATCGTCATCCAAAGGCTCGGAGACGAGGCAATAGCCCTGGCCCTTGCCCATCGGCGCGGCATAGAGCGTCGGGGCCTTGCGGTCGGTCGCATAGCGGATGGCAAAGAGCGAGCGCCCGTTGGAGAAAGCCGCCGTGAAGCGCACCAGCGCCGAGCCGTTGATGTGCCAGGACAGCCGCTCGATGAAGCCGATCGCATCGGCAAAGGCGCGCAGCGGATCCTCGCGCAGGCCGAAATGGAAGGCGAGCAGGAAGATGAGTTCGCTATCCGTCGTGCCGCAGCGGGCATTGTAGAGATCGTCGCCCAGCATGGTTTCCATCGGCCGGCGCACGCGCTCGAAATCGCCGATCTGGCCATTGTGCATGAAGGCCCAGTTCTCGTGGACGAAGGGATGGCAATTGTCGCGCCGGGTGCCGCCGCCGGTCGCGGCCCGCACATGGGCGAGGAAGAGCGGCGAGCGGATCTGCCGGGCAATGCTCTTCAGGTTGCAATCGGCCCAGGCGGGCAGGATGTCCCGGTAGCGGCCGGGCTCAGGCCGGTCTCCGTACCAGGCAACCCCGAAGCCGTCGCCATTGGTCGGCGTCTTCGCGCGGGTGGCATGGTGGGACTGTTCGATGAGCGAATGGGCAGGCGAGGTGATCAGCTCTTCGAGATAGAGGGGTTCCCCCCGATAGGCTGCCCAGCGGCACATGAACGGACACTCCGATGATCAGGGACCGGGGTCTCTCCCGGCCGTGGAATTTGCCATTCCACAAGCTTTGATAAATCCGGCTAATAATTGGTTAAAATGTGGTTCGCCAGCCCGGCAATCGTTATTTTTCATCGCAAGGGCGGCTCTTGTGAACACTGCGTTCCCGCGGGGTCCCTTAGCAAGAGGCAAAAAAGCGATATATTCCGCCCCAAGCAAACCCTTTCCGAAAGGACTTTTCCGATGTCCATCCGCCCCGTCAAGCACGAGAGCGTCGCCCGCCCCACCATGGAAGGCGCTGGCGTGCACCTGCACCGCGTCTTCGGCTTCGGCGATCCGTCGCTCACCGATCCCTTCCTGATGATGGATGATTTCCGCAATGACGAGCCGCAGAAATATCTGCGCGGCTTCCCCTGGCATCCCCATCGCGGCATCGAGACGATCACCTATGTGCTCGCCGGCACCGTCGAGCACGGCGACAGCCTCGGCAATCGCGGCGTGCTCGGCGCCGGCGACGTGCAGTGGATGACGGCGGGCTCCGGCATCCTGCACCAGGAAATGCCGCAGGGCGATTTCGCCGGGCGCATGCATGGCTTCCAGCTCTGGGCGAACCTGCCCTCCACGCTGAAGATGACCGCGCCGCGCTATCAGGACGTGAAGTCCGCCGATATCCCTGTTGTCGTCGATGACGACGGCACGGCGGTGCGCGTCATCTGCGGCAGCTTCTGGGGCAAGTCCGGCCCGGTGGACGGCATTGCCGCCGAGCCGGTCTATCTTGACGTCTCGGTTCCCCCGGGCAAGAAAAAGGTGCTGCCGGTCGATACCTACCGCAAGGCCTTCGCCTATATCTTCGCCGGCTCCGGCACCTTCCGCGATGCGTCCAAGCCCTTCGGCGTCCGCGTCGAGAAGGAGGTGAACGGCGAGGAAGTGAATATCCGCGACATGTCCGGCAACCGCACGCTCGTGGTGTTCGATACGGGGGACGAAGTGACCGTGCAGGCCGGCGAACAGGGCATCCGCTTCCTGCTCGTCTCCGGCAAGCCCATCGAGGAGCCTGTCGCCTGGCACGGCCCCATCGTGATGAACAGCCGCGAGGAGATCATGCAGGCCATGCGCGAGCTGCAGAACGGCACCTTCATCAAGTCGGGCCACTGATTTCTCCTCCTTGAAGAACGAGGCCCCGCCCCTAGCTCATGGGGGCGGGGCCTTTTCAGTTCTGGAGATGCGGGATCATGCATATCGACGGGGAATGTTTCTGCGGGGCCATCGCCTATGAGGCGGAGCTCCTCTCGCCGGAGATCGGGCTTTGCCACTGCACCGATTGTCAGGCCTTTTCCGGCTCGCCCTATCGCGCGACCGTGACCGCCATGCGCAAGGACTTCCGCGTGACGCGCGGCACGGCAAAGGCTTATGTGAAGACGGGCGGCAGCGGCCGCAAGAGCGAGCAATATTTCTGCGAGACCTGCGGCTCCAACCTCTACCGGATCGGCGAGGGCGAGGAGAAGGTCGGCATCCGGATCGGCACGATCCGGCAGCGGCAGGCGCTCACGCCCGCCCGCCAGACCTGGATCGCCTCCGGATTTGCCTGGGCGCAGAACCTGACGGCGCTCGAGGTCACGCCGCCGGGCTGAAGTATCACGCCGCCTTGACGGCGTGGTATTCCTTGATCGCCACCATCTTGATGGCCGGGGAGCGTTCCGACTCGTAGCGCAGCGAGAAGCCGTCCTGCGCGAGGAAGACCGGGTCGCCATCGAGATCGCGGGCGATATCGCCGCGCTTCTGGGTGATGAACTTTTCGAGGTCCGCATTGTTATCCGCCGAAATCCAGCGGCAGACGGAAAAGCGCGACATTTCGAAGGAGACCGGCAGGCCATATTCGGCCTGGAGGCGTTCCTTCAGCACGTCGAGCTGCAGCGCGCCGACCACGCCGACGATGGCCGGCGACCCGTCTTCCGGCGAGAAGAGCTGCACGACGCCCTCTTCCGCCATCTGCTGGAGCGCTTCCTTCAGCTTCTTCGCCTTCATCGCATCTTCGAGCCGCACGCGGCGCAGGATTTCCGGCGCAAAGTTCGGCACCCCCTGGAAGACGAGGCTTTCGCCCTCGGTCAGCGTATCGCCGATGCGGAGCGTCCCGTGGTTCGGAATGCCCACCACGTCACCGGCATAAGCCGTGTCGGCGAGCTGACGCTGCGAGGCGAAGAAGAATTGCGGCGCGGAAAGCCCCATCTGCTTGCCCGTGCGCGAAAGCTTGGCCTTCATGCCCCGCTCCAGCTTGCCGGAGCAGACGCGCACGAAGGCGATGCGGTCGCGGTGGTTCGGATCCATGTTCGCCTGGATCTTGAAGACGAAGGCGGTCATCTTCTCGTCGGTCGCGTGCACGGTGCGCACATCGGCCACCTGATCGCGCGGCGGCGGCGCATAGTCGGCCAGCGCGTTGATGAGATCGCGCACGCCGTAATTGCGCAGCGCCGAGCCGAAGAAGACCGGCGTCAGATGCCCTTCAAGGAAGCTTTCCCGGTCGAAGGGGCGGCAGGCCTCGATGGCGAGTTCCATCTCGTCGATGAAGGCCGCGCGCTCGTTTTCCGGCAGCCGCTCGGCAATCGCCTGCGGGCCGTTGACCGGCGTGGTCTTCTCTTCCGTGTCGGAGCCGCGCACCTCGTTCTTCGCCAGATGATAGGAGCCGCAGAAGCTCTTCGCCCGGCCGATCGGCCAGGTGACGGGCGCGGTATCCAGCGCCAGCTTCTGCTCCACCTCGTCCAGGATCTCGAAGGGATCGCGGCTTTCGCGGTCCATCTTGTTGACGAAGGTGATGATCGGGATGTCGCGCATGCGGCAGACTTCGAAGAGCTTCAGCGTGCGCGGCTCGATGCCCTTGGCGGCGTCGATGACCATGACGGCCGCATCGACCGCCGTCAGCGTGCGATAGGTGTCGTCGGCAAAGTCCTCGTGGCCGGGCGTATCGAGCAGGTTGAAGACCGTGTCATTGTATTCGAAGGTCATGACCGAGGTGACGACCGAAATGCCGCGCTCGCGCTCGATCTTCATCCAGTCCGACCGGGTCTGGATGCGATCCTTCTTGGCCTTCACTTCACCGGCGAGCTGGATGGCGCCGCCGAACAGCAGCAGCTTTTCCGTCAACGTCGTCTTACCGGCGTCCGGGTGGGAAATGATCGCGAAGGTGCGGCGGCGGGAAACCGCTTCGGCAAGGGATTCGGCCATAAGCATGAAATTCCTGTTGAATGGCCGGTCTTCTAGCGGCTAGACGGGCGAGATGCAATTGTAGAACCGCCGCCGAAGGGTCAACCATGTCCGAAACCGCCCCGAAAACCGCCGCTCCCGTCATCGGCATCGTCCGCCTGCCGCATGGGCACGGCCTCGATCTGCCCGCCTACGAGACGCCCGGCTCCGCGGGCATGGACCTGCGCGCGGCAATCCCCGAGGGCGAGCGCCTGACGCTGAAGCCCGGCAAGCGGGCGCTGGTGCCGACCGGCCTGATTTTCGAGATCCCGCAGGGTTTCGAGGCGCAGATCCGGCCGCGCTCCGGCCTCGCCTTCAAGAACGGCGTCACCTGCCTCAACACGCCCGGCACCATCGACAGCGATTATCGCGGCGAGGTGCAGGTTCTGCTCGTCAATCTGGGCGAGGAGAAATTCGTCATCGAACGGGGCATGCGGATCGCGCAGATGATCATCGCCCCCGTCGTGCAGGCCATCCTCACCGAAACCGCCCTTGCCACCGCCACCGACCGCGGCGCCGGCGGCTTCGGCTCGACAGGGCTGAACTGAGGCTCTTGAAGGAACATCACATACTCAGTATGTTTCTACCAAGTGGATTGGGAGTTCGTTCCCGGTCGGCGCCATGGCCTCGGTTTACCGGGGCCTTTCGCTTTCTAAGGGAACGGCTTGATGCCATAGGCGGGTTTATCGCCGGAAGGCCCAGACCAGATCTTCGTTTGCCTGCTTGCATTCAGCCGCTGAATTAGGCATTCCAGAAGAAACAGTTCCTGCACCCCTCCGAGATCCCCATGAGCGCGACCGATTTTTTCAGCTACAGCCTTGCCCTGTTCATCGCAGCCGCCATTCCCGGACCGGGGATCACGGCGGTGGTGGCCCGCGCGCTGGGACAGGGGTTCCGGACCGCCTATCCGATGGCGTTCGGGCTGATCCTCGGGGACATCCTCTATCTGACGGCTGTTATCCTCGGGCTTGCCTATGTGGCGCAGACCTTCGGCTATGCCTTCATGGCGATCAAATATGCCGGGGCCGCCTATCTCATCTACCTCGCCTGGGGGCTCTGGAAATCTGGCATGAAGATCGATGTGAACAGTGAGAAGAAGCCGCTCGACGGGTTCAAGTGCTTCCTGTCCGGCCTGACGCTGACGCTGGGCAATCCGAAGACCATGCTGTTCTATCTCGGCATCGTGCCTGCCGTGATCGATCTGACCAAGGTGGGCCTGCCGCAGTTTGCCGAACTCTCGGTCGTCACCTTCCTCGTGCTGCTGGTGGTCCTCACGCCCTATATGATGCTTGCCGGCAAGGCGCGCGACTGGCTGGCGGAGCCGAAGAAGATGCAGCTTCTGAACCGGACGGCCGCCGGCTTCATGGCGGGTGCGGCCACCATGATCATCGCCCGGAGCTGATTTTTTCTGCAAGCGCCGCGCTTGGGGAATGGCATTCCCGGCTTTGCGCAGACCGTGGCGTCGGATGGCTTTATCCTTTGCCGCGTCTCGCCTATGTTTGCTTCAAACAAAGGGAGATTGGTTTATGTCTGACGCCAGAAAGCCCGGCCGCGGCCGCATCTATGCCTCGATCACCGACACGATCGGCGATACCCCCATCGTCCGGCTCGACAAGCTGGCGAAGGAAAAGGGCGTCAAGGCCCATCTCCTCGCCAAGCTGGAATTCTTCAACCCCATCGCCTCGGTCAAGGACCGCATCGGCGTGGCGATGATCGAAACGCTGGAAGCGCAGGGCAAGATCACCCCCGGCAAGACCGTGCTGATCGAGCCGACTTCCGGCAATACGGGCATTGCGCTGGCCTTCGCGGCGGCTGCCAAGGGCTACAAGCTCATTCTCACCATGCCGGAAACCATGTCCATCGAGCGCCGCAAGATGCTGGCGCTGCTGGGTGCGGAACTGGTGCTGACCGAAGGCCCCAAGGGCATGAAGGGGGCGATTGCCAAGGCCGAGGAACTGGCCGCCACCAACCCCGACGCCATCATTCCCCAGCAGTTCGAAAACCCCGCCAACCCGGAAATCCACCGCAAGACGACCGCCGAGGAAATCTGGAACGATACGGATGGCCAAGTCGATATCTTCGTGTCCGGCATCGGCACGGGCGGCACCATCACCGGCACGGGCCAGGTGCTGAAATCCCGCAAGCCGGGCCTCAAGGTGGTGGCTGTCGAGCCGGCAGACAGCCCGGTTCTTTCCGGCGGCAATCCCGGCCCGCACAAGATCCAGGGCATTGGCGCGGGCTTTGCCCCGGCCATTCTCGACCGGGAGATCTATGACGAGATCGTCACCGTCGGCAATGACGAGGCGTTCGAGACTGCGCGGCTCGTGGCGCGGCTCGAGGGCGTGCCGGTCGGCATCTCCTCCGGCGCCGCGCTGACGGCGGCCATCAAGGTGGGCCAGCGGCCGGAAAACGAGGGCAAGACCATCGTGGTCATCATCCCCTCCTTTGCCGAACGCTATCTGTCGACGGCCCTCTTCGACGGGCTCGGCGGCTGAGAACGGCTGGACGACACGCAATGACGGGGCGCTCCGGCGCCCCTTTTTTTGTCTGCGGCCGGCGAAGGATGCCGGCGTTCAGGTTCTCAGAAAATCCGGAAAGCAGATCGGCACGTCGGGCACCAGCTCCAGCCCGCGCAGGAAGAGCCGGCTGTCCGGATCCGGCGCCCTTTCCACACCCGGAAGCAGCCAGCCGGCGGGTGGCGCGAAGCCGAATTCGACCTGCCGCACCGGGCGAGACAGAAGCCCCGGCAGGACGTCGTCCAGAAGGCGCGGCTTCTCGCCCAGCCATTCGCGGATAATGAGGGTCTCGTCCTCCTCCTCCAGGAAGACCAGCGCCCTGCCGCCGGGCAGGAACACACCCTGGGCCGGCGTATTGAACAGATACCATAGAATGACCCATGGATCGGGCCGGGCGGACAGGCCGCCGCCATGGGAGCGGTTTCCGGTCAGCAGCGCCGCCATGCGGCCACGGTCCCGGGCGGATTTGACGTCGAACCGCAGCGGCGGGGGACCCGGCCGTGGTTCCATGTCCGTCGTCCAGCGATAGCGCATGCTGTCCACCGGCCGGAAGCCGAAGCGGGGATAGTAGTCGAGCGACCGCTCGTTGGAAAAGAGCAGCACCGGCCAGGCCTTCGCGTCGATCTCCGCGAGCACCTGTTCCATCAGGTGGCGGCCCAGCCCCGCGCCCTGCCGGTCGGGAACGGTGGCCACCGAACCGAGCTGCACACCCTCCACCAGCCGGCGGAAGTCGCGGCCCAGTTCCCGGTCGGCCAGCGAGAGCGCCATGCGGGTCATGCCGACCGTGGAGAGAATGCGGCCGTCCTCCATAAGGGCCGCCACTTCATAGGTGCGGCTCCAGCCCAGATGATGCGCCCAGGGCCGGAAATCGATGGCAAAGGCCGCCTCGGCATGGGCGAAAAAGGCCGCGTGCCATTCCGGTGTCTGGCTGTTGATGCGGATGATCCGGCCCGTTGGCGCCATGCTTGCCTGCAGGTTTCCCTGCCCTCCCCGAATGCCGCTCAGGCGGCGGTCGATATCCTGTCTCCCGCCATGCGGTAGGCGATGGCTTCCGCGAGATGCACCCGCCCCACCCGTGGCTCGCCATCGAGATCGGCCAGCGTGCGGGCGACCTTCAGCACCCGGTGATATCCGCGCGCCGAGAATTTCAGCTTTTCCGCCGCATCCCGCAAGAGCTGGAGGCCGCCGGAATCCGGTTCCGCGATCCTTTCGATCAGGCTCGTGGCGGCGCGGGCATTGCAGGTGGCGGCCGCGTCGCCCAGGCTTTCGGAGCGCTGCTTCTGCAGGGCGCGGGCGCGGGCGACGCGCAGCGCGACTGCGCCGCTCGTTTCGGATGTGCCGGGCCGGATCAGGTCAAGGGCGGCCACCGCCGGCACGTCGATCCGGATATCGATGCGGTCGAGCAGCGGGCCGGAAATGCGGGCCTGATAATCGCCGATGCAGCGGGGCTGGCGCGCGCAGCCGCGCCCGGGCTCGCCCGCCATGCCGCAGCGGCAGGGATTCATCGCGGCGACAAGCTGGATTTCCGCGGGATAGGTGACCCGGTGATTGGCCCGCGCGATCACGCATTCGCCGGTTTCCAGCGGCTGGCGCAGCGCATCCAGCACCTGTGGCGAGAATTCCGGCAGTTCGTCAAGGAAGAGCACGCCATGATGGGCGAGCGATGCCTCGCCCGGCCGGGCCCGCAAGCCGCCGCCGACCAGCGCCGCCATGGTGGCGGAATGGTGCGGCGCGCGGAAGGGACGCCGGTCCGAAAGGCGGCCGCCCGGCAGCTGGCCGGCCATGGAGTGGATCATCGACACTTCCAGCAATTCCGCCGGCGAGAGCGGCGGCAGGATGGAGGCGAGACGGGCGGCCAGCATGGATTTTCCCGATCCGGGCGGCCCGATCATCAGCAGATTGTGCCCGCCGGCGGCGGCCACTTCCAGGGCGCGCCGGGCGCTTTCCTGGCCCTTGATGTCGGCAAGATCGGGCAGGTCGCCCGCAGGCTGGCGCACCGCCGGCTGCGGGCGCGTCAGCACCTGGGTGCCGCGAAAATGGTTGGCCAGCGCGATCAGGCTGCGGGGGGCGAGAATATCGAGCCCCTCCCCCGCCCAGGCCGCTTCCGGCCCGCATTCTGCCGGGCAGATCAGGCCCTTGCCCAGACCATGCGCACCGATGGCGGCAGGCAGTGCCCCGGCAATCGGCGCCAGCGTACCGTCGAGGTTCAGCTCGCCCAGCACCACATAACCGGCCAGCGCATCGCCCGGAATGGCGCCCAGCGCCGCCATCAGGCCAAGCGCGATGGGCAGGTCGAAATGGCTGCCTTCCTTCGGCAGGTCGGCGGGCGCCAGATTGATGGTGATCTTCTTGGCGGGCATGGCCAGACCCGAGGCATGCAGCGCACCCTGCACGCGCTCGCGGCTTTCGGCCACCGCCTTGTCCGGCAGGCCGACGATATGCATGTTGATCTTGCCGGGGCTCAGCAGAACCTGCACCTCCACCGGCACGCCTTCTATCCCCTGAAACGCGATCGTACTGACCCTTGCAACCACCCTGCCCCCGATCCGGGCCGGTCATGTCGCGCGCGATCTTCGCAACCGGATGCAGCCCTCAAGCTGCACATTTGCATATTCTCATCTATTCAACAAGAACAGGGTGTGAACAATCACGCCGAAAACGGGTTCTCGCGATGTACCCGGTTGCAAACCGGAACAAAGGGGGACCGCTGCCCGGGCGGGATCAGCGGCGCTTGGCCTCGATGGCGTCCCAGAGCAGGGCCGCGATATCGGCGCCGCCGAAGCGCTTCACCTCGCGCAGGCCGGTGGGCGAGGTCACGTTGATCTCGGTCATGTAATCGCCGATGACATCGATGCCGACGAGCAGGAAGCCGCGGGCTTTGAGCGCCGGGCCGATGCGGGCGCAGATCTCCCGCTCGCGGGCGGTGAGCTCGGTCGGTTCGGCGCGGCCGCCCACATGCATGTTGGAGCGGCTGTCATGCTCGGCCGGCACGCGGTTGATCGCGCCGACCGGCTCGCCGTCGACGAGCAGGATGCGCTTGTCGCCCTTGCGCACGGCCGGCAGATATTGCTGCGCGATATAGGGTTCGCGGAACATCTGGCCGAACATTTCGAGCAGGGAGGTGAAGTTGCGGTCATCGCGCGAGGAGTGGAACACGCCAGCCCCGCCATTGCCGTAAAGCGGCTTAAGGATGATGTCGCCCATTTCCTCGCGGAAGCGGGCGATCTCGCCCACATCGCGGGTAATCAGCGTCTTCGGCATCAGATCCTCGAATTCGGTGACGAAGATCTTTTCCGGCGAATTGCGCACCCAGTTCGGATCGTTGACGACGAGCGTCTTCGGGTGGACCCGTTCGAGCAGATGGGTGGAGGTGATATAGGCCATGTCGAAGGGCGGGTCCTGGCGCAGCAGCACCACGTCCATGGTGGAAAGATCCACCCGCTCCTGCGGGCCGAGCGTGTAGTGGTTGCCCTTCTCGTCGCGCAGCTCCATGGGCTCGACGGTGGCATAGACCTTGCCGTCGCGCAGCGAGAGCTGGTTCGGCGTGTAATGGAAGAGCCTGTAGCCGCGGGACTGGGCCTCGAGGCTCATGGCGAAGGTCGAATCCCCCGCAATATTGATGGAGGATACATGGTCCATCTGGACCGCGACATTCTTGATGGCTGCCATTTCCGCCCCGATCCTTGCTCAAGCCGTGGCCCCATCATGTAGGACGGGGCCTTGCGAAACGCAACGGTCGGGACAGAGGCTTTTTGAAGGATCAGCCGCCGAGCCCGGTGCCGGTGGCCGACTGGCGCAGCGACTTGATCATTCTCCAGGTCCGGGCGACGACCTGCGGGAAGGGCCGGCGCACGAAGGCGATCTTCCGCACATGGCTCTCGATGCTCCACGTGGCCCAGCTGCCCGCCTTGAAATAGGCGATGTCGCCAGCCTTCAGCATGCGTTCCACGCCGTCCTCGTCGGTCACGTGCACGCCGCCATCGAGGATGACGACCGTTTCGTCCCAGGCGAAGAACCAGCGGAAGGTGCCGGCCGTGCATTCCCAGATTGCGGTGGCGGCCGCCCCGTCGACACTGCGGGAATGTTCCGCAAGCCGGGCCTGCGGATTGCCGGAAATGATCCAGGACGGATCGATGGTCGCATCCCGGAGTTTCAGCGCAGACGGATGGCCCGCCACGAGCGCCGGGAACTTCCGCTTCGGCTTGTTGAAAGACAGGTCACGCGCCGCCATGGCGAGGGCGCTGGCTGCAAAAAATTTCCAGACCACGGGCAACTCCGATATTGTTATGTAAAAGAACATAACTACCCCGGATTGAAACGCGGTTAGGGAGATCGTTCAAATGCGAGACAATTCCGGATCAGAAGGCATCCGGAAAATGCCGGGGCCAGCGCCAGGGCAGGACGGCGACGATATCGAAGCGGCTGGACAGGCGATGGGCATCCGGCTGCCTTGAAAGCCAGAGATCGCTCGCGGCCCGGATGCGCCGGGCAGCGGTGGCGGTGACGGCATCGAGGGCAGCGGTTTCGCCGCGCCTTGCCTTGACCTCCACGAAGACGACCAGATCCCCCTTCCGCGCGATGAGGTCGATCTCGCCCAGCGGGGTCCGGTGCCGCAGGGCGAGGATGCGATAGCCGCGCAACAGGAGCGAGAGGGCTGCGGCCCCTTCCGCGAGCCGGCCGTGCCGTTCGGCGCGGCGGCGGGTTTCACTCGGTCTCGCCGCCATCCCCGCCCCTCAGCGCGATGAGCCGCTGGTAGAGCACCTTGCGCGGCAGGCCCGTCAGCCGGGCGACCTCGGAGGCGGCCTTGCCGGCAGACTGGCGACCGGCTTCCGCAAGCAGCAGCGCATCTACATCCTCCAGCGGGGTTTCCGGCCCCTCGGGCGCCGGGCCGATGACCAGCACGATCTCGCCCTTGACGCTGCGACCGGCGAAATCCTCCGCCAGCTGGTCGAGCGGCCCCCGGCTGAATTCCTCATAGGCCTTGGTCAGTTCGCGGCAGACGGCGGCGGGGCGATCGGCCCCGAACACATCCGCTGCCGCCGAAAGCGTCGAGGCGATCCGGTGGGGCGATTCAAAGAAGATGAGCGTGGAGCGAAGGCTGGCAAATTCGCCCAGCCGGTCGCGCCGGGCCTTGTCCTTGGTGGGCAGGAAGCCCGCGAAGAGAAAGCTTTCGTTCGGCAGGCCGGAGCCGACCAGGGCCGCGAGCGGGGCCGACGCGCCGGGAATGGGCACCACCTTCAGCCCCTCGGCAAGCGCTGTCTCGGCCAGCCGGTAGCCGGGATCGGAGACGAGCGGCGTGCCGGCATCGGAAACGAGCGCCACCGATTGCCCCGCCTTCAGCGCGGCAATCAGCTTCGGCCCGGCCTCGTTGGCATTGTGCTCGTGATAGGCATAGGGCCGGGTCGCGATGCCGAAACGGTCGAGAAGGACGCGGGTGACGCGCGTATCCTCGCAGGCCAGCAGGTCGGCGCCGGCCAGCACTTCCAGCGCACGCAGCGTGATATCGCCGAGATTGCCGATGGGCGTCGCCACCAGATAGAGCGCCGGTTCCAGCGGCCGCGCCGGAATGCTGGCATTGTGCAGGCGATAGGTGCGCGTCGGCTTTTCCGCAGTTTGATTGGTTTCATGCATCATCGGCGAGGCCCCGCTTCCATGTCGCTTCCGTCCCTTATGGTCGAGCGCGGCCGATGCGGCAAGCGGGTGGGCTCATGTGGAAAACGGTGGAAAAGGCGGCCTCGCTGGAATGCCGCCGTTCTTCGCTTGCAATCCGGCTGGAAATTCTGCCATTTTGCCCGTCCGTTCTCTTCTGGCACAGGGCCGGAGGGAAAACCTGTCTTCATAGCCGCATTCGACGGCCGTCGTTGATCGAAAGAGTATCACTCCATGCGTATCACTCTCGAGCGTTCCAATCTGCTGAAATCGCTGAACCATGTTCACCGCGTGGTGGAGCGCCGGAACACGATCCCGATCCTGTCCAACGTGCTGCTTCGGGCGAACGGCACCAATCTGGACATGAAGGCGACCGACCTCGATCTCGAAATCACCGAGGCGACGCCCGCCAATGTGGAACAGGCCGGCGCCACCACGGTGCCCGCCCATCTGCTCTATGACATCGTGCGCAAGCTTTCCGACGGCGCGGAAGTGCTGCTGGCCACCAATCCGGATGGCTCGACCATGACGGTGGCCTCGGGCCGCTCGAAGTTTTCGCTGCAATGCCTGCCGGAAGCGGATTTTCCCGATCTCACCGCCGGCAGCTTCAGCCACGCCTTCAGCCTGAAGGCCGCCGACCTGAAGATGCTGATCGACCGCACCCAGTTCGCGATCTCCACCGAAGAAACCCGCTACTATCTGAACGGCATCTTCCTGCACACGATCGAGGCCGGCGGGGAGCTGAAGATCCGCGCGGTCGCCACTGACGGCCATCGCCTCGCCCGCGCCGACGTGATCGCCCCCTCGGGCTCGGAAGGCATGCCTGGTATCATCATTCCGCGCAAGACCGTGGGCGAGTTGCAGAAGCTCGTCGACCAGCCGGACGCCATGGTGACGATGGAGGTTTCCGACGCGAAGATCCGCATCACCATCGGCTCCATCGTTCTGACCTCGAAGCTGATCGACGGCACATTCCCGGATTACCAGCGGGTCATTCCCGCCAACAACGACCGGGAAATGCGGGTGGATTGCTCCAGCTTCGCCCAGGCGGTGGACCGCGTCTCCACCATTTCCTCCGAGCGCGGCCGCGCCGTGAAGCTGGCGATCGGCGACGGCCAGCTGACGCTGACGGTCAACAATCCGGATTCCGGCAGTGCGACGGAAGAAGTCGCCGTCAGCTATGACAGCGATCCGATGGAAATCGGCTTCAATGCCCGCTACCTGCTCGACATTACCGGCCAGCTGTCCGGCACGGATGCGATCTTCCTGCTGGCGGATGCGGGCTCGCCGACGCTGATCCGCGATCTCGCCGGCGATGACGCCCTCTACGTGCTGATGCCGATGCGGGTCTGACGCCGCGACCGGCCGCGTTAAGGCTTTGCAAAGAATTTGCGCGCACGGGGGCTTCGTTGCGCGTATATTCACAAAAAGGGCTCAATCCTCGCCTCTCTGGCGGGAGTGAATATCCTGATTTGCCCAACAATGAACTGGTGGGGGCCGGCGGCACATGGGATTGCGCATCAAAGAGCGGATCGAGCAGAAATTCGGCGAAGAAATCCGTTTCATCCGCGGCATGATGGACAAGCCCAAGACCGTCGGGGCGATCATGCCGACCTCGGTCCATACGGCGCGCCGGATGGCGAGCGTCGTCAATCCCGCCTCGACCCTGCCTGTCCTGGAACTCGGGCCCGGCACCGGCGTGATCACCCGGGCCATCCTGGAGCGCGGCATTTCCCCGGAACGCATCTATTCGATCGAATATTCCGACAGTTTCATCGCCCATCTGAAGGGCGCCTATCCGGGCGTGCATTTCATCCATGGCGATGCCTTCGATCTCGACGACACGCTTTCCCATCTCGAAGACCAGCGCTTCGATGCGGCCATTTCGGGCCTGCCGCTTCTGAATTTCCCCATGCATCAGCGGGTGAAGCTGCTGGAATCGCTGCTTGACCGCCTGCCGCCCGGGCGGCCTGTCGTGCAGTTCAGCTATGGTCCGGTCTCGCCCATCGTCGCCCAGCCCGACCGCTACCGGATCAAGCATTTCGATTTCATCGTGCGCAACATCCCGCCGGCGCAGATCTGGCTCTATACCCGCCCCTGACCTTACATTTTGCCGGGCAATTCCGGGTGAAGTTTCCGAAGCCGTCTTGCGGGCTGCCGCTTTGCATGGCACTCACCCGGAAACAGCCCGAGAGGATGATGCAACCATGACGCCCCGCGAAAGACTGATCGTCGGCCTCGACGTTCCGACCGTGAAGGAAGCCGAAGGCCTGGTGGCCACGCTTGGCGAGGACATCCTGTTCTACAAGATCGGCTACCAGCTGGTCTTTGCGGGCGGCCTGGAACTGGCCCGCGACCTTGCCCGCTCGGGCAAGAAGGTCTTCCTCGACATGAAGCTGCTCGACATCGACAACACGGTCGCCTCCGGCGTCGAGAACATCGTCAAGATGGGCATGTCCATGCTGACGCTGCATGCCTATCCGAAGGCCATGCGCGCGGCGGTCTCTGCGGCCAAGGGGTCGGATCTCTGCCTGCTCGGCGTGACGGTGCTGACCTCGATGGACGAGGCGGACATGGTCGAAGCCGGCTACGAATACGATCCGCACACGCTGGTGCTGCGCCGCGCCGAACAGGCGCGCGCGGCGGGCATGGGCGGCATTGTCTGCTCTGCCGAAGAGGCCCGCGCGGTGCGCCAGATTCTCGGGCCTGACATGGCCGTGGTAACGCCCGGCATCCGCCCGGCCGGCGCCGATGCGGGCGACCAGAAGCGCGTGATGACGCCGGCCGATGCGCTGCGGGCCGGATCGAGCCATCTGGTCGTTGCCCGCCCCATCGTCAAGGCTCCGGATCCGCTGGCCGCGGCGCGCGCCATTCTGGCCGAAATGGCCGGCGCCTGACCGCTTTCACCCATTCTTTCAGGAGGAAAAACATGCCCAAGGGATACTGGATTGCCCGCGTCGATGTGCGCGACACCGAGAACTACAAGGATTACGTGGCGGCGGCCAAGCCCGCCTTCGAGAAATATGGCGCGAACTTCCTCGCGCGCGGCGGCGCTTTCGTCGAACTGGAAGGTCCGGCCCGCGCCCGCAATGTGGTGATCGAATTTCCCTCGCTGCAGCATGCGGTCGATTGCTACAACTCGCCCGAATACCAGATCGCCGCGAAAATCCGCCAGAAGGTGGCCGATGCGGAAATGGTTGTTGTCGAGGGGATTTGACATCCGTCAGGATGGTTGAGGCAGGGTATGAAGGGCTGCGCTGAAGCCCTTCACCTTGCCGCGCTTTTCCGCTAATAGAGCGGCAAAGAGATGGCTGCCCGCAGAGTCGGGCTCAGGCCCGATGGCCCGCACAAACAAGGAGCGCGCAATGACCCTGTCCAACCTTCCCCCGCTGGTGACCGTGTTCGGCGGCTCGGGCTTCATCGGGCGGCATGTGGTCAGGGCGCTCGCCCGCCGCGGTTACCGCATCCGGGTCGCCGTGCGCCGGCCCGATCTCGCCGGCTTCCTGCAGCCGCTCGGCAATGTCGGGCAGATTTCCTTCGTGCAGGCGAACCTGCGTTATCGCTGGTCCGTGGATGCGGCCGTGCAGGGCGCTGATCACGTGGTCAATTGCGTGGGGCTTCTGGCCAACAAGGGCCGCAACACCTTCGAGGCCGTGCAGGAATTCGGCGCCCGTGCGATTGCGGAAGCGGCCCGCGGCGTCGGCGCGACGCTGACCCATGTCTCCGCCATCGGTGCCGATGCGCAATCGGAATCCGCCTATGCCCGCACCAAGGGCAAGGCAGAAGCCGCCGTGCTGTCGATCAAGCCGGATGCGGTGATTCTGCGTCCCTCCATCGTCTTCGGACCGGAGGACGATTTCTTCAACCGTTTCGCCTCCATGGCGCGCAGCATGCCCGTGCTTCCGCTCGTCGGCGGCGGCAAGACCCGCTTCCAGCCGGTCTATGTGGAAGATGTGGCGGAGGCGGTTGCCCGCGCCGTCGAGGGCCAGCTGAAGGCCGGCACGGTCTATGAACTGGGCGGCCCGGAAATTCTCTCGTTCCGCGAGTGCCTGGAACTGATGCTCGACGTCACCGAACGCAAGCGTTCCTTCGTCTCCCTGCCCTTCGGCATCGCCTCGCTGCTGGGCTCGGTCGCCAGCCTCGTACCCTTCGTCGACGCGCCGATCACGCCCGACCAGGTCACGCTGCTGAAATCGGACAACGTGGTGTCGGACGCGGCCGAAAAGGAAGGCCGCACGCTGAAGGGCATGGGCATCAGCCCGGCCATTCCGAGCGCCGTTCTGCCCTCCTACCTGGTGCAGTACCGGCCGGAAGGACAGTTCACCGGATCCGGCAAGGCCGCCTGACGGGCAAGATGCCCGAACAGACTGGATTGTAACGCTTTTCTGGCCGCGCGGGGAACCGTTGCGGCCAGAACTGCATTAAAACATTGCAAACCGGCCACAATCGAATTGTCAGTGTCTCGTTAACCGAAGGTTTAGCAAACTCTTCTATTGATGTCGGAAACTGTAAAGACTAATAACCGCGCGAAGCCGACGGGGAATCGGCCAGACGCCATCCACCAAATCCCATCATGAGGCACTTTCCATGGGCAAGTCCATCGCACTGTTTTTCGCGTGTGCGGCACTCGTTGTTATTGCTGGTTCCTTCCTTGCCCCCGGCACCGTCGCCGCCGGCAGCCCGGAATGCAGCCCCGCCTATGGCGTCGATCCCTGCGTCACCGGCTCGATCCCCGTGAAGGTTGCAGAATAAACACTCCCCCCATCCCGCAAAGGATCGCCGTTTCGCGGCTTTGCGACGGGACGGGCTGTGATGAAAAAGGCCGGCTTTCGCCGGCCTTTTCTTTGGCTCAGTGCACCAGCATCAGGCCCGCAAGGCCGGCCAGGCCGACGGCGATGCGCCACCAGGCGAAGACCGAATAGCCGCGCTTCGAGACGAAATCGAGGAGCGAGCGCACCACGAAGAGAGCCGAGACGAAGGCCATGACGAAGCCGACCGCGATCAGCGAGGCGCCGTCGAAGGTCATGAGATGGCGGTTCTTGTAGAGGTCGAGCGCGAAGGCCCCGACCATGGTGGGCATGGCGAGGAAGAAGGAGAATTCCGCCGCCGAGCGCTTGTCCGCCCCCATCAGCAGCGCGCCGACGATGGTGGCGCCGGAGCGCGAGGTGCCGGGGATCATCGCCAGGCACTGGAAGAGGCCGATCTTGAAGGCAAGTGACGGCGGATAATCCATGATGTTGCGATATTTCGGCTTGAAGGTCATCCGGTCGACGAAAAGCAGGATGACGCCGCCGACGATCAGCACCACGCAGATGAGCGCCGGGGTTTCGAACAGCACGCGCTTGATGAAATCATGGGCGAGCGCGCCGATGATGGCGGCGGGAAAGAAGGCGACCAGCACCGTCACCACGAAACGCCGGGCGGTCGGGCTCGACGGCAGGGCGGTCACGATGTCCCACAGCTTGCGGAAATAGACCAGCAGGATGGCGAGGATGGCGCCGAGCTGGATCAGCACCGGAAAGGTATTGCCCGGCGAGGTGAAGCCCAGAAAATGCTCCGCCAGCAGCACGTGCGCGGTGGAGGAAACCGGGATGAACTCGGTAAGCCCCTCGATGAGGCCCAGCACGAGCGCGCTGACGATGGATTGGTCTGCCATGCATTTTCCTTCTGAAACATGGTGAAAACGGCTGATTCGCTTGTGTTGCGAGATGCAACGACCTATAGCTTTGCTGAACCCTTTATGACCAGAGGCGCAATGATGCGCAAAGCTCTGGGGACAAACGGATTTTCTCGAGTATCCATGCCCACGCTCTATCATCACCCGATGTCATCAGCATCGCGCTTCGTCCGCCTGATCTTGACGGAATACAATTATCAGGTGGACCTGATCGAGGAGCAGCCGTGGGAAAAGCGCCGGGATTTCCTGGCCTTGAACCCGGCCGGCACCCTGCCCGTCTATGTGGACGACAGCATGCGGGCGCTCTGCGGTGCGACCGTGATTTCCGAATATCTGGACGAGACCCATGGCGTCCTGAAGCGCGACCGGCGGCTGCTGGCCGAGGATCCGTTCCAGCGCGCCGAGATCCGGCGGCTGACGGAATGGTTCCTCGTCAAGATGGAGCAGGATGTCACGCGGCCGCTCGCGCGGGAACGGGCCTTCAAGCTGCAGATGACCGCCGATCAGGGCGGCGGCGCTCCGGATTCCAAGGTGCTGCGCACGGCGCGCGCCAATATCCGCCAGCACATGAAATATCTCACCTGGCTTGCGGGCTCGCGCCAGTGGCTGGCCGGCGAGCGGATGAGCTATGCGGATCTCGCGGCGGCGGCCGGGCTTTCCGTGCTCGACTATCTCGGCGAGATCGACTGGAACGAAAGCCCGCTCGTCAAGGACTGGTACCAGCGGGTGAAATCGCGGCCCTCCTTCCGGCCGCTGCTCAATGATCGCGTGCGCGGGCTGACGCCGGTTTCGCATTACGCCGATCTGGATTTCTGAGAAGCCGCGCCGATGGCGGGCGACGCGGCGAAAGAGCAGGCGCGGGCGGAAAAACTGACCGCCTTCGTGAAGGCCGAGGCGGACGCCGTCGGCTTCGATCTCTGCCGCATCACGCTTCCCGATCGCATCCCCGAAGCTGCCGCCCGGCTCCGGGCATTCATCGCCGCCGGCTATCACGGCACGATGGAGTGGATGCCGGAAACCGAAGAGCGGCGAAGCCAGCCCGCCCATCTGTGGGGCGAGGTGAAAAGCATCGTCATGCTGGGCCTCAATTACGGGCCGGAGGAAGACCCCCGCCACCTCCAGCAGAAACGGGATCGCGCCCATATTTCCGTCTATGCCCGCAACCGCGACTATCACGACATCGTCAAGGGCCGGCTGAAGGAGATCGCGACCCGTTTTGCCGCGCGCTCCGGCGCGGATGTGAAGGTTTTCGTGGATACGGCGCCGGTGATGGAAAAGCCGCTCGCCGCGGCGGCCGGGCTCGGCTGGCAGGGCAAGCACACCAATCTGGTCAGCCGCGATTTCGGTTCCTGGCTGTTCCTCGGCTCGATCTTCACCACCGCCGCGCTTATGCCGGACGAACCGGAGGCGGACCATTGCGGACGCTGCCGCGCCTGTCTCGAGGCCTGCCCGACCGATGCCTTCCCGGCGCCCTACCGGATCGATGCGCGGCGTTGCATCTCCTATCTCACCATCGAGCACAAGGGACCGATCGACCCGGATTTGCGTCCGCTCTTCGGCAACCGCATCTATGGCTGCGACGACTGTCTCGCCGCCTGCCCGTGGAACAAGTTCGCGGCGGAGGCGCGCGAGGCGAAGCTGAAGGCGCGGGACGCGCTGAAGGAGCCGGAGATCGCCCATCTGCTGACGCTCGACGATGCGGCCTTCCGGGCGCTGTTCTCCGGCTCGCCGGTGAAGCGGATCGGCCGGGACCGCTTTATCCGCAATGTGCTGATCGCGGCGGGCAATTCCGGCCGGGACGATCTGGTCGGGGCCTGCGCGCCTCTGCTTGACGACGCCTCGCCTGTCGTCAGGGCCATGGCGGTCTGGGCGCTGAAACGGCTCGCCGGGCCTTCCGTCGCGGCGCGGTTTGCGGCACAACGGCAGGCGGAAACCGATGCTTCGGTGATCGAGGAATGGGAGAGACCCGTATGAGCCTGATGATTTTCGGCGCCGGCTATTCCGGCAAGGCCATCGCTTCGGCCTTCATGGGCGCAGGTTTTGCCGTCTCGGGCACCACACGCAGCCCGGAAAAGGCCGTCGGCCTGCGGTCGGCCGGCATTTCCGCCTATCTTTATGACGGGCAGACCCTGTCCGGGGAGCTGGCGCGGGCGCTGTCGGGCGTCACCCATCTCGTGCAATCCGTCTCACCGGGGCCGGAGGGCGATTCCCTGCCGGGCCTGCTCGGCGCAGAGGCCCGGGATCTGCTGCCCCGGCTGAAATGGATCGGCTATCTCTCCACCGTCGGCGTCTATGGCGATCATGACGGCGGCTGGGTGACGGAGGATACCGAATGCCGGCCGGAAGCCGCCCGCGGCGCCGAACGGCTGGTCGCGGAGCGGGACTGGCTTCAGCTCGGCGCGCGCCTCGGCGTGCCGGTGGCCGTTCTGCGGCTTTCGGGCATTTACGGGCCGGGCCGCAACACCTTCGTCAATCTTACCCAGGGCACCGCCCGGCGGCTGATCAAGCCCGGTCAGGTCTTCAACCGCATCCGCGTCGAGGATATCGGCCGCGCCGCCCTGCATCTGGCGACGGGCGCGCTCGGCGGCATCTATAATGTCACCGATGACGAGCCCGCCCCGCCGCAGGACGTGGTGACGGAGGCCGCCCGGCTGATGGGCGTCGAGCCACCGCCGGAGCAGGATTTCGAAACGGCCGACCTGTCCCCCATGGCGCGGTCCTTCTATGGCAAGAACCAGCGGGTTTCGAATGCCCGGCTGAAGGCCACGGGCTTTGTCTTCCAGTTTCCCGAATATCGAGAATCGCTCGCCCAGCTCTACCGTGACGGGTGGCAGAAGGACTGATTTCTTCCGCCCTCGATCCGCGACCGCGCGCGGTCATTCGGAAAATTTGTGATGGAAACGGGCCTTTGGCGGAGGAATTTTCACCGCTGCTTTTGGTTAATGGGCCGTTAACCGTGCTTTTTCCGTGTTCCATAGCGTGAAATTAGAAAAATATTTCACTGCCTTTCGTGAACGCATGCCTGCGCGATGTCGAATAGACGAAACCCCTAACGGAGCATTGATTCATATGATTCTTTCAGAACGGCTCGTTAACCATCGGGCGGCCGTGCGGGCTCAAAAACGCAAGAAATATTACAGACTGTAACATTCCGTGATTGGATTTTGCACTTTTTCGCCATTTTTGAACGTCCCTTAGCCAGGCCCGACCTGACGCCAATCCGCCCCGAGCGGAAAAAAAGGGACCATACGTATTGCTTAAGTTTCGGATTTCCTTCGCCGCCTGTGCGCTTGCAGCTTCCACGCTGATGATGCCCGCAGGTGCCGATGCCGCCGGTTGCGGTGGCGCTTCCTGGTATGCGCTCGGTTCGCGCACCGCCTCCGGCGAGCGGATGAATGCCTCGCTCATGACCGCCGCGCATCGTTCGCTGCGCTTCGGCACGAAAGTGAAAGTCACCAACCGCCGCAATGGCAAGAGCGTCGTCGTGCGCATCAACGATCGTGGTCCCTTCGTCCGGGGCCGGGTGCTGGACGTATCAAAGGCGGCGGCGCGCAACCTCGGCATGATTTCGTCCGGAACTGCCAAGGTGTGCTACGAAATCCTCGGCTGAGGCCGCATTCTGCCGACACGTCTTGCTCTTGCGGCGATCTGCCGTTACCACCCAAACGGATAATCTGGAGAGCAAGCATGCGATTGGGTGGACGGCTCGCGGGAGCCATCGAGGTTCTGGCCGATATCGAGACCCGGCGTCGCCCTGTGGCGGACGCGCTGAAGGACTGGGGCCTGAACCATCGCTTTGCCGGATCGGGCGACCGGGCCGCCATCGGCAATATCGTCTATGATGCGCTGCGCATGCGGCTTTCCCACGCCTGGCTGATGGACGATGACGGGCCGGTGGCGCTGGCCTATGCGGTGCTGCTGCGCCAGTGGGGTATGACGGCCGACGGTCTTGCCGCCGAACTCGAGGGCGACCGGTTCGCCCCGCCGCCGCTCTCCGAAGCCTCGCTCCTTGCCTTTTCCAGCCGTTCGCTGGCCGATGCGCCCGCCCATGTGCAGGGCGATGTTCCCGAATGGGTCGTGCCGGCCTTTGCCGAAGCCTTCGGCGATCAGTGGCTGGCGGAAGCGCAGGCCCTTGCCGGGCGGCCGACGCTCGACCTGCGCGCCAATACGCTGAAGGCCGGCCGGGACAAGGTGGTGAAGGCGCTGGAGCGCGCGGGCGCATTGCCCGCCCATATCGCCCGCAACGGCATCCGGATACCTGCCGGCGAAGGCCCTTCCAGACTTCCAAACGTCACAGCCGAGCTTTCGTTCCAGAAAGGCTGGTTCGAGGTGCAGGACGAGGGCTCGCAGATCGTTGCGGATCTCTCCTCCCCGCAGGAGGGCGAGCAGGTGCTCGATTACTGCGCCGGCGGCGGCGGCAAGACGCTGGCCATGGCGGCTGCCATGAACAACAAGGGCCAGATCCACGCCTATGATGCGGACCGCAAGCGGCTGGCGCCGATCATCGAGCGGCTGAAAAGAGCCGGCACCCGCAATGTGCAGGTGCATGACAATCGCCGCGATCTCGACCAGATGAAGGGCAAGCTCGACCGGGTTCTGGTCGACGCGCCCTGCACCGGCACCGGCACCTGGCGCCGTCGCCCGGATACCAAGTGGCGGCTGACGGAAAAGAACCTGGAGGAGCGCCTTGCCCAGCAGGACGATGCCCTGACCCAGGCCGCCGCCTTCGTGCGGCCCGGCGGCCATCTCGTCTATGTCACCTGTTCCGTGCTGCCGCAGGAAAACGAGCATCAGGTGAGCGGCTTTGTGTCGCGCAATCCGGACTTCTCCCTCCAGCCGGCCATGGAGATCTGGGACCGCCTGTTCGGCAAGAGCGGCCATCGCCCGCACAGCCGCGACGGCCGGTCGCTGACGCTTACCCCCGCCTCCACCGATACGGACGGTTTCTTCTTCTGCCTGATGCAGCGCAAGGCCTGAAATCTCGAAGCATTCTAAACTAGACTATTTGACACCAGTTTAAATTTCCGCCATGTACGCGGTCCAGATCAGGGCACCATCCCTTCGAGGAGCGAACATGAGACGGATCACCCTTTCGCTTGCCGCCAGCGTCGCGCTGGCAGGCAGCCTTTTCTCCGGCCTTCCGGCCCTCGCCGCCCCGGTGGACGAGAAGGCGGTCGCCGCCCATTTCGCCGAGGTCGGCCTTGCCAAGTTCGAGGATGCGGCGAAGGCCGGCGAGGCGCTCGATGCGGCGATCAACGCCTTTCTCGCTGCCCCCAGCGAAGCGGGCCTGAAGGCTGCCCGCGACGCCTGGAAGGTGGCCCGTGTTCCCTATCTCCGGACCGAGGTCTACCGGTTCGGCAATCCCGTCGTCGACGACTGGGAAGGGCGGGTGAATGCCTGGCCGCTGGATGAGGGCCTGATCGACTATGTGGACGAGAGCTACGGCTCGGAGAGCGACGAGAATGCGCTTTTCGTCGCCAATGTCATCGCCAGCACATCCGTCAAGATCGACGGCAAGGACGTGGATGTTTCGCAGATCACGCCCGAGCTGATCGCCGCCCGCCTGCAGAGCGCTGGCGGTGTCGATGCCAATGTGGCGAGCGGCTATCATGCCGTGGAGTTCCTGCTCTGGGGGCAGGACCTGAACGGCACCGGCCCGGGTGCGGGCAACCGCCCCTATACCGATTACGACCTGAAGGCCTGCACCGGCGGCCATTGCGACCGGCGCGCCGCCTATCTCAAGGCGGCCTCGGCGCTGCTCGTCGCCGACCTCAAGGAAATGGCCGCCAAGTGGCAGCCGGGCGGCGAGGCCGCGAAGGTGATCACCGACGATCCGAAGAAGGGGGTCAGCGCCATCCTCACCGGCATGGGCTCGCTGTCCTACGGGGAGCTTGCCGGCGAGCGCATGAAGCTCGGCCTCATCCTCCACGATCCCGAGGAGGAGCAGGATTGCTTCTCCGACAATACTCACAACTCCCATCTCAACGATGCGCGCGGTCTCCTGGAAGCCTATACGGGCACCTATGAGCGCCTGGACGGCACCAAGATGACCGGCCCCTCGCTCTCCGAACTGGTGGCGGCCAAGGACAAGGCGCTCGATGCGGAGCTTTCCGCCAAGCTTCAAAAAACCGTGAGCGCGATGGAAGCCATTGCCAAGCGGGCCGAAGGCGGCGAAGCCTATGACCAGATGCTGGCCGAAGGCAATGCGGAAGGCAACCGGCTGATCCAGACGGCGGTCGACGACCTCGTCGACCAGACCAAGTCGATCCAGCGGGTGATCGCGGCACTCGCTCTCTCGGGCATCACGCTCGAAGGGTCCGACAGCCTCGACAATCCGGGTGCCGTCGCCCAGTAAGACCCCTCTCGTCGCCTTCCGCGGGTTCGGCCCGCGGAGGCCGCAAACCGGTTTGATCCATGCGCCAGGCGGCCCTTATCCTCCTGCTTTCGAGCACCCTGCTGGTGGCGGGGTCCGGAGCGGCGCGTCGGGCGGATGCCGCCTCGAACAGCCCAGTCGGACCGGAGCCGGAGGAAACCCTTTCCGCCGGGGTCGCCACCTCCATCGATCCGCCGGACCGCAATGCCTTTCGCCATATGAGCGCCCATCTGCCGGCCAGCGAGGGCATGCGGTTCCAGCTCGGCCGCGCCCTGTTCCGCAAGCTCTGGGTGGCAGCCCCCTCCTCCACCCAGGCATCGGACGGGTTGGGACCGCTCTACAATGCCCGTTCCTGCGAGACCTGCCATGCCCGCGACGGACGCGGTCGTCCGCCCCGGGAGGCCGAGACCGGCACCGGCCTGCTGGTGAGGATCGGGCGGGATCGGGCCGATATCTTCCCCGATCCGGTCTATGGCCATCAGCTGCAGGATCTGGCCGCTCCCGGCCTTGCCGCCGAGGGTCGGGTGACAATCCGCTACAGCGACCGGCCGGTGACGCTTGGCGACGGGACGACCGTGACGCTGCGCAAGCCCGACTATGCGGTGAGCGATCCCGGCTATGGTCCGCTCGATCCGCAGACCGTGCTGTCGCCCCGGCTTGCCCCGCCGATGCTCGGGCTCGGGCTGATCGAGGCGATCCCCGAAGCGGCGATCCGGGCGCTCGCCGATCCCGAAGATCACGACGGGGACGGCATTTCCGGCCGTGTCGCTGATTTGGCCACGGACACCGCAGGACAGACCGCACTCGGCCGCTTCGGCTGGAAGGCGGAACAGCCGGGCGTGCGCCAGCAGACGGTGACCGCGCTGGCCATGGACATGGGCCTTTCCACCCCCGACCTTCGCCTGCCCCAGGGCGATTGCACGCCGGCGCAGACGGATTGCCTTGCCCGCCCGACCGGCGAGCAGCCCCGCCTCGGGCCGGGCGAGGTATCCGGCGAGGCGCTCGATGCGCTGGTCTTCTATTCGCAGCAGGTGGCCGTGCCCGCCCGGCGTCAGGCGAGCTTTCCTGACGTGCTGGCCGGCAAGCGGGTGTTTCACGCGCTTGGCTGCGCCGCCTGCCACACACCCCGCTTCACGCTTCCGGCCACTGCGACAAATGCCCCTCTTGGCGGCGAGATTGTCCGGCCCTATTCCGATTTCCTGCTGCATGACATGGGCGCGGCGCTTGCCGACCACCGCGCCGATGGAACGCCTGCCGGTGCGGCCGCGGCGTCGGAATGGCGCACGCCGCCGCTCTGGGGTCTCGGTCTTGCCGAAACGGTCAACGGCAACAGATTCTACCTGCATGACGGCAGGGCCCGCAGCCCGGAGGAGGCGATTCTCTGGCATGGCGGCGAGGCCGAAGCCGCCCGCGAAGCCTATCGCCGGGCAACCCTGGCCGACCGGCAGTCCCTCATCCGCTTTCTGGAGTCCCTCTGATGCGCCTTGCCAAACCGCTTCTTGCCCTTCTTGCCCTCCTTGCCGCGAACCCCGCCAGCGCCACCGAGGCGGACAAGGCCGATGCGGTTCTGGCCCGTGCCGTGGATGCGGCGATCATTCCCGGCTACCGGGCCTTTGCGGACAAGACCGCCGGCCTTTCGACCGCCATGCAGGCGCTCTGCGCCACGCCTTCCGCCGACAGCGAGGCCGCTGCCCGGGCGGCCTTCGTCGAGACGCTGAAGGCCTGGGGACCGGTCGAAATCATCCGCAGCGGCCCGGCGCTCGAAAAGAACCGCTTCGAACGGGTGCTCTACTATCCGGATCGCAAGGGCATCGCCCTCAAACAGGTGCAGGCCATCATCGCGAAGAAGGACGAGAGTGCCGCCGATGCGGCGAGCCTTTCCGGCAAGAGCGTGGGCGTGCAGGGGCTCGGCGCGCTGGAATTCGTGCTCTACGGCACCGGCCATGAAACGCTTGCCACGGAAAAGGCCTCGCATCGCTGCCGCTACGGCGCAGCCATTGCCGCCAATCTCCAGGGCATTGCCGGCGAATTCGTCACCGCCTGGCAGGCGCCCGACGGGATCGGCGCCCAGTGGAAGAAGCCGGGGCCGGACAATCCCCTCTTCCGCACGGATCAGGAGGCCATCACCGAATTGCTCGGCGTGATGGTGCATGGGGCGGAAATGGTCCGCGACCAGCGCATCCGCGCCTTCTACGGCTCGAAGGAGCAGAAGCCCAATCCGAAGCTGGCGATCTTCTGGCGTTCCGGCCAGACCTTCACCATTCTCGGCGCCGACATGGCGGGGCTTCTCGATTTCTGGGAGAAGGCCGGGATGAACGATCTTCTGAAGGACGACCAGCGCTCGGTCGGAACCTCCATCGAATTCGTGATGAAATCGCTGAAGCGGACCGCCGCCAGCGTCACGCCCGATATCGAGGCGGCGCTCAGCCAGCCGAAAGAGCGCGCCAAGCTCGATTTCCTGATGCTGAACGGCAAGGACCTGATCATCCGCCTCAGCGAAGATTACGGCAAGGCGCTGGGGCTCGGCGCCGGCTTCTCCTTCTCCGACGGGGACTGACCATGGCGGGGCCTCTGCTCTTCGACCGGCGGCATTTCCTGAAGGCGAGCGGCGCGGCCTTTCTCGCCGCGCTCTCGCCCGAGGGCGCGCGGGCGGCGCTGGCCGCCGATGCGCTCTTTGCCACGGCCTATCGGGATGAAGACGGCCGGTTCGGCATTGCGACGCTGACCGAAGAGGGGGCGCTTGTCGACCGGGCACTTCTGCCCGACCGGGCGCATGGCCTGGCCTATAGCCCGGCCACCGACCACATTGCCGCCTTCGCCCGGCGGCCCGGCACCTATCTGATGATCGTCGCGCGGCGCGGGCTTTCCGCTCCCGTGGTCGTCACCGCCGCCGAAGGGCGACATTTCTACGGCCATGGCTGCTATTCGCCGGATGGCCGGATCCTCTATGCCTGCGAGAACGATTTCGACGGCGGGCGCGGCGTGATCGGCCTTTACGACGCCACCGATGCCTACCGGCGGATCGGCGAGTTCTCCTCTGAGGGCATCGGCCCGCACGATCTCTCGATCACCGATGACGGCAAGGCGCTGATCGTCGCCAATGGCGGCATCGAGACCCATCCGGATTTCGGCCGCACCAAGCTGAACCTCGACCGGATGGAGCCCTCGCTGGTGCTCCTCGACGCCCGCGACGGACATCTTCTCCAGAAACATGCGCTGCCCGCTTCTCTCTCCCGGCTCTCGACCCGGCATGTGGATACGGATGGCGAAGGGCGCATCTGGTTTGCCTGCCAATACGAGGGCGCGCGCGACGACCGGCCGCCGCTGGCCGGGTCCTTCGCGCCCGGCGAGGATCTCCGCTTCCTCACCCTGCCTGACGACGTGACCGAAGGGCTGGCGCTCTATGTGGGGGCGATTGCGGTCAACCGGCGCCAGGGCCTTGTCGGCCTCGTCTCGCCGAAGGGCGGGCTCTCGGTGACGGTGGAGATGAAGACGGGCCGCGTGGTGGGCCAGACCCGCCTGCCGGATGCCGCGGGCATTGCACCCGCGCCGGCCGGCTTTGCGGTTTCCTCCTATGAGGGGCGCTTCGGCGAGAAAAAGCTCGCGCTCACCTTTGACCAGCACATTGCCGCCCTATCTTCCAGACATCTCTGATGTCCTGAAAGGAGCCCCCATGGCTCAACGCAATCCCCTTGTCGTCACGCTCCTGTTTCTCCTGCTGACGCTCGGCGGCGGCCTGCTGATCGGCACGGTCTCCATGCCGGACGGCTGGTTCGCGGCCCTGCAGAAGCCCTCCTTCCAGCCGCCCAACTGGCTGTTCGGCCCGGTCTGGTCGATCCTCTACGTGCTGATCGGCATTGCCGGGGCGCGGCTTTATCTGAAGGCCCCCTCCTCCGGCGCCCTGCGGCTCTGGTGGGCGCAGCTCGTGCTGAATTTCCTCTGGTCGCCCGCCTTCTTTGCCCTGCACCAGCCGGTGCTGGCGCTCCTCGTGGTCGCCGCCCTTCTCGTCGTGCTGGTAGCGCTGATCGGCGCTGCGCTATCGCGAGACCGGATTTCCGCGCTGCTTCTCGTTCCCTACGGGCTCTGGGTCAGCTTTGCGACACTCCTCAACGCCGCCATCGTCTGGCTGAACTGAGCCCTTGCTCCCGGCGATCCCGCATGCGACTGTCCGCCCCTCAAAAGGAACAGGATCGCCCGCATGAGCGACATGGACGATTTTCGCGAGCGGATCACCGCCAGCTTCACCAAGCAGAAGGCCATGGCCACCATCGGTGCGGTGATGACCCGCATCGAGCATGGCTCGATCGAGATCGAGATGCCCTTCGACGAGAAGCTGACCCAGCAGCATGGTTTCCTGCATGCGGGGATCATCTCCGCCGCGCTCGATACGGCCTGCGGCTACGCGGCCTATACGGTGACCGATCCGGATGCCTCGATCCTCACCATCGAGTTCAAGGTCAACCTCCTGTCGCCGGGACGCGGCGAGCGCTTTCTCTTCCGGGGTGACGTGACCAAGCCCGGCTCCACCATCATCGTGGCGGACGGGCGCGCCTATGCCATCGGCGACGGACCGGCCAAGCTCATCGCCTCCATGACCGGCACCATGATGGTGATCCGCGGGCGGGAGGACATTGCCGGATGACACCCCCCACCCTTCTCGTCGCGGGCAGGCGGCTCTTCTTCGTCATGGCGGTCGATGCGGAATACGGCGTGCATCTGCGCCAGCGGATCGAGCCTTTCCTGACCGGCATCGGCCCCGTCGAGGCCGCCGTTTCCGTCACCCACGCGCTGGCGGCCCTCGATGCAGCGGGCCATCGCCCCGATCTCGTCATCTGCCTCGGCTCGGCCGGCTCGGCGACGCTCGCGCATACGGAAGTCTACCAGATCACCTCCGCCAGCTATCGCGACATGGATGCGAGCGCGCTGGGCTTCGAGAAGGGCCGGACGCCGCTCCTCGACCTGCCCGCCGAAGTCCCCCTGCGGCTGCGCATCCCCGGCGTGCCGGAAGCCCGGCTCTCCACCGGCGCCAATGTGGTCTCCGGCGCCGCCTATGCCGGGATCGATGCGGATCTCGTCGAGATGGAAACCTTCGCCGTGCTGCGCGCCTGCCAGCGCTTCGACATCCCCCTCATCGGCCTCCGCGGCATTTCCGACGGCACCCACGAACTCACCGGCCTGCACGACTGGAAGGACTACCTCCACATCGTCGACGAAAAACTCGCCACCGCCGTGGACAAGCTGATCAAGGCGCTCGAGGACGGGACGCTGGAGAGCCTGTAAGAGGGCCTGGCGACTGCCGTTTGGCCGAAGGGCTGGATGTAGAGTCTATTTGGCAGTACGGGGGATTCCCCTCCCCCTCACGGCGAGCGAAGCTCGTCCGGATGTGGGGAGGGGTTAGGGGTGGGGGTCGGAAAATATAGAGTGGCCGAAGGCCTCAATGCGTTTCCAATCAAAGTACGTCGAGTTTCCCGGCCTACCCCCACCCCTGCCCCTCCCCCCAAGGGGGAGGGAGGCCCTTGAGTTTGCCGCTCTCTGATCTCCGTAAAATGATGCAATGGCTTCTGTCAGTGCCAGAGGCCCCCTCACCTGCCTGCCGGCATCCTCTCCCTCGGCGGACGAGCGAAGCTCGCCGCGGGGGAGAGGAAAGACAACCGCTGGCGTTCGGCATCCTGTGTTTTGCGCCGAGGTCGGCGATGCCCTCTTCTCCCCAGCGGGGAGAAGATGCCCGGAGGGCAGATGAGGGGGCCGTTGGGCAGGACGGCGGGATTCCCCTCCCCCTTGTGGGGAGGGGCTAGGGGTGGGGGTCGGAACGTAAGATGTGGCCGAAGGCCCCAATGTAGCTTCATTCCTGAACCCGATTTCCTCGGCCTACCCCCACCCCTGCCCCTCCCCACAAGGGGGAGGGAGACCCTTGAGTTTGCCGCTCCCCATCTGTTCCAAACAATGCGATTTCTACGGTCCGTGCCTGCCGCCCCCTCACCTGCCTGCCGGCATCCTCTCCCCGCTGGGGAGAGGAAAGATGACCGCTGGCGTTCAGCATCCGTTGGTTTGCGCGAACATCGGCGATGCCCTCTTCTCCCCAGCGGGGAGAAGATGCCCGAAGGGCAGATGAGGGGGCCGTTGGGCAGGACATCAACTGCCCTGCCCCTCACGAATACCCGTCGCCACCTACCCACTACCCACTACTCCCTACTCACTACTCACTCCCCTCCCCTAACCCCCTGATTTCCCCCGCAGATAAATTTGCACCCCCGTCATCCCCCTTGCCAAAACCTGTGGGATAATATTCCTCGTTCCGCTCTGGTAACGCCGGGGGCCCTGCGATCCCGGTCAGGTGGAGCCGGTCTTTCTTCCTGCGCTCTCGCAGATGCGCAGGAGGAGACGGTGCAGAAAATGGCTTCCGCTCCCCGTCGCAAAGGACAGGGGGTCCGTCTGTGTGACGACGAAAAACTGCTACGGGCCGGGTCGCGTGAAAAATAGCGATCAGGTGCGAACAAGACCGGTCAATCCGGTCGCCCGTCGCCGGGCGCATGCGAAATACCCGGCGGACCGTAGGCTTGGTGCAGAGAAGCCGGAGTTGCATCGCATAAAGCCGAAACGGGGCGCGGTAAGCGCCATATAAATAATTTCATACGAGGTGCTCCCGCGCCCCGGCCGACCCCTCGTGTCCCGAGGGGGGAAATGATGCATAACCCGGCTTCGAACGAAGCGCGGGATCGATGAAGCATGGCCTGGCATGACTGCCCCCTCCCCACGCCCCCAAAAAGGGGCCAAAGGAGGGGGCGATTTTGCAGGCATGAACCCGGGGATTGGAAAGACGGTCCCGTTTTAGACCTCAGGCCCAGGGCGGATCAGGCAAGGCCCGTGGCGCAGCCCCACCCGGATCCGCAAGAACAGCCTCAGCACACAGACCGGTCTCAAGCCGCCCGACGCAAAGGTTCTCCGGGCGGGAGAGCCGGCCGTCTCGCCAGAGGCCCTGAAATCTGGGACAATCGGGACAATAAAACCGGTCCTGCGGCGCAGGAGACGATTGCAAGACGGGTTCAATTTCTCTAAAGGCTCGGCATGACCCAGACAGCACCTTCCGACACCGTCCTCATCGTTGATTTCGGCAGCCAGGTTACCCAGCTGATCGCGCGGCGTGTCCGCGAGACCGGGGTTTACTGCGAGATCGTTCCCTTCCAATCCGCCGAAGAGGGCTTTGCCCGGCTGAAGCCGCGCGCCGTGATCCTGTCCGGCTCGCCGGCCTCGACGCTGGACGAGGGAAGCCCCCGCGCCCCGCAGGTGATCTTCGACAGCGGCGTGCCGGTTTTCGGCATCTGCTACGGCCAGCAGACCATGTGCATGCAGCTCGGCGGCCAGGTGGAAGGCGGGCATCACCGGGAATTCGGCCGGGCCTTCCTCGATGTGGAACAGAATTGCCCGCTCTTCGACGGCCTCTGGTCGGTCGGCTCCCGCCATCAGGTGTGGATGAGCCATGGCGACCGCGTGACCGCGATCCCGCCGGGCTTCTCGGTGGTGGCGACCTCGCCCAACGCGCCCTATGCCTTCATCGCCGATCCGGTCCGCAAATATTATGCCGTGCAGTTCCACCCGGAAGTGGTGCACACGCCCGATGGCGCCAAGCTGATCGCCAATTTCGTGCACAAGATCGCCGGCATCCAGGGTGATTGGACCATGTCCGCCTATCGTGCCCGCGCCGTCGAGGCGATCCGCAAGCAGGTGGGCGACAAGCGGGTGATCTGCGCGCTTTCCGGCGGCGTCGACAGTTCGGTGGCCGCCCTTCTCATCCATGAGGCGGTCGGCGACCAGCTGACCTGCATTCTGGTCGATCACGGCCTGATGCGGAAGGACGAGGCGAAGAACGTCGTGAAGATGTTCGAGGAGCACTACAAGCTGCACCTCCTGCATGTGGATGCCTCCGACAAGTTCCTCGGCGAACTGGAAGGCGTGTCCGACCCGGAAACCAAGCGCAAGATCATCGGCCGTCTCTTCATCGAAACCTTCGAGGACGAGGCGAAGAAGCTGGGCGGGGCGGATTTCCTCGGCCAGGGCACGCTCTATCCCGACGTGATCGAAAGCGTCTCCTTCACCGGCGGTCCCTCGGTGACGATCAAGTCGCACCACAATGTGGGCGGCCTGCCGGAGCGGATGAACATGCAGCTGGTGGAGCCGCTGCGCGAGCTCTTCAAGGACGAGGTGCGCGCGCTCGGCCGCGAGCTCGGCCTGCCCGACAGCTTCATCGGCCGCCATCCCTTCCCGGGTCCCGGCCTTGCCATCCGCTGCCCCGGCGGCGTGACCCGCGAGAAGCTCGAAATTCTCCGCGAGGCGGATGCGATCTATCTGGACGAAATCCGCAAGGCCGGCCTCTACGACGCCATCTGGCAGGCCTTTGCCGTGCTGCTGCCGGTGCAGACCGTCGGCGTGATGGGCGACGGGCGCACCTATGAATTCGTCTGCGCGCTGCGCGCCGTGACCTCGGTCGACGGCATGACGGCGGACTTCTACCACTACGACATGGAATTCCTCGGCCGGGCCGCAACCCGCATCATCAACGAGGTGCGCGGCATCAACCGCGTCGTCTACGACGTCACCTCGAAGCCGCCGGGCACCATCGAGTGGGAATGAACTGAGACAGGGAAAAGGGGTGGCGTTTGCCGCCCCTCTTTCGTTTTGGGCGTCGGGAGGGCGCAGCGAAGATGGGCATGCACCGGCTTTTCGATCTATCCGGTAAGGTGGCGCTGGTCTCGGGCGCCGGCAGCGAACGAGGCATCGGCCTTGCTGCGGCGCGGCTTCTGGGTGAACTCGGTGCGCGGGTGGCGATCACCGCTACGGGACCGCGCATCGAGACACGGGCTGCGGAACTGAGGGCGGAGGGCATCGAAGCCATCGGCCTCGTCGCCGATCTCACAGACCGCGAGGCGGTCCGCTCGATCGTTGCGGCGACCGAGGCAGACCTCGGTCCGACCGACATTCTCGTCAACAATGCGGGCATGGCGATGGAAGGCACGAGCTTCGAAAGCATGGCCTTCGACCAGCTCGACGGAGAGATCTGGGACCGGCTGATCGCCCGCAACCTGACGACGTGCTTCAACCTCACCCGAGCCGTGATCCCCGGCATGATGGACCGTGGCTTTGGCCGGGTGGTGAATGTCGCCTCCGTCACGGGGCCCGTGGTCAGCATGCCGGGCGAGGCCGCCTACAGCGCCGCCAAGGCCGCCATAACAGGCATGAGCCGTTCCGTCGCGCTCGATGCGGGCAGCCGCGGCGTCACCATCAACAGCATCGCTCCCGGCTGGGTCGAGACCGCCTCGCAAACGGAGATCGAGGCCCGTGCGGGGCGGGCAACGCCCATCGGCCGGTCCGGCACGCCGGAGGAAATGGCTGCGGCCATTGCGTTCCTCGCCAGTCCCGGTGCCAGCTACATCACCGGCCAGCTGATCGTCGTGGATGGTGGCAATTGCCTGCAGGAGATCAAGGGATAGCTCAACCCTTCTTCCCCGGAAGGCCGGTGGCGAGCACGGCGCCGCCGATGACGAGAAGGGCGGCCAGACCCAGGGTGAGCGAGGCGGGGGCTGCACCCGTCATCACCAGAAGGGCGGTGGAGAGCAGCGGCGCCATGTAGGAAAGCGTCCCGAGCAGCGTGATGTTGCCGTGCTTGGTGGCGTGATCCCAGGCTAGGAAGGCGAGCCCCACCGGGCCGAGGCCGAGGGCGAGGATGGCGGCCCATTGGGTCGGCGTCGGGGTGAGCGGGGTCTCGAAGGCGAGATGGGCCGCTGCCGCTGCCAGCGCCACGGCACCGCAGACGCCCACCAGCATGCCGCTCGGCACCGAGCCGAAGCGGCGGTTGAGAACGGAATAACCGGACCAGACGAGCGCACAGCCGAAGGCCGCGACATAGCCGGTGACATGCCCCGAGGCGGACACGCCTCCGTTCTTTGAAAAGATGATCAGTGCGGTCCCGGCAAAGCCCAGCAGCGCGCCGGCCAGATGGCGGGCCTTCAGCCCCTCGCCGGGCAGGAGCGCGGCCAGAAGCACGATGAAGAGCGGCCAGAGATAGCAGATGATGCTGGCATCGCCCACCGGCGCATTCTGCAGCGCGTAGAAATAGAGCGCGTGATAGCCAAACAGCCCGAAAAAGGCGACGAGCCAGGGCGCCGGCGCCTGGCGAAGCTCGGCAAGCCCCGCCCTTCCCCGCAGCGAAAGCACGACGAGCCCGCCGGCAAAGGCGATGCCGAAGGTGAGCGCCATCAGCTCGAAGGGCGGAATGGCCCCCGCGGTCGCCGTAAAGAGCGCCAGCAGCGCCCAGAGCAGGATCGCGATGATGCCAATCAGCGTGGCGCGGGTCTTGGTGTCCATGATTGCTCCCCCTGGAATGGGGTGCCTCTAGCAGAATGCGGGCAAGCCGTCTTGAATGTTTCGAACGGCCGTTCGTCGGAAATGGTCAGGCGGGGCGCTTCTGCATCCGGCGGCTTGCCGCGGGGCTTTCCAGCCCGCGACGGCGCATGTGGCGGGTCATGGCGCTCTGGTCGGCAAAGCCGGACAGCGCGGCGATGTCGGCAAGGGGAAGATCCGTCGTGCGCAGCAGGGCGACGGCGCGGCGCACCCGAAGCGCGGTCAGATGCGCATAGGGGCTTTCGCCGAGTTCCCGGCGGAAGGCGCGGGTGAGGCGATGAGCGGCGAGCCCGGTTTCCCCGCAGAGCCGCTCGATGGTGATCGGCTCGGCGAGATGTGCCTCCAGGAAGGCGCGGGCGCGGATGACTGCCTGCGCCTCGCCATTTCCGTCCGCCGTTTCCTCGAAACCTTCGGCAATGGCGGCCAGAAGCAGGGCGCACCAGTGCCCGACCGCCTCGTCGGCAAGCGGCATCGCGGCGCGGTAATCGATCAGCGCCCGCACCGGCGGCCGGACGGGAAAGAAGGCCCGTGCCCCGAAGCGCTCGGAGAGCGGGGCATCGAGCGGCACGCTCACCACATCGGCGACCAGAAAGCGGTTTTCGGCATGCGCCTCGAAGGCGTGAAAGTACCCCGGCGGGATCAGCGCGCCCTGCCCCTTCTCCACCCGGCCGCCACGCCCCTCGACGTCCAGATCCAGACGGCCTTCCACCGGCAGCACGACTTGCCAGAAACCGTGGGCGTGCCGTTCTGCCTCGGCCCGGTAGCTGCGGAAATCCAGTCTGTCGGCGCCGGTCATGCCTGCCTGCCTCTCTCTTCCACAGGGGCGATGCCCCTGCCGCATATCTGCAACATTTCGCCCGTTCCGGCGAAAACTACCGCCTTTTTCCCGACGGATAAACCGCATAAAGTCTGCGCCCACCACAGATTCGAAAGGCACGGCATGTCTGCTCCGATTGATCCCGCAAAGCTCGAGAAACTGGCCGAAGTGGCCATCAAGGTCGGCCTCCAGCTGCAGAAGGGCCAGGATCTCGTCATCACCGCGCCGGTGGCGGCCCTGCCCTTGACCCGCCTTCTCACGAAGCACGCCTATCTGGCGGGCGCCGGCATCGTCACCACCTTCTATTCCGACGAGGAAAGCACGCTGGCGCGCTATCGCAACGGCAGCGACGAGAGCTTCGACCGGGCGGCCGGCTGGCTCTACGAGGGCATGGCCAAGGCCTATGCAAACGGCGCGGCACGCCTGGCTGTGGCGGGCGACAACCCGATGCTGCTGGCCAATGAGGACCCTGCCAAGGTCTCCCGCGCCAACCGGGCCAATTCCGCCGCCTATAAGCCGGCGCTGGAAAAGATCTCCAATTTCGACATCAACTGGAACATCATTTCCTATCCCAACCCCTCCTGGGCGAAGCTGGTCTTCCCCGGCCTGCCGGAAGACGAGGCCGTCGGCAAGCTGGCGGATGCGATCTTCGCCGCATCGCGGGTCGACGTGGCCGATCCGGTGGAGGCCTGGCGCCAGCACAATGCCCATCTCGCCGCCCGCTCCGCCTGGCTGAACGGCAAGCGCTTTTCGGCTCTGCACTTCACCGGGCCGGGAACCGACCTGACTGTCGGGCTTGCCGACGGGCATGAGTGGCATGGCGGCGCGGCGAAGGCCAATAACGGCGTCGTTTGCAACCCGAACATCCCGACCGAGGAAGTCTTCACCACCCCGCATGCGCTGAAGGTGGAGGGCCATGTGTCGAGCACCAAGCCGCTGTCGCATCAGGGCAGCCTGATCGACGAGATCCGGGTGCGCTTCGAAGCGGGCCGGATCGTGGAGGCGCACGCCTCGAAGGGCGAAGCGGTGCTGAACAAGGTGCTGGACACCGACGAGGGCGCCCGCCGGCTGGGCGAAGTGGCGCTCGTGCCCCATTCCTCGCCGATCTCGGCCAGCGGCGTGCTGTTCTACAACACGCTCTTCGACGAGAACGCCTCCTGCCACATCGCGCTTGGCCAGTGCTATTCGAAGTGCTTCGTCGACGGCGCTTCGCTGACGCCGGAACAAATCAAGGCGCAGGGCGGCAATTCCAGCCTGATCCATATCGACTGGATGATCGGCTCGGGCGAGATCGACATCGACGGCATCGCTGCCGATGGCAGCCGCGTGCCTGTCATACGCAAGGGAGAATGGGCCTGATGGCAACGCCGCGCCTAGCGGCCATCGGTGGCGGCGGGTGGCTCGGCAGCGCGCTTGTGCGCGGGGCTCTTTCCGCTGGCGTCATCGAGGCGGCCCGCACCGTGATCACCAGCCGCAGGGGCGCGATTGCCGGCTTCGAGGCCTTCCCCGCCGTCGCGGTCACGGCGGACAATTTCGCAGCCGCAGCATCGGCGGATGTGGTGCTGCTCGCCGTGCGCCCGCAGGATCTCGATGCCGTGCCGCTCGACCTCTCGGGCAAGCTCCTGCTGTCGGTCATGGCCATGGTGCCGATGGAAGCACTCGAACGCCGGTTCGGCGCGCGGCGGATCATCCGCACCATGCCGAATGCTGCGGCGGAGCGGGGTCTCTCCTTCACGCCGCTCTTCGCTTCGCCGGAGGTAACGGCGGAGGACCGGGCATGGGCGGAGGCTTTCTTCGGCGCCAGCGGTCTTGCCGAATGGGTGGAGGCAGAAGACCAGCTCGATTACCTGACGGGGCTGACCGGCTCGGGACCCGCCTTCTTTGCCCGTCTGGCCGCGGCCATGGAAGAGGACGCTCGGGCGCGGGGCCTGCCGGAGGGTCTGGCAGGCCGGGCGATCGCCCAGCTGCTCAAGGGCGCTGCGGGTGAACTTGCGGGCGACCGCTCGCCCGCCGGGATTGTCGACATCTTCCTCGACTATCGCGGGACGACCGCAGCCGGCCTGGTCGCCATGGAGAAGACCGGTCTTGCCAGGATGGTGCGGGCCATGCTCGGGGCAGCGGAGGAAAAGGCGCGGGGGGCCGGCTAGCGGATCGCCGCCACCGCGCGGCGGACCTTTTCCAGATGGCGCGAGCGCTTGGCCGCCGTGGCGCGGTCCATGTCATAGAGGTTGAGGCTGCGGAAGGAGAGGCCCTTGCCACAGAAGGTGGCCACGCCCCGCTTCAGGATACGGCGAAGCGGGTTGCCCATATAGAGATGCACCACCCACCAGGGCGAGCCGGTGGAGGTGACGGTCCAGAAAAAGCGCAGGCGCGTCAGGCCGGGCCGGATGCGTCCACCTTCCGGATCATGGAGGAAGGCGACGTCGGGGGCAAAGACCCGGTCGATGAAGCCCTTCAGGATGGCCGGCATGTTGAACCACCACTGGGGGAAGACGAGGATGAGCCCATCGGCAGCCTTCAGCCGCTCCACCTCGCTCCTGACCGCGACGGGATCATAACCGGGCTGCATGTAGGCACCGCGCTCCTCCCGGGTCAGGCAGGGCTGGAAGCCTTCCCGGTAGAGATCGAGCAGATCGACGCTGTGGCCGCCGGCCTTCAGCGTGGAGACCACGGTGTCCGCCACGGCGGCGGCGAAGCTCTCCGGCACGGGATGGGCGAGAACGACGAGAACATGCATGGTTCAGAAGAGGCTCCCCTGATTGCCGCCATCGGTACGGGGGCCGCGCTTGCGAGCCGGGGCAGCCGGCGCGGCGGCGGGTTCCGGGGCGCCCTCGCCGACCACGGCGGAGATGCGGCCATCGGCAAATTCCACCGACACGGCCTCGCCGCCGGTCAGGGCCGCCTTGAGGCTGACGGGCCTGTCTTCCGCATCGCGCACCACCGCATAACCGCGCTTCAGCACATTGCGGTAGGAGAGCGATTGCAGAACCCGGTCCTGCGCGGCGACGGTGTGGCGATAGCGCACCAGCCGGTTCGACAGCGCGCTGTCGGCCTGGCGGGAAAGGTTCTCCAGCCGGTCGCGCAGACGGCGATACTCGCCGAGCAGGCGGAGCGGCACCCCGTCCAGCGCCCCGCTGGCCCGGTGCAGCCTTGCCCGGGAGAGATCGATGACCCGTTCGGCATTGCGGGCGATGCGGTCCATGCGGCGGGCAAGCAGCTGGCGCTCATGGGCAAGCCGCTGCACCATGGTTTCCGGACGCAGGCCGGCAGCCGCCTTCTCGAAGCGGCGGCGCTTGGCGACGGTGTTGAGTTCCAGCGCCCGTCCGAGCGCGGCCGAGGCTTCGTCGAAGCGCCGGCGCGGCAGGGCAAGAAGCTGGTCCAGCGAGGGGAAGGCACGCATGAGAGCGCGCAACTCCTGGCGACGCATGTCCATGCGGCGGACTTGCGCGGAGGCGAGCCGGGCGCCGAGCCCGCTGACCTGCGCCAGAAGATCGGCCCGCACGGGCACCGCCATTTCCGCCGCACCCGTCGGGGTGGGTGCCCGGATATCGGCGGCATGGTCGATCAGCGTCCAGTCGGTTTCGTGGCCGACGGCGGAAATCAGCGGAATGGCGCTGGCGGCGGCAGCCCGGACGACGATTTCGTCGTTAAAGCCCCAGAGGTCCTCCAGGCTGCCGCCGCCGCGCGCAACGATCAGCACGTCCGGGCGCGGCAGGGGGCCGTCGGGCGACAGGGCATTGAACCCGGCAATGGCGCGCGCCACCTCCTCGCCGCAGCCTTCCCCCTGCACCTTGACCGGCCAGAGGATGACATCGACAGGGAAGCGGTCGGCGATGCGGTGGAGGATATCGCGGATGACGGCGCCCGTCGGCGAGGTCACGACGCCGATCACCTTCGGCAGGAAGGGAAGGCGCTTCTTCCGGGCGGGATCGAAGAGACCTTCGGCGCCGAGGCGGCGCTTGCGCTCCTCGATCAGGGCCATCAGCGCGCCGGCCCCGGCTGGCTCCAGCGCGTCGATGACGATCTGGTACTTGGACGAGCCGGGAAAGGTGGTGATCTTGCCGGTCGCGACCACTTCCATGCCCTCTTCGGGGCGGAACTTCAGACGCCCCATGGTGCCCTTCCAGATGACCGCATCGATGCGGGCGCGGTCATCCTTCAGGGAGAAATAGGCATGGCCGGACGAGTGGGGACCCCGGTAGCCGGAAATCTCGCCGCGGACCCGCACCTGATCGAAGGCCGTTTCCACGGTACGCTTGATGGAGCCGGATAATTCCGAAACGGAATATTCGGTGAGATTGCTCGGCGAATCGGCATCGAAAAGGCTGCTCATGAGCGAGAGACTAGTGGATGCGGGCGGCGAGCGAAATCAGGAACTTGAAGGCGCAGCCGCTTCCCCTGGACCGCATGCTGCTATCGCAGCACCCGGAAGATCTCCAGCCCGCCCGGTTCCGGATGGTTGAGGGGCTCGAGATAGGCGGGAACCCTCCCGGCCAGCAGGCTCCCGTAGAAGCCCTCGGGCTTCATGCGGGCAAGATTCTGCGTCTGGGCGTCTGTGGAGCAGAAGAGCACATAATCCACCTTCGCGCCGCGCAGGAAGGCAATCGCTTCATCCGGCATGGAAAGGCCCGTGTTCAATTCGGTCAGCATCCCCGCCTGGTTGCGATGATAGGGCGCCGAAAGGGCGCGGTGGGATGTAAAGCGGAGGATCTTGGTTCCGAGCTCGGACGGCGCAAGGATGGTGCCCGTCGGCAGGGCGTTCAACGGCTGCAGCATCGCGCGCGACCCGCAGGCTGCCGCCTTGATGGTCGGCTCCCCCATCTGCTCGACGAAGCCTTTCCAGCCCTTGTCCAGCATCAGTCCCATCAGGGACCAAAGGAGGGGCAGCGACAGGAGACCGGCAGAAAGATAGGTCAGCGATCGTACCGTGCTGTCGGGCTTTGCCTGCTGCCAGGCCCTGAGATCGGTGACGAGGACGGCCATGGGCAGGATGGTGATCAGGTTCGAGAACATGGTGCCCCGCACCTGAACGGCGGCGATGGCGAAATTGATGGCGAGCAGCGGCAGGACAATGAGGTGCAATTCGCGCCGGTCTCCACGCAGGATGCGGTAGAGGCAGAGGAGAATTGCCGCGAAGGCAACCCCATAGTAGGCGCCGACGCTTCCCGGCTGCTCGTGCCACTGACGGACCATCGAATAGGCCTCGATGATCTTGCTGAGCCAGAGCTCGGTCAACATCGGATCCAGATTGCCGAGCGGATTGCCGAGGCATTGCGGAGCGATGATGCCGGCCGTTGCCAGTACCGCGGCGCCCGTTACGCCCAGCGCCCCGACACGGATCGCAACGCTGCGCCCCGACAGGAAGGCCGCCGACAGGAACAGGAGCCCGCCACCCACCGTGGCAAGCGAATAGAAACCGAGCGAGAGACTGTCGCAGGTGACCATGCCATAGAGATGGGGCGGCACAGTGCCAAAAAAGGCGGCCGAGATGAAGAACAGGAGCGACAGGCCGAAGGCCGCTGCTGCGCGGCGCATCTTCTCCCCATGCCAGGCCCAGAGGCAGGCAACGACCAGGCACACCGCGGCCACGTGGGGAACGGCCTCCGCGCCGATGGCGATTTCCATCGCAGCCGCGAAACCCGCAATCGCATAATTCGAGGCCCGCCTCCGGGGATCGAGCAGCATGACGAGCAGAAGCGTGGCGAAGGTGAGCTGCAGATTGTGATGATCGGCGGAGCCGGGCATGAAGCGACCCATGCTGTACACATAGAGGACGGTCATGCCAGCCGCGATGTTCATGGTCACCCGGCCACCGGCGCGCAGGCCCGCCATGCCCATCAGCATCACAATGATAAAGGACAAGAACTGGGGCCAGACGGCCAGCGCCAGCGCTTCGGCCCCCTCCCCGGGGGTGAAGAGCGAGAAGAAACGGATCAGGAGCGCGATCGGCAAGTCCACGAAGCGGGACCAGTGCATCAGCACCCCGTTTTCAAGACCGATGCGATATTGTGTCAGATCGAACCAGGACTGACCGGCAAGGAGATCGCGAACCTCGACGAGGCGCATGGCATCGTCATTGTCGAAACCCACATAGTCGCTGCTCTTGCTGTGGGCAAATAGCTGAATGAAAACGAGGATAAGGCCGTAGATCGCCAGCAGGGGAAAGGGATTGTAGGGGCGCGGTCCGGTTGTCTCGAGGTCTTCCGGCCTGATGCCGGAGCCATCGTCGGTAAAGTTCCAATCAATGTGCATAATCATTCGTCCAATATGAATTTTCGGAAACCTTGCCTTAACCTTCTCAAGAAATAGTAAATACACGGAACCTGCCTATGGTCCGGCTGATTTCCTGTGTCGAGAGTAGAAACCAATGGCCGATGCAATGACTGCAGAACCCCAGGTCGCGGTGCTGATCCCCTGCTATAACGAGGCGGCGACGATTGCGGAGGTGGTGGCCGGCTTCCGCGCTGCATTGCCGCGCGCCGATATCTATGTCTACGACAACAATTCCACCGATGGCACGGCGCTGAAGGCGCTGCTGGCGGGCGCGATCGTCCGGACCGAGCCCCGTCAGGGCAAGGGCCATGTGGTGCGGCGCATGTTCGCCGATATCGAGGCGGACATCTATCTGATGGCCGATGGCGACGGCACCTATTCGGCGGCGGATGCGGGTCACATGATTTCCGAACTGATCGACCGTCAGGCCGACATGGTGGTCGGCGCACGGCGCGGCGTGCATGACGATGCGGGCCGCCAGGGGCATGCCTTCGGCAACCGGCTGTTCAATACGCTCTACCGCACTCTGTTCGGGACGGATTTTTCCGATATCTTTTCCGGCTACCGTGCCTTTTCCCGCCGCTTTGCCAAGACCTTCCCCGCCGTTTCCGGCGGCTTCGAGATCGAGACGGAAATGTCTGTGCATGTCTTCCGCCTGCGGTTGCCGGTTTCGGAGATCGTGCTCGACTATGGCCGCCGGCCCGAGGGGTCGGAATCGAAGCTTTCCACCTTCCGCGATGGCTTCCGGATTCTCTGGATGTTTGCTATGCTGATGAAGGAAGTGCGGCCATTTTCCTTCTTTGGCCTGCTTTCCGTGATGCTGATGCTGGCAAGCGGCGCGTTGATGACGCCCATTCTCTACGAATATGCGATGACCGGACTGGTGCCGCGCCAGCCCACCTGGGTGCTGTCCATGGCGCTGATGATGATTTCCTTCGTGGCGCTGACGGCGGGGACCATCCTGGATTCGGTCGCCCGCTCCCGGACGGAGCAACTGCGGTTCTGGTACAACAGCATGAAATCGCTGAGCGCGGCCTATCCCGCCTCCACCATGGCCAGCGGCGCGCCGCGCCGCGCCGAGGCTGCGTGATCCGTGCGGGACAAGATCAAGAAACTCGCCTTCTTCGTGATTGCCGGCACCGCCGGCTTCGTGACCGATGCGGGCAGCCTGCATCTGATGATCACCCACACGCCGCTCGGCCCCTATTTCGCGCGCATCCTCTCGATTGCGCTTGCCATGTTTGTGACCTGGCAGATCAACCGTAATGCCACCTTCGACCGGTCAGGCCGCTCGGCGACGGATGAGGGCGTGCGCTATGCCTTTGTCGGCATTCTCGGCGCCTGCCTGAATTACGCGATCTATGCGAGCCTGATCTTCCTGCTGCCCGGATTGCAGCCGGTGGCGGCCGTGGTGGCGGCTTCGCTCGCCGCCATGGCTTTCAGCTATGTCGGCTATTCCCGTTTCGTCTTCGGCGAAGGCCGGAAGGACGAAGGGGATGAAGGCGGAGCCTGAGGCCCCGCCTCAAGGCTCAGACGGTTTCCCAGCCATCCCGTTCGCTGGCGCGGTAGATGGCGTCGATGAAGGCCTGGTTGCGCTTCGAGCTTTCCAGCGACACGACCTCCGCCTCGCCGCCGAGCGCCCGGGCGGCGAAGGCTTCCGCTTCGCACCGGTACTGCCGGCTGTCCTGGAAGCGGAAGATCTGGGAGATGCCGTGGTTCTGGTTGGTCAACTCCACCTCTTCCGCACCATAGCGATCGGCATTGAAGGGCGATTTTACCTCGATGAAGCCTTCCGTGCCGTGGAAAACCATGATCTGCCGGTTGGCCATCTGGGTGGAAATATAGAAGCTCAATTCGAAACTGCCGAAATCGGCGCGGACCGAGGAATAGATGTCAGTCCCGAATTCCGGGTCGCGCTCGGTGGTGGCCTGCACACGCAGGGGCTCAGCCTCCGTCACGAACCGCGTGGTGATGGTGGGGTAAACGCCGATATCGGGCAGGCCACCGCCGCCAAGGGCGGGAATGTTGCGCATGTTGCCGGGATCGCGGTTGAAATAGGTGAAGGCGCCCTGCACATGGCGCAGCGTGCCGATAGCGCCTTCGCGCAGCAGCGAACGCACTTTTTTCCAGACCGGAGCGTAAGTCACCATGAACGCTTCCGACACGAGAACCCGGTTCCGGTCGCGGGCTGCGATCAGCGCATCGATTTCGGAGGCCTTGAGTGCAATGGGTTTTTCGCAGAGCACATGCTTGCCGGCATCGGCAGCCTTGATCGTCCATTCCCCATGCTGGGAGGTGGGCAGCGGGATATAGACCGCGTCGATCGTGTCGCTCGCCAGCATCTCCTCATAGGAGCCGAAGGCGTGCGGCACGGAAAAGCGATCCGCCAGCGCGCGCGCCTTGGTGACGTCGCGGCTGGCAATGGCGGTGACGACGCAGTTTTCCGCATCCTGGATGGCGGGAATGACGAGTTCGCGGCCGATCTTGGCGGTCGAGAGAATGCCGAAGCGCAGCATGAAATGCCCCTGTTAAAACGATTGAACCGGGCAGACCCTAGCGAAGCTTTTCGCCTCCGGCAATCTTCCGGAGGCTGCATTCAGTCGTTGATGCGGAAGCCTTCCAGCCGCTCGGCGATGAGGCCGATGGTTTCTGCATCCGCATTGGCGAAGGCGAAGCGCAGGTGCTGATCCTGCTCCTTGCCGAAATAGGAGCCCGGCACGCAGAGCACGCCCGCATCCCGCGCCAGCCGCTCGGAGACCACGGCGGCAGGCACGCCCGGGAAAGGATGCTTCACGAAGGCGAAATAGGCACCGAGCGAATCCATCCGCCAGTCCGGCGCGTGCTGCATCACGGCCTTGAGCGCGGCGGCTCGGCGGTCGATCTCGATGCGGTTTCCGGCGCGCCATTCCGTCAGCGCAGGAATGGCGCGGGCAAGGGCGGCCTGGGCTGCGCGCGGCGCGCAGATCTGCAGATTGTCCATGACCTTGGAAATCTGTGCCACCACATAGGGCGATGCGGTGATGGCCCCCATGCGCTGGCCGGGGATGCAGAAGCTTTTCGAGAAGCTGTAAAGACCGATCAGGGTTTCGTCCCAGCCCGCCTTGCCGAACAGGCCGTGGGGCCGGTCGATGGCGCTTGGCAGGAAGTCGCGATAGGTCTCGTCGAGAATCAGCCAGGTGCCGTTTGCCTTGCAGATCTCGTAGATCTCCTCGAGCAGCACCTCCGGATAGATCGCACCGGTGGGGTTGTTGGGCGTGACCAGCACCAGCGCCTTGACCGAGGGGTCGATGGCCGCGCGGACGGAAGCCGCATCGGGCACGAACCCGTTTTCCGGGGCGCAACGGATCTGCCGCACCTTCATGCCCAGCATGGAAAGGCTGATTTCCTCGTTGAAATAGAAGGGGTTGGTGGTGGCGATGGTATCACCGTAGGCCATGGTGGCAAGGCAGGTGGCGATGAAGGCCTGGTTGGCGCCAGCGGTGATGTGGATGTTCTCAGGCGCAACCGGGGTGCGATAAGCCGTGGTGACATAGGTCGCGTAGGCCTCGCGCAGCGGCCGCTCGCCCTCGATGGGACCGTAGCTGATATTGGCGAGCGACAGCGCCTCTTCCGAGAGAATGCGCAGCATGTCCTGATGCGGTGGATAGCCGGGAACCGCCTGCGACAGATCGATGAGCTTGCCCCGATGCCCGTCATAGGCGCGGCCCCAGCCAAGGACGGTCGGAATGGCGGGCGGGTTCAGGCGTTCGACAAGCGGATTGAAGCGGCTCATGGGCGAAATTCACTCCTCGGGTGATGCGTTGCCTATCGATACGCCAGCAGACCGCTTCCCTGCAATGGCCGATCTTGGGTGAAGTGGGAGGAGCGATCCCGGCAACAGACGTCCCATGAGCAGCGATAGAATCGAATCCAGCTTCCCTGGCGTCCTTTGCAACGAAGGGCAGACGCTCGGGACAAGCCCGCGGGTGATGACAGGAGCGCGGCGCTGGCCCCATCATCATCCTCCGGTCTGGCCGTGTTGGAAATGGAAAAGGCCGCCATGCGCCGCGCTGCAGCACACCTCCCTCAGGAAACCGCTCAAGAAAAGTAAGTTATTGCTTACATTTCAAGCTTTGCCGACGCCCGTCCCCGGGTCAGGTCCTGCACAAGGCGAGCGATTTCGTCAAAGCCGTCGGCGGGGATCGAGAAGGTCAGGACAGCGCCCTCCGGTGCGAAATCCTCCGAGTCGAGGGTCAAGGCGGGAAGCGGCAGGAGCCTGGACTTCAGCACGGCCATGTCGTTGAAATCGCAGGCAATCGAGAAGCGTACCCGCAGCACGATCGGCCCCTTTTCGATGCGCTTTACGCATTCTCCTGCAGTGCCGCCATAGGCGCGCACCAGCCCGCCCGTACCGAGCAGGATGCCACCATAATAGCGGGTGACCAGCACCACGGCATGATCGAGCGCATTGCCCTCGATCACCTGCAAGATGGGCTTTCCCGCCGTGCCGCCCACCTCTCCATCGTCGTTGAAGCGCACGCGCGGGCCGATGCGGAAGGCCCAGCAATTATGGGTGGCGGCAGGGTCCGCATGCGCGGCGATGAAGGCCTTTGCCTCCTCCTCCGTCGCCACCGGCCCGGCAAAGGCCACGAAGCGGCTTTTCTTGATCTCCTGCGCAAAGGAGCCGGACTGGGTGAGCATGAACATGGAATATGTACCGGTCTCGGAATGGATGAGGGTTCAGGGGCCGGTCACGGCAAGTTTCTGCACCGCCTCGACATTCTGCCGGTGGACGGGCTCATAGGGCTCATAATAGCGCGCGCCGCCGGTTGCAAAGCTTTCCTGCGCAAAGTCGACGAAGGAGAGTTCGGCCAGTGACGGTTCTGCGCGCAGGCGCAGGAGTTTCGCCACATAGAGCTTCGTCGCCTCGATCAGGCGCCGGTCGTAGCCGCCGGCGGCGATGATGTCGGGGTCGCCGTGATTGGGCAGGATATGGCGGAAGGAGAAGCCGGCCATCCGGTCCAGTTCCTTGAGATGGGTGGAAAGATGTTCCGGCTCCGAGACATAGGTGACGCTGTCCTCCACCGTGTCGCCGGCCAGAAGCAGCCCTTGGTCCGGCAGCAGAAGCACCGTTTCGTCATGGCTGTGAATATCGACCAGCCGCAACTCCACATCGAAACGCCCGACCTTCAGCGCCAGATGATCTTCGAAGATCCGGTTCGGCAGGATCAGCGGGCGGATCGGCGGATCGCCGTTTTCGAGGCTGTCGCGATTGGCTTCCAGCGCCTTCAGCGTGCGGCTGTTGGCGATAATCTCGCAATCGGCAAAGGCTTCGTTTCCAGCCACGTGATCCGTATGCCAGTGGGAGAGAACGAGGCGGATGGAATGGCAACCTTCGTCCTGCAGGCGCTCGCGGATGAGGCGGGCATGGGACAGCGTCATCTGGGCATCGTAGACCAGCGCCTCGCCCCCATCGATGATTACGTAGGAGGCGGTGCCGAGACTGAAGGCGCCGTCATCCAGCCAGTTCGGCTCCGCCCCGTGCAGGCGCTTGCCGGGGATGCGACCATCATAGAAGGCAAGCACACCCGAATAGGGATTGAAAACCCGCATGGTCGATCCTGCATCGGTCATCAAGGGTCTCCTGTCCGGGGATGGGAGCCGGGACCTTATCCCGGCTCTTCCGTATCAGGCAAGCGTGGCAACCGCCGCAGCGATGCGGGCGAGCGCGGTCTTCAGTTCCTGCTCCGACGTGGCGTAGGAGATGCGGAAGAAGGGCGCGAGGCCGAAGGCGGTGCCGGGCACCATGGCAACGTCATGGCTTTCGAGCAGCCAGGCACAGAAATCGCGGTCGGTCTCGATCACCTTGCCGTCAGGCGTCTTCTTGCCGAGCACGCCGGCACAGCTGGCGAAGGTGTAGAAGGCGCCTTCGGGCTTCGGGCAGGTAATGCCCGGAATGGCGTTCAGGCCTTCGACCACCAGATCGCGGCGCTTCTGGAAATAGAGGCAGCGCTCGCGCACGATGTCCTGCGGGCCGGCCAGCGCCGTCAGCGCCGCCGCCTGGCTGACCGAGGACGGGCAGGAGGTCGACTGGCTCTGGATGACGGACATGGCCTTGATCAGCGCCTTCGGACCGCCGCCGAAGCCGATGCGCCAGCCGGTCATGGCGTAGGACTTTGAGACGCCGTTGACGGTCAGTGTCCGGTCCTTGATGCGCGGCTCCACTTCGGCCGGCGTCGAGAATTCAAAGCCGTCATAGAGAATGTGCTCGTACATGTCGTCGGCGAGCAGCCAGACATGCGGGTGGCGGACGAGAACCTCGGTCAGCGCCTTGTAGTCGGCGCGGGAATAGGCCGCCCCTGACGGGTTCGACGGCGAGTTCAGCATCAGCCAGCGGGTCTTCGGCGTGATCGCCGCTTCGAGCCGCTCGGGCGTCAGGCGAAAACCGGTTTCGGCCCCGCAGGGGATGAGAACAGGCACGCCGCCGGCGATCTGCACGATGTCCGAATAGGAGACCCAATAGGGCGTCGGGATGATGACCTCGTCGCCCGGATCGAGCGTTGCCATCATGGCATTGTAGATCACCTGCTTGGCGCCGGTGGAGACGGTGATCTCGTCTGCGGCATAGTCGAGATTGTTGTCGGCCTTGAACTTGGCGGCAATCGCCGCCTTCAGCTCGGGCGTGCCATCCAGTGCGGTATATTTGGTCTGCCCGGCGCGGATGGCGGCAATCGCGCCCTCCTTGATGAAGTCGGGCGTATCGAAATCGGGCTCGCCGGCACCGAGGATGATCACATCCCGGCCCGAGCGCTTGAGAGCGGAGGCCTTGGCCCCGATCTGGAGGATTTCGGACACGCCGATGGCCGAAATCCGGGATGCAGGGCGGAAGGCCGCCCCGCTTGCGATACTGTCAGCCATCGGCGTTTCTCCTTATTCCACGTCGAACTTCACGCCCTGGGCGAGCGGAAGCGAGGCGCCGTAGTTCACGGTGTTGGTGGCGCGGCGCATGTAGCCCTTCCACGCATCCGAGCCGGATTCGCGGCCGCCGCCGGTTTCCTTTTCGCCACCGAAGGCGCCGCCGATTTCCGCACCCGACGGGCCGATATTGACATTGGCAATGCCGCAATCGGAGCCACGGGCCGAAACGAAGGCTTCGGCTTCGCGCATGTTGTTGGTGAAGATGGAGGAGGAGAGACCCTGCGGAACCGCATTGTTCAGCTCCAGCGCGTCGTCGAAGTTGGAATACTTCATGACATAGAGGATCGGCGCGAAGGTTTCGTGCTCGACCGGGCCGCACTGGGCGGGCATTTCGACCAGCGCCGGACGCACGTAATAGGCGTTCGGGGCATCGGCTTCATGCACGCGCTCGCCGCCATGCACGGTGCCACCGTTTGCCTTGGCATCGGCCAGCGCCTTCTGCATGCGCTCATAGGACAGCTTGTCGATCAGCGGGCCGACCAGCGTACCGGTTTCGAGCGGGTTGCCGATGGTGACCGAGCCGTAAGCCTTGACGAGGCGCGGCACGAGCTGGTCGTAGACGCTGTCATGCACGAAGAGGCGACGGAGCGTGGTGCAGCGCTGGCCGGCGGTGCCCATGGCGGCGAAGGCGACGCCGCGGAGCGTGAGATCCAGATCGGCGGTCGGGGCGACGATCGCGGCATTGTTGCCGCCGAGTTCGAGGATCGAGCGGGCAAAGCGGGCGGCAAGCTTCGGGCCGACGATGCGGCCCATGGCGGTGGAACCGGTCGCCGAAACGAGCGCGACCTTGGGGTCGTCGACGAGGACTTCGCCGACATCACGGCCGCCGATGAGAAGCTGCGAGAGGGCCGCAGGGGCCTGTCCGCCTTCGGCGACGAAGCGCTTCAGGGCCTTGTCGAAGATGGCATGGGCGGCGATTGCGGTCAGCGGGGTCTTTTCCGACGGCTTCCAGACGCAGGCATTGCCGGCGACGAGAGCGAGTGCGGCATTCCAGGCCCAGACGGCCACGGGGAAGTTGAAGGCCGAGATGATGCCGACAACGCCGAGCGGGTGCCAGGTTTCCATCATGCGGTGATCGGCGCGCTCGGTGGCAATGGTGAGGCCGTAGAGCTGGCGGGAGAGACCGACTGCGAAATCGCAGATGTCGATCATTTCCTGCACTTCACCGAGGCCTTCGGAGGTGATCTTGCCGACTTCGATGGAGACGAGGCGGCCGAGATCGGCCTTGTGGGTGCGCAGCTCTTCGCCCAGCAGGCGGATCAGTTCGCCGCGCTTCGGGGCGGGCACGAGACGCCAGGACAGGAAGGCCTGGTGGCCCTTGGCGATCACGTCGCTGGCGGCAGCGGCGGTGACTTCAACCGCATCGGCGATCTTCTCGCCATTGACAGGCGAGGCAACGGCCAGCGAACCGCCGGTGTAGCGGTCTGCGGCGACGCCAAGGCGGCCCATGATGGCGGCGACTTCGGGGGCAAGGGCGGATTTGGTCAGCGTCATGGTGTTCTTTCCAGGTTCGCGGGGTGAATGGGGTTCAGATGGGGTCAGAGCCGGGCGCCTGCCAGATGGGCAACCGCCGCACCGGCTTCGTACCAGGCTTCCTTCGCGGCCCGGAAACCGGGCTCGCGGATATCGGTGGCGGGCAGCGGCATCGCTTCGAGCGACATGCGGCCGAGAATGTGCTCGGCCAGCACCTTGCCGAAGACGGTGCCCGGCGAAATGCCGCGCCCGTTATAGCCGGAGAAGCCGATGGCCTGCCGGCCGAAGCGGTGGAGGCGCGGCAACGCATTGTCGGTCATGCCGATCTTGCCATACCATTCGGTCTCGAAAGGCACGTCGGCAATCTCGGGGAAGAGCTTCTTCAGCGAACGGCGGGCCCAGTCGCGATGGATGGTGGCGCCAGCATTGCGGAGCGCGCCGACACTGCCGAAGACGAGACGTCCGGCCTGATCCATGCGGAAAGAGGAAAGGATTTCCTTCGTATCCCAGGCGCCTTCGCGGCCCGGCAGGATGGAGCGGCGCATGTTGTCGCCGAGCGGCACGGTGGCGAAATTGAAGTAGGGCAGATGCACCTGCTCGTTGCGCACGGCGGCAAAGGGGCCTTCCGAATAGGCATCCGTGGCGACGACCAGCCAGGAGGTGGTGACGGTGCCCTTCTCGGTCTTCACGGTCCAGCCGGAAGCGGTCTCGACCTGTGCGATGACGGGGCTTGCCGTATGCAGGACAGCACCCGCCTTCAGCGCCGCATGGGCAAGGCCTCGGGCATAGGCGAGCGGCTGCAGGGTGCCGGCCCGCATGTCGAGCAGGGCGCCGCGATAGGCTGACGTGCCGACCCGGCGGGCGGTTTCTTCTGAAGACAGAAGCGTGACGGGCGCGCCGCGCTTCTGCCACTGGGCGGCGCGGTCCTCGATTTCCTTCAGGCCGGCATCGCCAACGGCGCAATGCAGCGTGCCGTTGCGCTCGAGTTCGCAGGCGATCTGGTGCCGGTCGATGAGATCCATCACCACACGCGGGCCATTGCCGAGCAGGTCGAGCAGGCGTTCGCCATGGACGGCACCGAGTTCGTTCGGCAAGTCGTCGGGCATGACCCACATGCCGGCATTGATCAGTCCGACATTGCGGCCCGCACCGCCGAAGCCGATTTCCTTGGCTTCGAGCAGGACCACCCGGGTGCCTTCCTGCGCCAGATGCAGCGCGGCGGAGAGGCCGGTATAGCCGCCGCCGACGATGACGACATCCGCCGTCACGTCGCCCTGAAGCGGGCGCGTCTCGGGCGCGGGCGGGGCGGTCTTTTCCCAAAGGCCGTGGGATCTCGGATCATTCAGCATGGATATCACCTGTCTTCAAACCGTGCGGGCCGGAGGGCTCTGCCGCACCGGAAATGGCCTCCAGAAGCGCTTCCGCCGGATGCCGGGGACGGAAGCCGCCGAAGCGCTCCGTCTGGCAGCGGCAGGAAAAACCGCTGGCGAGAACCGCATTCGGCTCTGCTCTATCAAGAATTGGCTGCCAGCTCATCCGGAAAAGCGTTTCCGAGAGGCTTTTGTGCTCTTTTTCATGCCCGAACATGCCGGCCATGCCGCAGCAGCCGGCAGCGGGCGTTTCAAGCGTGATGCCGAAGGCCACAAAGATCGCCTGCCACTGTTTCGGCGCGAGCGGACGGGCCGCGCGCTCGGTGCAATGGGAAAGCAGCGTGAGGGTTTTTGCCGTTGACGGAACTGGCGGTTTCATCCGCCCGGAGTCTAGCTCGGCGGTGAGGAACTGTTCGAGCGACAAGACCGGGGCCTTCGGCGCACGGCCTGCTGCTTTCGCATAATCGTCTGCAAACATCAGACCGATCGCGGCATCGAGGGTGACGACCGGAACGCCGCCTTCCGCAAGCGCATCCACCTCGATCAGCCTTGCTTCGGCGATGCGGCGGAAAGGACCAATAAAGCCGAGCACCTGCAGGGCCTTGCCGTTCGGGCGGGCTGCCCGGCGGCTGACCCGGTAGCCGAGCCGGACGAGCAGGGATTCCGCGGCCTCGACCGACAGACCGTCGAAGCTCGCCGTAAAGAGGTCTTCGAGGAGAACGACCGGACGACCATTGGCCGGGCCGACCGGCGCGGCGGAGGCCTTGCGGGCAGCGTGATAGGCGGGCAGATCGACGAGGCCGAAGGCTTTGTCCGCAATGGCCGCAATCAGCTTCGAACCGCTTGCGAGACGGGCAAGGCGCGGCATTTTCTGGGCGGCGACAAGGCCCGCTTCCAGAAGCCCGAGCCCGCGGTGGCGCAGCGGCCGCTTGCGGTTTTCATAATAGGCGGCGAAGAAATCAGCCCGCATGGCGGGAATATCGACCTTCACGGGACAGAGGCTCGCGCAGGCCTTGCAGGAGAGACAGGTATCGAGCGCAGCCTTCACCTCCTCCTCGAAGGGACGGAAGGCGGCATCCCGGTCTTCGCCCGTGCTCCGGCGGCGGGCCCATTCGCGCAGGAGCGCCGCACGGCCCTTGGGCGACTGGTTGCGATCCCGCGTCGCCTTGTAGGACGGGCACATCAGATCGAAGGCATCCCAGCCATGGCAGGCGCCATTGCCATTGCAGGCGACAGCCTTGCCGAAGCGGTCCGCGTGGGCATGATCCAGCTCACGGTCGAAGCTGCCGCGGAAGGGCACACCGTCGATACGGTCGACGGTCAGACCCTCGGCGGGAACCGCGAGTTTGCCGGGATTGAAGAGATTGCCGGGATCGAAGGCCGCCTTGATCTTCGCAAGCACGGGTGTCAGCTCCGGGCCGAAGAAGAGCGGCGAATATTCCCCGCGCACGCCTCGCCCGTGCTCGCCCCAGAGCAGGCCGCCATAGCGCTTGGTCAAGGCCGCGACCGCATCGCTGAGGGGGCGGATCAGTGCCGCGTGATCGGGATTGCGCAGGTCGAGCACCGGGCGCACATGCAGGCAGCCCACATCCGCATGGCCGAACATGCCGTAATCGAGGCCATGGCCATCGAGCAGCGCGCGGAACTCCGCCACATAGGCGGGCAGGCTTTCCGGCGGCACCGCCGTATCCTCGATGAAGGGAACGCCGCCGAGCCGACCGAGCAGGCCGACAGCCTTCTTGCGGAGGTCCCAGACCGTGGCGACAAGCGCCTGGTCGCGGACAGTGATCTGGTCGATCAGGTCGGCATCGGTCGAGGCGGGCAGCCGGGCGAGCCGATCGAGCTGAGCCTCCACGGCCTCCTTCGTGTCGCCGACGAATTCCACGACGTTAAGCCCGGCAACCGGCCGGTCGGTCGCCCCGCCCAGCACCTTTTCGAGGCTCGCCCAGACGACATCTTCCTGGGCCAGTGCCAGAACCTTGTCGTCCATGATCTCGATTGCCGCCGGGTCGGCGCTGAGCAGCCGGGCGATATCGTCAAGCGCTGCCCGGAAGGACGCGTATCGCAGAACGGCGATGGCCCGGAAAGCCGGGCGCGGGATCAGCCGGAGCGTTGCGGCGCGGGTGAAGGCGAGCGTGCCTTCCGAACCGGCGAGCAGCTTCTGCAGACGAATGCGCCCATCGCTCCTCTTCACATCCAGAAGGTTGTAGCCCGTGAGGCCGCGATTCATCTTCGGGAAGACCGCCTCGATCTCGGTGCGGTGAGCGTCGACCATCTCGATCACCCGGGCGGTGGCAATGGCAAGGCGTCCACCTTCGGCAGCGAGCCGCCGGAGCCCCGTCGCATCCTCCGTCTTCACCCGGCCGGTCGAACCGTCCGCAAGCACCACGTCCAGCGCCTCGACATAGTCAGACGTGCGGCCATAGATGCGCGACCCCTTGCCGGAGGCGTCGGTCGCGATCATGCCGCCGAGGGTGGCGCGCGATGCGGTGGAGACGGTCGGCGGGAAGAAGAGGCCATGCGGCTTCAGAAAGGCATTCAGCTGGTCGAGCACCATGCCCGGCTCGACCGTGATGGTGCGGGCCTCGGGATCGAAGGCGAGCACGCGGGTCATGTGGCGGGAGCAATCGACGAGCACGCCGGATGTCAGCGACTGGCCGTTGGTACCCGTGCCGCCACCACGCGCGGTGACGGGCATGCGATGAAGGGCCGCCGCGCGCACGACGCGCGCGACATCGTCTCCATCCCGGGGAAAGACGACGGCTGCGGGTGCGCGCTGATAGATGGAATTGTCGGTCGAATAGACGATGCGGCTTGCCGTATCCTCGGCAATGTCACCGGAAAAGCCGGCCGCACGAAGTGCTGCGAGGAACGGCGGAAGCCGTTCCTCGACAGAGCCTGGCATGAAGACCGGCGCGCCCACAGACAACTCAGGCGATGGACTTCAGCTGCGGGGCGGCAAAGCCCAGCGCCTGAAGGGCGGCTGCGAGCGAGTTGTTCTGGGTGGCGGCATAGAGTTCCAGCTCGTCCTCCACCTTGGCGCCAAGGGCCGTCTCGAAGGCGGCACGGTTGGCGCGGGCGGCATAATTCACTTGCTGGTCGGTGCCCAGATTCGACTGGAAGATGCCCGCGGCACTGACCGGCAGGAAGTCTTCATAGACAATCGGATCGATCCGGAGAAAGCCGGCCTTCAGCAGTTCCTCGACGGAGGCCTGAAGCTTCGCGCCTTCGGCGACGGCCTTCCGGCCCGCCTCGGTGGCGGAATAGCGGAAAAAGGCCAGACTTTCGCGGCGCAGCGTATCGGCATCGTCAGGGAAATCGGCGAAGCGGGCGGAAAGCTCGCTCATGTAATCGCCGGCGCCAGCACCGGCAGCACTCACCTGCACCTCGCCGCGCACAGTGTTGAGCAGCTTGTCGTAAAGGGCCCGGCCCTTCGGCGTCAGGGCCACGCCGCGCTGCTCGATCTCGCCGAAGCGGGCGGTGTGGGTGCCGGCGGCTGCGGCATCGCCGACGAACTGGACGGGTTCTTCGAGCGCCTTGAAGGAGGTCTGGCGCAGCAGGATATCCACCTTGCGGCGCGGCGGACCTTCGATAATCGCCTTCGGCGTGATGCCGCGCTTGGGCATGCCGGCCTGCACGGCATCGATATCGAGCGTGCGGGGCGTCAGGTGGTTGATATGCGGGCCCTTGAAGGAAACCACGTCGGCAATCAGGCGGTGGGCATCGTGCAGACGCTTGTAGGTTTCGGCGGATACGGTGGCTTCCGAGTGCCAGCGGAAGGTTTCGAGCGCCTCGGCGACGAAGGTCTTTGCTTCGTCTTCCGTCAGGCCGCCCTTTTCCTCAAAGCGGGCAATCATGGCGAGCGCGCCGTCGGTGAAGATCTTGCGGCGGGAGAGGATCGCCTGCGCCTCGGCACGCAGCGCCTCGTCCTCGATCAGTTCGAGACGCAGAAGGGAGGTGAAGACGCGGAAGGGGTTGATGTTGAGCGCCACCTCGTCCACCGGACGGAAACAGGTGGAGTGGACCGGCACACCAGCCATGGAGAGATCGTAATAGCCGACCGCTTCCATGCCCATGACGGCAAACAGGCGGCGTATGGTGAAGAGTTCTTCCGGCGTGCCGAGACGGATCGCGCCATGGCGCTCCACATTGATGCGGTCGAGCTCGCCCAAGGCCTCAAGCCGGGCCTTCAGCGTCGGATCGGCCGCGAGCACCTCCGCATTCACATCGGCGACCAGCTCGATCAGCGTACCATATTGCGGCACTTCTTCCCGATACATGGCCGACATGGCCTCGGTGAAGAGCGAGCGGATCATATCCGAGGATACGAATTCGGGGCGGGATGCTGCCATGGGAGAAGACCTTTGCGATGGATGGCCGGAGCCATCATTCCAAAATTATCCTTTGTCATGACTTTACATTCCGCTTTCGGCGGGGAATATCGGCATTTGTTCAAGAGTTCATTCTGAAACGGAATGATTCCATGGTTGCGCCCCGCCGATTCCTGCCCTCCACCGCCCTGCTCGCCGCCTTCGAGGCGGCGGCCCGCACGGGCAGCATTACCACGGCCGCAAAGGAGCTCGACCTGACCCAGAGCGCCGTCAGCCGGCAGATCAAGGCGCTGGAGGAACAGCTCGGCGTGACGCTCTTCGTGCGCGAGCGCCAGACCATCCGGCTCACGCTTGCCGGCGACAGCTATGCGCGCGAGATCCGCGAGGCGCTTCGGCGCATTTCCTCCGCCTCGCTCAATCTCAAGGCCAATCCGCATGGGGGCACGCTGAACCTCGCCATCCTCCCCACCTTCGGCACGCGCTGGCTGGCGCCGCGGCTCGGGCGGTTCCTGCGGCTTCATCCGGGTATCACGATCAACCTCGTCACGCGGCTCTCGCCCTTCGATTTCCGGCTGGACCTGATCGACGCGGCGATCCATTTCGGGCTCGGTCACTGGCCGGGCGCAGACTTGACCTTCCTGATGAGCGAGGAGACCGTGCCCGCCTGCAGCCCGGATTTTCTCGACAACAATCCGGTCGAACGACCCGAGGATCTGCTGGAACGCCCTCTCCTCCATCTCGCCACCCGGCCCGATGCCTGGGAGAAATGGTTTGCCTCGCAGGGGATCAAGGCGGAGGGTGTGCAGGGCATGCTGTTCGACCAGTTCGCGACCGCCGCGCAGGCTGCGACCGCCGGGCTTGGCGTGGGCCTGCTGCCGAGTTTCCTCATCCGCGAGGAACTGGAGCGGGGGGATCTCGTTACCGTCGGCCCGGCGATGGAAAGCGCGGAGCGCTATTTTCTGGCCGTCCCCTTCGAACGGGCCGCCTATCCGCCGCTCGTCGCCTTTCGCAACTGGATTACCGATGAAGCCCGTGATAGCGCGGAGAGCGCGGCTCGCCCCCTTGCCAGACGCGGCGAAATTTCCGCATAGTGCCCCGAAGCCGTTTGACGACGGCGCAGCCAGTCCCGATTTGCGAGGCCCCGATGAAACCGATTTTCGTGCAGCTCCAATGCGCGCCCGGCAAAACCTATGAGGTGGCCGATGCCATCTACAAGACCGAGCTTGTCTCGGAACTTTACTCGACCAGCGGCGAATATGATCTTCTTCTAAAAGTCTATATTCGGGACGAGAACGATATTGGCAAGTTCATTAACGAGAATATTGCTTGCATTCCGGGCATTGTCCGCTCCCTGACAACCCTTACTTTCACTGCGTTCTGAATAGCCGGGCCGATTGCATCGTAATGGGGGCAATCGGCCAATTCTTACATTATGTATTTCCTATATTTTAATTGATAACTGCAATCCTTTCTATGAAACGCTGCTGCCCGTGGCGTTCTCCGGTCCGATGCCTGGCCTGGTTCCGTCATGAAAACGGATGTCGTACGCCTTTCCCAAGGACGGAAAAATGCTGGTATCCCGCAAACTGCCCCTCGCCGCCGCACTCCTGACCGTCTTTGCCGTCGGCGTTTCCACCACGATTGCCCTCTCCTTCGCCAGCCGCGAGGTCAATCGACAAACGGTGGAAACCTTGAACGCCTATGCCGAAGACCGAAAGCATGATCTGCAGCAGCTGCTCGGCTCCATCGACAAGGATATCCAGCTGACAGCGGCCAGCCCCGAAATCATCGGCGCGCTCAAGGCTTTCGACACTGAAGTGGCAGCGCTGGGTTCAGGCGGTCTCGAAAAACTCAGATCCGCCTATGTGACGAACAATCCGCATCCCGCAGGACAGCATGACCTGCTCGATAGCGCGAACCAGAATGCCTATGACACGCTGCACCAGCGGATTCACCCCTTCATTCGGCAACACTTAAGGACCTATGGATATTACGACATGTTCCTCTTCAACGCGAAGGGTGACGCCGTCTATACCGTGTTCAAGGAGGCGGATTTCGGCACCAATTTCAGGACAGGTCCCTATGCCCAGTCCGGCCTCGGAGAGATCTACCGGCAGGCCATGGCCGCGACAGACGACGCGGCGATCTTCTATTCGGACTTCACCCCCTATGCGCCGTCCAATGGCGATGCGGCTGCCTTTCTGGCGCGACCGATCCGCGAAAATGGCCACACCATCGGCGTGCTGGCCATCCAGATGCCGATGAACAAGTTTCTGGAGACCCTTTCCAACAATACGGGTCTCGGCGAAACGGGCGAGACGATTCTGGTCAACAAGGATCGCCTGCTGACCATCGATTCCGTCCGCACGCCGGACAATGACACGCTCAAGGTCAAGATCGACAGCCCGCTGATCGACAGCACCATCAAGGGAACCCCGGGGATCGGCACCCTTGAGGGATACCGGGGCATGACAAGTCTCGCCGCCTTCGAGCCGGTTGCCTATCACGGCACCACTTGGGCCATCGGTGCGCTGAAGGGGGAGGACGAGGCGCAGGCACCGGTCGTTGCCATGCGGAATATGGTTTCGCTGGCCGCCCTGGGTCTTCTGCTTGCCTCCCTTCTTGTCAGCACCCTGCTCTCCCGCCAGCTGATGCGGCCCATCGTGCTGCTCGTCGGCGCCATGAAAGATCTTGCGGGGGGCAATACGGAGATCGCCCTTCTCGGCGAGAAACGGGCCGACGAGATCGGGGACATGGTGCGGTCGGTTGCGGTCTTTCGGGATGCGGCCATCGACAAACGCCGCATGGAGGCGGAAGCCGAGGCGCTGCGTCAGCAGGCGGAGGCCGAACGGCTGGAGCGGGAACGGCAGAAGGCGCTGGAAGCCGCGCAACTGGCCGAGGCCGTGGAAGGTGTGGCCGAAGCCCTGCGCGAACTGGCAACCGGCAATCTTCAGTTCCGGATCCGCCAACCCTTCGTGGCACATCTCGACATGCTGCGGGTCAACTATAACGAAGCGGTCGCCCAGCTGGACGGGGCTCTCTCGACGGTCGGCCAGACGGTCTCCGTGATTCACTCCGGTACGGGGGAAATCAGCAAGGCCGCGAGCAATCTCTCGTTCCGGACCGAACAACAGGCGGCATCCGTGGAGGAAACGGCCGCCGCCCTTGAGGAAATCACCACGACCGTGGCGGACAGCCGCAAGCGTGCGGAAGAGGTGGGGGCGCTTGTCGCACGCGCAAAGGAACGGGGCGAGCGGTCCAGCGCACTTGCGGATCGCACCACGGCGGCCATGGTTTCCATCGAGCAGTCCTCGCGCCAGATCAATACGATCATCTCCGTCATCGACGAAATCGCCTTCCAGACCAATCTTCTCGCGCTGAATGCGGGCGTGGAGGCTGCACGGGCTGGCGAAGCAGGCAAAGGCTTTGCCGTCGTGGCCATGGAAGTGCGTGAACTGGCACAGCGCTCGGCAAAGGCAGCGCGCGAAATCAAGGATCTGATCACCGTCTCTGGCAGCCAGGTCAATGACGGTGTCACTCTCGTCAGCGAAGTCGGAAAGGCGCTTGGGGAGATCGTCGGCGAAGTGCTGGAAATCAACCGTCACGTGGCGGCCATCGTGGAGGCCTCGCGCGAACAGGCGACCGGACTTCGCGAAATCAATACAGCGGTCAACGTGATCGACCAGAACACCCAGCAGAATGCGGCCATGGTGGAGCAGACCACCGCCTCCAGCCACACGCTGGCGCACGAGGCGACCGCTCTTGCAGGTCTGTTGCAGAATTTCAGCTTGACTCATGAAGGGGCCGGCTCGGCTCGCCGGGCGGCATGACCAACGAAAAAGGCTCCGGCATATTGCCGGAGCCCTGTTTTCCGGCCGGACCGGAGAGAGATCTGCGCAGGCGCAGACCGGCATCAGCCAAGATAGGTGGGCTTTCGACTGTGAAGGAGTTCGCGGATGGCGTCCTTCACATCCTTGGCGGAATCGAAGTGTCGTTCATCGAGATCGTGAACGTGGAACTTGACGGCGATAAATTTCATGCGGTCCGCGTCAGGAATGAGAATTCCAACGGGCACTCCGGCATATTCAACGACCTGTCTTTGCATTCTTCAGTCTCCTGTGCGCTAAAGCGAGACCGGTCTTTCGGGCCGCCCTTCCCGGGCCTGCCATTCTCACCGGCTCCCAAACGCCATGCTTTCGGAGATGGTTCCGCGGAGCGGGCCGTTCAAGACGCCCGCTGACATTCCGCTGCTCCTCATCCCGTCAGCATCGACAGTCGGGCTCTTAAGGAGCTTTCTTTTCGACATGATGACAGAAAGGGGGCAAGATCGTGAAAAGCGCATCGGGCTGTCTTGAGAAACGAAAAACGCCGCACGGCGCGCGGCCGAACGGCGTTCCGGGAGGTCGGGCGTCGCAGAACTCACCAGCCGTCGGTCAGGACCCGATCCAGCATGTCCACGAAGTAATCGGCACTTTCGACGGACAGGCAGAGCGGTGGCTTGATCTTCAGGACGTTGAGATGATCGCCGGTCGGCTGCATCAGGATGCCGAGGTCGAGCAGCCGATCGCAGATGGCCGCGGTTTCCTGGGTGGCTGGGGCCAGGGTGTTGCGGTCGCGGACGAATTCAAGCCCGAGATAGAGGCCCATGCCGTGCACCGCGCCGGCAATCGGATGGCGCTGGCACAGCGCTTCGAGCCGGGCCTTCAGATGATCGCCGACGATGCGCGCATTTTCCTGCAGCCCCTCGTCACGCATGATGTCGAGCACCGTCATGCCGATCGCACAGCTTACAGGGCTGCCGCCGGATGAGGAGAAGAAGTAACCTTCCCTCTCCAGGGCATCGGCCACCTCACGGCGGGTGATGACAGCGCCGAGCGGATGGCCATTGCCCATACCCTTCGCCACGGTGATGACATCAGGCACCACGCCCTGCTGCTCGAAGCCCCAGAAGCTGTGACCCAGGCGGCCATAGCCGACCTGCACTTCATCCGCGATGCACAGGCCGCCGCGCTGACGCACGAGGCCATAGACCTCCTTCAGATAGCCATCGGGCAGTGGAATGCCACCGGCATTGCCATAGACCGTCTCGCAGATGAAACCGGCCAGCCGTTCGCCCCGCGCATCCAGCGTTTCCAGCGTCTGGCGCACATGGGCCGCATAGGCGGGTCCGCTATCCGGGCCCCGATAGGGACCGCGATAGGTGTTGGGTGACACGACCGGGTGCACCCATGCGGGCCGGGTATTCAACGCGGCCGGGTTGTCGGCAATCGAGGTGGAAACCGCATCGCTTGCCATGGTCCATCCATGATAGGCCTCAAGCAGGGAAACGACATGTTTCGCCCCGGTCCAGGCCCAGGCAAGACGCAAGGCGAGGTCGACCGCTTCCGAGCCGGAATTGACCAGCAGAACCGTATCGAGCCCTTCCGGAGCCAACGCGGCCAGCCGTTCGGAAAACTCAGCAATGCCGGCATAATGGAAGCGGGAGTTGGTGTTGAGCAACGACCACTGGTGGCCCGCCGCCTCGGCAAGGCGCGGATGGCCGTGACCGGCGATCGCCACATTGTTCAGCATATCGACATAGGCGCGACCGCGCGTGTCGAACATGAATTCGCGCCAGCCGCGCTCGATCTGCGGAGGATCCCGATAATAGTTCTTTTGGACCTGGGCAAAATTCGCCTTGCGGCGCGCCATCAACCGTTCGCCCTCGAGCGGAGCAGCATCGCAATCCGCACCGAGCAAAACCGATGGCGACGGGCAGAGCGCCTTCCACGCTTCGGCATGGGTGGGCGTTGCGAAATGGGGCGGCACGAGACCTTGCCCGACACACAGCTGGATGGCGAGATGACCGAAGCGCCCCTGCTCGCCGGACACCGTGCCGAGTGGCTCACCCGCCTCGACCGGAATGCCGCTTTCATGCGCCGCATCCAGACCTTCCAGGAAAAGGGTGGCGTCGGCACCGGCCAGGAGCGTCCTGTGGCCATCCCGTTCGATGCGGCCCGCAAAGGGAGCAGCCGCCTGGAAACCGGCGGGCAGACAGACGGCGAGATGCAGCGAGACGCTTTGCGGTTCGCGCGGGCTGAGAAGCTCGGTGCGGGTCAGCCGGTGCTCGCCGAAACGGGCAACGGCAATGCCCGTTTCGCGGGCTGCCTGTTCCAGCACCCTCATCTCGGTTTGCGGATCGGCCCAGTTGTCTTCAACGATGCTTCGGCTCAGAACGGAAAAATCGGCAAAACGGATCTGGCCTGCCTCGATACCGGGCAGAAGCGGGCCCGGGTCTTGCAGCGCCGGCACGGGCGGAGCAAAGCCCGTAGCCTGCAGGATGGCGGTTTCCATGAGCACATGGGGCGTTCGGGCGGCGAGCTCGAAAATCTCGCGCTCGAATTCCAGATTGGCGGCGACGTAACCATTGTCGGGATCGATGGAAAGCTGCATCTCGCCGCTCGCCGCCAGGATCGAGGCGCGGGCCACGATCAAGGGCCAAAGCGCGCGGGCTTCCGCCTCGGTGAGCGGGTGAATGGCGTGGAAGGCGCGGATGCAGGGCAAGATGTAGAAGGGATCGCCATCCGCATGATGCAGCAGGGAGGCGCAGGTCACGGCCAGATCCGCCGCAAGCCAGCCCTGGACGATATCGCCGAAATCGATCACCCCATCGGCAATCATGCGGCCATTCGCATCGGGCCGGGCCACCACATTATCATCGGTGATGTCATGATGGATCGGCTGGACGCGCAGGGCCGGCGCAAGCGGCTGCAGCCGCTTGACCGCTGCCACCATGACCTTGGCAATCCGATCCCGCTTGGCCTGATCGGAGACCGCCGACAGAAGCCGCAGCGCCACAGGTCCAGCCCGGCGCAGATCCCACTGCACCTCGCGATCCAGACCGGGATGGTCAAAATCAGCCAGAAGCAGGGCCACCCGCGCGGCAAGGGCGCCCAGCCCTTCCACCATTTGCAGCGACATGTGCTTGCGCCGGGTGAGAGGCTCTCCCTCCAGATAGGACAGGAGACGGACCTGATAATCCACGCCTCCCACGGCAAGGAAGAGAATATCGTCCCCATTGCGGGCGCGGCGGGGCAGCGGCACGCGGGGCGCCCCTTCCTTGCCGCTGATATGCAGCATCGCGGCATTTTGCGCCTCGAGTTCCACCGTCGCATAATCGGAACGGCAGATCTTCAGCACGAAGGGCCCCTCTTCCGAGACTATGCGGTAATTGCGGTCTTGCTGGCTGCCGAGCTCCACAATTTCGCCACGCAGGCCGTAGAAAGTTTCCAGAATGGCCGCTGCCTCTCCCGCCGTCACGTCCGGCCTGGGCGTCTCAATGCGTTGAAGAAGCACATCATTCGTCATTTACATCCCCTCGGTAATCCACACCCACTTTAATCATGGGCGATGGGGTTGGGAAGGCGGCAATACGAGGGAACAAGCGGGCTTTGGGGCCCTTTCGCCGATTATTCAGCCTTTTCTTGCCCGAGTTCAGATACTGGTTATTTATTATACTATAATTCAGGTGGATGAATTTGGGTGAGAGTCTAAGGTTCTGATTCACACCTTTTGGTTAGACTCTGCGAACATGTACCACCAGGGAGACCGGACGACAGTGAAGGGCATGCCCGCCATCGGAGAGCCGTCTGCCGAAGAGGCTCTCCCAAAGAAAGCGGAGAGCAACCGCTATCAATCCGGCTTCCGGGGCTTCGACATCCAGACCCATCTTCATACCGAGGACGAATATCAGGCCCTGCTACGCCGCCTGGATCTGGCCCTCGGCGCGTCTCATATCGGTGTGTGGGAGCATTCGCTGGTCCACCATACCGTCACGTGGGACAGGCGTATGCACCTGCTTTACGGAACAGAGCCAACCGCCGACCGGGTTCCGGTGGACATATGGATGAACGCGCTGCATCCCGACGACCGGGCAGCCGCCATTGCCGACTTCGAAAGGGCGGTCGAGCGAAAGGGCTCGTACCGGTCGGAATTCCGCATCATGCTGCCGAACGGATCGATCCGATATATCCGATCGATGGCAAACTACTTTCTCGATGGCAGTGGCCAACCGGGTTTCATCGGAGCCGAATGGGACGTGACGGCCGATGTGGAGCTGGCCCGCGACCTCGCCGACCAGAGACGATTGGCCGAAGAGCGCGCATCCGCCCTTCAGGAGACCCGCGAACAGATCGAATATGCGGCGGATCACGACTATCTCACCGGCCTTCCGAACCGTCGGCTGTTCGACCGGCTTTGCCGCCAGTTCGACGAGGAAATCGAGAGACGCCATCTCGCCGTGATGCATGTGGATCTCGATCACTTCAAGGAGGCCAACGATCTCTTCGGTCACGAGGCGGGCGATCGGGTGCTCAAGGCCGCGGCACGGGTGATCCGCTCGCTGCTCCGCCAGGGCGACGTCGCGGCCCGCATGGGCGGCGATGAATTCGTCATCGTCTCGCCGCATGCGGCCAACGAGGCCGATTTGCGCCGCCGGGCACAAATGCTGGTCGAACGGATCGGGCAAGGAATCGAGATCGACGGCAAGCGGATCGTCACGGGCGCGTCGCTCGGTATCGCTGTCGGACAGGATCGGCCGGTCGGCTCGCTTTTGCGGGATGCGGATATTGCCCTTTACAGCGCGAAAAGACATGGGCGAGGCCGGGTTGTCTTCTATCGGCCGGACATGCATGGGCGAGAGCCGGCCCCTTTCCAGTCGAGCGAGATCCGTGCGGCGATCGAGACAGGCGCAATTCGTGCGCTCTACCGCGCACAGGTCGAAGGCCACACAGGCGAGCTGGCGGGGCTGGAGGCAGCGCCTTTCTGGGACCATCCGGTGCTCGGCCGTTTCTCGCTCGAGGAGTTCCGGCCCGACCTTCGAGAGATGGGCCTGCTTCAGGATCTGGAGTTGCACCTCGTTCGTTCCGTGATCGACGACCTGCGTTTCTGGCAGGGGCTCGGCTTTTCATTGCCCCGGGTCTCCCTGTCCATTTCAGGCGACGTGTTCGCATCCGCCGCGCTGATCGATGCGGCAAGGCGCGCCGACCGGCTGGCCGCAAGGCTTTGCTTCGAGCTGAGCGCCTCCGATTCGCTCAAGGACATTACCGCCTCCACTTTGAAGGCTGCGACCCTCATGAAATCGCTCGGCGCGCAGCTCGCCATCAGCGGGATTCGCGATGGAGAGGGGTCGCTCATCGGCCTTCTGCGACTGGCGCCGGACAGGCTGAAGCTTGATCATTCCATGCTGGCCCCCTCCAACCTGGAGCTCGAACAGCCCCGCGTTCTGGAAGCGGTCAGCGCCTTTGCGCATGCCTTCGGGATGACCATCGTGGCGGATGTCTCCGGCTGCCCCGACCAGACGATCCTGGACAGCGCCATGGGATGCCTATTGCTGCGGACCGAAGACGGCCTTCCTGCGGTTGGACGGGAAGAGGTCATCCTTCCCCGGCTGCCGATGAAACGGGACGGCAAGCGCTGATCAGAAGGGGAAGGCGGTGCGGGAGCTCAGCGACCGGACCGTACCGGACGGCATGGCATCGTCGGGCGTGCCTGGTCTCGGCCACAGACGGATGTTCCGCGTTTCTCCAGGAGGAAGATGGAACCAGTCCTCTTCCGCACGAAACAGATTGCACTCGATCTCGATCGACTGCTGGAAGCGATCCGCGATCAGCTTCAAGGTCCAGCCGGCGTCATCCTTTACCAGACTGGTTTCAAGGCCCCCCGCATGCAGCGCAACCTGTCGCCCGAGCGGGAAATGCACGTGATCGGCAAGACACTCACCCGTTTCCACATCCTTCAGCCGCACCACCGTCACATCGTGAGACGGGGGACCGAAGCGGAAGGCATAGGTGGTGTCGAAGAACGCGCCGAAGAGATCGGTTGCAGCGAACCGGATGGTTGTTCGCCCGTCCAGCACCAGTTCGCGTGCGGCAGAGACAACGGGCTGCCGACCGTCCCGCAGGCAGGCAAGCTCCAGCCGCACCGTCTTTCTCTCCGGCCTTTCATGGATGACATGAATATCGAGCCCGTTGGTGCCTTCATCGGTAAGCAGAACCTGGAGCGAGCGAAAGGCCCGCTTCAGCGCATACCAGACCGGCTTCGGTTCTCCCGTGCTGTCGATCACGCCCCAGCCGGGGCCAGGCAGAAGATCACGCAGCGTCCAGACGAGGGCGCCGCCGCAGCGGCTACCTGTCCGGCGCCACTCCGCATAGGTGGCTTCTGAAACCTCGCCGGTCACCGCACGGGAGAAATCCAGATAACGGGAGGGATCTTCGCGGCGCAGACGGGCTGGATCGAGGCCGTAGAGGCGCTCCAGATAGTGATCGCGCGTGTCCTCGAAATCCCACGAGGCATCGCGGTCACGGGGCACGCGGGCCTTCCAGCGAGGATCATGCACCGCGGGAACGGGCAGATGGGCATCGAGCGTCCGCTGCTGCGGCACCTGCGCGAAGGCCAGCGATTCCGCCGAGAAGCGCACATCGGCGCGGCGCGCATCCTCAATCGGTCGCTCATAGGCTCCGACCCCGTAATAATGGGTGACGCCTTCGTTGGGGGCAAAGGGCATGGCCCCGCCAAAGGGGGAGTTCGGCACATAAAGGCAATCGGGACGGTAAAGGGCGGACAGGTCCTTGAGCAGGCTCGCCGACAGCGGCCCTTCCCAGATCATCCGGGGCAGGCCGAGCATCGCCCCCTGCTGATAGATCTCGCTGCCGCCGCAGAGGACGGCGAGCGACGGCGCGGCCGAGAGCGGCGCAAGCTGGTCGCGTACCTCGCGCCGGACATGGGCGAGGAAAGCCTCATCCTTCACCGGATAATCATAATTGGCGAACATGAAGTCCTGCCAGACGAGAATGCCCAGCCGGTCGCAGCAATCGAAGAAGGCCTTGGTCTCATAGGCCATGGTGCCGCCGATGCGGATCATGTTCATGCCCGCATCCACGGCCTGCGTGAGAAGCGGCAGATAATCCGCCTCGCCGCCGGGGAGCGTGAGAATGTCGGCCGTGGTCCAGACCGCACCCCGGCAGAAGACGGGAACGCCGTTGACCTTCAGCTGGAAGCCACGGCCATCCTCGCCCGTGTCGACCGTCAGACTGCGGAAGCCGGTGCTGCCAAGGGACAGATTGCCCCAGGCCGTCTTCAGCGACACATCGTAGAGCACCGGCTCGCCATGGGTGTGCGGAAACCATGGCTGAATATCGTGAAGGGTGAGTTCTGCCTGCCAGACACCCTCTTCGCTGCGCGTGCAGTCCGCTTCGGCGCCATGGCAGGACAGACTGTAGGGACCGGGACCGTCCGCACGGAAGCGAAGCGTAAGCTTTCCCTGACCTTCGCCGTCCAGAGTAGCATGCAGCATGAGATCGGAAACGGCATGGGGACGGGGCTTAAGGAGGCTGACCGGCCGCCAGGGCCCGACCGCATGCACCTCCGGACACCAGCCCGGCATGTGGCCGAGCAGGGTGGTGCGGACGAGCCTGAGTCCCTGATGGCTCATCATGCGCGGACGCCAGCGGGCACGGGGACCGGTTTTGTCCAGATGGGGTTTCAGCGCCCGGAAGCAGAGGGAAAGCCGCTCGCCGCCCTTGAGCGAGACCGGCAGGTCATGGCTTTCGAACATGCTGTCGGAGGTGAGGACGAGCCGGTCGTCGAGATAGATTTCGGCAATGGTGGCCAGTCCCTCGAAGCGCAGCACGGCCTCGCCGGCCGGCAGGGGGTCGTCCAGACGATACCAGGCATCCCGATCGATCAGCGGTTCGGGGGCTTCAGCGCTGAAGCGGCCAGCTGCAGCCAGTGCGCCGGCCGCCGTTCCGGGAACAGCCGCGGGGATCGCGGTATCGGCGGGAATATCGGAAGGCAAGGCATGGCGGCCGGCTGAGGTAAGGACCAGTTGCCACCCCTTGTCGAGCGGGATTTCCTCCACACTTGCCGCCAGAATCCGTTCCATGTGCCCCGTCCCCTCCCCGGACCAATCAGCCAAGGGCCGGTCCGAGCCTGTCCATCATGCCGTCCCAGGCATCCATAGCGGGTGCCAGCGCAGTGGCAAGGGGATCGAACTTGCGGCGCGCAATCGCGCGGGCCAGCTGGAACTGCACCGTCTTCGACACTTCCGAAATCTTCAGCGCCTGCTCCGCCGCTTCCGCAAAGCCCTCGCCCTCGCCCAGCCACTGCAGATGCGTGGCGGCGAGCTCGAAATTCGCGCCGAGCTGGCGCAGCGTGTTGAAGGCATATTTGTGGAAGAAATCGAAAGGCCGGTCGGCCACCTTCTCCACCTGCGCGGGGAAGACGGCGGCAAAGGCGGCAATCGGGTTCGTCTCCGGCCGACGGCGGAAATGAAGGCCGAGCAGCCGGCGCGCTTCGCTTCGCTGATGCGCCTCGTCTGGCAGAACGGCCGGGAACTTGGCGAATTCCGTGTAGGGCAGGAAGGGCGGGTCCTCCGCCTTCAGATGCTTCTGGAAGAGGCCATCGTAGTCCTCGCCCGACAGGCGGAAGTAGCCGGCATTGTGGAAATAATCCATCACGCGGGCGTCCGGATCGAGCCGGTTGATCCCGACGGTCGTCTTGCCATGCTCGCGGCGGTAGCCGGTCGCATGGGTATCGGGCATGAAGAAGCTGTCCATCTCGACCAGGCAGAGCCGGCCGCGCCGGATCTGCTCGAGTACATGGGCCTCGACGCTGTCGAAGATCGCAAGCTCGGTGGCGCGGATGCCGTAAAGGCGTTCGAGATCCTCCAGGGGCACCTTGAAGAAGGTGAACTGGTCGCCCTCGAAATCCTGCGTCAGCGTGAAGCCGAGCATCGCCTCGGGGGCTGCACGAAGCGTGTTCAGCACCTCGATCCAGAGATCGATATAGCAGTTGGTTTCCGGCCACATGCGCTCGCTCGCATGCAGGGCATGCGGGCGGTATGTGGCCGGATCGAGACCCGGAAAGACATCAGCCATCGGCCATCAGCCCCAGAGTACCGTGCGGACGCTCTCCGGCCATTCCTTCACGTCGAGACCGTGGGTGTGGAAGAGCGCGAGCGCGATGCGCTCCAGACCGAAGCCGACACAGGCGGTATGGACCGGATTGTCGTTCCTGAACTTCAGGCCCCATTTGATGCCGAACTGGTCCTGATGGTAATTGAAGCTCATGCAGGCAGTCGGCTTTTCCACCGAGGTGATTGGGATCAGAAGCTCGAATTTCAGGTTCTGGTCGCGCTGGTTGTTGACCAGCATCTTGCCGGCGCGGCCGAAGAAGGGATCGTTGGCGACGTCGATCTCGACCGGCAGGCCGACCGATTTCATCATCTCGGTGCCGCGGTCCATCCAGCGCTGGCGGAAAGCCATCACCTCGTCCTGCGGACCCATGAAGACATATTCGCGCATGCGGAACAGCTGCTGGCGGGCCGGATCCTTGGAAGGTTCGTGACGGAAGCAGTAGGACTGGAGGTCATAGAGCTGGCCCTCCTCCTTCACGGCGCCGCGCTTGGCGATGGTCGGATAGAGCGGGTAGCAGGCAGCGGGCGTCAGCACGATGTCGGTGGCTTCCTGGCCCTTGGTCCAGTCCTGGCCGTCCTCCATGCATTTCAGGAGGCTGATATGGTCCAGCTCGCAGCCGCAGAAGGAATGGACCGTACCGGCAAGCTGCGGAAAGCTCTTCATATAGCCGCTCGCCTCGAAATAGGCGCGGTTCATGCCGGGCGGAAAGCGGATCGCTTCGGCGCCGTCAGGCCCGCCGGTGCGGTCGATCAGCCGCTCGAAGGCGGCAATGACGTCCTCGAACTGGCCGGAGCGGCCATAAAGACCGTCCACGCCCGTGTCGATCAACAGACCGGATTCGAAAAGCCGGTCGAGAAAGGAAACCTGCATATCCATCGTTTCACCCCAGAAGGCTGGTGTCCTGCTTGTGCACGAGCAGCATGGAGGACGTGTTGCAGTAAATGCGGTCGTTGGAAATCATCAGCTGCGCCGAATGGGCATCGCGCAGATGCCGGCCGAGGCTGAAGGGCGTGCCGTTCTTGTAGCCCATGATTCCGCAGATCAGCATGGCGCCGTTGATGATCTCGAGGATCATCTCGGACGAGCAGATCTTGATGTTGTTCATCGCCACCGAGAAAGCCATGGAGGAGAGCTTCTCCTCGTCATGGCGGGCATCCTGATAGGTCTTCAGGCCCGCGACGACATTGGACCGGACCAGCTGGAGCTGGGCGGAAATCTCGGCCAGGCGAAGGGCGCCGGGCGGTGTCTGGCCAGGCGACTTGCGGGCCGCGGCGCGCACAAAGCCCTGGGCCCGCGCCACCGCATCGGCAGCAATCCCATACCAAACGCCGCTCCACAGGAGATGGGATGCAGCCAGCATGGACTGGGCGGCAATTTCCGCAAAGGGCTTCGGGAACACCTGTTCGGCAGGCGCCTCGCCCTTGAACAGGAAGCCGTCGGAGCAGGTGCCGCGCATGCCGAGCGTATCCCAGACATGGGTGCGCTCCAGCGTGTACTGGTCCTTGAGGAAGACGGTCATGACCTGATCGGAGGGGGCCGCATCCTTATGGGCGCGCGACGTGATGAGGATCGCATCCGCTTCCGCGCCATAGGAGATGACGGTTGCATCCTTTTCCAGCCGGCAGCGGCCATCGGCAATCTCGATGGCGCAGATGGAATTGCGCAGGTTGCCACCAATGCCGCCTTCGGTGGTGGCCGAGCCGAGCAGCAGCTGTTCGGCCGCCACGCGGCGCATGAATTCCGTATGCCAGGCGCTTTCGAAGCCGTGCTCCACCAGGCTCGACAGCTTGATGTGATGCATGGCGAAAATCATGGAACTGGAGGCGCAGGCCTGGGAGATGACCGAGCACAGCTCGGCTATGTCGGCAAAGGTCGCGCCTTCTCCGCCCTCGCTTGCCGGCACCTGGATGCCGAGAAGCCTTTCAGCTTTCATGGCCGCGACCGCCTCGCGCGGGAAGCGACCTTCCTGATCCACCGCCGCCGCATGACGCCCGGCGATTTCCGCGACCCTGGCGGCGCGGCTGGCAAGACTGTCCGTTATGACCGGCGCCGCGATGTTCATCAGGCGGCCTCGCTCGATGCGACGATCTGGGCGACGGTCGCCTCGATGGCGGCAATGCTCTGGAACGACTTGCGGTTCAGCAGATGGTCGGGAAACTCGATCTCGAAAGCGTCCTCGATGCCCAGCATCAGCTGCACAGAGGCGAAGGAGGAGAGGCCCGCCGTGTAGAGATCCGCATCGTCCGCCAGTGTTTCGACAGGAACCGGCAGATTTCCGAGCTTGCCCAAAAGTTCACGGATTTTGACGTTCATGATGATCCCTAGCTCCGGTAAATTCGAGCCAGAGGAATAGCGCGGATTCCATAAAATTCGGATAATTCACTCAGTTAAAGTTGTATAACATAACTTGTGTAACTTTTACACATCTGCCCTCATATGGCTTTGAATACAGGTGGTTGCGATATTTCTCCTGTTCAGGCCGGGATGGAAAAACCGAAACGGAAATACACACCTGTTTCATTTCAGCATAGGACAGGCTGCGGAAAATCTGCCCGATCAGGCTCTGTCAGAGGCAGGAATCCCGGTAGAGATGGGGCGTGCCGCGATAGTCGGTCAGTTGCCAGAGCCCCTCTTCCAGCGCGACGGCGGCTGCGCTTTCAAGATCCACCTTGCCGTGACCGCCGGGCAGATCGAGCACATAGGCGGGCCTGCAGAGGCCTGAAAGCCGGCCTTTCAGCGAGGCGACCAGCCTGAGGCCTTCGGCGATCGGGAGCCGGAAATGGGCCGTCCCCGGAGCCAGATCGGGATGGTGGATATAGTAGGGGGTGACGCGATGCTCGACGAAACGGCGCATCAGCCTTTCAAGCACATCGGGATCGTCGTTGATACCGCGCAGCAGCACACTTTGGCTGAGGAGGACGATCCCGGCGTCCACAAGCCGGGAAAGCGCGTCCGCCGCCTCTTTCGTGAACTCGTCGGGGTGGTTCGCATGCAACGCCACATAGGTGCTGCCCCGGAAGCCGCGAAGCGCGGCCACCAGCTCTGGCGAGATGCGGGCAGGTTCGACCGCCGGCACCCGGCTGTGCAGGCGCACCACCTTCACATGCGGAATGGCCGAGAGGCGCGCCATGATCTCCCCCAGGCGGCGGGGTGAAAGCATCAGCGGGTCGCCGCCCGTGAGGATGACTTCCCAGATTTCCGCATGATCCGCGATATAGGCCAGTGCCCGGTCGAGCGCGTCGCTGGACAGCGTGCCGTCGCCCGTCGGCCCGACCATTTCCCGCCGGAAGCAGAAGCGGCAATAGACCGGGCAGACATGCAGAACCTTGAGCAGCACCCGGTCCGGATAGCGATGCACCAGCCCCTCGACGGGCGCGTGGGCATGATCGCCGATGGGATCGGAAAGTTCATCCGGCAGCGTATCGAGTTCCCGTGCCTGCGGCAGGAATTGCCGACCGATGCCATCCTCCGGATCCGCGATCCGAGCGGCCATGAGGGGCGTGAGGGCAATCGCATAGCGCGCGCCGACCCGGCGGGCCTCATCGACCGCTTCGGGCGAGATCAAGCCGGCATCCGCCAGGCCTTCCGCCGTGGTGATGGTGCGGGCGCCCACGCCTCAGACCTCCGCCACGGGTGCCCAGAGCACCTGCTCGATGCGGGTCGCGCCCGTCGCCAGCATGACCAGGCGGTCGAAGCCGAGCGCGATGCCGCTGGCATCAGGCATGTGGGCGAGCGCGTCGAGGAATTCCTCGTCGAGCGGGTATTCCTCGCCATAGACCCGTCGCTTTTCGGCCATTTCCAGCGTGAAGCGACGGCGCTGCTCCACCGGGTCGGTGAGTTCGCCGAAGGCATTGGCGAGCTCGACGCCACAGGCATAAAGCTCGAAGCGTTCCGCCACCCGGGGCTCCTCGGCCGAGGGCCGCGCAAGGGCCGCCTCGCTGACCGGATAGCCGTAGAGGATGGTCGGACGGCCGAAACCCAGCTTCGGCTCGATCCTTTCCACCAGCACGCGGCTGTAAAGATCGGCCCAGCTGTCATCGGCGGCATGGCGAATGCCGGCGCGGGAAAGGGCCGCCGCCAGGGCGTCCCGGTCGGTTTCGCCGGCGGCCGTGGTGGTAACCAGAAGGTCGATGCCTGCGAAGCGTTCAAAGGCGTCAGCGACGCTCAGGCGCTCGGGTTCGGCAAAGGGATCGCAGGTTTCGCCACGCCAGGAAAAGAGCCGGCAGCCGGCGGTTTCCGCCGCAAGCGCCAGAAGATCGGCACAGTCGCGCATCAGCGCCTCGTAGGTCTCTCCGGCCCGGTACCATTCCAGCATGGTGAATTCGGGGTGATGCAGCGGCCCGCGCTCGCGGTTGCGATAGACATGGGCAAAGCAGGCAATGCGGGCTTCCCCGGCGGCCAACAGCTTTTTGCAGGCAAATTCCGGAGAGGTATGGAGATAGAGCGGGTGGCGCGCGCCCGCGTGATCGATCGCCTGCGTCGCAAAGGCGTGCAGATGGGCCTCGTTGCCCGGCGAAACCTGCAGGGTGGCCGTATCCACCTCGATGAAATCATGGCGCGCGAAGAAGGCCCGGAAGGCCGCCTGGATGCGGTTGCGCCCGATCAGGAAGGGACGCCGGTCGGCATGGACCGAGGGCGACCACCAGGGAGACGGTCGTGTGGGGGATGCGACCATGGCTTTTTACGCGCTTTCTTCGCTCTATTTCACGCGCCGAGGCTGGCATTTGGCGGCAAATTAGGATAGGTCCCGGCCCTGAAACGGACAAAGCCGGTTCCGGGACGCCATCGTTGCCGTCCCTCTACGACGCCGGAAGAAGAGTTACAAGGACGTCTTAATGGTCAAGATCATCGCATCCTCGCTGCGCAAGGGCAATGTCGTCGAAGTGGACGGCAAGCTCTACGTGGTGCTCACCGCCCAGAACTTCCATCCGGGCAAGGGCACGCCTGTCACCCAGGTCGACATGCGCCGCATCGTCGACGGTGTGAAGGTTTCCGAGCGCTGGCGCACCACCGAGCAGGTCGAGCGCGCCTTCGTGGAAGACCGTCCCTTCCAGTTCCTCTATGAGGATGGCGAAGGCTATCACTTCATGAACCCCGAAAACTACGATCAGGTCGCCGTCGACGCGGAAACCGTGGGCGACATGAAGGCCTATCTGCAGGAAGGCATGAGCTGCATTCTCTCGATGCACGAGGGCGTAGCGCTCGCCATCGAACTGCCGCGCCACGTGACACTCGAAATCACCGAGACCGAGCCGGTCGTGAAGGGCCAGACGGCTTCTTCCTCCTACAAGCCCGCGATCCTGTCGAACGGCGTTCGCACGCTCGTTCCCCCGCATATCACTGCCGGCACCCGCGTCGTGATCATGACCGAAGACGGCTCCTATGTGGAGCGCGCCAAGGACTGATCCTGACCGGATCCAGCACGGCCCTTCAAGCCGCCTTCCCCTCGGAAGGCGGCTTTTTTCATGCTGCACGCAAAAAAGCGGGCTTAGTTAAGAAAAGCTTCAATCAATCGATTCATATGCTGTTCCCATTGTATGTCCATTTTTCAACAGGAACTCGTCCGTGCGCATGATGCTGCAGAACCAACGGCAAGAGGAACTGCATCGGGCAGTGGAGACGGCGGCATTGCCGGTCCCGCTGCTGGTGGAGCTGGAAGGCGGGCTTTTGTCTGCGGATATCCGGCTGGAACGGCTTGCAGCCAATCTTTCCGCCGGCCGGATGAAAGCGGCCATCGGATGCCTGACGGGTACGGACGGCGAGGAGGGTCTTGAAACGGTGGCCCGGACCCTGCCTCTGAGGGAAGAGGCCGAGGTGGTGATCACCAATGCCCATCGCGCCGGGCGGCCGGTCTATCTCCTGGCAAGTCCGGCGATGAAGCCCCTCGCCCTGCTGCTGCAACAACGGCTCGGCTGCGTGACAGGGGTTCTGTCGAAGGCCGATTTCTCAACCCACCCGGAGAGCGTGCTCCGGATGGCAGGACAGGGAGCGGACTTCGATTATCTGGGTGCAGCGGGGACCGATAGTCCAGGCTGGCGGGCGGCACGGCGGGCCTATGCGGTCGGCATGAGCGCAGGCCATTCGGATGCCTTCCGCCGGGAAGGGCTCGATGTGACCGCGCTTTCGGGCAAGGCCTCCAGCACCAAGGCGCTGGTGAAGCTTCTCCGACCGCATCAATATGCCAAGAATGTGCTGGTTTTCGTTCCGGCGCTCACATCGCACCAGCTGGCGGGGCAGGCATTCGTCTCCGCCCTGATCGCCTTCGTCTGTTTTTCTCTGGCGGCTTCCGCCGTCTATGTGATCAACGATTTTCTCGATCTGCACGCGGATCGCGGACATCCGTCGAAGAGGCGCAGACCCTTCGCATCCGGCGCGGTGTCGCCGGCTCACGGCCTGTTGCTCGTGCCGCTGCTGCTTGCCGCCTCTGCCCTGCTGGCCACGCAGCTTCCGCCGCTCTTTGCGGCGCTGCTCGTCGGCTATATGGCCCTGACCACCGCCTATTCTTTCTCCTTGAAGAAAATGATGCTGGTGGACGTGACCGTGCTCTCGCTGCTCTATTCCATGCGCGTCGTGGCCGGCGCCGGAGCGGTGCAGGTTGCGGTCTCCGAATGGCTCTTTGCCTTCTGCCTGATGTTCTTCACCGCGCTGGCTCTGACCAAGCGCTATGTGGAACTTTCCGCAAGGCTCGACAAGGAATTGCCCGACCCCTCCAACCGGGATTACCGTGTTGCAGACCTGCCGATCATTGCCGCCCTTGCTGCCGCAGCGGGCATGAATGCGATCACTGTCCTCGCGCTCTATGTCAATTCCGATACGGTGAAGCAGCTCTATTCCAGGCCGGCGCTGCTGTGGCTGCTCTGCCCGCTGTTTCTCTACTGGATCGGGCGCGTGCTGCTGCTCGCCCACCGGCGGCAATTGCATGACGATCCGATTGTCTTTGCGCTGACGGACGTCCGCAGCTGGTTGGTCGGCGCCTCGACCCTGACGCTCGTTGCCCTGGCCATGTGATGGAGACGCAGATGTCCTCGACCGGCCTGCAATCCGGGGGCAGCAAAGGCTCGACCCTGGTCATCGCCGCCCTCGTCTGCGCAGCGGCCTTCCTCTCGATCCTCTATTCAGGGCTCGTGCCGTTCTACAACAACAATATCTATCACCTGCCGATCCTGCGGGGCGATTACGATCTGCCGCAATTTGCTGGGGATGCCTTCATCCAGTCACTCCAACGCTTTTCGTCGGGATTCTGGCTGGTTTTTGCCGGCAGTGCCTCACTGATCGCCCCGAAAAGCTTTCTGCTGCTTGCTTTTGTCCTGTCCCGACTGCTGACCATGGGCGCGGTGCTTCATTTCGCCCGCAGTTTTGGCTATTCCGGCACCCGGTTTTCGGCGTATTTCCTGTTCCTGATCGCGGTATCCCCCCTGGCCAGCGGTTATGCGCCGGGCGGCGGTGGGCTGAACATCAACTATTTCTCTCATTCGGAACTCGCCAATGCCACGCTGATATTCTCGCTGTCGCTGGCGGTGAGAGGTCAGATCGCCCGCTCGGTCTTTGTGGCCTCTGTCACCTTTTTCCTCAATGCCTTCATGGCCGTCTGGCTCGCGCCGCTCTGGCTGGCGATCATGGCCACGCGGCTTCATGCGAAGGAGGAAAGTCTCGTCGGCCTCCTGAAAGGCGTGATGGCGGGGGGAGTTCTCGGCGCGCCGCTACTCGTTCCGGTCATCCGGACGATCCTGACGCCTGAAGTGCCCGGCTATAGGCCCGATTATTCCTACAGCGGCTATCTGCGCGATTTTTTCCCCTACCATTTCTTCATCGATAGCCTGTCGAAGCCGGACCTGTGGTCTCTGGCCCTGCTCTCGGCGAGCATGGTTCTCGCTGCATTCCTGATACGGCAACGTCGTGCCCTGTTTCTGGCCGCGGCCCTCGCCGCACTCGTACTCCTGGCCCTGGGCAGCCTGGTCCCGCTTGTCACCGAAAGCCGTTTCATCCTGAACCTGCACCTGATCCGCAGCGCCGTGCTGATCCAGTGGCTCGCCGTGCTGGGGCTTTCGATGGCCGCCGCCGGGCTTGCGGCGGACGAGGCCCGCCCCGCGCAGGTTGCCGGTTTCGCACTGGCGGCACTTCTCGTGATCGGCAAGCCGGCGCTTCCCCTGTTTCTGGCGGCTGCGGTCATTCTGGTCTTGCCCGCCGCGCGCCCTGCCCTGACATTGGTCCAGCGCCCCCTCACGCTTCTGCTCGCAAAGGCCATCTTCGCTGCAAGTCTTGCGTTTTCCATTTCTTCGACCCTGCTGCCCTCGATCGCTAGCAGCCGCAATCTCTGGGCACTTTCCGCGCAATGGGAACGGATCGGGCAATGGGCGGCGCAGCATACGCGGGCCGACAGCGTTTTTCTGCTGCCCGTGGGTACGGAAGCCGCCCCGGAAGGCGCCTCCGCCCTTTCCCAGGCCCTCGCCTATGACGTCACCGGCTTTTTCGCAGCGGCCGATCGGTCCGTTTGGACGAGCTACAAATTCGGGGCCGCGCCCATGTGGGCGCCCGCAACCCACGCCGAATGGCGACGCCGTTATGACGCCGTGCGGGTGCTGCCGACCGCCGCTGCGCGGATGACCTATGCGCGGCAGCAGGGCATCGATTATGTCGTGACCTTTTGCGATCCGGCAGTCACCGAAGCGCCCGTGCACAGGGAGGGCGATCTCTGCGTCTATCCCGCCGCATCAAAGGAAACGCCCTGATGCCGATCCTGCTTATTCTCGTCAGCGTTTGCCTCTCTGCTTTCGCGCAGACCCTTTTTCGCGTCGGAATGACGCGCCCCGACGTTCAGGCCGTGCTCGGGCGCGGTGGCAGCGCGGCTGAGGTGGTGCGCATCCTGCTCGCATCGCCCTTCCTGTGGGGAGGCCTTGCCGCCTATGGTTTCGGCACGCTTCTCTGGCTTTTCGTCCTCTCGCGCATTCCGGTTTCCTTCGCCTATCCCTTCGTGGCGCTCGGCATCATCATCACCACCCTTTCCGGCGTGCTGATCCTCGGCGAAGAGGTCAGCCGTCTCTCTCTGGCCGGCATCGGCCTCACCGCGCTCGGCATTCTTGTCCTGGCGCTGGGTCGGAGTGCCTGAGGCGCATCGGGCGAATGCGGGGATGGCGGCGGACATGCCATCCCCGCAGCTCGCGGCCCCTGGCGGCTCATGGGCCGGCATGATTGAGGCGGGGGTATTACGAGCCGACAAGCAGCGTGCGCTCCTCCCGTTCCAGAAAGGCGATCTGCTCCTTGATACGCAGCCGGATCTTCTTCAGGGCCCGAATACGCAGGTTGTCCGGCATGGGGCGGTTCTGCTCGCTTCCGATCTTGGCATCGACGATTTCATGGCGGGTACGCAGCGATCGCAACAGCGGTTTCATCTCTTACTCCTTTCTCAACGCCTGCAAGATCGCACGCCTTGCCCAATTGATCCAATTGATTGATATTATCCTCGCAATAGATAGCCTCTATGGAGGAAAGCTTGCCCTACCGGCCCACGCACAGACAGCTGGAATATCTGGTCGCCCTGGGCGATACCGGGCATTTCGGTGAAGCCGCCCGGCGCTGCCATGTCTCGCAGCCGACGCTATCGGTGCAACTGGCCCTTCTCGAAAAGCAGCTCGGTACCGTGCTGATCGACCGCAGTCCGGGCCGGATCGAGCCGACACCAACGGGGGCGGCGATCATCGCCACGGCGCGGGGCATCCTCTCCAGCCTTGACGAGATCACCGCGCTGGCGCGCAGCGCAAAGGGCAGCCTCGGCGGGCTTATCCGGCTCGGCGTGGTGCCTTCCTTCGGGCCCTATTTCCTCCCTTATCTCTTGCCCCGGGTCCATACGGCGCATCGCGACCTGCAACTCTATATCCGCGAGGACAGGCCGAGGCTGCTCGAAAGCGCGGTGCTGGGTGGGGAGACCGACTGCGGTCTGGGCCAGCAACCGGACGATCCGGAAGCCTTTTCCTTCGAGCCGATCTGTCGGGAGAAGATCTATCTGGCCGTGCATCGCGATCACCGGCTGGCCAGATTTGCCTCCGTGCCGGCAGAGGCGCTGAAAGGCGAGCGGCTGCTCACGCTCGGACGCGGCCACCGCCTGCTCGATGACGTCCGGCGTCTCGCCGCCATCTCGGGCGCGGAAATGGCCGAGGATTATGAAGGAACCAGCCTCGATGCGCTGCGCCAGATGGTATCCATCGAAATGGGCCTGTCGCTCTTCCCGGAGCTTTATGTGCGCTCGGAATTCGGCAAGGACAGCAACCTGCATCTGATCCGTCTGGAAGACTGGCGGGCAGAGCGGACGATCGGCTTCTTCTGGCGGCGCAACAGCAGCCGCGCGCCGCATTTCGCCGAATTGGCAAGACTCGGTCGGGAAGTGGCCGACAGTCTGCTCTAGACCGAAAAACCCCGGCGCGAGGCCGGGGTTTTCATGGGTTTCGGCTTACTCGATGCCGCCAAGGCACATGTATTTCAGCTCGGTATAGTCGTCGATGCCGTATTTCGAGCCTTCGCGACCGGTGCCGGACTGCTTGATGCCGCCGAAGGGCGCCACTTCCGTGGAGATCAGGCCCGTATTGATGCCGACCATGCCATATTCCAGCTGCTCGGCCACGCGGAAGATCTTCGAGACGTCGCGGGAGAAGAAGTAGGAGGCGAGGCCGAACTCGGTATTATTGGCCATTTCCACCACTTCGGCTTCCGTCTCGAACTTGAAGAGCGGCGCCACGGGACCGAACGTCTCTTCCCGGGCCACCATCATGTCCGAGGTCACGCCGGTCAGGATCGTCGGCTGGTAGAAGAGGCCGCCGAGATCAGGCTGCTTGCCGCCGACGGCGATCTTCGCCCCCTTGGAAACGGCATCGTCCACGTGCTCCTGCACCTTGGCGAGCGCATTGCCGTCGATCATCGGGCCGGTGTTGACACCGGCTTCGAGACCGTCGCCCACCTTCATGGCGGAGACGCGGGCCGCGAGCTTTTCGGCAAAGGCATCATAGACGCCGGCCTGCACATAGATGCGGTTGGCGCAAACGCAGGTCTGGCCGGCATTGCGGTACTTGGAGACCATGGCCCCTTCCACCGCCGCATCGAGATCCGCATCGTCGAAGACGATAAATGGTGCGTTGCCGCCGAGTTCGAGGCCGAGCTTCTTGATCTGGTCGGCTGCCTGCCGCATCAGGATGCGTCCGACATTGGTGGAGCCGGTGAAGGTGAGCTTGCGCACCTTCTCGTTTTCGCAGAACTCCTTGCCCACCATGGACGCCTCGGTGCCGGTAAAGACCGAGAAGGCACCGGCGGGCACGCCGGCGCGCTCGGCGAGGAGCGCGAGCGACAGGGCCGAAAGCGGCGTCTGGGCGGCGGGCTTCGACACCATGGTGCAGCCGACGGCCAGTGCCGGCGCCATCTTGCGGGCCAGCATGGCATTGGGGAAGTTCCAGGGCGTGATGGCGCCCACCACACCCACCGGCTGGCGGATGACGATGATGCGCTTGTCGGCCTGGTGGCCGGGGATGGTGTCGCCGTAGACGCGCTTGGCTTCCTCGCCGAACCATTCGACATAGGCTGCGCCATAGAGGATTTCGCCCTTGGCTTCCGCCAGCGGCTTGCCCATTTCCATCGTCAGGATGGTGGCGAGGTCGTCGGCATTCGCGACCATGAGATCGAAGAGCTTGCGCAGAACGCCCGCGCGCTCCTTGCCCGTCTTCTTCGCCCAGGCCTTCTGCACCTCATGCGCCTTGTCGATGGCGCGGGTGAGCTCGGCCTTCGTCAGGTTCGGGAGCGTGGCCAGTACTTCGCCATTGACCGGGTTGGTCACGTCGAAGGTGCGGCCGCTTTCGCTGGCCGCCAGCCATTCGCCCGCGACCAGGGCCTTGTCGGTGACCAGCGAGGGGTCCTTGAGCTTCGAGAGGAGTGTGTTCGAAATCGCCATTACTTTGCCTCCGCCGATACGTCGCGCATGCAGGTTTCGAGAATGTCCAGCGCCTCGTTGAACACGTTGTCCTGTACCGTGATCGGCGCCAGGAAGCGAATGACATTGCCGTAAACACCGCAGGTCAGCAGGATCAGGCCCTTCTCCAGCGCCTTCAGACGGATCGCATTGGCGAAATCCGCATCCGGCTTGTTGGTGCCCTTGTTGTTGAATTCGACGGCGACCATGAAGCCCGGGCCGCGGATATCGACAATCTGCGGCACCGCATCACGGAGCGAGGCCAGCCGCTGCTTCAGGCGGGCGCCGAGCGCTTCGGCCCGTTCGCAGAGCTTTTCTTCCTCGATGACGTCCAGCACCGCATTGGCAGCCGCCACACCGATGGGCGAGCCGGCATAGGTGCCGCCGAGGCCGCCGGGGCCGGGCGCATCCATGATTTCGGCGCGGCCGGTGACGGCGGACAGCGGGAAGCCGCCGGCGAGACCCTTGGCCATGGTGGTGAGATCCGGAACCACATCATGATGTTCCATCGCAAACAGCTTGCCGGTACGGGCAAAGCCGGTCTGCACCTCGTCTGCGATCAGCAGGATGCCATGATCGTCACAGAGCTTGCGGAGCGCCTTCATCAGTGCGCGGGGGACTTCATAGAAGCCGCCTTCGCCCTGAACCGGCTCGACGATGATCGCGGCCACACGCTTTGGATCCACATCGGCCTTGAAGAGCTTGTCGAGCACGTCGAGTGCGGTTTCGACCGAGACGCCATGCAGGTCGACCGGGAACGGCACATGGAAGACATCGCTCATCATCGCGCCGAAGCCGACCTTGTAGGGAACGACCTTGCCGGTCAGCGCCATGCCCATGAAGGTACGGCCGTGGAAAGCGCCGGTAAAGGCGACAACGGCCGAGCGGCCGGTGGCGGCGCGGGCGATCTTGATCGCGTTTTCAACGGCTTCGGCGCCGGTGGTCGCGAAAATGGTCTTCTTGGCGAAGTTGCCGGGAACCAGCTTGTTCAGGCGCTCGGCGAGACGCACATAGTTCTCGTAAGGCACGACCTGATGGCAGGTATGGGTGAAGCGGTCGATCTGGTTCTTGACCGCATCGATGACCTTGGGGTGGCGGTGGCCCGTATTGACCACGGCGATACCGGCGGCAAAATCGATATAGCGTCGGCCCTCGACATCCCAGATTTCGGCATTCTCGGCACGCTCGGCATAGACCTGCGTCGTCATACCGACGCCGCGAGAGATGGCTTCGTTCTTGCGTGCTGAAATTTCGGCGTTCAACATGGTGAAATCCCCGGGATGGTGGTCGGCGCGGAGCCCCGCGCTCTGGTCAAAGAAAACGGCCCTCGACTTGGGCCGAAAATTTACTTACATTTTTTCTGTAGATTTGCAATATGGATTTCCATCGCTAAAGAGAAATCGCGACACAGAAACGGCTGGCCTCCGATGCAGACAACACGGTTCAAGATTGCGGAAGCGGCGCGGATGGTGGGAGTCTCGCCCTCGACGCTCCGGCTCTGGGAAAGCCAGTCCCTGTTCGAACCGATCCGCACCGAAAGCGGCCAGCGGCTCTATGACGGCGATCTTCTGGAACGACTGAAGCGGATTGCCTGGCTGCGGCAGGAGCAGGGGCTCAACCCGGCGGCCATCCGCGAATTTCTGAAGGGGGAGGACGAGGGCGACGCAGGCCCCCTGCCCGTTGCCGCCGCGCCGCTTCCCGAACGCAAGCCGGGCCCGGACGAGATCCCCGTCGGTCACAAGGTGCGGCGCATGCGCCGGGCGGCGGGCGACACGCTGGACACGGTGGCGAAGGCAATCGGCGTCACTACCTCCGTTCTTTCCACCTTCGAGCGCACGTCGCAGGGCCTGTCGCTGACGGCGCTGCATGCGGTCGCCCATTATTTCGGCACGACCGTGTCGATCCTTTGCGGCGAGGACAAGACCCGCCCGAACGAAAGTCTGGTGCGCTATGGCGAATGGCCGACCTGGCCGGCCACCACATCGGGCGTGACGGTGCAGGTGCTCGCCGAAGGCGCCAAGCAGATGCAGTGCCACCGCTTCCAGCTCGCGCCCGGCGCTTCCTCGGAGGGCGCCTACCAGCATGACGGCGAGGAATTCATCTATGTGCTCACCGGCTCGCTGGAGATCATTCTCGATGGCGACCAGTTCTTCGAACTGAACGCCGGCGACAGCTTCACCTTCGAAAGCCATCGCCCCCATTCCTGGCGCAATGTCTCCAAAGCCGAGACCATCCTTCTATGGATCAATACGCCGGCGAGCTTCTGAGGGCGGGAGCCGGGTTCCCGCCTCCTCGCTGAGTTTACCTCACTCCTCCATTCCAGGGTTACCCCCACCCCTGCCCCTCCCCACAAGGGGGGGGAGGGCAGGCGCTCTGCCCCAGCCCCATTCCGGCCTGGATGTAGGTCTTTGGTCGACATGCATGGCAACTTTGGCAAGGCGGCGCTTTCCCCCTCCCCCTTGTGGGGAGGGGTCAGGGGTGGGGGTCGCCTGAGACCAACCATCTTCAAGCTGCCTTTGAAAATCACCCCGCCCGCTTCAATTCCGGAAACCCTCATACTCCGCCGCATGACGGCCCTCATGGTTCGCCATTCCCGGCCGTGTCAACACGCCGCGGGGATCGGCAAAACTGGTGATGATGCGCTCCGGCTCCTCGCGCCAGTTGACGTTCACCGCCCAGAGTTTCGGGAAGAATTCGAGACCGTGATAAGGCAGATGATCGTGGATCCACCAGGCAAGCCGGCGCCAGTCGCCTTTTGTCTGAAACCGGTCCCAGATCCAGGGGATGGCGATGCAGGCGGTGGCGCCCATGCGGCCCGCCGCATCCCGCCTGTCCCAGATATGGCCCGCATAATTCTTCTCGTTCTGGGCACAGTTGAAACCGTTGCGATTGCCGAAATCATTGACCTCGGGTGACCGGTAGGCGGAGCGGATATGCAGTCGCCCGAAGGTGGCCTGCAGCGGCTCCAGCAGGTCTTCGCAAAGGCGTTTACCCGCCGCAATGGCGAGATCGGGATTGTCGGGAATATTGGCAAAGCCATGCAGGGCGGCGATTTCCGAATGGAGAAAATCGCGAAGGAAGAAATTTTGCGACAGGCGCACGCGGCCGAGTTCTTCCAATCCCCTGACGGATGCGGGTTTTCGCATGGCTCGAATCTCCCTCTTGATCAGGGAAAACTAGCGCGACCGCCGATGGCTCCACCACCCGAAAAGCAAAAAGGCACCCGCGGGGTGCCTTCCTGCAGCGTTTCATTTGCCGGATCAGGCCCGCAGCGCGCCGCCCGTCGTCTTCGTGACATTGCCGACGATGCGGCCGGTCAGCGCCTCGAAATCCTCGTCGGTGAGCGTGCGGTCAACCGGCTGGATCACCACTTCAATGGCGACCGACTTCTTGCCCTCGCCGATGGATGCACCCTCGAAGACGTCGAAGACGTTGACGGCAGTAATCAGCTTTCGGTCGGCGCTGCCGGCGGCTTTCAGGATCGAGGCGGCATCGACGGCCTTGTCGACCACGAAGGCGAAGTCGCGCTTGACCGCCTGGAAGGGCGACAGCTCCAGCGCCGGCTTGGTGCGGGTGGCCTTCTTCTTCGGCTCCTGCATGGCATCGAGGAAGACCTCGAAACCGGCCAGTGCGCCGGAGACGTCGAGCGCTTCCAGCACCTTCGGATGGAACTCGCCGAAATGGCCGAGCACGATCTTCGGGCCCATCTTGATCGTGCCGGAGCGGCCCGGGTGATACCAGTCCGGTCCGCCCTGTTCGATCTGGATATTGGCCATCGGCAAACCTGCGGCTTCGATCACCGCCAGCGCATCGGCCTTGGCATCGAAGACATCGGCATTCTTGCCGCCGCCCGTCTTGGCGTTGGACCACATGCGGCCCGCGCCCGAAATCGTCGCCGTACCGCGGCGAATACCGCCGGCGACGCGACGCTGGCCTTCCGGGCGGTCGTTTTCATAGGTGCCGGACACTTCGAAGATCGCCACATCGCCGAAGCCCTTGTCCGCATTGCGCTGGGCAGCGGTGAGCAGGCCCGGCAGCAGCGAGGGCCGCATGTCGGACATGTCGGCGGCAATCGGGTTCGCGAGCTTCAGCGCCTCGGAACCGCCGCCGAAAAGCTTTGCCTGTTCTTCCGAGATGAAGGACCAGGTGACGGCTTCCAGCATGCCGCGCGCGGCAAGCGCACGCTTGGCCGCGCGGGTGCGGATCTGCAGCGTGGTGAGAATGCGGCCATTGACCGGCACATCCCGTTCCAGCGGCTCGGGCTTGATGTTGTCGACGCCGTGGATGCGCATGACCTCTTCCACGAGATCCGCCTTGCCATCCACATCCGGCCGCCAGGAGGGTACCGAGACGGAAACCCGCTCGCCGGAGCCGGCGACGGTGAAGCCGAGGCCGGTCAGGATTTCGACGGACTCTTCCTTCGAGACAGTCAGGCCGGTCAGACGCTTGACTTCCGAGAAGGGGAAATCGACGATCTTCGCCTGATAGCCGGCATAGCCGGTGACGCGGGCTTCCGCCGCAACGCCGCCACAGAGGTCCAGAACCAGTTCGGTGGCGCGGTCGAGCCCGGGGACCAAGTATTCCGGATCGACGCCACGCTCGAAGCGGTAGCGCGCATCGGTGATGATGCCGAGCGAACGGCCGGTCTTGGCAATGTTCAGCGGATGCCAGAGCGCGGATTCAATCAGCACGTCCACCGTGTTCTCATCGCAGCCCGAATGCTCCCCGCCCATGATGCCGCCGATGGATTCGACGCCGTTTTCATCGGCAATGACGACGTTCTGGGGTCCAAGCTTGTATTCGCGCCCGTCGAGCGCCAGCACGGTCTCGCCTTCGGTAGCGCGGCGTACCACGAGATTGCCCTTGACCTTCGCCCCATCGAAGACGTGCAGCGGGCGGCCCTGATCGAAGGTCAGGTAGTTGGTGATGTCGACCAGCGCATTGATCGGGCGAAGGCCGATGGCGGTGAGCCGGCGCTGCATCCATTCCGGGCTCGGGCCGTTCTTTACGCCGCGCACGAGGCGGAGCGCAAAGCCGGGGCAGAGACTTGCATCGTCAAGATCGAGGATAACCTCGGTCGGCGTTGCGCCTTGTGCCTTGAACGAGGGCGCTACCGGCGTCTTAAGACGGCCGAGGCCGGAGGCGGCGAGATCGCGCGCAATCCCGTAGATACTGGTGCAGTCCGAGCGGTTCGGCGTGAGGTTGATCTCGATGACCGGATCGTCAATGCCGGCATAGGCGGCGAAGCTCGTGCCGACGGGCGCATCGTCAGGCAGGTCGATGATGCCGTCATGATTGTCGGACATGTCGAGCTCCTTTTCGGAGCACATCATGCCGCGGCTTTCGACACCGCGGATATTGCCGACGGCAAGCGTCACGTCGATGCCGGGCACATGGGTGCCGGGCGCGGCAAAGGCGCCGACGAGGCCGGCGCGCGCATTCGGCGCACCGCAGACGACCTGCACCGGCGCACCCGCACCGATATCGACCATCAGCACTTTCAGGCGGTCCGCCTGGGGATGCTTCTCGGCCGAAACGACCTTGGCGATGACGAAGGGCTTGTAGGCCGCCTTGTCGTCGACATCCTCGACCTCGAGGCCGATGGCCGTCAGGCGCTCGCAGATTTCGTCCAGCGTGGCATCGGTATCGAGGTGATCCTTGAGCCAGGAAAGGGTGAATTTCATCGTATCAAACCTTCATCGTCGCATTCATCTGGCCCTTGGGGGCCATGCCGGACATCCGGAAAATTATTCAAGCGGCCTTGCCGGGCGCCTTGGCGCCAGGCGCTTTCCAGCCCAGGAAAAGGCCCTTGACCGAGACACCCTCATCCATGTCGGGCCACCAGACCCCGGAATAGAGGAGTTCGACATGGGCCCGCTGTTCTGGCGTGGCTTCCGCCAGGAAGGGGTACCACCACAGTGGTGCGCGGATCTCGCGACCGTCCGCCACGGCGACATAGACAAAATCCCTGTCACAACGGGCAGCCACCGGGCGCATTTCTTCGGTCTCAAATTCCAAAGAACTCATTCCACTGCTCCATCCAGACCTGCCGGTTCTCCGCCACCTTGGCGGTAAACTCGGCGATTTCCCGGCTATTATAGCCGTGGGCATAGGCCAGTTCCATGCTGATCAGCCACATCTTGGCTGACTTCTGGTCTCGCACGATATGGACGCGAGGCGGTTCCGGCCCGTCAGAGGCATAAAAACGGAACTTGTAGCCATGCCATATCAGAAGCGTCGGCATCTTACTGGCTCAGTCCCCCGAACAGCGTCGGCATGTCCAGCGGCCGGAAGCCGTAATGGGTCATCCAGCGGACATCGGCGTTGAAGAAGTCGCGCAGGTCGGGCATGCCGTATTTCAGCATGGCGATACGGTCGAGGCCCATGCCCCAGGCAAAGCCCTGATATTCGTCCGGGTCCAACCCGCCGGCGCGCAGCACGTTCGGGTGAACCATGCCGCAGCCGAGGATTTCCATCCAGTCCTTGCCTTCGCCGAACTTCACCGAGGGGCCGGAGCGGTCGCACTGGATGTCGACCTCGAAGGACGGCTCGGTGAAGGGGAAGAAGGACGGGCGGAAGCGCATGGTGACGGAAGGCACCTCGAAGAAGGCCTTGCAGAACTCTTCCAGCACCCAGCGCATGTTCGCCACATTGGCCTTGCGGTCGACCACGAGGCCTTCCACCTGATGGAACATCGGCGAATGGGTGGCGTCGCTGTCCTGGCGATAGGTCTTGCCGGGAATGATAATGCGGATCGGCGGTTTCTGCGCTTCCATGGTGCGAACCTGCACCGGCGAGGTGTGGGTGCGCAGGACTTTGCGCTCGCCCTTCTCGTCCGGGCGGAAGAAGAAGGTGTCGTGCATCTCGCGGGCCGGGTGGCCTTCCGGAAAGTTGAGCGCCGTGAAGTTGTAATAGTCGGTCTCGACGTCAGGGCCTTCGGCAATGGAGAAGCCCATGTCGCCGAAAATGGCGGTGATCTCGTCGACGATCTGGCTGATCGGGTGGATGCGGCCGCGCTCGGCCGGCGAAGAGCGGACCGGCAGGCTGACATCGACCGTTTCGGCCTTCAGGCGGGCATTGATCGCCGCTTCCTTGAGCTCGGCCTTGCGGGCGGCAATCGCCTCCGTCACCTCGTTCTTCAGCGCGTTGATGGCCGCACCGCGCGTCTGGCGCTCCTCGGCGCTCATGGCCCCCAGCGTCTTCAGCAATTCGGAGACCGAGCCCTTCTTGCCAAGGGCAGATACGCGCACGGCCTCGATGGCGGCCTCGTCGGCGGCTTCAGCCACCGCGCCGAGCAGTTCGGTTTTCAAAGTGTCGAGATCGGACATTCCTGGATTTCCTGGCTTGGATCGGAAAGAGGCGGGAGGAGGCAGGCATAAGAAAAACCCGCGCCAGCCCTGCCAGCGCGGGTTTCCCAATCGGTTTTAATGCAAAAGCTTGGGAAGCGCTGGCTTACTTGACCGCGCTTTCAAACTCGTTTGCCGTACCGGCTTCCTTGAGGTAGGCGAGTGCCTTCTTGGCGGCGGCGACGAGCGCGCCGAAAGCTGCCGGCTCATGGATGGCCATGTCGGACAGGACCTTGCGGTCAACAGCGATGCCAGCCTTGTTCAGGCCGTCGATGAAGCGGCCGTAGGTCAGGCCGAATTCACGCACAGCGGCGTTGATACGCTGGATCCACAGAGCGCGGAAATTCCGCTTCTTGATCTTGCGATCCTTGTAAGCGAACTGCTTGGAACGATCCACAGCGGCCTTTGCGGCGCGGATCGTGTTCTTGCGGCGGCCGTAGAAACCCTTGGCTGCCTTGAATACCTTGTTGTGCTTGGCGCGGGACGTTACGCCACGTTTTACGCGTGCCATGTCATGATCTCCTTAAAGTAACGCGGGCTTACAGTCTCAGAGACCGTTGGGCAGGTAGTTCTTGATGACCTTCTTGCCATCGGGCTCGGCCAGAACCATCGTGCCGCGTGCATCGCGGATGAACTTGTTGGTACGCTTGATCATGCCATGGCGCTTGCCAGCGGCTGCAGCCTTTACCTTGCCGGTCGCGGTGATCTTGAACCGCTTCTTGGCAGACGATTTCGTCTTCATCTTGGGCATTTTGCTACTCCATTGTTCTTGTATCGAAACAGGCAGACGAAGCCCGTTTTCAAGCATAAAGAACGGCCACGGCATGCCCTGCCGGACCGTTCGGACGCGCGCTTATAACCGCAGGCTTGAAAAAGTGCAACGGGAGCGGCGCGAGAATCTTTGCCTCAGGCCCCGGCGGAACCCGGAAAGTCGAGCCGAACCTCGAGCCCGCCCGTCTCGCCCTGTCCAAGCACGAGGCGACCGCCATAGGCTTCGACGATATCGCGGCTGATGGCAAGCCCGAGGCCGCTTCCCGCCGGCTGTCCGGCATCGGTGGCGCTGCGGTCATCGGTCTCGCCCCGCTTCAGCAGACGCTCCCGGTCCGCCTCGGCGATGCCCGGCCCGTCATCGGAAACGACAATCGCGATCCGGCCCGCCTCGAGGCGTTCCGCCCGGATCAGGATGCGGTTCACGGCCCAGCGGCTCGCATTGTCGAGAATGTTGCCGAGGCATTCCGCGAGATCCGCCGCATCCGCGTGAATGGCGATTTCGGCGGGGATCTCGCTTTCCCAGATCACCTTGCGACTGCGGGTGACGGGCGTGAGGACCATGACGAGCTTGCCGCAGAGGCCGGCAAGCCCGGTGCTCGCCATCTGCTCGACGCCGAGGCGGGCTGCCTGCAATTGCCGGTCGGCCCGCTGGCGCACGAGTTCCACCTGCTGGCGGGCAAGGGCACGGTCCTGCTCCGGCAGCTTGTCGGCCAGTTGCTGCAGGACGGTCAACGGTGTCTTCAGGCCATGGGCGAGATCGCTTGCCCGGGCGCGGGCGCGCTCCAGGGCCGTCTGCCGCTCGCGCAACAGGAGATTGAGCTCGGCGATCAGCGGCTTCAGCTCGGCGGGTCCTTCGTCGGCAATGAGGTTCGCGGCGCCGGAGCGCACCTCCGCCACCTCCTTGCGCAGCCGGGTCAGGGGGCGCAGGCCGATGGCGCCTTGCAGATAGGCTGCCGCCATCAGCAGTGCAGCCGTCAGCAGCAGCATGCGCCGAAGCGTGCTGTGATAGTCTTCCAGGGCCCGATTGAGCTCTTCTTCCGGAAAAGCCGACATGATCCGAAAGGGAAGCACCGTGCCATCCCCGGATTCGAGTTTGAGCGCCCGTTCGACGATCAGGACGGGCGCTCCGTCAGGACCGCTGCCGCGCAGGAAAGCCGGTGAATTTGCCTCCGCCTGCCCCTCCAGCGCCGTATCCCAGAGCGATGGAGACCGCAGCGCAGCGCCCGTCTCGGGCGTGATTTGCCAATAGCGGCCGCTGGCCGGCAAGCGAAAGCGGGGATCCGCGGGCTTGCGCCGGATTACCAGCTGGCCATTTCTCAACTCCATCTCGGCGGTCAACTGATCGATGACCGCGCCCATTTCGGTCCGGTAGCGCTGGACGACATAATCGGTAAACACCCGGCTGAGGATGAGGCCGGTCGCAAGCAGGGCGAGCGCAATGGCGACAAGGGCGCCGACAGCCAGCCGGAAGCGCAGCGACCGGATCATTCGCGATGGTCCGGCATGCAGTAGCCAAAGCCGCGCCGGGTTTCGATGGCGGAAGGGTCGGTCTTGCGCCTCAGGCGGGCAATCATCGCTTCCACCGCATTCTTGGCTGCATCGTCGTCCCGGCCCTGCACGTGATTGGCAATCTCGATCGGTGAGAGCACGCGGCCCTTTTCGCGGATGAAGAGAGAGACGAGCCGATATTCCTGCGGGCTGAGGTCCAGCACCTGCCCGTCGAAGGTGACACGCTTCGATGCATCGTCCATCACGAAGCGTCCGGCGGCGAGGGCTGCGACGGGCGCCCTGACCGCGCGGCGCAAGAGCGCTTTCAGCCGGGCCAGAAGTTCTTCCGAACGAAAAGGTTTGGGCAGATAATCGTCCGCTCCCGCTTCAAAGCCATCCACCCGCTCCATCCACGAGCCGCGGGCGGTCAGAACGAGGACGGGCGTTTCCACGCCCGCTGCCCGCCAGCGCTTCAGGATGGACAGTCCGTCCATGCCGGGCAGACCCAGATCCAGAATGATCGCGGCATAATCTCCGGTCTCGCCCCGGTCCCAGACTTCGGGGCCCCGGCTGCAATGGTCGACCGAATAGCCTTCGGCGGAAAGCCGGGCGAGCGTATGGGCAGCAATATCGGCGTCGTCTTCCGCCAGAAGCAGGCGCATGTCAGGGCGCCCCCGGCAACAGCAAGCGCCCGGTGCGGGCATCGACGACCACCGTCGAGACAAAGCCGGCCTCGTCTTCGATCCGCATGCGGTAGACGGGGCCGCGGGAAGAGCGATCGAGCTCCATGCGCAACACCCGGCCCACCTGGTCGCTTTTCAGACGGTCCATCACATCCTTGTAGGAAAGCACTTCGCCCTTGCGCACAGCCTCGGCCGCTTCCTCGTGCTCGGCCTCCGCCTCCGCTTCCGCCTTGGCATCGTCATCGCCGCCAGAGCCCTTGCCGGAGCCGCCGTCATCGCCATCGTCACCATCGGAACCCGAGTGGCCGGAGCCCTTGCCGCCGGAGCCCTCCCCTTCGCCGCCGCCACCTGAGCCTTCGCCGCCGCCGGACCCTTCCCCTTCGCCGCCGTCACCGCCCTTGCCTTCCCCTTTGCCGCCTTCCCCCTTGCCACCGTCCTTGGCGAAAGCAGGCGCAATCGGCCCGGCTATGCCGAGGCAGAGTGTCATGGCGATAAAGAGGAATGTACGTCTTTGCATCGGCTCTCCCGTTCCTTCCCAGATTGGCCTTTCCCCGCAACGGATTCAAGCATGGCCGGGAATCGTTTTTCGTTTCCACGGACCTCCGGAAAAGGAGAAACCCTGCCCGGGGCGGCGGCAGCCTGGGCAGGGTTCCTGTTTTGCCAGCCCTCTTGATGGGGGCGCGGACCGGCAAAGCGCATGATCTGGATCAGGTGGCTGGCACGACTTTCACGCCGGTGATGGCGCCGCCGGTGTCGTCTCCGCCATCCAGCTTGACCTCCACCTTGACCGTTCCGTGTTCCTTTTCGATTTCCACCTCATGCGTCCGCCCGAGGCTGTCGACCGCTTTCAGCGATCCATCCCGCAGTCCCTCCAGCTCGCTGTCGGAGACCGACAGGGCGACGCGGCTGCGCTCGTTTGCATGTTCGCGGGCCGTATCGTTGCCGTGACGCCGGCGGCCATTATCCTCGTGCTTTGCAGATTTGTCGTCATCGGCATCGTCGCCGGAGTCGTCCGTATCGGTGCCGGCGGTGGAGCCGCTGTCGTCATCGCCGTCATCATGGCCCGTGCCCTCATGACCTCCGCCGTCATGGCCCCGTCCGCCACCGGAATGATCGCCGCCGTGGGATTCGTGATTACCGTCCTTGGCAAAAGCACTGGTCGTCAGAACCGTCTTGCCGATCGCCGGCACGATCGCGAGGGTCGCCATGGCCGTAAAGGACAGAAGAGCAATCTTTCGCAGGGAGCGGATCATCGTATTCACCTCATGTCTTGCTTCGTTGAGAGGACTATCGCAAAACCATCCTGACAAAGCCCCACGCGAGGTGTCAGCAAACTGTCAGGCAGAACGAAAAAAGCCGTCCCGAAGGACGGCTTTTCTGTTCTGCCTCAGGAGGCAAAAATCATTTCGGTGCCAGCACCATCATCATCTGACGGCCTTCGAGCTTCGGCTCAGCTTCGACCTTGGCCACGCCGAGCGTGTCTTCCTTGACCTGAAGCAGGAGCTTGAGGCCCAGCTCCTGGTGCGCCATTTCACGGCCGCGGAACTTCAGCGTCACCTTGACCTTGTCGCCTTCCTCGAAGAAGCGATTCATCGCCTTCATCTTCACCTCATAATCATGGGTGTCGATGTTGGGGCGCATCTTGATTTCCTTGACCTCGACGATCTTCTGCTTCTTGCGCGCCTCTGCAGCCTTCTTCTGGGTCGCATATTTCAGCTTGCCCAGATCGAGGATCTTGCACACCGGCGGTTCGGCATTCGGGGAAATCTCAACGAGATCGAGGCCCGCTTCGTCGGCGAGACGGAGGGCCTGATCGATCGGAACGATACCCTGATTGTTGCCTTCCGCATCGATCAGCTGCACGCGCGGGACGCGGATTTCACGGTTGGAACGCGGCCCGTCACGGGTTGGGGCATCGGCTTTGAAAGGTCTGCGAATGGTCGTATTCTCCTCAAAAATTAATATTCGCCGCTCCATATGGGAAGCGTCCCGTGCATGGGACAGGCCCTCGGCCGAGCGACGCGGCAGTTTCTTAACATGTCTCTTCGGGAAAATCACCTCCCTCCTGCGGCGGGAAAGCGGATTTTAACGCGGATTTCGAGGGGACTTTCATGCAACGGACAGGGGTAGTCGCCCATATTCGGCTCGCTTCAACATTGCCAAAAGCGGAAGAATGCGGAAAACACGTCGGATGCGGCGATGCGAGCGGAGACAGGAATGACAGGCGAAACGACGAATGCGGAGTTCATCGAGGTGGGAGCGGGCGACGCCCTCCGGCCCATTGCCATCCGTTACCGGCCCGCGACCCGCAACAGCCGCGAACCGACGCTTCTGTGGCTTTCCGGCTACCGGTCGGACATGCAGGGGTCGAAAGCCGTGGCCGCGGACCAGCTTGCGGAAAAGCTCGGCATTGCCTGCATCAGATTCGACTATTCGGGGCACGGAGAATCGGGAGGCGCATTCGTGCGCGGCACGATCAGCCGCTGGCTTACGGAGGCGCTTGCCGTCATCGATCATATCGCACCGGAGGAACTGGTGCTGATCGGCTCCTCCATGGGAGGCTGGATCGCACTCCGCCTTGCCGAGGAACTGAAGAAGCGCGCGCGCGACCCGGAAAGACGAGGCCCGGCGCTCAAGGGCATGGTTCTGATCGCCCCGGCCCCCGACTTCACCAGCGAACTCATCGAACCGCATCTGACCGATGGGCAGCGACAGTCGCTTGAAGAGCGTGGCTATTTCGACGAGCCCTCCGAATACAGTTCCGAACCGAACATCTTCACGCGCGCACTGATCGAGGACGGGCGGGAAAACCGGGTGCTCAAGGGGGTGATCGAAACCGGCTGCCCTGTCCATATCCTGCAGGGCATGCGTGACCCGGACGTGCCCTTCGCCCATGCGCTGAAGCTGCTCGACCACCTTCCCGCCGACGATACCGTGCTGACCCTGATCCGCGACGGAGATCACCGGCTCTCGCGCCCGCAGGATCTAGACCGGATGATTTCCGCGATTTCCGAGCTGGTCGGCGTCACCCGCTATGATGCATCTTAACCATAATTGCGAAGGGATATGGTTAACAGAACCCTAACAGATTGACTCCTCACCTCGCACGCCCTTAATTCTTTGTTAAGGTTTTGCGAGGCACCGGTATGATTACGCGTAAAAAGCTTATTTCCTTCATCGGAGCGTTGCTCGCAGTCAGCGCCACGGCTTCGGCCGCCACGCCTTCGCCGAATGCCATGGTTGCGATGATCACCGGGGGCGTCACCTCCCAGCCGATCGGCCATTACGAATTCTGCCGTGCCAACCCCGCCGAATGCCATGCGATCAAGACCAATCTGTCTGCGCCGCGGGTGACGGATGCGGGCTGGGCGATGGTGCGCTCGGTCAACCTGGCCGTGAATACGGAAATCACCCCCGTCACCGATCAGGAACTCTTCGGTCGCGACGAAGTCTGGGCCTATCCGGTCAATGCGGGCGATTGCGAGGATTTCGTTCTCGCCAAGCGCAAGATCCTGATGGACAAGGGCTTCCCGGAATCGGCGCTTCTGATCACCGTCGTACGCAAGCCGGATGGCGAAGGCCATGCGGTGCTGACCCTGCGCACCGCCAGCGGCGATTTCGTGCTCGACAATCTCGAGAACGAGGTCAAGCCCTGGTACCGCACGCCCTATACCTATCTGAAGCGTCAGGCGACGTTCGATTCCGGCCGCTGGGTCTCCATCGAGAACGGTGCCGACGTGCTGGTGGGCGCGCTGCAGTAAGCACTGTCGTGTTCCGGATATTGAAAGGGCCGCAAGATGCGGCCCTTTTTCGTTGGTCTCAACTGTTGCCGATCAGAATACCGGCCGCCAGCACCAGCGAGCCGCCCAGAACCACCTGCATGGCGGCCTTGAGGAACGGCGTCTCCATATATTTGTTCTGGATGAAGGCGATGGCCCACAGCTCGACGAAGACGATGGCGACAGCGACGGCCGTCGCGGTCCAGAAATGCGGGATGAGATAGGGGAGCGCATGGCCGAGGCCGCCGATGGCCGTCATGATGCCGGAGGCAAGGCCCCGCTTCAGCGGCGATCCGCGACCGGAAATCTTGCCGTCATCGTGGGCCGCTTCCGTAAAGCCCATGGAAATGCCGGCGCCCACCGCCGCCGAAAGGCCGACCAGGAAGGTCTGCCAGGTATCCTGGGTCGCGAAGGCGGCCGCGAAGATCGGCGCCAGCGTCGAGACCGAACCATCCATCAGCCCGGCGAGGCCCGGCTGAACATAGGTCAGCACGAACTGGCGGTGCGCCTCGGCATTTTCCTCGCTCCGCACTTCCTCCGGCACATGCCGTTCTTCCAGCATGCGGGCCGTATCCTCATGGCCCTGTTCGGCCAGCGCCAGCTCACCGAGAAGTTTGCGCGTGGAGGCATCCGAGGTGCGTTCCGCAGCCGCGAGATAGAAGCGGTGCGCTTCGCCTTCCATGGATTCGGCTTCGCTGCGGATCTGATCGAGCGTGAGGTTCGACCGCAGCCAATCCGGCTTGCGCTCGATGAAACCGCTGACATGGGCCCGCCGGATCAGGGGAATCACCTCACCGAAACGCCGGCGATGCATGTCGATCAACATGGCGCGGTGGGTGCTCTCCACCTCCGCCATGTCCTCGAAGACCTTGGCGCTCTGGGGATAATCCGGCTTCAGGCGCTGGGCGAAGGCCATGTAGATGCGGGCGTCGTCCTCTTCCGAGGAAATGGCCAGCGCGAGCATTTCCTGTTCGCTGAGAGAATCGAAGGACTTGCGACCGGTGGGAAAGAATTTGCCGAGCATGGGAGGATCCTTTTAGAATTATTCTAAACTATTCCTCACCGAAGCCAGCGTCAAGAGTTGAAACCTCGGTTCGCTGCCCCCATTCTTGTCCGCAGGCAAATCGCCCTCACGCCGCAAGAGAACAGTATGATGACAGGTCCCTCGCAGAGCCCGGACACTTGGCTGGACAAGCTCGGGCGCTTCATGGCCGCGCTGCTGGAGCAGAAGACCTCCGGCTATCAGCCCTATACGCCCTCCGATCCCGATACGCTGGGGCGGGTGCTTGAGCCGGGCGATATCCTGCTGGTCGAGGGTAATGCGAAGATCTCCTCCGCGATCAAGTATCTGACCCAGTCCACCTGGTCGCATGCCGCCATGTTCGTCGGCGCGCAGCTGCCGCTTTCCGAAGAGGAGGCGGCGCTGCCCGTGCTGGAGCGGCCGCAGCTGATCGAGGTCAATCTCGGCGAAGGATGCGTGACGGCAGCGCTCGGGAAATATGCGACCTACAACACGCGTATCTGCCGGCCGGTCGGCCTGACCGCGCAGGACAGAGAAGCGCTCGTCCGCTTCATGGTGTCGCGGCTGGGGCTGCGCTACGATCTCAAGAACATCTTCGACATGCTGCGCTATTTCCTGCCGACGCCACCGGTGCCGGTGCGCTGGCGGCGGCGCATGATCGCCTTCGGATCGGGCGATCCGACCCGGGCGATCTGTTCGACGCTGATTGCCCAAGCCTTTGAATCCATTCGCTATCCAATCCTCGCCGATACGGAGGCCGTGCCGGGCCATGCGCGGGCCGTATCGCGCTATTCCCGGGACGAAATCCTGCATATCCGCCATCACTCGCTCTTCACGCCCCGGGATTTCGACCTTTCTCCCTATTTCCGGGTGGTCAAGCCTACCCTCGAATACGGGTTTGACTACAAGCGGCTGACATGGGAAGCCGCCGTCGACAGCAAGGAAAGCGAGAGCCATGACTGAGGAATTGTCCGCGCGGGCGGCCCATGTGGAATCGATCAGCCGTCGGGCCATCGCGGACATGGCCGCGATCGGTATCGACCAGGCCTCCATCAACCGGCTGGTAGAGACCTTCTACGGACGCATTGCCCGCCACCCTACCCTCGGCCCGGTCTTCGAGGCGCGCCTTTCCGGCCGCTGGGACGACCACCTCGCGAAGATGAAGCGCTTCTGGTCGGCCATTGCGTTCAAGAACGGTGCCTATGGCGGCAAACCCGTACAGGCGCATCTGACGGTCGAGGGTATGCGGGAGCCGCTCTTTGCGGACTGGCTTGCGCTTTTCGGAGACACTCTCCTGGAGATCTATCCGGAAGCGGAAGCACGTGTCTGGTTCATGCAGACGGCGGAGCGCATTGCCAAGAGCCTGTTTCTCGCGCTCTTTTACAATCCGGCTATGGATGATCCTGCGGGGCGTGCGGACACGCCCCGGGATTGAACGATCGCTTGCCCATCGATAGCCTATTCGGTGAGGTTGATTTCCTCGGTCTGGCCGCCGGTGCAGGTGTAGCAGCAGTCCTCGCAGCGCTCGCCATTGTCGGGGCCTGTGCCCCAATAGGTTCCCTTGTCGCCGGCGACCCAAGCCCCGTAGCAGATTTTCTCGCCGCCTTCACAGGAGAGCGGGATTTCCTTGGTTTCCCCATCGTCCAGATAATAGACCTCGTTGCCGCCCGGCCAGACATGCTCGCGATCCTGGCTGTAAAGCTCGACCTCGACGGCGTTGGGATGGCTGTTGCGCATGATGAAGGTCACGTCATCCGCGAGCGCGGCGGATGCGATGCCGACGACCGCAAGCAGCCCGGCGGTGATGGTCCGAAAAGCACTTTTCATGGTTTCCCTCCTTTTTCGGCAAGACCTACCATGACGGCCGAGCTGCCGGAAGCGAGCGAAACGCGCTTTGAGCGATCATTTTTGTGCCCAGTCGGGCAGCGGACCGAGCTGCTTGTAATAGAATGTGGAACCGCAATAGCGGCCATCGGGAAAGAGCGCATAGTTTGGCACCGTGCCGGCTGTGGACCAGCCGAGCCTGCGATAGACCTCCTCGGCGGGACTGCCGGTGGCCGTATCCAGCACCAGCAATGCACGGCCGTGACGCAGGGCCTCCCGCTCGGCAGCCTCCATCAGACGGCGGGCGACCCCCTGTCCCCGCGCCGCCTCGCAGACCAGCAGTTTTTTCAGATCGCCCCGGTGGGGCTGGTTCGGAAATTGCTGGATGCCGACCTGAACGGTTCCGACAATTCGGCCATCCGCGTCTTCCGCCACGAAGAGCAAGCTTCCGCCGGCCTCGACTGCCGGAAAGACACCGTTCCAGTAGGCCGCGGCCTCCTCCATGCCGAAGGGCGACATGAAGCCGACCGAGGCGCCGCCCTCCACACAATCGACCAGAACGGCAGAGAGGCCATCGATCGCCGCCCGTGCGGCTTTTCCTTCGAGTTGGCGGATGATCATTCCAGTCCCTTTCCGCGACGCCGGCCATGTTCCAGCGCCACGAGGTAGCGCACCGGACTCCCGCTTTCGTTTTCGAATGTGTGGCCACGGCCGATATCGTGATAGAGGCAATCGCCGGCTCCAAGCGGGAAGCGATCCCCGGCCACCTGCATCACGAGGCTGCCCTCGATGACCCAGACATGCTGCATGATGCCTGCCGAAGAGGCCTGGGGTGGAAAGCGCACGGCCTTTCCGGACGGCAAATTCACGTCCACCAGATCGATCGGCGACATCGTGCCGGGAGGCGACACCGCGCGGCGGACATAACCCGTTTCCGGATCGGTCCAGATATGCTGCGTGTCATTCCGGGCAAGCGGCGAAGGCTTGGCTTCCTCAGCCTCAAAAAAGGAAGACAGGGAATGGCCAAGCGCGGTGCTGAGGCGCGCGAGAAGCACGGCCGTGGGGCTTGCCTCGGCCCTCTCGATGCGCGAGATCATGGCGCGGCTGACACCGGAGGCGCGCGCGAGCCCGTCGAGGGTAAGGCCCGCCTGCCGCCGCAGGTGCCGCAGCCGTCTCGCCGCGAAGTCGTCAACTATATGATCTTCGTTTTCCATTATCGTAGAATTCCGCAAAACGCGACACAACACAAGAGGCCGCGAATATTTTGTGGCCCGGTGTCATTTTCCGCACTTGCCATCGAATTCAGCCAACCGCTACAGCTTGCGTTCCTCCCTCGCTGACCTCAAGGCGCCCTTCCCCATGGTGAAAGACAGTTCCCCGTTTGCGATCGTCAGCCTGATCGTCACCATGATGCTGGTGGCCGCGGGCAACGGTCTGCTTTTCACCTATGTGCCCTACGTGCTGGGCACGCGACAGGCGGAGCCCTGGTTTGCGGGCGCGGCCGTGACGGCGGTTGCTTTCGGCGGCCTCGCCGGCTGCGTGCTGGCCGGGCCCCTCATCCGCCGGGTCGGCCATGCGCGGCTGTTTCCCGTGTCGCTGGCCCTGGTCATCGTGGCCGCGTTGATGATTGCGGTGGGGTTCTATCCGGTGTTGTGGGTGCTGGCGCGCGGTCTTTACGGGCTTGCCTCGAACATCAATTTCATCATCGCGCAAAGCTGGATCAACCACGCCGCCAGCAATTCCTGGCGCGGGCGGGCGCTGTCCTTCTTCTACATGGCCTATATTCTCTGCTTCGGGGCGGGATCCTTCATTTTCGGCCAGCTGCCCGCCGACGGCAATCTGGGGCCGTTGACCACCATCCTTCTCACCGCCATCGCCGTTCTGCCCATCGGCCTCACGCGCCTGCCCCCGCCTCCCCTGCCGCCGGCCCTTTCCATGGTGAAGGCCGTGCCGCTGGCGTGGCGGATCTCGCCGGTGGGCGTGATCGGCGTGCTGACGGCCGGCGGCATTTCCATGGCGGTGCAGGGTTTCACGCCAATCTATGCGACCGGGGCGAAGATCTCGCAATCCGACGTGGCCATGCTCTCGCTGGTGATGCAGACCGGCCTTCTCTTCGTGCAATATCCGATCGGCATGCTCTCCGACCGGATGGACCGGCGAACGGTGATCCTCCTTACCTGCGGCCTGATCTTCCTCGCGGGGCTGGCGGCCCTGACCATGGACTTCGGCCGGCTGGGCCTGCTGATGGTCGTCTTCGCCGTCTTTGCCGGCGCCATCGAGAGCATCTACTCCCTCGCCAATGCCCATGCCAATGACCGGGCGGCGCCGGAGAATTTCGTTCCGCTCTCCTCCGCCCTGCTGGTCGCCTGGTCCGCCGGGGCCACGCTGGTGCCGCTGCTGATTACAGCGATCACCCCCCGCTTCGGGCCGCAGACCTTCATCTATGCGATCCTGATCCTGGCTTTGGCCTATGCGCTCTTCGTCCTGAGCCGTATTGCGGTGCGCAAATAGCATCCCGACACGAGAAATAGGCCGCTTTTTAGCTTTGCGCCCGGCCCGGCCACTGGTATATGCCGGGCCCATGAGCACCAATCCGACCCGCACCCCCCTCGACCATATCCGCAACTTCTCGATCGTGGCCCATATCGACCACGGCAAGTCGACGCTGGCCGATCGCCTGATCCAGACCTGCGGCGGCCTTGCCGCGCGCGAGATGTCGGAACAGGTTCTCGACAATATGGAAATCGAGAAGGAACGCGGGATCACCATCAAGGCCCAGACCGTGCGCCTGCACTACCAGGCCAAGAACGGCGAGACCTATATCCTGAACCTCATCGATACGCCCGGCCACGTGGACTTTGCCTACGAAGTCTCGCGCTCGCTGTCGGCCTGCGAGGGATCGCTGCTGGTCGTGGATGCCAGCCAGGGCGTGGAAGCCCAGACGCTCGCCAACGTCTATCAGGCGATCGACAACAACCATGAACTGGTGACCGTGCTCAACAAGATCGACCTGCCTGCGGCCGAGCCGGAGCGGATCAAGGAACAGATCGAGGAAGTGATCGGCATCGACGCTTCCGAAGCGGTGATGATCTCGGCCAAGACGGGCCTCGGCATTCCCGACGTGCTCGAAGCCATCGTGGAGAAGCTGCCGGCGCCGAAGAGCCCGGGTGGCGAAAGCGCGCCGCTGAAGGCGCTGCTCGTCGACAGCTGGTACGATACCTATCTCGGCGTCATGGTGCTGGTGCGCATCATCGACGGCGTGCTGACCAAGGGCCAGTCCATCCGCATGATGGGAACGGGCGCGAAATATTCCGTCGAGCGCGTTGGCGTGCTGACGCCCAAGATGGTCAATGTGGACAGCCTCGGCCCCGGCGAGATCGGTTTCATCACCGCCTCGATCAAGGAAGTGGCCGATACGCGCGTCGGCGATACCATCACCGACGACCGCCGCCCGACAGCCTCCGCCCTGCCGGGCTTCAAGCCGGCCCAGCCGGTGGTGTTCTGCGGCCTCTTCCCCGTCGATGCGGCGGATTTCGAGGATCTGCGCGCGGCCATGGGCAAGCTGCGTCTCAACGACGCCTCCTTCTCCTTCGAGATGGAAAGCTCGGCGGCGCTCGGCTTCGGCTTCCGCTGCGGCTTCCTCGGCCTCCTGCACCTCGAAATCATCCAGGAGCGGCTGGAGCGCGAATTCAATCTCGACCTCGTCGCCACCGCGCCTTCGGTCGTCTACGAAATCGCCATGACCGACGGCACCGAGCGGGAGCTGCACAACCCGGTCGACATGCCCGACGTGGTGAAGATCGACCACATCCGCGAACCGTGGATCAAGGCGACGATCATGACGCCGGACGAGTATCTCGGCGGCATCCTGAAGCTCTGTCAGGACCGGCGCGGCCTGCAGACCGAGCTGACCTATGTGGGCAGCCGCGCCATGCTGACCTATGAACTGCCGCTCAACGAAGTGGTGTTCGATTTCTACGACCGCCTGAAGTCGATTTCGAAGGGCTACGCCTCCTTCGACTATCACATCATCGACTATCGGGAGGGCGACCTCGTGAAGATGTCCATCCTCGTCAACGGCGATCCCGTCGATGCGCTCTCCATGCTGGTGCACCGGTCCGCGGCCGACCGGCGCGGCCGCTCCATGTGCGAGAAGCTGAAGGAACTCATTCCGCCGCACATGTTCCAGATCCCGATCCAGGCGGCCATCGGCGGCAAGATCATCGCCCGCGAAACGGTGCGCGCGCTGCGCAAGGACGTGACGGCGAAGTGCTACGGCGGCGACGCCACCCGCAAGCGCAAGCTGCTGGACAAGCAGAAGGAAGGCAAGAAGCGCATGCGCCAGTTCGGCAAGGTGGAGATTCCGCAGGAAGCCTTCATCGCCGCCCTGAAGATGAACGACGAATAAGCCCCCTTCCCGCCTGCTCGGGGCGCGCCGGACCTAGAGCAGGCCGGCGGCCCGGATAGCCAGACCTGCCGCGAAGAAAGCGAGTGCGCTCGACGCCGTGCGCATGACGAGCAGCGGGTGGCGAGCGGAAAGCCGCCGCACCACGGTGGCTCCGAAGGCGAGCCAGAGCATCGCAATCGCCGGAATGATGAGAAGCAGCAGGCCGAGACAGACGATCAGCTCCGGCCCCGCCTCTTGCGGCAACAAGGCAAGCGCGATCACCAGCCCCTTCGGATTGAGCAGTGTGGTGACGAAAACCAATCGCGGACTGACCGAGCCTCGCGCATCGGGCACCAGCGCCTTTCCCCATAAACGGACCGACAGCGCAAGCACCCAAAGGGCGGCTGCAGCGGTGACGGCTCGGGCAAGGTCCGGGTGTCGTTCCAGGAGGGGAGCGGCCAGGAAATGCACCGGGAGAATACTGGTCATATAGCCTGCCAGCTCAGCGGCAAGGCAGCAGAAGCCGATCCGCCGTTTCCCGTCAGCGCCGGCCATGGCCAGCAGCGTGTTGGTTGGACCGGGGGTGATCAGCAGCAGGCTGAGAGCCAGGGCGAAATTGGCAGGTGACACGGCGAAGCATTCTCACGGATTGGGCGGACGCCTTTCCTAGCTGCGAAACGGGCCAGGCGAATTGACCAGGGTCAAACCTCGATCTGCTTTACCCAGGCGCGCGCAATGGCGAGCCCGGCAGCATCCGCCCTTGCACCGTCTTGCATCGCCTGCTCGAGATAGGTGGTCATCCAGCCCGGCTGCATCGCCTCGATGAGGTGGCCGAATTTTTCGGTCCATTCCTCGACGACGGGGGTGCTGGCCTCGAAATGGAACTGGGTCCCGTAGGCGGCCCGGCCCACACGGAAGGCCTGGTTGGCCACAGCGGTATTCTCCGCCAACCGGACGGCGCCCTCCGGGAGCGTGAAGGTATCGCTGTGCCACTGGAAGATGGGGAACTCTTCTTCCACCGCCGAGAGCACCGGGTCCGCCCTGCCTTCGGCCGTATGATGAATGCGGTGCCAGCCGAATTCACGGGTCTTGCCGAGAAGATTTTGTCCGCCAAAGGCCCGGGCGAGGATCTGGCTGCCGAGACAGATGCCAAGAACCGCCTTGCCGGCCTCTGCCGCGTCCCGCATGCGCGCGGCCAGGTGCGGAAGATAGGGATGCAGATCGTCATCGATCGCACTTTGCTCGCCACCCAGAACCACCAGACCGTGATAGCGCGACATATCGGGCAGCGCCTCTCCCCGGAAGGGCCGGTAAACGACGATCTCGGCCCCGGCTTCCTCCAGAGCGACCCCCACCTGACCAAGATGGGAAATGACGGTATTCTCGACGACGGCGACGCGCATTCTTCAGATGATTCCCGGCTATGATCGACAAGGACTGCACATGATCATGCCTGCCGGTCGAACTCAAGCTATGAGGATGAGGGAGCGTCCATGAGACAGAGCGAGGACGAGCAAGCATGCAGGACACATCGGAAAAGGCCCGTATCACCATTCTCTATTGCACCCAGTGCAACTGGCTTCTGCGGGCTGCCTGGATGGCTCAGGAATTGCTGCAGACCTTTTCAGACAGCCTGGCCGGCGTCACGCTAATGCCGGGGACCGGCGGCAATTTCGAGATCCGCGTCAATGAGGATCTGGTCTGGGAGCGGAAGCGGGACGGCGGTTTTCCCGGACCCAAGGAACTGAAGCAGCGCATCCGCGACGTGATCGAACCGGAGCGGGATCTCGGCCATACGGACCGGGCTTCAAAAAGAGGAATCGGACCCGCAGTAACGGCGGGTCCGACGGATCGACGGGATCAGCTATAGGGCGATATGCAACGGCGATAGACGTTGCGGCGCGCCAGATAGAGATCGGTTCTCGGATTGTAGGACCGATACCGTTGCAGGCACCAGCGCACATGGGCGCGGGACAGAACGCGAACCGGTTCCGGATAATCCGGAGCGGGATCGATGTAGATCCGGCGGTTCACCCGCGGAGGCGGAGGCGGCTCGACGAAGATGCGGCGCTCTACCCGGGGTCGGACCACGATGGTCGGATCGTCATAGGGATAGTCGTCGTCATTGTCGTCATAAACCGGGGGCGGCGGCGGTGGGCGCCGGCGCGGCGGCGGCGGCTCCACAAACACTTCGGAATTGGTGTTGTTGTCATAGGTCTGGCAGCCATCGACATCGCAGACGATGCCGCCCGTCCGCACGATCAGGGAATCGCCGCCCGCGATGGCACGCCCCAACGGCATCGCCAAGGCGGCGTCCGTCAGAATGCTGGTGCCGAGCACCAATGCCAGTAGGGCCTTCTTGCGAAGAAGCATGAGTGGTTGTTCCTTCTATGGTTCGTTTCCTCTCGCCGCCCCTGATGTAGCATGACATCGGTTTTAATGAATCACTAAATGCCGGCGGATGGCAACTGCTATTCACGCTCTATAAAGCGGCGCATCCTTATATAACGGGCGACATCGGGAAACGAGGTGGATCATGAGCCTGAAATTCGGCACCAGCGGCTTGCGCGGACTTTCCGTCGATCTTGCGGGAAGACCATCGGCCGTCTACGCCACCGCTTTCGGCCGCCACATGCTGACATCCGGTGCGGCGAAGACGGGCGCCTGCGTTCTCATCGGGCGGGATTATCGCCCCTCCAGTCCTGAAATTGCCGCCACTGCGGCTGCGGCACTGGAGAAACTCGGCTTCCGGCCCATCGATTGCGGCACCGTTCCGACCCCTGCGCTTGCAGAACGCGCCATCGCCGAAGGTGTTCCGGCCCTGATGGTAACCGGCTCCCATATTCCTGCGGACCGGAACGGTATCAAGTTTTACCGGCCCGACGGCGAAATCGACAAGCAGGACGAAGAGGCCATCGTGGCGCTCGCTGCCCGGGCGGAGGCGGACGAAACCGTGATTGCCGCGCGACCGACGGACTTTGCGGACGAAGCCCGGGCGACGGCCGAGCGCTTCATGGACCGCAACCGCCGCTTGTTGCCCGCAGGCAGCCTCTCCGGCTGGAAGATCGGCGTCTACCAGCACAGCACGGTTGCACGCGACATGCTGGCGGAGCTGCTGCAAGGGTTCGGTGCCGACGTGGTGCTGCTCGGCCGTTCCGACCGGTTCATTCCGGTGGATACCGAAGCGGTTTCGCCCGACACGCTGGCACAGCTCAGGAACTGGGCCGTACAGCACAGCCTGTCCGCCATCGTCTCCGCCGACGGCGACGGGGACCGCCCGCTTCTCGCGGACGAGACAGGCACGCCGCTGCGGGGCGATCTTCTCGGCCTGATCACGGCGCAATTCCTCAAGGCCCGGGTCGTGGTGACGCCGGTCACGTCGAACTCCGGTATCGAGGCCAACGGATCCTTCGAAACCATCCGCACCCGGGTCGGCTCCCCTTATGTCATTGCCGCCATGGCGCGGGCCTTGTCGGAGGGAAAATCGGCCGTGATGGGTTTCGAGGCCAACGGAGGACTGCTGACCGCCAGCGCCTTCGTGGTAAACGGAGCGGAGATTTCCGCCTTGCCCACCCGGGATTGCTTCCTGCCCATGCTGGCGGTTCTTTCGGAGGCCGCGCGCCAGGGGAAAAGCCTGTCTGCGCTGTCCAGCGACATCCGCCTTCCTTTCGCCGATGCGGACCGGCTGGAGAATTTTCCGGTCGAAACCAGCGCGGCCCTGATGGCATCGCTCCGCTCCTCGGCGGCCTCTCTCGAAAAATTCGTGGCCTCGCTGGGTGCCGTTGCGCGAGTGAGCGATATAGACGGGCTGCGCGTCACGCTGGCCGATGACCGGATCATCCATTTCCGCCCATCGGGCAACGCGCCGGAAATGCGCTGTTATGTGGAGGCTGCGGATGAAGGTGCGGCCAAAAGCCTGCTGGCGCAGGGCCTGCAGCTGATCCGCGACTTCGGTCAAACCCATGGGTAAGCAAGGCTTTTTGCTTTTTTGGCAATTTCTTGAAATTCATGGTTGACACCGGAGCGCCCCCCAATTACATCGCTCCTCGTCGCCCAGATGGCGGAATTGGTAGACGCGCAGGTTTCAGGTACCTGTGCCGCGAGGCGTGGAGGTTCGAGTCCTCTTCTGGGCACCAATTTCAAGTTCCGGTTCGTCCGAGAACATTCAAAGACCCCGCTTCGGCGGGGTTTTTTGTTGGCTTTTCCTGATCTCATTCGGCGCATCGGGCACGCCCCCGGGGACCCCGGCAAGCGATCGTCCTTCGATGGCGTGGCGTGCCACAGGGCATAGGCGCAGGCCGGGGTCGTCTACCGTTCGTCTCCATCCGGCAGTTCTCTTGCGCCTGTTCGCCGGAGGAACGCGCGGTAGCGGGCGTCCAGCCTTAGCTGGGCGCCGGCCAAAGTCTCCAGAAAGAGCGTGTCTTTCGGCTGCAGGCTCAAACGGTTGTGCAGGCCGAGGATTCGCGTGCGTTCGCCGGGATCGTCTCTGTCGGACAGCGCGATGCGGACGAGATCGATGGTTGGGGGCGTACAGCCGTCCTTGCCCTTTGCCGGACACCGCCATCGGGCGAGGCGTCTCGCCCACGCTGAAAGCGCCGGCTCCAGCCGTTCGATGCCCTGCATATTGGGAATGTTGATCATCGCATCCACGGCAGCCACCAGCGTATCCGGCGCAGTGGGCAAGGCCGCCGTTTCGGAGAGTGACCCACCCCACCGCGTCGACGCATCGACGACGATCACCAGAAGATGGCGGATGTCTCGCGCCCGTTCCTCGGTCAAGGGATAGGGTTCCGGCTGACGCATCGCTTCCGTAAGCGCAAGCGCGCCGGTGCCATCCACCAGCCCGCCATCATAGAGCTTGAGATAGCGGATCGACGGGTCGTGGGCGAAGCGCTGCCGGGCGCGGTCGACTTCCTGCTCGAGCAAGGACGCGCCGGGATCGCGGCGCTTTTCCGGCGCCGTCAGCCGGGCGGGGCACGTGGCACTGTAATTGCGCAGGACCACGGGCGCGAAAGCCACGGGCACCGCCGCCGAAGCCGCGACCGCAAGGGCAATGGGATAGGGCCGTTCATCGCTGCAGAGAGCGGAAAACCCGCGTTTGTCGAAGAAAAACGGAAGCCGGTTGTAAAGGTCGGTCGCATGAAGAAGAAGGTGTGGTCTGGCGGGCAGGTCGCCCAGCGTCGCTCCCCCGTAGAGATACCGGTCGAGCCAGGCCGGCAGGCCGGAGACGTCGTTCACCCCGCCCCGATAGCCCCGAACCAGATTGACCGGACTGATCGCCATCCTCAGATCCCGCTCGGGATCGGCCCTCAGGAAGTCGCGGCGGAAGCCGGAAAGGCCGCCGGCACCCTTGAGGCTGAAATAGGCGGCGAGGACGGCACCGCCCGAGACGCCGCCCACGACGTCCACCGCTTCCGTGAGCGCGTGACCCCTTGCGGTCCTTGTGCGGGACAAGGCCTTGAGGACGCCGAAACCGTAGGCGGCCGAACGAGCGCCTCCGCCGGAAAACAGCACGATCACCCCGACCTCGTCCGAGAGAGCGGCGTGTCCTTGCTCCCGGGGGATCGCAAGGGTTCGCAGCGGGCTGTTCAAGGGAGGGCTACGGGGCGTCACGCAGGCAGCCAGGCAAAGCAAAATCGCCGCAGCGCGTGCAGCCTTGGGAAAGGGGATCATCACATGCGCCGTCCGTACTTCTGACCGAAGCCTGCCTTCGGAATGGGCGAGACCATCCGGCCGCCGGATTGCGCTTGCATGGCAGGAGGAACCGCGCTGCACTCCCGCTTTTTGGGGTAATGCAATGTTGTTGCAATCGGGAAAGGCTAGCCCTTCGTCCGGAAGCGAGCGGAGGGCCGGATCATGCGAATACTGCTTGTCGAAGACGAACTGGAACTGGCGCGGACACTGAAGGACGCGCTTTCCCGCCATGACATGCTGGTCGATCATGTCCAGACCATCGCCGATGCGTCTTCGGTTCTGCGGGACAGGGTCCATGATGTGGTGCTGCTCGATCGGCGCCTGCCCGATGGGGACGGGTTATCTATCATTCGTCCACTGCGCGCCGCAGGGATCACCATACCGGTCATGATGCTCTCGGCGCGAGGCGATCTCGCCGACCGGGTCGACGGTCTCGATCAGGGGGCGGATGATTACCTGGGCAAGCCCTTTGCCACAAGCGAGCTGGTGGCCCGGTTGAGAGCCCTTTGCAGACGGCCAGCAAAGGTCGATGACGACGTGATCCGGGCCGGAAGACTGGAATTCAACGTTCAGACGATGGAAGCGCGCCTCGGTCGCCGCCTGCTGGTGATGCCCCGCCGGGAACGGCTCGTCCTGGCCACGCTGATGCGCAGGGTGGATTGCATGGTCCTGCGCAGCTCGTTGATGGAGGCGGTGTTCGGGCTGGATGACAGCGTGCAGTCGAACGCGCTCGACTCCCATGTATGCCGGCTCCGCAAGAAGCTGGCCGAAGCCGAGTCCGGGCTGCTGCTGGAAGGCATTCGCGGCGTTGGATACATGCTGCGGGAGGCGGAATAGATGCAGAGCCTGAAAACGACCCTGATCCGGCGGCTCGTGATGCTTCAGGGCGCCATTCTGATCAGCGTCATGCTCGTGGCAGTCAACGGAATCTGGCTCTATGTGTCTGAGTCGGGCTACTATGAAAGCGGTGCCATGGATGCACTAGAGGATGCCGTCTACCGCCGCAGCGACGGCGCGATCGGTCTGGAGGCTACGCCGGCCCTGGCGCGCATCAGGCGGGAAACCGCCGGCTTCTGGTTTCACATTCGCGACGAGCGGGGCCGCAGCCTCAGCGGAGGGCGCATGCCCGAGAGCTTCCGCCCCGCCCTCGATCTTCTCCCGCTCGTCGGACAGCTGGAGATCGCAGGGCCCGAGCGATTGCCGGGATCGGTGATTGCGCTGGCAAAATGGAAGGACACGGCGGCAGGGCGGGTGCAGATCTTCACGATTGCCCATCCCTTCCTGACCTGGAGCCGGCTGCTGATGGGGGCTTCCTACATCAGCCTTGTGGTGACGCTCCCGCTGCTGGCGCTGATCGTCGTGGTCACGCTGCTGGCGACGCCCTGGGTCGTATCCCGGGCCTTTTCCGGTCTGGAGGCCCTCAAGCGGCAGGCAGACGCCATCGACGTGGACCGGGAGGGCGTCCGCCTCTCGGACAAGCCCGTGCCAGCGGAGGTTCAGCCGCTTGTCCGGGCGGTGAATGCCGCACTCGACCGTCTCGACCACGGTTACGAGCGCCAGCGTCGGCTGCTCGCCGATGCGGCACATGAGCTGCGGACCCCCATCGCGGTTCTGACGGCGCATGTGGAGGAGCTTCCGCCCGGCGCCGGAAGACAAAGGCTCGCGGAGGATGCGTCGCGGTTGGCCACGCTTGCGGGCCAGCTTCTGGACTTGCAAAGGCTGGAACTGCAGCCGATCCGTTACGGGACGGTGGAACTCAACGCTCTGTCGCAAAGGGTTCTGGCTTCCATAGCGCCACTGGCCTTCCGCGCGGGATATGCGGTGGATTTCCAGCCCGCGCCGCGGGACATCCACGTCAAGGGCGACGAGATGGCGCTGGAACGCGCCCTCACCAATCTCTTGCAAAATGCGATTGATTACGGGGGATACCGGGGCCGGATCTGCCTGCGTCTCGAGCAGGACGGCTCGATCGAAATCGAAGACGAGGGCGACGGCGTCCCTCCGGCGGAGCGCGACCGGATCTTCGAACCCTTTCACCGGCTGGCGCAGGATGCGCGAGGGGCCGGATTGGGTCTCAATCTCGTCAAGCGCATTGCGGATCTGCATGGGGCGACGGTCGCCTATATCGAAAGGCCGGGTCGAAAGGGCGCGTGTTTCGCCCTGCGATTCGGGCTGGCCGGTCGCGACACGCCGGCCACAAAAGCCATACCTCATGCTTCCTGACCTTCTTTCTGCCCCTTGTCGCACGAGGGCAGACAGGTGCCATGCTGATTCAATCCTTCCGTTCGACCATGCCGGGCAGAGAAGCCGACGGAAAGGATCGACACATGAAGGACTGGCTCCTGTTCTTGCGCCATTGGGCCACGGCGCCCCTGCGAACGGCGGCCATCGCGCCGTCGAGCCGCGCGCTCGCAAGGATCATGACGCGCGAGATCACGCCGCAAACGGGGACGGTGATCGAGCTTGGCCCGGGCACTGGCGTTTTCACCCGCGCCCTGCGAAAGCGGGGTATCCCCGAACGGGACATCACGCTGATCGAGGTGAACGCCGAGTTTGCTGCTCTGCTGCGCCGCCGTTTCCCGCTTGCCCGCACGCTGGAAATCGATGCGGCCACCCTTTCGTCGGTTCCCGAACTTTGCGAAGGGCATGCCGGCGCGATCCTGAGCGGTCTCGGCCTGCAAGCCATGCGCAAGCGGACCATTCTGAGAATCACCGAAAGCGCCTTTCGCTGCCTGTCGCCCGAGGGTGCCTTCTACCAGTTCACCTACGGGCCCCGATGCCCGATTCCCGAGGACATCCTCTTGCGTCTCGACCTCGAGGTCGAGCGGATCGGCGGTACGTCGCTCAACCTGCCCCCTGCATCGGTCTATCGGATCCGACGGCGCAAGCGGCGTGGAAACGCTCCGTTTCAGGAACCGTCTGTCTTGCAATTACCACAATCAAGGCGAGGCTAAGGCCATTGGCCTCCCGCAATCGACCAGATGGCGAATCAGGCGCAAACCGCGATGATGCATTCGATTGCCTCTTTGGCTGTTTGTCGCTTTGAACCGCCCTATCCACGATGTCCCCGGCCATCGGGGCATTTTCAACCTATTGTTTTTTAAAGATATCATGACCAAAAAAACGCTCGTTTTCTCCGCCTCCTTCCTGATCGCAGCAGGCGTCGCGGCCGGATTTGCCCTGCCGTCCCGTGCCGAGGAAAACGGAGCGGCCGTTGCCTCAAAGCCGGTCGTGAAACGGCTTTCGGCACTCGAAGTGCTTGTTGTACGGCCGCAGACGCATCGGGAAAGCCTGCGCATTGAGGGCTTTCTCATGCCGGCGCGCAAGGTGGTGTTGTCGGCCAAATTGTCCGGCGTGGTCACCGACGTCACTGCGGATGTGGGTGACCCGGTGAGGAAGGGTGACGTTCTGGTCCGTTTCAATGAGGATCAGGCGCAATTGCAGCTTGCCGGCCGGGCTGCCCGGGCGCAGGGAAAGGAAGCCGAGCTGGACCGGGCCAGGCGGGAACTGGAGCGGGGCCGCGGGCTTGCCGAAGGGGGAACCGTCGCTCTTTCCAAACTGGCGTCGCTGGAAACGGATGTCAGGATGCTCGAAGCCGAGCGGGATGCCTTGCGCGCCGAGGAAGGGGAGGCACGCAGGCAGCTCAAGGAAGCCCAGCTTTCCGCACCCTTCGATGGCACCGTCAGCCAGCGCAAGATCAGCCCGGGCCAGAGCGTCTCCGAGAATACGGAACTCATCGAAATCGTCGATCCGTCGACCATGACCCTCACGGCCGCGGTTCCGCTGGAGGCAACGCCCCGCCTTTCCGTCGGCCAGACGGCAGAGATCCGGATCGAGGGGCTGGACGCACGGATGCTCAGCGCCCGCCTGGACAGGATCGCGCCGGTTGCCCTGGACACATCCCGTTCGCTGCAGATTTTCCTGACGGTCGATGACCGCGAAGGCATGTTGCGCGGGGGCATGTTCGCACAGGGGGCGCTTCACCTTCGCAGCGACCAGAATATCATCGCCATACCCATGCCGGCCTTGCAGGAAAAGAACGGAGAGAGTGCCGTCCTGCTCGTGTCGGACGGCCGATTGGTCGAGCAGCCGGTCACGCGAGGACGCCTGCTGGATGACGGCAAGCTGACGGAAATCCGCAAGGGCCTCAAGTCTGGGGACACGATCCTTGCCCTTCCCCTTCCCGGAATGGGCGCGGGGGCAGCGGTCGAGATCGTCGGGCATGACGGGGTCAAGCCATGATCCTTGCCCGCATTTCCATCGCTCAACCCGTTTTCGCGGCCATGATGATGGTTGCCATCCTGGTGCTTGGCTTCGTGTCCTGGCTGCGGCTTCCCGTTGACCTGCTTCCGGCGGTCGACCTGCCGGCCGTGGTTGTCACGACCCGCTATGAGGGCGCCTCCGCGCTTACGATGGAACAGCAGGTTACCAAACCGGTCGAAGACGCCGTCGGCACCATTTCCGGCATCAAGCGGGTGACCTCCCGGTCGGCACCGGGCTATTCCGCCGTTTTTGCCGAGTTCAATCTCGATGTGGCCTCGCGCGATGCCGCCGACGAAATTCGCGAGCGTGTCTCGCGTCTGCAGGGCACGCTGCCGAAGGGGTCGGATGCGCCCGTGATCACGCGCTTCAATCCGCAAGAAGCCCCCATCATGTCGCTTGCGCTGAATTCATCCTCGGTGTCGCTGACCGAACTTACGGGATTTGCCGAGCGCATCCTCGTGCCCCGGCTCCGGCGCGTGCCAGGCGTGGGACAGGTGAGCATTGTGGGCGGAAGCCCCTCCGAGATCCGGGTCAAGCCTGACATCGCGGTGCTGTCCTCCTTCAACATGTCCGTTACCGATCTGATCGATCGCATCCAGAAGGCAACGCAGGACAATGCCGTCGGGTCGATCAAGTCCATCACCCAGGAACGCAGCGTCACCTTGAATGTGGTTCCGCGCGACCTCGCCGCGTTTCGCGAGATCGTGATCGGCTGGGACAAATCCGGCCGTGCCATCCGGCTCCGCGAGGTGGCAGACATCAGCGAAGCGGGCTCCGAACCGCAAAGTCGCGCCTGGTACAACGGCATTCCGACCATCGGGCTCGATATCGTGAAAATCGATGGTGCCAATACGGTTTCGGTCTCCAAGGGGGTTCAGGCGGAGGTCGAACGGCTCAAGGTCGATCCGGCTTTTCGCGATCTGGATATTGCGGTCTCGCAGGATTCGTCCCGCCCCATCATCCAGCAGATCGGCGATGTGGAGAGCACGATCCTGGAAGGCGGCATGCTGACCGTCATCATTGTCCTGGTGTTCCTCAATTCCTGGCGATCCACGGTCATCACGGCGCTGACCCTGCCCATTTCCGTGATCGGCACCTTTGCGGCTGTTTCCTTCATGGGCTTCAGCCTGAACATCCTGACCATGCTCGCCCTGTCCATCTGCATCGGCATTCTGATCGACGATGCCATCGTTGTGCGCGAAAACATCAGCCGGCACGCGGCCATGGGCAAGGATCGCAAACGGGCCGCCATAGAAGGAACCTCCGAAATCGGCATCGCCGTCATGGCAACCACGCTCTCGATCGTGGCGGTCTTCCTGCCGGTGGGCTTCATGGGTGGCATTCTCGGCCGCTTCTTCTACCAGTTCGGCATCACGGTTTCGGTCGCCGTCCTGATCTCGCTTTTCGTCTCCTTTACACTCGATCCGATGCTGTCCAGTGTCTGGCCGGATCCGCCGCGCACCGGGAAGCGGGGCTTCCTGTCCCGCGGGCTGGATCGGTTCGAGCACAGTTTCGTGCGCCTTTCCGGTTTCTATGGCCGGCTGATCGCCTGGTGTCTGGATCACCGGTGGATCGTCACCGTGGCCGTCATCGGTTTTTTCGTGGGCAGCCTGTTCATCGTCCCGCGCATCGGAACCGAGTTCGTGCCCGAGTCGGATGAGGGCATGGTTTCTGTCAGCCTGACCCTGCCGGAAGGCTCCTCCTCGGACTACATGGCGGACAAGGTTCGCGATGCGGAGACCCTGATTCGGACCTTGCCGGATGTGAGCGCCCTTTACTCCACCGTGAATGGCAACGAGGGCGGACAGACGAACAAGGCGCAGATCACCATCACCATGGTTCCGGCAGAGCTGCGGTCCAGCACCTCCATGTCGCTCGCACCCGAGGTTCGAAAGGTTTTGTCCGCGCTGGCCGGCGTGGAGGTGGAAGTGGGGCGGAATGGCGGCGGGGACGAGGAATCGAAGCCGGTGCAGATTTCGGTCCTCGGCGAGGACATGAACCAGCTCGAAACGGTCGCCAGCGCGCTCGTGGAGAAATTCAGGGGCGTCGAGGGGCTGACGGATATCGAAAGCTCTTCCGCAAAACGCCAGCCGGCGATCGTCATCGAGCCGCGAATGGACGTGCTTGCCAATCTCGGCGTCAATGCCGATCAACTGATCCGCAATCTGCGGCCCCTCGTTTCCGGCGAGAAGATCGCCAGCTGGGGGGAGCCCGGAGCCCGCACCCGCTTTGTCGTCCTGCGTCTTTCGGCCGAGGACCGGCGGTCGGTGGACGATCTGAAAAACCTGCGGATTCCCGCTGCGGCCAGCGCCGAAGGCCTGCCCCAGACCGTGCGGCTGTCGCAGGTGGCGGATGTGCGGGAGGAGACCGCGCCCCAGGCCATCTATCGCCGGGACGGAGATCGGGAGGTGCGCATCTCCGCCAATGTTTCGCAACGGCCCCTGGGCGCGATCATCGAGGACGTCACCCGCATCACGCAGGCGGCGCCCCTGCCGGCGGGCTATCGCATCACTGTCGGTGGCGAGGCGGAAGACCTGGCGGAGAGCTTCGGATATGCCGTTCAGGCCCTCCTGCTGGCCGTCATCTTCATCTATCTGATCCTCGCCTCGCAGTTCAATTCCTTCATCCAGCCGGTGGCGATCATGACCAGTTTGCCGCTGTCGCTAACGGGCGTGCTGCTCGGCCTTCTCGTGACGGGATCGACGCTCAATCTGTTTTCGATCATCGGCTTCATCACGCTGATGGGGCTGGTGACCAAAAACGCTATTCTGCTGGTGGACCATGCCAACACGCTTCTCAAAGACGGGCTGAGCGACCGCGAAAGCCTTGTGGAGGCCGGCAAGATCCGCCTGCGCCCGATCATCATGACCACGGTGGCCATGATCGTCGGGATGTTGCCGCTCGCCGTCGGCATGGGCGAACGAGCGTCGATGGCCCATGCCATCATCGGCGGGTTGCTGTCTTCCACGATCCTGACCCTGATCTTCGTGCCGGTCGCCATTTCGTTGCTGAACTCGCTCCGCAACCGGGGCCGCAGGCTGATCGCGCGCCTTTCCCGCTGAAGCGGATAGGGCGCAACGGGTGCGCGCCGTCAGTCGGCGTTCGCATCCCCTTCGAGCAGGCGGGACACGTTTCGGTCGCCATGACCGGCCGCGACCGCCTTTTCGTAGAAGGCGAGCGTCGCGCCTGCGGATGCGCTCGTCCCGCCCAGGCCTTCCGCCATGCTGAGAAAATATTGGAGATCCTTCAGGGCATGCCCAACGGAAAACCGGTAGCCGTCGAAATCGCCTTTCAAGGCCGGCTCGACGATGCGTTGCAGCGCCACGGAATTGTTGGAGCCCTGCAACATGACACCATAGAGAGACGCCCAGTCCACGCCTGCGCGGCGCGCGACCTGGAATGTTTCGGTGATGCTGGCAACCATGCTGACCACCAGATAATTGGAAATGAGCTTTGCCTTTGCGCCTGATCCGGGAGGCCCCATGGGCGCAATGCGGGCGCAGAGAACCGAAAGCACAGGGCGAACCCGCTCGAGCACCTCCGGGCTGGCGCCCACCATGGCGCCAAGCGTTCCTTCGGCTGCCTGGACGGCGCCGCCTGCGACCGGCGAATCCACGAAGAAGCAGCCTTTCGCACCCAGCCGATCCACCATTTCTGCGGCAAGCGCCGGTTCGGACGTGCCCATGTCGATCACGATCTGGCCCGGCTTGAGCGAGGTCTCGAAGTTTGCAATCACCTGCCGTGCGGTTTCCGTATCCGGCAGGCACAAAATGATGACACCGGCGCCTTCTATCAGATCGGCCGTCGTGCGGGCTTCCCGCGCGCCCTTTTCCACCAGGGCATCGACATTTTCGCGACTGCGATTGGCAATCACCGACAGGCCATGGCCTGCCGCCAGCAGGCGTTCGCCCATGCCCTTGCCCATGATCCCCGCGCCCGCAAGTGCAACCTGCATTCGCTCCATCGACAGCCCCTTCCCGCTCGGTAAATCCGGGCCCGGATCGACCCGACGCCACCCTATCGTGGTGACGCCGCAAATCCAGAGGGCGGGCGCAGAAAAGACGGCCTCGGAAGCCCGCGCCCGTCGAACTCAAGCCACCGGTGCGCCGATCAGCAGGCCAATGCCCGCGGTTGCGGCCATGGCGAAGGCACCCCAGAACGTGACACGAACGGTGGCGACCAGAACATTCGCTCCTCCAGCCCGGGCGCCTATGGCGCCAAGCACGGCGAGGAAGAGAAGCGATGCCACAGCCACGAAGGGGAGGATCAAGGGGGCCGGTGCGAGAAGCAGAGCCAGCAGGGGCAAGGCAGCGCCGATCCCGAACATGGCCGCCGATGTCAGCGCCGCCTGCACCGGTCGTGCCGCCGTATGGTCGAGGATGCCGAGTTCGTCCCGCGCATGGGCGGCCAGCGCATCGCGCGCCGTCATCTGCTCGGCAACCTGCCGTGCCAATCCGTGGTCGAGGCCGCGCTTGACATAAATCTGCGTCAATTCTTCGAGTTCATGTTCCGGCTGTTCCAGAAGCTCGCGGCGCTCTCGCTCGAGATCTGCCATTTCGGTATCGGCCTGCGAACTCACCGAGACATATTCGCCAGCGGCCATGGCCATGGCGCCGGCCACAAGCCCCGCCACGCCGGCGACGAGTGCATTCTCGCTGGAGCCTGAGGCCGAGACCACGCCCAGGATCAGGCTTGCCGTGGAAACGATCCCGTCATTGGCCCCCAGCACCGCCGCGCGCAGCCAGCCAATTCTCTCGATAAGGTGGGTTTCCTTGTGACTCAACATGTCTGCACCATCCAAAGTTGATCGACCCGCTTATGCCACGGCCAACCTGACAGGAAGCTGACGAAACGAACAGCCCCCGCGCCTAGCGAAGGACCAGCCAGCCTGAAAAGATGATGATGACGGCACCGGCTATGGTGAAGGGCTCGATGGGCGTTTCGAAGATCAGCAGGCCATAAAGGCATCCCCAGATGATCTGGCTGTACTGGAACGGTGCGATGACCGAGGCATCGCCCATGCGGAAGGCCCGCACCAGCAGGATATGCCCCCCAAACAGGAGGATGCCCCCGGCGACGGCGAGGAGCCAGCCATGCGTCGAAACCGCCACAAACCCGCCATTGGCCATGGTGACGATGCCCGAAATGAGGAGCAACAGGGTCATCAGCGTCACGATCAGGGCCGTATCGGATTCGGCAGCCTTTGCCCGGCGCAGAAGGATCAGCGAAAGCGCAAAGCACAGGGCGGCCCCCAGAGCGGCGGCGTGGCCGAGATTGAGCGGCTGCACCCCGGGGCGGAGGGCCAGCGCAACGCCGGCGAAACCGACCAGAATTCCCGTCCAGGCGACGAGGGAGAGCCGTTCACCGAGAAAGAGCGCTGCCAGCCCCGCCACTATGATCGGCGTTGTAAAGGCAATCAGATAGGCCTCGGAGAGAGGGAGACGGGCAAAGGCGTAATAGATCAGCAGCGTGTCGACCGACAGAAGCACGGCACGGCTGATCGCCAGAACCGGGTAGCGCGGCAGCAGATCGCGGGCGGCACCCGTTATCAGGCCGTTGACGAGGCTCAGTCCGAGGGCGATTGCGGTGATGAGAAAGGTGACCTGCGGCACCGGTACATCGGCAGCCATCAGTTTTACCATGACATCCGTTCCGGAGAAGACCGAAAAAGACAGCAGCACCACCAGGATGGCGCGAAGATTCGACCGCCCCGAAACGGTTTGGGATACGGCGCCGGCCTCACCGGACTGGGACATGTCTTGAGCCACGGGCTTGCCCTTTCGCCGGCCTGCGGGATCTTTTCGGCCGGTCCAGCGCCGCATAGACGATTTGCGCCCCTGGGGCAATTGCCAGCTCTTGGATCTCGGGGCGACGACGCCCTTCGCCGGACCGTCCGACCCTGTGCCGGACGGTCGAAGGGGTCGCCTAGCGACCGTTGCGGCGGCTTTGCGGGTGAAGCGTCTTGCCGAGAATATCTTCATCCCGTCCGATGACATGGGCGCTCGACCCGACGATGAGCGGATCGGGCTGCTGGACGTGTTTCGGAGCACTGCCCGCATAGGGCAGCGACGACAGGAAATGACGCATGCAGTTGAGCCGCGCACGCTTCTTGTCGTCCGATTTGACGATCGTCCAGGGCGCATCGGCCGTGTCGGTAAAGAAGAACATGGCTTCCTTGGCTTCGGTGTAGTCGTCCCATTTGCCGAGCGATGCCTTGTCGATGGGCGACAGCTTCCACTGCTTCAACGGATCGGTTTCCCGCGCTTCGAAGCGCTTGGCCTGCTCCTCGCGGGTCACGCTGAACCAGTATTTGAACAGGCGGATGCCGGAGCGGACCATCATCTTCTCAAGGTCCGGGCATTCGCGCATGAATTCCAGATATTCCGGCGGCGTGCAGAAGCCCATGACGCGCTCCACACCGGCCCGGTTGTACCAGGAGCGATCAAAAAACACGATCTCGCCGCCGGCCGGCAGATGCTGCAGATAGCGCTGGAAATACCACTGCGTGCGTTCCCGCTCAGTGGGCTTCTCCAGAGCCACAACGCGGGCGCCGCGCGGATTGAGATGCTCCATGAACCGCTTGATGGTGCCACCCTTGCCGGCCGCGTCGCGTCCCTCGAACAGGACGACCACCTTTTGACCGGTTTCCTTGATCCAGGCCTGCGCCTTCAGCAGCTCGACCTGCAATTCGGCAATCTGGTCCATGTAAATCTTGTTGGACATCCGGCTTTTGTAGGGATAGGCGCCCGTTTCGAACGTATGCCGGATGGCTTCCGGGTCCCGACGAAGACTGCGGAGATCCACATGGAAAGATCCGCCCTTGATTTCGTCAGGCCCGGTGGATGCGGGGTCTGACGGCAGGGGCCCGGCCAGCACATCTTCCGGGGCGGCGGCCGCTTCCGGCTCATTTGCAGTTGCAAGGGGGTGATTTTCTTCTTCGGTCATTCCGTCCTCCTTCTTCTTGGCGTTTGACAAGTCTGCGCCTGCGGAGGCCGGGTCACTTTGCGATAGATCAAGCGGACCGGTCAGAAAATCACGAAATTCGAAGAGACGGATAAAACCCGAACTTTGCCCGGATTACTGCGCTTCCAGCGGGTTCCAGTACTTGCGCAACGGCGGACGGGGGCTTTCGACGACGATGCCGTCCTTTTCGCACCGATAGACGATTCCTGCCCCTTTCTGGCCCAGCGAATTCGGGCGCAGGGCATTCTGCAGGCGCATCTCCTGCGTGCAGGTCACGCCCTCGTCGCTGCCCTTGTCCGCATCGGCCGCCTGGACGCCCGGAAGATCCTTGTAGGGCAGAGCCTTGTTGACGGCGTCTTGGGAAAAGTCCTGCGCGCATGCCAATGCCGGCAGCAGGGCAAACAGCAGGCCTGGAACGATGATCCTGATATGATGGTCCATGTCGATATCTCCCCTTGCGGGATCCGTCATGCGCCGGGTCTGCGGCAAAGTGTGGGCGGACCGTAGAGATAGCCGATCCGCTGCACGGCTGCCTGGAAATTTTCGCGGATGACGGACATGGTATGCCCGCTGGCATGGAGGAGGATGTCCTCGTTTTCCATGATGCCCACATGCCCCTTCCAGAAGACGAGGTCGCCACGGGTCAGCTCCCCGATCGCGACCGGTGCGCCGTAGCCATCCCGTTGCATGTCGGAATCGCGCGGAGCTGCGCGACCCGCCATCTGGTGGGCCAGCTGGACAAGGCCGGAACAATCGATACCGAAGCCGGACCGGCCTCCCCAGAGATAGGGCGTTTCCAGGAATGTCAGCGCGATCGCCACCGGATCGGCGAGCGCCGTGTCCTCCAGGCGGCGACAATGGGCGGCAATCACCGCCTCCCCGCCTTCCAGCAAGACATAGCGCGTGCCGCGCGTTTCGGCCTCGCCCGTCACGCAAAGGCGGCTTCCCATCGACAGGGCGGCGAGAGGTGGCCTTTTCAGCTCGGGGCCGGGATAGGCAAAGGTGCGGGGTACGGACACCACATGCGTGGCCGAAACCGTACCCTCCCGGATGACGCTTTCCTCGAGATAACCCACATAGTCGTCGAGCAGGGACTGAACGAAGACCCAGCCATCGCGCCGGTCGAAGATGCGGATTTCCTCCCCGCGCAGCAACTGGGTATCGGTACCGGCCTCCCGCTCGGGCCTCGGTTTCAGATCGACCACCGGCATTGAGACATATCCGGGCGTGCCCTCGACATAGCGGGGTGCTTCGACGCGACCTTTCAGGCGAATATCGGCCAGGTCGTCGCGATAGGCATGGATACGTCGATCGAGAAGCGACATGGACACTCCGTGAGGGTTCGCAACAGGCCTCGATACCTAACAGGCAACGTCCATTCTAGTCGAGCCCATGCGCCACACCGATCACACGGTCGCCAAAACGCTCCAGAAACAGAGCGCCGGAAACGGTCCGCTTGATGATGACATTGCGCATGTCGCGCGGGTCGCGGGCGCGATCCACCAGCCCCAGCTCACCCATGCGGTCGAGCGCACGGGTGATCACCGGCTTGGTCACGTTCAGCAAGGCTGCCAGCCCGCGCACCGTGTGCGGGGGCGGCACGAGATAGATCTGCAGCAGGATTGCCATCTGCCGAACGGTCAGGTCCGGCAGATCGTCCTGAACCTGCCCGACCAGCACCTGGTGCCAGAGGCCAAGAGCTTGCGAGGGGCTGAGTTCCACTGTCATAGCGGCAATCCTCGTTCGGTTGCAGAGCAGCCAGCAGAGGTCCGTCCCCCACAGGAACGGACCCGCCGGCCGGCTCAGGCCGTGTGATGGCGCAGATAATGGTAGAGGGCGCGGATGGCTTGCGCCTCTCCGCCCACCGGCGAATGCGGCCGTTCCGATTGCGCCCAGCCATAAATATCGAAATGGGCCCAGTTGCGCGTACGCGACACGAAGCGCTTCAGGAAAAGCGCTGCCGTGATGGCTCCGGCCATGCCACCCGACGGGGCATTGGTGAGATCGGCGATCCGGGCGTTGATGTCCTTTTCGTAGCCCTTGTAGAGCGGCAAGCGCCAGACCGGATCATCCGTTTCGAGACTGGAGTCCTCGATGCCCTCGGCGAGATCGCGGCTGTCGGTAAAGAAGGGGGGAAGATCGGGGCCGAGGGCCACGCGGGCAGCGCCTGTCAATGTCGCGATGTCGATCAGGAGATCGGGCTCCTCCTCGTCGGCATAGGCGAGCGCATCGGCAAGAATGAGGCGACCCTCCGCGTCGGTATTGTCGATCTGCACCGTCAAGCCCTTGCGGCTGCGATAGATATCGCCGGGGCGGAAGGCATTGGCGGAAATCGAATTCTCAACCGCCGGGACGATCACACGGAGATCGATTTTCAGCTTGGCATCCATGATCATCAGGGCGAGCCCCAGGACATTGGCGGCACCGCCCATGTCCTTCTTCATCAGGAGCATGGATGACGAAGGCTTGATGTCCAGACCGCCCGTATCGAAGCAAACGCCCTTGCCCACCAGCGTCACCTTGCGGTGGCCCTTCTTGCCCCACCGCATTTCGAGCAGTCGCGGCGCATCTGCGGAAGCGCGGCCGACCGTGTGAACCAGCGGAAAATTGGCCTGAAGCAGGGCTTCACCGGTTATGACGCTCACTTCGGCCTTGTAATGGGCGGCGAGCTGGCGGAACGCGGCTTCGAGTTGCACAGGCCCCATATCGTTGGTCGGGGTGTTGATCAGGTCCCGAGCCAGAAACACGCCGGCAAGCTGGCGGCGGATATCGGTCGCATCCGCATCGGCGGGAATGAGAAGAGTGGGGCCCGGCTCTGCCGCCGCACGGTATTTCTCGAACCGGTAGCTGCCAAGGCCGAAGCCGAGCGCCAGGCGATTGGCGGTGAGAGGGGCGGTTTCCACATGCCATTCGCCGGCCGGGAGGGTGCGGGCGAGCTTGCCGGTGAGGAAGGGAGCATCGGACGGATTTTTGCCGAGCCCGAAAAGGGCACCGCCGAGATGCCCGTCATTGGAAGGAATGAGAAGCACCGAGCCGGTTTCGGCGCGGTAGCCCGCCTTGCGCGCCCAGTCCAGCGCAACCGGATCGATGGTGCCGGTTTCGATATGGGCCGGGGTGACGGCGAAGATCGGCAAGGTCTTCCCGCCCTTGGAGGTGAAAGGAGTGTGTCGCTCGATGAACTGGAAGGGGGCCATTTTGATTCTTTCGATCTGGCGGCAGGCGGCGTCTTTAACCGTCCGTTAAGGTTAACAGAATATTGCTTGACCCAAGGTTTGGCTTTGGGATTCGGGAAAATCCCGGCCAGTTCATTCCAGGGGCTTTTCAGATGACAGCATGGGCGTACAGAACACCGGGCAGTCGCCGTCTTCTTCAGGGAGTGTGTCTCGTATTTTGTACCCTTTCCTTGGCGGCCTGCACCACGAGCCGCAGCAACCTGACAACGGGCTCCATCTCCCGCTCCTTCTCCAAACCGGTGGAGGAAATGAACGAGATCGAGCTTCGGCAGGCCGAAGAGAGTATCGGACGAGCTTATGAAAAAAGTCCAAAGGACCGCAATGCCGGTCTGAACTATGCCAATCTCTTGCGGATGACCGGCAAGAACGGTCAGGCGCTGGCGGTGATGCAACAGGTGGCGATCAACTATCCGAACGACCGGGAAGTTCTGGCTGCCTATGGCAAGGCACAGGCCAGCGCAGGCCAGCTGGAACAGGCGCTTTCCACCATCGAGCGGGCACAGACGCCCGACCGGCCGGACTGGCGGCTTGAATCGGCCCGGGGAGCGGTGCTCGACCAGATGGGACGGACGGACGAGGCGCGGCTGGCCTATCGCAGCGCGCTTAACATCAAGCCGAACGATCCGACGGTTCTTTCCAATCTCGGCATGTCCTACCTGCTGTCGGGCGACGCGAAGACCGCGGAAACCTATCTGCGCAGTGCCTCCGCACAGCCCGACGCCGACAGTCGCGTGCGGCAGAACCTGGCGCTTGTCGTTGGCCTTCAGGGCCGGTTCGGCGAAGCGGAACAGATCGCGACGCGGGAACTCGATCCGCAGCAGGCCAGTGCCAACATGACCTATCTTCGTTCCATGCTGTCGCAGCAGAATTCCTGGTCGAAGCTCGCCCAGGACGACAAGAACGGTAAGGCTGCAAAGGCCAGCGCGGTAAACTGAATCCGACGCCGGCTGCATCCTCCGCAATTGCTTCCAGAACGAAAAGAGGGCCGGATCTCAGCGATCCCGCCCTTTTCTTCTTTTCCGCAAATCTTGATGCGCGCTGCCCCTTACTTGAAGGTCTCGGCAATCTGGATGCCGGCCGGTCCGAGGATGACGGCCATCAGGACGGGCAGGAAGAACACGATCATCGGCACGGTCAGCTTCGGCGGCAGGGCAGCGGCCTTCTTTTCCGCTTCGGCCATGCGGTCGTCACGGCTTTCCTGGGCGAGAACGCGTAGCGCCTGCGCGATCGGCGTTCCGTAACGCTCGGCCTGGATGAGGGCCTGCGTCACGCTCTTCACCATATCGAGCTGGGTTCGGTTGGCGAGATTTTCATAGGCCTGGCGCCGTTCCTGAAGGAAGGACAGCTCGGCTGTGGTCAGCACCATTTCTTCGGCCAGTTCCGGAGACTGCTCGACCATTTCCTCCGACACGCGCCGCATCGCGGCTTCGATGGAAATACCGGATTCCACGCAGATCAGGATCAGATCGAGCGCGTCCGGCCAGGCGCGCTTGATCGACAGCTGACGCTTCGACGCTGTGTTGGAGATGAACAGATTGGGCAGATAGAAGCCGAAATAGCCGACGACGACGACAACCAGCATGCGGATCATGAAGGTCTGGTTCGCCATCTTGCCGAGGCCGAAGATAAACAGCGCAGCGAAACCCAGGAACATGAAGGGCAGCAGAAAACGGGCGACCAGAAACATGTTGAGGGCGTTCTGCGAGCGATACCCTGCCGCCCGCAGCTTCTTCATCGTGTTTTCATCCGCCAGCGCCTTGCGGAGGTTGAACCGCTCGACGATGTTGCTGACCGACTGGTTCTTCTGACCGCGCAGGGATTGGCGACCGGCCGCCGCTTCCGCATTGGCGCGGGCGCGCTCGCGGGCACGGATCAGATCCCGTTCGGTCGAGACGGCCTTCATGCGCTTGTCGAGGTCACCCCGGGCAAAATAGGGGCCGACCAGGGTGTAAAGCGTCGCAAATACAGAGATGGCCACCAGAATGGCGAGCAAGACACCCGGATCTGTCAGGCGGGCTGCGAGTTCCTCGGACACGGCGGCTCTCCTCAGATCTCGAAGTTGATCATGTTACGCATGATGATGATACCGACGGACATCCAGATGCCGGAAAAGCCGATGATGAAATGCCCGCGCGGATCGGTGAACAGGATTTTGATGTAGTCCGGCGAAGTCAGATAGACGAGCAGCGCCACGATGAAGGGAAGCGAACCGATGATGGCCGCGGAGGCCTTCGCTTCCATGGAGACGGCTGCGATCTTCTGCTTCATCTTGCGGCGCTCGCGCAGAACCTTGGACAGATTGGCCAGGGCTTCGGAAAGGTTACCGCCGGCCTGCGACTGGATCGCGATCACGATGGTGAAAAAGTTGAGTTCCTGCATCGGAAAGGACTGGTACATGCGCGCAACGGCTTCGGGTATGCTGAGGCCCACCGCCTGGGCTTCGACGACCTTGCGGAACTCGCCCTTTACCGGCTCCTGCCCTTCCTGGGCGATCAGCTTCAGGGCATCGTTGAGCGGCAGGCCGGATTTGATGGAACGGACCATCACGTCGAGCGAATTGGGCAGTTCGTCCAGAAACTTGTTCTTGCGCCGCTTGATGACATAGCCGAGCACCCAGCGGGGCAGACCGAAGGCAAGGGCGAAGGCGATGCCGAGCCCGATCAGCAGCGATGCGCCCAACATCAGGGCCGCGAGAAACGAGCCGATCCCGACGCCGACGCTCATCAGATAGAACTGGGTGGGGGTTACCTTCAGACCTGCCTGGGTGATCCGGGCCTTGATGGTCAGGTTCTTCTTGCTGTTTTCCTGCTGGCGCTTTTCCAGTGCCTTCAGGTCTTCCTGGATGGATTTGCGGCGTTTGGCCAGATCCTGGACACGATCGCGCGCGGCCTTGACCTTGTTCTGGTCCGTCTCGGCGGACTTGACCCGGGCGACGCGGCCCTCGGTCTTTTTCTGCGTCTCGATGCGCGAGAAGAGAACGCCATAGGATACCGCCGCCGCCGAAATAGCAGCGAGGAGGACGATTGCGATGACGTTGATGTCCATTGCCGGCATATCCTCGTTTACTTCGACTTCTTCTCCAGATCCTCAAGGGCCTGGGCGAGACGGCGTTCTTCATTGTAGTAGCGGGCGCGATCCCAGAAGTGGGGTTTGCCGATACCGGTCGACACATGGCGGCCGATCAGCTTTCCACGCTCGTCTTCGCCATCGATCTCGTAGCGCATCAGATCCTGGGTGATGATCACGTCGCCTTCCATGCCCATCACTTCGCTGATGTGCGTGATGCGACGCGAGCCGTCGCGAAGGCGGGCCGCCTGGATGATGATGTCGACAGAGGTGGAGATGATCTCGCGGACCGTCTTGGCCGGCAGGGTATAGCCGCCCATGGCGATCATGGATTCCATACGGCTCAGGCACTCACGCGGAGTATTGGCGTGGATGGTGCCCATGGAACCGTCGTGACCGGTGTTCATGGCCTGCAGAAGATCGAACACTTCCGCGCCGCGCACTTCGCCGACGATGATGCGTTCCGGTCTCATACGAAGGCAGTTCTTGATGAGATCGCGCATGGTGATCTCGCCTTCGCCTTCGATGTTCGGCGGGCGGGTTTCGAGACGCACCACATGCGGCTGCTGGAGCTGGAGTTCCGCCGTATCCTCGCAGGTGATGACGCGTTCGTCGGTATCGATATAGCGCGTCAGGCAGTTCAGGAGCGTGGTCTTGCCCGAACCGGTACCGCCGGAAATGACCACATTGCATCGGACGCGGCCGATGATCTGGAGGATCGTCGCGCCTTCGGGCGTGATGGCGCCAAATTTCACCAGCTGATCGAGGGTCAGCTTGTCCTTCTTGAACTTACGAATGGTGAGCGCCGGGCCGTCAATGGCCAGCGGCGGCGCAATGACGTTGACGCGCGAACCGTCCGGAAGACGGGCGTCGCAGATGGGGCTCGATTCATCCACGCGGCGTCCCACCTGGGACACGATGCGCTGGCAGATGGACAGAAGCTGGGAATTGTCGCGGAAGCGGATTTCCGATTCAATCGTCTTGCCGCCCACTTCGATGAAGGTCTGGCCGGCGCCGTTCACCATGATGTCGGCGATGTCGTCCCGAGCGAGCAAAGGCTCCAGCGGACCGAAACCCAGGACGTCGTTGCAGATATCCTCGAGCAGTTCCTCCTGCTCGGAAATCGACATGGCGAAGTTCTTGATGGTGATGATATCGTTGACGATATCACGGATTTCTTCGCGCGCACTCTCCCCGTCCAACTTGGAGAGCTGCGACAGATCGATCGTGTCGATCAGGGCGGAAAAGACCTGCGCCTTGGTGTCGTAATAGCTTTCCGTGCGCTGCGGCTTCTTCTTCGGGCCGGGCGCCGGGGAAAGAGGCGGCGGCGAAACCGACTGGCGGCTGCCATCGTCCCGCACGGGCTCCTTCAGAACAGGGGCCGCCGAGGCGGACGGAACCGCGACTGGAGGCGGCGCAGCTGGAGTCGCCAGACCGCCCGACTTCCCAAATCCTTCTGAACCACGCTTCCCAAACATACCGTACCGTCCCGATTATATCGCTATTGCTTACTTGCGTTTCAGGAGCGACATCATGCGCCCCAGGCCGCCCTTCTTGCCCTTCTTGATGGTGGCGCGCCCCGTGAGGAGATGCGCCAGCTGGGAGAAGGTTTCAGCGGTCGGCGATTTTGCATCCAGTTCCGAAATCATGCGGCCGCTATTGGCCGCATTGCCGAACAGCGGAGCGTCGAAGGGAATGATGGCGACAGCCTCCATTTCCAGCGGTTCGCAGAATTCGGCAACGGCGATTTCCGGGCGCTTGGGCATGCCGACCTGATTGAGGATGAGATGCGGCGGCTTGTCGTTCGGCCGCAGCCGCTTCAGATTGTCGACCAGGTTCTTCGCATTGCGGAGGTTGGCCAGATCGGGGACGGCGGTGATCACCACTTCGTCCGCCTCTGCCAGCACCGCGCGGGTCCAGTCCGACCACATGTGCGGCACGTCGAGCACGGTCACGGGCACGCTTCTCTGCAGCACCTCGATCACCGGCTGGAAGGCCATCCGGTCGAAGTCATAGGGGCGGTCCAGCAGCGACGGCGCTGCCAGCAGGGAGAGATGCTCCGAGCACTTGGCGAGCAGACGGTCGAGGAAAACCTCGTCCAGTCGCTCGGGCGAGAAGACGGCTTCCGCCATGCCTTGCGCGGGGTCCTGGTCGAAATTGATGTTGGCCGTGCCGTAGGCGAGATCCAGGTCGGCCAGAATGACTTCCGTCGAGAACAGGGAAGAGATGCCGAATGCGCAATTATGGGCGATGGTGGACGAGCCCGTGCCACCCTTGGCACCGATGAAGGCCATGGAGCGCCCGAGCGGCTCCGCATCCGGATCGACGAAGATGGCGGAAATCGCCGCCATCACTTCGGCCATGCCGATCGGGGCCACGATATATTCCGAGATGCCATTGCGCATCAGCTCGCGATAGAGCGCAATATCGTTGTAACGGCCGACCAGCACGACCTTGGTGGAGGGATCGCACACTTCGGCCAGCGGTGCGAGCTCGTGCAGGATATGAGCCGGCTCCGTTGCGGTTTCCAGAATGAGCAGGTTCGGCGTCGGCGTGCTGGCGAACATGTTCGCCGCAGCGCCGATACCCCCGGCCGTGATCCGCAGGTTGACCTTTGCCATGCGGCGGTCCTGCTGCAGGCGCTCGACGACCGCCTGGGTTTCGGCGGTCTCGCAAAATGCGTGGATCGAAATGCGCGGGAGAGGCCTCAGCGCTTCCAGGTCGCTGTAAGACACGGGCTCGGCAGCCACTGGCTCGTCCAGGCCGTTGCCTTTGATCTCGTAGTCTATGGCGCTCATGGCTCAATCCTGTCGTGGTGCCGTTCAGGCGATATCAGTTGCTGGCGGTCGACTTGCCATCGCGGTAATTGCCGATGACGGTGGTACGGCGCTTCGCATCGATGGGCGTCATGATGCGCGGCGCGATGAGGTCGGTCGGATTGGCGATCTGTGCAGCCAGGTTCTGCTGGGTCGCGCAGCCGAAATTCTCCCAATTCCGGTTTTCGGAATCATGCAGGATGTCGCTCGGCCATTCGCCGCACGGTTCCGTGGTGGCCTTCACGGAATTGAAGGACATGCGCACCGGGGCAAGCCCGCCGTCCTGGGGCGCCTGATAGCTCATTTCGGCGATCCGCTGCGGGGGAATTCCCGACTGGATCGCCAGCTGGCGAAACTGTCTGCGCATCGATTGTGCGGCAGCGGCATTCACCGATCCCGACGGATATTGAATGGTCAGCACGCTCGACGACTGGCGCTTGGCTTCCGACAGGAACCCGCTGATCACATCCTGCGAGCCGATCGAGAGGCTGCGTTCGCCGGAGCCGACGGGAATGTCGATGGATTGCTGCACTTCGGCGAGCGAAATCGGATGACGGGTCCGGTAGTCATCCGGGATCGCGCCGGTCTTCAGGTCGTCCCGGGGTGTCCCGCAGGACTGCAGCACCATGGCCGCCAGCCCGATCGCCGAGAGGCGCACCAGCATAGACTTGCCCATGCCCATTCCTTTCCAAAGCCTGAGGGTCCGTTCCCTGCGTGTCTTTTTCGTCTGCATGACCGCTTCCCTCACTTGTAGATGTAGCCAATGGCGCCGTTGTACTGGCCTGCCGCTGCGGTGTCCTGACGGCGGCCGTAGACGCGGTTCACGCGGTCCATGAAGAAGGTCGCAGCGTCGCTCGCCGGATTGAAGTTGTCGTCCGGGCGGGCCAGCTCGTTGCGGGCGACCGGGCGGACGAGATAGGGGGTCGCGATGATGACCAGTTCGGTCTCGTTGCGCTGGAAGTCCTTCGAGCGGAACAGGGTGCCGAAAATCGGAAGCTTCGACAGGCCGGGGAAGCCGGACATGGCCTGACGGACTTCATCGCGGACAAGACCGGCGATGACGATGGAGCCGCCCGACGGCAGTTCGACGCTGGTCGAGGCCTCGCGCTTGCGGATGCCCATATAGGTAACGCCGGGGGCGAACTTGCCCTGCGCATAGGCGCCGGCGGAGGTGGTGGGCTTGGCGAAGGGATTGGCGACCGTATCGGAACCGGCCGAGGCGAAATTGCCTTCGAAGGTCGGCTCGGAGACATTGGTTTCGATTCGCAGGCTGATGCGGCCGGGGGACAGAACCACCGGGCGGAAATTGAGTTCGATCCCGTATTCCGTGGTTTCGGATTCGCGGCTCTGCTTGCCGTCGCTGAAGTCCTGCTTGCTGGCCATGCGGAACTCGCCGCCCACCTTGAACTTGGCCTGTTCGCCGGAAATGGCCGTGAGGCTCGGCTCGGCGAGCGTCCGCATGACGCCCGCCTGCTCCATGGCGTTCATGTAGGACATGACATCGAGCCCACCGAGGCTACCCGTCATGAAGTTGCGCGGCATCCAGTCAACCGATGCGCCGAGATTGGTCGGATTGCGGAAGGAAATCCCCCCACTCGAGCCACCGATGGCGCCACTGAAGCCGAGCTGCTTCAGAACCGAGCGAGACACTTCCGCGACCGTTACCTTCAGCGTGACCTGATCTTCGCCTTCGATCGTCAGCAGGTTCACGATCTGGGATTGCTGGCGGTCTTCGGCGAAGATGGCCACGCCGCTATTGGCGTTGCCGCCTGTCGCGGTCTGGTTTCGCGTGGTTGCTTCACCACCCTTCAAGAAAGCGGAGGTGAGGCGCTCGGCCTGGGCGGCATCCTGGGGCGTGCGTACGGTTCCCGTCAGCACGACGTTGTCCGAGATGATTTCGACCTTGATATCGGAACCGGGGATGAAGCGCCGCAGATTGTCCTGAAGACCGGCGATATCGCGCTCGATCTCCAGGTCGAGGCTGACGATTTCCTCGCCGTTCTGACCGAAAATGAAAATGTTGGTCTGGCCGACCGTTTTGCCGAACAGGTAAATGCGGCGCGATGTACGGGTCACGGCATCCGCCATCTGCGGATCCGATACCAGGATGTCGTGGGCATCGACCGGCAGATCGACGACGATGGCCTTGTTCAGGCCGATCTTCAGCCGCTTGTGGGCTCCCGGGCCGGCCTGGGCGATGCGCACGACCGTATCGGCTGCGGCCGCGGCTTGCGGCAGAAGGCCGGATCCGGGAACCATGGCTCCCGGCAGGCCCGAAAAGGCGAGGCAGAAAGACAAACCGCCAGCGAGCGTGGAGCGCATATTTTTCTTGAAAGACATCGTCCGGTCTCCGTTATTCCGCTGCAGGCAGGGTGGTGGTCTTCTGGATGTTGCCGGCCTTGATCACCTGGACGGCATTGGATCCGGACCCGGTGAGAAGATAGCCGGGCGCGCCCGTATCCGGCTCCTGGCTGTCGGCGACCGAGCGAAGGGCAAGCGACAGCCTCTGCGCCATCTGCTGGGCGACGGCAATCACCCGCGCCTGATCCGGCGTGAGTTCCAGCGTTGCGGTGGCGCCGACCACGGAACGGGTGTCGTCCTTCCGTTCCTCGATCTGCTGATCGATGGCGAGAACGCGAATGTTGGTCAGAACCGTCTCGGTGATGAAGTTGCCGTCATCGCCCTTGCGCACCATGATCACATCGACACGGTCATTGGGCAGGATGAAGCCGCCGGCGCCCGTTGCCACGCTGATTTCCGTGGAGACGGCCCGTTTGCCGGAGGGCAGCAGGGAGGACATGGTCGGACCGGACCCGTTTACCACCTTTTCCACGCGGACGGGCTCACCGGCAAACATGGGCAGACGAACGACGCTGCCCTTCAGCTCCTCGATGGCATTGGGACGTTGCGCATCCGTTATGGAGCCTGTCGCAATGGCGCCCTGCGGCCAGGCTTGCCAGGACATCGACCGGGGCTGCAACCGTGTTCCGGTCGGCAGATTGTCAGCCGCTACGAGAACATTGACCGTGGGCTCTTTCGCGGTCACGACCTTCTGCGGTTCCGGGGCGGGTCGGTTCGCCATCTGCATGGCGAGGAAACCGGCCAGACCCGCGGTCGCAACGGCAACACCGAGAATGATTATGCGAGCGGGCTTCATGTTTGTTCCTTGGGCGAAGCGGAATTCTTCGCCCCAGATGAACAGCAAACCCTTTAATTATAGTTAACAACCTGCTTACAAAGCTGGTTAATTATCAATTACCCCGAGAGGCCGAGCAGGTGGGCGGCCACGGGTGAACTGGGATAGGCGAGGAACCCTCCAACGGCGATGGCGATGCCATAGGGGATTTTCTTGGCCATCAGCACCGAGCCGGGCAGATCGATGCCCATGGCGTGGATGGCCTGCGCCTGGGAGCGCAAGACGACAATCGCGACGGTGAGCAGGCCGCCCAGAAAGGACACGTAGACGGCAAATTCGAGCAGGGACATATTGATGCCGAACCAGACCGCACAGGCGGTCAGCAACTTGGCATCGCCTCCCCCCATGACATTGGCGGCAAAGAGGGCGAGACAGACCGCAAAGACCAGAAGCCCGGCCATGAGGTGCAGACCGACATCGGTCAGCGGCAGACCGGCCATGTAGGCCGCCACCGGAAAGGCAGCCAGGACGGCGAGCGGAATCCGGTTCGGGATGGTCATCGAAAAGAGATCGGTAAAGGCCGCCATTGCCAGGCAGAAAGGAAATATGGCGCAAATCGCAGCAGCAACCACGGTGAAGGCTCCTCATGCTGTGGAAGCCCATAGTTTAAAAGCGAAAGATAAACATTCCCCAAATCCGTCCGAACAAACCCGATGGATTCTCCTTCCGCCGTCGCCCCGTCCCGCATAGCGCGCTTCGGGTCTTGAGCGCGACCTTTTCCGGTCCGGCATGCGGGTCACCGGCAGGCCGCGGTGACATGCCGGACGGGGCGATCGCTGCCCGCACGCCGGAGGATCGGCATTTTTCCGTGCGCCTGCGCCGCTTCGGCACCTCCCCCTTGGGGTGAAGGCAACCTCTTAAGCGTGTAAAATATACGTCATTTTCGTAATATATAATTTATACTTGCTTTATTGAATACAAAACTTCAGGATGTTTGGAGATTCTGGCGCCATGCTTTGCGGCCGATATGCGGGAAACGACAAAAGCCGCCTCCCGGGGGAAGCGGCTTCGTCGAGGCCATTGCTGGCCCGCTGAGACGCAGGCTATTAGCCGTTAGCGTTATCCAGCTTGGTGTTCAGGGTGTTGAAGGTCGTGCCGATCTGGCCGCCCAGCGAGGTTGCGCCGGCGATCAGCGCTACGGAGATGAGGGCTGCGATGAGGCCGTATTCGATGGCGGTCGCGCCGGATTCGTCCTTCAGGAAACGTGCAAAAAGCTTGGTCATGGGGGTCACTCCTACTCTACGTGTTGTTCAGCACTTCCGCCAACTGTTTCCGTTGATCGGATGACTGCAACTTAGTGGAGGCCTATTTCCATCGGCTTAAAGAAAAGGGTTATTCAAATCTAAATTCCTCAATGACCTTCGTATGGTAAAGCTTTTTATAAAAGCAGTCATAAAAGACAATGGAATTTCTAAAAAACTATAATCTTTACAAGGGTATCACCGGCTCGGGCGTTCGAGGAAAGGCGTTTCATCCTGGGATCACCGGTCCGGCGAGGCGGGGAAAACCGGGCCGGATTCCGGGCAATTGGCTGAATTTAAGCCTTCATTTACCATTCTTGGCCAAGATCAGACCGGGATCGCCCAGTCCGGGCATGTTCGAATGAAAGTGCCTCCGATGCATTTACCCATCTCCGCCCGCCTTCTTGCCGGCTTCATGGCTCTTTCGGCGCTTGCCGCGGCTTCTTTCGCCAAGGCCGAGGAAGCGGACGACTATCTGAAACTCTCGCTCGATCACGCGCGCGTGCTGAAACTGGACCGCCCGGTGGCGAAGGTGATCATCGGAAACGACCAGATTGCCGACGCAACGGTTGCCGATGCCAAGACAATCGTGCTGACGGGACGCAATTTCGGGACAACAAACCTCGTTCTTCTCGATGCGGACGGCAATGCCATCGTGGACGAGCGCCTGCTTGTGGCGCTGGACGAAGCGAAGACCGTCCGGGTCTACCGCCAGACGGACCGTTCGGTCATGTCCTGCGCCCCCAACTGCGAATCCAAAACCGTCGGCGGATCCAGCGCGGGAGCCTCTTCCTCAAGCGCCAGCGGCAGCTGAGGTGTTAAGACCGGGTGAACGGGAACGTCCCTGATTAAATCGAATCGTGAGGACGTCCTAAACTGTTTTTAAATACACTATTTATATGCTCGAAGCCTGGAGTACCGGGACGGATCGGAACGATGGACGGCTCAATAGACAGGACAGGTCATGATGGCGTGTCTCCAGAGGGGTGGAAAGCCCGCTGGAAGCACTTCTTGCGTTCCAGGGACGGGGCTGCGGCTATCGAATTCGCCATTCTTTCCTTGCCCTACTTTATGATCGTCATTGCGATTCTGGAAACCTTTCTCGCTTTCACCGGCGAGCAGGTCGTGGCCAATGCGACGGATACGCTGGGCAGAAAGCTCCGGACCGGGCGCATCACCTACAATCTGGGCCGGGCGACCGACATGACCCAGACGCAGTTCCGTAAGGCCTTCTGCGACGAGATTGCCGTTCTGATCCGCTGCTCCGGCAGCGAGGCGGCGACGCCCACGAAGCTTTACCTCGACGTACAGAACTTCGCGACCTTCTCGGCGATCCCCAAGACCATTCCGCGAGTCTCTTCGGACAAATTTGCCGATCTCGATACGAGCAAGTTTAAGTATACGCCGGGCGGCCCCGGCTCGATCAACATGCTGCGCGCCTATTACCGCTGGGAAATCATGACGGATCTGGTCCGCCCCTACCTGACCACCATCCGGCCGGCGGGCGGCGGCATGCCGCGTGACTTCCTGATTGTGTCGACGTCGACATTCCAGAACGAGCGGTATCCGTAATGGACGAATTGAACGTGACTCACTCGACTGTTTCGGCCGGTCGCGCAGGCTCCGGCAGGGCGTTCCGCGGCATTCTGATGCCGCTTGCCGGACTTGTCCGGCGGCTTCGAGGCGACCGGTCCGGCGCGGGTGCGGTGGAGTTCGCCATCCTGGCGCCCATTCTCCTGATGCTCTATATCAGCGCCTTCGAGATCACGGTGGGCATGAGCGTGGCCAAGCGGACAAGCCGTGCCGCCGGCACGATTGCCGACCTCGTGACCCAGCAGCCCGCGATGAACAAGGCTCTTCTCGCCACCATGATCGGCGTGGCGCAGAGTGTCTATGCGCCCTATACCCCGCAGAACATGAAGCTGAAGGTCTCCGCCATCAAGGTGGATGGCACAAAGATTGCGCGCATCAACTGGTCCTGGCAGCAGGACGGAACCCGGCCCTATGTGCCGAATGCGGTCGTGACCCTGCCGGCCGATCTGAACAATGCCAATTCGTTTCTGATCCATGCGGAACTGCAGATCGACCACCAGCTCGGTCTGTTCCTGGCCAATACCATGTCCTACGACACACGCACCGTGACCATCAAGCGTGACTTCTACTTCCGCCAGCGTGTGGGTGACGAAGTTCCCTGCTCCGAATGCTGAGGAGCGCCCGGCGGCGTTGATGCCGGGAATTGCCAATCCTTCTTTCCGCGGCTAGACCATGGATTCCTGCCAATCGCGGCAGGAGCGGGCCGGCAAGCCGGCTTTCAAGCGGGAACATTCCATGGCGCGTGCTTTTCTCTTCGTACTGGATTCCTTCGGCATCGGCGGTGCACCGGATGCCGACACCTATGGCGACAGGGGTGCCAACACGCTTGGCCATATTGCCGAGTTTTGTGCGGGCGGCGCCGGCGACCGGCGCGATCTTCGCGAAGGCCCCCTGAAACTGCCCAACATGTCCGCGCTTGGACTGCTGGAAGCGGCACGGCTGGCGACCGGTTCCTATCCGGCCGGCATGGCGCGACCCGAACGGGTCTTCGGCCTTCACGGGACCGCAAGCGAAATTTCCAGAGGCAAGGATACTCCCTCCGGCCATTGGGAGATTGCCGGAACCCCCGTGGAGTTCGACTGGGGCTATTTTCCCTCCGAAGGCGAAGCCTTCTCGCCGGACCTGGTGGAGGCGATTTGCCGGGAAGGCCAGGTTCCCGGCATTCTCGGCAATTGCCACGCCTCGGGCACCGAAATCATTGCCCGGCTTGGCGAGGAGCACATCCGGACCGGGAAGCCGATCTGTTACACTTCCTCCGACTCCGTCTTTCAGATTGCCGCTCACGAGCGGCATTTCGGGCTCGATCGCCTGCTTGCCCTGAGCCAGACCGTGCGCCGCCTGATCGATCCCCTGAATATCGGCCGGGTCATCGCGCGGCCGTTCATCGGCGAGTCCCCCGCCAGCTTCGAACGCACCGGCAACCGGCGCGATTATTCCGTGCCGCCGCCCGAGGGTACGCTGAACGACCGGGTCATCGCCTCGGGCCATCAGGTGCATGCCATCGGGAAGATCGGCGATATCTTCGCGCACAAGGGCATTTCGCGGGTGATCAAGGCCAACGGCAACCAGGCCATCATGGAGGCCACGCTGAAATCCATGGAAGAGGCGGGGCAAGGCGATCTGGTCTTCTCGAATTTCGTCGATTTCGACATGATCTATGGCCACCGTCGGGACGTGCCGGGCTATGCCGCGGCGCTTGAGGCTTTCGACCGTCGTCTCCCGGAAGTGCACCGGCGCATGCGCCCCGGGGATATCTGCCTCATTACCGCCGATCACGGATGCGACCCCACCTGGAGGGGAAGCGACCACACGCGGGAGCGCGTGCCCATCATGGCCTTCGGTCCCGGCATCCGCGCGCGCCTGATCGGCGTCCGTTCGACATTTTCCGATATTGCCGAAACCCTGGCCCAGCATCTCGGCCTTCCCGGCGGCACCCATGGAAGGAGCTTCCTGTGACCCGATCCCTCAAGAAAGTGGAATTGCACTGCCATCTGGAAGGTGCGGCACCGCCCGCTCTCGTGGTGGATCAAGCGCGGAAATATAACATAGCCACCGATGCTTTCCTGAAGGACGGCGCTTACGTCTGGAAGGACTTCGCAGAATTCATAGCCTGCTATGATAAAGTTGCCTCCGTCTTCCGGACGGAAGAGGATTACGCCCTCCTGACGGAGACCTACCTGCGGGAACTGGGGGGCGTGAACACCATCTACAGCGAGCTCTTCGTGTCCCCGGATCATGGCGACCGGATCGGGCTCGGGGCCGACGGCTATTTTGCCGGGATCAGCGAGGGTGTACGTCGTGCAAAGGCGGCCACCGGCATCGAATGCCGGCTGGTGGTCGTCGGTGAGCGCCATTTCGGTCCCGACAGCGTGAAGGCCGCGGCCGCCTATGCAGCCCGCTCCGACAATCCGCTGGTCACGGGCTTCAACATGGCCGGCGAGGAACGGATGGGGCGGGTTGCCGATTACGCCGCGGCGTTCGACATCGCGCGGGAGGCCGGCCTCGGACTGACGATCCATGCCGGCGAGGTTTGCGGCGCCTTCAGCGTGGCCGATGCGCTGGATCTCGTACGCCCGTCGCGCATCGGGCATGGCGTGCGCGCCATCGAAGATCCGGCACTGGTCTCCCGTCTGGCCGATCTGGGCACGGTTCTGGAAGTCTGCCCCGGCTCGAACATCGCTCTCAAGGTCTTCCCCGACTTCCGGTCGCATCCGCTGCGTGCGCTCAAGGAAGCGGGTGTCCGGGTCACGATCAGCTCGGACGATCCGCCCTTCTTCCACACCTCGCTGGCGCGCGAATACGAGATCGCGGAAACCGAATTCGGCTTTACCCACGCCGATATCGACGGCATGACACGCACGGCCCTCGAAGCCGCCTTCGTCGACGACGCCACCCGCAGCCGGCTGCTTGCGCTGGTTTGACGCTGGTTTGAGCCCGTTTCGGCAGGCTGCTGGGGAGATCCTGCGGCAAAATTCGGCTGTACTCTTGCGAGTCTCCGCTTTTCCGTGGAAGAAAAAGTCATGGAAAAAATACGACCGAAGGCAGGACAACATGGACGGCGTCACCGTTATCAATCATCCGCTCGTGCAGCACAAACTCACGATCATGCGCCGCAAGGAAACCTCCACGGCCAGCTTCCGCCGACTTCTCCGTGAAATCTCCACCCTGCTCTGCTACGAAGTCACCCGCGACCTCGAGCTGACGATGGAGTCCATCGATACTCCCCTCGAAACCGTGGAAATGCCCATCCTCGAAGGCAAGAAGCTGGTCTTCGCCTCCATCCTGCGCGCCGGCAACGGCCTGCTGGAAGGCATGCTGGATCTCGTGCCCTCCGCACGCGTGTCCCATATCGGCGTCTATCGTGATCACGAGACGCTGCAGCCGGTAGAATATTACTTCAAGGCGCCGGAAAGCCTGTCGGAACGTCTGGTCATCGTGGTGGACCCGATGCTGGCGACGGGGAATTCCTCCATAGCCGCCATCGACAAGCTGAAGGAAAGAGGGGCGAAGAACATCCGTTTCCTCTGCCTGCTGGCGGCGCCCGAGGGTATCCGGAATTTCCGCTCGGCGCATCCCGATGTGCCCGTTTTCACGGCCTCCATCGATCGCCATCTGAATGAGAAGGGCTATATCGTCCCGGGTCTCGGCGATGCGGGTGACCGCATGTACGGCACAAAGTAACCAGACACCGAGCTTTAACCAAGGCAAGACAAAGGGCTGTGGAACCGCCGCGTTTCCACGGCCTTTACTTTGACTGTTAGCAAGATTTTGAAGCGCCTTTCCTATGCTTTCCGAAAACAAAGAAGAAGGAATGCTTCAATGATGGTGCGCAACCTGTTTCTTGTCGTGGTCGGTGCCGTCGCCATGTCGCAGGTGCCCAAGCTGATGGTTGTCCCATCCGCACCGGTGGCAGAGGTGCAGGCTGCGAAGCTGCAAGCCCCTGCGCCGGTCATTCCGGGGAGCTATTCCATTTCGGCCAATGCCGCCGGTCATTTTGTCGATGCGTTCCGTCTCAACGGGCGCACGGTCGAGGGCGTGGTCGATACGGGGGCAACCTTCGTCGCCATGAACGAATCCACCGCCCGCGAGCTCGGATTTACCGGCAACGGTCTCGACTTCCGTTATGCCGTCAACACCGCCAACGGGCCCGCCCAGGCGGCCCATGTGGTGCTGGACAGAGTGGAAATCGGATCGCTCCGCACCCAGTCCGTCGAAGCCTTCGTCCTCAAGGACGACGCACTCGATGGCACCCTGATCGGGATGAGCTTCCTGCGAAAGCTCAAATCCTTCAGCGTGGAAGACGGAAAGATGATGCTGCGCCAGTAGGGCTCAGACCCGCGAGAGAACGACGGGGGCTTGCGGCGGGGCGTCAGCCTCGATGCGAAACAGCAATGCCGCCTCTGCTGCCATGCTCGATGCCAGGTCGCGGTCGGCGGCATGAAGAAGCGCAAGAGGTTCGCCTTTTTCCACCTTCGTTCCGAGCGGGCGGATCTGCGAAAAACCCGTCCGATGATCGATGGCATCCGAGGGCTTCAGGCGCCCGCCACCGAGCTTGATGACGGCCATGCCGAGCGCGCGTGTCTCGCAACCCGCCAGGACGCCGCTTGCCGGTGCCGGAACCGGTACGGTGACCGGCGCCTGCGCCAGATGCTGTTCCGGCCGTTCAGCCAGATCGGCAGGACCGCCCAGCATGTGCACCATGCGGGAAAATTGCTCCATGGCGCGCCCGGAGGACAGAGCGTCGGCCGCCATGGTTGCGGCCGCGTGCCGATCGGCGGCAAGGCCCGCTGACACCAGCATTTCCGCGGCGAAGGCAAGAACCACCGCCTCAAGCCGTGTTCCGCCCTTGCGGCCCGCAAGAAAATCGAGGGCATTGCGGATCTCGACCGCATTGCCCGCCGCATCGGCGAGTGGCTGGTTCATGTCGGTGAGCAGGGCCGTGGTGCGCACGCCCGCACCATTCGCCACCTCGACAAGCGAGCGGGCGAGCTCTTCCGCCCGGGCGATGTCCTGCATGAAGGAGCCATTGCCCACCTTCACATCCAGCACCAGGCTTTCGAGCCCGGCGGCAAGCTTCTTGGACAGGATGGAAGCCGTGATCAGCGGAACGCTGTCCACGGTCGCCGTCACATCCCGAACTGCATAGAGCTGCTTGTCGGCCGGCGCCAGGGCCGCGGTCTGGCCGATGATGGCGCAGCCCGCCTCGCGAACGGTTTTCCGGAAGAGCGCCTCGTCCGGCATGATCGTGTAGCCAGGGATGGATTCGAGCTTGTCCAGCGTGCCACCCGTGTGACCCAGGCCCCGGCCCGAAATCATGGGAACGGCAAGGCCGCACGCCGCCGCAATCGGTGCCAGCATCAGGGAGACATTGTCGCCAACGCCGCCGGTGGAGTGCTTGTCGGCAATCGGCCGGCCGATATCCGCCCAGGAAAGCACGTCGCCGCTGTCACGCATGGCCAGCGTCAGCGCGATGGTCTCGTCCCGGCTCATGCCCCGGAACCAGACCGCCATGGCAAAGGCGCCAATCTGGCCTTCGGACAGTTCGCCCCGCCCGAGGCGGCCGATGAATTCTGCGATCTCGCCGGGATCGAGCGTCTCCCCGTTGCGCTTCCTGAGGATGGTCTCCTGCGGCAGCATGTCAGTAGCCCGGGCCGCCGGACGCGGAAGAACCGCCTTCAAGAACCCGCAGGATATCGTCCAACAGGCCGGACGCACCGAAGCGGAAGTTTTGCGCCACCGCCCAGCCATCTCCCATCTTCCCGTCGGCAAGCGCCAGATAACGGCCTGCGACCGGAACCGAGCCGATGCCGCCGGAGGGCTTCAGGCCCACGGGCTTGCCGCTGGCGCTGATGGCATCGAGCATGATGCCGGCGGCCTCTTCCGTTGCATTGCCGGATGTCTTGCCGGTGGAGGTCTTGATGAAATCGGCGCCCGCCGCAATGGCAAGATCGCTCGCCTTGCGGATCAGCGCTGGCTCTACGATCTCCCCGGTCTCCAGAATGACCTTGAGGCGAGCCGGCGCCGGGATTGCGGCCTTCACGGCCGATACCATGGCCGAGACAGCCGCGTCATCGCCCTTGATGAATCCCTTGTAGGGAATGACCAGATCGATTTCGTCGGCCCCGTCGGCCAGCGCCTGGCGGGTTTCCTGAACCGTGGCTTCGACCGTGCCATCGCCGGAGGGGAAATTGACCACGGTGGCAATCTTCACCGGCGATGCAGACCCCAGAAGCGCCCGAGCCTGCGCCACGAAGCGCGGCCAGATGCAGATGGCGGCGACCGGGCCCTGTGGCGTCACGGCCTTTTTCACCAGCGCCTCGATCTGCTCCGGCGTGCAGTCTTCCTTGAGATTGGTGAGATCGAGGACGGAAAGGGCGCGCCGCGCTGCCGTGACATTATCCATTGTCTTGTCCTTCATGGGCGAGCATGTCCTTCAGGATCGCAGCCAGCCGCTTGCCCCCGATGGGAGCCATTTCTTTCGTTTCCGCATGGGTAATTTCATCGCCGGTCATGCCCGCGCCGAAATTCGTGACGACGGAGGCGGCTGCGACCCGGAGGCCCAGAAAGCGCGCGATGATGACTTCCGGGACGGTCGACATGCCGACCGCATCCGCGCCCAGGATACGCGACATGAGAATTTCTGCCGGCGTTTCGAAGCTTGGGCCCGAGAACCACATGTAGACACCCTTGTGAAGGGGGGTGCCCGTGCGGGCGGCGGCGGCGTGGAGTGCTGCGGCAAGGTCCGGATCATAGGCGGACGTCATCCCGGTGAAGCGACCGTCGCTCTCCTCGCCGATCAGCGGATTTTCGCCGGAGAAGTTGATGTGGTCGGTGATCTGCATCACCGAACCCGGCGGCATGTCCTCGCGCACCGAGCCTGCCGCATTGGTAAGTATCAGGATTTCGATGCCGAGCGCCTTCAGCACTTCGAGCGGCAGGCGCATGGCTGCCGCATTGCCCTTTTCATAATAATGGATGCGGCCCGACATCATCAGCACGGGAACGCCCGCAATGGTGCCGCCCACGAATTCGCCCGCATGGCCGGAAACGGCGCTTTGGGGGAAGCCGGGCAGATCGCCGTAGGGAATTCGCACCGGACTATCCAGCGCCTCCACCAGCGAGCCGAGGCCCGAGCCCAGGATCACCGCATGACGCGGCTTCAGGCCGCCCAGGCGACCTTCGAGAATATCGAGAATGGTCTTCATCCGAGCAGGTCCGTTTCGAAGCTGCCGGGCAGCATCTGTTCGAGCGTCAGGGTCTTCTTCACGCCCACCTCGTCGCACAGGTAGATGGGCGTCGACTTGTCGGCAAATTCGGCGATCTTCTGCCGGCAACCGCCGCAAGGCGGGCAAAGCGGCAGCTTTTCCGCAATGACGGCCATTTCCACAATGCGCTTGCCGCCGCCCATGATCATGCAGCCAATGGCGGTGGGTTCCGCACACCAGCCCTGCGGGAAGGACAGATTCTCGATATTGGCGCCGGTGTAGATCTTGCCGTCATCGGCACGGATCGCCGCGCCAACGGGGAATTTCGAATAGGGCGCATGGGAGAAGGCCATGGCGGCCTTCGCGGCTTCGAAGAGATCGTGCGACATGGATCAACGCTCCTTCGTATAGGGCACGCCGCCGGCCTTCGGCGGATGGGCGACGCCGATGAAGCCTGCGAGCAGGATACAGGTCAACACATAGGGCAGTGCCTGGAAAATCTGTACCGGCACTTCGCCGATGCCGAGCACCGACTTGCCCTGCATGAAGTTGGCAAAGGCATCGAGGAACCCGAAAAGCAGGCAGGCAAACATGACCGGCACCGGCTTCCACTTGGCGAAGATAAGCGCGGCCAGCGCAATATAGCCCTTGCCGGCCGACATGTCCTTGATGAAGGCGGCCGACTGGGCAATCGCCAGATAGGTCCCCGAGAAACCGCAGAGGATGCCCGCGCAGATGACGGCGCGGTAACGCAGCCAGGTGACGGAAATGCCCGCCGTATCCACCGCACCGGGATTTTCGCCGACAGCGCGCAGACGCAGGCCGAAGCGGGTGCGATACAGGATCCACCAGGAGATCGGCACTGCGGCAAAGGCCATATAGGTCAGGATGTTGTGACCGGAGATCACATCAGCATAGAACTTGCCGAGATAGCCACTGTCGCGAAGCTCTGCCGCATAGGGAAACTTGATCTCGCCGAAGCGACCGGAGGCGGTGAGCTGGGGCGTGCGTCCCCCCTGGCCGAACCAGGCCTGGCCCAGCACGATGGTGAGGCCCGCCGCGACGAAATTGATCGCGACGCCCGAGACGATCTGGTTGCCGCGATTGGTGATGGAGGCAAAACCGTGCACCAGCGACAGAACGACGGAAATGGCAATCCCCGCGAGAAGCCCCATCCAGGCATTGCCCGTCAGGTAGGCGATGCAGGCTGCCGCAAAAGCCGAAGACAGCATTTTTCCTTCCAGCCCGATGTCGAAAACACCGGACCGCTCGGAAAACAGCCCGGCAAGCGCAGTGAAGATCAGCGGGATCGACAGGCGAATGGTGGAGCCAAGGATGGAAATGAAGATATCGATATAATCCATGATGGTCTCCTCACGCCTTGACGAAGGACTGGTAGATCCGCACCAGTGTCGGCCGGAACATGTATTCAAGCGCGCCGGCGAACAGGATCACCAGACCCTGGATCACGACGATCATGTCCCTTGTGATGTTCGGCATGTCGAAGGAGAGTTCGCCCCCGCCCTGATAGAGCACGCCGAACAGCAGCGCGGCGAGCACGATGCCGAGCGGATGGTTGCGACCCATCAGCGAAACCGCGATGCCGACGAAGCCGGCGCCGCCGACGAATTCCACCTGCAGGCGCGCCGAGGCGCCCATGACGGGGTTCAGCGCCATCATGCCCGCAAGCCCGCCCGAAATCAGCATGGTGATGATGACGGTGCGCGCATAGGGGATGCCCGCATAGCTGGCTGCCGAGGGGCTGATGCCGAGGGTGCGCATTTCATAGCCGAACTTGGTGCGCCAGATCAGGAACCAGACGGCCACGCACATGACGAGCGCGACGATGAAGGAGAAATTGAAGGGTGCTGCGCCGAGCTTCAGCCCGAACATGGCCATCAGCCAGTCGAGCTTCGGCAGTTGCCCGCCTTCGAGGAAGGTGCGGGTTTCGGGTGCCATCTTGCCCGGTACGATCAGCACGTTGACGAGCAGGTACACCATCAGCGCCGCGCCGATGAAATTGAACATGATCGTGGTGATGACGATATGGCTGCCGCGATAGGCCTGAAGCCAGGCCGGAATGAAAGCCCAGGCGGCCCCGAAGACAGCAGCGCCCAGCACGGCGAAGGGCATGGTCAGATACCAGGGCAGGTAATTGTCCAGCGCCAGCGCCACGAGGGCCGCACCGAGACCGCCGAGATAGGCCTGGCCTTCCGAGCCGATGTTGAACAGGCCCGCATGAATGGCCACCGCCACCGAAAGACCGGTGAAGATGAAGTTCGTGGCATAGAACAGGGTGAAGCCGATGCCTTCGCCGCGCCCGAGCGCACCGACCAGCAGAAGCTGCAGGGCCTCGAACGGATTTTCGCCGATCAGCCAGACGACAAGCCCGGAAATGAAGAAAGCCACCACCAGATTGAGAAGCGGCATGAGGCCGTAGGTGATCCAGTTGGGAAGCGGAACGGATGCAGTGCTCATCGGGGCCTCGTCATGCGGCAATGCCGGCCATCATCAGGCCGAGCGTCTGTTCACCGGCCTCGGCCGTCTTTTCGCCGACGATATGGCCGGCAAACATCACGAGGATACGGTCGGAAAGGGCACGGATTTCATCGAGCTCCACCGAGACAAGCAGCAGTGCCTTGCCCTGGTCGCGCATATCGATGATCCGGCGGTGAATGAATTCGATGGCGCCAATATCCACCCCGCGTGTCGGCTGACCGATCAGGAGTATGCGGGGGTCGCGCTCGATCTCGCGGGCAACCACGATCTTCTGCTGGTTGCCGCCGGAGAAATTGGCGGTTTTCAGGCGCGGGTTCGGCGGGCGGATGTCGTATTTCTCGATCTTCTCCGCCGCATCCTTCTTCATGGCATCGAGATCGAGCATGAAGCCGCGGCCATATTTCGGATCGCGGTGATAGCCGAGGGCGGCATTCTCATATTCCTCGAACTTGAGGACGAGGCCCATGTGATGCCGGTCTTCGGGGATATGGGCAAGGCCGAGCTCGCGCAGCCGGGCGGGGCTCGCCTTGCCGATGGGCTGGCCATCGACCAGAATGTCCCCGGAAGCGGGCTGGCGGATGCCCGAAAGGGCCTCGAGCAATTCCGACTGGCCGTTGCCGGCCACGCCCGCTATGCCGACGATCTCGCCGGCGCGGACGTCGAAGGACACATTGTCCACCATCGTCACGCCGCGATTGTCCTTGACCGTCAGGTTGCGGACCGAGAGCACCACATCGCCGGGTTTTGCCTCGCCCTTTTCGACCCGCAGCAGCACGCGGCGGCCGACCATCAGCTCGGCCAGTTCCTCGACAGAGGTTTCCTTCGTCTTGCGGGTCGCCACCATTTCGCCGCGGCGCATGACCGACACCGTATCGGTGATCGCCATGATCTCGCGCAGCTTGTGGGTGATGAGAATGACGGTCTTTCCCTGGTCGCGCAGCACGCCGAGGATCTTGAAGAGGTGATCGGCCTCAGACGGGGTCAGAACGCCGGTCGGCTCGTCCAGAATCAGAATTTCCGCGCCACGATACATGGCCTTCAGGATTTCCACGCGCTGCTGCAGGCCGACGGCGAGTTCCTCGATGACGGCGTCCGGATCGACGTCCAGGCCATAATCGGTCTCGAGCCGCTTCAGCTCTGCCCGCGCTGCGGTCACGCCCTTTGCGAGCAAAGCGCCACCTTCGGCACCCAGCATCAGATTTTCCAGCACGGTGAAGTTCTCGACCAGCATGAAATGCTGGTGCACCATTCCGATGCCGGCGCTGATTGCCGTCTGGCTGTCCTTGATATGCACGGGTTTGCCATTGATGCGGATTTCACCGCTATCGGCCTGATAGAAGCCGTAGAGGATCGACATCAGCGTCGACTTGCCCGCCCCGTTTTCCCCGATGATGCCGTGGATGGAGCCCTTGGCCACGGTGAGATTGATATTCTTGTTGGCATGAACGGCGCCGAACTTCTTGTCGATGCCGATGAGCTCGATGGCAGGTTGATCCGTCACGGATGCGGCTCCACGTCGGGGGGTCGGGGGCAATCGGTCAGGCACCGATCGAACCATTGAGACGGAGCGCCACGGCCGGGATCGCCGGAAAGGGAATACCCTCCCCTCACCCGCTTCGGCACGGATGCAAACGACGCGCCAACCGTTCACGGGAACGGAGTCCGCAATGATAGGCTGTCCCTACGATCGTCAGCCGGTCTGCCGGCGTGGACGATCCCTTTCCCCAGGTTTCTTATTGAAAAAGCGGATGCGGATACAGATCCCCTCCGCATCCGCCCCAGTTCATTCAGCTCACTTCGGGCAGGAATTGTCGCTCATGTAGTCATGAACCTTGACCGTGCCAGCGATGATGTCGGCCTTGGCCTTGTCCACGGCTGCCTGCATTTCCGGGGTGATCAGCGACTTGTTGTTGTCGTCGAGCGCCCAGCCCACGCCATCTTCCTTCACGCCCAGCGCCTGGACGCCAGCGGTGAACTTGTCGTTCTTGGCATCGGAGAAGGCATTGTAGACGGCCAGGTCGACGCGCTTGACCATCGAGGTCAGAACAGAACCCGGATGCAGGTAGTTCTGGTTGGAATCGACGCCGATGGAGAGCTTGCCGTTGTCGGCAGCGGTCTGCAGCACGCCAAGGCCGGTCGCGCCAGCTGCCGCATAGATGACATCCGCGCCCTGGTCGATCTGGTTCTTGGTCAGTTCACCACCGCGAACCGGGTCGTTCCAGGCGGCGCCGGTGGTGCCGGTCATGTTCTGGAACACTTCCACCTTGGCATTGGCTGCGCGAGCGCCCTGCTCGTAGCCGCATTCGAACTTGCGGATCAGCGGGATGTCCATGCCGCCGATGAAGCCGACCTTGCCGGTCTTCGAAGCCATGCCGGCGAGAACGCCGACGAGATAGGAACCTTCATGCTCGTTATAGACGACCGAGCGTACATTCGGCTTGTCGACGACGGAGTCGACCAGGACGAACTTGGTGTCGGGGAATTCAGCCGCTACCTTTTCGATAGCCGAGGTCCAGGCGAAGGACACGGCCACAACAGGGTTGTAGCCCTTGGACGCGAAGTTGCGGATGGCCTGCTCGCCCTGCGTATCGCCGGTCGGCTCGAAATCGCGGAATTCGATGCCGGTCTCGGTCTTGAACTTCTCCGCGCCGTTGAAAGCTGCCTCGTTGAACGACTTGTCGAACTTGCCGCCGGTGCCATAAACCAGCGCCGGCTTGATGTCTGCCGCCAGCGCGGTTGCGGACATGGCCGCCATGGCGAGGAGACTGAGAAGGGTTTTCTTCATTGTGCAGCCCTATTCTTCTGATGATCTTGTTGGGTCCTCCCGCAAACCCCTTGCGGGGCATGTCTGCGGTTGAGCCGGCCCCTTTTCCAAAGCCTGGCTTAAGCCATCCTTGCACGGCTCCAGAAAAAATTCATCAGAAATTTTTCACTTGGTAAAGAAGCGGGCGCCCGCCCTTTTGGGCGGTTCAAGCATTTGTTTCTAAAAAATAAAATCCCCCGACAGAGAACCGTCGGGGGTGAAGTTTCCACTGAATAAGGATGCGGTGATATTCAGGCCGCAGGGCAGGACACGCCGGTGCCCCTCAGACCGCAATATCCCCCGGGATTCTTTGACAGATACTGCTGGTGATAGTCCTCGGCGTGGTAATAGGGGCCGGCTTCGGCGATCTCCGTCGTGATCGGCCGGCTCATGCCACTGCCGGCAAGCGCGCTCTGGAAACGGTCACGCACGGCGCGCGCCACAGCCAGCTGTTCTGCCGTGGTGGCATAGATGGCGGAGCGATAGGTCGTGCCGATATCGTTGCCCTGACGCATGCCCTGGGTGGGGTCATGCTCTTCGAAAAAGCTGGCCAGCAGCCGCTCGAGGGGAAGGACCTGCGGGTCGAACACCACCTTCACCACCTCGGCATGGCCCGTCAGCCCCGTGGTGGTTTCGTGATAGGTGGGATTGGGCGTGATCCCGCCCATGTAGCCGACGGAGGTCACCCAGACTCCCGGGATCTTCCACAGAAGCCGTTCGGCGCCCCAAAAGCAGCCCATGCCGAGATAGATGCTTTCCGTTCCCTCGGGATAGGGACCCCACAAAGGCCGGCCGCTCACATGATGGGTATCGGCGGTGGGAATGGGATCGGCGCGCCCGGGAAGGGCTGTCTCCGGGGTGGGCATGGCGGTCTTCTTGGCGAACATATCGAGTGCGAACATGATGAGACCTCTTCAAGCTTCGGTCAGGATGGGGACAGGCCGGCGTCAGGCGGCGAATCTTCCCGCTGCGCGTGGCTTTCTGTAGCCGGCGATCCAGAACAGGAGAGACAGGGCGAGAGCGACACCGAATGCGGGCTGGGCCAGCAGCCAGGGGAACAGCCCCGCAAGGCTCGCCGGCAGGCGACCGGCGACGAAACCGGCTTCCAGACTGGTGAGGCTGGCCTTGTCGATCAGGCTCCAGGCCGTTCCGAGCGATGTCAGGGTAACGGACGAATCCGCTACCGAACTCATCGTATCCAGGATTGCCGCGAAGACGGCGGCAACCAGCAACACAAAACTGACGCTACGCAGCAGGAAACGCATACTCTCTCTGGCTCCTTGCGATTGGGCTCGCGCCCGTCCTTTCCGGACCTGCCGGGAAGATAGGGCAGCACCTGCACCGGCACAAGGTTGCCCATCATACACAGTTTTGTCATTTGCCTCGAAATTTCCTTCAGATTTCGGTTGATCAGGAGGATAACCTCTGTATATATCCCGCCCGTCCGCAGGTTGGTTCGCAGATCCAACCCGCCGGAATGGACAGGTGGCCGAGTGGTTGAAGGCGCACGCCTGGAACGCGTGTATACGTGAAAGCGTATCGAGGGTTCGAATCCCTCTCTGTCCGCCATCAAATTCAACAAGATGTTGATCTTATTTTGAATTCATGGCCAAAGCGCCTTGAGTTCGTTAGCCTGCCCCTCAGCCTTCGGCACCATTACGCGGCTTGGTGCGGTGCCTATTGTATGCTTCGCGGTGAAGACAAGGCAGCCCTCTAAAATCCTCACTCATTTGATAGCGCTGGATATGGCCTGATACCGGCAGCCCCTCTACGACATGCGCAGGCGTGCATGTTTCCATCCTCTGGACGGTGAGGAAACATCCCGTTGAGCCAGCACCTGGACCCTATGTGGTGCACAGTCCAACAGGCTTCCCGCAAGATGCCCGGAACCGTCGCGACATAAGCCAGGGCCCAATCACCCCTCCTCTCATCACCCGTTTGGCACGCGTATCGCTCTTGGGGGTCAACCATGATCGCCCCGGCTACATGACGCATTGCTGGAAAACTGAAACCGTCCTGTTGACATCCTTAATATCAGGTCTCCCCTATATTAGCGTTTTATGCATTGATATTTAAGCTGGCAAAACACTGAAACCAGACTGGGAACCAAAATCGTGAGCCCCCTGCATTCCCATTTTTGGGCGAAATCACATCATGACGGTAAAGAGCCCGACCACAAGATCGTCTCTCATCACCTGTTGGATGTCGGGGCTTGTGCTCTGCGTTTTCTTCAAAACAATCCCACTCGCACCAAGCGGGAAGCGCTTTTGGCTGGAGTGCCTGCGGATGTGCATGTCCGTCTTTGCGGCCTCCTTGCCGCCCTGCATGACCTTGGCAAGATTTCCGTGGTCTTCCAGGCGCAGCGCCAGGATCTCTGGCCAACGACGATTCTAGGCCCCTGGCCGGAAATGACCTCCCGGCGCTACGGTCATTGGGAGGCAACGGCGGTTCTCTTGAAAGCAGCTGATATCAAGAGCGCATTGACGCCGGTGTTCGGACCGAACGGCATGAGCGACCTACTCGTGTCCGCGGTCGCCGGGCATCATGGGAAGGCACCAAAGTGTGACTACCTCTCCGCCTCGCCTTACAGGGCCGTGACCGATGGTGAGATCGGCCGTGCATGCGTTGCCGCCGCTGCGCAATTGTGCACCGAGCTGGTTGGCCTGTTTCCTGCCCTTCGCGATCTGACGCGGATTCGCCAGCCGGAAGAACTTTCCTTTGCCCTCAATGGGTTGATCACGCTGGCGGATTGGGTCGGGTCCGATCTTGCCTACTTCCCTTGCCTCGATCCGTCCATTGGCGTTGCTGACTATTGGCCACTGGCCCTTGAGGCTGCTGATCGTGCCTTGGCTGACAAGGGGCTGATCCCCGCGAAGGCACGCATTGCATCCCTTGGTGACCTTTCAACCCACGCGGGGGCGGCGCGCCCAATGCAGGCGCTGGCCGCAACCCTTGCCATTCCCGACGAACCGCAAATCGTCATTATCGAAGACGGAACCGGCTCCGGCAAGACGGAGGCCGCATTACTGCTCGCAGCGCGAATGATCGCGGCAGGTCGGGGCGAGGGGATTTTCGTCGCACTGCCGACCATGGCAACCGCAAATGCCATGCACGCCCGGATCGAGGCGGCGATGAACGGCCTGTTCGAAGGCGATGCCACTCTGGTCCTGGCCCATGGCAAGTCGAATCTCGCCAATGCGTTGGCGCGGCTTGGTACGGTGAATCAGGGGGATCAAGACAGTATAGCTAGCCATTTCAACGCCTGGATCGGCGACAGCCGCAAGAAGGCATTCTTCGCCGATGCGGGTGCTGGAACCATCGACCAGGCTTTCCTCTCGATCCTGCCGAAGAAACACCTTACCATGCGCCAGTATGCCTTGGCCGGGCGCATCCTGATCGTCGATGAGGCCCATGCCTGCGATGCCTATATGGGCGAGGAGCTGAACCGGCTGGTTGAAATGCAGGCTCGGCTTGGCGGTTCGGTCATCGTTTTGTCAGCAACGCTCACCCGGGAGGACCGGAATCGTCTGGTCCAATCCTATTCGGATGGCCGCGGCTTGTGGACAGGCCTCACGGGAACCGCGGAAGCTCCGTCCTATCCCCTGCTGACCCGCTGGAGCGAATCGACAGATCTCGAGGAACATGCCGTCGAAACCCTGCCGGAGCTCGTCCGGAGCGTCGGGGTTCGCCCGCTGGCGTCAAGGACGGATTGCATCGCCAAAGCGCTTGAGGCCGCGGCAAAAGGTGCTGCCGTCATCATGATCTGCAATACGGTGGATGCCGCAATTGAATGTCATGATGCCATGCTTGAGGCGGGACATGACCCCGACCGATGCCATCTCGCCCATGCGCGTTTCGTGGTCGATGACCGGCTGGCCATTGAAAGCCGTGTTCAGGAGCTTTTCGGCCGCCAGAGCCGACCGGAGACGAGAGCCGGGCGCATCCTGATCGGCACGCAGGTGCTTGAGCAGTCTTTGGATCTCGATGCGGATCTGATGATTTCCGATCTGGCACCGGTGGACCTGATCGTCCAGCGGGCGGGGCGTCTTTGGCGCCATGCCCGATCCCGCAGACCGGTCGCCGAGCCGATCCTTTATCTCCTGACGGCAGCGCCCGAAGAAAATGTTCCAGAGGACTGGCTCAACCACGTGCTGGGGAGCGCAGTCCATGTCTATGATTTCGCCGGGGTGATGTGGCGGACGGCCCGCATGCTGCTGGAGAAGGGGAGGCTCGACACGCCTCACGATCTCCGACGCTTCATCGAGGCAGCCTATCGCAGCGAAGAGGACGATCTGCCAGCGGCGCTTCGGGCCAAACATCGCCAGTCGGTGGGCACGCGCTACGGGGAGCGAACACAGGGGCAAATGAACGTCATCCAGCCGGAAAATGGCTATCGCGATTTGACCTGCCCTTCCGCAGATGAGGATGTGGGCACGCGCCTTGGCGCCAGACAGGTCACGATCCGGCTGGCACGGCGGGAAGGCCAATGTCTGGCCCCCCTCGTCCGGCGCCAGGACGCCGACGACCGGCTCAACTGGCCGCTCAGCGAAATATCCGTCCGGGAACGTTGGCTGGAGCGCCATGCGGGCAGCCATGCGCCGGAACCTGCCGATGCAGCATTTGTCGAAAGAACACGTCTGGCCTGGCCAGAATGGGAGCGAAATATCCTGCTCCTTGAGGTGGGAAAGGACGGATGCCTCAAAACCCTTCAGCCGACCGGACTGGTTTATGATTTACGGCGTGGCCTGCGGGTTGCCGGGCTGGACACTGGGCCAAGCGGGCGATAGTCGTGGAGTCCTCCGCAGAAGCGGGGATGAACCGTTGGTCGAGTTCGGGTGCATATCCCCGAAAAGGCGTTCCCTGCACACGCGGGGAGGAACGACACTTTGCTCATGAATTGCATCGCTTTCGCAACTTCTACAAGGCGCCATATATCAGACGTCGGAGTGGCCACTGCTGGCACGCCGGAATTTTTAAAGTTAGTAGACTTGGGGTGTTTGAGGGGCGAGAGAACCCGCTTGACTCTCTTATTTAGATGCCTATAATTCAAACTGAGGCTGCGATATTTCTTGGCTACACCCTTTATTTGCAGTCCTTCAATGGCAATGATTTCATACGAATAATTACGCCCACGGCACCGGCCGGTGATCCGCTGAGGCGTAGTATCCACAGCGCATAACTCGATAGGCGCAGCGTCATCCGCGGTTGCGCAAATCTCCCGTCCAATTGCCGATGCGCGCCTGCGAACTGGGCTCGCAAGGAGCGCATAGTCATGTCTATTTCACAGCTCAATATACTGGCCGATCCCATTTTCCCTGTTGTTACGGTTTCGGGTGCAAGGGTCTTGATGACCTTTATCGACCTTCTCGTCGAGGATGGCGATTACGCCGTGGCCTTCGAATGGTCGCGTGCCGATTTTAACATTGCGAGCGCCGAGCTTTGCATCGGTGTTCTGTCACTGGTTCATAAGCCGGCAAGCCCCGCCGACTGGCGCGCCATCTGGTATGGCGAGACTGCAACCGATGTTGCGGCCCGTATTGCGGCGCTGCAGCCCCACTTCAATCTCTTCGGTGATGAAAACGGCAGGGGCCCGCGTTTTTGCCAGGATTTCGAGGACCTGACCGGAGAGCCGAACGCGGTCGAAGCCCTGCTGATCGATACACCCGGCGTCAACGGACAGAAAAAGAATTCCGATCTGTTGACCCACCGCGATCGCTTTCCCGCGCTCGGCCTGAAAGCGGCGGCCCTGGCGCTCTATACGCTGCAGCAATTTGCACCCTCGGGCGGGGCGGGCAACCGGACATCCATGCGCGGCGGTGGTCCGATGACCACACTCATTCTCCCCATAGGCGTTAGCGCTCCCGTGCCGCTTCTGCGCATGCTGCTTGCCAATCTTCCAGTGCAGTTCGACCGGGAAAGCCAGCTTCAGGACGTTGATATCGCCCGCGTGCTTCCCTGGCTCGGGCCGACCATCACGTCCGAAGGCAAGCCCCCACGAGAAATTGCCCAGGCTGACCCTGCCGTGCATCCGGCACAGGCCTTTTTCGGCATGCCGCGCCGCATCCGGCTGGTTATCGGGGGGGAAGGCCCCTGCCCGATGACAGGAGAAGTCGGGCCGTTGGTCACCGGCTTCATCCAGAAGCCGTGGGGCATGAATTATTCGGTCTGGACCCACCCGCTGACACCCTATCGCCAGTTGAAGGAGGCCCCGCCCTATAGCGTCAAACCGAAGGCGAGCCGCGTGGGATACCGGGATTGGGTGGGCATGACGGTCGGCAGGGCAGAGAAAAGCAATACGGCTTACCCCGCCGCGGTGGTGGAGGCGGTCCTGAAAGGACGGGCAGCCGAAGCGATGCGTGGCCAGACCTTGCGCCTCATGGCCGCTGGCTGGTCGATGTCCAACATGGAGGCGGAAACTTTCCTTTACTCCGTGCAGCCGCTTTACATCGCAGCGGATGAACAGTCCGCGCAGCGCCTTGCCGATCTGGCGGTCGCCCTTGCCGACAGCGCGGACAGGGCTGCCGGGCTGTTGCGCATCGTGCTGAACGAGGCCCTGTTCTCCGGCACGGCGAAATCGACCGACGCCGGACTGTTTGCCGAAGCGGCCGACGTCTTCTTCAGCGATACGGAAACGGCCTTTCATGACCATCTCCGCGCTATCGCCGACCAGAATGCTCCCGAAGACGTGGCCTTGAAGAAGGCCTGGCTGAGGACGCTGCGCCAAACGGCCCTGCGCATCTACGACGTGCACACGGCTCCGGCGCTCGCCGATCCCGCCCGGCTCAACCGCATCGAAGCCGTTGTGGAAGGACATCGGCGTCTCCTTGGGCAACTCGGGAACACCGGCAAGATCGCCGCCGATCTCGGCATCCCTCAACCGTCAGAACCGAAATCGACCCGCAACCGCGCAAAGGGAGATGTGGCATGACAAGCGATACGACAGACAGGAAATCGACCGTGGATGCGATCATCGCGGCGTGGCAGGCGCTTTACCCGAACGAGGAAAGGAAGCAGCGCGGCGATGCCGGAGCGCGCGCGCAGCTGCGCCGGGCGGCCACGCCGGCGGATGTGGAGCTGGAGCCCGCGTTTCACGAATTCCTGAAGAGGATGAAAGAAACAGGCTTCGATTTCGAACCCTACCGATATGCACCCCATCGCCTGCGGCGCATTGCACTGATTGCCGGTCTTCTGGCGGGCCGCAAGACCGACCGCAAACAGGGAACGTCCGTGATGCGGGCGCTCGGCAAGCAGAAGGAAATGTCGGACACCCTTCTCAAGCCACTGCGGTTTCAGGCCCTCATCGGTGCGCTCGACCGGGGCGATGAGACGGAGATCATGACCAGCCTCCGCCGCGCGCTGCAGTTGGCTCGGGACGAGGACATCAACCTGAAAGCCTTCGTCAAGGACCTCCTTTCCTGGGGTGAGGAGGCCCGCCGACGCTGGACCTACGACTATTTCGGCCATCCATACGATTCCAGCTCATCTGAAAATACATCCCTTTCAACCGAGGAGACCGCCGCATGAGCCGCTTCCTGCAACTGCATATTCTGACCGATTATCCGATTTCCAACCCCAATCGCGACGATCTCGGGCGGCCCAAAGCCGCTAGGATCGGCGGGGTGGAGCGCCAGCGCATTTCCAGCCAGGCCATCAAGCGCGCAATCCGCACCCATAATGCCTTCCGCGAGGCCCTGGAGGGGCATCTCGGCGAAAGGACCCAGCGCATGGGCGAAGTGGTCATCGCCCATCTTAAAGCCAGGGGCGCGCCGGAGAAGCAGGCCATCGATATTGCCAAGGAGATCGTGACGGTCTTCGGCAAGCTGGAAACGGCCAGGAACGCCGATCTTGCCCGCACCGCCCAGCTGGCCTTCATTTCGCCGGATGAGCGCGCCGCTGCTCTCGATCTAGCCGAGAGGCGATATGCAGGCGAGGCGCTTCCAAAAGACAAGGAATTGGCCCGACTGGTCATGCGCCCCGCCGACGGGGCGGTCGATATCGCCATGTTCGGCCGCATGCTGGCCGACAATGCCGATCTCAACCGGGATGCCGCCGTTCAGGTGGCGCATGCCTTCACGGTCAACGGCACCGTCATCGCTGACGATTTCTACACGGCCGTGGACGATCTCAAGGGAAAGGACGAGGATGCGGGCGCAGGCTTTATTGGCGAGGCCGGCTTCGGGTCGGGCATCTACTACCTCTATGTCTGTGTCAACAGGGATCTGCTGACGCGGAATCTCGGAGGCGACAAGGTGCTGGCCGCGCGCGGGCTCGATGCACTGGTGCGCGCTGTGGCAATGGCGGTTCCAACGGGCAAGATCAATTCCTACGCCAATCACGCCCGCGCCCGCTACATTCTGGCGCTGAAGGGCGACCAGCAACCACTCAATCTGGCGGGAGCCTTTACCGTGCCTGTCACGGGGCCGGATATGGTTGCCAATGCCATCGCGAAGCTGGAACGGGAGCGGAAAAACTTCGAGGATATCTATGGCAAGGATGCGGATCTCCCGCCAGCCATCCTGAAGGCGGGCGATCCGGCATCCAGGACCCTCGCTCAGCTGGCGGCCTTCGCCGCGGAGGGATTGTGATGGCCGAATGGCTGGTCATCGTGCTCAAGGCACCCTTTGCGAGCTTCGCCGATAGCCCGGGCAATGCCATGCGTCCGTCTTCCGACATGCCGACCCGTTCGGCCCTGATCGGGCTGGCGGGCGCGGTACTGGGCGTGGAACGCACGGATGGCGAGGGGCAGGCCGCCCTCGCCGCGGCCCTCGTGACGGCAGCGGCACTCCATGAAGCCGGCGAACCGCTCGCCGATTTTCACACCTTCCAGTCGCTGAACCAATCGGCCAGGGGCGCCCGCACACGGGCCGATGCATTGGCTCGCCGTGACCATCTCGAAACCGCGATCACGCGCCGGGGTTACCGCACCGATGGTCTCTGGCAGGCGGCCTACCGCCTGTCGGAAAAGCCGGGCGTGCTCACGCTGCCCAATCTGGCCGAGGCCTTCCGGCGCCCGCATTTCGCGCCTTATGTCGGCAGGCGCTCCTGCCCGCCGGCCCATCCCTTCAATCCGCTCATTCTCGATCACGAGGATGTCCGCGACGCCTTTTCGGACCATGCGGAGCGCACGCCGCTTCTTGGAAGGCGCAGGGCGCGGGAATTCAGCCTGGAGGCGCGCGACGATGCGCCGGGCGCCAACTGGGTCTCCCGTCATCTCCGCCGCGACGATCCGCGTGACCGTTCCATCCGGTGGACCTTCGGCGAGCGGGACGAATGGCGGCTGGGGGGAAAGGACAATCCGGAGGAAAGGACATGAGCCCAGCCGAACTTTGGTTTACCCGTGCCACCATCCGCCGCGATGCGCCGGACGTAGCGCCTCTGATCGAGATCCTGCTCGGCGATGCAGGCCCTGGGCGAGGCCTTAATACCACGCACCGCCTGCTGTGGACGCTGATGCCGCCCGACATGCAGGCAGCTGGCAAGCCCGCCTCGCCAACGGGGGCGGACAAGGCCGCCTTCCTGTGGCGGCGCGCGCCCGACATGACCGGCGCCGACAGCTTCTACCTTCTCGGCCCGCGCCCCCGCGAAGACAGTGCCTTTTTCGTCGTCGAATCGAAGCCGTGGATGCCCCGGTTCATGCCGGGTGATCGGCTGGCCTTCGATCTGGTCGTCAATGCCACGGTCGACCGCCAGCTGGATCCCGGAAAGGGGCGGCAAGGCCGCAGGCGGATCGATGTGGTGGCCGATGCGCTTCGCCATACGGGACCAAAAGACCGTCCGCGCGGCGTGGAGAAGGAACGGCTTGCCGCCGAAGCGCTCAAGGACTGGCTTGTCGCGCAGGGGAAGAGGAACGGATTTTGTCTGGCGGGCACGCCCGATCTGATCGATCAGGGTATCCTCAATGTCGGCGACCGGCGGAAGGAGACCCCGAAGCTTGGCGTGGCCAGGCTCTCCGGCCTTCTCGAGGTTACGGACCCTGACGGTTTCTGCAGCCGTGTCGCCGCCGGGTTCGGCCGGGGCAAGGCTTTCGGCTGCGGTCTCATGCTCATCAAGCGGTCCGTCTGACCATGAAGGAGCCCGGCCGGACGAGCAGCCCCCCCGGTGCCGCCCCACCCCGCCCGATACCGCTCAAGGACCGCGCCTCGATCGTGTTCGTGGAAAAGGGCCAGCTCGACGTCATCGACGGTGCCTTCGTGCTGGTGGATGCAAGCGGGGTTCGCACCGTCATTCCGGTCGGCGGGCTGGCGGCGATCATGCTGGAACCCGGAACCCGCACCAGCCATGCGGCCGTGTCGCTTGCGGCGCGGGCGGGCACCCTGCTCGTCTGGGTGGGCGAGGGTGGTGTCCGGCTTTATTCTACCGGGCAGCCGGGCGGCGCCCGCTCGGACAAGCTTCTCTGGCAATGCAGGCTGGCGCTGGAACCGGATGCACGGCTGAAGATCGTCCGGCGCATGTTTCAGGTTCGTTTCGGCGAAACCGCGCCTGAGCGTCGTTCGGTCGATCAGTTGCGCGGCATCGAGGGCGTCCGAGTGCGCACCATCTATCAGGGCCTTGCCCGCCAGTTTGGTGTCACCTGGAAGCGGCGTGATTACGATCCCGGCAATTTCGATATCTCGGATGTGGCGAACCGCTGTCTGTCGGCAGCGACGTCCTGTCTCTACGGCATCACCGAGGCCGCGGTTCTGGCCGCAGGATATGCCCCTGCGGTGGGCTTTCTTCACACAGGCAAACCGCTTTCGTTTGTCTATGACATTGCGGATCTCTTCAAGTTTGAAACCGTTGTGCCCGAGGCCTTCCGGATTGCCGGCCAGCATGCCCGCGGAAAACTGGACAAGCCGGTCGAGATGGCGGTTCGCCACGCCTGCCGCGACACCTTCCGCAAGAGCAACATCCTCTCACGGCTGATCCCCGCCATCGAGGATGTGCTCCTGGCCGGGGATCTGCCGCGCCCGGAAGCCCCGCAGGATGCGGTCCTGCCGGCCTTCCCCGATCCCTCCCCTTCGGGCGAGGAAGGCCAGCGCGGATGACAAGGGAGACAGGATCATGATGGTGGTCGTTACCAACAATGCGCCACCCCGTTTGCGCGGACGGCTTGCTGTCTGGTTGCTGGAGGTGAGCGCCGGCGTTTATGTAGGCGCTTATTCGACCCGCACCCGTGAAATGATCCGCGACCAGATCGCCGCGTTGATCGCCGATGGCGATGCTGTTCTGGCCTGGACTGCCTCGACCGATGCCGGCTTCGATTTCGAAACCTTCGGCAGAAGACGTCGCGTTCCGGTCGATTTCGACGGCCTGAAACTCGTCGCCTTCGTGCCCGCACCCTGAGGTCCGGACAGGTTCCTTGACATCGTTCAGAGTGGCGCTTTTGGCCGGTGGTCAATGACCATTGCAAAAAGCGCCAATTTATCAGATGCTTCTGGGAAGAGTGCTCCCCGCACACGCGGGGATGAACCGGCTGATGGCGGACAGGACCGTAACGCTTTCGCGTGCTCCCCGCACACGCGGGGATGAACCGGCTTCGGAGAGGGCGGCGCTGTCCATTAGCACGTGCTCCCCGCACACGCGGGGATGAACCGCCGCTGGAGTGGGTGGACGGATTTATCGCGAGGTGCTCCCCGCACACGCGGGGATGAACCGCAGTTCGACGGACTGTTCGCAGGCCTCGGCCGGTGCTCCCCGCACACGCGGGGATGAACCGCGCCCGTCAGCGTCACGGTGAAATCCAGACGGGTGCTCCCCGCACACGCGGGGATGAACCGCTGCTGCCGTCATCCTCAATCCCCACCTTCATGTGCTCCCCGCACACGCGGGGATGAACCGACCCTGAAAACCACAGGCATCGTGACCGGCGGGTGCTCCCCGCACACGCGGGGATGAACCGCGCAACAGTTGCGCAATCTTGTCTCCGTCATTGTGCTCCCCGCACACGCGGGGATGAACCGATTAAAGCCAGCCCATACGACACTCGTTTTTAGTGCTCCCCGCACACGCGGGGATGAACCGCAATTCAGGCGCGCGCATCCGAGGGCGGCGTGGTGCTCCCCGCACACGCGGGGATGAACCGCCCCTGGATGGCGCGGTTGCCGCCAATGTGCAGTGCTCCCCGCACACGCGGGGATGAACCGCTTGCGAATGGTACTGGCCCGCAAATGACACTGTGCTCCCCGCACACGCGGGGATGAACCGGCGGCGTTTCAGGTTCAGGACACGAAGAACAGGTGCTCCCCGCACACGCGGGGATGAACCGATGGAAGAGGCAGCGAACGCAGTCCGTCTCTAGTGCTCCCCGCACACGCGGGGATGAACCGCTTCGAGACAACCGCTTCGCTGCCATTGTCGTGTGCTCCCCGCACACGCGGGGATGAACCGCACGTCGCGGACCGCATGGGTCTATCCACCGAGTGCTCCCCGCACACGCGGGGATGAACCGACGAGGCCGTGCGGAAAATCGTCGGCTATGCGGTGCTCCCCGCACACGCGGGGATGAACCGCTGCCGAGCAGGCAGGGGCAGAAATGACGCAGGTGCTCCCCGCACACGCGGGGATGAACCGCTCTGGAAGGGCCGCGCGGACTTCATTTTCACGTGCTCCCCGCACACGCGGGGATGAACCGCAGGACGGCGGAAACTCGGTCAGCCGTAACTCGTGCTCCCCGCACACGCGGGGATGAACCGGTGCCGGAGCCCCTTGCCGAACGGCATCAGGCGTGCTCCCCGCACACGCGGGGATGAACCAGGCGATGAATGGATTGAGGAAAGCGATTTTGCGGTGCTCCCCGCACACGCGGGGATGAACCGCGCACAGGCTTGTCACCGCATCGGAAGAAACAGTGCTCCCCGCACACGCGGGGATGAACCGGCACTGCCGGGAGAGCAGCAGGCCGAACATTGGTGCTCCCCGCACACGCGGGGATGAACCGGAGGAGGCAATCCTCCTCGAAATCACCGAAAAGTGCTCCGCGCACACGCGGGGATGAACCGATAGAGCCCGGCCGACCGAATAATAGGGCAAAGTGCTCCCCGCACACGCGGGGATGAACCGCGGTTGACCATACCACCCAAAACAGCAGCATCGTGCTCCCCGCACACGTGGGGATGAACCGACGGGCTCCATCAATGTGACCGCCTATCTCGTGTGCTCCCCGCACACGCGGGGATGAACCGGCGCTCGGCAACAGCATGGCGGTCAATGTCATGTGCTCCCCGCACACGCGGGGATGAACCGAGGAGCTGGGTTTCAGGCAGGGGCCGCTGCAGGTGGGCATGGAACCGGATCATCCCCTCCTGAACTCCGCACCGCAAGGCCTGTCCATGCCGGATGGAGGCAGGGACTTGCGGTGCCGGTTTCGCTGGCCTCAGGGAAGCATCATCTTCTGCTTCGGATGCGGGCTGTCTTCGTAGGCGCCCCAGATCGACTGGTCGAAATTGATGGTGGCTCCCGTCATCAGGCCGCTTTCCTCGGAAGACAGATAGGCGCAGGCTCGGGCCACCTCGGCGGGATCGACGAGGCGGCCGAAAGGCTGGCGGGCGGCGGCTTCCTTCAGCCAGTCGGCAGGCGCCCCGTGATATTCCCGCTGGATCCGGTCCTCCCCATCGCTCGCCATCCATCCGATGTTCAAGGCATTGCAGCGGATGCGGTTCTGGAGAAGGCTGAAGGCCACATTGCGGGTCAGGGTGTCGAGAGCCCCCTTGGACGCACAATAGGCGGCGATGAAGGGTTGGCCCGCCATCGACGACATCGAGGAAATGTTGACGATCGTGCCCTCCACGCCGTCCCGCACCATCAGCTTCACCGCATCCTGGATGAGGAAAAAGGGCGCGCGGGTATTGATGGCAAACATGCGGTCGAACAGCGCCTCGTCCGTGTCGAGGATGGTGCCGCGATCCGTTATCGCGGCGACATTGACGAGCGCGTCGACGCGGCCGAAGACATCGTCTGCTGCGGCGATGACGCGGCGGCAGTCGTCGACCTCGCCGAGATCGGCGGCAACGAAATGCACCGGCGTGCCGTAGCGGCCGGTGATTTCACGGGCTTTCGCCTCGCCCTTGTCACGGCTGCGGCCGCAGATGACGAGGCCTTTCGCACCGCGCTCGGCAAAGAGCCGCGCCACTTCCGCACCCAGTCCCTGCGTGCCGCCGGTGACGACGGCAATCTTGTTGTCCAGTCTTCCCATGGTGCTCCTCATGCCTTGCGCTTTGCAGCCTGGGCTGCGACGAGCGCTGCAAAGGCATCCGGCTCCATCCCTGCCTCCAGCGCTTCCGCCATCATGCTGTTCTGCGTTTTCGGCGCAAGGCCGCCGACCGGCGGGTCGCTGTCGAGATTGGTGGGAAAGGCATAGCCTTCCGCCGTGGCAGCAATTGCGTTGGCGATCTGGGCAGGCGTCAGTGCATCCGCCTTTTTCGCCGCCAGGAGTACGGGATAGACGACCCTGCACATGGCGTCGCGGTCTACATTTTCCATGGCCCGGCCGAAGGCCGAGGAGACCTGGAGCAGGTTTGCCATGCGCCAGATATCGGCCGAGACATTGTTCCCCGCACCATGCATCAGCGCAGGATTGAAGAACACTGCGTCGCCCTTGCTCAGGGGCAGCTGTACGTGATGTTCGGCGAAATGCGCCTGGAATTCCGGTCGCCCGAAGGCGAGATATCCTTCAAAGAAGGTTTGCGAATAGGGGAGGAACAGCGTCGGGCCGCTTTCAACCGGCATATCGCAATGGGCAACCGCCCCCTGCAGGGTCAGCACCGGCGATATGGCGTGGATATGGCCCGGATAGGCCTGCATCTGCGCCGGCGACATGAAGCCCAGGTGATAGTCGCGATGCGGCACCTGCGCCTTGCCGCCGGGATTGACCCGGTTCATCTGCGCCGTCATCTGGTAGCCCCGGCCAAGCCAGGCTTCCGACGCCATGGCGATCGCCTCGGAGGCGTAGTAGCGGGCGAAATTCTCGGGGTCGGCGATTGCATGCTTCTGGAGCGAGTTCCAGATGCGATCATTGGCACCGGCCTTGGCGAAGTGGTCTGCCGCTGCCTTGCCGGCTTCCTTCTCCGCCTGGACGATGCCGTTGAAAACGGCGGTGGCACGATCCACGACGGCCGGATCGGCAATCGCGGATTTTATGACGATCACACCCGGACCTGTCGAGAAAGCCTCGACCCATTCGGCCATCACGTCGCGGCGGGCCTGCGGATCGCGGGCCATCTCGCCGATGGCCTGGCCGTCATAGATCAGCACGTTTTTCTCAACGCCGACGGCGAAGGGCCAGTCGGCCGGATTGGTCGTCTGTGCCACGAGATCGCGAAAGGCGGCGATATCTCCGGCATCCTTGTCGAGCCACACCTTCGCAGACCGGCGGCTGGTTACTGTTCTTGCATCCATGGCTTCCTCCCAAAATCCCGTTTCTGACTTGACCATAGCCAAGACATGATCGAGACATGAGTATCAAAACACCTCAAAAACACCTCAAGGGCCGGATTATGCCGCATCGCTTCCCCCTGAAGGAAATCGCCCTGCAATCCGGTCTCAGCCTCGCCACCGTCGACCGGGCCTTGCACGGCCGCGGCCACGTGGCCAGGGCAACGGGAATGCGGATCGAGGCGGCCATTGCCGAGCTGGAGCGGCAATATTCGGAAAGCCGGATCGCCGGGCGGCGGCTGGTGCTGGATGTGGTGATGGAAACGCCGCAGCGCTTTTCCAATGCCGTGCGCGCCGCCTTCGAGGCCGAACTGCCGGGCATGCGCCCGGCCGCCTTGTCCGCCCGCTTTCATGTGGCGGAAACCTTCGAGGAGCGGGATCTTCTCTCGATTCTCACGCGCATCAGGCGGCGAGGCAGCCATGGCGTGGTGCTGAAGGTGCCTTCCACCCCGGCTATGGCCGCAATGGCGAAGGACCTGATGGAAAGCGGCATTCCGATCGTCACCCTGGTGACCGACCTGCCGGAACCTGTGCGAAGTGGCTATGTGGGCATGGATAACCGCCTGGCCGGGGCTACCGCTGCCTATTTGCTGGCCCGCATGTCGGGTCCTGCCGACGGAAAGGTGTTGCTGACCCTCTCGAGCGCACGGTTTTCCGGTGAAGAGGAGCGAGAGCGCGGCTTTCGCGAGGCCTTGCTCAACGACGCGCCGCATCTCGGCGCCGTCACCATCTCGGAAGGTTTCGGGGTGGATCGCACGACGGAAAATCTGGTGACGGCGGCGCTGTCGGCCTATCCCGATATCCGGGCCGTCTATTCGATCGGCGGGGGCAACCGAGCCATCCTCAGAGCCTTTGCGGAGGAGAAACGCCCGATTGACGTGTTTGCCGCCCATGATCTCGACGCCGACAACCGGACGCTGCTCGCCGAAAGTCGGCTGACATTCGTGATCCATCACGACCTGCGCCAGGACGCCCGCAGCGCCTGCCAGATGGTCATGGCGCATCACCGCATGCTGCCGAGAGATTTTCGGATCGCCCCTTCGCGCGTGGCCATCGCCACGCCCCATGAGATGGCCTGACCCTACCGGGCTTGCGTTGCGGCAAGCCGCAAAGCCAGGCTGTCGATGCCTTTGCGCGTGAGCGTGTCGAAGGGCGACTGCGACAGGCCGGCTTTCAGCTCCAGACAAACCTTGAGATGCCTGTGGGCCGTTTCGACATCGCCGGCGCGGAATGCGGCATCGGCCACGTTCAGGTGGAGGGATGGACGAAAGCCGGCAACACGGAGGGAAGGATGCAGTTCGCGGACCCGCTCATCGGTCAGGTTTCCGGCAGCGCGAAGCGCGCGAAGATCCCACGCCAATTCCTCACGGACATCACCTTGCAGGTCAGCAAGGAAATGCGAGAGGACGCAGACGTGCAATGCATCCGGCTCTTCTCCGAGGCAGGACCATAGGGATTCAAGCGCGGACCGTGCGGGCGCCAGATCCCCGGCATACATCCGCTCTATGGCCGCCATGATCTTCGCTATGAAAGGGTCTCGGGGCGATTGATCGCCTTCGTTCACCGGTGACGTCATTTGAAGACCGTGGATATTGCCTTGAGGTCTCTGCTGATCTTTGAGCGGCAAGGGGCCGTTGCCGCAGTCAGGGTCATGGAAGACGCCCTGGCGCGACCGCCCCTTGATCTGCTCTCCAGCCCGTCAGGCCGGTGCATAGGTCAGTCGCAGAACATCGCCTTCGAAACGATCGCTGCTGATCAGGCGTAGCGGCGGTCGTGGACCGGCGAAAAACGGCGTCCCGTGTCCGAGCACCACCGGATGCAGATAGATGCGGTACTGGTCGATCAATCCCCATTCGGTGAGCGCCTGCGCAAGTTCCGGTCCCCCCACCTCGATCTCGCCCTCCACCTCCCGCTTCAGGCGCCGGACTTCGCTCTCGACGTCTGCGCCGAGAAGGCTTGCATTCGGTCCCACCTGCTCGAGAGTTCTGGATACGACCCATTTATGGGACTTGCGCCATGCGGCCGCGAAGGCGCGCTGTGCGTCGTCCCAGGTCTCGTGATCCTCATCCCAATAGGCCATGGCTTCGTAGAGGTGCCTTCCGTAGAGACTGCCGGCAAGACCCTCTGTCTGCCGGATAAACTCCTGAAACAGCCCCGGCTTTGGTGCGGACGGAAACCGCATATGATCCACATAGCCGTCCAGCGACTGGTTCATTCCGAATACGATGGTTGCCATGATATCTCCTATCGGCTCGATGAGCGGCTTGCACAGTGAGTCGTAACTATTTAAATGGTTACAGTCGATTTTGAAAGGGGTTCTGCCGTGGCCGTTCGCGCATACACGTCATCGATCGGGCGCATGAGAATGCTTGCGGGCGACCCTGCTCTGGATTTTGCCAATACGTTCCATTGGCGCGGCGGGCGGGAAGTGGACTTCATTCCCGACTATGTCAGTCTGGTGGAATGGTCGGTTCCCGCGGGCCTGCTTCAGAATACGGAACGTGACGGGCTCCTTGCCCTTGCCGCGGCAGATCCGGTGGGGGCCCGTGCCGCGCATGAGCAAGCCTTGGCGATCCGGGCGCTTTGGCGGGACCATCTGACCTTGATTTTAGGGGCTGCCGGAACGGCAAACGCTCCCGCGCTGCCGGCGCAACTGATGGCGTTGCTGTCAGGCCTGCTGGCCGAAATGCCGCTGCTTCTGGGGTCGTCGGTCAGGGGGGATGAAGGAGACCTGCGACTTCCTCTGGCGCGCCTCGCTCTCGCCGTCGTCAGCCTTCATGCAATTCCGGTGGAGCGCCAAATCGGTCGATGCGAAGGTGATCCCTGCGGTGGCTTCTTCCTGAACACCAGCCGCTCGAAGCCCCGCCGCTGGTGCTCCATGGATACTTGCGGCAATCGTGCGAAAGTGAAGCAGTTTCGCACCCGTTTCGCCGCAGAACGAACGGGCTAAAGCGGCAGGGTCAGGCCTCCTAGGTTGCGAAGGAGGCCTCAGGGCTCGCTATCCGGAAAACCGCGGTCCTGCAGATCCCACAATTGACATCCTGACTAAAGAACTTTAGTTTTACTATAGTCTGTGCGATCCTGCATTTCGCCGCGATTGCCCATGCACCGTTGCACCAGATTGTAAGGGGACAGCCTGACTGTCCGTGGGAGGAGGACCCATGTTTATCAGGAAGTTTTTTGCAAGCGCCATCATCCTGTCCGGGATCGGCGTCCTGCAGGCAGGGGCGGAAACGCCCAAGGATACGCTCGTCATCGCCGATGCGATCGACGACGTGATCACGCTCGATCCCGGCGAGGTCTCGGAGGTCGGTGGCGTTCTGGCCGCGAACCAGATCTATCAACCGCTTGTTGCGGCGGATATCGCCGACCCCTCGAAGATCGTCGGCATTCTTGCCGAGAGCTTTAGCGTGGCTGAGGATGGCAAGACCTTCACCTTCAAGATGCGTTCAGGGCTGAAATTTGCGTCCGGCAACCCGGTAACCGCCCGCGATGCCGAATATTCGCTGCGCCGGGTCGTGCTGATGAAGTCGCGCTCCGCCTTCATTCTCACCCAGTTCGGCTTCACGCCTGACAATGTCGAGGAATGGATCAAGGCTACCGACGACAGCACGCTGGTCATCCGCACGGGCGATGCCTATGCGCCGTCGTTCCTTTACTACTGCCTCTCGTCCTATGTGGGCGGTATCGTCGATTCCAAGCTGGTGCAGGAGCACGAGGTCAATGGCGATTACGGAAATGCCTGGCTGAAAGCGGCGCATTCCGCCGGCTCCGGCCCCTACGAACTGACCCGTTGGGAGCCGAAGCAATCCATGCTCCTCACCCGCAACCCCCATTATGCCGGCGGAGAGGGCGGGGTAAAACGGATCTTCATCCAGCATGTGCCGGAGAGCGCTGCCGAACGACTGCTGCTGGAGAAGGGTGACATCGACATCGCCAACAAGCTCGGCCCGGATGATTTCGGCGCGCTGGAAAAGAACCCCGATATCGGCTTCGTCACCGGCCGTTCCGGCACGATCTATTATATGGGCCTCAATGTCCGCAACGAGAACCTGGCCAAGCCCAAAGTGGTGGAGGCGCTGAAATACCTCGTCGATTACCAGGGCATCGCCGATACGGTCGCCAAGGGCACGATCAAGGTCCACCAGACGCTGGTCCCGGAAGGCTTTCTCGGCGCTATCGATTACAATCCCTACAAACTCGACATCGAGAAGGCAAAAGCGCTGCTGGCCGAGGCCGGCATTTCCGGAGAGATCACGCTGGATTCCGTGGTCTGGAACACGCCGCCCTATACGGACTTCGCTCAAGCGGTGCAGGCCACCATGGCACAGGCCGGCGTGAAGCTTAATCTGGACGTCGTCGACGGTCAGCAATGGCTCGAGCGCTACCGTGCCCACAAGCTGGATATCTGGTTTGGTCTCTGGGGTCCGGATTATCCCGATCCGCATTCGAACGCCAAGGCCTTTGCCGTCAATGCCAAGGATGCCCCCGATGGCTCGGATGGACTGGCGGACCGCTTCGGCTGGGATGCGGGCGCCCTTTCTCCCGACGCCATGGCGGCGGTGCGCGAGAAGGATACGGACAAGCGACGCGCCCTGTATGAGGCCCTTCAGAAGACCCATACGGATACGTCGCCGTTCCTCTACATGTTCCAGCAGGTCCGCAAGGTCGGCATCCGGAGCAATGTCAAGGGTGTGGTGCTCGGCCAGACCTTCTCCGACGACCGCTATTGGGACGTGACGAAATAAAATCGGAACGTGGACGGCCGGCGGGGGTGCAGACCCTCCGCCGGCCTCTCCCCATCCCGGCAATCCGGAGAACCCCCTTGGCTTCCGTTCCCCCGCAAGCGCTCGCCCGAACGTCCCGGCTACCGGCCCTGGCCCTGCGCATCCTTTCTCTTCTTGCAACGGTTACCGTGACGCTGCTCGGCCTCCTGGCCCTGACCTTCTTTATCGGGCGTCTCGTGCCGATCGATCCCGTCATCTCGATCATCGGCCCAAAGGCCGGGCAGGATGTTTATGACCGTGTTTTTCAGGAGCTCGGGCTCGACCGCCCGATCTGGGAACAGTTCTTCCTCTATGTCTGGCGGCTGGCGCGGGGAGATTTCGGCATATCCTTCGTCACCAACCGCGCGGTTCTGTCCGATCTCGCCACGTTTTTCCCCGCCACCCTGGAACTATCGACGCTCGGCCTCCTCATCGGAACCCTCCTCGGCGTACCGGCCGGGGTTGCGGCCGCCTACTGGCATGACCGGTGGCCGGACTATCTCATCCGGCTGATCGGTCTGGTCGGCTATTCCGTACCGATCTTCTGGCTGGGGCTCGTGGGGCTCCTGGTCTTTTATGCCCGTCTCGACTGGGTATCCGGTCCCGGACAGGTCGATGTTTTCTACCAGGGCATCGTGCCGGTCACGACGGGCTCCATTCTTCTGGATTCGGCGCTGGCGGGCGAATGGGAAATTTTTGGCAATGCCTTCAGCCACATCATCCTCCCGGCGCTGCTGCTCGGCTATTACAGCCTTGCCTATATCTCGCGCATGACCCGCTCGATGATGCTGGATCAGCTAAGCAAGGAATATGTCCTTACCGCCCGCCTGAAGGGTGCAGGCGAGCTTCGGGTGGTCCTCCTGCATGCGCTGCGCAATGCCGGCATTCCGCTCGTTACCGTCATCGCCCTGTCCTATGGCGGCCTGCTCGAAGGCTCTGTCCTGGTTGAAACCGTTTTCGCCTGGCCGGGCATCGGCAATTATGTCGCCTCGTCCCTGTTCCGCGCCGATGTCAATGCGGTGCTGGGCGGTACGGTTCTGATCGGGGCCGTCTTCATTCTCCTCAATATGGTGTCCGACCTTCTTTACCAGGCGCTCGATCCGCGCTCCCAACTCTATGGACGGGGCTAAGCCATGACCCTCACCCAAAGCCTGCCCCTGCCGGCGAAACGGTCCGCGCGTCCGCAGCGGATGCGCGACGCGCAGCTTTTCGCGCGGCGCTTTCTGCGCAATCCGCTCGGCGTTCTCGGGCTCTCCATTCTCGTCGTGCTGGTGCTGGCAGCGCTTTTCGCACCGCTTCTTGCCAGCCATGACCCCTATCTGCCCGATCTGGCGGGGCGTCTGGCGGCCCCGGGGGCGAACCACCTCTTCGGTACGGACGAGCTGGGGCGGGATATCTTCGCCCGCATTCTGTATGGCGCGCGGCTCACGCTCCTGATCGTCGGGCTCGTCGTCGTCACCTCTGCGCCGATCGGCCTCGTCATCGGCGCGGCAGCGGGCACTTTGGGCGGCTTCACCGATGCCCTGTTCATGCGGCTGACAGATGTGTTTCTGGCCGTGCCGAAGCTAATGCTCGCCCTCGCCTTCGTGGCCGCTCTCGGACCCGGAATCGTCAATGCGGCTCTCGCCATCACCCTGACCGCCTGGCCTCCCTATGCGCGGCTGGCGCGGGCCGAGGCGCTGCTTGTCCGGGAGAGCGATTATGTGAACGCCATCCGCCTTGCCGGAGGCTCCGAGGCCCGGATCATCTTCCGGCATGTGATCCCCATGTGCATTTCCTCGGTGATCGTGCGCATGACGCTGGATATGGCCGGCATTATCCTGACGGCGGCGGGTCTCGGCTTTATCGGGCTCGGGGCTCAACCTCCGCTGCCGGAATGGGGCGCGATGATCTCCACGGGCCGCAAGTTCATCTTCGATCAGTGGTGGGTCGCGACCATTCCCGGCTTCGCCATTTTCATCGTCAGCCTGGGTTTCAATCTGCTCGGCGACGCCATGCGGGATCAGCTCGATCCGCATCTGAGGAGACGGGCATGAGCGGAAACCTCGCTGAAATAGAACGGCTCTGCATCAGTTTCCGTGGAGAGGATGGAAGAAGCGTCGAGGCGGTCAAGGGCGTTTCCTTTTCCATCGGCCGGGAAAAGCTCGGCATCGTCGGGGAAAGCGGATCGGGCAAGAGCCTTTCCTGCAGGGCTCTGATGGGTGTTCTTCCTCCCACGGCGACGGTCCGGGCCCAGAGACTGGAATTCGGAGGCATCGATCTTCTAACGGCCTCGAACCGGGTCCGTCGCGGCCTGCGCGGCAGCCGGATGAGCATGATCCTGCAGGATCCCAAATTTTCCCTCAACCCGGTCGTGACGGTCGGGCGGCAGATCATCGAGGCGATCCGCCTGGGAAATAGCAGACTGAGCACCGCCGAATGCCGGCAGAAGGCGCTGGAATCCCTCGAGGCCGTTCGTATCCGGGCACCGGACCGGGTGTTCGGGCTCTATCCCCATGAACTCTCCGGCGGCATGGGGCAGCGGGTCATGATCGCCATGATGATCGTGCGCGAGCCGGAACTGCTCATTGCCGATGAACCCACCTCTGCCCTCGACGTCACCGTGCAGGCGCAGGTTCTGGATATCATGAACGACCTCGTGCAGCGGCGCGGCATGGGCCTGGTGATGATCAGCCATGATCTCACCCTTGTGTCCCGCTTCTGCGATCGGGTGCTGGTCATGTATGCGGGGCGGATCGTGGAAACCTTGCATGCGCGGGCGCTGCAGGATGCGCGGCATCCCTACACCCGCGGGCTGCTTGCCTGCATGCCTCACATCGACGGCCCCTTGACGCCCTTGCCGACGCTGGAGCGAAACGCCCATTGGGGAGAGGACCATCCATGATCTCGGTTGAAAACCTCACCGTCCGCTTTGGCGCAGCCGTGGCGGTCGACCAGGTGAACCTTTCGGTCGCTGAAGGCGAAAGCTTCGGTCTGGTCGGAGAAAGCGGCTCCGGGAAATCCACCTTGCTGCGCACCGCCATGGGTCTCAACCGTCATTGGACCGGAACAATCCGGATGAACGGGCAGGACATAAGGACGACCGCGCGCGGTGAGCGCGCGCTCCTGGCGCAGATGGTGTTTCAGGACCCCTATGCTTCCCTGCATCCGCGATACACGATCGGAGACGCCATCGCCGAGCCGATGCGCATCCACAGGCTTCCCGATATTCCCGGTCGTACGGCACGCCTGCTGGACATGACCGGGCTCGCCGCGAGCTTCAGCGCCCGATATCCGCATGAATTGTCCGGCGGACAGCGCCAGCGGGTGGCGATCGCGCGCGCCCTGGCGCTGTCTCCCCGCATCCTTCTCCTCGATGAACCGACCTCGGCGCTCGATGTCTCGGTCCAGGCCGAAATCCTGAACCTGCTCAACCAGCTGCGGGCGGAGCTGAATCTCACCTATCTGATGGTCAGCCACAATCTCGCTGTGATTGCCTATGGATGCGACCGCCTGATGGTGATGCAGAACGCCCGGTGCGTGGAGACCTTGACCCGGGAGGATCTCAGATCCCGGCAGGTGCGCGACGATTATACGCGCGCGCTTCTTGCGGCGAGCACCGGATAAGGTCGCCGGAACCATATTCTGTAGCCGTATGGTCTGACCCGTGACGGTCGCGGTGGCTCCGACCGCCGCGCGCCCCTGAGGTGGCCCGCATCGGCGGCTTCTTCCTTCCTCGACCGGGAATGGCTGTCTCGCCGGAAGGGACCTTTCCCGGCGAGACGCCGCAGTTCAGACCGCCAGGCGCGAGGAGGGTACGGGCTCGGTCCTGTCGAGCAGCCATTGCAGCGCCTCGCCTTCGAGATGCGGAGACAGGCGCGCCCGGACATCGACATGATACTGGTTCAGCAGGCGGATTTCGTCGGTGGACAGAAGCCCCATGTCGGCCAGGCGGAGGTCGAGCGGGATGAGGGTGAGGCTGCGGAAGGCAAGAAAGCCCTCATGGCGCCCCTCGATCACTTCCACCTGGTTTTCCAGCCGGATGCCATAAACGCCGGCCTTGTAGTGGCCGGGCTCGATGGTCGTCACCATGCCGGCCTCAATGTCGATTTCATTGACACGCTTGTCGAAACGCTGGGCCTGCTCATGCACCGAAAGGAAATGGCCGACGCCGTGGCCCGTGCCATGGTCGTAGTCGAGGCCCTCGGCCCAGAGCGCGCGCCGCGCAAAGGCGTCCAGCTGGTGGCCGCGCGTTCCGCGTGGAAACTGAAGGCCCAGCATGGAAAGCAGCCCCTTGAGCACGGCCGTATAGGCGCGCCTGACCTCGCCCGTCACGGGGGAAAAGGCGGTGGTGCGGGTCGCATCGGTCGTGCCGCAGACATATTGCCCGCCGGAATCCAGCAGGTAGATCTGGCTGGCGGAGAGGGGCGCGTCGGTTTCCGGCGCAGCCGCGTAATGGCACATGGCGGCATGTCCGCCGGCCGCCGAGATCGACCGGAAGCTCGGTTCCACAAACTGCGGGTCCATCTCCCGAAAAGAGAGAATTTTCGCCTCGGCTTCCAGTTCGGTCACGGGCTGTCCTTCGGCTTCCCGTCCCGCCACGACCCCGTCGAGCCAGGCAAGAAAGCGGACCCAGGCCACGCCGTCCCTTTCATGGCAGGTTCGGAAGCCTGACAGTTCCGCCGGGTTCTTCACCATTTTTGCCAGGGTGACCGGGCTGCGGCGGGAGATCACCTCGCCGCCTGCCGCAGAAATGTCGTGGGTGAAGGCACAGGGCGCAAAATTGGGGTCCAGCACGGCCTTTCGGCCCGGAGCGAGCCGCCGCAACCGTTCGCGAAGGCGTGCCGGGTCGGACTTTGCCACGTCGTCCAGTTCGAATTCGGAGAGGTCGTTGGGCAGCTTGCGGCTGTCCACGAACCATTCCACCTCCCCTTCCGCCGTCAGGACAAGGAAGGAATTGGGCATGGGATTGAAGGCGACGTCCCGCCCGCGCACGTTCAGCAGCCAGGCAATATTGTCCGGCTGCGCTTCGACCAGCATGTCGGCTCCCATGGTTTTCAGGGCCTGGGACAGCAGCAGGCGCTTGTCCGCGGACCGCATGCCCGACGTCTCGAGCGGCATGGCGCTGATGCTGCCCAGCGGTTTGGCGGGCTGGTCTTCCCAGATCGGATCGACCGGATCGGTCTCGAGCGGCACCCACTCCCCACCGGCGGTCCGCACCGCGTCTCCGCATTCGGCATCCCAGGCATGGGGAAGGAGCATGGGATTGAATCCGACCCGCTCCCCTTTCTTCACGCTGCGGGCGAGCCAGCCATGCAAGGGGGCTTCATGAAAATGCTCGATGGCATAGAGCCCCGTATCGGTCTCTTCCAGCACCTGCACCTGGTAGCGGCCATCCACGAACAGGGCCGCCCGGTCGCGGAAGACCGCCGCCACGCCGGCGGAGCCGGTAAAGCCGGTCAGGAAAGCCAGCCGGTTGTCGTGGGGCGCGCAATATTCGCCCTGGTGCTCGTCGAAGCGGGGCACGATCACCCCGTCGAGACCACGGCGGGCCAGTTCGGCCCGCATGTCCGCCAGACGTTGGGCCAGCAGGAATTTCGGTTGAATGACGGTCATCAGTGCACTCCTTCGGGTGCTGTCGCCGATCCGGCGCGGGAAGGGTCAGAGAGAGGGTTCGAGAGTGGCGGGACCGGGGGCCGGACCGACTGCCGCGATCTCTCCGGCAAAATGGCAAGCCGCCATGCCCCCGCCTGCGGGGCGCAGCGCCGGCTTCTCCCGCCGGCAGATCTCGGCGGCATGGGGGCAACGGAGGTGGAAGGGACATCCCGGCGGGATGGCGAGAGGGCTCGGCAACTCTCCCGAAAGCGCGGGCGCGATCCTGCGTCGCCGGACATCGAGGCTGGGCGCCGCCGCCAGCAGGGCCTGCGAATAGGGGTGGTTCGGCGCGGTAAACAGCGTTTCGGACGGGCCGATTTCCACCACGGAACCGAGATAGATCACCGCCACGCGATGGGAAACGTGCCGCACCAGCCGCAGGTCGTGCGCGACAAACAGCACGGCGAGGCCCAGCCGCTCCTGCAGATCGAGCATCAGGTTGACCACCTGCGCCTGCACCGACACATCGAGTGCAGAGACGAGTTCGTCCGCGATCAGGCAATCGGGCTCCACCGACAGCGCCCGGGCAATGGCGATGCGCTGCCGCTGGCCGCCGGAAAACTCGTGCGGGTATTTCGCGACCGCATCCGAAGGGAGGCGGACGAGATCCATCAACTCACCGATCCGGGCGCCGATGGCCGCGCCGGTGCGCATGCGGTGCACCGTCAGCGCTTCGCGCAGCATGTCGCCCACGGTCATGCGCGGGTTGAGCGAGCTGTAGGGGTCCTGGAAGATCAGCTGCACCCGGCGGTTATAGTCGCGCCGGGCCCGGCCGGCGAGGCCGGAGACCGGCTTGCCCTGAAACAGGATCTCGCCCTCGGTCGGCGGCACGAGGCCGGCAATGGCGCGGGCCAGGGTGGACTTGCCGCAACCGGATTCGCCGACGATGCCCAGCGTTTCCCCCCGGGCGACCCCGAGATCGACCCCGTTCAGGGCCCGGACGATCTTCGCCGGCCGCCCCATCAGCTGGTCGACCGGATTGCGGCTCTTTGCAAAGCGGACATGCAAATCGGAAACGGAAAGCAGATCCATGTCAAAGCTCCTCGATCATGCGGCGGGGATGATGGCAGGCGAGCATGCGGCCCGCTCCGATCTCGACCGGCGGCGGCAGGATCTGCCGGCACAGCGCCGTGGCATGGGGACAGCGGGCTGCAAAAGCGCAGGCCGCCGGCCGATCCGCCAGGCCGGATGGCAGGCCGGGAATGGAATAGAGCAGCGTGCGCGGCGCGACCCCGCGCGGGATCGATTGCAGCAGCCCCTCCGTATAGGGATGGGCCGCACGTTCGATCACCGCCTCCGTGAGGCCGGTCTCGCAGAGGCGACCGCCATACATCACCGCCACGCGGTCGCAGCTCGCCGCCACCACGCCCATGTCATGAGTAACCAGGATCACCGACATGCCGAATTCGCCGGCGAGCGACTGCAGAAGCCGGAGGATCTGGTCCTGGATCGTCACGTCGAGCGCGGTCGTCGGTTCGTCGGCGAGAAGCAGCGCGGGACGCGAGGCGAGCGCAATCGCGATCATCACCCTTTGCCGCATGCCGCCGGAGAACTCGTGCGGGAAATCGCCCAGCCGCGAGGCCGCGGCCGGGATACCGACCCGATCGAGCAGCGCGATGGCTTCGGCGCGGCGGGCGCGAGCATCAAGATCCGTATGGGCCGCCAGATTTTCGGTGATCTGCAAGCCCACCGGCAGAAGCGGGTTGAGCGAGGTCATGGGCTCCTGGAAGATCATCGCGATCTCCTTGCCCCTTATGTCGCCGAGTGCCCGCTCGGAAAGCGGCACAAGATCGCGCCCCTTCCAGAGGATCTGCCCCGACATCCGTCCACGCGGCCGGATGAGGCCGAGGATGGAGCGCAGCGTGATCGATTTGCCCGAGCCGCTTTCCCCCACGAGGCCGAGGATTTCGCCCTGCCGCAAGGTCAGCGAAACCCGGTCGACGGCCACGAGCGGCCGGTCGGGTGGGCCGAAGCTGGTGACGAGGTTGCGGATGTCCAGCACGACCGGGCGCTGGATCGCGTCGAATGGATTGTCGGAGATCACGGCTCAACGCCCCTTCGGTCGGAGAAGATCGGCAAGGGAATCCCCCATCAGGCTGAATCCCAGACCGGTCAGCACGATGGCGAGGCCCGGCATCAGGCTGATCCACCAGGCCGTCATGATGAAATTGCGCCCTTCGGCGATGAGAACACCCCATTCGGCAGCCGGGGGCTGTGCGCCAAGGCCGAGATAGCCGAGGGAGGAGCCGAGCAGGATGGCAAGCGCCATGTCCGTCATCCAGTAGACGATGACGGGGCTGATGGCGTTGGGCAGCAGGTGCCGGAAGATGATCCGGGCATCGGAATAGCCGAGCACACGGGCGGCAGCGGCATAATCCTGCGCCTTCTGCGCCATGATTTCCGCGCGGGTGAGGCGGGCATAATAGACCCAGTTCACGGCGGTGATCGCCACATACATGTTGACGAGGCCCGGCCCCAGGACCGCGACGATGGCGATCACCAGAACCAGAAAGGGGAAGGTGATGACGGCATCGACGATGCGGCCGAAGATCATGTCGGCAAGTCCGCCGTAATAGCCGACCAGCGCACCGGTCGCGACCCCGATGAGGAGAGCGAAGACGGTGGCGAAGAAGGCCATCTGCATGTCGACCCGGTAGGCCCAGAGCACGCGGCTGAGGATATCGCGCCCGAATCCGTCGGTGCCGAAGGGATGGCTGAAGGACGGCCCCTGCTGGATTGCCGTCATGTCGAAGGCCAGTGGATCGTAGGGGGCGAAGAGGCCCGGCATCAGCGCGATGAGCAGCGAGACGGCGATGATGCCGGTGCCGACCAGGAAGGCCGGTCGCCGGAAGGCAAGCGCCAGGAAGGCGGCAAGGCGGCTGCGCCGTGGCGGCGCGGTAAAATCGAGCGTGGTCATGCCTGGCGAAGCCTCGGATCGAGCCAGGACTGGACGAGGTCCGTGGCGAGGAATGTCAGGGACACGATGACGGCGAAGGTCAGCGTCAGCCCCTGGATCAGCGGATAGTCGCGGGCAAAGATCGCCTCCAGCATCAGCCGCCCGACGCCGGGCACGGCAAAGACGGTTTCGGTGACGAGCGTTCCGCTCATCAGGTTGCCGATCGACAGGCCCAGCAGCGTGACGGCGGACACCAGCGCATTGCGCAGCACGTGCCGGCTTAGGACCACACGGCGCGCCAGGCCCTTCGCCCGGGCGAATTGCACGAATTCCGCATCGAGCACTTCCACCAGCGAGGCCCTGAGATTGCGCATGAGGATGGCGGATGTGTAGAGCGCGATGCTGAGGGCCGGCAGGGCAAGATGGTAAAGATTGGCGAAGAAGCTGCGCCCGTAGCCGCCGACCGGAAACAGCCGAAGCTTTGCGCCGAGCACGGTGAGCAGCAGGAGGCCGATATAGAAGACGGGCATGGAAAGCCCGACCTGGAAGACGCCGCGAATCGCCACATCGGTGGTGCTGTTGACCCGCGTGGCCGCAAGCAGCGCGAGGGGTGCCGCCACCAGAACCGAGAGCGCCACCGCATAGAGGGAGAGGTAGAGGGTCACCGGCAGGCGCTCCAGGATCACCTCGATCACCGGCCGCTTCATCAGGATCGAACGACCGAGGTCACCGGTCAGCGTGTTCTTGACGAAATAGCCGAACTGGACCGGAAGCGGCTCGTTCAGACCCAGACGCTCGCGGATCTCCATGAGCTGCTGGTCGCTGGCCTTGGCCTCGGCCATGGCGATGGCGGGATCGCCGGGCAGAAGCCGCACGAACAGGAAGATGAACACCATCACCAGCAGAAAGGTCGGCACGATCTGCAGGAGACGGGAGAGAAGATAGGAAAGCGAAGGCATGAGGGCTCCCCGGAATGAAAAGGGGGAACAGGTCCCTCGCAGGACCTGTTCCCGAGGCAGGCGGGAGGGGTTACTTCGATTTCCACGCCGTGGAGAAATCATTGGCGCCCAGCGGCGACTGGACGTAGCCCTGCACGGACTTCGCAAGCGCCACCGCGAAAGGCGTTTCGTAGAGGAAGAGCAACGGCGCTTCCTCCGCGTAGATTTCCTGCATCTTCTTGTATTCCTCGCGGCGCTTTTCCGGATCGGTCTCGGTCATCGAGGTTTCGAAGAGCGCGTTGAAATCCGCATTGTTCCAGCCGGTGCCGACCGCCTGGCGATGCTTGTAATAGCCGAGCCAGCTGGTGACCTGCGCGGGGTCGTTGATGTCGTTCGCCCAGCCATAGGTATGGATGTCGAAATTGCCGGACCGGTTCTTCTCGCCGCGGGTGGGGCTGTCCACCTGCTCGACCTTGAGGTTGACGCCGATGCCCTGCCACATCTGCTGCAGCGCCGTGAAGAGGGTGGAATCATCCGCCGAACCGGCAAGCGTGGTCAGGGTGATGTCGAGCCCGCCCTCGATGCCGGCTTCCTTCAGCAGCGTCTGTGCCTTCGCGGGGTCGTAGGCATAGAGCGGCTGCGGACCGTAGTGATAGGTGGTCGCCATCGGCATCAGCGAGGTCATCGGCATGCCCGTGTCGAAGGTCACGAGGCGGATGATCGCATCCTTGTCGGTCGCATAGTTCAGCGCCTGCCGCACCCGCTTGTCGGCCAGCGGATTCTTCGATCCGTCCGCCTTGGCGTCGCGGCTGTTGATCGGCGCGTAGATGATGCGCGAGGACGGGAAGAGCTTCATGTCCAGGTTGGGATCGGCGGAAAGCTCGGCCACGCGCGAGAAGGGAATGAACTCGGCCCCTTCAACTTCGCCCGATTGCAGCTTCAGGATACGGGTCGCATCGTCAGGGATGATCTCGAAATCCACCTCGTCCAGATAGGGGAGCGGCTTGCCGTCCTCGCCGGGACGCCAGTAGTTCGGGTTGCGCACGAAGACCATGCGGGAGCCCTTCTGGTGTTCCTTCAGCATGAAGGGGCCTGAGGTGACCGGACCGGCAGCGTAAAAGGCCGCGGCCTTCTCCTGGTCGTTCGCCCCTTGCATCTTCTCATAGGCCGCCTTCGGCATGATGCCGGTGTTGAAGGTGGCGAGCACCGACAGGATCGTCGGATCGGGCTGCTTCAGCGTGAGCGTCACGGTCTTGCCGTCGCCCTTTACCCCGTCGACGGAGGCGAGCAGGTTGCCCCAGGGACCATCCGGATTGCGGGCCCGCTCCAGCGAGAAGACCACGTCATCGACGGTGAGCGCGGAGCCATCGGAGAACTTGACGCCGTCGCGCAGGGTCAGCGTGATGGTCTTGCCATCGGCCGAAACCTCGTGCTTTTCGGCCAGGCCCGGCTGCAGCGCGCCCTTCTCGCCATTGCGCAACAGCGTGTCGTAAAGGTTGGTCACCATCCAGATGTCGGGATTGCGCTCCGCCCAGACCGGGTCGATCAGCACCGAATCGTCATAGCGGGCGAAACTCATCTGCCCGCCCCGCTCGACCGCAAAGGCGGGAAGCGAGAGCGGCATCACCGCAAAAACCGCACCCATCAGCGACAGCATCGTCTTATTCATGTTGTTGAGGCCTCCCAATTTCGTTTACATGGCCCTGCGTTGTCGCTCCGCCTTCTCCGTCGCCGCGGAGAAATTTGTCGAGCGCCAAGCGGCATTTGCTATTATCAACGCAGAAAAGGTGGTTGCGCTCGACTTTAGATACACTAAAGTCAAACTCAGCAGCAAGTCAAGTGGAGATGCGATCGATGCCGGATCTGGCACCCTCTGCAGCAGAGGAAATGGCGACGAAAGACGAGGGCGTTCGGCTGGGACAGCTCCTTCGACAGCGGCGAAAAGAAATCGGCAAGACAATGAAGCAAGTTGCGCAAGAATGCGACTTGACCGAAGGCTTTATCAGCCAGGTCGAGCGTGGTCTGTCCGCACCTTCCCTGATTTCACTTTACAAGATTGCCAACTCTCTGAACGCACCAGTCGACGCGTTTCTTTCCGAACCGCCGCAACATGTTGCATCCATGGTTTCCCGGTCCGAAACAAGGGCGGGATATACTGTCGAGACAAAAGAGCGCGTCTACGAAATATTGGAGCGTGGCTTTCCTGGCGCCAAGCTCAACGGCTGCATAACGAGAATTCCGGTCGGATATGCTTCCGAAATGATGACGCATGAGGGGGAAGACTTCGTCTACATCATCGAAGGCGAAATCCTGTACGAAATCAATGGATCTCAATATTATCTCAAGGCGGGAGATACGTTGCACTTTCCGTCGTCGCTTCCGCATCGGGCTACAAATATCGGGACAATACCGGCCAGAGAGCTGTGGGTAGGGACAACACGCATCTTTAATGATGCTAAAAATAGTGCCGGCTAAAGCCTCAGAAGTTTACGTCTGCCTCACCGCTCCACCGGGACAGCCCGGTGCGGCGGACAGGATCCTGTCTCCCCTCATGCGGACGAACGAGCCGAACCGCGCCGCAAAAATCCGAGGGCGCGTCCGCCCTGCCTGTGGCGGTTCCAATCCGGTTGAGGCCTGGCCGATGTCCCGAAAGACGCAGGCGGTGGCTTCGTGCCTTCACAAGGTGGACCGTGAGCAGCAGAATGCCCAAACGAGCATCGAATGCACGTTTCACGGCAGGAAATTAGGAATAATTCGCCGACCTGCCACCTCATGGTTGTGGCGATTCTTAGAAAATCATTTCGGCAGCGGCCCGATCAGGGGATCCATGGCGATCCACGATTCATAATTTAGAAAATAAATTTTAAAATATAAAAGTCATTGAAGGAAATTTAACGGTCGGACGCTAGTTTTAGCATTGACAGCATTTGTCACGCTGCCGTGGTGAGGCGAGACCAGCCTTCCGATGCCACGCAGAGCATGAAGCTCCATCTATTGAAGTCTGGGGGGTGACACATGCGGAATATCCCGATCGTTGGAAAGTTTTTATTAATTATCGGTGCATTTGGCATCTTTTCACTCTGTACAGCCCTCTATTCCGGCATGTCGATGTCGGCAATCGATGATGGCTATATCAGCATGTCGAACGGATCGCAGAAGGCGGCCCTTTCGCTGTCCCGGGCGAACCGGTCGATCCAGGAAGCGCGTGCCGCCATGGGCGACCTGCTCATCGCCAATTCCGATGAGGGTAACCAGAATGCCTTGAAGGAACTGGAAGAAACCCGGAAGGGCTTCGAGACCTTCGTCAATGCGGCCATTGCCGCCCGTCCCGACGAACCGGGTCTGGCCGATTTGAAGGCGAAAGGCCTCCAGGCGCTGGATGTTGCCTGTGCTTCATCGGTGGAAGCCGGCAAGAATGCCAACGGGGCTGTCGAAAATGTCAGCGCCCAGGCCTTGTTCCTGCGCGACTGCCAGCCGCTTCTGGCTGCGCTGGCACCGGAAGTCACCAAGGTTACCGCCGATATGATCGGCGTCGCCGATCACGAACTCGAAGGCCTGACAGCCACGACGGACCGCACGGTCCAGCTCACGGTCGGCGCCGTTGTTCTCGGCATTATCGTGGTCATTACCCTCGGCTATTTCGCCATACGTGCCTGGCTGGTGCGGCCGATCACGGTGTTGGCCCGGGTGATGGGCGAAGTGGCGAATGGCGATCTCTCAGCCAATATTGTCGGCACCGACCGCCGCGACGAGATCGGCACGATGGCCAATGCCGTGCAGGTGTTCAAGGAAAACGGGTTGCGGGCCCGGGCCCTGGAAGCCCAAACGGAATCCATGCGCAGCGACGCCGAGCGCGCCCGCATGGCCGATCAGGAGCGGGCGGCCCGCGAGGCGGAGCAATTGAAGTTTGCCACGTCCAGCCTTGGCGAGAGCCTGTCGCGACTGGCCACCGGCGATCTCACCTGCCAGATCCACACCAGCTTTGCCGCCGATTACGAATCGCTTCGGCACGATTTCAATTCCTCGGTGGATCAGCTTGCCCTGACGGTCGGCAGCATCATGACGGCCATCGAGAACATGGAAAGCGGAACCCACGAGATTGCCGCCGGCGCCAACGATCTTTCCCGCCGGACCGAACAACAGGCCGCCTCCCTGGAAGAGACGGCAGCGGCTCTGGACGAGATAACGGTCAATGTCTCGGGGGCCAGCAAGCTTACCGCTCAGGTGCGCAGCGTGGCCGAGGCGGCCAATCAAAGCGCGGTGAAGTCTGCCGAAGTGGTCGGGCACACCGAAAATGCCATGCAGCGCATCGAAGGCAGCTCCCAGCAGATCTCGAACATCATCGGCGTCATCGACGAAATCGCTTTCCAGACCAATCTTCTGGCGCTCAATGCAGGGGTAGAAGCCGCTCGGGCCGGGGAAGCCGGCAAGGGTTTCGCAGTCGTGGCGCAGGAAGTGCGTGAACTTGCCCAGCGGTCGGCGCAGGCGGCGAAGGAAATCAAGGGACTGATCCACAATTCCACGGCGGAAGTCACGAACGGCGTCAACCTCGTTCGGGATGCCAGCGCCGCGCTGAAAACGATCGGCGATTATATTTCGGAGATCAACCGGCATATGCGGGCCATCGCCACATCGGCCGAAGAGCAGTCCTCCGGTCTCACCCAGATCAATTCGGCGGTGAACCATATGGACCAGTCCACCCAGCAAAATGCGGCCATGGTGGAACAGTCGACAGCGGCAGCCTCCTCGCTGTCCCAGGAAGCCACCCGACTGAAAGAGCTGGTTTCCCGCTTCCGGATCGGCTCGTCTGCTGGCCTCCATCGCCGCGCTGCATGAGGAAACGGCAGCAGCCGTTACCGGAAACACCTCTCGCAAAACCGCCGGCTCATGCCGGCGGTTCTGTTTTGGCAGGCCCGGGCATGCAGGCCCGGCGCTTGCCCATCCTCGCGCCCGTCCCGGTCATCCCCCATTTGCGGAGATTGACAAACGGTGGCTGAAAGGTTCCCCTTCGCGCACCGATCCGGCGGGCCCAACCCTCGGATTTTGCAAGCGAAAGGACAGGCCATGAGCGGCGCCGGGGAGAATGCAACAGACCTGATCGACCAGCGGATCGCCGCGCTCGAGGATTGGCGGGGCGGGGTGCTCGCGCAGGTGCGTCGCCTGGTGCAGGAGGCGGTGCCCGGCGTCATCGAAGAGGTGAAATGGCGGGGCGTGCCGGTCTGGTCCGCCGACGGGATCCTGTTCACCGGCGAGACCTACAAGTCGACGGTGAAGCTCACCTTCATGAACGGGGCGGCGCTTGAGGATCCCCACCGGCTGTTCAACTCCAGCCTCGAGGGGAATGTTCGCCGCGCCATCGATATTACCGAGGGCGCCTTTCCGGACGAGGCGGCGTTACGGGCGCTTTTCCAGGCGGCGGCCGAGCGAAATCGCGCTGCGGCGGCCGCACGGAAGGGAAAGAGCCGGTCGAAGACCTGAGGGCGACCCCTCAGTAGGGCGTGCCGTCCTTGTGCAGGTAGACCCACCCTCCCCTTTCGTCCTGCACCGCGCGGAGATCGTCTTCGGGATAGGTGCCTTCGTCGCCCGGCGTGCGGTCGCCCACTTCCAGATAGATCACCGGCTCATCGGTGCGATTGACGAGCTGGTGCGCAATGCCTCCGGCGGGAAAGCCGGCGCACAGGCCCGGCCGCATCGGGAATTCGCCACGGTCGGTGACCAGCGTCGGCTCGCCCGCAAGAATATAGACGAACTCATCCTGACGGCTGTGACGATGGAGAAGCGCGGAACAGGCGCCGGGCTCCAGGGTCGTGCGGTTGACGCCGAAATTCGTCAGGCCGAACGGATCGCCGAGCGGCTGTTTGATGCGCCCGGCCACCCTTGTGCGAAACGGTTCCGGATAGGTGGAACTGCGCTTGCGCGCCGTTGCTTCCGCCGCCGGCAAGAGGACCGGCCTGTCGTCCTGCTCCATGATCGGCTCCTTTTTTCCTGTCGATCCGCGGACAGAATGCGCGAAGAGAAATCGGAGCCAAAACCAAAAAAATTCAGGCGACCATCAGCAAAAAGCGGGCTTCGCCGCGTATTTATCCGCGATTTTGGTGTCCATGGCGGGTCTCGCTGAAATGCACGGCTTGCATTTGCCGTCGCTGCCGAATCAGATAGCGCCGATGAAAAAGGCCTTCTGGGCAAACGATAACGAGGATGACATGCAGGCGGAACGGACGGGCTCGGGACTGAAGATCGACAGCGCGGAACTGCGGCTCGTGCGGCTGGAACTGCTGACCCCCTTCACCATTTCCACCGGCACCATGTACGAGAAGATCATCCCGCTCCTGACGCTGCGGGCCGATGGAATCGAAGGCTATGCCGAGGGGGTGATGGACCCGCTTCCCGATTATCTCGACGAACAGATCGCCGGCGGCATGGCCTTGCTGCGCGATGTGCTGCTGCCGCAGGTCGTAGGCCAGAGCTTCGAGAATCCGGAGGCGGTCGAGCGCCTGCTCGCCCCCTGGCGCGGCCATTACATGACCAAGGCGATGATCGAGATGGCCTTCATGGACCTCTGGGCGAAATCGCTGGGATTGCCGCTGAAGACGCTGCTCGGCGGCTCGGGAGAGGCGATCGATGTCGGCGTGTCGCTCGGGATCGGTCCGATCCCCGAAACGCTCGACCGGGTGCGTGCCCATGTGGATCAGGGCTACAAGCGCATCAAGCTGAAGATCAAGCCGGGCCATGACGTGAAGCTGGTGGAGGCCGTGCGTCAGGCCTATCCCCACCAGTCCCTCAGCGTCGATGCCAACAGCGTCTATACGCTCGCCGATACGGGCAAGCTCGCCCGGCTCGACGACTATGCCATCGACTATATCGAGCAGCCGCTGGCCTGGAACGACATTCAGGACCACGCGACGCTCCAGCAAAGGATCCGCACGCCCATCTGCCTCGACGAGAGCATCCGCAGTGCGCGAATTTGCCGCCAGGCCCTGCAGATCGATGCGGCGCGGGTGATCAACATCAAGGTCGGGCGCGTCGGCGGCCATCTGGAATCGCGGCGCATCCATGATCTCTCGGCCGCCTTCGACGTGCCCGTCTGGTGCGGCGGCATGCTGGAAAGCGGGATCGGCCGCGCCCACAACATCCATCTCTCCACCCTGCCCAATTTTTCCAAGCCCGGCGACACGTCCTCCGCCAGCCGCTATTTCGCCCGCGATCTCATTCACGAAAAGCTCGAGACCGTGAACGGGCGCATGCCCGTGCCGGAGGGACCGGGCATCGGGGTGCATCCGGACTGGGATTTCATCGAGACGATCACGCTGTCTGCGGAGAGCTTCGGCCGATGAGCGAGATCCTCTACCGGCCCCTCGCCGGCATTTCCGAATTCAAGGCCGCCGAGGCCATGCAGCGCGCCGTCTGGGGCGAGGGCGACAAGGAAGACCCGTTCGACCTCATGATGGTGGTGCAGAACGAGGGTGGCCTCGTGGGCGGCGCCTTCGTGGATGGCAAGCTGCTGGGCTATGTGTTCGGCTTTCCGACCCGGGATCCGCTCGTGCAATATTCGCACCGGCTTGCCGTTCTGCCCGAGGCGCGCGGCCTTGGCCTCGGCGCCGGGCTCAAGCGCTACCAGCGCCGCTGGTGCCTGGAGAACGGCATCCGCCGGATCCGCTGGACCTATGATCCGCTGCGCAAGACCAATGCGGCGCTCAATATCCGGGTTCTCGGTGCGGAAGCCTCGACCTATTACCGGGATTTCTATGGCGAGATGACCGGCATCAACGAGGGGGCGCCGTCCGACCGACTGCGGGTGGATTGGGTGCTGGACGCACCGGTGGTGGAAAGCAGGATGGCGGGCAATCGCGACCTGCTCGCCCTGGAGGGCGAGATCCGCACCATTGCCATTCCTCCCGGCTTCGAGGACGCGATGAAGCGTGACCCGGCACGGGCGACCGCGCTGCGTCTCGACAGCCGGGCGCAGTTCGAGGCTGCCTTTGCGGAGGATTTCGTGATCCGGGATTTCGATCCGGAGGCTGCGGCTTACCGGCTGGTGCGCCAGCCCGCCTGAGCGCCTCAGGCGCGGTCGATTTCCCGGCGCAGCACGATGGTCGTCGTGAGGTCTTCGACCTCTTCGAGCGTCGCAACCGCATTGCGGAATTCGTTCAGTGCATTGATCGAGCCGACACTTGCCTCCACCACCAGGTCGATCTGGCCACTCACGGAGGACACGCGCTTGACGGCGGGGAGACCCGCCAACCTGTCGAGCACGTTCAGCGCCGGTGTCCGCCGGAGCGTGACGAGCAGGAAGAAGTCGATCGTCCCTTCCTCCAGTTGCCCGATATCGGCCCGATACCCGCGGATCACGCCGGTCTTTTCCAGCCGCGCCACCCGCTCGGTTGCCGCGCTGCGCGACAGGCCGATCCGCCCCGCCAGCGTTTTCATCGGAATGCGTGCCTCGCGGGACAGGATGCTGAGGATCGTCCTGTCGATGGCATCGATGTCCTGCATGGTTCCCTCCCCGTCATCCGCCGACAATATGCTGGTTATACCGGACACTCTGCCGGTGCAACCGACGAGTTGCCGGATGCGAAACGAAAGCGGGCATGCAAATCTGCGCCTATCGAATTTTCCGGAGTTGCGTGATGAACGACATGCTGAAGACCACACCTGCCTTTTCCGAAGAGGAGGCCAAGGCGCTGTTGCGGATGCATTTCGGCATCGAGGGGCAGCTTTCGCCGCTCGAAAGCGAGCGGGACCAAAATTTCAAGGTGAAGACCGAAGGCGGCGACATCTTCATTCTCAAGATCGTCAATGCGGCCGAACCGCTGGCGGAAAGCGATTTCCAGACGGCCTTCCTCGACCATCTCGGCCAGGCCGCGCCCGATCTGCCGGTGCCGCATCTGGTGGAATCCATAAAGGGCGGGTTCCTGGCGGAAGCGGTCGGCCCGCGCGGCCTCATCCACCGGGTGCGTCTGGTGCGCTGGGTGAAGGGCACGCCGCTGGCGGAAGGCGAGCGGAGCGAAGCGGTTCTGCGCGATCTAGGCCGGGTGCTCGGCACGCTCGCCCGCGCCTCCCGCGGCTTCATGCATGCGGGCAGCCTGCGCGACATCGACTGGAACCTGCTGCATGCGGACCGTTCACGCGGCCGGCTGGATCACGTCGCCGATCCCAAGGACAGGGCACTTCTGGAGCGGTTTCTCGCGCGCTTCGAAGGTGGCGTGAAGGACCGGCTCAAGCGGTGCCGGGCCGGCGTGATCCACAACGATGCCAATGACTGGAACGTGCTTCTCACCGCCGACGGCAAGGGGGTTTCGGGCATCATCGATTTCGGCGATGCGCTTTACGGACCGCTGGTTGCGGATGTGGCGATTGCGGCCGCCTATGCGGGCTTCGACCACACCGCCCCCATCGATACCGCAGCCGCCATCGTTTCGGGCTATCACGCCGTCTTCCCGCTGGAGGACGAGGAATTCGCCCTCCTCTATGATTGCATCGCCATGCGCCTCGTCACCTCGGTGACGATCTCGGCGTCGCGCCGCGAGGAAAGCACGGACAATCCCTATCTCTCCATCAGCGAGCGGGGGGCATGGGATTATCTGCGCAAGCTCGACCGGATGAACCCGCATTTCTTCACCGCCATCCTGCGGCGGGCCTGCGGGCTGGAAACCGTGCCGGGCGCCCGTGCCGTCTCCCGCTGGATCGCAGAGAACAGACGCAGCCTGAAGCCGCTGCTGACCCATCCTGCCGCCTTCTACCCCTCGGCGCTGGTGCCCTATGGCGATCCAGCCCATCCGATGACCGTGGCGTCCGCCGCCGAAGAGCCCGAAAAGGCGCAGGCGATCTGGGAAGAGGCCTGCAAGGCAAGCGGCGCAAAGCTCGGCATCGGCCCCTTCGGCGAGACGCGCTCGGTTTATCAGGGCGAGATGTTCGTCTCCCGCTTCCGGGAGAATACGCGCCGCGTCCGTCATCTCGGGCTCGACCTCTTCATGCCGGCGGGCACGCCGGTCTTCACGCCGCTGGCCGCGACCGTGCGCAGCGTCGAACTCGAAAGGGATCCGCTCGGCTATGGCTGCCTGATCGCGCTCGAACACCAGCCCGAGGGCGGTCCTGCCTTCGTGTCGCTCTGGGGTCATATGGCGCATGAAGCGATGGGCCGCCTGAAGGCCGGTGACCGGCTGGAGGCAGGCGCCCTTGTCGGCCATATGGGAGCGCCGGACGAAAATGGCGGCTGGGCACCACATCTGCACCTGCAGATTTCCGCCGATACCCGCCTTTCCGCCACGCAGATCCTCGGCGTCGGCGAAGACGCCTATATGGATGTCTGGGCCGAGCTTTTCCCCGATGCGCGGGACTTTGCCGGCGTCGCGCCCGAATTCTACGGGACGCCCGGCCGCAGCCGCGAGGAAATCGTCGCCAGACGCCACGAGATCCTCCTGCCGAATCTTTCGATTTCCTACGACAAGCCGATCAAGTTCGTGCGCGGCGAAGGCGCCTGGCTGATCGATGACCGGGGCCGCGCCTATCTCGACTGCTTCAACAATGTCTGCCATGTGGGCCATGCCCACCCGCAGGTGGTGGAGGCGCTCGCCCGGCAGGCCGCCATCCTCAACACCAATACGCGCTACCTGCACGACAACATCGTTTCCTATGCGGAGCGGCTTTCCGCCACCCTGCCGAAGGGCCTTGCCATCTGCAGCTTCGTCAACAGCGGATCGGAAGCCAATACGCTCGCCATCCGCATGATGCGGGCGAAAACCGGCAGCGAACACGCGGTCGTGCTCGACTGGGCCTATCACGGCACCACGCAGGAGCTGATCGACATCAGCGCCTACAAGTTCCGCCGCAAGGGCGGCAAGGGGCAGAAGCCGCATGTGCATGTGGCCGAGATTCCCGACAGCTACCGCGCGCCGGAAGACTGGCCGGCCGAAGAACATGGCCGCCGCTATGCGGAAAGCGTTGCCCGGCTGCTGGAGGACATGAAGAAGCGCGGCGAGAAGCCCGGCTATTTCATTGCGGAATCGATCCCGAGCGTGGCGGGCCAGGTTTTCCTGCCCGAGGGCTATCTCAAGGACGTCTACCGGATGATCCGCGAGGCGGGCGGCGTCTGCATCGCCGATGAGGTGCAGGTGGGTTTCGGCCGTGTCGGCAGCCATTGGTGGGCGTTCGAGACCCAGGGCGTGGTGCCCGACATCGTCACCATGGGCAAGCCGATCGGCAACGGTCATCCCATGGCCGCCGTCGTGACCACCCGCGAGATGGCCGATGCCTTCCATACGGGCATGGAATATTTCAACACCTTCGGCGGCAATCCGGTTTCCTCGGCGGTCGGCCTTGCCGTGCTCGACGTGATCGAACAGGGCAATCTGCGCGACAATGCGCTCCACATGGGCAATTACCTGATGGATGCGTTCCGCCGCATGCAGGCGCGCTATGACGTGATCGGCGATGTGAGGGGGCTCGGCCTCTTCCTCGGCATCGAGCTCGTCACCGACAGGAAGACCAAGGCGCCCGCCACCGATATTGCCCGGGCGATTTCCAACGGCGCCCGCGAACGGGGCATCCTGATGGGCACGGAGGGCCCGCATGACAACGTGCTGAAGATGCGGCCGCCGATGATCTTCACCAGGGCCCATGCGGACCTGCTGATCGAGGTGCTGGAGGATACCTTCGCCGCCGTCCTCGCGTAAGGCGGGCGGCGAAGCCGGAAACTGACTGAAAAATTCGGCTCTGCGAGCAACCGGAACCTGCGCCTGACGGCCAGGTCCCGGCACGGGGAAACTGTGTCCAAAAACTGAGGAGGAACAGGACATGAAGACTGCAATTACAACGGCGCTTGCCGCCCTTCTGCTCTCCGGCACGGCGGCCTCGGCGGCCACCACGCTGGAGATCGTCAAGCAACGCGGCACGCTGCAATGCGGCGTCAGCCAGGGCGTGGCAGGCTTTTCGGCCCCCGATACGGCGGGGAACTGGAGCGGCTTCGACGTGGACTTCTGCCGGGCGGTTGCCGCGGCGGTGCTCGGCGATCCCATGAAGGTGAAGTTCGTGCCGCTGTCGACCAAGGAGCGCTTCACCGCGCTTCAATCGGGCGAAGTGGATCTTCTTTCCCGCCAGACCACCTGGACGCTCTCGCGCGACGTGGACATGGGCATGAGCTTCGTCGGCGTCATGTATTATGACGGTCAGGCCTTCATGACCCGCAAGGATCTGAACGTGAAGAGCGCGAAGGAACTGGAAGGCGCCTCGATCTGCACCGAGACGGGCACCACGACCGAGCAGAACATGGCGGACTATTTCAGCGCCAACGGGGTGAAATATTCGGTCGTGACCTTCGAGCGTCCGGACCAGACCATCCAGGCCTTCGGCACCGGACGCTGCGACGTCTACACCACCGATGCTTCCGCGCTCTATGCCCAGCGCCTCGCACTTCCCGATCCGGACAAGTACATGGTGCTGCCGGAAGTGATCTCCAAGGAACCGCTTGGCCCGGCCGTGCGCCAGGGCGACGACCAGTGGTTCAAGATCGTGCGCTGGACCATGTTCGCGCTCACGGAAGCCGAAGAGCAGGGCATTACCAAGGAAAACGTGGCCGAGATCGAGGAGAAGGGCAATCCCTCCCAGAAGCGCTTCCTCGGGCAGGACAGCGAAGCCGGCAAGGAGCTGGGTCTCGACATGACCTGGACGGCCAAGGCCATCGGGGCCGTCGGCAATTACGGCGAGATCTTCGAGCGCAATCTCGGCGCGTCGAGCCCGCTGAAGATCGAGCGCGGTCTCAACAATCTCTGGAACAAGGGCGGCCTGCTCTACTCGCCGCCGGCCCGCTAAACCGCTCCCCAAAAGAAGATCCGCAGCCAGTTCCCAGGCCCTTCGGGCGGCACAAGCGGACAGAAGAAGCCTGAATTGCCGGCCGGCGGACCTTGTCCGCGGGCCGGTCTTTCCATGTCTCGCTACCAGCGCAGCAGGCGGCGTCCGGTGGCATAGCCGACAAGGGTTACCGCACCGATCGCCAGCATGTACCAGCTGGCCACGAAGAAGGGGCTGTCATCCGGGCAATGCCAGGCATAGAGCGCGGCGGCCATCGAACCGGCCGAAAGGCCTGCAACGGCGCCGGCAAGGCCCGGCCGCGCCGGGGCCCCGGTTCGCAAGGCCCACAAGAGAGCCGCCAGCGGCGCGGCCGACAGCACGGGAATAAAGAACAGGCAGAAGCCCGCATGCGCGCCGATCCAGCGCGCCTTCCAATCCGCTTGCGGGATGATCCGGGCCTCCAGGATGACGGCGCCGGCGAGCAGGGCTAGCGGCAGAAGCAGAAGCCACAGGGACCGGCCGAGATCTGTTTCGGGACGGCCGGCGGGCAGGACAAGCGCCACGGCCACGGCAGCCAGCGCCGCCGTTTCAACGATCTTGAAGGCCACGCGGGGGGTGAAGATCATTGCGGCCATATCGGGCCTCAGACCCACCGTCGCGAGAAGCAGAAGAGCGGAAAAAACGGCCCCGGCGAGCAGAAAGCGCGGCAGCAACCGCCCGACCCGCGCGGGTGACGGCGCATCTTCCTTCAGGAGGTTGATCAGCTCATCCGTTTTCATTCGCTTCTCCGATAAAGCGCCGCCAGGCTTTTCAGGGCCCTGTGCAGCGCCACCCTCACCGCCCCCTCGCTCATGCGGAGGCGTTCGGCCGTCTCTCTCACGCTCGCACCCTCGATGGAGATCGATCGCACGATGTCCCTTTGCGGATCGCCGAGCGTCGAGACCAGCTGTTCCGCGTCGAGGCGGTCGGACCGGTCCCGGTCTTCAGCAACCGCCAGCGTTTCCATCACGTCCTCGATCGTGACGGTCACCCGGCGGCCCTTGCGCCTCAGACTGTCGATCAGCTTGTTCCGGACGATGGCCGACAGCCAGGGGCCAAGCGGACGATCCGGATCCCATGTTCCGCGCTTCAGATGGATCGCCAGCAGGACATCCTGCACCAGATCCTCCGCATCGCCGGGCGGCGCACCCAATTCTGCACATCTCCTTCGCGAAACGGCCCTGAGATGGGGCGTCAGCGCCGTGAGGAACCGATGATAGGCTTTGCTGTCCCCCTCAAGCGAGAGCTTCAGCAAGGCAGCCCATTCGGTTTCGCGCGCTGATCGTTCCACCCAATGCCTTTCATACGAAGCTGGTGCCCGTGGTGTTACAGGCGTGCTGGAAAAAATATGGGCCATGGCCCGTTGCGCCGTTTTCCCTTGCGGCGGGCCGGATGGCAAGAACCTTCTTCACGGCAAGCCCGGGGTTGACAGGAAGGTGATCGGGGAGAGAGCGCCGGGCCGGTCATGACAAGGCTCGGCCAATATGCCAATGCTGCCCGCCGATCTGCCGGAAGGCCAGGGATGAAGAGGAATGAGGGAATGACTGCTTCGGGCCCGAACCGCCGGCTCTCCAAGCTGAAGAAACACTGGCGCAAGGCGACATCCGAAGAGCGGGCCGCCTTTGCCGCCTGGCTCGGCCTCGGCGAAGGGCAGTTGCCCATTGCGGCGGGGCGCTATCTGACACCGGTAACCATTGCCCGCGTGCGGGCGGAAATGACCCGCCGGAACCTCGATCTCGCCGCGCTCAATCGCGCCCTCGGCCTGGAGCCCGGCGATCCCGCCCTGGCCCGGGCGCTGCTCGAGGGCATGCCCCTCAGGCTGTCGGTGATCGGCGCGCTGGACGGCTGGCTCGACGGCCCCGGCCGAAATGCGGGCGTCGAAGAGACCGGCTAGACGATTTCAGTGCAGGGTTTCCGTGGCGACGTCGTCGCGCAGGAGCTCGAAGGCGCGGTAGAGGGCTTCCACGGCAATCTCGGTGAGCTGGTCGCCGGTCAGATCGGTCAGCGCGAGCTGCGTCTGGAAATCCTGCTGCTCGAAAAAGGCTTCAACCTGGTTAGACATGTCATTGTCCTTTCGTTACCGTCAACATCGCGGCATGGGCTCATATTAGGCAGTCTGGATTGCCCGAAGCTTGCGCGTGGCTGTGGAGACTGAGGACGGGCCTCGGCGAATCGAGGGCGGCAAGCGGGCGAAGACCGGGCGATTTTGCGAAGACCGTGGAAAAGGAATTGGCAATGAAGATCAGACGCGCGGGCTCGCAGCCCTCCGTGAAAGTGGTTTCGGACTATTTCACCGGCACGGTCCGCCAGGACCCGCTGAACGAGGCCGAAGCGCCGGGCCGGGTGAAGGTCCTCAGCGTGACCTTCGAGCCCGGTGCACGCACCGCCTGGCACACCCATCCGCTCGGGCAGACGCTGATCGTGACCGCGGGCGTCGGAAGGGTCCAGAAGGCCGGCGAGGCCATCGAGGAAATCCGGCCGGGCGACGTGGTCTGGATTCCGGCCGGCGAAAGGCACTGGCACGGGGCAAGCCCGACCACGGCCATGACCCATATCGCCATCCACGAAGCGATCGACGGCCGCTCCGCCGACTGGATGGAACCGGTGACCGACGAGGAATACGGCGGTTAAAGAGAACCGGAACCACGCCGGCAAGACTTGCGGATCACGGCCGGCTTTGATTAGCTCCCGCTATCCTTTCCGATCCGACCGGGAGACTATCGATGTCCGAAGACAGCCGTCCGCTCGTTCTTTCCTGCCCGCTTCCGCGCACGCTCGACCTTATTTTCAGCCCGGAAAACCTGAAGATCCTTCATCAGCGCTACCGGATCGTGGAGACCACGGATGAGGCGCTGCCGGACCTGCCTGACCCTATCCTCCGCGAGGCCCGCTATATCATCGGTCAGCCCCCGCTTTCGGAAGAGACGCTCGCCCGGCTTTCCGGCCTGAAGAGCGTTCTGAACGTCGAGAGCAATCTTCTCAACAACATGCCCTATGACACCGTGTTTGCGCGCGGCATCCATGTCCTGACCACGGGGCAGGTCTTTGCCGTGCCCGTCGCGGAGCTCGGACTTGCCATGGCGCTCAATCTCGCCCGCGGCATCGTGGATGCGGATCTCGATTTCCGCGAAGGTCGCGAACTCTGGGGCGGCGACGGCAACCGGAGCGCACGGCTGCTCTCCGGCGCGGAGATAGGCATTGTCGGCTATGGCGATCTGGGCAAGGCGCTGCACCGGGTGCTGACGGGCTTTCGCCCGCATATCCGCGTCTATGATCCCTGGATCCCCGCCACCGTGCTGAAGGAAGCGGGCGTGGAGCCCGCCGATCTCGCCACCGTGATGCGGGAGAGCGATTTCATCTTCGTGGTGGCGGCCGTCACCAGTGAGAACCGCGCCTTTCTCGGCGAGAAGGGCTTCTCCTCCATGCGTCGTGGCGCGGCCTTCATCCTGCTGTCCCGCGCCGATGTGGTGGATTTCGATGCGCTCGTTCGGGCCGTCGGCAGCGGCCATATCGTTGCCGCCTCGGATGTCTGGCCGGAAGAGCCGCTGCCGCCCCACCATCCCGTGCGGACGATGCCCGGCTTTCTCCGCTCCGCCCATCGGGCCGGCGCCCTCGACGTCGCCTTCAAGCGCATGGGCGAGATGGTGCTGGACGACATGGAGTTCATGGACAAGGGCCTGCCGCCGGTCCGGCTGCGCCGTGCCGAGCGCGAGACCGTGGCGCGCATGCGCTCCAAACCCGTCTCGGTCAACTGAAGAGGGCGGCCCGCGCCGCCCTCTTCCTGCCTCATGCGGCCGTCGTCGCGGGCGCCATGTCCGGTGTCACCTGCAGGCCGGGCGTTTCGAACCGTTCGGCCTCGTCCAGCACCCGCTGCAATTCCGCGCCCCGCTGGAAATCCGGTTCCGGCACGTCTTCGCCCCGGATGGCCGAGACGAAACGCTGATAGACGGTCGGCACGTCAGGGGTCGGAATATCCTCCCAGGTGGCGGTGATCATGTTCGGTTCCAGGCAGGCACGCAGCCGGCTTTCCTTCTTCTCGAACAGCACTTCCAGCCCGCCCCTGTCGCCATAGACCCGCAAGCGCAGGTCGTTCAGGTGCCCGGTGGCGAAGCGGGTCGCGCTGATCGTGCCGATCGACCCATTTTCCAGCGAGAGATGCATGACGAAACTGTCATTGGCATCAAGCGTATACTGGTCGATGACCCCGCCCGGCGCCTTGTCGAAGGTGACGAGCCGGCAGTTCAGGTCCTTGACGCCGCTGCCGATGATGAAGGTGGCATAATCGATGATATGGATGCCCACATCGCCCAGAACGCCCTTCGAGCCATGGGCCTTCGAAAGGCGCCACAGCCACTGGCTTTCCGTGTGCCAGTCGCCCCAGGCCGGCTGGGTGAGCCAGCTCTGCAGATAGGATGCTTCGAAATGGCGGATCGTGCCGATATCGCCGCGCGCCACCATTTTCGCCGCTTCCTGCAGCGCCGGGACGTTGCGGTAGCTGAGATTGACCATGTTGATCACGCCGGCCGCCTTGGCGGCATCGGCCATTTCCTGCGCCTGACGATAGCTGGTCGCAAGCGGTTTCTCGCAGAGCACATGCTTGCCCGCGGCCAGGAAGGGCAACGTCGTTGCATGATGGACCTGATCGGGCGTGACGTTGGACACCGCGTCGAACGCGCCCCAGGCAATGGCATCCTCGATGGAGGCAAAGCCGTGGGGGATGCCGTGTCGCTCGAGAAAGGCCGCCCGTGGCCCCTCGCGCGGATCGACCCCGCCCACCACTTCCACGCCCTCGATGGCCTGATAGGACTCCACATGGGTCCTGGCCATGCCGCCGGTTCCCACGATCAATATCCGGATCGGTCCTTCCTTGATGAAGCCGGACTGAACATTCATGGTGCACCCCTTTGTGCAACGGGCCGGGGATCACGCGCTGCCACCCCCTTTGCATGGCACCGCCTTCCGGCCTGATGGTCAAGAAAACGGGAGAGGCCGCCCTCTCCCGGATGGAAAATCAGCGAAGGCCGGCCTCGCCCGCCTTGTGAAGCTTGGGTCCGCGCTCCTCGATCTTTTCCGGCGCCTTGTCGACCGGAACATTGGGAGCGGCATTCGGATCGGCAATACGGGCAACAGGGTTGTAGGCCCAGTGGACCGCATTGGCGATGACCTTCTGGACATTGGCGTCGTGATAGGTCGGGTAGGTTTCGTGGCCCGGCCGGAAATAGAAGACATTGCCGGCACCGCGACGATAGGTGAGGCCTGAGCGGAAGACTTCCCCGCCCTGGAACCAGCTGACGAAGACCGTTTCCAGCGGCTCCGGCACGCCGAAGGGCTCGCCGTACATTTCCTCGTTTTCCAGCTCGAAACTGTCGGGCAGACCCCGGGTGATCGGATGGTGCCGCGACGTGACCCAGAGGCGCTCGCGCTCGCCGGCCTCGCGCCAGGAGAGATTGCAGGGCGCGCCCATGAGCCGCTTGAAGGGCTTCGAGAAGTGCGCGGAATGCAGGAAGATCAGGCCCATGCCGGCCCAGACCGCATTGCAGACGCGCTCCACCACCGTGTCCTCCACATCGCCATGGGCGGCGTGGCCCCACCAGATCAGCACATCGGTTTCCGCCAGACGCTTATCGGTCAGGCCATGATCCGGTTCCTGCAGGGTGGCGGTCGTAACGGAAAGGGCGCTGTCGGCGGCCAGGGCCTTGGCAATGCAATTGTGCATGCCGTCGGGATAGATTTCCTGGACGACCTTGCTTTTCTGCTCATGCACGTTCTCGCCCCAGACGACGGTTCTGATGGCCATCGGTTTCTCCTTTTTCAGTGTGGGCGGAGCCCTTGGGACTGCCCCGCCTTCTGTCCTCGCGCCGGCCTCAGCGGGCCGGTACGCCTTTCTCGTCAAATCGGTGCAGGTTTTCGGGTGAAGGCCTCAGACCGATCTTTGTTCCATAGGGAATGGTCAATTTCCCCGCCTGCCGGACGATGACGGGCTCGCTCGCGCCAATGTCGACGAAGAGATAATTGTCCGATCCGAGGTCTTCCGCGTGGACGACCGTCCCGCTCCAGACGGCGCCCTCATCCCCGACGGCAATGTGTTCCGAACGGATGCCGAGCGTGTGGCAGCCATAGGCCTGCGCAAAGCTGTCGGTCAGGAAATTCATCTTCGGGCTGCCGATGAAACCGGCGACGAACAGCGAGTTGGGCTTCTCGTAGAGCTCGGCCGGCGTGCCGACCTGCTCCACCCGGCCATCGCGCAGCACGCAGATGCGATCGGCCAGCGTCATCGCCTCCACCTGGTCGTGGGTGACGTAGATCATGGTGACATTGTTCATCGCATGGTGGAGCTTGGCGATCTCGAGCCGGGTCTGCACGCGCAGCGCCGCATCGAGGTTGGAGAGCGGTTCGTCGAACAGGAAGACGCGGGGATCGCGCACGATGGCCCGGCCGATGGCGACGCGCTGGCGCTGGCCACCGGAGAGCTGCTTCGGCAGGCGATCGAGCAGGTGATCGATCTGCAGCAGCTTGGCCGCATCGGTCACGCGGCGGCGGATTTCGTCCTCGCCGGCCTGGGCCAGCTTCAGGCCGAAAGCCATGTTGTCATAGACCTTCATATGCGGATAGAGCGCATAGGACTGGAACACCATGGCGATGCCGCGCTTCGACGGCACGAGGTTGTTCACCCGCTCGCCATCGAAGAGGAGATCGCCGGCGGTGATGTCCTCCAGTCCGGCGATCAGCCGCAGCAGGGTGGATTTGCCGCAGCCGGACGGGCCGACAAAGACCATGAATTCGCCCGAGCGGATCTCGAGATCGATGCCCTTGATGACATCGAAGGCGCCGAAGGACTTGCGGAGATTCTTGAGTTCGATCTGTGCCATGTGAAAACCCCCTCACCCCTTGACACCGCCGGCGGTGAGACCGGCTACAATCTTGCGCTGGAAAATCAGGACGAGCACCACGAGCGGCACCGTCACGATGACGGATGCCGCCATGATCGGTCCCCACGGGATCTCCTTGTCGGACGCACCCGTCAAGAGCGCGATGGCCACGGGGACCGTGCGGGTTGTTTCCGATGAGGTGAAGGTGAGCGCAAAGAGATATTCGTTCCACGCCCCGATGAAGGCCAGCAGCCCGGTCGTGACCAGCGCCGGCCACAACAGCGGCATGAAGACCTTGGTGATGATGACCCAGGGCGTCGCCCCGTCGACGATCGCCGCCTCCTCGATCTCCATGGGCAGGTCGCGCATGAAGGTGGTCAACAGCCACACGGTGAAGGGCAGCGTGAAGATCGTGTAGGAAAAGATCAGCGCGAAGGGCGTGTTGAACAGGCCGAGGAAGCGGACGAGTTCGAAAAGCCCGGCCAGCACGGCGATCTGCGGGAACATGGACACGGCGAGAATGGTGATCAGCAGCAGGCCGCGCCCCCGGAACCGCACGCGGGCAAGGGCATAGGAGGCAGTGACCGCCAGGAGCAGCGACAGGCCGACCGTGGAGGTGGCGACGAAGAGCGAGTTCAGCAGGTTGCGCGGGAAGGTCGCCTGGGTCAGCACCTTGTCGTAATTGGCCAGGTCGAAGCTCTTCGGCCAGTAATCGACCTCGAAGATCGCCGTGCCCGTCTTGAAGCTGGTCAGGATGGCATAATAGAAGGGAAAGACCGAGATCACCACGATCAGCACGACCGCGATGTAGAACCCGATGCGGTAGAGTATCTGGGAGGCGGACATCAGCGGCCCTCCCCGGTCAGGTTGACCTTGCCGAGCCAGATATAGGCCGCGACAAAGACGGCGATGATGGCAAAGAGCAGCGTGGACTGCGCCGACCCATAGGCGAACTTGTCGAAATCGATCAGGTTCTCGCGGGAAATGACCGACATGGTTTTCGTTGCCTTGGAATTGGGCGTCAGCACATAGACGAGATCGAAGATGCGCAGCGCATCGAGCGTCCGGAAGATCACGGCCACCATCAGCGCCGGGCGCACCAGCGGCAGCGTGATCTTGAAGAAGACGCGGACCGGATGGACCCCGTCGATCTTTGCCGCCTCGTAGATGTCCTTCGGGATCATCTGCAGGCCGGCGAGGCAGAGCAGCGCCATGAAGGGCGTGGTTTTCCAGACATCCACCAGAAGCACGGCATACATGGACGTGGCATCGCTGGCGGTCCAGGCGATCTTCTGCCCGATCACGCCGAGCTTCAGCATGAGGTCGTTGATGATGCCGAACTGGTCGTTCAGCATCCAGCCCCACATCTTGGCCGAAACGATGGTGGGAATGGCCCAGGGGATGAGGATTGCGGCGCGCACCAGCCCGCGGCCCTTGAATTCCGCATTCAGCACCAGCGCAACCAGGAGACCCAGCACGGTTTCGAGCGCCACCGAAACGAAGGCGAAGCGCACCGTGTTCCAGACCGCATTCCACCAGGCGGGATCGACCAGGGTTCCGCGCCAGATGGTCTTGCCGGAAGACAGCGTGCGCCAGCTCAGATAGTTGTCGAAGCCGATCCACTGCCCCTCATAGAGCGAGGACAGGGTGGTGTTGGTCAGCGAAAAATAGATGGTGCGCAGAAGCGGCCAGGCGGCTGCGGCGATCAGCGCGATCACCATGGGCGCCAGAAACCAGAAGGCCGAGCGCACGCGCTGTTGCTGCAGGCTGAGCTCGTTCTTCGGCGAGCGCTCCGGCGCGGCAAGGGAAGCGGAGGGGGTCATGATCATCTCCCGATAGGTTCCGCGTGACCCGGGTCATGAACCCGGGCCAGCCTGGCGAACAGGGCCGGGCAATCATGCCCGGCCGGGAGGCAGGCGTCCGCTTACCAGCCGGAGCCCTTGAGTTCTTCGAGATCGGCCGCGAGGACTTCGAGGTTTTCGGCAGCCGTGCCCTTGCCGGACAGCGTGTCGTGCACGGCGGACCAGAACTTGGACGAGACCTCGTTATACTTGCCCTTGGTGGGGGCGGAGGGGCGCGGAACCGCGTTCAGGAAGACTTCCTTCCACTGCGGGATGATCGGCTGCTTTTCCTTGATTTCCGCATCGTCATAGAGCGCCTGCAGCGTCGGCAGGTGCGAGGCGAGCAGGGCGTTCATCTTCTGGGCCTCGGGGCCGGAGAGATAGAGCGCCAGCGAAATGGCTGCTTCCTGATGCTTGGAATATTTGGAGACCGCCACGTTCCAGCCGCCGAGGGTGGCTGCGGACTGGCCGCCTTCACCGCCGGAGGGAAGAGCGACGGTTTCGAACTTGCCCTTCACCGCGCTGTCGTCGCCATTGCCGAGCGCATAGGCATAGGGCCAGTTGCGCATGAAGACGGCATTGCCCTTCTGCCAGATGCCGCGGGTATCTTCTTCCTGATAGGCGAGCGAGCCATCCGGCGAAATGCTGCCGACCCAGCTCTTGGCGGTTTCCAGCGCCTTCACGGCCTTTTCGTTGTTGATGGAGATGGAGCCGTCCGGCTCGACGATCTGGCCGCCGCCATGGGACTTGACCCATTCCAGCGCATCGCAGGTCAGCCCTTCATAGGCATTGCCCTGGAAGACGAAGCCCCACATGTCCTTGTTGCCGGCCTCGCGTTCCTTGTCCTGGATTTCCTTGGCGATGGCCGCCATCTCGTCCCAGGTCTTCGGCGCCTGCTTGCCGTATTTGTCGAGCAGGTCCTTGCGGTAATAGAGCGCCGGCGCGTCGGTGAAATAGGGCAGCGCGGCAAGCTTGCCGTTGACCGTCTGGGACTCGATGATCGACGGGAAATGGTCCTTGATGACGTCCTTGGCTGCATCCGTGAGATCGACGAACTGGTCAGCCAGCTGCGGCGCCCAGATCACGTCGGTCTGGTAGACGTCGATATCGCTGTTGCCGGCGGCAAGCCAGAGACGGTACTGGCCGAACTGGTCGGTGGTGGAGGCCGGCATGGGCACGAGCGTGACCTTGTTGCCGGTCTTTTCTTCCCAGGGCTTCACGATCTGCTTGAAGATTTCCAGGTCGTTGCCGACCGCGCCCGAGACATAGGTGATTTCTTCGGCCTTGACGGCCGTGGCAGCCAAAACGGCAAACAATGCGGAGCCTGCAATCAGGCCCCTGATGCTGATCGTCATGAAATATCCTCCCGGTTGGATGCGGATTGTCCGCATGGCGCTCGATTGAGGGCTCCCTCCCGCAATCCGAAACGTTTCGGAAAGCTAGCGTCAACTGCTCGCTTGTGTCAAGAGCCTGTTGGCGCAAGACGGAGGCCTCAACCAGAGAGGTAAACGGCAGGGCCCGCTTAACGTTCCAGGGGTGCTACGGAAGATCTTTCGACGAAGCTCGGCCGCTCGACCTGCTGCATGTCGGCCAGGGGCCGCCCCTCGATGGCGCCGGTCAAATATTCGGCCAGCGGCGGCCAGCTGGCGCTGAGGGGCGAGAAGGTGGTGCTGAGCGGCGGATCGAAGGCCGCCGGGTCGGCATTGGGCAGGGCATCGTCATGGGCGATGACCGAGAGATCGCGGGGAATGGCCAGTCCCTTTTCGGCAGCGGCCCGGTAGACACCGGCCGCAATGAGGACATTGCTGCAGAAAATCGCGCTCGGCGGATCGGCGGCGAGCATCTCCATTGCGGAGCGGTAGCCGAACTCCTCCGTCATGTGATCATGGCGCACAAGCGCGGGATCGAAGGCGATGCCGTGTTCCGCCAGCATATCGCGATAGCCCTCCAGCCGGGCACGCGCATAGGTGAAATGGGCAATCCCGTTGATAAGGGCGATGCGGCGGTGTCCGCCCTCGATGAACCGCCGGACGGAATCCACCGCCACGGCGCGGTTGTCGATGTCGAAATAGGGATAGGCGGTGCTGCCCGGCAGCCGGCCATGCACGACGAAGGGCACCTTCCGCTTGGCGAGATAGTCTATTCGCGGGTCGTTCATCACAGGCTTGGTCAGCACGAAGCCATCCAGCGAACCGTTGCCCACCAGCTTCTGATAGACGGCGATGATATCGTCGCCCTCTTCCGCCACGTGCAGCACGAACTGCATGCCGCGCCGCGCAAATTCCGAGGAAAGGCCGGCGACGATCTCGAAGAAGAGAAAGTCCGAGGTGAGGCCCGGATATTTGGTGTCCACCAGCGCCACCATGCCCGAGCGGCCGGACACCAGCTTCCGGGCGGAAATATTCGGCTCGTAGCCGAGGCGGGCGGCTTCTTCCTTGGCGCGGCGGCGCGTTTCCTCGTTCACATCGAAATGATCGTTCAGGGCACGGCTGACCTGCGTCACCGACAAACCGACGGAACGCGCCACATCTTTCAGCGTCACCCTTTTCACATCCAGCTCCCGCAGCCGCGCTGACCGGATAAACGGTTCATCGCATGATGGTGTGCTTTTATATCGGGCAAAGCCCTACACCAAAGGCGCGCCGGATGCAAAAGGGGCGGCCCCTAGGCCGCCCCTTGTTCAATCGTAAGCGTCTGCTTACGCCGCATATCGGCGCGCGGGCGTCCCGCCCTGGCCCAGCCGGAAGCGGCCGACGAGGTCCATCAGCTGGTCGGCCTCGGCGGAAAGGTCGCGGCTGGCCTCGGTGGTATGGGATGCGGCGGCGGCGTTCTGCTGGGTCATCTGGTCCATGTTGTTGACGGAACCGTTGATTTCCTGCAGCGCGGCGGACTGGTCCTGGGCGGCGGTGGCAATGGTTTCCACATGGTGGCTGATCGCGGAGATCTGGCGGCTGATCTCGGCCAGCACCTCCCCGGTCTCCAGCACCAGCTTGGACCCGCCGGTGACTTCCTCGGACGACTTGGTGATGAGGTCCTTGATTTCGCGCGCGGCGCCCGCCGAGCGCTGGGCGAGCTCGCGCACTTCCATGGCGACCACGGCGAAGCCCTTGCCGGCCTCCCCTGCCCGCGCGGCCTCGATCCCGGCATTGAGCGCCAGAAGGTTGGTCTGGAAGGCAATTTCGTCGATCACCTCGATGATCTGCTCGATCTGCTTGGAAGCCTGCTCGATCCGCCCCATGGCGGAGATGGCGCTTTCCACCACGCTGGCGGAATTGTCGGCGGTGGCGCGGGTCTTCGAGACCGCACGGTTCGCTTCATGGGCCCGCTCGGCGGTCGACCGCACGGTCACGGTGATTTCGTCCACCGAAGCGGCGGCTTCCTCCAGCGAGGCGGCCTGGTTTTCGGTGCGCTGCGAGAGTTCGAGGGCGGACCGCATCAGGTCCGATCCCTTGTTCTGGATCGCGACGGCATTGTGCTGGATGTCGATCAGCGTGTCATGGAGACGCTCGACGGAGGCGTTGAAATCCACCCGCAGCTGGTCCAGCCGGCCCTGGAAGGCGGTATCGATCTGCACGGACAGATCGCCCTGCGCGAGCCGGCCGAGACCGGCGGCAAGCTGGCTGACGGCGTCTTCCACCTGCAGGTCGAAGGCGCGCTTTTCATCGTCGCTGCGGCGGCGCTCCGCCTCGGCCAGGCCACGCGCCTGGGTGGTTTCCTCCTCCATGCGAAGCTTGGAGAGCGCATTGTCCTTGAAGATGCCCAGGGCCCGGGCCATCTCGCCGATTTCGTCGGCGCGGGACTGGCCCGAAATGCTGGTGTCGAGATAGCCATCGGCGATGCGGCGCATGACGCCGGTGATCTGGCCGATCGGGCGCTGCAATGTCAGCACCAGGGCAATGCCGCCCGTGATCGACAGAAGGATGCCGAGACCGGTGGTGAGCAGGGAAACGCCATTGGCCTTTTCCTTCTCGTTGCCGGCAGCCACCTTCTGCATCTCGGCAAAGTCCGTCAGGTTGGACCAGACCGCATCGATGGTCTTCTTGGCGGCGGTGAAGGTCTCGTCCCGGCTGACGCGGTTCGCAAGCAGCGCGGTGGCGCTCTTTTCGATGGCGGCGGTGATGGGCGGAACCTGTTCCGTCAGGCCCTGCAATTCCCCCACATCCTTGGCAGAGACATCGACCGAGGCGAGATCGGACGTTACGCCCTTGATTTCCCCCTTCAGGCGGCCGAGCGATTCTGCGCTGATATTGTTGCGGAATTCCGCTTCGGCGAGCTGCAGCGCATAAATATGCTTCTGCAGGATGCGGACATCGTTGAGGGCGGAATTGGCCGTGACGATCTTGGTGTCCAGCGAGGCGAAAACCTTCGTCGCCTCCGCCGTGCGCCGGTTGGCGGTGGTGAAGAATTCGGCGGCGATGGAATTCACCGACGAGAACTGGGCCTGAAGCTTCGAAATCGTCTCGTTGGTCGGCTCGCCCTCGAGCAGAGGGCCGACGGCCGCGATCAGCTCGTCCAGGGACTTGACGGCGGGCGAAGCCGGATCGCCGATTGCCTGCACGATGGGCCCCCTGATGCGCTTCAGCTTGCCGACGGCATCGGCGAACACCTTGACCTTGCCGGGCATATCCTTGGCGCTGAAGAAATTGCGCGGAATATTGCTCATCATCTCGCGATTGCGGATGAGGAAATCAGCCTGGCGGAGGATGTTCTTGGCCGTGCTCTCTTCCAGCATGATCCTCTGCTCGACCTCGGCCGACTGGGTTTCCACCGAAAGGCTGACGCCGACAAGCATCTGCTGGGCCTTGCGCAGTTCGCCCCGCAGCGTCTCGGATTCACCATGGAAGGACCAGAGCTGGCCGACGAGCGGCTCCAGCGCATCCGTGCCGGAAATGGCCTCGCCGAGACGATCGATGCCATCCGCTTCCGCAGCCGTGCCCTTCATGGTTTCATCGAGTGCGGTGCGCTGGGCGGCCAGGAATTCCAGCAGGCGGCCATGGCTTTCCTCATCCGGCTTTTCCAGGAATTCGTGCATGGAACCGGCCAGCTCCTTGAAACCGCTCAAGGATTGAAGGACGCTATTGGACAGGTTCAGCCGTCCTTCCAGCAGGCCCGAGGCATAAAGCCCGGTAAAACCCACCGCGGAAATGGTGACCACAAATGGCAGGACGAACATCAAGACCTTCGTCTTGATCTTGAAACGCGACAGTATGGCGTCCACCAGCATTGCTTCCTCACATTTTCGAGACGTCCACAGCCGCTGCACCGCAAGCCGCACCCAAAAAGGTAATTCAGCAATCATTGCCGGACGGAATCAGGTTCCACTCAGTATTTGTCCGGCCAGAATTATCGAAATCGGTTAACATTTCCGCCTGCTCGCTGCGGGTGCAGAAAAAAACCTGCGGCAACGCCGCTGATCAAGTGCTTCAGCGGGTTCTTTTGAAAACTTTACTCAAGCAGGGGTTTTCCCGTTACTGCATACTTCTCGGCAGTAACTACGGCCCGCCTTGGGCTGGGCAGCGGCCTTGCTTTTCCGGTTGGACCTACGAGACCGCCTTGCGAACCGACCCGCAGCGGGACCGCATGGCCTGACTTTGGCCGACAGGCTTTGCCAACGGCAAAAGCGGCGCTGCAGGGCGCCGCTTTCCCAAACCGTTCAGGCCAGACGCGCTACTGCGTGAGGCGATTGGCGAGCTTCGACGTCTTCAGACCGATCGTCTGGAAGGCCGCAATGAGCTGCGGGACGTTGGACGCCTCGAAATAATAGTCGGTGCCGCTGGAGCAGGAGGCCAGGAGGGTCTTGCCCCGATCCGGCGCGACGAAGGCAACCGTGTAGATCTTCATGCCTGCCGTCTTGGCGGTCGTGCACCAGCTCAGCGTGGTGGCGTCATTCGACGCATTGTCGTTGGCGCCGTCCGTCATCAGCAGGATGAACTTGCTGGGCGTGCCGCCGTTCTTCGCCGCATGAACCTGGTTTTCGGAATTGGCGTTCAGCGACTGATAGGCCTGCTGCATGCCCGGGGCCGCATTGGTGCCGCCACTGGCCGTCAGCGCGTTGACATAGCTGCGCACATTCGTCGTGCCCCAGGAGAGGTTCTGGGGTGTCTGGATCGCGGTGTTGTAGGACACGGCCCCGAGACGCACATATTCGCTGGTCGGATCGTTGGCGTCGAGCTGGTCCCCCAGGGCCTTCACGGCCGTCTTCAGGGAGTCGATCTTCTTGATGTAGCAGGGGCTCTGCCAGGTCGCATTCGGCCAGTTGGCTTCATAATAATTGTCGCAGGACGTGCGGGTCGTATCGACCACCGAAGTCACCCACTGCATCGATCCGGAACGGTCGAGCACGAGATACATGGAAATCGGGTTCTTGGTCTCGATTTCGCTCTGCGCGCTGCCGACGGCCGTGATGCGGGACGAGGTATAGCCCAGCAAGACCTGGAAACCGCTCAAGGGCACATTATACGTCGTCACCACCTTGGCCGTGTAGATCTTGCTATGGCTGTTCGGCGCGGTCTGCGAGACCGTCACGGTCGATGTCGGCAAATTGACCGTCTCGCCGGAGGCCGTCATCTGCCCCTTCACCATGCCGACCGCCAGGGCTTTCGCCAGCGTTTCGGACATGCCGTTGTTGACCATCGCGGATGTGGCGGCCAGCGCTGCGGAGTCGACCGCGTTCTGCAGCTGCTCCCGTTTGCGCGACAGTGTGGAAATATCCACAGCAATCCCGACTCCCATAAGAAGCATGGGCAGGAGAATAGCCGTCGTGATGGTAAAGTTACCGCTGCGGCACTTGATCAGTTTTTCTATCGCGGAGATCATCTTTGCGCTCAATGGATAGTTATCTAGCGCAATATTGATCTATAATAATTTCATTTAGGTTATAGAGATGCGGACAATTTTCTCTATGTGCCGATCGTTGCGCCACAAGCGGGCAGGCAAAAAATCCGTAGGGTCATTCTCCAATTTCTTTTTGAGCGTTTCGGCGCCCTCGGCGCTTGACTTCGAAGCCCCCCTCGCGGCCCCTTATGGCCAGTGAAAACTGGATCGGGGCGAGCGGATTCCTGAAGGAACAAAGGCGCTTCGGCAGGCAGGCACCGGCGGCGGACCGAAACCGATCCGTCGCCGGAACGCCTGTCCGGCAAGGGAGGTTATCGAATGAAGTCTCACGCGAGAGTCGTGATCATCGGCGGCGGCATCATGGGCGTCGGGCTGCTCTATCATCTGGCGCTGGAGGGCTGGAGCGACATCGTGCTGGTCGAAAAAGGCGAGCTGACCTCCGGCTCCACCTGGCATGCCGCGGGCCAGTGCCCGCAATTCACCACCTCGCTGAACCTCGCCCGGGTGCACAATTATGGGACACAATTGTACCCCAAGCTGGAAGAACTGACCGGACATGCCGTTTCCTGGCACGGCTGCGGGGGCTTGCGCCTCGCCACCACCGACGAGGAAGTGAACTGGCTGAAATATGTCTGGGGCGTTTCGCGCCTTGCGGGCTACGAGGGCGAGATCATCGGCCCGGACGAGATCAAGAAATACCATCCCTTCCTGAATACCGACGGCATCAAGGCCGCCTTCCACACCGTCACCGACGGCCATGTGGCGCCAGCCGACGTGACCAATGCCATGGCCGCCGGCGCGCGCAAGCTCGGCGCCGAGATCTACCGCCGCACCATGGTGACCGACGTGAAGCTTTTGCCTTCCGGCGAATGGCTGGTGGTGACCGATCAGGGCAACATCACCTGCGAGCATGTGGTGAATTCGGCCGGCTCCTATGCGGATGTGGTGGGTGCCTGGTCCGGCCACAATGTGCCGATCGCCAACATGCTGCACCACTATCTCATCACCGAACCGCTGCAGGAACTGGTGGACCTGATCCCCGAACTGCCCGTGGTGCGCGATCCCTGGAGCCATTCCTATCTGCGCGAGGAAACCAACGGCATCCTGATCGGTCCTTATGAAACCGCGACCGCCCATGTGTGCTGGGACGGCAAGCCGCCGGCCTGGGATTTCGAGAGCGAACTGGTAGCACCGGAACTCGACCGTCTCATGCCCTGGCTGGAGCGGGCGGGCGAGCGCCTGCCGCTCTTCAACAAGGCCGGCCTGAAATCCGTCATCTCCGGCGCGATCACCCATACGCCCGATGGCAATTATCTTTCCGGCCCGGCCCATGGCCCGAAGAATTACTGGATGCATTGCGGCGCCTCGATCGGCATCTGCCAGGGGGCCGGCGCGGGCAAGTATCTCGCGCAATGGATGGTGCACGGCCAGGCCGAAATCAACATGCGCGAATTCGATCCGCGCCGCTTCGGCTCCCGCTGGGCCTCGAAGGAATACACGGAGGAAGTCTCCGTCGAAGATTACCACAAGATGTACTACTGCTATAAGCCCGGCGAGCAGCACCATGTCGGGCGCAACCTGCGCACCTCCTCCCTGCACGAGACGCTGAAGGCCGAGGGTGCCCAGTTCAGCCAGATCTATGGCTGGGAGCGCGCCCGCTGGTATGACCTTGCCGGCAAGGGCGAGGATTATTCCTACCGCCGCAACAATACGTTCGAGACGGTGCGCGAGGAAGCCATGGCCGTGCGCGAGCGCGTCGGGCTGATGGATCTCTCCACCTTCTCGAAGTTCGAGGTGAAGGGGCCTGACGCCTATGCCTTCCTGGAACGGGTTTGCGCCAACAAGGTGCCGGCCAAGGATGGCGGCATCATTCTCGGCCACCTCCTCAATGCGAACGGCTTCATCGAATCCGAGCTCACCATTACCCGTCTCGGCGCGGAGCATTTCTACGTGCTCTCCGCCGCCGTGGCACAGGAGCACGACTTCGACCAGCTCGCCTGGCGCAGGCTCGACAGCGAGACCGTCACGATCACGGATATCACCGATGATTTCGGCGTGCTGGTTCTGGCCGGTCCCCGGGCACGCGACGTGCTGTCGGCCTGCACCGGCGAAGACCTTTCCAATGCCGCCTTCCGCTGGCTGACCGGCAAGGTGGCAACGGTGGCCGGTGTGGCCGGCGTCCGGCTGCTCCGCGTCAATTATGTGGGCGAGCTTGGCTGGGAACTGCATTGCCCGATGGCGGACATGCCCAAGGTCTATGCGGCGCTGATGGCGGCCGGCAAGCCGCATGGCATCCGCCTTTTCGGTACGCTGGCGATGAATTCGCTGCGCATGGAAAAGGCCTATCGCGGCTGGGGTTCGGAACTCACCACCGAGATCGACATGTTCGAAGCCTCGATGGAGCGTTTCATCCGCACCGACAAGGACGCCTTCATCGGCCGCGAGGCGAGCCTTGCCCGCAAGCAGAAGGGCGAGCGCATGAAGCTCGTCTATATCGAGATCGACGCCACCGATGCGGACAGCCTCGGCAACGAGCCTGTTTATGCGGGCGATGCGATCATCGGCCTGACCACCGGCGGCGCCTATGGCTATGCCACGGGCAAGTCGCTCGCCTTCGCCTATGTGTCTCCGGACAAGGCCGAACCCGGCACCGAATTCGAGGTGCTGATGTTCACCGAGCGTCACAAGGCCCGCGTGCTGCCCGATGTCGTCTGGGATCCGAAAAACGAGCGGCTGCGGGCGTAGTCCATTCGGTCCATTGCTGATATCAGGACGTCAACAGCCCCCTCACCCGGTTCGCCGGATGAGGGGGGCTTTCCTGAACACACCATCGACGGATCCTGCGCCCATGTCTCTCACCATCTACGGCATCAAGACCTGTGACACCATGAAGAAGGCCCGCGCCTTTCTGGCCGGCGAGGGCAAGGAGGCGGCCTTTCACGACTACAAGGTCTCCGGTATCGACGCGGCGGTGCTTTCCGGCTGGGTGAAGGCCCATGGCTGGGAAACCGTGCTGAACCGGGCCGGCACGACCTTCCGGGCGCTGCCGGACGAAGACAAACAAGACCTGGATGCGGAGAAGGCGATCCGCCTCATGCTCGCCAATCCCTCGATGATCAAGCGCCCCGTGCTGGTGAAGGATACGGGGGAAAGCCTCGTCGGCTTCAAGCCGGAGAGCTATCGCGCCTTTCTCGGCTGACGGTCACGCGGCCTCCGGCACGCCCTCGACGACGACGAGGCTGCCACGGGTTGATGCCTCGCGGATGGGGATGATCGCCTGATAGGCTTCGCTGGCATTGAAAAGGTCGTAGACCTCCCGGGAGGGAAACTCGATCACGATCAGCCGGTGGGCCTGCCAGTCGCCCTGGATGGTCTGGTGCTCGCCACCGCGCACGAGGAAGCGGCCGCCCCATTCGGCGAGAAGCGCCTGCACACGGCGGGAATAGACGAGGAAACGGTCGAGATCGGTGATTTCGAGATTTCCGATGACATAGATCTTCATGAAGGCCTCCCGCTCAGGCCCGCATGATTACTTTATATCTCCCTACTTTACAATTCCCTGTCAGACCGTGACTTCCTGAACCACCTGATCTTCCGTGCCGAAGAATCGCAGGTAACGCTGCACCTCAGCCGGATCGCCGGTCGCCTTCTTGGGATTGTCGGAGAGCTTCACGGCGGGCCGGCCATTGGCATCCGTCACCTTGCAGACGATGGAGATCGGCTTCAGCCCGGCATTTTCGGCCGGCGCGCAACCGGCGAAATCATTGGTGAGGTTGGTGCCCCAGCCGAAGCTCATGCGCACCCGTCCTTCGAAGTGACGGTAGGTGGCGATGATCGCATCGACATCGAGGCCATCGGAGAAGATCAGCAGCTTGTCGCGCGGGTCCTTGCCCCTCGACTTCCACCAGTCGATGATTTTCTCGCCGCCCTCGATGGGCGGGGCGCTGTCCGGGCGGAAGCCGGTCCAGTCGGCCACCCAGTCGGGCGCATGTTTCAGGAAATGGGCGGTGCCGAAGGCATCGGGCAACACGATCAGCAGGTTGCCGCCATAAAGCCGGTTCCAGTCCTGCAGGACCTTGTAGGGCGCGGCGGCCAGTTCCCGATCGTTGGTGGCAAGGGCAGCCGCCACCATGGGCAGCTCATGCGCATTGGTGCCGACCGCTTCCAGATCGCTGTCCATGGCGAGCTTGACGTTGCTGGTGCCGGTAAAGGCCTCGCCGATGCCTTCCTTCAGCGCCTCCACGCACCAGCGCTGCCAGAGGAAGGAATGGCGGCGACGGGTGCCGAAATCGGAAATCCGCAAGCCCGGCAGGGTGCGCAGCCGCTCCACCTTGCTCCACATCTTGGCCTTGGCGCGGGCATAGAGCACGTCGAGCGTGAACTGGCCGAGATGCTTCATGGCGGCGCGCGAGCGCAGCTCGTTGATGATGGCCAGCGCCGGGATTTCCCACATGCTGGTTTCCACCCAGCGGCCGTGGAAATTCAGGACGAACTGCCCGTCTTCCCGGTAAAGCTCGTATTCCGGCAGGCGGAAGGCGGCGAGCCAGGCCAAAAATTCCGGTTCGAAAATCTGGTTGCGGCCATAGAAGGTGTTACCGGCCAGCCAGATCGCTTCCTTCTTGGTCAGTTTCAGCGAGCGGGCGTGATCGAGCTGGTCGCGCAGCTCCTGCTCGTCAATATCGTCGGCAAGGCGCACCGAGGTGGTGCGATTGATCAGCGAAAAGGTGGCATGGACCTCGGGATAAAGCTTCCAGATCATCTGCAACATCAGGAGCTTGTAGAAATCCGTGTCGATCAGGCTGCGAATGATCGGGTCGAGCTTCCAGGTGTGATTATAGACGCGGCTCGCAATATCGGTCTTGGTCATGGCAACACTCCGGCGCCTGTTCACGCCTCTCGAATTGGCAAGCCGTCATGGCCCTGAAGCACTTTCTAAATCGATCTTATTGGAAACCTGAACAGGAATGTCCAGTCTCGTTCGGTGAATTTCCGTCCGGCGCACCAGCCGGAAATCAGTAGCCCACGGTCCGGTCAACCAAATTGTGAAGGGCTTCCCCCGCTTCGAAACGGGCCATCTGGCGCTCTACCGCCCGGAACAGCGCCCGCTCGTCGGAGGCCGCCGCCGCATGCGGGGTGAGAATGATCTCCGCGACGCCCCAGGCGGGGTGATCCGCCGGCAGCGGCTCTTCCTCGAAGACATCGAGCGAGGCACCGAGAAGGACGCCACCCCGGATCGCCGCAATCACATCCGCCGTCACCTGGCTCTTGCCGCGGCCGGCATTGATGAAGACCGGCTTGCCGAGCGCGCCGCCCTGCCGGAGCTTGCCGAAGAGGTCCTGATTGTAGAGGCCGGTCGTCTCCGCCGTCAGCGGCAGCAGGCCGACGAGGATATCGGTCTTGCCGAGGAAGGCATCGAGGCCGGCGGCATCGTAGGTTTCCATGCCGTCGATGTGCTTTTTCGTCCGCGACCAGCCGATGACGTGGAAACCCATCATCTTCAGCTTGCGCGCCGCATCGAGGCCGAGCACGCCGAGCCCCATCATGCCGACGGTGAGGTCGGCCGCCTCCGGCTGGACAAGTTCGCGCCATTCACCCCGCTTCTGCATGGCCTGATAGGTGCCGACCTGGCGCAGATGGGTGAGGCATTGCAGCAGCACATATTCGCTCATCCGGTTGGTCAGCGTATCGTCGACGAAGCGGACGATGGGGATGTGCTTCGGCAGGGTCGGAATGGCGAGGATCTTGTCGACGCCCGCGCCCCCCGAAAAGATCACCTTCAGGTCCGGCATGCGGGCGAAGAGATCGTGATCCGGATTCCAGCAGACGGCATAGGCGATGCCGGACAGATCGCGGCCGCGATTGGCGGGATCGGCCATGTTGATCGTCTCGCGGCCCGGAAAGGCCGCCTTCAGCGCGGCAACCACGCTTTCGGGATCGAATTTCAGGTCGATGACGACGGGGCTGGTCATGGTTCGGGATTCCAAATCTGGCGTTGCGTCAGGCCGTCTTCACGACCTTGAGGTCGAAGGCGGCGGCGAGCAGCTTCTGGGTATAGGGGTCCTGCGGCGCGTCGAAGAGGGCGGCCGAGGGGCCCTGCTCCACCACCTTGCCGGCCCGCATGACGACGATGTCATTGGCGAGCGCCTTCACCACCTTGAGATCGTGGCTGATGAAGAGATAGGCGAGATCGTGCTTCGCCTGCAGGTCGCGCAAAAGATCCACCACCTGCGCCTGCACGCTCTTGTCGAGGGCGGATGTGGGTTCGTCCAGCATGACGAAGCGGGGCTTCAGCACCATGGCGCGGGCAATGGCGATGCGCTGGCGCTGGCCGCCGGAAAATTCGTGCGGATAGCGCCAGCGGGTCGCGGGGTCGAGCCCCACCTCCACCAGCGCCTCCGCCACGCGCTGATCACGGGCGTCTGCGCTCAGGCTGGGTTCGTGGACGGCCAGACCCTCGGCAATGATGTCGGCGATGCTCATGCGCGGGCTCAGCGAGCCATAGGGGTCTTGGAAGACGATCTGCATGTGGCGGCGCAGCGGCCGCATGGCCTTGAAGGAATATTGATGAATATCCGAGCCGACGAAGGCGATGCGCCCTTCGCTGGAGATGAGGCGGGTGAGCGCCAGCCCCAGCGTCGTCTTGCCGGAACCGCTCTCGCCGACGATGCCGAGCGTCTGTCCGGCGCGCAGCTTGACGCTCACGTCATCGACCGCCTTCACGTAATCCACGACCCGGCGCAGGAAGCCGGCCTTGATCGGGAACCAGACCTTCACATTCTGGCCCTCGATGATGACGGGCTTGGAGGGATCGGCAACCGGCGGCTCGCCCTTCGGCTCGGAGGCGAGCAAATGGCGCGTATAGTCGTGCTGCGGGTTTTCGAAAATATCCTCGACAGGCCCCGCCTCGACGATCTTGCCCCTGGTCATCACGCAGACGCGATCCGCGAATTTGCGCACGATATCGAGATCGTGGGTGATGAAGAGCATGGACATGCCGTGCTCGGTCTTCAGCTTCGCCAGAAGCTCGAGGATCTGCGCCTGCACGGTCACGTCGAGCGCGGTCGTCGGTTCGTCGGCGATCAGCAGTTCCGGGCGGTTGGCGAGCGCCATGGCGATCATCACGCGCTGGCGCTGGCCACCTGACAGTTCGTGCGGATAGGCCTTCAGCCGTTTCTCTGGCTCGCGAATTCCCACCTGATTGAGCAGTTCGAGAATGCGGCTCCGGGCCGCCGCGCCATCGATCTGCTGGTGGAGCGCGAGGATTTCCGCGATCTGCTGCTCGATCGTATGCAGCGGATTGAGGGAGGTCATCGGCTCCTGGAAAATCATGGTGATATCATTGCCGCGCACGGCGCGCAGCGCCTCGTCATCGGCGGACAGCAGGTCCTGTCCCTTGAAGAGGATCGAGCCGGACGGATGGCTCGCGGCCGGATAGGGCAGCAGCTTCAGGATCGAATTGGCCGAGACGGACTTGCCCGATCCACTTTCGCCGACCAGCGCCACCACCTCGCCCCGGGCGATATCGAAGGAGACATGGTCGACGGCAAGCGACGTCTTGCCACCCTGATGGAAGGCCACCGACAGATCGCGGACGGAAAGAAGCGGTTCGGTCATGAATCCAGACTTTTCAGGAGGGCGTCAAGGGTGGGGATGTCGGGGCGGATAACGGTGAGATCGCTCATGCCATCCATCCCGTCTGCCTCCAGCTGGCTTGCCCGGATGCCCTGATCCCCCGTGAGGAAATGGCTGCAGCCGACAGCCGCAGCGGCAGCCAGATGCAGGGCATCGGGCAGTTTCAGGCCTTTGTTGCGGGCACGCAGATGCGCCGAAAGCCGATAGATGTCTCGCGTCAAAGGGCAGACGGAAATCAACCCGCCATCTGTCAGGAGATCCTCGTATTGCTGGATCAGGGCAGCATTCTGCTCCCGATAGGGTTTCACCAGCAGTTCGGAAAGCGTGAGTTCGGCGGTAACAAGGATTCCCGCGCGGGGCATCTCCGCCAGAATCAAGGTTTCGAGCCGGCCTGCCACCGGGTCAAGCTTCTCCATCGCGTGAATGAATATGTTGGCATCGAGATAGATCCTCATCGATCATCCCATTCATCGCGCAGGGCGCGGATGCGCTCGACGGGATCGTCCGTCGCTTCCTGAAACGCGGGTGATGTCTTGTAGCGCCGGATGGAGTCGCGGAGCTCGTCAGCGGACTTGGGCGCGCGGGGTCCCTGCGGGGCATCGGGCCGGGTGCGCATGCCCGTTACTTCGATCGTGACCATGACTTCGGCACCGTCAGTAAGACCCTCCCTCAAGTCTTCGGGGAGTTTCGACACCGGGTAGTGTTTCCGCACGATCCTGTTCATGACCTCGTCTCCGGTCGCGTGACAATAGGCCCATTATAGCGCCGAACCCCGCTCATTGCATCACCGGAAGGTCTTGCGGGGGTCGAAGGCATCGCGCACGGCCTCGCCGATGAAGATCAGCAGGGAGAGCATGGTCATCATGGTGAAGAAGGCGGTGAGGCCGAGCCAGGGGGCCTGGAGATTGTTCTTGCCCTGGGCGATGAGTTCTCCCAGCGAGGGCGAGCCCGGTGGCATGCCGAAGCCGAGGAAGTCGAGCGAAGTCAGCGTCGCGATCGAGCCCGAGAGGATGAAGGGCAGGAAGGTCAGCGTCGCCACCATGGCATTCGGCAGCAGGTGTCGCCACATGATGGTGCGGTTGTTGACGCCGAGCGCGCGGGCCGCGCGGACATATTCGAAATTGCGCGCCCTCAGAAACTCGGCGCGGACGATGCCGACGAAGCTGACCCAGGAAAAGAGCAGCATGATGCCGAGCAGCACGAAGAAGCCGGGCGGCAGGATCGCGGCAATGATCAGCAGAATGTAGAGCACCGGCATCGAGGACCAGATCTCGATCACGCGCTGCAGCAGAAGGTCGGTCCAGCCGCCGAAATAGCCCTGGATCGCCCCCGCCGTGACGCCGATGACGGCCGAGCAGAGGGTGAGGATCAGGCCGAAGAGCACGGAAATGCGGAAACCGTAGAGCATGCGCGCCACCACGTCGCGGGCCTGGTCGTCGGTGCCGAGCCAGTTGAGGTTGCCGAGCGTGCAGCCGGGATCGTCCACCCCTTGCGGATAGCCGGCACAGCGTTCCTCCTGCGTCATGGTCCAGAAGGGGGCGGTGGGCGCGGAATAGGGGATGTTGGAATTGACCGTCTGGTAGGAATAGCGCACCGGCGGCCAGATCATCCAGCCATTGGCGTTGATCTCCTCGGCGATATAGTCCGAGCGGTAATCGGTTTCGGCGAGGAAGCCGCCGAATTTCTCTTCCGGATAATCGACGAGGACGGGCACCAGAAACTCGCCCTTGTAGGAGACGAGGAGCGGGCGGTCGTTGGCGATCACGTTCGAGAGCAGGCTCAGCACGAAGAGAACCAGGAAGATCCAGAGCGACCAGTAGCCGCGACGGTTCGCCTTGAAATTCTCCCAGCGCCGGCGGTTGATCGGCGAGAGCAGGCCGCGCCGCGGCGGCGCCTCGGGCGCACGTGCTTCCGGTTCGAAAGAGGCGGTGGCCATGGTCACACATCCCTCCGGTCGAAGTCGATGCGGGGATCGATCCAGGTATAGATGAGGTCGGAGATCAGGCCGACGATGAGGCCCATCAGCGAGAAGATGTAGAGCGTGGCGAAGACGATCGGGTAATCGCGCTTCACCACCGAGAGATAGCCGAGGCGGCCGAGGCCATCGAGCGAGAAGATGTTCTCGATCAGCAGCGAGCCGGTGAAGAAGGCGGAGATGAAGGCCCCCGGAAAGCCGGCAATGACGATCAGCATGGCATTGCGGAAGACATGGCCGTAGAGCACCTGCCGTTCGTTCAGGCCCTTGGCGCGGGCCGTCGTCACATATTGCTTCTTGATCTCGTCGATGAAGGAATTCTTCGTCAGCAGCGTCGTCGTGGCGAAGGCGGCGAGCGACAGCGAGATCAGCGGCAGCGTCAGGTGCCAGAAATAGTCGATGATCTTTTCCCACCAGCTGAGCTCGGCGAAATTGTCCGAGACGAGGCCGCGCAAGGGGAACCAGTCGAGGAAGGATCCGCCCGCGAAGAGCACGACAAGAAGGATGGCGAAGAGGAAGCCGGGCACCGCATAGCCGATGATCACGATGCCGGAGGTCCAGATATCGAAGGCGGTGCCGTCCTTGACCGCCTTGCGGATGCCGAGCGGAATGGAAATGGCGTAGGAGATCAGAAGAATCCAGACGCCCAGCGAGATCGAGACCGGCAGCTTCTCGGCGATCAGGTCGATGACGGAGGTGTTGCGGAAGAAGCTCTCGCCGAAATCGAAGCGGATGTAGTTCCACATCATGTCGAGGAAGCGGGTGAGCGGCGGCTTGTCGAAGCCGAACTGCTTTTCCAGCTTGGCGATCAGGTCCGGATCGAGGCCTTGCGCGCCGCGATACTTGGCGTTCATTTCGGAGGAGGCTTCCTGCTGGTTCAGCAGGTCGCCGCCACCGCCGTTCAGGCGCTGGTCGGCGCTGTCGCCCTGACCCGTCAGGTCGGCGATGACCTGTTCCACCGGCCCGCCGGGCGCGAACTGGATGACCGCGAAGGAAATGGCCATGATGCCGACGATGGTCGGGATCATCAGCAGCAGACGCCGGAGGATATAGCCACCCATCAGCGCCCGCCTTCCACGTTCGTCACAGCCATCGATCTGTCCCCTGCCTGGCGGAATTTGCTCCGCCGATTCGCCCTGTCCTCAGCATTTCGTAGCGGGCGAATGCGGCAAAGCAAGACATTCCTGCCGGTCCGCCTATTTCACCGCCGCCTTCGACCACCAGATATCGGGGAAGCCGATCCCGTAGTCGGGCAGCTTTTCCGGACGCACCAGCTGCTCCCAGTAGGCGATGCGGTTGGCACGCAGCGTATAGGTCGGCACCACGAAATCATGAGCGAGCAGAACCCGGTCGAGCGCGCGGGTGGCGGCCTTCAGCTCGTCGCCGGTCCCGGCAAAGATGACCTTGCGGATCAGCGCATCGATGCCCGGATCGGCGATGCCCGTATAGTTCTTCGACCCCTGCCGGCCTGCCGCGTCCGAGCCCCAGTATTCGGCCTGCTCGTTGCCGGGATGGAGCGACTGGCCCCAGCCGCCATAGATCATGTCATAGTCGAAGCTGCGGACCCGGTTGGTATATTGCGCGGCATCGACGGTGCGTACGCGGACATCGATGCCGATCCGCCCGAGAGCCTGGCCGAAGGGCAGGGAGACGCGCTCGAAGGTGGGATCGTCGAGCAGGATCTCGAAGCGGAAGGGCTCACCCGTCTTCGTGTTCACCATCTTGCCGGCGCGGATCTCGTAGCCCGCCTCCTTCAGCAGGCCGACCGCCTTGCGCAGGTTGTTGCGGAAGAGATCCGGCTTGCCGGCGACCGGGTTCGTGTAGGGGGTGGTGAAGACCGAGGCGGGGATCTTGTCCTTGACCTCGTTGAGGATTTCCAGCTCGCGCCCCTCGGGCAAGCCCTTCGAGGCCAGTTCGGTGCCGAAGAAGAAGCTGTCGATGCGGTTATACTGGTTGAAGAAGAGGGTGCGGTTCATGTCCTCGAAATCATAGGCCAGATTGAGCGCCTGACGCACCTTCTGGTCCTTGAACATGTCCCGGCGCATGTTGGGCAGGAAGCCGACCAGCACGCCGGAATCCCGGTCGGGAATTTCCTCGCGCTTGACTTTTCCCTCGTTGAAGGCCGGAAAATTGTAGGACTTGGCCCAGCGCAGGGCCTTGTTCTCCACCCAGAAGTTCAGCTGCCCGGAGCGGAAGGCTTCGAACGCCACGTCCTTGTCGCCGAAATAGATGAAATTCATGGTCCGGAAATTGTTCTGGCCGACATTGACGGCCAGGTCCTTGCCCCAATAATCGTCCCTGAGCGCGTAGCGGATCGACGCGCCCGGCTGGAAGGCCGCGATGCGATAAGGCCCGGAGCCCATCACCGGTTCCAGGATCGTGCGGCCGATGTCGCGCGGATTGCCTTTGGCATCCTTGCCCTCCCACCAGTGCTTCGGCACCACCGGAAACTGGCCGAGAATGCTCGGCAGTTCCTTGTTGCCGGTCTGGTCGAAGCGGAAGGTGACGTCGCGCTCGCCGGTCTTCTCGGCCTTGGTCACATGGGCATAATAGACGAAGAGCTGCGGATTGAGCTCCTTGCCCTTCTCGAAGGAAAAGATGACATCCTCCGGCGTGACCGGGGAGCCGTCCTCGAATCTCGCCTCCTTGCGCAGGCGGAAGGTGGCGGAGGAGAGATCCGCCGGCACGGATACGCCTTCGGCCAGCAGACCATAGGACGTGGTGACTTCATCGAGCGCGCTTTTCAAAAGGGTCTCGAAGACCAGCGACGTGCCGGTTGCCACGTCGCCTTTGGCCAGCAGCGGATTGAACGTGTCGAAGGTGCCGATCACCGCCTGGGTGACATCCCCGCCCTTCGGGGCGTCCGGATTGACGTAATCGAAGCGGGCAAAGCCTGCCTTGTATTTCGCAGGATCGCCCGTGCTGGAAACGCCCGGCACGAAATCCGGCTCTGCCGCGCCCGCCGAAACCGGACCCGCGGCCAAAGCCGCCGCCAGAAGAAGCCCCACCCAAGACCGCATGTCTTATCCTATCTAGTTGATAATAGTTTTTTTCTACTATCAAAATAGACGAATACGAAAGCCAAAGTAAGCCCGGCGCGATGGTCGCAGGCCATCATTCGACCCCACGGTTCCACCGCGGGCAGCGGAACGGGCCATCATGCTTTTGCCTTTCCCGCGGTTAAAGATAGGCTCGCCCCGAAGCGATTCGCGCGATGGGCACCACGACCGGAACCGATCCATGACGTCATCTATTCTCCGCCGCCTTTCCGTCCTTGCCCGAAGGGGCGCCCTTCTGGCGGTCGCCGCCGGCCTTGTCCTGGCCGATACGCTTCCCGCCCGGGCCGACGGCGTGGCCAAGGACCTGTTCGGCGCCGTCCAGCTTCCCAATCGCGGTGCCGCGCAATCCTATGGTTTCTATGCCAAGGGCTGCCTGAGCGGCGCGGTCGCCATTCCCACCGATGGGCCGACCTGGCAGGCGATGCGCCTGTCGCGCAACCGGCGCTGGGGCAATCCGCAGCTGGTAGCCCTCATCGAGCGGCTGTCGCAGGATGCCGCCCGCTATGACGGATGGCCGGGGCTGCTGCTCGGCGACATGTCGCAGCCGCGCGGCGGGCCGATGAAGAGCGGCCACGCCTCGCACCAGATCGGGCTCGATGCGGATATCTGGCTGACGCCCATGCCGTCCCGCACCCTCTCGGCAGCGGAGCGGGAAAACATTTCCGCGCGCTCCATGCTGAAGCCGAATGCCTTCCTCACCGTGGACAAGACTGTGTGGACGCCCGCCCATGCGGCGGTGATCATGCGCGCGGCCAGCTATCCGCAGGTGGAGCGCATCTTCGTCAATCCGGCGATCAAGAAGAAGCTGTGCGATACCTGGACCGGCGACCGCACCAATCTGGGCAAGGTGCGGCCCTATTACGGGCATGACTACCACTTCCACATCCGCATGCATTGCCCGCCGGGCGCGGTCGGCTGCAAGGCGCAGGACCCCGTGCCGGACGGGGACGGCTGTGGCAAGCAGCTCGCCTGGTGGTTCACCAAGGAACCTTGGGCGCAGACCAAACCCGACCCCAACAAGCCCGCCCCGAAGCCGCGGCCGATCCTGCTGTCGCAGCTGCCAAAGGCCTGCACGACGGTTCTGGAAGCGCCGTCCGTGCCCTCCATGGCGGCCGCCACCTATGGCGGCTCGACAGCCACGGCCTTTGCAGAAACCGCAGCCCCGGAGCCCGCCTTTTCCGAAGAGCCGCCGCAGCCGGGCATCATTCCCGGTGCCGATTATCCGTCGCTGCCGGAATTCGGCCCCTACCCCTTCCCGCATCCCTGACGGGCCTTGCCGCGCTTTGGCACTTTCCAAGCTTCAGGACATGTTATAAGAGCGATAAATCGATTTAAAACGCCGGATTGATGGTTGCACATGGCTGACGTGCCCTATATCGCCCTGATCGCCCACGATCAGAAGAAGGATGACATGGCGGCCTTTGCCCGCCGCAACGAGGCCTTGCTGAAGCCGCATTCCATCGTGGCGACCGGAACGACGGGCGGGCGGGTGCTGGAGGCCTGCCCTTCGCTCGACGTGCTGCGGCTGAAGAGCGGCCCGCTTGGCGGCGACCAGCAGATCGGCGCGCTGATCGCGACCGGCGACGTCTCCATGCTGATCTTTCTGGTGGACCCCTTGTCCGCCCTGCCCCATGATGTCGATGTCAAGGCGTTGACCCGGCTCGCCACCGTCTATGACATCCCGATGGCGCTGAATATCGCGACCGCGGAAATTCTCGTGCGAAGCCTCGCCGCAACCGAAAACACGAACTGACGGACCGGACATGCCCAGGAACACCAATTACAGCCATCCCCTGCCCTTTCCGATCCTGATCGGCGATATCGGCGGCACCAATGCCCGCTTCTCGATCCTCGTCGATGTCTATGCCGAGCCGAAGGAATTCCCGATCATCCAGACCGCGGATTTCGCCACCATCGACGAGGCGATCCAGGCGGGGGTGCTGGACAAGACCTCCCTGCAGCCGCGCGCGGCGATCCTCGCCATTGCCGGACCGATCAACGGCGAGGAAATTCCGCTCACCAATTGCCCCTGGGTGGTGCGCCCGAAGAAGATGATCGCCGATCTCCGGCTGGAGGAAGTGCTGATCGTCAATGATTTCGAGGCGCAGGCGCTGGCCATTGCCTCGCTTTCCGACGAGCATCGGGAGCCCATCGGCCAGAGCGGCGAGGCGATGACCGCCTCGCGCGTCGTGCTGGGTCCGGGCACCGGGCTCGGCGTTGCCGGTCTCATCCACGCGGAACATACCTGGATCCCGGTTCCGGGCGAAGGCGGCCATATCGATGTCGGCCCGCGCACCGATCGGGACCGGGCGATCTTTCCGCATCTGGAGCCGATCGAGGGCCGCATTTCCGCCGAGCAGCTTCTCTGTGGCCGGGGCATGGTGAACATCTACCAGGCGATCTGCAAGGCGGATGGCAAGGCGCCCCGCTATACCGATCCGGCAGAAGTCTCGACAGCGGGACTCAACGGGACCGATCCGGCAGCGGAAGAAACGCTCTCGCTCTTTGCCACCTATCTCGGCCGGGTCGCCGGCGATGTGGCGCTGATCTTCATGGCGCGGGGCGGCGTCTATCTCGCCGGCGGCATTTCGCAGAAGATCCTGCCGGCGCTTCGCAGCCCGGAATTCCGGGCCGGCTTCGAGGACAAGGCGCCCCATTCGGCGATGATGGCCAGCATTCCCACCTATGTGGTCACCCATCCCATGGCGGCCCTTGCGGGCCTTGCCTCCTATGCCCGCACGCCCAGCCGCTTCGGCCTTGGCACCGAGGGAAGACGCTGGAAAGGCTGAACCGATTTGAAGGCCGGCCCTGCCCTCTTTTCCCTTGAGGCGGGCAAGATCAAGGTATAGAGCCCGGTTGACGGGCTTTTCGCCCGACTTTTGAACGCGATCAGGGAAGGCTCGAAGCCCGTTGAACGACCGAATGGACCAGGAAAGGGCCGCCGTCAGCACGGCCAGCAACCGGGAAGTGATGCGCCGCATCTTCATGGAGAACGGCAAGGAACACTTCCGGGGCTATGTCTTCGCCATTTCCTGCCTGGTCTTGATGGCGCTCACTACCGCCTTCGTTGCCTGGATCATGGAATCGGTGATCTCCACCGCCTTCGTGCATCCGGACCCCAACCGCGTCTGGCTGATCTGCGGCTCGATCTTCGTTGCCTTCCTGATGCGCGGGCTTGCCACCTACGGCCAGTCGGTGACGCTGTCCAAGATCGGCAACAATATCGTCGCCAGCTATCAGCGGCGCATCTATGAGAAGCTGATGACGCTTTCGGTCGGCTTCTACAATGCCTCCCGCTCGTCCCATCTGGCCGCCCAGATCAACCAGAACGTCACCGGCATCCGCGACGTGCTGAACATGACCGTCACCTCGCTTGCCCGCGACGTGCTGACGCTGATTGCGCTTCTCGGCGTGATGGTGACCAAGGACCCGATGCTGACGGTGATCATCTTCGTCACCGCGCCGCCGCTGATCTTCGCGATCCGCTATGTGGGGGACCGGCTGCGCACCGCGACGCGGGAATCCATCGAGCTGAACAGCCACGTGCTGGGCGCCATGCAGGAAACCGTGCAGGGCATTGCCATCGTCAAGGCCTTCACCATGGAGCAGGCGCTGGGCAACCGGCTGAACCGGGTGATCGGCGAGGCGGAAAGCCGCGCCAACCGCATTGCCCGCCTTTCCGAGCGCACCGCGCCGCTGACCGAAGGCTTTGCGGGCCTCGTCATTTCGGGCGTGCTTGCCTATGCGGCCTATCAGTCGATCTACGGCCATGTGCCGCCGGGCGCCTTCTTCTCCTTCGTGACAGCGCTGCTGATGGCCTATGACCCGGCCCGCCGGCTGGCCCGCCTGCAATCGCAGCTGGAACGCGCCGTGGTGAATGCCCGGATGATCTACGAGCTGCTCGACATGCGCGTGCAGCAGCAGGACAAGCCGGGCGCGACCGACCTCAAGATTTCCGAAGCCCGCATCGAATTTCGCGGCGTGAGCTTCTCTTATCCCGGCAGCGAGCCGGTGCTGCGCGACGTGAACCTGATCGCCGAAGGCGGCAAGACGACGGCGCTGGTCGGCCCCTCGGGCGCCGGCAAATCGACGATCATCGCCCTCATTCCCCGCTTCTACGATCCGGCGGTGGGCGAGATCCTGATCGACGGACAGGATATTGCGGGCATCACCAAGGCGTCGCTGCGCCGCCACATCGCCTATGTCTCGCAGCAGCCCTATCTGTTCGAAGGCACGATCCGCGACAATATCCGCTACGGCCGCCCGGAGGCGAGCGATGCGGAGGTGGAGGAAGCGGCGCGGCTGGCCTATGCGCATGAGTTCATCCTCGCCCAGCCGCAGGGTTACGACACGCCCGTCGGCGAAAACGGCGTGACGCTGTCCGGCGGCCAGCGCCAGCGCCTTTCGATTGCCCGAGCGCTGGTGCGCAATGCGCCCATCCTGCTTCTCGACGAGGCGACCTCGGCGCTCGACACGGCCTCGGAAGCCGCCGTGCAGAAGGCGCTCGAAGAGGCGATGAAGCATCGCACCGTCGTCGTCATCGCGCACCGCCTTTCGACCGTCATCCATGCGGACAAGATCGTGGCCATGCAGGATGGCCGCGTGATGGAAGAGGGCACGCATGAAAGCCTTTCGAAAAAGGCAAACGGGCTCTATGCCCGCCTGCACAGCCTGCAGGCGCCGGATGGCGGCCTGATCAACGATACCGAGACGGAGGGAGCGTGAGCTTGGAACGGGATATGAAGCTTGTCGTGACGGGTGCGGCCGGCCGCATGGGCCAGACGCTGATCCGCATGATCCACGCCATGCCGGGCGCCGTGCTGCATGCCGCCATCGAACGGCCGGGCTCCCCCTTCATCGGCAAGGATGCGGGCGAAATCGCCGGGCTCGGGGCCAATGGCGTGATCATCGGCGACGAGCCGCTCGACGCCTTCCTGCATGCGGACGGCGTGGTCGATTTCACCTCGCCGGCGGCCAGCGTCACCTTTGCCGGGCTCGCCGCCCAGGCCCGCATCGTGCATGTGATCGGCACCACCGGTTGCTCGGGCGACGACGAGGAGAAGTTCCGCGCCGCCGGCCGCCATGCGCGGATCGTCAAATCCGGCAATATGAGCCTCGGCGTCAATCTGCTCTCGGTTCTGGTCGAACAGGCCGCAGCCGCCCTTCCTGCCCGCGACTGGGATATCGACGTGCTCGAAATGCATCATCGCCACAAGGTGGATGCGCCCTCCGGCACGGCGCTGCTGCTCGGCGAGGCCGCTGCCCGGGGTCGCAAGATCGATCTTGCGTCCCATTCCGTGCGCGTGCGCGATGGCCATACGGGCCCGCGCGGCTCCGGCACGATCGGCTTTGCGACGCTGCGCGGCGGCTCGGTCATCGGCGAGCACACGGTCTATTTCGCCGGCGAGGGCGAGATGGTGACCATGTCCCACAGCGCCGGCGACCGCTCGATCTTCGCGCGCGGCGCGGTCACCGCCGCCCTCTGGGGCATGGACCGCAAGCCCGGCTTCTATTCCATGCTCGACGTGCTCGGGCTTTCCAACGCATGACATCCTCTATCAGGGAGATTTTCGAATGAGCGGTACTCTGGTGCTTGTCCGTCACGGGCAGAGCGAATGGAACCTCAAGAACCTCTTCACCGGCTGGCGCGATCCGGACCTGACGCCGCTCGGGGTTCAGGAAGCCAATGCCGGCGGCAAGGCGCTCGCCGATTACGGCATGAAGTTCGACATCGCCTTCACCTCCACGCTGTCGCGCGCCCAGAAGACCTGCCAGATCGTGCTCGACAATATCGGCCAGCCGAACCTCGAAACGATCCGCAACGAGGCGCTGAACGAGCGCGACTATGGCGACCTCTCCGGCCTCAACAAGGACGATGCCCGCGCCAAATGGGGCGAGGAGCAGGTGCATATCTGGCGCCGCTCCTATGACGTGCCGCCGCCGGGCGGGGAAAGCCTGAAGGATACGGGCGCCCGCGTCTGGCCCTATTACATGACCGAGATCCTGCCCCGCGTGCTGCGCGGCGAAAAGGTGCTGGTGGCCGCGCATGGCAATTCGCTGCGTTCGCTGCTGATGGTGCTCGACCGGCTCGACCGCGAGCAGATCCTCTCCGTCAACCTCGCGACGGGCGTGCCGATGGTCTACAAGCTGAACGCCGATTCCACCGTCGCCTCCAAGGACGTGCTGGGCGACATGTCCGCCGCCCATTGAGGCAACATCGCAGGCTGCTCTTGAATAGCCGCAGCGGATCCGATACTGTATATTAGAAATTTCGACAGGCGGCCTCCCAGCCGCCTTTCAGATTCACGGTGGAGTAAACGATGGCATATCAGCTGGAATACATCGCTGACCGGTTCATCGAGCTCGCCGGGGAGGCGGGTCTTACCCATATGCAGATACAAAAGCTGGTGTATCTGGCCCACGAATTTTCAATCCGTCGATATCGCGAACCACTTGTGGATTGCAATCCTGAAGTATGGCCCTATGGCCCGGTCTTCAGCCGCCTTTATCATCGGCTCAAGATCTGGAAGAGCCAGCCTATCAAAAGCAAAATAGACTTTTGGTCGGGCGGACAGCCTGTCGAACTTGATGAAACATCGGAAAAAGTCGTGAAAGCAATTTGGGAAAGATTCGGCCATTTTTCGGGAGCCGATCTATCCAATCTGACTCATGCGCCGGGTACACCTTGGCGCGAAATAGCAGAACGCGAAAAATATGTTGTGCCCAAGGGTACTGAAATAACTTTTGACGATATAAGGGCTGCGAAAAATGGGGTTGCGCCTGTGGCGTAAGAATCCGCCAAAAAGCAAATACGACAAAAATCTTCGGCTTGACAGAGACCCCTATGGCCAAGAAGAAGACGGAGCAATATTCAAGCATCCGATCGATGATCTGGATGATCTTGACCGTCGCGAACGAGCACAGGACATGGGCGAGCGTATAATCTACGCAGATCGATCTTTCATTATCACCTTGTGCTGGGCCGCATTTCTCATACTTTTTCCCATTCTTCAGCTCTGCGTGGTAAGCTCCGGCAGAACAGGAATGAACGATGGCCCTTTCATTGCGGTCGTCACCACGACAACCGCATCTGTCTTCGGTTTCTGGACTTTGGTAGGCCTCTATCTATTCGAGCCCAAAAGCAAGTCTAAGAAGCACGGTGAACACACCAAGTCATAACGCCATAAGTAATGGCCAGAGTGGTGGATCGTCCCCAGTCGTTATCAATCTGTCATTTTCTTCCGCCAAAGCGATGTAGACTCACAACCGTTCGAATCGCCCTCTTCCACCGGAAGGAAGATCATCTTGCGCCACGCCCTCTATGTCGCTCCGCCCGCCGATCATCCCCTGACGCGCGCTGCCGTCAGATGGCTCGGCCGCGATGCCTTCGGCGGTCCGGCGCTCACGGATCCGCCCGCGGAGACAGGGCTGGAGCCGGATTTCTGGAAGGCGATCACCGCCGATCCGCGTCGCTACGGGTTTCACGCGACGATCAAGGCGCCCTTCCGCCTGGCGGAGGGACGGACGAGCGCGGAACTGGAAACCGCCGTCGAGACATTTGCCGGCGAGCACAAGGCTTTCGAGATCACCCTTGCGCTGGCCGCCATCGGCCCCTTCTTCGCGCTGATCGAGGACGAGCCGAGCGCAGCACTCGCCACCTTTGCCGGCGCTGTGGTGACGGATTTCGAGCCGTTTCGTGCGCCGCTTTCCGAGGCCGACTATGCCCGCCGCCGGCCGGAGCGCCTCTCGCCGCGCGAGCGGGAACTGCTCGACCAGTGGGGCTATCCTTATGTCTTCGACCAGTTCCAGTTCCACATGAGCCTGACCGGACCCGTGCCGGTCGAGCGGCAGGAGGATGTCTATAAGGCCCTGAAGCGGCATTTCCGCGCCTTCATCGGCAAGCCGCTTACCGTTTCCCACCTTGCCCTTTTCGACGAGCCGGAAAGTGGCGCCGATTTCACCGTTCGGGCGCTTTGCCCGCTTGCCTGATCCAACAAGAGATTTTCAATGACCCAGGAATCCGTTCTGAAGAATGCCCGCATCGTGCTGGAAGACGCGATCCTTTCCGGATCGGTGCTGATCCGCGACGGGAAGATTGCCGACATTTCCGAGACATCCACCGCGACCGGCGAGGACATGGAGGGCGATTACCTGATCCCCGGCCTCGTCGAGCTCCATACGGACCATCTGGAAATCCACTATGCGCCGCGCGCCGGGCTTCGCTGGAACAAGACTGCCGCCATTCAGGCCCATGATGCACAGGTGGCCTCGTCCGGCATCACCACGGTCTTCGATTGCCTGCGCATGGGCGCGGAACTCGATTCCGGCTTCCAGAAGGGCGAGATGCGGGAGATGGCGGATGCGATCCAGAAGGCTTCCGCCGAGGGGCGGCTGCGGGCCGAGCACCTGCTGCACCTGCGCTGCGAGGTCTCGACTTCAGACGTGCTCGAGCATGTGGAGGATTTCGCGGCCGACCCGAATGTGCGCCTCGTCTCGCTGATGGATCATGCGCCCGGTCAGCGCCAGTTCCAGACGATGGACCAGTATATTTTCTACTACAAGACCTCGAAGGGCCTTTCGGACGAGGCCTTTGCCGATTACGTCAAGCGCCGGCTTGAGGCCTCCGACCGGTTCGCCCGGCCGCATCGCGAAGCGCTCGCCGCCTTCTGCCGGGAGCGGGGCATTGCGCTGGCGAGCCATGACGATGCGACGCTCGACCATGTGGAAGAGGCGGTTTCCTACGGCACGCGATTGGCCGAATTCCCGACCAGCATCGAGGCTGCCCGCGCCTCCCACGAGGCGGGCATGAGCGTGCTGATGGGCGCGCCGAACGTGGTGCGGGGCGGCTCCCATTCCGGCAATATCGCCGCGAGCGATCTCGCCGCCCTTGGTCTCCTCGACGTGCTGTCCTCCGACTATGTGCCGCTCAGCCTGCTGCATGCGCCTTTCATTCTGGCAGATACCGTGGAGGGCCTCGACCTGCCGAAGGCGATCTCGCTGGTGTCGGCGACGCCCGCCCGCACGGCCCATCTCCATGACCGGGGCCGGATCGCGCCGGGGCTCCGCGCCGATCTCGTCCGCGTCGAGCGGCATGACGACGTGCCCGTCGTGCGCTCCGTCTGGCGTCAGGGCAAGCGGGTGGCGTGATGGACGGCTCTTCTCCGGCTTCCCCCGCCGGCCTGCTCGTGGCCGTGGTCGGCCCGAGCGGGGCCGGCAAGGACACGCTGATCGATGCGGTCCGCCGCCATTTCGCGGGGACCGAAACGGTCCGCATCGTGCGCCGGGTGATCACAAGACCGGCAGAGGCGGGCGGCGAGGACCACCGGCCCGTCACGGAAGAGGAATTCGAACGGCTCCGGCAGACGGGCGCCTTTGCCTGTTTCTGGCGGGCGCATGGGCTGTCCTACGGCATTCCGGCCGAGGCCAGGGAACAGGTGGAGGCGGGCCTGCTCGTCATCGCCAATGGCTCGCGCTCGGCGCTTCCGCATTTCCGCGCGGCCTTTCCGCGGCTGAAGGTGCTGAACATCACGGCCCGGCCCGAAGTGCTCGCCGAACGCCTCGCCGCCCGCGGCCGCGAAAGCCGCGAGGACATCCTGCGCCGCCTCGATCGTTCGAGCCTGGAGGTCGAGGGCGATTTCGACGTGGTGACGATCGACAATTCGGGCCGTCTTGAGGAAGCGGAAAAGGCGATCGTCGAATTTTTCATCGGTCTCGAAATCGATGCCGGCATTGCAGAAGCGGATCGTGGAGACTTTGCCAGCGAGGAAGCAATCGCGGCAATACGGGCCCGCTATCGACGGCCCGGCGCGGCGGACTGATCCGCCGCGCGTTTCTGTTCGTCAGTTCCGGATGAAATCCGAAATCAGGGCGGCGAGCTGTTCGGGCTCTTCGACGGGCGAGATGTGGGCGGCATTTTCCAGCACTTCATAGGCCGAATTTTCCACGAGATCGGCCGTGTCCTCCACCACCTGAGCGGCAACGGAGCCATCCTGATCGCCGGCGAGGAAGAGGGTGGGGAGCTTCAGGTCCTTCACCTGCCCGCGATAATCCGCATCGCGGATCGCTTCCGCCATGCGGATATAGGCGTCCACCGGCTGGCGCTCCAGCATGGTGCGGTAGCCGGCGATTTCTGCCGCATGGCTGCGGTGGAAATCCGGCGTGAACCAGCGCTGCATGGTGGCTTCGGAAATGGCGGCAAGGCCGCCCTTGCGGATCGTCTCGATGCGGGCATTCCAGGTTTCGGCATCGCCAAGCTTGGCGGCGGAATGGGCGACGATCAGCTTCTTCACCAGATCGGGGCGCTTCACGGCGAGCGCCTGCACGACGAGACCGCCGACCGAGAGACCGCAGAAGATCGGCTGGCGGATTTTCAGGTGTTCGACAAGCGCGATGAGATCGTCGGCCAGATCATCGATGGTAAAGGGCGTTCCGGGATCGGAGGTCAGGCCATGGCCGCGCATGTCGTAGAGCAGCACCGAGGCCTCGTCCGGCAGTTCGTCGAAGAGCGGCAGCCAGATGCGGAAATCCGTGCCCAGCGCGTTGGAAAAGACGATCAGCTTCTTCGCCTTCGGATTGCCGATCAGTTCGTAATGGACGTTCAGTCCGTTCAGGGTCGCAAAAGCCATGGTTTTTCCCTTATTCTTGCATCAAGGCCCGATGATTGAGCCATGGGGCGAGCGAAAACGGTGAGGTTCGAGAACCGGAGCGGAGTGGACTTGAAGGTCCATGAGCACCGGAAGCGCAGGACCTTGCCGTTTGCAGCCCCTCCAGGGCTCAATCCGCTAGTGGGCTTCGTCCCAGTTGTGGGCGGCCCGCGCATCCACCTTCAACGGAACGCGCATGGCGAGCGCCGGCATGGCGGCGTTTTCCATCACGTCGACGATGACGGGCAGGGTTGCCTCGATTTCCGCATCCTCGACCTCGAAGATCAGTTCGTCATGCACCTGAAGGAGCATGCGGGCATTGAGCTTGGCCGCTTCCAGCGCCGGCTCGATCTTGATCATCGCCCGCCGGATCACGTCGGCGGCCGAGCCCTGGATCGGCGCATTGATCGCGGCGCGTTCGTTAAAGGCGCGCACGCTCGGATTCGAGGAGCGGATGTCGGGATAATGGATGCGGCGGCCGAAGATGGTTTCCACATAGCCCTTGTCGCGGGCCGTGGCCTTGGTCGCATCCATGTAGTCGCGGATGCCGGGGAAGCGCTCGAAATAGCGCTTGATATAATCGCCCGCTTCCGACCGCTCGATGCCGAGCTGGTTGGCGAGGCCGAAGGCGGAAATGCCGTAGACGATGCCGAAATTGATCGCCTTCGCGCGGCGGCGCACCTCAGACGGCATGCCTTCCACGGGCACGCCGAACATTTCGGAGGCGGTCATGGCGTGGATGTCGATGCCATCGGCAAAGGCCTGCCGCAGCTGCGGAATATCCGCCACATGGGCGAGCACGCGCAGTTCGATCTGGCTGTAGTCGGCGGAAATCAGCTTGCGGCCGGGGGCGGAGATGAAGGCGGTGCGGATCTTGCGGCCTTCCGCATTGCGCACCGGAATGTTCTGGAGGTTCGGCTCCGAGGAGGAGAGACGCCCGGTCGTGGTCGAGGCCAGCGAATAGGAGGTGTGCACCCGCTTCGTCTCCGGATGGATATAGCCCGGCAGCGCATCCGTATAGGTGGATTTGAGCTTGGTGAGCTGGCGCCAGTCGACGATCTTGCGCGGCAGTTCGAGGCCGGCGGCGGCGAGGTCTTCCAGCACCTGGGCCGAGGTGGACCACTGGCCGGTCTTGGTCTTGGCACCGCCCGGCAGGCCCATCTTGCCGAAGAGAATATCACCCAGCTGCTTCGGCGAGCCGATGTTGAAGCGCTCGCCGGCAAGCTGGTAGATCTCGTCCTCATAGGCGGCGGCGCCCTGCGCCAGTTCGCCCGAAAGGCGGGAGAGGATCTGCCGGTCGACGGAAATGCCGCGCTCTTCCATGCGGGCGAGCACGGGCACGAGGGGCCGCTCCAGCCGCTCGTAGACGGAGGTGAGACCGCGCGCCGCGAGCAGCGGCTTCATGGCGAACCAGAGGCGCAGCGTCACATCCGCATCCTCCGCCGCATAGGCGGTGGCCTTGTCGATCTCGACCCGGTCGAAGGAAACGAGGCTTTTTCCCGAGCCCGCCACGTCCTTGAAGGCAATGGGGGTATGGCCGAGCCAGCGTTCGGAGAGCGGATCCATGCCATGGGTGCCGATGCCGCCTTCCAGCACATAGGAGATCAGCATCGTGTCGTCGAAGCTCTTCACCTCGACGCCGTGGCGCTTCATCAGCAGATAATCATATTTCAGGTTCTGCGCGACCTTGAGCACGGCCGGATCTTCGAGCAGCGCCTTCAGGCGCGGCAGGGCTTCGGCCATGGGGATCTGGTTCGGCGCGAGATCGTTGCCGCCGAAGAGGTCATCGCTGCCGGAACGGTGGCCGAGCGGCACGTAAGCGGCGCGGATCGTGCCCGGTGTACCGGTATCGCGGCTGTCCGACAGCGCCAGCGAGAAACCGACGAGATCGGCCTGCATGGCATCGAGCGAGGTGGTTTCCGTGTCGAAGGCCACGAGGCCGGTGTCGCGGGCAGCGGCAATCCAGCGGTCGAGGGTGGCAAGATCGCGGATCGTCACATAGGCCGAGCGGTCGATCGGCTGGTCCTTGAAGAGACCGGCCCGTTCGACGGCGAAGGCCTCGCTTGCGCGGGTGCCTGCGGGTGTCGCGGCGGTCTGGGCGGGGTCCGCCTTCACGGCGGTGGCCGTGACCGGGGCTGCGGGTCCGCCCGATGCCTCGCCCTGGTCGAGATCCGGACCACGGGCGGCAGCGCCCCATTCCACCGCTACCTGGGCAGCCTCGATGGCGCCGGCATCGGTTCCGGTCGCCTCGGCGACGCGGCGGGTGAGCGTGGTGAATTCCATGGCCTTCAGGAAGGCGATGAGCCGCGGTCCGTCCTGCGGATGCAGCATCAGGTCCTCAAGCGCCATGTCGACCGGCGTATCCGTCTTCAGCGTCACCAGCTGCTTCGAGATCTTCACCAGCTCCGCATTGGCGAGGATGTTCTCGCGGCGCTTCTGCTGCTTGATTTCGCCGGCGCGGGCAAGCAGCGTGTCGAGGTCCCCGAATTCTTCGAGAAGCTGGGCGGCGGTCTTCGGGCCGATGCCCGGAACGCCCGGCACATTGTCGGTGGAATCGCCGGTCAGCGCCTGCAGGTCGATCATCTTTTCGGGCGGCACGCCCCATTTCTCGATCACTTCGGGGATCGAGATCTGCTTGTCCTTCATGCTGTCATACATGTGGACATTGGGGGTGACGAGCTGCATCAGGTCCTTGTCGGAGGAGATGATCGTCACATCCGCGCCGATGGCTTCGGCCTGACGGGCATAGGTGGCGATGATATCGTCCGCCTCGTAGCCCTCGATCTCGATGCAGGGCAGGTTGAAGGCCTTGGTGGCATGGCGGATCAGCCCGAACTGCGGGATCAGATCCTCGGGCGGGGCCGAACGGTTCGCCTTGTATTCCGGATAGAGCGTGTTGCGGAAGGTCTTCGAGGAATAGTCGAAGATGACCGCGAAATGGGTGGGCGTCACCCCGACAGACGTGTCGCGCGCATCGGTCAGGAGCTTCCACAGCATGTTGCAGAAACCGGAGACCGCATTGACCGGCAGGCCGTCCGACTTGCGGTTCAGCGCGGGGATGGCGTGGAAGGCACGGAAGATGAAGCCCGAGCCATCGACGAGGAAGAGATGATCGCCTTTTTTCATGGGAACGATGGATAGCGCGAGGGCGGGCAAAGGTCCATCGGTGAAATCGGGCGGACGCGGATTCGCGGTGGATGCCAGGGCTCACCGAAACGTTACCAAATTGTAATTTTAAGGGACGACCGTTTCCCTTGAAAAACCACAATCGGAGCCTCATCTCCTGATTACCGGCGCTTGGAAGCCGCCGACGTCCGAATGCCTGCCCGTCCCCCGCTCGGCACTCGGACCCAGGACAAAGGCCTTATCCCCTCTCCGGGCCTTTGTCCCCTTTTTTAGAGCGCCGCCATGGCTCGCCTCCAGGCCATGGCGGCCTTTCCTTGTTCAGCCCCTCCTAAACTGCATGTCCGGCGCAGCGCACAGCTTGCCATGGGCGGAAAGCCACCGCATTATCGCCCCACCCTCGGACGTACGGCGAAAGCGGTCATGGCCTTCAACAGAATGGATTCCGCGGCCTATCTGGCGGGGCAGCTCGCCCGCGCCTTCGCGCGCTCGCTGCAGAACCATGCGGCGGCGCTCGGCTTTTCGCCGGGGCAATGGCCGATCCTGCTCGAGCTCTGGGCGGAAGACGGCTTGACCCAGCGCCAGCTGATCGACCGGGTGGGCATCGAACAGGCGACCATGGCCAACACGCTCTCGCGCATGGAGCGGGACGGGCTGGTGGAACGCCGACCGCATCCCACCGACCGGCGGGCCCAGCAGGTGTTCCTGACCGAACAGTCCCGCCAGCTCGAAGAAAAGGCCATCGAGGCGGCCTGTGCGGCGGATGACGCGCTCTTTGCCGGCTTCCGCCGGTTCGAACGGGAGTTGCTGCTCGAATATATGCGCATGGCGCTCGCCAATGGCCGCAAGGACTGAGCACCCCATAAGACTTTGCTATGGATGCCTCACAAATTCAAACTGGTGCAGGGCGGCGCGAGCCTTTACGGTCCGCGCCAATGGCGCAGCCCCCCCTTGCGCCGCTGCCACAAGGAGACCTCCATGTCCGATCTTTCCGCCGTCCTTGCCCGCGCCGACCAGAACCTGCCGGCAAGCCTCGAGCGCCTGTTCGCGCTCGTTCGCCTGAAGTCCATCTCCACCGATCCCGCCTATGCGGGTGAATGCCGCAAGGCCGCCGAATGGCTGGTGGCGGAGCTGAACCGTCTCGGCTTCACCGCCTCGGTGCGGGATACGGCCGGCCATCCCATGGTCGTCGCCCATCATGATGCCGGTTCGCCCGATGCACCGCATGCGCTCTTCTACGGCCATTACGACGTGCAGCCGGTCGATCCGCTGAACCTCTGGGACCATGATCCCTTCGATCCGGCCGTGCGCCAGGAAGACGGTCGCGACGTGATCACGGGCCGCGGCACCTCCGACGACAAGGGCCAGCTGCTGACATTCGTGGAAGCCTGCCGCGCCTACAAGGACGTGCATGGCGCCCTGCCCATCCGCGTCACCATCCTGTTCGAAGGCGAGGAAGAGAGCGGTTCGCCGTCGCTGAAGCCCTTCCTCGAAGCCAATGCGGCCGAACTGAAGGCGGATTTCGCGCTGGTCTGCGACACCTCCATGTGGGACCGGGAAACGCCCGCCATTTCGGCCGGCCTGCGCGGTCTCGTCGGCGAGGAAGTGGTGATCCAGGCCGCGAGCCGCGACCTGCATTCCGGCTATTACGGCGGTGCGGCCGCCAATCCGATCCATATTCTTACCCGCATCCTCGCGGGCCTGCATGACGACGAAGGCCGGGTGACGGTGCCCGGCTTCTATGAAGGCGTCGAGGAAACCCCGGACGAGATCAAGGCCATGTGGCGTTCGCTCGGGCGTTCGGACAAGGATTTCCTCGGCGAGATCGGCCTTTCCATCCCGTCCGGCGAAAAGGGTCGCTCGGTCCTCGAACTCACCTGGGCCCGGCCGACCGCGGAGGTCAACGGCATCGAGGGCGGCTATACGGGCGAAGGCTTCAAGACCGTGATCGCGGCAAAGGCGTCCGCCAAGATTTCGTTCCGGCTGGTCGGCAAGCAGGACCCGGCGAAGATCCGCGAGGCCTTCCGCGCCTATGTGCGCGCAAAGGTGCCGGCCGACTGCTCGGTCGAATTCCACCCGCATGGCGGCTCGCCCGCCATCCAGCTGCCTTACGATTCCGCCCTGCTCAACAAGGCCAAGGAAGCGCTCTCGGAAGAATGGCCGAAGGCCGCCGTCGTGGTCGGCATGGGCGGCTCGATCCCGATCGTCGGCGATTTCCAGAAGATGCTCGGCATGGAATCCCTGCTCGCCGGCTTTGCGCTTGCCGACGACCGCATCCATTCGCCCAACGAAAAATACGACCTGAATTCCTATCATCGCGGCATCCGGTCCTGGATCCGCATCCTGGAAAAGCTCAGCGCCCGCTGAGACGGTCCTTCCCGCCCATGCCCCTTGCATCCGGGGCATGGCGCCCGGGGCGACATTTCGCAATGCAATAACGACAAAAAGCAAAAGGCCGGGCGAAACCCGGCCTTTTATCGGTCTCGGGCCTGCCAGTACATCCGTGGTCAGACCGTCGACGATGAATTGTCTGTCGGGAAGCTTGCCCGAAACATTCCTGCAGCATAGCGCGGAATGGTTAACAATTTATGAAGGGGAAATGGGGTCGGGCGCACCGCTTTTCAAGCCCTTGCGGGAAAGGGCTGCCGAAAAGCGCGAAACCCGGCGCGGGAGGAGCGCCGGGTTTCGAATGCTGACTGGCAATATATTGGGAGGAGGAGGATTGCCAGTCTCCACGAAGGGCGCTGGGAGGAGGAGTGCGCCGCTTCGATGGTTTGAATATATATCATCGAATGAATTATGCTATCGCAAATGCTGCAGTGCAGCGTTGCAAAAATAGCATGGCTAAAAAAGCGGCTTGCCCTTGAACTGCCCGTTTTCTAAACAGTTCGCATGAGCCTCGAATCCGTCCGCCAGTTTTTCGCCGAGAAGGCCCCCGAGATTTCGGTCCTCGTCACCGAGAAGAGTTCCGCGACCGTGGCGCTGGCTGCGGAGGCGCATGGGGTTGCGCCGGAACAGATCGCCAAGACGCTCTGCGCCCGGGTGGGCGAGCGGGTCATCCTCGTCGTCATGGCGGGCACGGCGCGGCTCGACAACCGCAAGTTCAAGGACCTCTTCGGCGTCAAGCCGCGCATGCTGGATGCGGAGGACGTGGTCCAGCTGACCAGCCATCCGGTCGGCGGGGTCTGCCCCTTCGGCCTGCCGCAGCCCCTGCCCGTCTATTGCGACCTTTCGCTGAAGGCCTTCGATCAGGTCGTGCCGGCCGCCGGCGCGATCAATGCCGCCGTGCACATCGCGCCGCAGCGCATGGCGGAGCTCACGGGTGCGGAATGGGCCGATCTGGCGCAGGCGCCGAAACCGGAAACGGAGGCCTGAGCCCTCAGGTCTCCCGCTTCAACCGCTCTTCCCAGTCCCGCCTGATGTCGCGAATGCCGCCGGCATCGTCGATGAAGAAGCCCGCTTGCGGCTTCATGCAGGCGAGAAGGCGCGGCATGGCCTGATGACCCGCCGCCGGGTGCCGTCCGTCGAAGGCGCCCACCCGGATGGCGACCACCAGATCGAAAGGCGCTTCCCCGGGCTCGGGCGCAAAGGCCTCCGCCGTCTGGCAGCGGAAGGCCAGCCGGGCGCCATTCCCCGCGCCCACCACCAGACGCTGTGCCCGCAGGATGGCCGTTCCGGACCGGTCGATGCCCAGCACAAGCCCCCGTCCGATCCTGTCTGCCATGGCTTTCGCCAGGATGCCGGTGGCACAGCCGATTTCCAGCACATGCATGCCCGGCTTGAGCGGCAGCAGATCCAGAATGGCCTGAAGGCGGTGGGAGAGCATGGGGATTTCCTCCGCAGGATGGGGACTGCCTCCATTTCACCATTCGCGCCGCCCGGCGTCACATCCCGAAAAAGGGCTGGTTTCGCCGAAAAAGCCTTCCCTGCGGAGCGGATGCGGCGTCACCCGGAGACCGGAGCGCAGGCCGAAAGGCGCTGCCCCTCCCGCTTTTGCGGGCATGCGGCATCGCAACCCATGAAATCCGGGCTTCTTTCCTCTACACTCCGGCGACCCTTCCCGACACCCGTCCTTCGCCCGCGCAGAAAGCACCGGTCATGCAAAGCCCGTTCCGTCCCATCCGCTTTCCTGCGTTTTTCAGGAGGTTTGACTGGCGGCAGCTTGTCGCCTCGGGCCGCCGCAGCGAGCTGGGTCTTACCCTTCTCGGCGCTCTGGTCGGCGTGTTTGCGGGTTGCGTGGTGTCCGGCATGAGCCTCGTCTCGCGGCTGATGCATCACCGGATTTATGGTGTCGGGCTGTCGGATGGCCTCAGCAGCCTTGTCACCCAGGATCGCCTCCTGCTGCTGCTCGCGCCGATTGCCGGCGGCTGCCTTCTCGGCCTCCTGCTTTTCGTCCTGGGCAAGACCCGAAAGAAACCCATGGTCGATCCGATCGAGGCCAATGCGCTGCATGGCGGGCGCCTGTCGCTCACGGATAGCTGCCTTGTGGCGGTGCAGAACCTCATCTCGAACGGCTTCGGCGCTTCCGTCGGGCTCGAGGCGGGCTATACCCAGCTCTCGTCCGGCATTGCCTCCAAGCTGGGCTACAAGCTCGATCTCCGGCGTGCGGACCTGCGGCTGATGGTGGGCTGCGGCGCAGCCGGAGCCGTCGCCGCGGCGTTCAACGCGCCCCTGACGGGATCCTTCTATGCCTTCGAGCTGATCATCGGCACCTATTCGATCCTGTCGCTGGCGCCCGTGGTCGTCGCAGCGCTCAGCGCCACGCTGACCGCGACGCTGCTGAGGGGCGATGCCACGCTGATCGAGGTGGGAAATTTCGGCTCCGTGGTGCCGGAGGATTATCTGCCGGCGCTGGTGCTCGGCGTGATTGCCGCCCTGGTGGGCATCGGCATCATGCAGGCGGTGACCCTGACGGAGGAGTTCGCGCGCCGCAGCTCCATTCCACCGGCCCTGCGTCCCCTGTTCGGCGGGATCGCGGTGGGCCTGCTGGCGATGATCACCACCCAGGTCCTGTCCGCCGGTCATGGCGCCCTTCACCTCAATCTCGAGCAGAATGTGGCCCTCACGACCCTTTTCGGTCTCTTCCTGTTAAAGGCGCTGGCATCGGCGATTTCCATCGGCTCCGGCTTCAGGGGCGGCCTGTTCTTCGCGTCGCTGTTCCTGGGCGCCCTGCTGGGCAAGGGCTTCGCCTCGGCGGCCCCCTTCTTCGATCACGCCACGCTGACACCGGTCATCTATGCGGTGATCGGCATGAGTTCGCTGGCCGTCGCCGTCATTGGCGGCCCGCTCACCATGACCTTTCTCGCCCTCGAAATCACCGGCGACTTTCCCATTACCGCCCTGGTTCTCGCAGCGGTGATCACCTCGTCGCTGGTGGTGCGCTCGACCTTCGGCTATTCCTTCGCGACCTGGCGTTTTCACCTGCGCGGCGAAAGCATCCGAAGCGCCCATGACATCGGATGGGTCAGGAACCTGACGGTCGGGAACATGATGCGCCCGGATGTGCGCACGGCCCGCAGCGATCTGCCCCTTCCGGAATTTCAGGAAAGCTTCCCGCTGGGCTCGACGAGCCGCGTCCTTCTTGTCGATGCCAACGGGCGGTATGACGGGCTGGTCCAGCTGCCCGACGTCTATGCGAGCCCGATGGAAAACGCCGATGCCCAACGGGGCCTCGAGGCCTTCATCCGCTGCAAGGACGATTATCTGCTGGAGGACATGAATGTGCGCGATGCGGCCCAGGTCTTCGAGCGCAGCGGCAGCGATGCGCTCGCCGTTCTGGACAGCCGCTATCGGCGCCAGGTGATCGGCCTTCTGACGGAGAGCCATGCCCTGCGCCGCTATGCCGAGGAGCTGGACCGGCAGCGCCGCGATTCGTCCGGGGAAATCTAGCCGGCTTCGCTCCGCCATCCGGGCGGGACCGGACGCGCACCCCCCGCATTCGGGCGGCGGAGACGAGGAAAGACGCGGATGGATCCGACCGGTGGCGGGCGTCCGGCTGCCGCCCGCTCCAACACACTGAGAAAGTGGCACTTTTCTCTCGTTGTTCTTTAACGCCCCCTTAATTTGCCGCATTTTAAGATCATCGCCTCCGGAATGCAGGATGACGGGCGGGTCGGTGCGGGCTTCGACCCCTCTTGGAACGAGCCTGCCGGAAGTGGGACTGATCGCAAGCAATGGCAGCAAAGTCGAGGTCTAGGGACAGGATCGAACCCTCGTTCGATCAGGGTGCGTCGCACGCCGATGACGATTTCCGGCTGGATTCGGAGGATCGCGTCGTGGGCAGTCGTGGCAAGGCATCTCCCCGGAAATCCGAGCCCAAGGCTTCGAAATCGCCCCAGAAGGGCGGCGGGCGCAAGCCGCCGCGCCGTTCCTCCTTCAGCCTCTTCCGCCTCATCCGCCGGCTGATCTACTGGATGATCGTGCTCGGCATCTGGGGCGGCATCGCGGTTGCGGGCCTCGTCGTCTATTACGGCGCGCGCATGCCGAGCGCCGACAGCTGGAAGATCCCCGAGCGCCCGCCGAACGTGAAGATCACCGGGGTGGACGGCAGCGTGATCGCCAATCGCGGTGCGACCGGCGGCGAGGAATTGTCGCTGCACGAGATGTCGCCCTATATTCCCATGGCGCTCGTCGCCATCGAGGACCGCCGCTTCTACGACCATTTCGGGGTGGATCCGCTCGGCCTCGGCCGCGCGATGATCACCAATCTGGTCGCCGGCCGCATGGTGCAGGGCGGCTCCACCGTGACCCAGCAGCTGGCGAAGAACATGTTCCTCTCGCCCGAGCGCACGCTCGAGCGCAAGGTGCAGGAAGTGCTGCTCGCCCTCTGGCTGGAGCATACCTACACCAAGGACCAGATCCTGGAAATGTATCTGAACCGGGTGTTCTTCGGTTCGAATGCCTATGGCGTGGAGGCCGCCTCGCGCCGCTACTTCAACAAGTCGGCGCGCGACGTGACGCTCGGCGAGGCCGCCCTTCTCGCCGGGCTGCTGAAGGCGCCCTCCCGCCTGTCTCCGGCCCGCGATCCGCAGGCGGCGGAAGCCCGCGCGCAGGTGGTGCTGAATGCCATGCGCGAGGAAGGCTTCATCACCGACAGCGAGATCAAGACCGCCATGTCCGCCCCGCCGACCAAGGCGAAGAGCTACTGGTCGGGCGGGGAATTCTATGCCGCCGACATGGTGATGGACGAGCTGCCCGCCCTGATCGGCGACGTGAAGCAGGATATCGTGGTCGAGACCACGCTGGACATGACGCTGGAGAAGAAGGCGGAAGAGGTGATCGCGACGGCGATTTCCAAGAATGCCAGCAAGTATCGCGTCTCGCAGGGTGCGCTGATCTCCATCGACGGCACGGGGGCGATCCGCGCGGTCGTCGGCGGGCGCGACTATGCCGACAGCCAGTTCAACCGGGCCACCAAGGCAAAGCGCCAGCCGGGTTCGGCCTTCAAGCCCTTCGTCTATGCGGCCGCGCTGGAAATGGGCGATACGCCCGCCTCGATCTACAACGATGCCCGCATCCGCATCGGCAACTGGACGCCCGAGAACTACGAGCAGAAATATAATGGCCCGGTGACGCTGGCCGAGGCGCTCGCCCGCTCGCTGAACACGGTGGCCGCCCAGCTGGTGATGCAGGCCGGGCCCGACAAGGTCATCCAGATGGCCCGCCGGCTCGGCATCACCTCGCCGCTGCAGTCCAATGCCTCCATCGCGCTCGGCACGTCGGAAGTCTCGCTGATGGAGCTTACCGCCGCCTATGCCTCCTTCCAGAACGGGGGCTACAAGGCGACGCCGCACCTGATCCGCCGGGTGACCACGCCGGATGGCAAGGTGCTTTACGAAAACACCTATGACACGCCGCCCCGGGTGCTGGACGAGAAGATCGTCGTGGACATGAACTACATGATGGGACAGGTGATCGCCATCGGCACCGGCAAGAAGGCGGCGCTCCCCGGCTGGCAGGTGGCGGGCAAGACGGGCACGACGCAATCCTATCGCGACGCCTTCTTCCTCGGCTTCACCAGCAATCTCGTCACCGGCGTCTGGTTCGGCAATGACGACGGCAAATACATGCGCAAGGTCACCGGCGGCGGCCTGCCGGCCCAGACCTGGAAGGAATTCATGGTGGCGGCGCATCAGGGCCTTTCGCCCGCGCCGATCTTCGGCAACGGCCTGCCCTCCGACCAGGTCCCGCCGGGCGTCGGCCAGGGTCCGCTCACCGTCAGCGACGTCATCACCGGCGATCCGGAGGCCTATCCCGAGGCGCCGCCCGGGGAAATGCCCGACAGCCCCGACCTCGCGCCCGATCCCAACCTGCCGCCGCTCCAGGAGGCGGGACGGCCCGTGCCGCACCGCAGCAGCCTTCTCGACATTCTCATGGGCGAGTGACCGCATGGCATGGTCCGCACAAGCGTGCGCGGCCATGCTTCCGGCTTCTCGAAAAAAGGCCGCCGAAGCGCCTCTTTTTCAGGCGTTCTTCTGTCCGCGATGCCTTGCAGGGACGAAAAGTGCTTCTTATATACGCCGCATCACCGCAGCAGACGCTGCGCCCGAACTGAAATCATTCCCGTTAGGGGCTGACCGGGGAATGCCTGTATGGGGTTCCCTCAGCCTGCTTCAAGGAGAGTAGACATGGCGAAAGTAATTGGTATCGACCTCGGAACGACGAATTCCTGCGTTGCCGTCATGGATGGCAAGGATGTGAAGGTCATCGAGAATGCGGAAGGCGCGCGGACGACCCCGTCCATGGTGGCCTTCTCCGACGATGGCGAGCGCCTTGTCGGCCAGCCGGCCAAGCGTCAGGCCGTGACCAACCCCACCAATACCCTCTTCGCGGTCAAGCGCCTGATCGGCCGCCGCTACGAAGACCCGACCGTCGAGAAGGACAAGGCCCTCGTTCCCTACAAGATCGTCAAGGGCGACAATGGCGATGCCTGGGTCGAGGCCAATGGCAAGGGCCAGTCCCCGTCGCAGATCTCGGCCATGATCCTGCAGAAGATGAAGGAAACGGCGGAATCCTACCTCGGCGAAAAGGTCGAGAAGGCCGTCATCACCGTGCCCGCCTACTTCAACGACGCCCAGCGCCAGGCCACCAAGGATGCCGGCCGCATCGCCGGTCTCGAAGTGCTGCGCATCATCAACGAGCCGACCGCCGCTGCCCTTGCCTATGGCATGGACAAGAAGGACGGCAAGACGATCGCCGTCTACGACCTTGGCGGCGGCACCTTCGACATCTCGGTTCTGGAAATCGGCGATGGCGTCTTCGAAGTGAAGTCGACCAATGGCGACACCTTCCTCGGCGGTGAAGACTTCGACATGCGTCTCGTCGAATATCTCGCAGCCGAGTTCAAGAAGGACCAGGGCATCGACCTGAAGAACGACAAGCTGGCTCTCCAGCGCCTGAAGGAAGCGGCCGAAAAGGCGAAGATCGAGCTTTCCTCCTCGCAGCAGACCGAAATCAACCTGCCCTTCATCACGGCAGATGCCTCCGGTCCGAAGCACCTGACGATGAAGCTGACCCGCGCCAAGTTCGAAAGCCTGGTGGACGACCTCGTCCAGCGCACCGTCGCACCCTGCAAGGCTGCGCTCAAGGATGCGGGCATCACCGCCGGCGAAATCGACGAAGTGGTTCTCGTCGGTGGCATGAGCCGCATGCCGAAGGTTCAGGAAACCGTGAAGCAGCTGTTCGGCAAGGAGCCGCACAAGGGCGTGAACCCGGATGAAGTGGTTGCCATGGGCGCTGCCATCCAGGCCGGCGTTCTGCAGGGCGACGTGAAGGACGTGCTGCTGCTCGACGTGACCCCGCTGTCGCTCGGCATCGAAACGCTCGGTGGCGTCTTCACCCGTCTGATCGACCGCAACACGACGATCCCGACGAAGAAGAGCCAGGTCTTCTCGACGGCCGAAGACAACCAGCAGGCCGTGACCATCCGCGTCTCGCAGGGCGAGCGTGAAATGGCCCAGGACAACAAGCTGCTCGGCCAGTTCGACCTCGTCGGCCTGCCGCCGGCGCCGCGCGGCGTGCCGCAGATCGAAGTAACCTTCGACATCGACGCCAACGGCATCGTGCAGGTTTCGGCGAAGGACAAGGGCACCGGCAAGGAACAGCAGATCCGTATCCAGGCGTCTGGCGGTCTGTCCGATGCCGACATCGAGAAGATGGTCAAGGATGCCGAAGCCCATGCGGCCGAAGACAAGAAGCGCCGCGAGGGCGTGGAAGCCAAGAACCAGGCCGAAAGCCTGATTCACTCCACCGAGAAGTCTCTCAAGGAATATGGTGACAAGGTCTCCGAAACGGACCGCAACGCCATCTCCGACGCGATTGCCGCGCTGAAGACCGCCGTCGAGGTCTCCGAACCGGATGCCGAAGACATCAAGGCGAAGACGCAGACCCTCATGGAAACCTCCATGAAGCTCGGTCAGGCCATCTATGAGGCGCAGCAGGCGGAAGCCGGCGCCGAGGGTGCCGACGGCGCTTCCGACGACAATGTCGTGGATGCGGACTATGAGGAAGTAAAGGACGACGAGCGCAAGCGTTCCGCTTGAGCCGATCATCCCCAAGCGACAGACGACGTCCCGTCCTTTCCGGGTCAGGGATCCCGGGCCGCCCCTTTCTGAAGAGGCGGTCCGGCCCAAAGCCCGGGAAAGCTTCAAGCCGCGCGCCAGAAATGTCGCGCGGCTTTTGAGGAAAAGACGGGCGCCTGCATGAACCGGAGCCTGAACCAGCATGGCGAAAGCTGATTTTTACGAAACCCTGGGCGTGGCCAGGACAGCGGACGAGAAGGAGCTGAAGAGCGCCTTCCGCAAGCTGGCGATGCAATGTCATCCGGACAAGAATCCGGGCGATGCCAACGCCGAGAAGAAATTCAAGGAAATCAACGAGGCCTATGAAACGCTGAAGGACCCGCAGAAGCGGGCAGCCTATGATCGTTATGGCCATGCGGCCTTCGAGCAGGGCGGCATGGGCGGCGGCGGCTTCGGAGGCGGCGGCTTTGCCGGCGGCTCCTTCTCCGACATTTTCGAAGACATTTTCGGCGAGATGATGGGCGGCGGCCGGGGCCGTCGGTCCTCCGGCGGTCGCGAGCGCGGGGCCGACCTGCGCTACAACATGGAAATTTCGCTGGAAGAGGCCTTCGAGGGCAAGACGGCGCAGATCCGCGTGCCCACCGCCATCACCTGCGATGCCTGCACCGGCACGGGCGCCAAGCCCGGCACCAAGCCCGCCACCTGCGGCACCTGCCACGGTTCGGGCCGGGTGCGCGCCACCCAGGGCTTCTTCTCTGTCGAGCGCACCTGCCCCACCTGCGGCGGTCGCGGCCAGACGATTGCGGATCCCTGCAGCAAGTGCCATGGCGCCGGCCGTGTCACCGAAGAACGCTCCCTTTCTGTCAACATTCCCTCGGGCATCGAGGACGGCACCCGCATCCGCCTGCAGGGCGAGGGCGAGGCCGGCGTCAGGGGCGGCCCGGCGGGCGACCTCTATATCTTCCTCTCCGTGGCCCCCCATCCCTTCTTCAAGCGGGACGGTGCGGATCTCTATTGCAGCGTGCCGGTCTCCATGACGACGGCCGCGCTCGGCGGCAAGTTCGACGTGACGACACTCGACGGCACCAAGTCCCGCGTGACGATCCCGGAAGGCACCCAGGCCGGCAAGCAGTTCCGCCTGAAGGGCAAGGGCATGCCCGTGCTCCGCTCCTCCCAGGTCGGCGATCTCTATATCCAGATCCAGATCGAGACCCCGCAGAAGCTCACCAAGCGCCAGCGGGAGCTGCTCGAGGAATTCGAGCGGATCTCCTCCAAGGAGAACAATCCGGAATCCTCGGGCTTCTTCGCCCGGATGAAGGATTTCTTCGATACGCTCAGCGACTGAGCGACCCCTCATCGACCGGTCAGGAAAGGGCAGGAGCATCGCTTCTGCCCTTTTTGCTTGGGCCCACGTTAACCCTTTTTCCAAACAGGCCATTAACGGGAACGCTCTATTTTTCGGCAATCCGGCCCGCTCATGACGAACGGGCATCCGCTCTGCCCCAGGGGCCCAAGCGGCAACCGAATGATTTGGGAGTATTCCGGTGCGTTTTCCCCGTCGCCGCGGACGCTTGACTGCGCCTGCCCTGCTCGCCGGACTGCTCGGCCTTTCCCCCGCCCTCGCCGCCGAGACCAATCTCTATACCGGTGCGCGCAACAATGACTGGTCGAATGCCGGCAACTGGTCGAAGGGCCGCGCGCCCTCCGCCACGGATACGGCGATCGTCGACCGTCTGCCGCAGCTCTGGCTGGGCGGCAAGCCGGGTGCGGCGGGCTCGCTCATCCTCGGCCTCTCCCGCACGGCGAGCCTCTATGCGGAACAGGCGCTCTCCCTCGGCTCGCTGACGCTGGGCGCACAGGCGGGCTCAAGGGGCTCGATCACCTTTCTCGGCAGTGCCGCCCGGCTTCTTTCCGCCGGCACCCTCCTTGCCGGGCAGAATGGCAGGGGCGAGATCAATCTCTATCGGGGCGGAAGCCTGACGGCGGGGGCGCTCACGCTCGGCGGCGGCCGCACGGGCGATGGCGCGCTCGTCCTTGCCGGCCAATCGGCGGCAACGGTTTCGGGTCTGATGACCTTCGGCCAGGCGGGCAAGGGTCGGCTCGATATCAGCGGCGGCGGCAGGCTGAAGGCGGGCACGCTGGTGTTCGGCGGGCTGGCGGGCGGTTCCGGCACGGGCTCCGCCTCGGGCAGCGGCACGACCATTGCCGCCGGAACGGTGGCAATCGGCAAGGGCGGCGCGGGCGCGCTGACGGTCACGACCGGGGCCGGGCTGACCGCCGCCACCCTGACGCTCGGCGCCGACAAGGCGAGCAGCGGCCGGCTTGCCCTCTCCGGCGGCGGCACACGCTTGACCAACAGCGGCCGGATCACCATCGGACAATCCGGCACGGGCGTGGCGACGGCCTTTACCGGCGCCACCCTCTCGACGGGCAGCCTCGTGATCGGCGAGCGGGCCGGCGCGTCCGGCAGCCTTGTCGGCGGCAATGGCGGCACGGCCATCGCCGCGTCGGGCGATCTGGTCGTGGGAGCCGCCGGCCGGGGCAGCCTGCGTCTTCAGGATGGCGCGACCGGCAAGGCCGGGCGGCTGGTCTTCGGCGCCAGCGCCGGGGGCGTCGGCGACGGCGTGCTTTCCGGCGGCGGAACGGTGCTGACCACGGGCAATCCGGTGGAAATCGGACGCTCCGGCACGGGCGCGCTCACCCTTACCGGCGAGGCGCGGCTCCAGGCCACCACCATCGATCTCGGGGTCAATGCGGGGTCCGCAGGCACGCTGTCCATCGGGGCGCGGCATGGGGAGATTGCCCGGGGGGCCGGCTATCTCAACGCAACCGCCATCCGCTTCGGGGCCGGCAACGGCGCGCTCGTGTTCAATTTCGGCGGCCCCGCCTATGGGCTTGCGGCCCGTCTCAGCGGCAAGGGGACCCTTCTGGTCGATGCGGGGTCCGTTGCGCTGTCGGCGGATTCGTCCGCCTTTACCGGCTCGACCCGCATCACGGGCGGCACGCTCAGCGTCAATGGCGCACTCGGCGGCACCCTCTCGGTCGGGGGCTATGGCACGCTCGCCGGCAGCGGCGCGGTCGGCTCGGTCACCGTCGGCAAGGGCGGAACCATCGCGCCTGCCGGCAAGGGCACCGGCACGCTGACCGTGCGCGGCAATCTCTCCATGGGGGCCGGCAGCCATTTTCAGGCCAGCATCGAGCCTTCCCGCAACCGGGCGGATCTGCTGGCCGTCACCGGCAAGACCACCATTGCATCCGGGGCGGTGCTGGATGTGGTGCAGGACAGCGCCATCACCCTCGACCGGCGGGACCGGATCCTGTCCAGCGGCGGCGGCGTCACCGGCCGCTTCGATACGGTGACCTCCAATTATGCCTTCGTGACACCGACGGTCACCCATGACGGGCGCAACCTGTTTCTGACCCTGCATCGCAACGATACGCGCTTTGCCAGCGCGGCCGCCGATCCCGGTGCCCGGACGGTTGCCGGCATTGCGGACGGGCTCGACAGCACGAACCCCCTCTATCGCCAGATCGTTTCGCTCTCTGCCGGGCAAGCGAAGACCACGTTCGACGATCTTGCCGGCACGATCCATGCCTCGCCGGCCCTTGCCGGCTTCGATGTGGGCCGCTTTGCCCGCGCCGCCGCGCTGGAGCGGGTGGGGAGCCTGGAGGCGGCCGGCGCGGACGCCGGACCCTCCGCCCTGACCGCCTATGTCGCGCCCGAGGGCTATGATGCGGCCCGGGCTTTTGCCGCGCTGCTGGAGGAGGAAAAGCGACGCGGACCGACGGGCTGGGCCCGGGCCTATGGCGGCTATTCCACCCGGGCGGAAGAGGGAGGCGACCGGATCGGCTCCACGGGCGGGCTCTTGTTCGGCTGGGACAGTTCCGTCAGCGATAACTTACGGATCGGCCTCCTCGGCGGCATCGGCGCCGGCCATGTGCGGGAGAGCGCCAAGCGCGCCAGCGCCGACAGCCAGGATTATACGCTGGGCCTCTATGGCGCCACGCAGGCGGGTCCGGTGTCGCTGCGCTTCGGCACCAGTTTCGTGCATCAGGACATTGCCTCCACCCGCACCGCCCGCTTCAACGGCTTCAGCGAAACGCTCGATGCCCGATATGGGGCGGATGCGGTACAGACCTATCTGGAGGCGAGCCATAGCTTTGCCGTCGATTCGCTCGAGTTCGAACCCTTTGCCAATCTGGCCTTCACCTGGGCGCGCACGGAGGGCTTCCGGGAAACGGGCGGCCATGCCGCTCTCGACGTGACGGCGGCGGACAGCACGCAGGCGGAGACGGTGATCGGGCTCCGCGCCGCGCAACGCTTCGACATCGGCGGCATGGCGGGGCGGGTGCGGGGCATGCTCGGCTGGAACCATGCCTTCGAGGCGAATGGGGACGGCCCCCGCTTTTCCTTTGCCGGCAGCCAGGCCTTCAGCCTGAAGGGCGCGGAAACGGCGGGCGACAGCCTCGCCGTCGAGGCGGGTCTCGATCTCAGCGCCGATCAGGGCCGCACCGGTTTCGGCGTGACCTATGGCGGCAATTTTTCCGCCGACGCGCAATCCCATATGGTGAAGCTCACCCTCTCCCGGCAGTTCTAGGCCCTGTTGACACAGTATGGCAGCCATATCCTAGCGGCGGCGAGGGCAAGGGATGCGGAGAAGGATTTTCGTGTCTTGTCGTATCGGGTCGCAACGCGACGGACTTGCTTGAGGCGGTTGAACATCCGCTCGATGCGGTTCCTGTCCTTGTATGCCCGGAAATCGCCGTCATAGCCTTTGTCGGCAAGGAACAGCCCGGTTTGCCGACCGGTATCGCCAGCAAGCCAGGAACGGCTTTGTCATCGGAGGCCTTGCTCGGCCCAACGGCGGAAGCGCGCATCTGCTGATTTGGAAATCCACTTTGGCAGCGGGGCCCAGGCCTGGATCACTTGATAATATCAGAATTGCGTAATACATTTCATACGCACATATCATCAGGAAGATGTCGAAATGGAAGATGCTGAACGTCGCAAACACCTAGATCAGCTGCACAGGCAGGAACTTATTCCTTGGCAAGTATCTCATCGATTGTCCACTTACACCAGAGGCAATAGCTGGAATTTCAAATCAGGACAAGGTTCGGTTACCGCGATGGTTGGCATGACAACCCGTTTGCGTCGGCAAGATGATCCGTGCAGATGGGTCCAAACGTTTTTCATGGAAGGAGAAGTCACGGTTGGATCGGTTGAATCGCGTGGCTATGAGGAGCGGATCAATTTTTGCTTTCTGACCTGGGATGACGCAAATTCGTCTGAAAGCAGATTTCCGAATTCATACAACATTCCGGAAAATGTCTTCATCAGTCTCGAGGAGATTTCTTATAACGCGCCGTTTTATCGAGAGATCCCATCTTTGACGGTTGATGATAAGGAGACAATCGCACGATTTCTTGAAAAAGTTGCAGGAATAATTCTTCAAGAAACAGTAACGTATTTCGGTAGGCGATCCAAAATTTCCGGACATTTCATCAACAACTGGCGTACCCCGCGACAGGATGTTGTTCAATTTCATCAAAAGCTCTGGGAAATTCGTAAATCGTTTGATCCGAATTCCGTTTCAGATGCCGCCCGCGAAGGATTTACATTCGAAAGTCAGACTGAACGAGGTTCCTTCAGCGGAAAAGAGATTAAGAAGTGGCCAGGCATTAGAGTTATAAAACGCCCTTTGGTTGATCGTGACGATCCAAGCTTTGAACGCATCACAACATGGATTGGTGATGATCAGTTCGAATTCGAGTATCAACGGGGGGATGCGATCCGATTCGATCCACCAATCCTCATCGATGGATTACCTGTTGAAAGCATCAAAATTAGCTATATTTTTGATCCTTTTAGCCCCTTTTTTGTTCCCCGAACCCCCTTTCATGAGGGGCCGATAACAGATGAGCTCAAAGAAACCACCAGGCAAGCACTGATATACAGTAAAGAAAGCCTGATGGCCTTCCACAATTCACTTAATGCTAAATACAACCCGAGCAGCAGAGAGATTTTTATAACAATCTAGTGTTGTTAACATATTAGTTTATCGATTTGGATCATGCCTGCTGTTCCAGTAGCCACAAAACTATTTGAGGCTGCGACCAGTCCGTCTGAGGTTATGACTATCGTGAAGCAGCTTTCAGCAGCAGGACGCGAAGGTGCTATCGGAGCTGTTTTCTACTCCGGTAAACCAGGTCCTGTTGACACAGTATGGCAACCATATGTTAGCGGCGGCGAGGGCAAGGGATGCGGAGAAGGATTTTCGCGTCTTGTCGTATCGGGTCGCAACGCGACGGACTTGCTTGAGGCCGTTGAACATCCCTCGATGCGCCTGATCCCATGGATCAGGCGTTCCTCGCGCAGGAATTCGCCGTCATAGCCTTTGTCGGCAAGGAACAGCCTCGGTTTGCCGACCGGTATCGCCAGCAAGCCAGGAACGGCGTTGTCATCGGAGGCCTCGCCGCCTGCCCATCATCCGTCAGCTCCAGTTCGACGAGGGGCTCAGGGAGAGCATCCCAAACACCTTGCTCGGCCCAACGGCGGAAGCGCGCATCTGTCGATTTGGGAATCCACTTTGGCAGCGGGGCCCAGGGCCTTTCCGGGAAAAGCGTGACCCCGGTTTTCCCTCCGGACATGCGCCGGGACGAAGGGTTGGCGCGCGGGGCCGGAGGGAGCGCCGCGCTTGCCAGCGGCGGTGCTTCGGCATAGGACACGGACACGTGCCCTTCCATGCGGATTCTCCATGCCCGAAAAGGTCTTCATCGAGGAAATCAGGCTGACCGCCTTTCGCAATTATGCGGAAGCGGCCTTGAGCCTCGACGGGCGGCATGTGGTGCTGACTGGCGACAACGGCTCCGGCAAGACCAATCTGCTGGAGGCGGTTTCGCTGCTTTCTCCCGGCCGGGGCCTGCGCCGTGCCCCCTATCCCGAGGTGACGCAGGTGAATGGTGGGGACGGTTTTTCCATCTTTGCCCGCGTGCAGGGGATGGAAGGGGAAGTGGCGATCGGCACCGGCGCCGAAGCCCGCGACGAGGGAACGGCGAGACGGCTCCGCCTCAACGGCACGGCGGCCAGAACGGCCGACGAACTGACCGACCATCTGCGTGTGCTCTGGCTGACGCCCTCCATGGACGGGCTCTTCACCGGCGCGGCCGGCGACCGGCGTCGCTTTCTCGACCGGCTGGTGCTCTCGATCGATCCCGCACACGGGCGGCGGGCGAGCGATTTCGAGCGCGCCATGCGCAGCCGCAACCGCCTGCTGTCCGAAGGGCGGATGGACCCCGCCTGGCTGACGGGCCTCGAACGGCAGATGGCCGAACTTGGCGTCGCCATGGGCGCGGCGCGGCATGAAATGCTGGGTTTTCTCGCCCGGTTGATCGCCGATGTGGCCAATGATGCGCCCTTTCCTTCGGCGCGGCTTTCCCTCACCGGATTTTTCGACGAGGGCATGGCGACGCGGCCTGCCGCCGACCTCGAAGAGGATTATGCGGCCCTGCTGGCGGAAAACCGCTACCGGGATGCGGCTGCGGGGCGCACGACGGAGGGACCGCACAAGGCCGATCTTCTCGTCTTCCACGCCGCCAAGGATATGGATGCGGGGCGCTGCTCCACCGGCGAGCAGAAGGCGCTGCTGATCGGCCTCATCCTCGCCCATGCCCGTCTGGTCGGCACGATGACGGGCTTTGCGCCCATCCTGCTTCTCGACGAGATCGCCGCCCATCTGGACGAGGGACGGCGCGCCGCGCTGTTCGACCTGATCGACGGCCTTGGCGGCCAGGCCTTCATGACCGGCACCGACCGGATGCTCTTCGATGCGCTGGGCGACAGGGCGCAATATTTTACCGTCGCCGCCGGCGCGATTAGCGGATAGGCTTCCCCCATGAACGAGACCGCCGACCGGCTGAGCGAAACCGAGATCGACCGCTACAAGCGCCATATCCTGCTGCCCGAAATCGGCGGCCAGGGCCAGCAGGCGTTGAAACGCGCCCGGGTGCTGGTCATCGGGGCCGGCGGGCTCGGCGCGCCGGTGCTGCAATATCTGGGCGCTGCGGGTGTCGGCACGCTCGGCATTGCCGATGACGACCGGGTGTCGCTCTCCAACCTCCAGCGGCAGGTGATCCACGACACGGGCAGCCTCGGCGAGGAAAAGACGGAAAGTGCGGCGCGCGCGCTCGCCCGGCTCAATCCGCATGTGCGGGTGATCCGCTTTGCCGAGCGCTTCTCACCGGAATGGGCGATGCTGCAGCTCTCCGGCTTCGATCTCCTGATCGACGGGTCCGACAATTTCGAGACACGCTATGCGGCCGCGGATGCGGCGGAGAAAGCGCGCATTCCGCTGGTGACGGGCGCCGTCGGGCGCTTCGACGGCAGCGTGACGGTGCTGAAGCCATACGAGACCAATGCCGCCGGCGAGCTCAACCCCTGCTATCGCGATCTCTTTCCCGCCCCGCCGCCGGAGGGCCTGATCCCCGCCTGCGCGGAAGCGGGCGTGATCGGGGCGCTGACCGGCGTGATCGGCACGCTGATGGCCATGGAGGCGATCAAGCTGATAACGGGTGCCGGCGAACCGCTCATCGGGCGGCTGCTTCTCTATGACGGGCTCTCGGCGCGCTTCGATACGATCCGCTACCGGCGGCCGAAGGCGAAATGAGATGACCGGCCCGCGCCGCATCGACGCCGCACGCGACGATATGGAGGCCCTGCTGGGGCTCATCCTCCGGGCCTTCGCCTTCATGGACGGACGGATCGATCCGCCCTCCTCCGCCCGCACGCTGACGCCGGGACGCCTGCGCGACAAGGCGGTGGAGGAAACCGGCTTCGTGATCGACGGTCCGGACGGTCTGCCGGTCGCCTGCCTCTTCTGCCGTCTCGACGGCCCGGAAACGCTCTATCTCGGCAAGCTCGCGGTCGACCCCGCCTGGCAGGGCCGGGGCCTTGGCCGGCAATTGCTCGCGGCGGCGGAAGCTCATGCCCGGGCCGCTGGCTGCCATCGCCTGCGGCTGGAAACCCGGGTGGAACTCACCGAGAACCACCGCCTCTTCGCGCGCTGGGGCTTTGTCCGGGCAGGCGAGAGCCGGCATCCGGGCTTCGACCGCACCACATCCGTCGACATGGTGAAAGAGATCGATTAACCCCTTTCAGGCTAATCGATCTTTTTTCAATGCGGACAATCGGTTAGGTGCGATTGGGCAGAACGCGGTTCGGCGGGCGGTGGCCGTCGAAATAGGTGCGGATGTTGATGATCACCTTGTCGCCCATGTCGATGCGGCCCTCGATGGTGGCCGAAGACATGTGCGGCAGCAGGGTGACCTTGCCTTCCTGCGCGAGCTTGATCAGCTTCGGGTTCACCTTCGGCTCGTTCTCGAAGACGTCGAGGCCGGCGCCGGCGATCTTGCCGGCCTTCAGGCAGGCGATCAGCGCCTGCTCGTCGATCACGTCGCCGCGGGCCGTATTGACGAGATAGCTGGTCGGCTGCATCAGCGCGAGGCGCCGGGCCGACAGCAGGTGGAAGGTCGCGGGCGTCGAAGGGCAGTTGACGGAGACGATGTCCACCCGCGCCAGCATCTGGTCGAGGCTGTCCCAGTAGGTGGCTTCCAGCGCCTCTTCCGTCGCCGGGCTGACGCGCTTGCGGTTGTGATAATGGATCGACAGGCCGCAGGCCTTGGCGCGACGGGCCACCGCCGTGCCGATGCGGCCCATGCCGATGATGCCGATGCGCTTGCCCCAGATGCGGTGGCCGAGCATCCAGGTGGGCGACCAGCCCGCCCATTCGCCGCCCTTGTCCGTGAGGACGCGGGCGCCCTCGGCCAGCCGGCGCGGCACGGAGAGGATCAGCGCCATGGTCATGTCGGCCGTGTCTTCGGTCAGCACGTTCGGCGTGTTGGTGACGGTGATGCCCTTCTTCGCGGCCGCATCCACATCGATATGGTCGACCCCGTTGGAAAAGCTCGCGATCAGCTTCAGCTGCGGCCCGGCGGCGGCGATCAGCGCTTCGTCGATTCGGTCGGTGACGGTCGGAACCAGCACGTCGGCGGTCTGCACCGCCGCCTGCAGCTCTTCCGGGGAGCGCGGCCGGTCATCCATGTTGAGATCCGCATCGAAGAGCTCGCGCATGCGGGTTTCCACCGCATCGGGCAGTTTCCGCGTAATATAAACCTTGGGTTTTTTCTTCGGGGTCATGGCGCTTTCGGCGGTTCGTTCAGGTCTCGTTAACCAAAAAGGACGATACAATCCTTGAAGGCCAGTTCTAGCAGACGGACCGGGGAACACAAAGGCCCCCGCGCGGACGGCTGTTGATATCGGCCGATCCGCACCGGTTTCGACGGGGGCAGGAATGCCCGCAGGCCTGACCGGGACCCCTTGGAGAGCGAGACGACCGTGGCAAGCCGCAAGTTCCAATTCCTGGCAAAGATCTCCTCCCGGGGCCTCATGCCCGTTCTTCTGGCCGCTTGCCTTGCGGTCATGCCCGCCGCTGCGCTTGCCCAGAGCGCCAGCAAGGGCCCGAGCGGCCTGCCGCTGCCGCGCTTCGTCAGCCTGAAATCGAAGAAGGTCAACCTGCGCGTCGGCCCCGGCACCAGCTATGCGGTCTCGTGGATGTATCTGAAATCCGGCCTGCCGGTGGAAATCATCCAGGAATATGACAATTGGCGGAAGATCCGCGATGCGGATGGCACCGAGGGCTGGGTGAACCAGGCGCTGCTCTCGGGCCAGCGCAGCGCCGTCACCGCCCCGTGGATGCGCGGCAAGGGCGGCGAGGTCTTTGTGGACATGCGCCACGACCCGCAGAAGGGAAGCCCCCTCGTCGCCCGGCTCGAACCCGGCGTGGTCGTCAAGCTCATCGAATGCAATGGCGACTGGTGCGAGGCCGATTACGAAGGCACCGAAGGCTGGATCTCGCAGGGCGAGATCTGGGGCGCCTATCCGGCCGAAGTCTTCAAATAAAAGCGGGCTATTCCCGGGCGGGCTTCAGAGAAGCCCTGCCTTGACGGCGGCATCCTGCAGCGAGATCAGCGGGCGCGGCCCGATCTGCTGGATGACGATGCCGGCTGCGAGGCAGCCGAGATGGCCGCAATCCGCAAGCGAACGCCCCTGCGTATAGCCGAACAGGAAGCCGGCGGCGAAGAGATCGCCCGCCCCGGTCGTGTCCGTCAGTTCGCGGATCGCGGTTGCCGGCACATAGGTGCGCTCGGTCCCCTTGACGATCACGGCGCCCTCCTCGCTCATGGTCACGGCGGCGAGCTTGCAATCGGCGGCGATTTTCGTCAGCGCCAGGTCGAAATCCCCGGTCTCGTAGAGCGAGAGCGTTTCTTCCTTGTTGGCAAAGACGATATCGACCGTGCCCGAGCGCATCAGGTCGAGGAATTCCGCCCGGTAGCGGCCGACGCAGAAACTGTCGGAGAGGGTCATGGACGTCTCGCGGCCATGGGCATGGGCGATGCGGCAGGCTTCCAGAATGGCCTCCTTGGCGCGCGGCGGGTCCCAGAGATAGCCCTCGAAATAGGTAACCTTGGCCTCGGCCACGACCTCGGGCTCCACATCCTCCGGTCCGAGCTCCACGCAGGCGCCGAGATAGGTGTTCATGGAGCGCTCGCCATCCGGCGTCACGAAGATCATCGAGCGGGCCGTTGGCGGGAACGTGCCCTTCGGCTTGGTGGCGTAGTGCACGCCCTGAGCGCGAATGTCATGGGTGAAGATGCGGCCGAGCTGGTCTTCCGCCACCTTGCCGAAATAGGCGGCCTTGCCACCGAGGCTTGCCACACCGGCCGCCGTATTGCCGGCGCTGCCGCCGGAGGCTTCGATGGCCGGGCCCATGCGCGAATAGAGCAGCTCCGCCCGCTCCGCGTCGATGAGGTTCATCGCCGCCTTGGTGATGCCATTGTCGGTCAGGAAGGCATCGTCACAGCGGGAGATGATATCGACAATGGCATTGCCGACGGTGAGAACGTCATAGGTGGTCTTGGTCAAAGGGAAGCCCCGGTCATATTGTCAGCCGGGGTTCGGTTCTACCGGTTTTTCCCCTGGAGGAAAGGGAAAAACGTCACGGTGACAGGCTTTGCACTGGAGAGGCAGGGCAACGGGTGCTAGGAGCGGGCTTCGTGCCGGCCGAAGTCGCGCCGCTCCGTCTCTTCCAGGTCGCCCATGATCGCCGTCATCCATGATGTCCTGCCCGTCTTCCTCTTGATCCTGACCGGCTATCTCACGGTTCTGAGCGGCCTGATGAAGGCGGAGACGGGCGAAGCGCTGGGCGAATTCGTCTTCCGCATCGCCGTGCCCGTGCTGCTGTTCCGCACCATCGCCCATGCGGATGTGGGGGCCGGCACGCCGGTGAAGCTCTGGATCGCCTATTTCGCCGGTGTGACGGTGGCCTGGACGGCCGGCCATCTGGTTGCGACGCGGCTTTTCGGCCGCGACCGGCGCAGCGGCGTGATCGCCGGCGTATCCTCGGCCTTTGCCAACAATGTCTTCATCGGCCTGCCGCTGGTGGAGCGGGTGGTGGGCGCCAAGGGCATCGTCGCGGTCTCGGTGCTGCTGGCGGTCCATCTGCCCCTGATGATGGTGGCGGGAACGGTGCTGATGGAAGAGGCGGTGCGGCGGGAAACCGGCGTGGCCGGCCGCGGTGCGGTCGCGATCGTCAGGCAGACGCTCCTCAACCTCGTGCAGAACCCGCTGATCGTCGGGCTGCTTCTCGGTTCGGCCGTGCATTTCAGCGGGCTTGCCCTGCCGGCCATGCTCGACACGCTGACCGCGCAGATTGCCGGCATTGCGGGGCCGGCCGCGCTCCTCTCGCTCGGCATGGCGCTCCGCAGCTACGGCATTTCCGGCAATCTCGGCCTTTCCACCACGATCGCGCTGCTGAAGCTCCTGCTTCTGCCGGCGAGCGTCTGGGTCTTTGCCCATCTCATCGGCCTTTCGCCGGAATGGGCGGCGGCCATGGTGCTCACCTCCTCGGTGCCGACGGGGGTCAATGCCTGGCTGATCGCCAACCGCTTCGGCACCGCCCAGGGCCTCGCCGCCTCCGCCATCACCCTCTCCACCCTCCTCGGCGTCGCAACCGTCACCTTCTGGGCCGCGCTGGCGGGGATCGGGTAACGGGCCGGAACAAAACCGCACGCCTTCGGTCGCTGCTGGACGCTTCCTTCCCCCCATCCGGCCAAACTTCGCTCGCCGTGAGGGGAGGGAGACGGTCGAGTTTGTCGCTCTCTGATCTCCGTAAAATCACGTAATGACTCCGGTCAGCGCCAGAGGCCCCCTCACCTGCCTGCCGGCATCCTCTCCCTCGGCGGACGAGCGAAGCTCACCGCGGGGGAGAGGAAAGACGACCGCTGGCGTTCAGTATCCTGAGTTTTGCGCTGAGGTCGGCGATGCCCTCTTCTCCCCAGTGGGGAGAAGATGCCCGAAGGGCAGATGAGGGGGCCGTTGGGCAGGACGGCGGGATTCCCCTCCCCCTTGTGGGGAGGGGTTAGGGGTGGGGGTCGGAGCGTAAAGGGTGGCCGAAGGCCGCGATGTGTTTTCAATCAAAACACGTCGATTTCCTCGGCATACCCCCACCCCTGCCCCTCCCCACAAGGGGGAGGGAGACGGTCGAGTCTGCCGCTCTCTGATCTCCGTAAAATCACGCAATGACTCCGGTCAGCGCCTGCCGCCCCCTCACCTGCCTGCCGGCATCCTCTCCCCGCTGGGGAGAGGAGGGAACCGCCGCCGGCGTTCAGCTTCCAGTGGTTTGCGCGAACATCGGCGACTCTCCCTCTTCTCCCCAGCGGGGAGAAGATGCCCGGAGGGCAGATGAGGGGGCCGTTGGGCAGGACAGCGGGATTCCCCTCCCCCTTGTGGGGAGGGAGACGGTCGAGTTTGCCGCCATGATCATCACCAAACCAAGCGGCTTCATCGGTCAGCGCCTGCCGCCCCCTCACCTGTCTGCCGGCATCCTCTCCCTCGGCGGACAAGCGAATCTCGCCGCGGGGGAGAGGAGGAACCGCCGCTGGCGTTCAGCATCCTGAGTTTTGCGCAAAGGTTGGCGATGCCCTCTTCTCCCCAGCGGGGAGAAGATGCCCGGAGGGCAGATGAGGGGGCCGTTGGGCAGGACAGCGGGATTCCCCTCCCCCTTGTGGGGAGGGGTTAGGGGTGGGGGTCGGAACGTAAAGAGTGGCCGAAGGCCTCAATGCGTTTTTCAATCAAAACACGTCGATTTCCTAGGTATACCCCCACCCCTGCCCCTCCCCACAAGGGGGAGGGAGACGGTCGAGTCTGCCGCTCTCTGATCTCCGTAAAATCACGCGATGGCTCCGGTCCGCGCCTGCCGCCCCCTTACCTGCCTGCCGGCATCCTCTCCCCGCTGGGGAGAGGAAAGACAACCGCTGGCGTTCGGCTTCCAGTGCTCTTACGCGGGCAACTGACCTTGCCTACTCACTACTCACTACTCACTACTCACTACTCCCTACTCACTCCTCCCCCCTAACCCCCTGTTTTCCCCCGCAGATAAATTTGCACCCCCGTCATCCCCCTCATCAAAACCTGCGGGATAATATTCCTCGTTCCGCTCTGGTAACGCCGGGGGCCCTGCGATCCCGGTCAGGTGGAGCCGGTCTTTCTTCCTGCGCTCTCGCAGATGCGCAGGAGGAGACGGTGCAGAAAATGGTTTCCGCTCCCCGTCGCAAAGGACGGGGGGTCCGTCTGTGTGACGACGAAAAACTGCTACGGGCCGGGTCGCGTGAAAAATAGCGATCCGGTGCGAACAAGACCGGTCAATCCGGTCGCCCGTCGCCGGGGGCATGCGAAATACCCGGCGGACCGTAGGCTTGGTGCAGAGAAGCCGGAGTTGCATCGCATAAAGCCGAAACGGGGCGCGGAAAGCGCCATATAAACTAATTCATACGAGGTGCTCCCCGCGCCCCGGCCGACCCCTCGTGTCCCGAGGGGGGAAATGAGGCATAACCCGGCTTCGAACGAAGCGCGGGATCGATGAAGCATGGCATGACTGCCCCCTCCCCACGCCCCCACAAGGGGCCAAAGGAGGGGGCGATTTTGCAGGCATGTCGTCGGGATTGGAAAGGCGAACCCGTCTTGAAGATCAGGCCCGCGATGGCAGGCCGCCGCCCCTCGCAGAGAATAGGGCGGGGATCGCACAGGACGGAGGATCAGCCCCTGCAGACCGGGCGGGCGGAGCCGCCGGAGCAGATGGCGCATGCGGAGCAACCCGAGCATGCTGAGCACCCGGAGCAGCAAGGCGACCCGGATCCGCTGGGGCCACCGCAGCCCACGGATCAAGCGCCAGCCCCCCCCGATGCAAAGGCCCAAAGCCGCGAAGGGCGGGAGAGCCGGTCTTCTTCCCGACAAGCCATTTGCCGAGAGGCGCTGCATGGATTAAGAAGCGCGGCCATGAACGAGGATCCAACCGCCATGAGTTTCACCATCGCGATCGACGGGCCGGCTGCGGCCGGCAAGGGGACCCTGTCCCGGCTGATTGCGGCCCATTACGGTTTTCATCATCTCGATACGGGATTGACCTACCGGGCGACGGCCAAGGCGCTGCTCGATGCGGGCCAGCCGCTCGACGACGAGGCGGTGGCGACGGCCTTTGCGGAAAAGGTGGAGCTGGCCGGTCTCGACCGGTCGGTGCTTGCCGCCCATGCCATCGGCGAGGCCGCTTCGAAGATTGCGGTCATGCCCGGCGTGCGCAAGGCGCTGGTGGAGGCGCAGCGACGCTTTGCGGTGCGCGCGCCCGGAACCGTGCTGGACGGGCGCGACATTGGCACCGTGGTCTGCCCCGATGCGCCGGTGAAGCTCTATGTGACGGCGAGCCCCGAAGTGCGGGCGCGCCGGCGCTACGAGGAGATCATGGCTTCGGGCGAGCCCGCCAATTTCGACCGGATCTTCGCCGAAGTCCGCACCCGGGACGAGCGCGACATGAACCGGGCGGAAAGTCCCTTGCGGCCGGCAGAGGATGCGCACTTGCTAGATACGTCCGAAATGAGTATAGAGGCGGCATTTCTCGCGGCCCGGTCCCTGATCGATGCCGTCCTGAAGACGAAATGAATGATGGGCAGCGCGTGAAGCGGCTGCCTCAATGCCTGACAATCCGTCTATGCGCCGGGTTGCCCTCCAGAAGGAGGGCGGACGGTTTCAGGCCATGATCAACGCCAACCCGCCGGCGCCTGCATTCCCGAAACGGGAATGTTTCCAGGAGTTTCCATGTCCAATACCAATCCCAGCCGTGACGATTTCGCCGCGCTTCTCGAAGAATCCTTTGCCAAGAACGACCTCGCCGAAGGCTATGTGACCAAGGGTCTCATCACCGCCATCGAAAAGGACGTTGCCGTTGTCGACGTCGGCCTCAAGGTCGAAGGCCGCATCGCGCTCAAGGAATTCGGCGCCAAGGCCAAGGACGGCTCGCTCAAGGTCGGCGACGAAGTCGAAGTCTATGTCGAGCGCATCGAAAACGCCCTCGGTGAAGCCGTGCTGTCGCGCGAGAAGGCTCGCCGCGAAGAAAGCTGGCTGCGTCTCGAAGTCAAGTTCGAGAACGGCGAGCGCGTCGAAGGCGTGATCTTCAACCAGGTCAAGGGTGGCTTCACCGTCGATCTCGACGGCGCCGTTGCCTTCCTGCCGCGTTCGCAGGTCGACATCCGTCCGATCCGCGACGTGACCCCGCTGATGCACAACCCGCAGCCCTTCGAAATCCTCAAGATGGACAAGCGTCGCGGCAACATCGTGGTTTCGCGCCGCACGGTTCTCGAAGAGTCCCGCGCCGAGCAGCGTTCTGAAATCGTCCAGAACCTCGAAGAAGGCCAGGTTGTTGACGGCGTCGTCAAGAACATCACCGATTACGGTGCGTTCGTTGACCTCGGCGGCATCGACGGCCTGCTGCACGTGACCGACATGGCATGGCGCCGCGTCAACCATCCGTCGGAGATCCTGAACATCGGCCAGCAGGTCAAGGTTCAGATCATCCGCATCAACCAGGAAACCCACCGCATCTCGCTCGGCATGAAGCAGCTCGAGTCCGATCCGTGGGATGGCATTCAGGCCAAGTATCCGGAAGGCAAGAAGATTTCCGGTACCGTCACGAACATCACCGATTACGGTGCGTTCGTCGAGCTGGAGCCGGGCATCGAAGGCCTGATCCATATCTCGGAAATGTCCTGGACCAAGAAGAACGTACACCCCGGCAAGATCCTGTCCACGAGCCAGGAAGTCGACGTGGTCGTTCTCGAAGTCGATCCGTCCAAGCGCCGTATCTCGCTCGGCCTCAAGCAGACGCTGGAAAACCCGTGGCAGGCCTTCGCGCACAGCCATCCGGCCGGCACCGAAGTTGAGGGCGAAGTCAAGAACAAGACCGAATTCGGTCTGTTCATCGGCCTCGAAGGCGACGTCGACGGCATGGTGCACCTCTCCGACCTCGACTGGAACCGTCCGGGCGAGCAGGTCATCGAAGAGTACAACAAGGGCGACGTCGTTCGCGCCGTTGTTCTCGACGTGGACGTCGACAAGGAGCGCATCTCGCTCGGCATCAAGCAGCTCGGCAAGGACTCGGTCGGCGAAGCCGCCGCTTCCGGCGACCTGCGCAAGAATGCCGTCGTCTCGTGCGAAATCATCGCCGTCAACGATGGTGGCATCGAAGTGAAGCTGGTGAACCACGAGGACATCACCTCGTTCATCCGCCGCGCCGATCTCGCCCGTGACCGCGACGAACAGCGCCCCGAGCGTTTCTCCGTCGGTCAGGTTGTGGACGCCCGCGTCACCAACTTCTCCAAGAAGGACCGCAAGATCATGCTTTCGATCAAGGCGCTGGAAATCGCCGAAGAGAAGGAAGCCGTCGCACAGTTCGGTTCCTCCGACTCGGGCGCTTCGCTCGGCGACATCCTCGGTGCGGCTCTGAAGAACCGCAACGCCGAGTAATCGGTCGACACACACGACAAAAGGAAAGGCCCGCCAGCGATGGCGGGCCTTTCTGCCTTTGATGACCTGAAACCGGCGGCGCTGTAATCAGCTCCAGCCGGCCATGCGCTGGTAATAGTCATAGGCGGGATCGGCTGCATCTGCCGGGCCGGACGCGGGCTGCGCGTCCCCGCTGGCAAGAGCCTCCGGGGCAGCGTCCTCCGCCTCGGGCTCCGGGCCGTCTTCGGCAAAGCCGCGATCTGCGGACTGCTCGTCGCCCTCGTCGTCGCCCGCGCCTTCGCCGCTTGCGCGGTGACCACGCCGGGGCGCCGGCCCCTCATCCCGCTCGTCGGCGATCGGGTTGGGCAGGCTGGCGAAACCCATGCCCTGGCGGGGATCGATCCCCAGCTGCAGGGCCGCGGCGAGAAGCTGGTCGGCGCCGGAGCGCTCGCTGCGCGGCAACGGATCCAGCCGGCGGTCGGCGGAAAGGCCTGCGGCCTGGTCGGCGGTGCGGATCAATTGCTGCTCGGCGGCCTCGAGGGCCGCCTTGCCGTGGTCGCCGATATCGTTGGCGGCGACACCCCGGCCCCGGAGCACATAGGCGGGATCGGCCTGGTCGGGCTCCGGCCCGGCATGGGGCACCAGCGTTGCCGCCAGAACCGCCTCGGTCAGGCGGGATGCGGGCAGGATGCCGGGCTCGATGAAGATGTCTTCGGGCCAGCCCTTCAGCCCGAAAATGGGCGGCAAATCCTCCGGGCGCGGCAGGGGCCGCGGCGCGGGGCGGGCATAATCGGCAAAGGGCCGGCTGGCGAAGTCCCGACGGGCCGCGGGCAGGCGCCCGGCCGGAGCCGGGGCATCCGCGGCTTCGCCGGCCAGCAGGTCCATGGCGGCCTTGGCCTGTACGAGCGGATCCTCGCTGTCGCCTGCCGCGAAGGCAGCCGTCAGCACGGTCTGCAGACCGCGCGCATCGGTGGGGGCAGGCAGACCGCGCAGCGGGTTTTCGGCGGTCCGGGCCTCGAGCCGGGCCGGATCGAGATCGGCCATGGCCCGGCGCACCGGCGTCGCCTCGACCGGCGCGTCGGGAAGCCGGTCGGCCATCGCCTCCGGCGCCGAGGTGCGGCTGAAAATATTGTCGGTCTTGCGGTAGCGGATCAGGCCGAGATCGTCGTCTGCTTCCCCGGTGAAGGGCAGCGCGGCCTGACGCTCGAGCGCGTCCGGATCGGCGGCCTCCGCCGGGGGAAGGGCATCGGAGGGTGCCGGTTCGGGAAGGGGTGACGTCTCCGCCCTCTCCGCGGCGCCCATGGCTGCCGCGGTCGTCAGGAGCGGCGCCCCCGGCACCGGTGCCTCCGGAGCGGGCGGCGGACCGAACGGCATGCGGGGCGCAGGCGGCGGTCCCTGCATGACAGGATCGGGCAAGGCCGTATCGCCGCCGTCGTTCTGGCGATAGGAGGTCAGCACCGTCAGGGCCGCGAGATCGCGCTCCGTGGTGCCGGCCATTTCCAGAAGCGCGACGATGCGGGCCGCTTCGGGTCCGGCGGGATTGAGGAAGGCTTCGATGACCAGTTGCAGACGGACCCCGCGCAGGATCTTCATCAGCTCGTGTTCCGCATCCGCCTTCAGCACGGCGGGCATGACGGAAAGGGCCAGTGCGAGCCGGGTGACATAGGCGGACGGCGTTTCGCCCTCGCGGCGGGGCAGGTTGACCGCGCGGCCCAGCGCATCGGCAATCATGCCCAGCCCTTCGGGCACACCGTCGCGTCCATTCAGCAGCAAGATGTTCAGCTTGCCCGAATGGTTCGGATTGACGTCCCGGTCCGCATCGGCGGCATGCCCTGGGTAGATCGCCTCCCCCGTCAGATGTGCGCTTGCGGAAACGGAGGACGAACTTTGATAGGACCCGCTGGACCCGGATATTGTACGAACAGGAGGCAACATGGCGTGCTCCATTCTGACAATGAGGGTGGCTGGATCAGATTTTGGAGGGGACAGTGCACCCTGCCCCTTACTATCCCGCGGGATGGCTTTCCAAAGCCGTCCTGGCGAATCATGGCCCGGAATTTTTACTTGTCTAGGACCCAAATTAGAGCAAAAGATTTAACAGATTGCTAACCTTTTTACTGTCCACGGCCTGTTTCAGGGCCAAAAGGTTAAGAAAGAGAGGATTTTCCTTAATCCGCAGGACCATCGTCTGGACGGCAAACCATCTCATCGGGGTTTTCCGGCTGGGGCATGGCGCGCAGCCGCTGCCTGTCGGCGGCGTTCGGGCAAAGGGGCAGGAGGAGGAGCCGGTACCCTCCCGCGATCAGGCAGCGCTCTACCTCGCGCTTACGGAGGGCGGCATTGACATCCCGGGTTTCGGCATGCGCGGGCAGATCGATCGCCCCCATCGTCATGCAGGTCGTACCGGAGCGATCCGTCTGGCACTGGAGGACGCCGGGATCGTGATAACCGGGCGTGTATTCGGTGACGAGCGCCTGGGGGATCTTCCGGAAGGAGGCAATCTTGCAGGCGTCGTAAGTCGCCTGTCTTTCCGGTGCCAGCGACCCGGCCTTGTAAAGGGTTTCCCGCGGGCCTGACTGGCAGCCGGCAAGGAGAACGAGCACGAGAGAGGCAAATCTTTTCATGATTATATCCTGATCTTAGCAATTACATATTCATTTCATGCTTCCCGCCACCCTTCAAGACCAGGCGGATGGGATGGGCCGGTTTGCTCTTTCGGGAAGGTGTTGTAGCTTATGCTGCCGAATCCAGGAGATGGATGCGGATCGATAGGAACGAGGCATGATCCCCGACAATCCGCTTCTCAATACGGACAGCTACAAGCTGAGCCATCATCTGCAATATCCGTCCGATACGACCGCTCTCAGCGCCTATGTGGAGGCTCGGGGACAATCTCTGTGGCCGGATGTGGTGTTCTTCGGACTGCAGATGTTCCTGAAAGACATGATGCAACGACCCGTGACCCGGCGGGACGTGTCGGAAGCGGAAGAGGTCGCGACCCTGCATGGCCTGCCCTTCAATCGCGAGGGCTGGCTGCGGATCGTGTCGCGGTTCGGCGGCTATCTGCCGGTCCGTATCGAGGCGCTGCCCGAGGGGATGCTGGTCATGCGCGGCATACCGCTCGTGCAGGTGACGAGCACGGACCCGGAGACGGCCTGGGTGGCGACCTGGCTCGATACGGCGCTGCTCCGCGCCGTCTGGTACCCGTCCTCGGTCGCCAGCAATGCCCGCAAGATCCGCGACCGCCTTCTGCCGTTTTATGAGAAGACCACCGATCCCGACCGGGTGGATCTGCCGAGCCGCCTGCATGATTTCGGGGCGCGGGCCGCCACCTCGCGCGAGCAGAGTGCGCTGGGCGGCGTGGCGCATCTGCTCTTCTTCGACCGGACCGATACGCTTGCAGCACTGGTAGCGGCGCGGAATTTCTATGGCGCGCCGATGGCCGGTCATTCGCTGCCCGCATCCGAACATTCCACCATGACCGCCTGGGGGCAGGCCCACGAAGCGGATGCGTACCGGATGATGCTGGATCATTTCGCTCGATACGGAGCGGTCTCGGTCGTTTCGGACAGCTACGACATTTCCCATGCGGTGGCGGAAATCTGGGGCAAGGCGCTGAAGGAGGATGTCATTCGCTCAGGGGCCACCGTGATCATCCGTCCGGACAGCGGCGACCCGGTGGATACGCCGGTGCAGGTCGTTGCTCAGCTTGCCTATGCCTTCGGAACCCGCCTCAACAGCCGCGGCTACAAGGTGATCGAGCATGGAGTCCGGGTGATGCAGGGCGATGGCGTGAGCCCGCAAGACATGGAACTCATTCTCGGCCGCATGGAGGCCATGGGTTTTTCGGCTGATAACATCTACTTCGGCGTCGGCTCGAACCTGATCCAGAAAGTCAATCGCGACAGCTATGAATTCACCATGAAGGCGAGCGCGCGCCTCAACGGCGAGGGACGCTGGATCGACATGGCGCGCCGGCCGGCCCATATGCGGGACAAGCCGCCGAAAGCCGGGCGACTGGCCGTTGTGGACGAATTCGGTGAATTGACGGCCTGTCGGGTCGAGGAGATCGGGCGGCGCCACAACCATCTCGAGCCGGTCTACGTGGATGGGAATCTGCTGGTCGACCGCTCTTTCGACGAGATTCGCGAAAGAGCGCGGGCAATCAGACGCTGAAAGTCCGGCCCTTAGCGGGTACGAAACAGGCGATAAATGCCGTTGTCGTCGGAATCGATCGCGGCAATGTGGCTTGCGGGATGCGCCCGCTCCACGCGATCGTGGGCGGCAAAAGCATCGAGCACGCTGCCGCGCACGAAGGCAGGCTGGGCCTCCCCGCCTTCCATATCGCTCATGTCCAGCTCGGAGTATCCGCCGGACAAGCTGTCTTCAAACTGATCTGCAAGGAGATGGTCGCTCATATCTTCATAGGATAAACTGCCAAGCAATGCGGCAACCATAACGCCCCCAAAAAACATAACACATTCTGCATCATGCCGAAGACGGTCCCAACCGCGTCCCGGCAAGCGAAGTCGAACCCAAAATGGTTAACATAGGGTTTGAAAAACGGGCCGCCGACCACGCAAAACGCGCGCCCAAGCCGGGCGCGCGTTCTGAAAAGCCGGATTTTCGAATGCATTTTCAGGGGCTTGCCCGCAGAGCGAAAAATGCGGGGTTGAAGCCAAAAAAACGGTTCAGCTATGGGCGAAAATATCGGTCTCTTCCCAGCCGAGCAGGTCGAGCTTGGCGCGGGTCGGCAGGAAGGCAAAGCAAGCCTCGGCATGGTCCATGCGGCCATCGCGGGCGAGCCGGGCCGAAAGCTTGTCCCTCAGCGCATGCAGGTAAAGAACATCCGACGCGGCATATTCGAGCTGCGCCGGCGAGAGCGTTTCCGCTGCCCAGTCGGACGATTGCTGCGCCTTGGAGATGTCGATCTCCAGCATTTCCTTCAGATTGTCCTTGAGGCCGTGCCGGTCCGTATAGGTGCGGGAGAGACGCGAGGCGATCTTGGTGCAGAAAACCGGGGCGGTGGTGACGCCGAAGGTATGAAAGAGGACCGCTATGTCGAAGCGGCCATAATGGAAGATCTTCAGCCTTGCCGGATCTTCGAGAAGCGCGGTGAGGTTCGGGGCGCTCTTCTGGCCGGGCGCGATGCGGATCACGTCCGCCGACCCGTCGCCCGGCGAAAGCTGCACCACGCACAGCCTGTCCCGGCGCGGCACGAGGCCCAGCGTTTCCGTATCGATGGCGATGGCGCCGGTGTAGCGAGCAGCGTCGGCGGCAGAAATATCGCCTTCGTGGTAGCGGATGGTGGTCATCGGGTTCTCCGGACATGAGGTTTCGCTTGATCATATAGCGAAGCAACGAACGGAAGGAAACCGGGCAGGCCCTTGCCGTGACCCGAAGATCGTTTAAGCTTGAAGCACCATCGCCGATGCGCGTCCGCGTGTTGGCATCTCAAACCCGAGCGGATGCCCATGCGCGACAAGACCCCTTCCCTTCGCGAGACGTGCCTTTCCGGCGAAGCCCTGTTTGGCCTTTTCTGCAATATCGCCCATCCCGCCGCCGTGGAGGTTCTGGCGCTCGGCAGACCGGATTTCATATGCCTCGACGGCGAGCATTCGCAGATCGGACGAGCCGAATTCGAAAATCTCTGCCGGGCCGGCGATGTCCACGGCGTGCCGGTGCTGGCGCGGGTGCCCGGCAAGGCGCCGGAAGCGCTCGCCGGCGTGCTGGATGCGGGGGCAAGCGGGGTGATGGTGCCCATGGTTTCGACGGCTGCGGAAGCGTCAGCGGTCGTTTCAGCCTGCCGCTATCCGCCCCTCGGACGCCGCGGGGTGGGTCCCGGCCGCGCCGCGGGTTACGGCTACCGCATTCCCGACTATCTCGCGCGCGCCAACGGGTCGGTGCTGGTGACCGTTCAGGTGGAAAATGTGGAAGGACTGCGGAATATCGATGCAATTGCCGCCGTGGAGGGCATCGACGCGATCTTCATCGGGCCGGGCGACCTCGGCGTTTCGCTTTCCACCCTGCCGGTCGCCGAGCGGCCCACTCTGGAGGCCGCAATCGACACGATCGCCGAGGCGTGTCGCAAGGCGGGCCGCGCCTTCGGCATGTTCCGCCCCGGGCCGGAAAACATAGAAGCCTATCTATCGCTGGGTATGCGTTTCTTCATCCTCGGCAGTGACGCCATGGTGCTGACCGCTTCCGTGGAGAAAACCATGCAAAGCGCCAGAGCTGCTGCGGCCCGGAAAGACCCGTGAAAACGGGGTTCTTTTAAACTTAAAACTTCTTGCTTGAAATTGTCGTGGAATTGCACCACGATCCGGCAAAAGACAAGAACAGGGCGGTTGCAAGCCTGCCCGAGGGACGAGCTGATGACGATCGACACCACGCTGGAACGGCTGCAGATCGCGCCGGACCGCTTTGCGTTTCAGGGAATCCGGAGCCAGATCCGCGATCTGGTAACCGAAAACATCGCGCTTCTGGCCGTCAGGGCTCGCGAGATCGGCGATGTCATTCCGCTCTGGTATGGCGAGGGCGATATGGTCACGCCCGCCTTCATCCGCGATGCCGCAAAAGCCGCGCTGGACGAGGGACTGACCTTCTATGTGCCGAACATGCGCGGCCTCGACCGGCTAACGACGGCGCTTGCCGACTACCAGACCCGCATTCATGGACGGCCCGTGCCTGCGGAGCGCACCACGGTGACGCCCGGCGGCATGCAGGCGCTGTTTCTGGCCGTGCAGCTCGTGGCCGATCCGGGCACGAATGTGGTCTATGTCGGCCCGCAGTGGCCGAACATCCACAGCGTCATCCATCTCTCCGCCGCCGAGCCCCGGCAGGTGCCGCTGGGCTTCGATACGGACTGGCGGCTGGACCTCGACAGGCTCTTCGATGCCTGCGACGCGCGTACGCGGGCGATCTTTCTGTCGACACCGTCGAACCCGACCGGCTGGACCGCAAGCCGGGCGGACATGCAGGCGCTGCTCGATTTCAGCCGCAAGACCGGCATCTGGATCATCTCCGACGAGGTCTATGGCCGGCTCTATTTCGAGGGCGAGGTGGCGCCCTCCATCCTGCAGATCGCCGAAGACGGCGACCGGGTGATGTCCGTCAACAGCTTCTCCAAGGCCTGGGCGATGACCGGATGGCGGCTGGGCTGGCTGACCCATCCCTCCTCCGTCGCGCCACAGCTGGGCGCCATGACGCAGTATATCAACAGCGGCACGCCTGCCGTGCTTCAGGCTGCCGGCGCGGCAGCGATTACCGAAGGCGAGCCGCTGGTCCGGCAGGTCCGCGCCCTGTCCAAGACCGGGCTGGATCTCGCCTATGACCGGCTGTCGGCCATTCCGGGGATCATCCTGCCCGACAAGCCGAAGGGCGGCATGTATGCCTTCTTCGCCTTTGAGGGAGAGCCGGATTCTCGCGCCGTCTGCCGGCGTATCCTCGAGGAGGCGCGCGTCGGGCTCGCGCCCGGCTATCTTTTCGGGGAGGCGTCCCGCGCTTTCCTGCGCATGTGCGTGTGCCGCGATACCGGCGACATTGCCCGTGCGCTCGACAGAATGGTGGGCGCACTCGGCTGAGAGCCGCCCATCCCGCATGCCAAAAACCGGCGTAAACAAGAATAATCGCCGGGGGAACGCTTTTTCTGAAACCTGACAAACCTGGGAGATTGCAATGAGCTTTACACGCCGGACCGTCATGGGCCTCTTCGCCGCGGCAAGCCTTCTTGCCATGCCGCACTTCGCAGCCGCCGAAGAGGGCAAGCTGCTGATCGGCTCCTATCCGTCCAACCCGCCCTTCGAATTCAAGAACGAAAGCGGCACCTTTGAAGGTTTCGAGGCAGAGATCGCCTCGGAAGTGGCCAAGCGCCTCGGCCTGACACCGGAATTCTCCGATCTCGGATTCCAGGCGCTCTTTGCCGCCACCAGCTCCAAGCGCATCGACGTGGCAATTTCCTCGATCACCATCACCAAGGAGCGGCTGGGCAGCCAGTCCTTCACCCAGCCCTATTATGATTCCGACATGGGCATCGCCACCAAGAAGGATTCCGCACTCGCTTCCGAAGCGGACCTGAAGGGCAAGACCGTCGGCGTTCTTTCCGGCTCCACCGGCGAGAAATGGTCGAACGAAAACAAGGACAAGCTCGGCATTACCGAAGTGAAGGGCTACAATGCCCAGCAGGACATGCTGCTGGACCTCAATGCCGGCCGCATCGATGCCGCCGTCTCCGACGTGCCGGGCATGCAGTATGCCTTCATCAAGATGACGGACCTTGCCGTGAAGTCCCGCATCAAGACCGGCGAGCAGTACGGCCTGATGATGACCAAGGACCATCCCCTGCTTGAAAAGGTCAATGCGGCCATCACCGAGATGAAGAAGGACGGCACCATGGCGGCGATCCACAAGAAGTGGTTCGGCACCGATGCCCCGGCCGACAGCTCCACGCTCACCGAACAGCCGATTCCGAAGGGCTGAGGGCTGGGTTGCCTGAATTGACCGCCGCGCCGGCTTTGCCGGCGCGGTTCTTCCGCCTATGCTCGGCATGGGACCATGCGGCTTGTCCCGCATGAGCGTTCAGCTTGGGGGCTTCATGTCGCTGATCGATACTTTCTTCAACGCCGGCGTCATGCATGACGCCCTGCCCGCCCTGCTGCGCGGTCTGCTCAACACCTTCCTGCTGGCACTCGCCGCCATCGGCATCGGCGTGCCCGGCGGCCTGATCGTGGCGCTGCTGCGGCTCTACGGGCCGAAACCCGTGCGCTATATCGCCATCGGCTTCATCGACATCTTCCGCGCAGCGCCCGTGCTGGTCGTGATGATCCTGATCTATTTCGCACTGCCCTTCGTCGGCATCAGCCTGTCGTCCTGGTCCTCGGCGATCATGGCGCTGTCGATCGTGATGGCCGCCTATTCGGCAGAGGTCTTCCGCTCCGGCATCGAGAGCATACCGAAGGGCCAGTTCGAGGCGGCGGCGGCGCTTGGCCTGCCGTTCCGCGTCGTCATGCTGAAGATCGTGCTGCCGCAGGCCATGCGCGTCGTCGTTGCGCCGACGACCAGCAACTGCGTCTCCATGTTCAAGGATACATCGCTTGCCTCGACGGTTGCGCTTCCCGAACTGCTGAAGGAGGCGAACAATGCCCAGGCGCTCTATGCCAATCCCTCGCCGCTGATCGCGGCCGCGCTGATCTACATCGCCATTCTCTGGCCGATGGTGCGGCTGGTCGGGCTTCTCGAGCGGAAATTCCGCAACGAGAAGGGCCATTGAAAAAGGGCGGTCCAGCCGCCCTTTCTTCCGATCCTTACTTCTTTGCCCAGAGCACCTTGAAACGGGCGTTTCGGCAGGTTTCGCCGCTTTCGCGGAAGAGCTCGGAGAGCACCGGCTCATAGGGCAGGCCGCGATTGGCGACCAGCATCAGCCTGCCGCCCTGGCGCAACGCCTTCGCCGCCATGCGGATCATCGCCTGGCCGAGGCCGGGCTCGGCCGCATGCCCCTCGTGGAAGGGCGGGTTCATGATCACCATGTCATAGCGCTCCTTCGGCTCCTCCTGCGCGAGATCCTGCCAGAAGAACCGCGCCTGCAGATCGGGCACGAGGTTTGCCAGATTGGTCTTTGCCGCCTCAAGCGCCGCATGATCGGCCTCGAAGAGATCGATGCGGGCGGTGCGCGGTGCCTTTTCCGCAAGCGCGACGGAGAGATAGCCCCAGCCGGCGCCGAAATCGGCGGCATTGCCGTCGAAATCTTCCGGCAGACGGGAGGCGAGGAGCGCGGAGCCCTCGTCCACCCGTTCATGGCTGAACATGCCGGGCGCCGTCACAAAACGGTCTTCGAGCCGCTTTGCGGGCTTCTCGATGCGGGCCGCAAGCTCCGCGGCATGACCGGGCACCTCGAACCAGCAGACGACGCCGTGATATTTCGGCATGTGCTCGAAGGCGACGCCCTGCTGCAGCAGAAGCTTGCGCATGGGCTGGATACCGTCTTCCTTGGAGCCGGCCACGAGGATGAGACCCCCGGTCTTCACGACGCTGAGCAGCGTGGCGAGACGGTTCTCGTTCTCGCCGCGGTGCTTGTTGAGGATGAGGAAGCCGGCATCATAGGTTCCTTCGGGCAGGGCGGGATGAACATCCGCGCCCTTGGTCTCCAGCCGGCGGTAAAGCGGACGGATGCCCTGCACGGCGGTGATGGCGGCCGCGAAACCTTCCGGCAGGACATAGCCCGCCTCCGCGCCCAGAAACGCCACCCGCGCGCCCTCGGGCAACGGTTCCAGCGTACCGCTGGCAAAGGGATGGAACAGGGTTTTCAGCGTTTCACGGGCCATAATTCGGTTTCTTCTTTTCACAATGTCGGGGGTCCGCAGATACGGAACGGGGCGCGGGAAAAACCCGCGCCCCTTTTGTCTTCAGATCGGTGAAGGCCAATTACTCGGCAGCTTCGCCGTCTTCCTTGGCCTTCTTCTCGGCCACGATTTCCTTGCCGGTCGCCTGGTCGACAACCTTCATGGAGAGGCGGACCTTGCCGCGCTCGTCGAAGCCCATCAGCTTGACCCAGACCTTGTCGCCTTCCTTGACGACGTCAGAGGTCTTGGCAACGCGCTCCGAGGCGAGCTGCGAGATGTGGACCAGGCCGTCGCGGGCGCCGAAGAAGTTGACGAAGGCGCCGAAATCGGCGGTCTTAACCACGGTGCCTTCATAGATGGCGCCGACTTCCGGTTCTGCGACGATCGAGTGGATCCACTTGCGGGCAGCCTCGATCTCCTTGCCGGAGGAGGAGGCGATCTTGACGGTGCCGTCGTCCTCGATGTTGATCTTCGCGCCGGTCTTTTCGACGATTTCGCGGATGACCTTGCCGCCCGAACCGATGACTTCACGGATCTTGTCGACCGGGATGTTCATGACTTCGATGCGCGGTGCGAATTCGCCGAGCTGGGCACGGCCTTCGGTGATGGCCTTGGCCATTTCGCCGAGGATGTGGTTGCGGCCGCCCTGGGCCTGGCCGAGCGCGACCTTCATGATCTCTTCGGTAATACCGGCGATCTTGATGTCCATCTGCAGCGAGGTGATGCCGTCGGCGGTGCCGGCGACCTTGAAGTCCATGTCGCCGAGGTGGTCTTCGTCACCCAGGATGTCGGAGAGAACCGCGAAGCGATCGCCTTCGAGGATCAGGCCCATGGCGATACCGGCAACCGGCTTGGCCAGCGGAACGCCCGCATCCATGAGCGCCAGCGAGGTGCCGCAGACGGTGGCCATGGAGGAGGAGCCGTTGGACTCGGTGATTTCCGAGACGACGCGCAGCGTGTAGGGGAACTGCTCGGCGGAGGGCAGCATCGGGCGAATGGCGCGCCAGGCAAGCTTGCCATGGCCGATTTCGCGACGGCCCGGGGAACCCATGCGACCCGTTTCACCGACCGAGTAGGGCGGGAAGTTGTAGTGCAGCAGGAAGCGTTCCTTGTACATGCCGGTCAGGCTGTCCACGTACTGCTCGTCTTCGCCGGTGCCGAGGGTGGCAACCACGATCGCCTGGGTTTCGCCGCGGGTAAACAGCGCCGAACCATGGGTGCGCGGGAGAACGCCGACTTCCGAAACGATCGGGCGCACGGTCGAGAGATCGCGACCATCGATGCGGCTCTTGGTGTCGAGGATGTTCCAGCGAACGATCTTGGCCTGCAGGTGCTTGAAGACGGCACCGACTTCTTCAGCCGAATACTTGGCTTCGCCGTCTTCCGGCAGGAAGTGGGCCTTCACCTTCGCCTTCACGGCGTCGACGGCGGCGTAACGGTCGGCCTTCTGGGTGATCTTGTAGGCTTCGCGGAGTTCGGCTTCGGCGATCGAGAGCATTTCGGTCTCGAGGGCGGAATGATCTTCCGGGGTGAAGTCGCGGGGCTCCTTGGCAGCCACTTCGGCGAGCTTGATGATCGCGTCGATGACCGGCTGGAAGCCGCGATGACCGAACATCACAGCGCCGAGCATGATATCCTCGGGCAGTTCCTTGGCTTCGGATTCCACCATCAGAACAGCGTCGGCCGTGCCGGCCACGACGAGATCGAGGCTCGACTCGTCCATCTCGTCGAGATGCGGGTTGAGGACGTATTCGCCGTTGATGTAGCCGACGCGCGCGCCGCCGACCGGGCCCATGAAGGGCACGCCGGAAATGGTCAGTGCGGCCGAGGTGGCAACCATGGACAGGATGTCCGGGTTGTTCTCGAGGTCATGCTGGAGAACGGTGACGACGACCTGGGTGTCGTTCTTGTAGCCTTCCGGGAAGAGCGGGCGGATCGGGCGGTCGATCAGGCGCGAAACCAGCGTTTCGTTCTCGCTCGGACGGCCCTCGCGCTTGAAGTAGCCACCCGGGATCTTGCCGGCAGCATAGGTCTTTTCCTGGTAGTTGACGGTGAGCGGGAAGAAGTCCTGGCCCGGCTTCGGCGACTTGGCGGAAACGACGGTGGCGAGAACGACGGTCTCGCCATAGGTGGCGATGACGGCGCCGTCGGCCTGGCGGGCAACCTTGCCGGTTTCAAGCTTCAGCGGGCGGCCGGCCCACTCGATTTCAACGGTATGAACATCAAACATATGTCTTGTCCTTCAAAGGCGACGGGGCATGAGGGCCTCTTTCAAAGGCCGGAACTCATGCACGCTCCATCACCGGTCGTGAGGCAGATCACGGGCAAGACAACGGGAAGCTTCATCTGGCGGGACATCGTCCCCTCAAGCATCCGGCAATCCTGCCCCATGACAGGCCATCGGTTTCTCCTGGCGAGACCGGCCCATCCGGCTCGCCATCTTCCGTGTTTCCGCTCCTGCCTCTTCCTGGAAGAGACCGCGGCGGACGGGCGGAAGGCAAGGTTCTGGCTATCGCCAGAATGAAAACCGGCGGGTGCGGCCAAGGCCCCACCCGCCGGAAAGTGTTAGCGGCGGATACCCAGCGAAGCGATCAGCTTCGAGTAACGGGCTTCGTCCTTCTTCTTGAGGTAATCAAGAAGCGAACGGCGGCTGGACACCAGCTTCAGCAGACCACGGCGGGAATGGTTATCCTTCTTGTGGTCCTTGAAGTGGCCGGTCAGGTTGTTGATCCGCTCGGTGAGGATCGCAACCTGGACTTCCGGAGAACCGGTATCGCCTTCGACGGTTGCATATTCCTTGATCAGCGCAGACTTGCGCTCAGCAGTGATCGACATCGGGAAATCCTTTCATGAGAGAGGAAAAAGGGGCGCCACAAGCCGGGATGTCGTCCAGCCTTGGCCATGAATGCTCGTCCGCCCGTTACCGGCATCAGAAAAGCTGCCGCAGCCTATACGCCATTCGGCGCAGAAAGGAAAGGGGGGCCTTTCCTTCGGCAAAGCCCCCGTCCAGCCTCGCTCATTCACCCTTCATGGCGGCGCGGATCATGGCGTTGTAGCCGTCCGGGTCCTGCAGCATGGCGAAATGGCTGGCATCTTTCAGGATCACCAGCTTCGATCCCGGAATGTCCTTTGCCATCTGCTCGGTATGGTCGCGCTTTACCGCCTCGTCATGATCGCCGATCACCACCGTGACGGGGACGGTGATCTTGCCCAGCATCTCGGGCGTCCAGGCGGGCTGGCTCATCCACATGGCGGAGATCTGGTTGACGAAGGCATCATATTCGTTGGGGGTCGGCGAGAGCTTCTTGTAATAGTCGCCGGCCCTGTTGATGTAATCGGAGAAGGTCTTGTTCTCCATCACGTCGCTCTTGACGCCATCGACCGTGACATTGGCGGCATGGGCGATGACACGGGTGAGGTGATCGGGATTTTTCATCGCCATGTCGATGCCGATGATGCCGCCATCGGACCAGCCGACCAGCGTGACCTTGCGGAGCTTCAGGTGGTCGATCAGCGCCACGTAATCCGAGGTCATCAGATCGTAACCGAAGGGCTCGGTGGTGCGGCTAGAACGGCCATGGCCGCGGCTGTCGGCGACGACCACGAGGTGATCCCGGGAGAGATCCTCCACCTGATGGACCCAGACATCGGAGAAGCCCAGTCCGCCATGGATGAGCAGCACCGGATCGCCCTTGCCATAGGTGGCGTAATACATGCGGATGCCGTTCACCTCGGCATAGCCGGATTGTTCGGCTTTCGGCATCGGTGGAATGTCCGGCAGGGTCTTCCACCGGTCATCCGCCTTGACGGGGGCGGCGAGCCCAAGGGTTACGACAAGTCCTGCAATCAGTGCCTTCAGCATGGCCTCACTCCCCGTTCGCGGCCCCCTCATGGTGCCGGCTCGGGGAGAGCCTAGCAAAGCCGCGGCTCTCAGGCAAAGACCCGGCGCGGGCGGAACTCGCCCTCGGCGATCTCGCCGATGGCAATCAGCTTGCCGCGGGTCGTGGCATAGGCTTCCGGCGCCGGCAGTGGCGCATCGCGGCCGCGCAGGATGATGGGATTGCCCATCTTCAACCGGTGCGCCTGGTCCTCGGACACCGGCACATGCGGCAGGCTGGAGAGCGCTTCGGCGGTATCGATGAGGTAAGCATCGAGCGCGGCGAGCCGCTCGTCCATATCCTCGACGGCTTCCAGTTCGACGAGCTTCGCCAGCGGCACCATGGTCTCCTCGGCGAAGGGCGCGACGAAGGTGCGGCGCAGGCCCGAGACATAGCCATAGCAGCCGAGATCGCGGCCGAAGTCGCGGGCGAGCGAGCGCACATAGGTGCCCTTGCCGCATTCCACCTCGAAATGGGCGGTGTTCTCGTCGGGCGTGGCGAGCAGCGTCAGGCGATGGATTTCCACCTCGCGGGCGGGGATTTCGATCACCTCGCCGTCGCGGGCGAGATCATAGGCGCGGTTGCCGTCGATCTTGATCGCGGAAAACTGCGGCGGCACCTGCAGGATCGTGCCGGTATAGTTCGGCAGGAGCGCGCGGATCTCCTCCGGCGAAGGGCGGCTGTCGGAGGTCTTCACCGCATCGCCTTCCAGGTCGTCGGTGGCGCGTTCCTCGCCCCAGGTCACGGTGAATTCATAGACCTTGCGGCCATCCATGACGTAGGGAACCGTCTTCGTCGCATCGCCGAGCGCAATCGGAAGCATGCCCGAGGCCAGCGGATCGAGCGTGCCGGCATGGCCGGCCTTTTCCGCCTTGAACAGCCACTTGATCTTCGAAACGGCCTCGGTGGAGCCGAAATCATAGGGCTTGTCGAGGATCAGCCAGCCGGAAATCGGGCGGCCCTTGGGTTTGCGCGGCTTGGACATGGCTTTTCCATTCAGTCAGGCAAGGGAAATCGGGCCACTCACCCGGGAAGGTGGCGCGGCCGGGAAACAGGAAGCGGCAGACAGCCCTCAGGCCTCGTCTTCGTCCGTATCGGGATCGAGATCGCGGGCCACTTCCGGCGAGCGCAGCAGCGCATCGATCTTCGAGTAATTGTCGAAGCTCGTATCGTCGCGGAAGCGCAGTTCCGGCATGTATTTCATCTGTCGAAGTTCGGGACCAATGCGGCCACGCAGGAATTTCGCGTTCTTCGCCAGCGCCTTGATGACCACCTGGTGATCGGAGACGCCGAGCGGGGAAATATAGGCGGTGGCGATCTTCAGATCGGGCGACATGCGCACTTCCGAAATGGCGATCACCGTCTTTTCGATGACGGGATCCTGCACGTCACCGCGCTGCAGCACCTTAGTGAGAGCCGCGCGCACCTGCTCGCCGACGCGCAGCATGCGCTGGGAGGGAGCGGAAGAGGTAGCTTTGGTCATGGTTCTTGTCCTTGGGGTTTGGACCCAATCTGGTCATCACGCGTCCGGAGGGGTTTGCCCCAGCCCCGAACGGGCAGCGCAACTTTTCCGGAACACTCAAGCAAATGACCGCCGGGCAAGCCCGGCGGCCTCGATATCGTCCGTCTGCGCCCGAGGGATCAGAGCGTGCGGGTGACGTGTTCCACGCGGAAGCACTCGATGGTGTCGCCGGCGCGGATGTCTTCGTAATTCTCGAAGGCCATGCCGCATTCCTGGCCGACCGGCACTTCGCCGACTTCGTCCTTGAAGCGCTTGAGCGTCTTGAGCTTGCCTTCGTGGATGACGACGTTGTCGCGCACGAGGCGGACGCCCGCACCACGCTCGACCTTGCCTTCGACCACGCGGCAGCCTGCGACCTTGCCGACCTTGGTGATGTTGAAGACCTCGAGGATCTCCGCATTACCGAGGAAGGTTTCGCGACGTTCCGGCGAGAGAAGGCCGGACATGGCTGCCTTCACGTCATCCACCAGATCGTAGATGATGTTGTAGTAGCGGATCTCGATGCCTTCGCGCTCGGCCAGCGAGCGAGCCTGGGCATTGGCACGGACGTTGAAGCCGATGATGGCGGCGTTCGAGGCTTCGGCGAGCGAAATATCCGATTCCGTCACGCCACCCACTGCGGAGTGAACGATGCGGGCGCGAACCTCGTCGGTGCCGAGCTTGTCCAGCGCGCCGGCAATGGCTTCGATCGAGCCCTGCACGTCGCCCTTGATCACGAGCGGGAATTCCTTCACGCCCGAGGTCTGGAGCTGGTTCATCATCTGCTCGAGCGAGCCGCGCGAACCGGACTGGCGGGCAGCCGCCTTGTCGCGGGCCAGACGCTGGCGGTACTCGGAGATTTCACGGGCACGGCTTTCGTTCTCGACCACGGCGAACTTGTCGCCGGCGGCCGGCGTGCCGGAAAGACCCAGCACCTCGACCGGCATGGCGGGACCCGCTTCCTTGACGTGCTCGCCCTTGTCGTTGACGAGGGCGCGCACACGGCCCCACTGGTCACCGGCCACGATGATCTGGCCGGGCTTCAGCGTGCCCTTCTGGATGAGGACGGTGGCCACCGCACCGCGGCCGCGGTCGAGCTCGGCTTCGATGACCGTGCCTTCCGCCGTACGGTTCGGGTTGGCGCGCAGGTCGAGGATTTCGGCCTGGAGCAGGATGGCCTCGAGCAGCTTGTCGAGATTGGTGCGGTTCTTGGCGGAAACTTCCACATCGAGCACTTCACCGCCCATGCTTTCCACGAAGACCTCGTGCTGCAAGAGCTGGGTGCGGACCTTCTGCGGATCGGCGGTCGGCTTGTCGACCTTGTTGATCGCGACGATGATCGGCACGCCGGCGGCCTTCGCATGGTTGATCGATTCGATCGTCTGCGGCATGACGCTGTCGTCGGCGGCGACCACGAGGATCGCGATGTCGGTCGCCTGCGCACCACGGGCACGCATCGCGGTAAAGGCGGCGTGGCCGGGGGTGTCGATGAAGGTGATCTTCTGACCGTTCTGTTCGACCTGGTAAGCGCCGATATGCTGCGTGATGCCACCGGCTTCGCCGGCGACCACGTTGGCATGGCGGATCGCGTCGAGCAGCGAGGTCTTGCCGTGGTCGACGTGGCCCATGATGGTCACGACCGGCGGACGCGGCAGCACGTCGCCTTCCTCGTCATTGACGTTGAAGATGCCCTGCTCGATGTCGGATTCCGAGACGCGCTTGACCGTATGGCCGAATTCGCCGGCGATGAGTTCGGCGAGATCGGCATCGATCACGTCGCCGGGCTTCATCATCTGGCCTTCCTTCATCAGGTACTTGATGACGTCGACGGCGCGTTCGGACATGCGCTGCGACAGTTCCTGAATGGTGATGGTCTCGGGCAGGATGACTTCGCGGGAAATCTTCTCGCGGGTTTCCTGCATCTGGCTGCGGCGGAACTTCTCCTGCCGGCGGCGCATGGAGGCAAGCGAACGACCGCGGGTCGCGCCGTCCTCGTCGAGGCCAGCGGCGGTAACCGTCAGCTTGCCGCGGCGACGTTCGTCCTCGGTCTTGACGCGAGCAGGCTTGGCCGGCTCGGGACGGGCGACCTTGCGGGCCGGGCCGGCACCCGGGCGGGCAACCTTGCGGTCTTCATCCTCTTCCACGTCGACCTTGCGCACGCGGGCCTGTACGGCCGGAACCGGGTCTGCCGGAGCAGCCGGGGCCGGACGGCCGGGCGCGGGGCGACCGGCAGCGGGACGGGGATCATTCAGGCGGCGGACCGGACCATCCATGCGGATCGCCGGCTGGACCGGAGCGGCGGGAGCAGCCGGCGCTGCAGGCTGGGCCTGGGCAGCGGGAGCGTTCTTTTCTTCGGCCTTGCGGGCTGCTTCCTCGGCGGCGCGGGCGGCTTGCTCTTCCTTGCGGCGAGCATCCTCCTCGGCGGCGCGGCGGATTTCTTCCTCGCGGCGGCGGGCTTCTTCCTCGGCGCGGCGACGCGCGTCCTCGGCGTCACGCGCCTGGGCTTCCACCAGCGCACGACGGCGGGCTTCCATTTCGCTGGACGAGAGATGGTTCAGGACCTGACCACCGCCGGTGCGGTTGCCGCGGTCGCGGTCACGATTGTAATCGCGGTCCCGGTCCTGACGCTGGTCGTAGCCGCGCTGCGGCTGCTGCGGACGGTTGCCGGGCTGCTGCGGGCGGGGGGCCTGCGGCTGGGCGGGCTGCTCGGCGCGCGGGGCGGGCTGGGGGGCAACGGGCTGGATCGGCGGCTTGTCGTCCTCAGGACGGTGCGGGCGGCGCTTGCGGGTTTCCACCACGACTGCCTTGGTCCGACCCCGACCCATATCCTGGCGAACGGTGCCCTGGCTCATCCCCGATGGCTTGAGGGTCAGAGTCTTCTTGCCCGTTACGCTGAGTGTCTTGTCGTCTTTGTTGTCGGTCATTCCGTTCCCGTTCCTTCGGACAGGGGCCGGATGATGACATCAGACCCCGTCGTTCATTCCCTGCACAATCGTCATTGCGGCCGGCAAAGCCGGTGTCCGCGTCATTGGTCTTGCCGGCCAGCGCGGCCAACAGCCCGGATGCGGCCGCCATTGCGGTACCGTTCGAGCAGGTTTGCGCGCTTCACTACACCCTCACCCGCCTGCCCTGCAAGCGCTGCGGCATGGATAAAAGCATTCTGGCCCATCAGTTCCTCCATCTCCGCCCCGGCAAAGAGGTGGAAGGAGGGAATTTCGGCCTCGGTCTCCATGCCGAGGTGCCAGGCCTTGCGGGCCTGGTTGATTTTTCTCACGCCGTCGGGCGCCGCATCCAGCGAATGGAAAACGGCCAGCGCCGCGCCGGAGCGAACGGCGGCATCCACCTTCATCGTGCCGGAGATGAACTGGCCGGCCTTGCGGCCGAGGTTCATCATGCCCGCCAGCTGCTGGGACAGGAGCCTGTCCACCTGATCGGCGAGATCGGCCGGCACGTTCACCTTCCGCTTCAGCGCCCGGGCAAAGAGGTTCTTTGCCATGGCGGTCTCGACGCGCGCACGCTCGATGCCGATCCAGCAGCCCCTACCCGGCAGCTGACGCTTCAGGTCGGGAATGACGGTGCCGTCGGGTGCGGCGACGAACCGGATCAGCTGATCCGGTTCGGTCTTCTCGCGGGTGACGATGCAGGTGCGTCCGTTCATGCCCTCATCGGGATAATCGAACCCGTCCTCCTGATCGTCGAGGCCAGCCGCGCCTTCACCGGGCGTCATGCCTCTTCGTCTTCCGCGTCCTCGGCAGCCACGGCTTCGGCCTGGGCCGCCATTTCCTCTTCGGTGATCCAGCCGGCCGCGAGGCGGGCCTGAAGGATCATGTTCTCGGCTTCGACGCGCGATACGTCCAGCTTGGAGAAGAGGCCTTCGAACTTCTTGGTCTCGCCATCCTTGCGCTCGCTCCAGCCGACCAGATCGTCGGCCGCACAGCCGGCGAAGTCCTCGATCGTCTTGATGCCGTCCTCACCGAGGGCCACCATCATGCTGGCGGTCATGCCGTCAATCTGGCGCAGCTCGTCGGCCACGCCGAGTTCCTTGCGCTTTTCATCCATTTCCTGCTCGATCCGGTCCAGATATTCGCGGGCGCGGGTCTGGATCTCGTCGGCGGTCTCGTCGTCGAAACCATCGATCGAGGCAATTTCGGAGAGGTCCACATAGGCCAGTTCCTCGACGGCGGCGAAGCCTTCGGAGGCCAGCACCTGCCCGACCATCTCGTCCACGTCGAGCGCATCCATGAACAGGTTGGTGCGTTCGTTGAATTCCTTCTGGCGGCGCTCGGATTCTTCCTGCTCCGTCATGATGTCGATGTCCCAGCCGGTGAGCTGCGAGGCCAGGCGCACGTTCTGGCCGCGGCGGCCGATGGCGAGCGACAGCTGCTCGTCCGGCACCACCACTTCGATGCGCTCGGCATCCTCGTCGAGAACCACCTTGGCGACTTCTGCGGGCTGGAGGGCGTTGACCACGAAGGTCGCCGGATCCTGGCTCCACGGAATGATGTCGATCTTCTCGCCCTGCAGTTCGCCGACCACGGCCTGGACGCGCGAACCGCGCATACCCACGCAGGCGCCGACCGGATCGATCGAACTATCGTTCGAGATCACGGCGATCTTGGCGCGCGAGCCCGGATCACGGGCGACCGACTTGATCTGGATGATGCCGTCGTAGATTTCCGGCACTTCCATGGTGAAGAGCTTGACCATGAACTGCGGATGGGTACGCGACAGGAAAATCTGCGGACCGCGCTGTTCGCGGCGGACGTCGTAGACATAGGCGCGGACACGGTCGCCATAGCGCATGGTTTCGCGCGGAATCATCTCGTCGCGGCGGATGATGCCTTCACCGCGGCCGAGATCGACGATCACGTTGCCATATTCGACGCGCTTCACGGTGCCGTTGACGATTTCGCCGACGCGGTCCTTGAACTCGTCATACTGGCGGTCGCGCTCGGCTTCGCGCACCTTCTGCACGATGACCTGCTTGGCCGACTGGGCGGCGATGCGGCCGAAATCCATCGGCGGCAGCGGATCAGCGATGAAATCGCCGATCTGGGCGTCGGGGTTGCGATCGCGGGCCAGAGCCAGCGGGATCTGGGTGGAATAGTCGTCAGCGTGATCGACGACCTCCAGCAGCCGCTGGAGGCGGATTTCGCCGGTCTTGGAGTTGATGTCGGCGCGGATGTTGCTCTCGCTGCCGTAACGGGAGCGGGCTGCCTTCTGGATGGCATCGGCCATCGCGGCCAGCACGATCTCGCGGTCGATGACCTTTTCGCGCGCCACTGCATCTGCGATCTGCAGAAGTTCAAGCCGGTTCGCACTGACTGCCATGTCTCAAGTCTCCGTCTGTTAAACTCGAAGGGCGGGCTCCTCTGTCCCGGACCTGCCCCATGTTATTTCGGAAAATCAGGCGTCTTCTTCGCCGTCTTCCTCGTCATTCTGATTGGCGGCGGCAGCGCGGGCGGCCTTGTCGGCCTTCAGCGCGTCGCGGATGAGATCGTCCGTCAGGATCAGCTTGCCATCGGCGAGCGTAGAGAACGGGATCCTGACGGTCGGCTCCTCGCCATAGGCGATCTGGTCGCGCTCGAGCGTGAAGCCTTCATCCGTCACATCCACGATCTTGCCGCGGAAGCGCTTGCGGTTTTCCACGAGGATCGAGGTTTCCACCTTCACCAGATGGCCCTGCCAGCGGCGAAAATCCGAAATGCGCACCATCGGGCGGTCGATGCCGGGCGACGACACTTCCAGATGATACGCCTTATCGAGCGGATCTTCCACATCCAGAACCGGAGAAACTGCGGTGGATACGGTCTCGCAGTCTTCCACAGTCATGGTGCCATCGGGCTTTTCGCACATGATCTGCAGCGTCAGGCCGTTCTGGTTGAGCAGGCGGACCCGCACCAGCTGGTACCCCATGCCCGTGATCACGGGCTCGATGATCTCGGCCAGCCTCTGGTCGATGCCGGTTTCGGTAATCAGGCGCGGCTCGGGTGCAGTCTGTTCGTTCATAATCCGTCGATCTTGTCTCTTGCCGCCGGAAGCCTTCCGGCGCGGTCCGATCGTCCGGCCCCCGCGATGACGGTAACAAAAAAGAGCGGGTCCTTGCGGCCCCACTCTTCATCAGACGATCAAGAATTTGAAGCGGATATAAACCTCTTTGCCCCGGATTGCAAGGCTTGCAACCAGGGGGCCTCAGCGGATCGCCTTCTTCAGTGCCGGTTCGGGGAAGCAGGTGGGGGAAAGTCCGTTCTTTTCCTGCCACTCGCCGATGGATCGGCGCGTCTTGTAGCCGGCCAGTCCATCGGCCTTGCCGACATCATATCCCTTCTTCACCAGCCGATCCTGCATGGCCTTCACATCCGAACGCAGCATGCCGCCCACATTGCCGAAAGGGGCCCGGAACGCCCCCGATCCCGCAGCGATGCGGTCTGCCAGATTGCCGATGAACAGGGCGTAGAGATCGGAATTGTTGTATTCCTTGATGACGTAGAAATTCGGCGTGACGATGAATTCGGGTCCGTGGGTACCGGCGGGCACCAGCATCATCGCTTCCCTGCCCGCCTCGCTCGACGGAAAGGCCTTGCCCGATATGCGGGTAATGCCCAGCCCTTCCCATGCCTTCAGCGCGCGGGCCCGGTCCGGGCCTTCCTGCGCACAGGAAACCCCTTTCGGAATGGCCACTTCATAGCCCCAGTCCCGGCCGCCCTGCCAGCCCTTGTCGACCAGGAAGCGGGCCATGGAGGCGAGACTGTCGGGAACGGAGGTCCAGATATTGCGGTGGCCGTCTCCGTCGAAATCGACCGCATATTTCAGGAAGCTGGTGGGCATGAACTGCGGCTGGCCGAGCGCGCCCGCCGACGAGCCGCGCAGCTGGTCCGGCGTCGCGTCGCCGCTTTCGACGATGTGCAGGGCGGCGATCAGCTCCCGGCGGAACAGGTCCTTGCGGGTGGACATGAAGGCGCGGGTGGCGAGCACATCCAGCGCCGGGCTCGGCAGTTTCGCGGCACCATAGCCGGTTTCCCGGCCCCAGAGGGCGAGCAGGATCGAACCCGGCACGCCATATTGCTTCTCGATCTTCCGCAGCGTTGCCGCATGGGTGGCGGCCAGCGACCGGCCCTTCAGCGCCAGGGCGGCAAGGCGCTTTTCGGCGAAATAGGGCGCCGGGGAGGAAAATTCGGCCTGGGTCTGCGGCACTTCTTTCGGCGGGCGCGATCCCGGCGGAACCAGTTCGGAAAGGGTCCAGTCGAGCTTCACCCGCGCCATGGCGCTTTCGAAGACATCACGCGAAATGCCGTTCGCCTTCGCCTCCGGCCAGAGATCTTCCTCCAACCAGCCGCGAAACTGCCGCTCCACCCCGGCCTTGTCGACGGCGAAGGCGGACAGTGCCGAGGCCAGCAGGAGGGAAAGCGCGAGGAAAAGGCGGCTAGGGCGATGCATGGGGTTCCTCCCGGATGGACGTTGTCGAACGGACTGAGCCTACCGGCCAAGATGCCGATTTCATGTCCTCGCCCTTTCGGGCAGAGGAAGGGTATCCGCCCCGTTCAAAACGCTGTCCGCGCCCTGAGCGCTGCCGACAGCGTGCCCTCGTCCAGATAATCGAGTTCGCCGCCGACGGGCACGCCATGGGCGAGACGGGTGATCTTCACTTCGAAGCCGGACAGCTGGTCGGTGATGTAGTGGGCCGTCGTCTGGCCTTCGACGGTGGCATTGACGGCAATGATGACCTCGCGAACGTGACCTTCCGACACCCGTGACACCAGACCCTTGACGTTCAGATCGTCGGGGCCGACGCCATCGAGTGGCGACAAGGTGCCGCCGAGCACGTGATAGGCGGCATTCATGGCCCCGGCCCGCTCCAGCGCCCAGAGATCGGAGACATCCTCCACCACGATGATCACGCCATGATCGCGCCGCTCGTCGGTGCAGACCGCGCAGGGATCGGCCGTATCGATATTGCCGCAGCAGGAACAGATGCGCACCTTGTCATAGGCCTCGCCCATGGCCTTGCCGAGAGGGCCGAGCAACTGGTCCTTCTTCTTGACGAGATGCAGCGCCGCCCGCCGGGCAGAACGGGGACCGAGCCCCGGCACCTTGGCCAGGAGCTGGATTAGTTTCTCGATTTCGGGGCCGGTAATTCGCTTTGCCATGCGGCGCTTTTATCCCATCTATCCGATTCGGGGGAATCACTGTTCGGGAAAGGATCCCATGAAAATTCTGGCCGTCTGCATCGGGACCGCCGAAAGGCTCGGGGACCGAAAAACGAAAACCGGTATCTTCAAGCATCCGGTCACCGGCGCGGTGATTGTCGACGACAACGGGCTGGCGGGCGATGCGGTGGTGAACCGCAAGCATCATGGCGGGCCGGATCAGGCGCTTTACGTGGAAGGATCGCTGACGCTCGACTGGTGGGCCACCGCGCTCGCAAAGCCCTACCTGCCCGGCACTTTCGGCGAAAATCTCGTCATCGAGGGGCTCGACAATCGCCAGGTGGCGGCGGGCGACCGGTTTCAGATCGGCGACGTGGTGCTCGAGGCGACCGCACCGCGCATTCCCTGCTCCACCTTTACCCTGCGCATGAACGATCCGGGTTTTGCACGGCGCTATCTGCAGGCCGCCCGGCCGGGCTTCTATGTGCGCGTGCTGAAGGGCGGGCTGATCGCAGCCGGCGAACCGGTGCGCCCAGAACCTTTCCCGGGGGACCGGGTGACGATCCCCGAGATAATGGCCGCCTACGGACGGCGGATTTCGCCGGAGGAACGGGCGCGCCTGATGGCCGCGCCCCTTGCCAGCCGGTACCGGCAAGCCTTGCTGGACAAGGCGTGAAACCCCTTAGAAGGGCAGTTTGAAGCCCGGGGGCAGCGGCAGGCCGGCGGTGAGCGCCTGGGTCTTTTCAGCGGTCTGCGCCTCCGCCTTCTGGCGGGCATCCTTGTGGGCGGCGATGATCAGGTCTTCGAGGATCTCGACTTCGTCTTCCTTGAAAAGCGAAGGATCGATCTTGACCGAGAGGAGCTCGGACTTGCCGTTCATGCGCACGGTGACGAGACCGCCGCCCGCCTTGCCCTCGACTTCGAGCGCGGCGATTTCCGCCTGCATCTTCTCCATCTTGGCCTGCATTTCCTTGACCTTGCCCATCATGCCCATGATGTCCTTCATCGGCCAACTCCTTTGACTGTCACAATTGAACGGGATCAGAATATGATATCGTCGCCGGGCAGGATGTCGCCCTCTTCGCTTTCGGCCAGAGCAGGGGGCGCAACCTCTCCTTCGTCAGCATCATCCTCGTCGATGACGCGGATGCGGACATCGGTCACCTTGGCTCCGGGAAACCGCGACAGGATCGCCGCCACATCCGGATCGGAGCGGGCATCGACAAGGCGCGCGCCATGCTGGGCCGCCTCCTGCGCGACGATGGTGGGTGCACCCTCTTCCTTGCTGAGCGATACGGCCCAGTGAATGCCGGTCCATTCGCGCAGCTTGGCGGAAAGCTCGTTGAGCAGCGTTCCCGGCGCTCCCTCTGCAAGCGCCACGTCCAGCCGGCCAGGCTCGATGCGCACGAGCTTGAGGAAATTGCGGATTTTCGCCTTCAGAACGGCATCCTTGCCGGTGCAGAGATCGACCATGTCGGCGAGACTGCGGATATCCACCAGCGGCTCGCGCTGCGCTTCCGTCCTGCCGACCGCTTCGGGGGCAGGCTTCGAACCCTCGAGGGCGCGCAGATGGGCGACCGGCTGACCCTGCGGGCGCGGACCGGCAGACGGCATCGGCTGGCCGGCGGCAACCGCCATGGCGCCGCCCCCGCCCTGCATGCCCGCACCGCCGCCATTGCCCGGAGAGGGGGAACGCCCGCCCTGCGGCTGGGCGCCGCCGCCATTGGCAAACTGGATCGCCATGCGCGCGGCTTCTTCCGGTGAGGGAAGGCTTGCCGCATGGGCAAGCCGGATCAACACCATTTCGGCCGCGCCGGCGGGGCGTGCGGCCCCTTCGGTTTCGGCAATGCCCTTCAGCAGCATCTGCCAGATGCGCGAAAGCGTGCTGACGGCGAGCGTCTGGCCGAATTCGGCACCTCGGACGCGCTCGACCTCACTCAGCGAGGGATCCTTGGCGGCGTCCGGCACATATTTGAAGCGGGTGACGAGATGGGTGAAATCGGCAAGATCCGTCAACACCACGACGGGGCTTGCGCCCGCTTCGTACTGGCTGGCAAATTCCTGCAGCGCGGCGGCGGCATCGCCCCGCACCACATGTTCGAACAGATCGACGATGCGGGCGCGATCGGCAAGGCCGAGCATGCCGCGCACCGCGTCCGTTTCCACCCGGCCGCCGCCATGGGCGATCGCCTGATCCATCAGCGAGAGACCGTCGCGGGCCGAGCCTTCGGCGGCACGGGCGATCATTGCCAGCGCTTCCGGTTCGGCGGGAATGCCTTCCTTGGCCGCAATCACGCTGAACAGGCCGACGAGATCGGAGGCGCTGATGCGGCGCAGGTCGAAGCGCTGGCAGCGCGACAGAACCGTGATCGGCACCTTGCGGATTTCCGTGGTGGCAAAAATGAACTTCACATGCTCCGGCGGCTCCTCGAGCGTCTTCAGCAGGCCGTTGAAGGCCTGGGTCGAGAGCATGTGCACTTCGTCGATGATATAGACCTTGTAGCGCGCCGAAACCGGGCGATAGCGCACCTGCTCGATGATCTCGCGGATGTCGTCGATGCCGGTATGGGAGGCGGCGTCCATCTCGATCACGTCCACATGCCGGCCTTCCATGATCGCCTGGCAATGCTCGCCGGGGATCTTCAGGTCGATGGTCGGACGGTCGATGTCTGCGGTCTTGTAGTTGAGCGCGCGGGCGAGGATGCGGGCGGTCGTGGTCTTGCCGACGCCGCGCACGCCCGTCAGCATGTAGGCCTGGGCGATGCGGCCCGTCTCGAAGGCGTTGGTGAGCGTGCGGACCATCGGCTCCTGGCCGACCATCAGATCCGTGAAATCCTTGGGGCGGTACTTGCGGGCGAGAACCCGGTATCCGGAACCCTGCTGACCCTGTGCGCCGCTCGGCTCCATCTCGCTCATGGCGTCTCAAGCCCTCTCACGCCCTGCTGCGCCCGAAGCGCAAGGGTCTGTTGCCGCGAACCCCGTGAAAATGAAGGGTGGGAGGCTGGAACGATGACCCGTGCCGGGCTCGTTAGGGCTGCTTCCTTCCGGACCTGACCCGGTTGGCGAGTGGAACGTCCACCACCAACCTCCCAAGGCACATATCGGAAATTACCGCGGCAAATGCAAGCCAAGGACGGAAAAAACTGCTAAGCATCTGCAAGCCAATGAACGGGAGGCCATGGTTTGCAGGCATTCGCTGTGGATGAAAGGCTGAAGGCCGATTCGGACTGGATCCTCGATCTCGCCCTCAGCGAGGTGAGGCTGATGAAGGATGGCCGCTGGCCCTGGCTGGTGCTCGTTCCCCGCAGGCCCGGCATTTCCGAACCCTTCGACCTCTCGCCAGAGGACCAGATGACCGCCGCGGCGGAAGCAAACCGCGTAGGCGCGGCGCTCAAGGCCGTTACCGGGGCTGACAAGATCAACATTGCCGCCATAGGCAACATCGTCCGCCAATTGCATATTCACGTGGTCGCCCGCCGCGAGGGCGATGCGAACTGGCCGAGACCCGTCTGGGGCTTCGGCACGGCCGAACCGCGCAGCGATGCCGACAGACGAGACCTCACCCGCCAGATCCTGAAAGCGCTTTCCGCATGACCCGTTCGATCTTCGACCGCCTGCCGCCCCATCCCGAACCCAGCCGCCTGACGGCCTTTGCGGCCAACGCGCTCGACCGCCAGTCGGAACATCGCGCCGAGGATTGCATCGAACAGGCGCTCAAGGTGGATGGCGCCCATGTTTTCGCCTTTTCCGGCGGCAAGCTGGTGCTGAAGCATGACGGGCAGGTGCTCGATCCGCTCTTTGCGCTCTATGAGATGAAAGAGCTGGAGCCCGATTTCGATGAAGCGATCCTGCTCGGCTACCGCCGCTCGGGCGAGCCGCGGCTGGCGGTTCCCGTCAAGGGCGATCCGGAAGGTTTTGCCCGGCATCTGAAAGTCCTCGACGGGCGGACCATCTATCGGGAAGGACACCTCACCGGCGAAGTGCTCGGCGAGTTCGCCCAGGCGTCCAGTCTGCTCTCCTGGAACCGCACCAGCCGGTTCTGCGGACGCTGCGGCGCCCCGATGGAAAGCCGTGCGGGCGGCTACAAGCGGGAATGCACGGCCTGCGGCCAGGTGGCCTTTCCTCGTACCGACCCGGTGGTCATCATGCTGACGGTCGACATCGAGCGCGACTGCTGCCTGCTGGCACGCGGGCCCCATTTCCCGCCCGGCATGTATTCCTGCCTCGCGGGCTTCGTCGAGCCGGGCGAGACGATCGAGGATTCCGTCCGGCGCGAGACCTTCGAGGAATCGGGCATTCATGTGGGGCAGGTGCGCTACCATGCCTCGCAGCCCTGGCCGATGCCTCATTCCCTGATGATCGGCTGTTTTGCCGAGGCAAGGTCGCAGGATATTCGCCGCGACGAAAGCGAACTGGAAGACTGCCGATGGTTTAGCCGCGAAGAGGCGCGCGCGCTGCTGGTGGCCGAAGAGGGAGCCGCTCACTGGTCGCCGCCGGAAGGGGCTATCGCCCACCGGCTGCTGCGCGACTGGGTAGACTGGCCAGCGAGCTGAGTTCTGGACCGAGCCCCGCATGCAACGCATGAATCATTTGTGGTTGCGTGAGTCTATTGTTATAAAGAAAACATAGCATTGGGGGTTGAGGTCGGGGCGATCAGACAGATGGGCATACCAGAAATTGCATTGCCACCCCCCGCCGGACTGACCGCGCAGGCGGTGGAGACAGAGATTGCCCGCGGCGCTAGATGGCTTCGCTTTCCCGCGGATATCGAGCGTGAATATGACCGCGAGACGGGTCCTCGCAAGGTCATGCAGCTCACCAAATCCGCCCTGATCGGCATTCTGCTCTACAACCTGTTCCTGATTGCCGATTCGATGCTGATTTCCGATGTGTTCCATCTGGCCGTCATCGTCCGCCTGCTGGTCGTTACACCGATTTCGATCCTGATCTATGTGGTCTTGCAGGAAAGCCGGCTCGCCCGATACCGCAACCTTCTGGCGTCCCTCAACCTCATCATTTCCTTCTCGGCAACGGCCTGGCTGCTGGTCTTGAGTGAGGATCCGGACCGGGTGATCTACAACCAGGGCGCCCTCCTGGTCATTCTCTATGGATGCCTCATCCAGCGGATGGAGTTCTGGTATACACTCGCGACCGCCGTGCTTTTCAACCTGATCTTCGCCGTTTCTGTGTTGCTTCAGGGGCTGTCGTCGCAGGAGGTGGTTCTTGCCATCGAACTCACCGTTATCACCGGATCGGCCTTCATTCTTTTTGCTGCCTATACGATGGAACGGGAGCAACGGCTTCTCTATCTGATGACCCTCCGCGAGCGGGTGCGGGCCACCCAGATGGAAGGCATCTCCAATCGGGACGCACTGACCGGCCTTTACAATCGCCGCGCCCTGGAGGCCCGTTTCGCACTGCTGGACCAGCACATGCCCGGCTGGCAAGAGGGCCATGCGGTCATCATTCTCGATATTGACCACTTCAAGATCTACAATGACCGGCTCGGCCATCTGGCCGGCGATGAATGTCTGAAACAGGTGGCCCTTCTGCTGCTCGCCGAGATGGGCGATACCGATGGCGACGCCTTCCGCTATGGCGGCGAGGAATTTCTGCTCCTGGTCCGGGAACGGGATCTGTGCGGCGCGATCCAGCTGGCGGAGCGAATTCGCGGTTCGCTGGAAAGGCAGGGCATTCCCCATCCCGGCAGTTCGGCGGGGTCGGTGGTAACGGCAAGTTTCGGCGTTTCGCGCGCCGAACATGCCCAGGCGGCCCCGGACGAAATCATTTCCCGGGCCGACCGGGCGCTATATGCCGCCAAGAATCACGGGCGCAACCGCGTCTGGCCGCCCCTGCATATGGACGTGCCCGGCCTGAAGGATGCGGTGACCGCCTGACGGGGTCCTGGCGCCCGGACTAGAGCTGGCTGCGCATCCTATGTCCCTTGTAAACGCCGAGAATGCGGACCTTTTCGGAAAAGAAGCGCAATTCCTCGAGCGCCTGCCGGACGGGCGTATCGGACGGATGCCCTTCGATATCGGCATAAAACTGGGTGGCGACAAAGCGGCCGCCGAGCTGATAGCTCTCCAGCTTCGTCATGTTGATGCCGTTGGTAGCGAAGCCGCCCATGGCCTTGTAGAGGGCAGCGGGAATGTTGCGGACATTAAAGACGAAGGTGGTGACATTCAGTCCGCCGGCCTGCTCGGTCCACTTCTCCTCGCGGGACAGCACCACGAAACGGGTGACGTTGTTATCCGTATCCTCGACATTCTCCGCCAGGATGTGCAGGCCATAGAGATCGGCAGCCAGGCGCGGAGCCAGCGCTGCCATGGACCGGTCACCGGTTTCGGAGACGAGCTTTGCCGCCCCCGCCGTATCGCCGGCGACGACGGCCTTCCAGCCGTTCACCCGGATGATCTTGCGGCACTGGCCGAGGGCATGAATATGGCTGTGAACCGTGCGGACCTCGTCCTTGCCCACACCCGGCAGGACCATGAGCTGGAAACGGATCGGCATGAAATATTCGCCGACGATATGAAGGCGTGATTCCGGAAGCAAATGGTGGATGTCGGCGACGCGGCCGGCAATGGTGTTCTCGATCGGAATCATCGCCAGATCGGCATCGCCATTTTCCACCGCCATGAAGGCGTCCTCGAAGGTCTGGCACGGCAAGGGCTCCATCTGCGGGAACATGTCGCGGCAGGCCATATCGGAATTGGCGCCAAAGTCGCCTTGGAAGGCGATGCGGTTGGTTTTCATGGTCATGGGAGCGTCCGTCAGCGAGGGGAGTGGCCGAGCATCTGCCGGGCCTTGTCGAGGTCGGCGGGAGTATCGACACCGAGCGGAACCGTGTCAACGATCTCGACATCGATGCGCATGCCGGCCTCCAGCGCACGGAGCTGTTCGAGCGACTCGCGCCGTTCCAGCGCCGAAGGCCCGAGCGCGACGAAGCGTTCGAGCGCGGCGCGGCGATAGGCATAGAGACCGATATGGTGATAGAGCGGTCCCGGCCCGTATGGCGCGGTGGCGCGGGTGAAGTAGAGCGCCCGCTGACGGCTCTGCGACACAGGTGAGCCCACCACCTTCACCACATTGGGATTGGTCTTCTCTGCCTCGTCATGGATGACGGCACACAGCGTCGCGATATCGACGGCGGGGTCTTCGAGCGGGGCGAGCGCGGCGCGGATGCTGGCGGGATCGATGGTCGGCAGATCGCCCTGGACGTTGACGACGATCTCCGCCCGGCCCTCGGGATCGGCCTTGCCGAGCGCCTCGAAGATGCGGTCCGAGCCGGACTGGTGGGTGGCGGCCGTCATGACGGCTTCGAAGCCATGGGCCTTCACGGCCTCCACAATGTCCGGCGTATCGGTCGCCACGATGATTCGCGAGGCGCCGGCTTCGGCTGCCCGTTTCGCCACCTGCACGATCATCGGAAGGCCGCCGATGTCGGCCAGAGGCTTTCCGGGCAGGCGTGTTGAGGCCATGCGGGCCGGTATCAGCACAAGAGACCGGTCAAATCGGTGATTATTCATGAAGCGCCCTTCTCTCCCCAGCGAAAAAGTGGCAAAAAGTCTCAGCAATCGGGGCATAAACACTGTTGCAACGGCGGACCAAAAGACATAGGTTCCGCGCGATTTCAAGATGGCCTGTTACGACGAGGCACTGGCTACATGGGGAGCATTCGCTGATGAATTCATATGTGAACATGGGCGTCGGTGCCCTTCTGGGAACCGTTTTTGTGCTGATGTCCGTATCCATCGCGTCTGAAGGCATTTTCAAGTCGGAAGCGCCCGAAAAGGCCGGTTTCGAAATTGCGGCCGCCGAATCGGGTGAAGCTTCTGCGGGTGGCGGTGAAGCTGCTGCGGCTGCCGTTCCGATCGCAGAATTGCTGGCAAAGGCCGATGCAAAGGCAGGCGAAGCCGTTTTCAAGAAGTGTCAGGCCTGTCATGACGGGACCAAGGGTGGTCCCAACAAGGTCGGTCCGAACCTTTACGGCCTGGTCGATCGCCCGATCGCGACCCATGAGGGCTTCGCCTATTCGGCTGCCATGAAGGATTTCTCCAAGGGCGGCTCCGAAAAGTGGACCTTCGACCACCTGAACGGCTTCCTGCATGCACCGAAGAAGTATGTGGCCGGCACCGCCATGGGCTTCGCCGGTCTGAAGAAGGACGACGAACGCGCCAATCTGATCGCCTATCTTGCGACGCTGGCCGACACCCCGGTTCCGCTGCCGACCCCGTAAGGTCCGGACAGACGACATGCAAAACCCGGCCTTCGAGCCGGGTTTTTTGTTGCCCGCATTCCGCAGGTGAAATGGTCGGATTGTCCCGAGTGCGCAAATGCCCCTCGGGAGGCTAAGATTTCCGGCCCGATCTTCCTTTGCTTGAAACGTCAGGCGATGCGGGCGCCGAGGCCGGTCATCAGGTCCATGAATTCGGGGAAGGAGGTCGCGATCATCGTCGCGTCGTCCACGGTGACCGGGTTTTCCGCGGCCAGGCCCATGACCAGGAAGCTCATCGCGATGCGATGATCCAGATGGGTCCTGACGGCCGCATCCTTCGGCGTGCCGTAGCCCTTGCCATCCGGACGACCGGTGACGGAAAGGGAGGACTCGCCCTCCACGCAGGTGACGCCGTTCACCTTCAATCCGTTGGCGACGGCGGAGAGACGGTCGCTCTCCTTGACGCGCAGCTCTTCCAGCCCGTTCATGACCGTTTCGCCGCGGGCGAAAGCGGCGGCAACGGCAAGAACCGGATATTCGTCGATCATCGAGGGGGCCCGGTCTTCCGGCACGGTCACGCCGATGAGTTCGGAATGGCGGACCCTCAGGTCGGCCACGTCTTCCCCGCCGGCAAGGCGCGGATCGAGGATCTCGATATTGGCGCCCATTTCCTGCAGCGTCAGGATGAGGCCGGTGCGGGTCGGGTTCATCAGAACGTTGCGGATGGTGATGTCCGAGCCCGCAACGAGGATCGCGGCCACCAGCGGGAAGGCGGTGGACGAGGGATCGCCGGGGACGGCAATCGTCTGGCCGGTAAGCTTGCCCCGACCCTCGAGGCGGATGGTACGCACGCCGTCGGCATCGGTTTCCACCGAAAGCGCCGCGCCGAAGCCGGCCAGCATCTTTTCCGTATGGTCGCGGGTCATGATCGGCTCGATGACCGTCGTAATGCCCGGTGTATTCAGCCCCGCCAAGAGAACGGCGGATTTGACCTGGGCGGACGCCATGGGCACGCGATAGGTGATCGGTGCCGGTGTCTTCGGCCCGCGCAGCGTGACGGGGAGGCGGTCGCCGGCGGCGGCTTCCACCTGCACGCCCATATCGCGCAGCGGGTTCAGCACCCGGCCCATGGGCCGCGAGGACAAAGAGGCATCCCCGATGAAGGTGGAGGAAAAATCATACACTCCGACGAGGCCCATGGTGAGGCGGCAGCCTGTACCGGCATTGCCGAAATCGAGCGGGGCTTCCGGAGCCAGAAGGGCGCCATTGCCCGTGCCGTTGATGATCCAGGTCTCGCCTTCCTTGCGGATCTTCGCGCCCATGGCGGACATGGCCCGGCCGGTATTGATCACATCCTCGCCCTCCAGCAGGCCTGTGATGCGGGTTTCGCCGGCCGCAAGGCCGCCGAACATGAAGGAGCGATGCGAGATCGACTTGTCCCCGGGGATGGTCACCGTGCCGGAGAGGTTCTCGGAGCGGCTGGCAGTGGCAGGCTTCGGGGCGGCGCCATGGGACATCGATCTTCTTCCTTCACGTCTTCTGTTCGCGGGCGGGACGGTGAGGCTTTAGCGCATGTCGGATCGAATCTGAACCGATTAAATACGAAAAAAAATCCCGCCCCCTCTGGCAAGCGCGGCTGGCGATAGCACGAAGCCGGCGCCGGGCCAACAAGTTTCGCTTTGACAGGAAAGCCGCCATAGATTAAGGCGACCCGCTAACCTATTTCCCTATGGCGCCGGACATTCCGGTCCCCTCCGGTCCTCCGACCGGCCAGCAAGAGGCTTTGACAGTGGCAAAAGCGGAACTTGGCACAAAACGGACTTGCCCGGACACCGGCAAGAAGTTCTACGATCTCAATCGCGATCCGGTCGTTTCGCCCTATACGGGCAAATCCTGGCCGCTTTCCTATTTCGAGGAAACTTCCGTTGCAGCCATCATGGAGAAGGCTGCCGAAGAAGAGGTCGCGGAAGTCGATACCGAAAGCACGGAAGTCGAGCTCGTATCGCTGGAAGATGCCGACGATGCGGCCGGCGGCGATGACCTGCCCGATATGGGCGACGATGACGTGGATCTCGGCGATGACGACGACGACACCTTCCTGGAAGCCGATGAAGACGATGACGACGACGACATGACCGGCCTGATCGGCGTGACTGGCGGCGACGACGAAGTCTGATCCGTCAGCAGGATAGCGGTCCGGCGCAAGGTTTTGAAAAAAATGCGCCGGACGATTTTTTTAGGCTTGTCATGACAGGAAACTGGAAGTATCAAGCCGCCACCGACGGGGACGAAACACTCTCCTCGGTTCCCGGACCGGGCCTCGCCCGGTACCTTTGATGGGGCTATAGCTCAGCTGGGAGAGCGCTTGCATGGCATGCAAGAGGTCAGCGGTTCGATCCCGCTTAGCTCCACCAATTTTCACCCTTTTCTTTCTGTTTTAACCTTGCGTTAATTTTATTGTTTTCTACTATTCGCAATACATCAAGTATGAATATTGCGCGATGATATTTCCGGTCTGACCCCTCCGGCCCTGCGCTCCCTTGCACCAGCTCAGGAGCTCCATCCATGGTCTCAGTTTACCGCAACATGAATGCCGCAACGCTTGCTCTTTTCCTGCAGCAGGAAAAGACCCTCAGCGCCTCCAGCTTTGCCATATCCGACGAGGTCAGCTTCGTGCCGCCCAAGGCGCAGCTCGGCGTTCTCGAGGCTTTCGCAACCGACAAGAGCCTCAACAAGGCGTTCAACGATGCCTACAAGAAGATAAAGGAAAACTCCCTCGGCCCGGTGGATGGCGCAGCCCACACGGATATGCAGGCAAACGCGCTCAGGACGGTTATCGAAGACAATCGCGAGAAGTTCCCACCGGGGGAATTCAAGATCGTGATTGCAAACGGTGAAGGTGTTCCCCCGACAGAAATCGTGATCCGTGAGAAGGTTTTCTACGCCGGCCAGATCTTCAAGAAGGAACAGGCAAAGCGGGAAGAGGACTTCAAGGCCGCAGCAGAGGCCAAGGAGGCCGAGAAGCAGCGGAATGAATCCAGAACCACGACGCCGGCCGATGCGGCGCTGAAAACCCTGCTCTCCATTCGCTCGCTGGAGGGCAAGGAGGGCGAGACGGAAAATGGGACGACAGATGCGGCCAAAGAGGCGGAAAGGACGGTGCTTTCGCAAGTCGTCAAGGCCTATGGCCAAGTATAGGTCGGCAGTCGTTCGGCAAGCTTTGAAACATTTTTGGGCGATCATATTCCGAATTGCTCTTTTTCAAGCGCAGGGTGCAAAATTGGTGTAAAAGGCCGCCTCAGCGAAGCCGTCCGTCAACAGGGAAACAGGACGGGATACGGCTCGAACAGGGGACATACACATGAGCTTTACGGAAACCACGACCAAATCCTGGTTTACCCGCATCAAGGAAGCGTTGATCAAGATCGTTATCGGGTTGATCCTGATTGTCGCTTCCATCGTCCTGCTCTTCTGGAACGAGGGCCGGGCCATCAACACTTACCGGGCGCTTGTAGAAGGCGCAGGGTTGGTCATCGACGTGGATTCGGCGTCGCCCGATGCGGCGAACGAAGGCAAACTGGTGCATATTTCCGGGGCGGTCAAACCCGGCGGCATCGTGGAAGACGCGGATTTCGGCATCAGCGCCGATGGTGCGGTCGGGCTGAACCGTTCCGTCGAAATGTATCAGTGGGTAGAGAAGCAGGATTCCAAGACCGAGAAGCAGCTCGGCGGCAGCGAGGAAACGGTGACCACCTATTCCTACTCCAAGGAATGGAGCGACCGCTATGTGGACTCCTCCGATTTCAAGCAGCCGGACGGCCACCAGAATCCGGAAATGCCCGTCACCAGCCAGACATTCGAAGTCCCGGACGCCCAGGTGGGCGGCTTCACCATCAAGGGTGAGGACATTGCGCCGCTCGGCGAAGCAAGTGCCGTCAAGCTGACCGAAGACAATCTTGCCGCCTTCAATGCCTTCTTCGGCGATGGCCGCACGCTCAAGCTGTCTCAGGGCGGCATCTATGCGGGCAACAATCCCACGAGCCCGCGGGTGGGCGACCTGCGCATCAGCTATTCCCGCGGCGACCTCAAGGAAGCGAGCTTCGTTGGCAAGCAGATCGGTGACGGCCTCGGCTCCTACGCGGCTTCCAACGGTCACGAGATCTTCTTGTCTGCCGCAGGCAAGGTTCCTGCCGCGCAGATGTTCAAGGATGCGGAAGATGTCAACGTGATCATCACCTGGCTGGTCCGCGCCGGCGGACTGTTCATGATGCTCATCGGCTTCGTGATGACCTTCTCCATCCTTTCCGTGCTGGCCGATGTCATTCCGCTTATCGGATCGATGGTCGCGTTCGGCACCGGTACGATCGCCCTTCTGCTGACGCTCATTCTCGGGCCTCTGGTGATTGCGCTGGGCTGGTTTGCCTATCGTCCGCTGCTGGCGCTGGGCATCATTGCTGCCGGCGCGGTGATTGCGGGGGGCATCTGGTATCTGCGTCGCGGAAAGGCGTCGGCCCCCGCTGTCGAACAGACGCTCGGGCGTCCGCAGGCCTGATCCGCCATGTACCTGATCTCGAAGGCTTATGGTCTGGTCATCCAGCCGCCCAGCCTGATCTTTCTGCTCACGCTCGCCGCATTTGCGGCGGGCGTTTTCGGTTGGCGCCGGCTGCAGGGGCTGATCGGCCTTTTCACCGTGCTTGTGCTGTTCGTCACACTCTATACGACCAGTGGCGCCCTGTTGCTGAAGATTCTGGAGGACCGCTTCCCGCGGGCGCAACTCAGCGCCGCACCGAGCTGCATGGTGGTTCTGGGTGGCGGTTTCGAAAGCGAGATCTCCACGGGCCGGAAAAGAGCGGAGCTCAACAATGCCGGGGATCGCTTCGTGGAGATGATGCGGCTTGCTCGCATTTATCCGGAAGCCAGGATCATCGTGTCAGGGGGCGACGGCCACATGTCGGCGATGTATGACGACGATGCAACCATCGCGTTGCGCCTGATCGACGGTTTCGACATCGATCCCTCCCGCATCATCGCAGAGCCCTTGTCGCGCAACACCTACGAGAATGCGGTGAATACCGCGGCGATCCTGAAGCGCGAGAAGCTCGGTCCCTGCCTGCTGATCACCTCCGCCTTCCACATGCCCCGCGCGGTCGGAATGTTCCGGGTGGCGGGCGTGACCGTTCTGCCCTGGCCGACCGACTACGAAGCGGACGCAGCGTCGGGCTTCGTGCTCGATTTCTACGAGCCCATGGCCAATTTCAATGTCACGACCACGGCCGTTCTGGAATGGTCGGGGCTCATCGGCAATTACCTTGCCGGGCGCACGGACAGTTTGTTTCCGGCACCCTGATCCAGATTTTGGCTTATTGCTTGCTGATGGTGACGAAACGGGTGCCCCGCACCCGTACGGTCATCTGGCAGCGATCGCCTTCGGTCCGGTCACAATATTTCTGATGCATGCTGAAGACGAAGACCATGTTGCCGAAGCGCATCTTGAAGTCATAGCCATAGATACGGGCGGTCGCCACCAGGATATATCCGCCCTCCTTGACCTGCACATAGAAGTTTGATGGGCAACCTTCTTCGTCGCAAAGATAATTCGCCTTGCCGTCGCAGGTGATCTTGCCTTCATCGACGACCATGTCCTTGATGCCATCATTGTTGATATCGAGAACCTTGGCAAAGCCGTCATCGAACATCGCAGTCTGGCAGATCTCCGTGAAATGCTGGCGCTCGAACCGCTCGGGATCCTGGACGAGCTGCTGCTGCGCGCCAGCGACGAGCGGAAGAACGGCGAGAATGGCGCCGATGGCGGCGGCGATGGCTTTTCGGATCAGCATTGAGGGGCCCGCGGCGTGAGAATTGCTGCGCGCATAATGGGGCTTAGAGCTTGCGCCGCCCTTGACAGCGAATGGGTGAGACGGGAGGCTTGAAAGCGCGCGCTTTTTCCAGGTTGCGCCCGAACGGGATGGGGGATCGATGTCGCTGCTCGAATTTCTGGATTATGCCGGCGTCGCGGTTTTTGCCGCCACCGGAGCGCTTGCGGCATCCCGAAAGGAACTCGATCTCATCGGTTTTCTATTCCTCGCTGCCGTCACAGGCATCGGCGGCGGAACGCTGCGCGACATCATCCTCGGGCGACTGCCGGTCTTCTGGGTGATGAAGCCGACCTATATTCTCGTTTGCATCGCCATGGGCGTTCTGGTGTTCTTCACCGCGCATCTGTTCGAATCCCGCTACCGGCTGCTGGTCTGGCTCGACGCTATAGGGCTGTCCGCCTATTGCGTGATGGGCGCCGCCAAGGGGCTGGCCGCAACCGGCTCGCCGACGGTTGCCATCGTCACGGGCACGATGACGGCGGCCTTCGGGGGGATCCTGCGCGATATTCTCGCCAACGAGCCGTCGGTGCTGTTGCGTCCGGAAATCTACATCACGGCCGCTCTTGCGGGGGCGGCGCTCTTCACGCTCGCCCTCACGCTCGGCGCACCGCTCTGGCTCGCCTCGCTGCTCGGCTCGGTTCTTGCTTTTCTGGTGCGTGGTGGCGCGCTGCTTTTTGGCTGGACCTTTCCGCCCTACAAGGCGCGGCCCGGCCGCCATCCCGACGATGTGATGTGACGAAGGGGAGGCTTCAGGCCTGCTTGGGCCTGAGGCGGATCACGACATCCACATGGGCGATTTCCATGCCTTCGGGCGCTGCCGGAAGATTATCGATGGTGATGTTGGATACCGGAATGTCCAGCACCTCGTTCCGGCCTTCGATGAAGAAGTGATGGTGATCGGACACATTGGTGTCGAAATAGGTCTTGGCGCTTTCCACGGCCAGAACCCGGATCATGCCCGCCTCGGTGAACTGGTGCAGCGTGTTATAGACGGTGGCGAGCGAAACGGGCACGCCGGCCTCTACCGCTTCCTCATGCAGTTCTTCGACGGTAAGATGCCGGTCACCCTTGGCAAACAGGAGATCGGCGAGCGCGATGCGCTGGCGGGTGGGCCTCAGCCCGTGGCGGCGAAGCCGTCGTTCCGCTCCTGCATCCGTCATGACCGTCATTTCATCTCCACCACAGGGGGGCCGACCCTTTGCGGGTGGCTGTCACAGGTTCTTTATCCGCACATCATATAACTTCATGTCGGGTCGCTTTCAATAGCGACAAAGGGGCTCACGGACCCCAAGACCCTGCCCGCAAAGGCTTTTGCGGGCCTTGCCCTGCCATGCCTCTTGCAAAAAAGGCGTGGGCAGGCCAGTCAAGCGCGCTGCCGCGACCATTGTTGCGCTTCATTTTGGCTTAATCTTGCTTTAGAGCAGTGAAAGAACAACGGCACAGAGTCAAGGAATACGGGGTCCATGGGAACCAGACAGTCGAGCTACAATTACGAGGAAATTCTTCAATGCGGTCGGGGCGAGCTTTTCGGTCCGGGCAATGCGCAGCTTCCTCTGCCGCCTATGCTGATGGTTCACCGCATCACCGAAATTTCCGAAACTGGCGGCCTGCACGACAAGGGCTTCATCCGCGCGGAATACGATGTGCGCCCCGACGACTGGTATTTCCCCTGCCATTTCCAGGGCAATCCGATCATGCCCGGCTGCCTCGGTCTCGACGGCATGTGGCAGCTGACCGGCTTCTTCCTCGGCTGGCTCGGGGAACCCGGACGGGGCATGGCGCTTTCCACTGGCGAAGTGAAGTTCAAGGGCATGGTGCGTCCCGATACCAAGCTCCTGAAATATGAGATCGACTTCAAGCGCGTGATGCGCGGCCGTCTGGTGCTCGGCACCGCCGACGGCGTGCTGAAGGCGGACGGCGAGCCGATCTACCAGGCGACCGACCTTCGCGTCGGTCTTTCCAAGGCCTGACACTTGCAGGATCGCTTGCGGGACCACATGTGCCCCTGGCGATCCAACAGACGAAACGACAAGAAAAGGTTTCCATGATGAGACGGGTAGTAGTTACGGGTCTGGGCATTGTATCCTCGATCGGGAACGATGCCGCGGAAGTCACCGCCTCGCTGCGTGATGCCAGGTCCGGCATTTCGTTCTCCAACGATTTCGCCGAGCACGGCTTCCGCTGCCAGGTCTGGGGCCGGCCGACGCTTGATCCGACGGAGCTCGTCGACCGCCGCGCCATGCGTTTCCTGTCGCAGGGCGGTGCATGGAACCACGTCGCCATGAAGCAGGCGATTGCGGATGCCGGCCTGGAAGAGGCCGACTATGCCAAGCGCGAGCGCGTGGGCATCATCATGGGTTCGGGCGGACCTTCCACCCGCACCATCATCGAAGCGGCGGAAATCACCCAGAAGAACAATTCTCCGAAGCGCATCGGCCCGTTCGCCGTGCCGAAGGCGATGTCCTCGACCGCCTCGGCAACGCTGGCCACCTGGTTCCAGATCCATGGCGTCAACTATTCCATCTCCTCGGCCTGCTCGACCTCGGCGCACTGCATCGGCAATGCGGCGGAAATGATCCAGTGGGGCAAGCAGGACATGGTCTTTGCCGGCGGCCACGAGGATCTCGACTGGTCCATGTCGAACCTCTTCGACGCCATGGGCGCCATGTCGTCGAAGTATAACGATACGCCCTCCTCTGCCTCGCGCGCCTATGACGTGTCGCGTGACGGCTTCGTGATTGCAGGCGGTGCCGGCGTTCTTGTTCTCGAAGAGCTGGAACATGCCAAGGCCCGCGGCGCGAAAATCTATGCGGAACTGGTCGGCTATGGCGCGACCTCGGACGGCTACGACATGGTGGCCCCCTCGGGCGAAGGCGCGATGCGCTGCATGCGCCAGGCGCTTTCCACGGTGAAGGGTGCGGTGGATTACATCAACACCCACGGCACCTCCACGCCGGTGGGCGATTCCAAGGAAATCGGCGCGATCCGCGAAGTCTTCGGCGAGAAGATGCCGCACATCCAGTCCACCAAGTCGCTGACCGGGCATTCTCTGGGTGCGGCCGGTGCACAGGAAGCCATCTACTCGCTGCTGATGATGCAGAACGGCTTCATCGGCGAGAGCGCGCACATCACCGAGCTCGATCCGGAATTTTCCGGCGTGCCGATCGTGCGCAGCCGCATCGACAATGCAAAGATCGACACCGCGCTATCCAACTCCTTCGGATTCGGCGGCACGAACGCGACGCTGGTCTTCCAGCGCTACAACGGGTAACGGGGCATGGCACAGCTGATGCAGGGGAAACGCGGGCTCATCATGGGCGTCGCGAACAATCACTCGATCGCCTGGGGGATTTCCAAGGCGATCGCCGCGGAAGGTGCGGAACTCGCCTTCACCTATCAGGGCGAGGCGCTGGGCAAGCGCGTGAAGCCGCTGGCGGCCGAAGTCGGCTCCGACTTCCTTCTTCCCTGCGACGTGGAGGATCTCGCCTCCGTGGATGCGGTCTTCGACGCGCTGAAGGAGCGCTGGGGCGGGATCGATTTTATCGTCCATGCCATCGGCTTCTCCGACAAGAACGAGCTGAAGGGGCTTTATGCGGACACCACGCGGGACAATTTCACCCGCACCATGGTGATTTCCTGTTTCTCCTTCACGGAAGTGGCCAAGCGCGCCGCCGCCATCATGAACGAGGGCGGATCCATGCTGACGCTCACCTATGGCGGATCGGTTAGGGTGATGCCGAACTATAATGTGATGGGCGTGGCCAAGGCGGCGCTGGAAGCCTCCGTGCGCTATCTCGCCGCCGATTACGGTCCGCGCGGCCTGCGCGTGAATGCGATTTCGGCCGGTCCGATCCGGACGCTTGCGGGCGCCGGCATTTCGGACGCGCGCGCCATGCTTTCCTGGCAGCAGAAGAACTCGCCGATGCGCCGCACCGTCACGATCGAGGATGTCGGCTCTTCGGCCCTTTATCTGCTGTCTGGCCTGTCGCGCGGGGTGACGGGCGAGATCCACTATGTGGATTCCGGCTACAACATCACCTCCATGCCGACGCTCGAAACGCTGAGCAAGGCTGACGCCGAGTAACAATCGGATGAGATCATAAAGGGCTTTCGGTTCGCGCCGGGAGCCCTTTTTCTATTCGTCTTCCGTACCGGAAAGATGATTGCGGGCCGAGGCCTTCAGCAGGCCGACCTCGCGCAGCATGGACTGGATCAGTTCGGGCGAGACATCGGCCATCATGTCGCGCAGCCAGCCCTCATGGGCGGCGGCCATGCCGGCGAAAAACTCTTCTCCCTTGGGGGTCAGCTTCGCGACCGTCACGCGCCGGTCACCATCCGGGGTTTCGCGGATCACAAGGCCATCGGCCTCCAGCCGCTCGACCAGACCCGTGACATTGCCATTGGTCACCATGGTGCGACGGGAAAGCTCGCCGAGACGCAGACCGTCCCGCTCGCGATAGAGCTGGGCGAGCAGGTCGAACTGGGGCAGCGTCGCGCCATATTCCGCCCGCAAACGGCGGCGGATTTCGTGAGACATCAGCTTGGTGGTCGACAGAAGACGCAGCCAGAGCTTCAGCTCCGGCTTGCTTTCGGCCTGCGCCCCCTGAACGATGATTTCGAGATCCATGGGGTCACCCCTTCCGCTGTCCGACGCCTGCCCTGCCCCCTCCCCAACCTCTAGACGAAATGCTTTAAATGTCAAAGGTCGGGGTGGAGCCTTCAACCGGCGAGCATCTTCGATAGCATCTGGCCGGAGCCCGCCCCCGTGCCGGCGCCCGGCCAGGTGGAGGCGCCGCAGAGATAGAGACCCGTGACCGGTGTCTTGTAGCGCGAATAGCCCGCAACTGGCCGGAACAGGAAGTTCTGGTCGAGATGGTGGCTGCCGGAAAGATTGTCGCCGCCGATCAGGTTCGGGTTTTCCGCTTCGAGATCGGCGGGCGAGAAGACCGAGCGGCCGAGGATTTTCCCCGAAAGACCCGGCGCATAGGTTTCGATGAGGCGAATGACGCGATCGGCGTAGGCATCCTTTGCCGCATCCCAAGGGGTGCCCGGCGCAATCTCGCCGGCCGCATCGCCTCCGATTTCGGCAGGCAGCACCCGCACCTGCACCCAGAGCACATGCTTTCCTTCCGGCGCGCGCGAGGGATCGAGCGCCGTCGGCTGACCGACCACAAGGGCCGGTTCGGACGGAAGGATGCCGGAGGCCGCCTCGCCATAGGCCTTGGCCATCATCGGCAGGTCGGGGGCGAGATGCACATAGGCGAACTGCTTCAGCTCCTCACCTGCGGTCCAGTCGGGCAGGCCGTCCAGCGCCAGATGAATCATCATCGTGCCCGGACCGGCGCGGAAGCCGGCGATCTTCCGGTCGAAGCCGGCGCGCGCCGGATCGGCCTTCAGAAGCTTGCCGAAGACGAGCTTCGGATGGGCATTGGCAATCACCGCACGACGGGCCTCGATGACTTCGCCGCTCACCAGCCGTACGCCGCTTGCCCGGCCGCCCGAGGTGAGGATCTCCTCGACCGGCGAACCGGTGCGGACCGTGCCGCCCTTTTCCTTCAGCAGACCGACCATGCCATCGATGATGGTGGCCGCGCCGCCCTTGCCGATCACCATGCCAAAGGCCTGGTTCGCCATGGATTCCAGATAGGGGAAGAGCGCGCCGCCGGCCGTATCCGGGGAGAAATCGAGATGCAGGCCCCAGGCCGCCATCATCGTCTTCACCTTCTGGTTCTCGAAGCGGCTATCCAGGAAATCGCGCGGCGAGGCGAGCAGCAGGCGGACCATGTCATAAACCCAGGCCGTACCGCGGGCGCGCCAGGCCCTCCAGAGCACCTTGAAGGCATCATAGGAGGGCATGGGAGAGCCGAGCAGGCCGAAGATATGCGGCGCATCGGCACCGAATTCGTCAAACATCGCCTTCCAGGCCTCCGCATCCCGGGGCGAGAGCGCCGCGATGCGGGAGGTGGTGAGGCCGAGATCCTTGCTGACGCCCAGCCAGGTCTGGTCGCGGAAGATGCTGGCGAAGCAATGTTCGGCTGGCACGAAGCCGAGGCCGTGGCGGGCGAGATCGCCCGCATGCTGGCCATGGAAGGCGGAGCCGGCGAACATCGAGAGGTTCATGGCCGCAAGATCGTGCCGGAAGCCCGGAAGGGTGAGTTCCCGCGTCTTCACCGCGCCACCGGGCTCGTCCCTGGCTTCGATGACGGTGACCGACCAGCCTTTCGCTGCCAGATTGACCGCGGCAGCCAGCCCGTTATGCCCCGCCCCGATCACCACTGCATCGACTGCCGTCATGTGTTCCTCCCCTCAGGTTCTTCCAGCCTCTTTATTCTCATATGCATACATTTTTCTCGCATCGGTCAAGGGCGAAGCGCGGGGTGGACGGGGTTTCGGCAGGTCGCCTATTCGCTTTCTGACCCCTGAATCGGAAGGATTGACAGCCATCAAGCGGCTCCTACCGGGCGAAAGCCCGTTCTCTCGAAAGCCCGCATGGCGTCACGTAAAATACTTGCAAGCACATATTTTGTGACATAGGCTCCCTTCCGATCGCCGTCCGGAGGTCATGCCGTAGGAGGAAGCGGCGACGGACGGCCAACAGGGGAACTGTCCATGTCTGCCACTTCACTCACTCAGCTCGCATCCGCCCTTCTTTCCGGTTCGGTCAAGGTGATCGACCTGACAGCGCCGCTCGGCCCCGAAACGCCGGTCATCAAGCTGCCGCCCGAAATCGCCGTCAACACGCCGGAAGTGAAGGTGCACAACATCTCCCACTACGACAAGAACGGCCCCTTCTGGGCCTGGAACTGGCTGGAGCTCGGCGAGCATACCGGCACCCATTTCGACGCACCGGTTCACTGGATCACCGGCAAGGATTATGCCGACGGCACGACCGACCGCATTCCGGCACAGAATTTCGTGGCCCCGGTCAATGTCATCGACTGCTCGGCCGAAGCTGCCAAGGACCCGGATTTCCTGCTGACGGCTGACGGTATCAAGGCCTGGGAAGCCAAGCACGGCGCCATCGAAGCCGGCAGCTGGGTGCTGATGCGCACCGACTGGTACAAGCGCAACGGCTCGGCCGAAACCTTCCTGAATGCCGACGAGAACGGTCCGCATTCGCCCGGCCCGACCCCTGACGCTATCGAGTACATTCTCGAAAAGGGCGCCATCGGCTGGGGCACGGAATGCATCGGCACGGATGCAGGCGCCGCAGGCGGCATGAACCCGCCCTTCCCGGCCCACAACCTGATGCACAAGGCCAACCGCTATGGCCTCGCCAGCCTCTGCCATCTCGACCAGCTGCCGCCGAAGGGCGCGGTGCTGATCGCCGCGCCGCTGAAATTCGTCAGCGGCACGGGTTCGCCGATCCGCGCGCTGGCGCTGGTTGCCGGCTGATCGGCAAGACGTTCGGAAGCGGGGTGAAAGTCCCGCTTCCTCGCATTCGGGAGGAGGGGGACCATGGAACAGCCGGATTACGTCATCGTCGGCAGCGGCATCAACGGGCTCGTCGCGGCGGCACTGCTTGCCAGGAAGGGCAAGCGCGTCACGCTTCTCGAGCGCAACGGGGCACTGGGCGGCTGCCTGCGCACCGAAGAACTGACGGCGCCCGGCTTCACCCATGACGTGATGGCCACCACCATGGTACTCTTCCTCACCTCGCCCGCCTATGGCGCGCTCGGCAAGGATCTGGAGGCCCGCGGCCTCGAATTTGCCCATGCGGCGCTGCCGACCGGTGTGCTCCGGCCCGATGGATCGCATGCAATCTTCTCCATGGACCGCGCCCGCAACGTGGCGATGATGGAGGCGCTTTTGCCCGGCGACGGCGCAGCCTTTGCCCGGGAAATGGACCGCCTCGGCGGCGATGCGCCCTTCCTCTTTTCGCTGCTTGGCGGCTCGCTCTGGTCCTTTGGCATGGCGAAGACAGTTCTCAAGGAAGCCTGGCGGCGCGGTTTCCGCAATCTCGCCGGCTGGTTCGGCGAGGCGCTTGCGCCCGCCCGGACCTATCTCGAAACCAGTTACCGTTCCGAGGTTACCCGCGCACTCTGGGCGCCCTGGGTGCTGCATACGGGCCTCGGCCCCGAAAGCGCCTATTCGGCCCAGATGGCCAAGGTCATCGGCTTTGCCATCGAGCTGGCGGGTTGCCCGATCGTCAAGGGCGGCGCGGCCAATCTGGTCAAGGCCTTCGAACGACTGATCACCGATCATGGCGGCACGATCCGCACGGGCGCGGACGTGACCGGGATCATAGAGGGTGCTGGCGGGCGTGCCGGTGGCGTGACGCTGGCCAGCGGCGAGACGATCCGCGCCACCCATGGCGTGATCTGCTCGGTTGCCCCCGGCCAGCTTTACGGTGGCCTCCTGAAGGACTGGCCAGCGCCGTTTCCCGAAACGGTGACGGAAGGGCTTTCCACCTTCCGCCATGGCAAGGGCAACATGCAGATCCACTATGCGCTGAAAAGCCCGCCGCGCTGGAAGGCGGGGGCCGAACTTTCCGAGGTTGCCCTTCTTCATCTGACCCCCGGCCTGGACGGCGTATCCCGGGCGGCGAACGAGGCGGAGCGCGGCCTTCTGCCGGCAGAACCCACCGTCTGCGTGGGCCAGCCGACCGCCTTCGACAAGAGCCGTGCACCGGAGGGGCAGGCGGTGCTGTGGCTTCAGCTGCCGGAAGCGCCCCGCTTCCTCAAGGGCGATGCCGCCGGCGAGATCGGGATCGGGGCCGACGGCCAGTGGACGGAGGAGATCCGCGAGCGCTATGCAGACCGGATCGAGGCGATGCTTTCCGACCGGATCGAGAATTTCCGCGAGAACGTGATTGCGCGCCGCGCCTTCTCGCCTGCCGATCTCGAGAAGATGAACGTCAATCTCGTGGGCGGCGATCCCTATGGGGGCTTCTGCGGACTCGACCAGTTTTTCCTGTGGCGCCCGTTCAAGTCTTCTGTTAACCACACGACCCACATTCCGGGGCTCTACCACATCGGCGCCTCGACCCATCCCGGGCCGGGCTTGGGTGGCGGTTCCGGTTTCCTCCTGGCCTCATCCCTGAAATAGCAACAAACGAGAAGGCAGATCATCCGCATGGAAGACCGGTTCTCAGGCAGGATCTTGCGACGCCCCGGCGATACGGATGAAACCCTTCCGACCATGGGGGAGATCGGGCTCAACCAGTTTGCGCCCTACATGATGAACCGCATCGCGGCCCGCTGGAACGCCAATCTGGCGGAAGAGCTGAAGACGCATGACATCACCACCACCAAGATGCGGGCGCTGGCGATCCTGACGCTGACGCCGTCGCTGACGATCAACGAGCTCTCGGTCTTTGCCGTCACCGAACAGTCGACCATGAGCCGGACGCTCGATTCGCTGGAAGAACAGGGCTATATCCGCCGCCAGCCGCGCGCCGAGGACATGCGCATCCGCGATGTCTCGATCACAGAAGAGGGGCGCGCCGCCTTCGGCAAGGTCTGGCCGACCATGTATGACCTCTTCCTGCACATGTTCGATGGCGTGGACGAGGAGGAATACAAGCAGTTCCTCTCGGTGCTCCACCGCATCCTTACCAATATCCGCCGGCACGAGATCTGACAGACAGGATCTGCCGCAAATCTTTCCTTTGCCGTCAGCCTTCCAGAAGCCCGAGGAACCCGCCGGCCACGAGCCGGGTGCCTTCGAAGACCATGTCCTCTCCCTTGACCGGCTGGACCCGGGGATCGGCCAGCACACGGGGCAGGATGGCATCGCGCGCGGCCTTGCTCGGCCATTCGGTAAAGGAGAGCACCACCACTTCGCCCGGCCGCGTATCCGCCGCCGCATGAAAATCCCGCAGCGTGACGGCCGAGGCCGCCTCCCGCGCGCCTTCGGCATGAAATTCCGCCCCATCCCGGACTTCCGGATCGAGCAGGCAATCCACTACCCGCAATGCGCCATATTCCCGATAAATCGCAGCCATGCGTGCCGAAAAGGCCTTGTAGGCAGCGAGCTTTGCTTCGGGAACCGGTATCAGATAGGCGTCGTAATAGGACATGCCGCACCTCTCCTGCCATCTGCCCATCATGGCATGGTGGCGGCCAAGGGTTAAACAGGCGAATTCAGAGGGTATTTCCGACATGCCCGCAACACTCCTCTCACCACGGTGACAGCAGGCCTGTGGTCTAAAACAGGCCTTGGAACCGAGCGTGAAAGGAGATTTCCATGAACAGAACAGCCGTCAATCCGTGGGCATGGTCGTTGCAACTGGGCTACAATCAGGCAGAGATAATCGAGGGATCAACCAGACATCTTTTCTGCGCAGGCCAAACATCCGTCGACGAAAAGGGTGCACCTCGGCATGTCGGCGAAATGCGCAAACAGATCGAGCTTTCGCTGGACAATATGGAAGCGATTCTGAAAGCAGCCGGAATGGGATTCGCGCATCTGGTGCGGCTCACCGTTTATACGACCGACGTGGATGCGGCGATGCGCAATTTCGATCTGCTCGGCGCCCGGCTCGGATCAGCACAGGCTCGTCCACCCATGACACTTCTTGGCGTGACACGCCTTGCCCTGCCCGACCTGATGTTCGAAATAGAAGCGACCGCCGTTGCCTGATCCGCAGGCAGCCATGGACAGCTCCATCCGTCCGCCGCATGATGCGGGCGGATGCCGGCCTTGTCCGGTCAGCGAATCGATCCGATGAGACGAGCAGAACGATTATTCCGGTTGATCAGGGAGATGCGCGGCCCGGACGTGGTGCGCGCACAGGACCTGGCGCGGCGACTCGAGGTGAGCGTCAGCACCGTCTATCGTGACATTGCCCATCTGCAAGCCTCGGGGCTTCCCATCGAGGGGGAAGCGGGTGTGGGATATCTGCTTCGTCCCGGCTTCGATCTGCCGCCCGTCACCTTCACGCACGACCAGATCGACGCGCTGGCCATGGGACTCGCCTTCGTCGAACGCTCGGGTGATCCCATGCTTGCTCTGGCCGCCCGGGAAGCTCGGGCGAAAATACAGGCCGGACTGCCGCAGCCGGAAGAGCGCAAGCTGGACGAAGCCCCTTTTTTCAGCCTTCAGGACCGCAGCACGGCATCTGTTCATGTGGGCCTTCTGCGCGAGACCATCCGCAGGAAGGAAATCATCGAGATCACCTATACCAATGCGGACGGTATCGCCTCCAGCCGCCGCCTGAGGCCGCTGGTGATCTGGTCCCTGACCGATGGCTGGATGTTTTCCGCCTGGTGCGAATTGCGAAACGATTTCAGAACGTTCCGTCTTGACCGGATAAGCAGGATCGAACGCAAGGGATCCTTCTTTCAGGACGACGAAAAGACCGGACTTCACGCCTTCCTCGAGATCGAGAACTGCCGGTCGCGCGCAAGCTAACCGGCCGATAGAGAGGCGCTAGCGGGGCGAAGGGCGAGCGCCACCTCACGTCAAAGGGACGCCACCGTCTTCAGAGCGCCGTCGAGTGCGATACCGTCTTCGTCCAGCAGGGCGGCCTGGCGGAGGCGGCGGAGCCAGTCGGCGCCGTCCTCGCGGGCTTCGAGGAGCGGCAGGGCCGAAAGCACCCGGTCGAATTTCGAGATGCCGCGCACATGAGTGCCGGAATAGCCCTTCACAAGCCGGCGGCACTTCAGCACCTCGACGGCGAGAGCGTAATTCTTCGAAAGCAGTGCAAGCGCCTTTTCCAGCCATTCGGCGGTGAAGGCCATTTCCCGTTCGTGCCGAAGGGTGCCGCGGCGGAAGCGGCGCATGCCGGAAACCATATAGAGGCCCAGGAACCAGAAGATCGTGCCCGTCTTCACCCGGCGGCCCTTGTTCACCCGGCGGTCGAGAAAGGCGTAGAGCCCCTTGTTGTTCTCGATCCAGCGTCCCAGGCCCTTCGGCAGCGTGCCGCAGACTTCTTCCATGCGGGGATGCATGAACTCGGTCGTATAGAGGATCTGGTCGCCCTTGACGCCCACCTCCTTCTTGACCCGGTCGAAGCGGGAGCCGCGCACCTTCAGATCGGCGACCCGGATGACATCGTCATAGGCCATGGCGATGGCGAGATATTTCGCCGCTTCCTCGGTAAAGGCAAAGCGATGCGTCTCCCCGCCCGAGGCACGATCCCGGGCAAAGATCTCCACCAGCCGGTCGAGATATTCGCCCGCATAGGCGGGATCCTGGAAATCGGTGAGCTTGCGCACGCCCGCATAGGCCATGGGCTGGAGATCGAGCGGCAGGCTGGTGCGGATGCGCGTCAGCAGGAGATCGTGTTCGGGCTGGCCGACACGCTCCGGCGGGGCCGGCAGATGCTTGTCGGCCTTCGGCTTCGGATCAATCTTCGGCTTTTCGAGCGCATGGTCATAGGCGGCGCCGAAGGCCTTGAGGCTCGGCTCGATGCCCTTGCCGCCGGAGCGGATCACGGACTCGAAATCCTCGCGGCTGAAGGGGAGCACGCCAGAAGCGGCAAAGGCGCCGAACAGCGCCGAGGAAATCACGCTGCCATTCTTCACCGCAATCGCCTCCATGTCGAAGGCGATGGTGCGTTTGGCGGCGAAATCCGTCGCTGAGATAACGAGCGTCGGATCGGCAATGCCGTTGCCCGGCTTTTCCTTTTCCGCCACCGCATAGGAGCGGTGCGTCGAGGTGATCAGGGTCGTCTGGCCGGGCGTGACCACGCCGCGGAGGACCGAGCGGCCGGCCTCCATCAGCTCGGCGGCAATCACGACGTCCACATCGCCGGGTGTCGGCATGAGGGAAAGCGTCGGCTCGCGGCTGGCATCGCCGGGCACGGTCTCGATGTAATAGATGGTGGCACCGGTGCGCTGGGCGACACCCGGCACGGAGGTGGACTGGGCCACCCAGCCCTTCATTTCGGCAAGCGCCACGATCCAGTCGGAGAGCACGCCGCCGCCCTGGCCGCCCATGGCGAGAATGGCGATGGTCACCGGCTTGACGGTCGACAGACGGGCGCGTCCCGAGATCGATGCATCATCCATGGATCAGGCTCCTTCGGCGAAGAGGACGCGGCGGCTTTCGCGGCGGCGCTGGAGCCAGCCGATCACCTTGCTGCGCAGGGAGGCAAGGAAGCGGTCCCAGCCGGTGGGGTTCATGATGACATCGGCCCGGTAGAAGGAGGGGCAGAGCACGGCGGCTTCCGACACCTCTCCGCAATTGCCACAGCCGACGCAGGAATTGTCGATTGCCGCGACCGGATCGTCCCTGAGGGGATCATTGGTTTCCTTGACCGAGAGAGACGGACAGCCGGAGAGGCGGATGCAGGCGTGATCCCCCGTGCAGACATCCTCGTCGACGCCGAAGCGTTCCTTCACCACGCGCTTGCCCGACTTCACCGCGGCAGCGAATTGCGGCTTGATGCGGCGCTGCTTGTTCAGCATGCATTCGGAGGAGGCGACGATGATCTTCGGCCCCTTCTCCTTCGTCGTCAGCGCCTCACGCAGCGTGTCACGCATCTTCGCCACATCATAGGTGCGGTCGATCTGGCGCACCCAGGTGGCGCCGATGCCCTTGACCGCCGACACGATGGAATTGTTGGTCTTGCGGCGGGGATTTTCCGCGCGGGAGGAGAGAATGTCCTGTCCGCCCGTCGCCGCCGAATAGAAATTGTCGACGATCAGCATCACCCCGTCCTGCTTGTTGAAGACGGCATTGCCGACCGAGGTGGCGAGCCCGTTATGCCAGAAGCCGCCATCGCCCATCACGGAGATCGCGCGCTTGCCCGCCTCCACGTTGAAGGCGGAGGCAGAGGCCGGACCGAGCCCATAGCCCATGGTCGTGCCGCCAATGTTGAAGGGCGGCAGGATGGAGAAGAGGTGGCAACCGATATCGGCCGAGACGTGGTGGGGACCGAGTTCCTTCTCGACCAGCTTCATGGCCGCAAAGATCGGCCGCTCGGGACAGCCGGTACAGAAGCCGGCCGGACGGGGCGGCACGACGGTTGCCAGCGCCTTCACCCGTTCGTCGGAGAGGACGGGCGACGGGTCCGGAACCGGCGGGCGGTTGCCGAGAAGCGGGCTTGCATGGGCCTCGAGGAAAGAAGTCAACCCCTTCAGCATGACGGGCGCGGTATATTCCCCACCCATCGGCAGAACATCCTTGCCCGAGATGCGGGTCTGGATATCGCGGCGGCGAAGAAGGGTATTGAGGCCCTGTTCGATATAATCAGGGGCGCCTTCTTCCACCATCAGGACGGCCTTCTTGCCCCGGCAGAATTCGATCACCTCGTCATCGATCATCGGATAGGCGACGTTCATGACATAGATGGGCACCAGGCTTTCGCCATAGACGTCGGCAAGGCCGAGCTGCTGCAGGCCGCGCAGCACGCCGTTATAAAGGCCGCCGACGGTGATGATGCCGATTTCGCCGGTCTCGGGACCGAAGAATTCGTTGAGCTTGCGCTCCCTGACGAAATTGACCGCAGCCGGCCAGCGGCGCTCCAGCTTGTCCTTCTCATGCACGAAGGAGGCGGGCGGCAAGACGATGCGGTTCACGTCGCGCACCGGGTTTTCCATCGCTTGCCTGAGCGTGAAGGCGGGGCGGCGATTGTCTTTCGCGACAAACTGGCCATGGACATGGCAGGCGCGGATGCGGACCTGCAGCATCACGGGGGTGTTCGAGGCCTCCGAGAGCTCGAAGCCATCCTCCACCGCCTTGACGATCGAGGGCAGGTTCGGCCGCGGATCGAGCAGCCACATCTGCGACTTCATCGCATAGGCATGGCTGCGCTCCTGCATGATCGAGGAGCCCTCGCCGTAATCCTCGCCGATGATGATCAGCGCACCGCCGGTCACGCCGCCGGAGGAGAGGTTGGAGAGCGCATCGGACGCGACATTGGTACCGGCCGTGGACTTCCACGTCACCGCGCCGCGCACCGGATACATGACCGAGGCCGAGAGCATGGCGGCAGCGGCAGCTTCCGAGGCGGATGTCTCGAAGTGGACGCCGAGATCTTCCATCACGTCCTTGGCATCGGCCAGCACGTCCATGAGATGGGAGATGGGCGATCCCTGATAGCCCCCGACATAGGAAACGCCGGATTGTAGAAGCGCCTTTGTAATGGCAAGAATGCCCTCGCCCCGGAAGATCTCGCCCTCGCCGAGCTTCAGATCCTCGACCTCGCGTGCAAACGACCGTTCAGCCACGGGGACCCTCCTCCGTCCTTGCGGACGCCCATGCGGTTAAAACTTGCAAAAACATATTTTGAGGGAAAGGAGAATGTCAACGATCTTTTGCAATTCCGCCATACAGCCTTGAATTGGGGCGGAACGCGCAAGAGGGTGCTTGCGCGGATTTATATGCTATGACATACATATCCCACCTGATGGTCCGCCGGTCAAAGGAGGGAGCCTATAGCGGCGGCTTTCGGGAGGGGATGCGCATGACAGGCAGAAGGCCCGGGCAGGGTCCGCCATCCCGCATCGACGGCATTCTTTAATTCCGAAAAGTCAGATAAAGGCACCGCGGGCTCCGAGAGGAAAAGGGGCGGCGGCGAGCCGGTTAAAAAACCAGGGAACGACGGAGTTTGTCCAATGACCAAGATTACCAGACGCGAAACGCTTGCGCTCGGCGCGGCCGCCTTTCTGAGCGGCATTCTCGCCGGCCACAGCAAGGTGCTGGCCGCCGAAGACGGCACGCTGACCATTGCCTATAACGTGAACCTGCCTTCCTTCGATCCGACGGTTGGCCCTTCCGCCGTGAACCCGACGATTCAGGCGATCTATCGCTCGGTCTTCGACCAGTATATCGGCCAGAAGCCCGATCTCTCCTTTGAGCCCGGCCTGCTGACCGAATGGGGCTGGAACGACGACAAGAGCAAGCTCTGGATGACGGTTCGCGACGGCGTGACCTGGCATGACGGCTCGCCCTTCACGGCTGAAGACGTGGTCTGGTCGCTGGAGCGCGCCGCCAAGCAGGAAACCGGCAACCCGATCCAGTTCATCTGGTCGACCGCCGGCAACTACAAGGTCGAAGGCAACAAGATCACCGCCGACGTGGTGCGTTTCGAGCCGACCTTCTTCAAGTGGATGGCCTTCCTGACCGGCTATGTGCTGCCCAAGGCCTATTATGAAAAGGTGGGCCCGGAAGGCTTCGAGAAGAAGCCGATCGGCACCGGCCCCTACATGGTCGACGAATACCAGGGCAACGCCTTCCTGCGCCTCAAGGCCAACCCGAATTATTTCGGCGGCAAGCCCGCTTTTGAAACAGTCATCTTCAAGTTCGTGCCGGATACGACGAGCCGCGTCGCGGAAATCGAATCGGGTGCTTCCGACGTGACGCTCGAAATCCCCTATGAGGAATTCGACCGCCTGAAGGGCAAGGAAGGCCTGGCCGGCGTTGCCACCCCGATCTCCGACATCGGCATGATCTTCCTCAACAATATCGAGGTGATGAACGACAAGAACGTGCGTCTTGCCGCCCATCACGCCATCGACAAGGACGCCATCGTCAAGCGCCTGCTCAAGGGCTATGGCGTGCCGATCGATACGCTGGAAGCACCGGAATACGATGCGTATGATGCTTCCGTGAAGGTGGGCTACGATCCCGAAAAGGCAAAGGAACTGCTGGCCGCCTCCGGATTCTCGCCGGACAAGCCCGCCAAGTTCAAGATCCAGACGACCCGTGGCTTCAAGCCGAAGGATTACGAGATGATCCAGGCAATCGTCGGCATGTGGCGCAAGGTGGGTATCGAGGCCGAGATCGAAGTCTACGAAATCGCCAAGCACTACGAACTGCGCGCCGCCGACCAGCTCGCACCGGCTGCCTTCTACAATTGGGGCAATGCGATCGGCGATCCGACCACCTCCACCGGTTTCGCCATGTTCGGCCCCTCGCCGCACTCGGTCTGGAACACCGACGACCTCGACGCCAAGATCGGCCCGCTCTGGGGCGAGAAGGACGAGGAAAAGCGCATTGCCGGCTGGAAAGAGGTCAGCAAGTATATTGCGGAAGAGGGCTATGTGATCCCGGTTCTGCAATATGTGCAGCCGATCGTCTACAAGTCTTCGCTCAAGGTGACGCCGAACGTTTCCGGCGCGCTGCAACCGACGCTCGTCTCCAAGGCCTGATCGGTCGCAGGCGGAAGATCTCCATCTTCCGCCTGCCCCTTACCGCTGAATGGGCCAGCCGGCCCCGGACCATTGCTCGGCCGGGCGGATCTGTGCCTTCCTGTAAGCCTTCGACCAGGAACGGATACCGGCCAACATGACCGCCTATTCCTTCTTTCACCGGGTGCTGATGGCCGCCATTACCCTTTTCGGGGTGGCCGTCATCGTCTTCGTGCTGTTGCGCGTGGTCCCCGGCGACCCCATCGCCATGATGATCTCGCCCGGTGCGAGCGAGGCCGACATTGCCGCGCTCCGCGCCCAGTATGGTCTCGACCAGAGCCTGCCCGTGCAGTTCTGGATCTGGCTTACCTCGGTACTGTCGGGGGATTTTGGCACCTCGATCTCGCTGCGCCGCGACGTGCTGGGCCTGCTTGCCGAGCGACTGCCAGCCACGCTGGAACTCGCCGCCGCAGCGCTTGTCTTTGCCGTGCTGCTCGGCATCCTCATCGCGGTGACGGCAACCCTTCTCTCCCGCACGAAGATCGCGCCGCTGGTGGACACGGTGAACGGGCTTTTCCTCGCGGTGCCGGATTTCGTCTGGGCGCTGGCGCTGGTGCTGCTCTTCGGCGTGCTCCTGCCGATCTTCCCGCTCTCGGGCCGCATCAACCCCGACAGCCAGGAAGGTTTCGCAACCCAGTTCTATCTGCTGGAAAGCCTTCTCACCTTCCGTTTCCGCGACCTTCTCGACATTTCGCTCCACATGATCATGCCAGTTCTGGCACTCGGACTGCCGCTGGCCTCGATCATCACCAAGGTGCTGAAGGAGGCGCTCGCCGAGGCCATGGTACAGGATTACATCCTGCTCGCCCGCCTCAAGGGCATGTCCCGTCTCCGCCTCGTGCTGCAGGAGGCGCTGCGCAATGCCATCGGCCCGACCATTGCGCTGACTGGCGTGCAGTTCACCTTCCTGATCGGCGGTACCGTCATCGTCGAGCGCATCTTCGCCTATCCCGGTATCGGGAACATGGCGATCGACGCGGTGATCAACCGTGACCTGCCGCTGATCCAGGGGCTCGTTCTGGTGTTCGGCGCGCTCTTCATTCTCGTCAACCTTGCGACCGACGCCCTTGTCGTCGCCTTCAATCCGCGCATGGAGGCCTGATGTCCGGTCTGGTTTCCGACGCACCCAAGGAGGCCGCCATGCAGCCTGCCGCAAAGGAAAAGCCCGCGTCCCACCGCTCGGCACTGAGGGCGATGCTCTCCGAGCCGAAGGTGGTCATTGCCGGCGGTTTCATTCTCCTCCTCGTCATTCTCGCCCTCTTTGCCCCGTATATCGCACCCAAAGACCCGCTGGAGCAGGACCTGATGCTAGGCACGCTTCCCCCGGTTGGCGGTTCCGGCTACGAGCCCGGCTATTTTCTCGGAACGGACGATCTCGGCCGCGACGTGCTCTCCCGCCTGATCCACGGCACGCGGATCGCGCTCACCGTCGCCTTCGTGGCGGCGGGCCTTGCCGCGCTATTCGGCACGGCGCTTGGCCTGATTGCCGGCTGGTATGGCGGGTGGGCGGATACGGTCATTTCCCGGCTCGTCGAGATCTGGATGGCCTTTCCGCCGGTACTGCTGTCGATCCTGCTCGTCGCCGTCTTCGGTTCGGGCGTGCATTCGGTGATCGCGGCGATCGTCATCATCGACTGGACCCGCTTCTGCCGGGTGATCCGGGCGGAAACCATGGCACAGGCGCGGCTCGACTATGTAACCGCCGCCCGAACCATGGGCTATCCGCGCCTGCGCATCCTTGTCCGCGAGATCCTGCCCAATGTGGCGCCCGTGCTGGTCGCCCTTCTCAGCCTCGAAATGGGCATTGCCGTCATCGTCGAGGCGATCCTCTCCTTCGTCGGGCTTTCGGTTTCCTCCGATACGCCGACCTGGGGCGGCATGATCGCGCAAGGCCGGCAGATCATCTACCAGGGCTGGTGGGTGCTCACCTTCCCGCTGGTCACGCTGTTTGCCACCGTGCTTGCCTTCAACCTGCTCGGCGACGGACTGCGCCGTGCGCTCGATCCGGTGCTGAGACGATGAGTGACCTGCTGCTCGACATTTCCGGCCTCTCGGCCATATCGCTCCGCGAAGGCGGCAATCCGATCCTGCGGGACGTCTCGCTGAACCTGAAGAGGGGCGAAGTTCGCGGCCTTGTCGGGGAAAGCGGTGCGGGAAAATCCACCATCGCCAAGGCGCTGCTCGGCATCCTTCCGCGCACGGTGAAGGTGACGGCGGGCACGATGCGTTTCGAGGGGCGCGATCTGCTGACCATGACGCCCCGGGATCTCCAGGCGATCATGGGGAGCGACATCGCGCTCATCCCGCAGGACCCGCAGACGGCGTTGAACCCGGGCCGGCGGATCGAGGCGCAGCTGACCGACGGCCTTCGCCTCCGGCGCGGCATGAATGCCCGCGATGCCCACGCGCGTGCGCTGCAGCTTCTCTCGGAAGTCCATATCCGCGATCCCGAACGGGTGCTGAAGGCCTATCCGCACGAGCTTTCCGGTGGCATGCGCCAGCGCGTGATGATCGCGGCCGCCTTTTCGCTGGAGCCGAAGCTGGTGGTGGCGGACGAGCCGACGACGGCGCTCGATGTGACGGTGCAGAAGCAGATCCTCCGCCTCATTCGCGGCATGCAGGAGGCCCACGGCACCGCTGTCATCTTCGTCACCCACGATCTCGGCGTGGTCGCGAAGATCTGCGACAGCGTTACGCTCCTCTATGGCGGCAAGGTGATCGAGGCGGGTCCGACCGCGGCCGTGCTTTCCAACCCACGCCATGTCTATACGCGGGCGCTGATTGCCGCCGGTCCCCGCTACGACCGGCCGGATGCGGGGCTGGAACCCGTGCCGCAGGCGGTCTTCGACCAGCTTCACCAGGAAATCCGCAGCGGTGCGAAGGAGATCGTTCATGGCTGAGCGGCTGATCACGGCAACGGGCATCGAGGTGACCTATGGCCATCGCCGCCGCGGCGGCGTGAAGGTGCTGCACGGCGTCGATATCCATCTCGACCGGGGCGAGACCATCGGCATCGTCGGCGAGAGCGGCTCCGGCAAGACGACGCTGGGGCGGGCCCTCATCCGGCTGGTCGATACGTCGGCGGGTGAAATTCGCTTCGACGGGAAAGACATCACCCATCTCGGCGAGGAGGCCATGCGGCCCTATCGCAAGCGGATGCAGATGATTTTCCAGGACCCGATGGCCTCTCTCAATCCGCGCCACACGATCCGGCAGATCCTGTCAGGACCGCTGCTTTTCCACGGGCTTGCCAAAAGCGATGCGGAGGCTGAGACCCGGCTCGTGCGCATGCTCGACCGTGTCGGCCTGCCGAAGATCGTGCTCGGTCGCAATCCGCACGAGCTTTCCGGCGGCCAGCGCCAGCGCATCGGCATTGCCCGGGCGGCCTTGCTGGAGCCGGAATTCGTGCTCGCGGACGAAATCGTCTCGGGGCTCGATGTCTCGACCCAGGCGCAGGTGCTCAATCTCCTCAAGGATCTCTGCCGCGACCTCGGTCTCGCCATGGCCTTCATCAGCCATGATCTCTCGGTCATCCGCGCCGTCTGCGACCGCGTCTATGTGATGCGGCAGGGGCGCGTCGAGGAGGCGGGCGACTGCGCCACGCTCTTCGACAACCCGAAAACCGCCTATACGCGCGAGTTGCTCGATGCCATCCCGCTTCCCGAAGTGGATGCGAACTGGCTGAAGGAACCTGCGCTCGCCTGATGATTGCGAGGGTGGAGCCCCCATTATCGGGACCCGCCTCATCGCTGCCCATGCCGATCCTTCCTTCCCGTGCCGGAAATGCGGGTCCGGCGCGACGGTGCCCTTTTGCACCGGTTTTGCCCGCCAATCAGGGAGAACAGCAGTGAAAACCATCAATAGAATCCTGGCCGTAACGGCCATACTCGCGGGCGCGGCGAGCGGCGCCAGCGCCGACAGCATTCCCGGCATGCGCGGTCATGACCATACAGGCATTACCGTGCCGGACATGGCGCAGGCCGTGAGCTTCTTCACCGATGTGGTGGGCTGCGAGAAGGCGATGAGCTTCGGGCCCTTTGCCGACGACAAGGGCACCTTCATGCAGGATGTGCTGGGCGTCGATCCGAAGGCGGTGATCGAGGAAATCACCATGATGCGCTGCAATTTCGGCTCCAATATCGAGCTGTTCAAATATACCGCACCCGACCAAAAAGACCTGACGCCGAAAAACAGCGATATCGGTGGTTTCCATATCGCCTTCTACGTGGATGATGTGGCGGCGGCCAAAGCCTACTTGGAGGGCAAGGGCGTGAAGACGCGGATGGGGCCGATCCCCGTGGACCAGGGTCCGGCAGCCGGCCAGACCATTCTCTATTTCCAGGCGCCCTGGGGCCTGCAGCTGGAGGCGATCAGCTATCCGAAGGGCATGGCCTATGAAAAGGACGCGAAAACCGTGCTCTGGAGCCCGAAGGACCCCGCGAAATAATCACCGGTGCCGGCGAAGCGTCTGCGAGGGCGTTTCGCCGAAACGGGCCTGATAGGCGGCGGCGGCCCGTCCCAGATGGCCGAAGCCGCATTCGAAGGCGATATCGGCAACCGAAGACGCGGGCGGCGGGCTTTTCAGCCGCGCATGGAAATGGTCGAGCCGGGTCGTCAGCACCGCTTCCGAAAGCGTCAGTCCACGGGCCCGCTTGAAGGCTTCCTGCAGCGAGCGGAGCGGCACGCCCGCTGCCGCAGCGATATCCGCCATGGCGATCGCCTCGCCCGCATGCGCCTCGATGAATTCTTCCGCGCGGCGTACGGCCGCGGGCGCCGGCAGGGGCTGCGGCCGGTTGAGAATCGCTGAACCCGAATGGGAAAAACCGCTCAGCAAGAGGGTCGTCAGCCCGTCGCGCAAAAGCGCCAGATAGGCCGGCGGCGCGCTCGCCGGATCTTCCGCTGCCGACAGCACCAACTCCGCATGGCGGATCAGCGCACGACCGGCGGGGCTCGTCAGATCGATCCCCGTTTCGAATTCCACCGTGCCGAGCGGGCGATGGGTGAGGCTGGCAAACTGGGCCTCCATGACCGCCCGGTCGATGAGCAGGATAAGCTTCTCGCAGCCCTCGCTCCAGGTCATGCGGGTGGGAAGCGTGGGCGAGAGCAGCGAGGCGCGGGTTCCGGCCTCTGCCTCGGTCAGCATGGTGCCGCATCGCACGAGCGCCTGCCCCTTCAGCGGGATCTGCAGGAGGAAGAAACGGGACAGAGCGCCCGGATCGATCTCGACCGCCGATCCATAGCTGACGAAGTTCACCGAATAGCCATTGCCCCGGGCGTGGTTGTGCCGGGCATGGAAACCTTCGGCTCGGCGAGCCAGCGGATCGAGGAAATGGGGGCAGAAGATGCGGCCGATTTCCTCGCGCGCGGCATCGGGCTCGCGCGTGTCCACCAGCTGGAACTGGTTCAGGGGTATCAGTGCATCAAGCATCGGTCTCCCTCCCGCGCTCCGTCACATCCCGCATTGTTCAGATCGCCAGGGGCGATCATGACCCCTAAAATCCCGCGCCGCAAGGGCCGCGCCGACTGCGCGATCCGGATAAAGGCTGCGCGATGCGGATTGCCGCCTCCCCTCCCAGGGATCACCATCAGGTTAGTTTAAATTTAAAGCTTTGAAAAGCGGCAAGGGAGAAGGCCGGTTTTCGAGGGCGAGGAGGATGAATGGCGAGCGAGCGCGATCTCTTTCGGCTGGGCATGCGCCGGGTTTCCGGCACGGTGACGGTGGTCACAACAACAGGTCCCGATGGCGAAAGGCGCGGTGTGACGGCAACCGCCTTCTGCTCGCTTTCGGCTGATCCGCCGTCTGTTCTGGCCTGCATCAATCGCGAGACCTGGGTGGGCCAGCTTGCTCCCGTCAGCGGCAATTTCTGCGTCAACGTGCTTTCCGCCGACCAGCAGGATGTGGCCGAAACCTTTGCCGGCCGGGCCGGTCTTGCCGCCGGCGAGCGCTTTGGCGTCGGGCGCTGGCATGAGGGGACGAGCGGTGCGCCGGTGCTGGATGGCGCGCTCGTCAGCTTCGACTGCAGGCTCGACAAGGCCGTCGACCATGCAACCCATGTGATCCTGATCGGCCAGGTCATCGCGACGGTGACCGAAGAGGATCCCGGAGAGGCCCTGATTTATGCGGACGGCCATTTCACGCGGCCGGCAGCACCCCTGCCGATGGCTGCGAGCGCCTGAGAGGCAATCTCAGATCAAACCAACCAGAAGAAAAAAGGAGGAACCGGATGCGGGGATTGAAGGACAGGACGGCGATCGTCTCGGGCGGCGCGACCATGATCGGCCAGGCCGTAGCGGACGTGCTCGCCGGCTATGGCGTCAAGGTTGTCATCGCCGATATCAATGAGGCGGACGGAAGCGCGGCAGCGGAAAGGCTCGGGGCGAATGTCTCCTTCATCCGCACCGACGTGACGTCCGACGAAGACATAAAGGCGCTGGTCGAGGAAACGGTGAAGCGCACGGGGCGGCTCGATTTCCTCGTCAACGTGGCCTGCACCTATCTGGACAATGGCGCCAGCACGAGCCGGGCCGACTGGCTGACGGCCTTCAACGTCAATGTGGTCGGCTCGATCATGCTGATGCAGGCCGCCCATGCGCATCTGAAGGCCAACAAGGGCGCCATCGTCAATTTCGGCTCCATTTCGTCCCGCGTCGCCCAGACCGGGCGCTGGGTCTATCCGGTCGCCAAGGCGGCGATCTTGCAGCTCACCCGCAACCAGGCCATGGACCTTGCGCCCGATGGCATTCGCGTCAATGCGGTCTCGCCCGGCTGGACCTGGTCGAACATCATGAACCAGCTGACCAACGGCAACCGTGCCAAGACCGACAGCGTGGCAAAGCCCTTCCACCTGCTCGGCCGCACCGGCGATCCGGCGGAAGTGGCCGAAGCCGTTGCCTTTCTTCTTTCCGATCAGGCGAGCTTCATCACCGGCACGGATATCCGGGTCGATGGCGGCTACACCGCCATGGGACCCGAGCGGGCCGATCCCGCCATTCCGCTCCTGATGGAATGAGCGCCAGACAATCAAAGAAACAAGAAGGGGAATGAAACAATGAGCAAGACCAGGACATTCACCATCATCGGCGGCGGGCAATCGGGCCTGCAGCTCGGTTGCGGCCTGCTGGATGCGAGCCATTCGGTCCACATCGTGCAGAACCGGACCGCAGAAGACATCAGGAACGGCAAGGTTCTCTCAAGCCAGTGCATGTTCGACAATGCGCTCCAGAACGAGCGCGACCTCGGGCTGAACTACTGGGACGATGTCTGCCCGACGGTCGACAGCATCAATTTTTGCGTGCCTGCGCCTGACGGATCCGGCAACAAGGCAATCGACTGGAACGGCAAGCTCGACAAGCCGGGCCAGAGTGTCGACCAGCGGGTAAAGGTGCCCGTCTGGATGGCCGAATTCGAAAAGCGCGGCGGCCGCCTGACGATCCATGATGCCGGCATCGAGGACATGGAAGCCTATGCACGGGAAAGCGATCTGGTGATCGTTGCCTCCGGCAAGGGCGATGTCGGGCGGATGTTCGAGCGTGACGCGGAAAAATCACCCTTCGACAAGCCGCAACGTTCGCTGGCGCTGACCTATGTGAAGGGCATGCGGCCGCGTCCCGACCATTCGGCGGTCAATTTCAACCTGATCCCGACCATCGGCGAATATTTCGTCTTCCCGGCCTATACCACGACAGGGCCTTGCGACATCATGGTCTTCGAGGGGATTCCGGGCGGTCCGATGGATTGCTGGAAGGACGTAAAAAGCGCCGATGAACATCTCGCCAAGTCCAAATGGATCCTCGAGACTTTCCTGCCCTGGGAGGCGGAGCGCTGCCGGGAGGTGGAACTGACCGATGCCAACGGCATTCTCGCCGGCTCCTTCGCCCCGACCGTGCGCAAACCGATCGGCCGGCTGCCCTCGGGCGCCATGGTGCTCGGCCTCGGCGATGCGGTCTGCCTCAATGATCCGATCACCGGCCAGGGCTCGAACAATGCCTCGAAGGCGGCGAAGATCTATATGGACGCGATCCTTGCGCATGGTGACAGGCCCTTCGACGCTGCCTTCATGCAGGCGACCTTCGACCGCTACTGGGCCTATGCGCAGTTCGTCGTCGGCTGGACCAATGCGCTGCTTCAGCCGCCACCGCCGCATGTGCTCAACATCATGGGTTCGGCGCAGGCCTTCCCCGTGCTCGCCAAGCGGATTGCCAACGGCTTCAACAACCCGCTCGATTTCTTCCCCTGGTTTGCCGTGCCGGAAGAGGCGGATGCCTATCTTGCCAAGCTTGCCGCCTGAGGCGGCAACCGACCTCCCCCCGCCTTGTCGGGATTTGGGGCGCTCCGGCGCCCCTTTTTTCTATCGAAAACAGGCTATCCCAGGGAAAGCCTTCGGTTTTCCGGAGTGGAATGACGCTACAAAGGCTGTAGCCCTTCCTCTCCGTCATGCTCGGGCTTGTCCCGAGCATCTGCCACCCTCTCGGTCTTGTTCAACCTCGCAGATCCTCGGGACAAGCCCGAGGATGACGTCGCATATGCCGTGCTTTCCGTCATCATCGATGAGCGACCACTACATCGTCACCAAATCCCGTTTCCGGCGTGGCTTCGTGGACCTTATCGCCCCGTCCGCCGATGGGTGGCGGCCATGCGGGCGACGTGTTCGTAGATGCCGCTGAGGAGCTGAAGCGTGCGGGTGGCATCTTCGAGGCGCTGCGGGAAATCGGGGACCGACTGGATCGCATCCACCAGCAGGGCCGAGCGGACATCCGCGTAGCGGTCGGTTACGTCGCGGCCGAGATCGGTGACGGAATAGGTGACGCCGGAGCGGCCGCTGCCTTCCCGCACGACCAGCCCCGCCTGAATGAGTTTGCGCAGGCTGTATTGCATGTTGGGGATGTCCTCGCGATTGGCAAGGCGCGCGAGATCCTTGATCGTCTTCGGGCGGTCGTTCATGCGGATGATGTGCAACATGGCGTTCTCCGGCCCGCTCGCTGCAAAATCGATCACCGAGGAAAGGCATTCCGTCTGCCAGCGGCTGAAGGACTCATAGGTGCGCATCAGCGCATATTCGATCTCCGCGACATCGACTTCGACGGGCGTACGGGCGAGATGCCAGCGCCGGTCGAGAGCCTCCGGCTTCTTCTCGTCGCTGACCTTGCCACTCTTGCGCTTGTCCATTGTCTCGCCTCCGCCGCCGCCTGCCGGATAAATTTATTGCAGGCCCGGCGCCCCAAGGAAAGCGGTTTTCCGTCAATTTCCAAATTACTTCAAGCTTCTAGTATCTTGAACCAGACCCCCTATGCAAAGCCGCCTGACAATTGACAAGAACCGTTTTTAAGATAGACTTTCTATCGTAAATTCTATCAGATAATAAATGGGGAACCACCACCATGACGGAATTGCAGAACTCCATGTTTGCCGAGAACCAGTTCGTGCTCGGCACCTTCGCTTCCAATTGCTCCGGCGGCATGTCGGTCACCAAGGTGCCCGAGCGCTGGGTGAATTCCTGGGAGAACAATCTTCGCCTCGGCAAGCTGCTGGACGATGCCGGCATCGACTTCATGCTGCCGATTGCCCGCTGGATCGGCTATGGCGGCGAGACCAACTTCCATGGCGGCGTGCTGGAAACCATGACCTGGGCTGCCGGCCTTCTGGCACATACGAAGAACATCAATGTCTTCGCCACCATCCATACGGCTGCAAACCATCCTGTTGTCGTCGCCAAGCAGATCGCGACCATCGACCAGATTTCCTCAAGCCGCATCGGCCTCAACATCGTTGCGGGCTGGAACCAGCCGGAATATGAGGCGCTGGGGCTCGAACTGCCCGCCGCGCATGAAGACCGTTACGGCTATGCGCAGGAATGGTTCGACATCATCAAGGCGCTGTGGACCCGGACAGAAGCCTTCGACTGGGACGGCAAGTTCTTCAAGCTGAAGCAGGTCCTCGGCGATCCGCGCCCGGCCCGGAAGGTGCCGATCCTGAATGCGGCCGGCTCCGGCCAGGGCCGGGAATTTGCCGTGCGCAATGCGGATTTCCTCTTCACCCCGGCTATCGATCTCTCGCGCTCCACGGAAGAAATCGGTGGTCTCAAGCAACAGGCAAAGGCCGTGGGCCGCAATGTCGGCGTGCTGACCTTCTCGCATGTGGTCTGCCGGCCGACGGAGAAGGAAGCGCGCGACTATCTCCAGCATTTCGGCCAGGACAATGCGGATTGGGCGGCGGTCGACAATCTGGTCAACCTCCAGTTTGCCCATGCGCACTCCTTCCCGCACGACCTCCTGGCGCTGATCCGCGATCGCATGGCCGCCGGCCATGGCGGCTTCCCGCTGGTGGGCACGCCGGAGCAGGTGGCCGAAGGCCTCATCTCTCTTCACAAGGCGGGCTTCAACGGCACGACGCTTTCCTTCGTGGATTACGCCGAGGAGTTCCCCTATTTCCGCGACACCGTGCTGCCGATTCTCGAATCCGCAGGCATCCGCCGCCCGAATGGGGTCCGGGCGGTCGCAGCCTGAGGCCAGCCGGGGCCGGCCCTTGCTGGCCCCGCATCATCTCGTTCCGCGGCAAAAGCCGCACCGGCTTCGGCCCGATAAGGCCCGCCGCACCCTTTTCGTCTGGGGATATCATGATCATGGAAAGCCTTGTCACGGCGCCGCCGACGGCGGATGCCTATCGCGCCGCCATGCGCCATTTTGCCGGCAATGTCAGCGTCATCACGGTCGGCCGACCGGGGGAGCGCTCCGGCCTTGTGGCGACATCCGCTGTTTCGCTCTCGGTCGATCCGCCGACGGTGATCGTCTGCGTCAACCGCTCCGCGTCCTCCTGGCCGCTCTTTGAACGCTTCCGGCATTTCGGTGTGAATGCGCTGACAGCGGCGCAGCAACCGATCGCCGATCTCTTTGCCGGCAAGGGCGGCGTGAAGGGCGAGGAGCGCTACCGGCTCGGGCAATGGAGCGAAGGGCCGACCGGCGCCCCGCTGCTTGGCGACGCTGCGGTGGCGCTCGACTGCCGTCTGGAGGAGATGATCGACCGCGCCTCCCATTCGATTCTGGTCGGCCGGGTGATGGATGTGCGCATCCGCGCCGAGGACGAAGGCGCGCTGGTCTATTGGCGCGGTCTCTACCGGCCGCTTTCCGCCGAACGGACCGAGTAAGGGGCTTCCCTTACTCCGCTTCGTCGGCCGCGGTTTCGATCTCGCTTGCCAGATCTCCGAGTGAAATATCCTCGCCATTGGCCAGCAGGATGACGGTGACGCCCGAGGTCAGATTACGCTGATAATAAGTGGATGTGCCCATCCAGCTGCCGCTGTGATAGGCATAGTTCTGCTTTCCCTCGGAAATCGACCAGCCGTAGCCATAGCCGTCCCCGTCCTCGACGATCGGGTTGCCATCGTCATAGCTGCCGTTTTCGAAAAGCCGGTCGGTGGCTTCCGGCGTCAGAAGTTCGTTGGTGGCAAGCGCCTTTTCGTATTTCACGAGGTCTGCCAGGGACGTGATGACATTGCCATCGCCTTCGGTGACCGTGGGTGAATAGCTTTCCTCAAATTTGCCCTTCGTCCCGGCATAGCCCGTGACCTGCCGGTTCTCATCGATCCGGTCCGAGGTAACGAGACCGCTGGACGTCATGCCGAGCGGCTTGAAGATGCGCTCCTCAAGGACGTCGTCGAGGGATTTCTTGCCATCGGCAGCGGCGACCAGCGAACCGAGAGTGAGGTAGCCGGAGTTCGAATAGTCGAACTTGGTGCCCGGTGCCCTGACCAACGGCTGACGGGAGAGCCATTTGATCACCTCCGCATTGGTGGTTTCTGCGCCGTAATTCAGTTCCTCGTTGCCATCGAGGTAATCGGCAAGGCCGCTGACATGGTGGACGAGATCAGAAACCACGAGAGGGCGCTCATCATCGGGCTGGTTCTTGAAGGCGGGCAGCAATGTCGAGATTTCCGTCTCCGGCGTGTAGAGCTCATCCTCGATCTGCAGCATCGCCGCCTGGGCGGTCATCTGCTTGGACACCGAGGCGAGATCGAACAGGCTGTCGCGCGTGACCGGCGTTTCGCTTTCTATATCCGCATATCCATAGCCCTTCAGATGCACAACCTCGCCTTCCTTCATGACGAGCACGCCAAGGCCGGGCGTGTCCTTGCCGAGATAGGCCTTCACGGCCTTGTCGATGGCAGGAATAGTCGGGTCTGCGGCAGTAGCGGAACCGGCAAGAAGAACGAGAAGGCCAAGGGCTGCGCCGGGCGCAGCAAGGGAACGGGGGAACATGCGGGTCTCCGGGGAACCAGTTTCATCGGACGATTATCATGTTCATTTGCAAAGCGCAGCATGAGCCGGGGGATTGGCCCAAAAATGACGAAAGGCAAAGATATTTTAAACTTAAAATATTTCATTTCGTCGCATTGACAGAAGGCGGTCCGGTGCTATGTTTTAAACTTAAAATATCCCGGCGCCACTGCGGTGCCCAGAGATCGTTGATGGAGGCCAGACATGCGGATCGTGTGCATAGGCGGAGGCCCAGCCGGGCTTTATTTCGGCCTGTTGATGAAGAAGCTTCACCCTGAGCATTCGATCACGGTGGTGGAGCGCAACCGCCCCTACGACACCTTCGGCTGGGGGGTGGTGTTTTCCGATGCGACCATGGAAAGCATGAAGGTCTGGGACCCGGAAAGTGCCGCCGAAATCCAGGATGCCTTCAACCATTGGGACGATATCGAGGTCTGGTTCAAGGGCACGCGCCAGCGCACCTCCGGCCACGGCTTCGTCGGCATCGGCCGCAAGAAACTGCTGAACATCCTGCAGAAGCGCTGCGAGGCGCTCGGCGTCGAACTCGTCTTCGAAACCGACGTGGAGAGCGATCACGACTTCCCGGATGCGGACCTGATCATCGCGTCGGATGGCCTGAATTCCAAGATCCGCAATGCCTATGCGGATGTCTTCCAGCCCGATCTGGTGGTGCGCCCGAACCGCTATATCTGGCTCGGCACCAAGCGCCTCTATGACGCCTTCACCTTCGATTTCCGCAAGACGGAGCATGGCTGGTTCCAGGCCCATATCTACAAGTTCGACAACGAAACCTCGACCTTCATCGTCGAGACCACGGAAGAGGCCTATGAGAAGCATGGTCTCGGCCAGCTCGATCAGCAGGGCTCGATCGATTTCTGCGAGAAGCTGTTCGAGGAGGTGCTGGAAGGCGCGCCGCTGATGACCAATGCGCGGCATCTGCGCGGCTCGGCCTGGCTGAACTTCAACCGCCTGATCTGCGGCAATTGGAGCCATTTCAACGGCAAGAGCCATGTGGTGCTGATGGGCGATGCCGCCCATACCGCCCACTTCGCCATCGGTTCGGGCACGAAGCTCGCCATCGACGATGCCATCGAGCTGACCAACCAGTTCCAGAAGCTGGGGCACCAGAAGGACAAGATTCCGGCCGTTCTCGACGCTTACGAGGAAATCCGCCGCGTCGATGTTGCCCGCATCCAGAATGCGGCGCGCAACGCCATGGAATGGTTCGAGGTGGTCGGCCGCCGCTATGCGGACACGCTGGAGCCCGAGCAGTTCATGTATTCGATGCTGACCCGCTCGCAGCGCATCAGCCACGAAAACCTGCGCCTGCGCGACAAGACCTGGCTCGAAGGCTACGAGCGCTGGTTCGCCACCCGCTCGGGCATCGAGGTCAAGGAGGGCGAGCGCGCCCCGCCGCCGATGTTCACGCCCTACACGATCCGCGGCCTGACGCTGAAAAACCGCATCGTCGTTTCGCCCATGGCGATGTATTCCGCCAAGGACGGGCTGATCAGCGACTTCCACATGGTGCATCTGGGTTCCCGTGCGCTCGGCGGTGCCGGCCTCGTCTTCGGCGAGATGACCTGCGTCTCGCCCGATGCCCGCATCACCCCCGGTTGCCTCGGCCTCTGGAACGACGAGCAGGCGGCCGGCTGGAAGCGGCTCGTGGATTTCGTCCATGAGAACAGCGGTGCCAAGGTCGGCATCCAGCTCGGCCATGCGGGCCGCAAGGGTGCGACGAAACTCGCCTGGGACGGCATCGACCAGCCGCTTCCCGAAAGCGAGACCTGGCCGCTGATTTCGGCCTCCGCCCTGCCCTATCTCAAGCACAGCCAGGTGCCGCGCGCCATGACCCGCGAGGACATGGACCGGGTGAAAGCCGATTTCGTCAGCGCCACGGAACGGGCCGTGACGACCGGGGCGGACTGGCTGGAATTCCACGCCGCCCACGGCTATCTCTTCTCCGCCTTCCTCTCGCCGCTCACCAACCGCCGCGAGGACGAGTATGGCGGCAGCCACGAGAACCGGGCACGTTATCCGCTGGAGGTCTTCAAGGCCGTCCGCGCCATCTGGCCGAAGGACAAGCCCATGTCGGTTCGCCTCTCCTGCCATGACTGGTTCGAGGGCGGCAACACGCCCGACGATGCGGCAATCTTTGCCGAAATGTTCCGCGAAGCGGGCGCCGATCTCATCGACTGCTCGTCCGGGCAGGTGTGGAAGGAAGAGCAGCCGGTTTATGGCCGCCTGTTCCAGACGCCCTTCTCCGACAAGATCCGCAACGAGATCCAGGTGGACACGATTGCTGTCGGCGCGATCTCGGAAGCGGACCACGCCAATTCGATCATCGCGGCCGGCCGCGCCGATCTCTGCGCGGTCGCCCGTCCGCATCTTGCCGACCCCGCCTGGACGCTGCATGAAGCAGCCCGGATCGGCGTGAAAAACGTCGCCTGGCCGAAGCAGTATTATTCGGGCAAGAGCCAGTACGAGACCAATATCGAGCGCGCGGCGCAAACCGCCCCGGCTGCGAAGTAAGGGGTCGCGATGGGTGCTCTCGACGGACATCATGCGCTCGTCACCGGTGCCGGCAGCGGCATCGGGGCGGCGATTGCGCGCGCGCTGCATGGCGCGGGCGCAAAAGTCACGCTGACCGGACGCCGGGCGGAGCCGCTCAAGGCGCTCGCGGCGGAACTGGGCGATGGTGCTGCCGTCGTCGCCGGCTTCGACGTGACCGATCCGCCGGCGATTGCCGCCGGGCTAGACAAGGCGCGAGCCGGTTTCGGTCCGGTCTCGATCCTCGTCAATAATGCAGGCGAGGCGCCGAGCGCACCCTTCGAGAAGACCACGCTCGATCTCTGGTCGAAGGTAATGAATGTCGATCTGACCGGCGTCTTCAACGTGACCCAGGCGGTGCTGGGCGACCTGAAGGCGCGCGGCGCGGCAACGGGCGATGCCCGGATCATCAATGTCGCCTCGACGGCGGGCCTCACCGGCTATGCCTATGTGAGTGCCTATTGCGCCGCCAAGCATGGCGTGATCGGCCTGACACGCGCGCTGGCACTTGAGCTTGCCCGCAAGGGCGTGACCGTCAATGCGGTCTGCCCGGGCTTCACCGACACGCCGATCATCGCCCGCGCCGTGGCTGAGATCATGGAAAAGACCGGACGCTCGGAAGAAGAAGCGCTCTCGGCCTTCACAAAAACCAATCCGCAGAACCGTCTTGTGAAGCCGGAGGAAGTCGCGGATGCCGTGCTCTGGCTCGCGGGCCGAGCTGCGGCTTCGATGAACGGCCAGGCCATTTCGATTTCCGGCGGCGAAGTCTTTGCGGGATAGGAAGGACGATCACATGGAACGCAGCACCATCATGCAGGGCCACAAGAGGTCCTTCGCCGGCTACAGGGCCGAGCATTTCCTGTTCGAGGCCAGCGAGGACGGACAGGTCCTGACCATCCGTCTCAACCGGCCGGAAAAGAAGAACCCGCTGACCTTCGACAGCTATGCGGAGCTGCGCGATCTCTTCCGCGATCTCGTCTATGCCTCGGATATCCGCGCCATCGTGCTGACCGGGGCCGGCGGCAATTTCTCCTCCGGCGGCGACGTCTTCGAGATCATCGAGCCGCTGACGCGGATGACCATGCCCGATCTTCTGGCCTTCACCCGCATGACCGGCGATCTCGTCAAGGCCATGCGCCGTTGCCCGCAGCCGATCATCGCGGCCGTCGACGGCATCTGCGCCGGTGCGGGCGCGATCATGGCCATGGCATCGGATCTGCGTCTTTCAACTGCAGAGACCAAGACGGCCTTCCTCTTCACCCGCGTCGGCCTCGCAGGCGCGGACATGGGCGCCTGCGGCATCCTTCCCCGGATCATCGGCCAGGGCCGCGCCTCGGAACTCCTCTTCACCGGACGGGTGATGACGGCTCAGGAGGGGAAGGACTGGGGCTTCTACAATGCGCTGCATGACCGCGAGGTACTGGAAGCGGAAGCGGTGAAACTTGCGCGCTCGCTCGCCGAAGGCCCCTATTTCGCCCATACGATGACAAAGACCATGCTGAACCAGGAATGGGCCATGGGACTGGAAGAGCTGATCGAATCGGAAGCACAGGCCCAGGCGATCTGCATGGCGACGCAGGATTTCCGCCGCGCCTTCGAGGCCTTTGCCGAAAAGCGCCGGCCTGAATTCAAGGGGGACTGAGATGGGCCACACAACCACCCTTCCCGGCCCGACGCGCGAGCCGCTCGGCTGGCCCTTCTTCGGTCCGGAGCACAAGGTCTTTGCGGAAAAGCTCGACCGCTTTGCCGCCTCGGGCGCGCTTGCCGGTGTCGACCATTCCGATACGGACGGCGCCTGCCGGGCGCTCGTCAAACTTCTCGGTGAAGCCGGGCTTCTGGCTGCCGCGACCGGCAATGGCGGCACGGACGTGATCGACAGCCGAATGATCTGCATCGCCCGCGAGACGCTGGCCTGGCATGACGGGCTTGCGGATTTTGCCTTTGCCATGCAGGGGCTCGGCACGGGTGCCATCGGGCTTTCGGGCTCGGATGCGGTCAAGGCCCATGTGCTGCCGAAGGTCACGTCCGGAAACTGGATTTCGGCCTTTGCGCTTTCCGAGAAGGAAGCGGGTTCCGATGTCGCCGCCATGGCCTGCGCGGCCCGCCGGGACGGCGGACATTTCATGCTCGACGGCGAAAAGACCTGGATTTCCAATGGCGGCATCGCCGATGTCTACACGGTCTTTGCCCGCACGGGCGAGGCACCCGGCACGCGCGGCATCTCCGCCTTCGTGGTCTATGCGGACGATCCGGGCTTTTCGATTGCCGAGCGCATCGACGTGATCGCGCCGCATCCGCTTGCCACCATCCGCTTCGAGAATTGTCGCATCCCGGCAGACCGCCTTCTGGGTTCGCCCGGCGAAGGCTTCAAGATCGCCATGCGGACGCTCGATATTTTCCGCGCATCCGTCGCTGCCGCAGCGCTCGGCTTTGCCAGGCGCGCGCTCGACGAGGCCGTGCATCACGCGAAGACACGGAAGATGTTCGGCGCGACGCTGGCCGACCTGCAGCTGACTCAAGGGGCGCTGGGCGACATGGCCACGGGCATCGATGCGGCTGCCCTTCTCACCTACCGGGCCGCCTGGCGGCGCGACGTGGAGAAGCTCAACACCACCAAGGAAGCGGCCATGGCCAAGATGGCCGCGACCGAGACCGCACAGACCGTGATCGATCGCGCCGTGCAGATGTTCGGCGGGCGCGGCGTCGCGGTCGGCGAAATCACCGAGCAGCTCTACCGGGAAATCCGGGCGCTGCGCATCTACGAGGGGGCAACCGAGGTGCAGAAGCTCATCATTGCCCGTGAATTGCTGAAGGAGACCCGTTGATGCACACGATCCTGCAACCGGAAGGCTGGGCAAAGCCGCGGGGATATTCCAACGGCGTCATGGCATCGGGCCGCACCGTCTATATTGGCGGGCAGATCGGCTGGAACGGCCAATGCGAATTCGAGACCGACGACTTCGTCGGGCAGGTCCGCCAGACGCTCGAAAACATCGTGGCGATCCTGGCCGAGGCCGGCGGCAAGCCGGAGCACATCACCACCATGACCTGGTATTTCACCAGCAAGGAAGAGTATCTTTCCAATCCGAAGGGACTGGGCGAGGCCTATCGCGCCGTGATGGGCAAGAACTTCCCGGCCATGGCCGCCGTTCAGGTGGTTGCGCTTGTCGAAGACCGGGCAAAGATCGAGATCCAGGCGACTGCCGTCATCCCGGATTGATCAGGAACGCCGACGCCACGCCCGAACGAGAGAGGGAAGCCTCCGATGTCTGCCATTGCCTTTTCCACCAATGTATCGGGGACCGTGACGAACGGCGTTCTCGTCGTCACGCTCGACAATCCTCCGGTCAATGCGGCCTCCCAGTCGGTTCGGTCCGGCATCATGGCAGCGCTTGCGCATCTCAATGGCGATCCGGCGCTGCAGGCCATGGTGCTGACCGGCGCCGGCAAGAGCTTCGTCGGCGGGGCCGATATCAAGGAATTCGGCAAGCCGCCGGTCGACCCCATCCTGCCTGACGTGGTCGCCGCCATCGAGGCGTCTTCGAAGCCCGTCATCGCGGCGCTGAATGGCGTTGCGCTCGGCGGCGGGCTGGAAATTGCGCTTGCCTGCCATGGCCGGATTGCCACGGCTTCCGCCAAGGTCGGGTTGCCGGAAGTGAAGCTCGGCCTCGTGCCGGGCGCTGGCGGCACGCAGCGGCTGCCGCGTCTTGCGGGCGTCACCGTCGCCATCGAGATGATCGGCTCCGGGCGGGCGGTTGCAGCGAGCGAGGCCCTCGGACATGGCATCCTCGACCGGCTTGCAGAAGGCTCCCTCGTCGAAGAGGCACTGGCCTTTGCCCATGATCTCGCCGGCACATCACCCCGGCGCACCGGCGCCCTGCCGGTCAGGCCCGCCTCGGAAACAGACATGGACGCCGCCGCAAGGAAGGTGCTCTCCAAGGCACGCGGACAGGCCGCCCCGGCCGAAGCGATCCGGCTCGTGAAGCTCGCGGCCCATGCCACGCTGGAAAAAGGCCTTGCCGAGGAGCGCCGCACCTTTCTCGAGCTCAAGGACAGTACCGAAGCCAGGGCGCTCCGCCATGTCTTCTTTGCCGAGCGGGCAAGCGCCAAGGTGGAGGGGCTTGAGGGCGTATCGCCGCGCAGGCTGGAAACCATCGGTATTGTCGGCATGGGGCTGATGGGGTCAGGCATTGCGGTTTCGGCGCTCGACGCCGGTTTCAGGGTGATCGCCGTCGAGCAATCGGCGGAGGCGGCCGCGAAAGGCCGGACCCGGCTCGAGGACATGCTGCGCAAGAACATGACGAGCGGCCGGATCGATCAGGCCGGGTTCGACGCGCGCGTTTCCAGGCTTTCGACCGCTGGCGACAAGGCGGCGCTTCAGCCCGCCGATCTGGTGATCGAGGCGGTCTTCGACGATTATGACGTGAAGGCGAACCTCTTCCGGGAACTGGACGGGATCGTCCGCGCCGATGCTGTTCTCGCCACCAATACCAGCTATCTCGACCCCGACCGGCTGGCGCTCGAAACGGGCGATCCGTCCCGCGTGGTCGGCCTGCACTTCTTCTCGCCTGCCAATATCATGCGGCTGATGGAAGTGGTGAAGGGGGAAAAGACCGCGCCCGACGTGCTCGCAACCGGCCTTGCGCTGGCGAAAAAGCTTGGAAAGCTTCCCATCGTCTGCGGCGTGACGGAAGGCTTCATCGGCAACCGGATCTTTTCCGCCTATCGCAAGGAGGCGGAATTCCTGCTGGAAGACGGCGCCTCCCCTGCCGAGATCGACCGAGCCATGGAAGGCTTCGGCATGGCCATGGGCCCGTTCGCCGTCTTTGACCTTGCAGGCCTCGAGATCGCCTGGGCGCGCCGCAAGCGGCAGGCAGCCACCCGCGATCCCTCCGAACGCTATTCGGTCATTGCCGACCGCCTTTGTGAAGCCGGTCGCTTCGGGCAGAAGGCGGGCAAGGGCTGGTATGCCTACGTCGAGGGCAAGCGGCAGGAGGACCCTACGGTGACCCAGATGATCGCTGCGGCGCGGCGCGAGAAGGGCATTGAGCCAAAGAGTTTCTCGGAGAGTGAAATTGTCAGGCGCCTCGTCTCCGCCATGGCGGACGAGGGGCGCAAGCTTCTGGCCGAGGGCATTGCCGCCCGGGCCAGCGACATCGATCTGGTGCTGATCAACGGCTATGGCTTCCCTGCCCATCGCGGCGGGCCGATGTTCATGGCCGGTATCGAATAGGAGCGTTTTCCATGGCTGAGGCTTTCATCGTCGACGGTATCCGCTCGCCCATCGGGCGTTATGGCGGGGCGCTCTCCTCGGTCCGCACGGATGATCTTGCGGCGCACAGCCTGAAGGCGCTGATGGCGCGGCATCCGAACCTCGATCCCGGGCTGATCGAGGATGTCATCCTCGGCTGCGCCAACCAGGCGGGCGAGGACAATCGCAACGTGGCGCGCATGGCGGCGCTGATCTCTGGCCTCGGCGAGGCCGTGCCGGGCACGACCATCAACCGGCTCTGCGGCTCCGGCCTCGATGCAGTCGGAACGGCGGCCCGTGCGATCCGCTCCGGCGATGCGGACCTGATGATCGCAGGCGGCGTCGAAAGCATGACGCGGGCGCCGCTGGTCATGCCGAAGGCAGACAGCGCCTTTTCCCGCAATGCCGCGATCTATGACACGACCATCGGCTGGCGCTTCGTCAATCCTGTGATCGAGAAGCAGTATGGCATCGATTCCATGCCGGAAACGGCGGAAAATCTGGCCGAAGAGCATGGCATTTCCCGCGAGGATCAGGACCTCTTTGCGCTCCGCAGCCAGGCCCGCGCCTCCGCCGCCCAGAAGAACGGGCGGTTTGGGCGCGAGATCGCGCCGGTGGAGCTCAAGGACCGCAAGGGCAATGTCACGCTTGTCGAGCACGACGAACATCCGCGCGAGACGACGCTGGAAAAGCTCGGCGCCCTCCCCGCCCCTTTCCGCAAGGGGGGCACGGTGACGGCGGGCAATGCGTCGGGCGTCAATGACGGATCGGCGGCGCTTCTGATTGCTTCTGAAGCTGCCTTGAAGCGCCATGATCTGAAGCCGCTTGCGCGAATTGTCGGCATGGCGGTCGCCGGCGTGCCGCCGCGGATCATGGGCATCGGCCCGGTTCCGGCCACGCAGAAGCTGCTGGCAAAGACCGGCTTGACGGTTTCCGACATCGATCTCTTCGAACTCAATGAAGCCTTTGCCGCACAGGCGCTCGCCGTGCTGCGCGGGCTTGGGCTGCCTGACGATGCGGAGCACGTGAACCCGAATGGCGGGGCGATTGCCCTTGGCCATCCGCTCGGCATGTCCGGCGCGCGGCTCGCCCTTTCGGCAGCACTGGAGCTTGAGGCGCGACAGGCCCGGCGCGCCGTCGTCACGCTCTGCATCGGCGTCGGCCAGGGCATTGCCATGCTGATCGAGCGGGTCTGAGGAAAAGACCGCACGCGATCAATAGCTGGATGTGGATTTCACGGGCTGGGGTGCCGCTTCACCCCGGTAGGAGCGGGCGAGATTGCTGGTCGCCTGCGAGAACAGCGTCACATCCGTGCCAACGGCCACGAATTTCGCGCCGAGTTCGATATAGCGGTTCGCCAGCTTCGGATCGGAATTCAGGATGCCGGCGGGCTTGCCGGCGGCCTGGATGCGCTGGATCGCCTTTTCGATGGTTTCGAGCACGACCGGCTCGGTTCCCCGGCCCGGATAGCCCATGTCGGCGGCGAGATCGGCGGGGCCAATGAAGATTGCATCCACGCCATCGACGGCGGCGATCTCCTCGATGGCATCGACGGCGGCCTTGCTCTCTGCCTGCACGATCAGGCAGACCTCGTCATTGGCGGTCGTCAGATAGTCAGGAATGCGGTTGAAGGCGGAGGCCCGCGCCACCGCCGCACCGACGCCACGCACGCCCTTCGGCGGATAATTCATCGCCCTGACCAGCTGGCGGGCCTGTTCTGCGGTTTCGACCATCGGCACCAGCACGCTTTGCGCGCCGATATCCAGCACCTGCTTGATCATCCAGGTCTCGCCAATCGGCACGCGCACCACGGGCGCGACCGGATGGGCGGCGAGCGTCTGAAGCTGGGCGAGCAGCAGCGGAATGTCGTTCGGCCCGTGCTCGCCATCGATCAGCAGCCAGTCGAACCCTGCGCCGGCGGCGATTTCGGCCGTATAGGGGCTGGCGAGGCTCAGCCAGAAGCCGATCATGACCTTCTCGCCCTTCAAGCCAGCCTTGAAGGGGTTCTTGGGTGCGGGCATGGATTATTCCTTTTTAGGCAAAATAGGCTGAAACGGTGCCGTAGGGGCCGAAATCCGCGACGATCGTATCGCCGTGACGGGCTTCCACCGGGCGGATGAAGGAGCCCGAGAGCACCACATCGCCCGCCGAAATGGAAGAGCCATATTGGCCGAGACGGTTCGCCAGCCAGGCAATGCCCGCGGCCGGATGGTTGAGCACGCCGGCGCCGAGGCCGGTTTCCTCGATCTCGCCATTTCGGGAGACGATGGCGCCCATCCAGCGCATGTCGGCATCGAGCGGCCGCACGGGGCGTCCGCCCATGACGATGCCGCCATTGGCCGCATTGTCGGAGATCGTGTCGAAGATCGTACGGGTCTTCTTCGTCTCCGGATCGACGCGCAGGATGCGGGTATCGAGGATTTCGAGCGAGGGCGTGATGAAATCGGTGGCATTCAGCACGTCGAAGATGGTCACGCCCGGCCCCTTCAGCGGCGCCTTCATGACAAAGGCGATCTCCGCCTCGATGCGCGGCTGGATGAAGCGGTCGGCGGGAATGGTCGCGCTGTCGGGGAAGAACATGTCGTCGAACAGCACCCCGGAATCCGGAATGTTGATGTTCAGCGCATATTGCATGGCCTTGGAGGTGAGGCCGATCTTCCAACCCTTGACCACAAGGCCGCTCTCGATCTTGAGGCGGACGAGTTCGGCCTGCACGCGATAGGCATCGTCCATGGTCCCGCCGGGGAAATCATGGCTGAGCAGGCGGATCTGGGTGCGGTTCTTCTCGGCCTCGAAGAGGCGCCTTGCGGCGTCCTTGATCTGGTCTTCGGTCAGCATCAGGCGGTTCCCTCGTCTGCTACGGTGTTTCTCAGGATGCCGATGCCATCGGCCTCCACCTCGATCACGTCACCGGGCTTCAGCCAGATCGGCGGATCGAAACGGGCACCGGCACCGGTCGGCGTGCCGGTGACGATCACGTCGCCCGGCACCAGCGTGGTGAAGGTGGAGATATAGTTGATGATCTTGCGGAAGGAAAAGATCATCCGGCTGGTGCGGTCATCCTGACGCACCTCGCCATTGACGCGGGTAACGAGGCGGATATCGGCGAGCTGGCTCTCATCCTTGTAGGGCACCAGCCACGGGCCGATAGAGCCGGTGCGGTCGAAATTCTTGCCCTGGGTCACGTTGAACTTGGCATGGCGCACCCAGTCGCGGATCGTGCCCTCGTCGCAGAGCGTGAGCGCCGCGATGTGATCGAGCGCATCCGCCTCGGCAATGCGCCGGCCGCCCTTGCCGATCACGATGACGATCTCGCCCTCATAGTCCAGCTGCGGGCTTTCCGGCGGGCGGATCAGCGGCTGGTCGTGCCCCGTGAAGGAGCGCGGAAAGCGGATGAAGAGCGAAGGGTTCGAGGGCGCGGCCTGCCCGTCCTTGTATTCCTCGTTGCGGTCCGGAAAATTCACGCCGACGCAGATCAGTTTTTCCGGCGTGAGCAGCGGGATTTCGTACGTAATCTCGGCGACCGGGAAATCCGGTTGAAGCCCACGCGTGGCCTCTTCCAGCCGATGAAGGGCACCGGCCTCCACGACCGACTGGAGGGTCGGATAATCCGTGCCGAAACGGGCGGAGAGATCGATCACGCCGGTCTCGGCGATGATCCCGTAGCCGGCCTGTCCGTTCCGGGTGAAGCTTGCGAAGCGGGTGTGCATGGGCATGTCCTGATTGGTTCTCGGGCAATAGAGGCCAACCTTCACTTATCCCCATCGGGGAGAAGATACCGGAAGGCGGATGAGGGGGGCGGCAGCTAATGCGCCCCCCTCACCAAGGTTTACGGTGCGATGATCGGCGTCGCCTTCAACGCGGAATCGCGCACTTCGGTCTCGGCAAACAGGCTGCCATGCTCGAACCAGCTCTTCGGTGCCGGCGCGCCCCAAAGCGTCTGGCGCTGCGGGTCCTTCAGGTCCCACTTGATCGGCTCGAGATCCGGATCGACCGTCTGGTAATCCGAGCAGTAGATCTCGATGCGGTGGCCATCCGGATCGAGGATATAGAGGAAGAAGGCATTGGAAATGCCGTGGCGACCCGGGCCACGCTCGATGTTCTTCAGGTAGCCGGTGGTCGACATCAGGTCGAGGAGATCGATGATGTTGAGGGGCGTCGGCACCCAGAAGGCGGTGTGGTGCAGGCGCGGGCCACGGCCATTGGTGAAGGCCATGTCGTGCACGCCGCCCTTGCGGTGCAGCCAGGCGGCCCAGAGCTTCTTCGACTCTTCGTCTTCCGTATACTCGGTCACGCGGAAGCCCATCTCGCTGTAGAAGGCGACGGAGGCGTCGACATCGGGCGAGAAGCAGTTGAAGTGGTCAATGCGCAGCGGCTTCACGCCCTTGTAGAGCTTATACTGCTGGTGGATCGGGGCCAAGCGATCCATCTTGTGGTAGAATTCCAGCGGAATGCCGAAATTGTCGCGGGTGCGCAGCGTCCGGCCCTGATAGGGGCGTTCGACCCACTCGGTCGGCAGGCCTTTCTTTTCGAAGAAGGCTTTGGCGCGGTCCAGGTCGTCCTCGCCATAGACCTTCATGCCGAGCACGTTGGCAACGGCTTCCTCGCCCTTTTTCAACACCATGCAGTGATGGCCGCGCTCTTCCATGGCGCGCAGATAGATCGCATCCTTGTCCTCGTAGGTCACCTGCAAGCCGAGCGTATCGACATAGAAGGCCCGCGAGGCGGAAAGATCCTTGACGATGAATTCCACGTGGCTGAGGCGCACCGTGTTGAAATCCGGGTGAAGATTGGGGCTGGGTATGGGCATGTCGCTCCTCCTCGGCGCTTTGTCTTGCCTCCCTTTGGCAAGCGGCCGTCACAGTCTAAGGATGGCCCCGGCCGAAGCCGGGGCGTTGTTCAGGTTCGGCCGTTCAGCCGCCGAGTTTCTGGATGGCATGGGCCGTCATGGCGAAGGCGACATTCTTCGTTTCCATATAGAAATCGAAGGACCAGTCGCCGCCATCCCGGCCGATGCCGGAATTCTTGACCCCGCCGAAGGGGGTGGGGAGATGGCGCACATTTTCCGAATTCACCCAGATCATGCCGGCTTCCAGCTGATCCGTAATGCGCAGTGCGCGGGTGACATCGGAGGTCCAGAGATAGCCGGTCAGGCCATATTGGACATCATTGGCCAAGCGCACAGCATCCGCCTCATCGGTGAAGGAAATGGCGGACAGCACCGGACCGAAGATTTCCTCCTGGGCAATGCGCATGTCGTTCTTCACGCCGGTGAAGAGGGTGGGCGAGACATAGCAGCCGCCACCGGGGCCTTCGAACTTCTCGCCACCCGCCGCAACCGTCGCGCCTTCGCTCCGGCCGATGCCGATATATTCCAGCACTTTCTTCTCGTGCACGGGATGGATGAGCGGCCCGATGACCGTCTTGGGATCCAGCGGATGGCCGACGGGGATGCGCTTTGCCTTTTCGGCAACCAGAGCCGTGAACCTGTCGTAGACGGACGCCTCGACCAGCAGGCGCGAGGACGAGGTGCAGCGCTCGCCGTTCAGCGAATAGATCATGAAGACGGCGGCATCGGCGGCCCGCTCCAGATCCGCATCGGCAAAGACGATCACGGGGTTCTTGCCGCCCAGCTCGAAATGCACGCGCTTCAGCGTATCGGCGCCCTGCTTCATGATCATCGAGCCGGTCCGGCTTTCGCCGACGAAGCCAATCGCCTTGATGTCGGGATGTTCGGTCAGCGCCTTGCCGGCATCTTCGCCAAGGCCGTTGACGAGGTTCCAGACGCCCTTCGGCAGGCCTGCTTCTTCGGCGATCTCGACCAGAAGACGGGCCGTCAGCGGCGAGAATTCCGCCGGCTTGTGCACCACCGTGCAACCGGCGGCAAGCGCCGGTGCGATCTTCCAGGTGGAGAGCATGAAGGGCGTATTCCAGGGCGTGATGACGCCGACAGGGCCGATGGGGGTGCGGGTGGTGATGTTGAGCTGGCCGGGTGCACGCAGTGCCTTGCCGTCGCGGGCTTCCGGCGCGCGGTCGGCAAAGAAGCGGAAGTTTTCCGCGCCGCGCAGCGCGGCCTTCGCCATGAACTTCAGCGACTGCCCGGTATCCATGCACTCGACGAAGGCGATCTCTTCCGCACGGGCGACGATGGCATCGGCGATCTTGTGCAGGATCTTCTTGCGCTCGTCGCCGGAGACGGCGGCCCATGCCGGGAAGGCAGCCTTGGCAGCCTTTGCCGCGCGATCGACATCCGCGGCCTTGCCCTTGGCGACCTGGGCCAGCGGCTTCAGATCGACGGGCGAGATGATCTCGAAGGTTTCGCCATCGGCGGCGGGCACGGCCTGGCCGTCGATGTGATTCAGCACGCCATCCTTGCGGAAGCGGGCGAGATAGGCTTCGGCCTTCTTCAGGTTTTCATCGAGTGTGGACATCGGAGACTTTCCATGGATTGCCGTCCCCTCGGGAACGGCGGATTTCACTTGTCGCGAAGGCGGGGATGGATGGCGTTCTTCTTCCAGCTGAGCTCCGAATCGATTTCGCGGATCTCCAGCGAAAGGGCGAAATGCGGCGTTTCGAACCGGTTCTTCAGGAAAGCGGCAACGGCCGAGAAGATCGCCTCGCCGGCGCGCTTCTTGTCTTCTTCGCTCCGGCCCTTGCCGATGCGGAATTCCATGTCGAGGAAGGCATTTTCCGCGAGATCGTCGGCAATCGACCAGGCATCGGCGCGGAAGGCACGGACACGCACGGCACCCACTTCGAAAAGACCCGTTCCGAGAATCGTCTCGCGCACCAGACCGCAGAGCGCGGTCATGTCCACGTCATCCTCGAGATTGGCCGAATATTCCATTCTGAAATGCGGCATGCCATCCTCCCCGGCGGTCAGATCCTGAGATGTGCCGCCTCATGTAATTAACATGTTAAATATTTGCGCACTCTTGTCAAGTCGATGCAGGCTGATTTTGCACCTTTGGTCAATGCCCGATCCCGCCTGCGGGCGTTGCCAAACAAATTGCCGCTCCAGTATAAGCCATGGAAGGCGCCGGCCAATTCCCTGGCGGCGGCCGCCTCATCGTGGAGAGATCCTTGCTGCCGAAGAATACCCGCCGTTCGCTGCCCATGTCGCTGCTCCGCGGCCGCGAGGCGGTCATGTCGAAGTTCCGGCCCATGCTGGCGCGGCACAATGTCAGCGAACAGCAATGGCGCGTCCTGAGAGTCCTGCAGGAGGCAGGCCCTCTCGATGCCTCGGAAGTGTGCGAGCGGGCCTCGATCCTGGCGCCCAGCCTCACCCGCATCATCAAGACGCTGGTGGAGCGGCAGTTCATCACCGTCGGCAAATTCAAGGGCGACGGCCGCCGGGTTCAGCTCTCTATCGCGCCACCCGGCACCGCGCTGATCGATGAAGTCCAGCCCGAGCGGCAGGCGATCTATGACGAGATCGAGCGCCGCTTCGGTCCCGAGCGCATCGAGGAGCTGCTTGACCTGCTGGAGGCGCTGATCGCCAGCCAGAACGGCATAGTCGAGACGGCCGCCTTCGAAGCCGCCGAAGACTAACCGCCGAAGCCGCCATTGGCGAAGGTTTGCGGGCGCATGTAGGCGCGGTCCATGTAAAGCAGCGCATCGCCATCGGCGCGGCGGCGGATGCCGGTCACGCGGGCGATCATGATGTTGTGGGTGCCGGCCTGCTGCACCGTTTCGATCTCGCAATCGAAATTGACGATCGCATCCTTGAGCGCCGGGGTGCCCGATTCCATCAGAACCCATTCGGCGGCGGCATAGCGCTCCGCCATGTCCTGCACCTGGCCGGCAAACTTGCCCGCCAGATGCTGGTGCTCATGGGTGAGCACGTTGACGCAAAAGCGCCCGTTCGAGAGAAACAGGTCGCGCTGTGCCGACTTGCCATTCATGCACACGAGGAGGGACGGCGGATCGTCCGAGACGCTGCACATGGCCGTGGCGGTGAATCCGCCACGCCCGTGCGGGCCATCCGTGGTGATGATGTTGACCGGCGCGCAGACGCGGGCCATGGCATCGCGGAATTCACCCTTGGATACTTCGGTCATCGTCTCGCCCTCCCGGCAGCACGGTTCACTCGGCAGCTGCCTTGAGCGGATCCTGGTGGAACGACTGTTCCCAGGTGTCGCCGGTCCAGCCGTTCTCGTCATAATCGTTCATGCAGGTATCGACGAGCGCTTCCATTTCGCGGAGCCGCCCCGTGCGTTCGGCGCCCTTCAGCACCTGCAGACGAACCTCTTCCGGCGCGCCGGCATAGTTCAGCTCGTAGAGGGCATGGCGGCCGCCGAATTCCGTGCCGGTCGCATCCCAGAGCAGCTTCATGATCTTGATGCGCTCGATATGGCTCATGTCGTTCGAGCCGCGCACATATTGCGCGAGATATTTGTTGATCTCGGGATTCTGAAAGTCCTTCGCCGAGGACGGCAGATAGATGAGGCCGGAGGCCACGGTGCGGCGGACCATGTCGATGACCTTCGGATAGGCTTCCGACATGAAGGTACGGTAGCAAAGTGCGGCTTCCATGTTCGGCAGCACCGCGCCATTCGCCCAGGGCTGCGGATTATAGGCCATGGCATTGGAGAAGGCCCAGAACTGATGGCGGATCGCGATCACTTCGCCCAGCATCGCCTGATTGCCGCGGAAGGCATCGCCGCCGGTGGCGCGCAGCGCCTTGGCAAGCAGGCCGGCGAGGAAATCGAGCTTCACGGCAAGCCGGGTGCAGCCCTGGAAGCAATAGCCGTGCATGAAGCCGGAAGCGGGATGGAAGGAGAGGATCTTCTGCGCGTCGCGCAGCACCAGCACGTCTTCCCAAGGGATGAAGACATTGTCGAGCACGAGGATCGCATCATTTTCGTCGAAGCGCGAGGAAAGCGGATAGTCGAAGGGCAGACCCGCGGTGTTTGCGGTCTCCTCGTAGGAGACCCGGCAGAACATCTTGATGCCGGGCGCATTCATCGGAACGATGAACATGACCGAGAGCGACGGATCTTCCGTGACCGTTGCCGAGGACTGGGCGAGGAAGTTGTAGTGCGTCAAGGCCGAGGAGGTCGCGACCACCTTGGCGCCCGAGACATAGATGCCCGCATCGGTTTCCTTGGTGATGTGGACGAAGACGTCCTTCACCTGATCGGCGGGCTTGTGGCGGTCGATCGGCGGGTTGACGATGGCGTGGTTCATGAAGAGCACGCTTTCCTGTGCGCGCTTGTGCCAGGCAAGGGCATTGTCCTTGAATTGACCGTACCAATCGGCATTGGCGCCGAGCGTGTTCATGAGAGCCGCCTTGTAATCGGCGGTGCGGCCCATCCAGCCATAGGACATGCGGGCCCAATCGGCGATGGCGCCCTGCTGGGCGACGAGTTCTGCCGAGGATTTCGCGACGCGGAAATATTTGTGCGTATAGCCGCCATTGCCGGTGTCGGTCGGCGAGGTCAGGCGGTCCTTCTTCGCCGGGTCGTGCAGGGCATCGTAAAGGCGCGCGAGCGAGCGGACCGAATTGCGCATGGCCGGATGGGTGGTCACATCCTCGACGCGCTCGCCGTTGATATAGACTTCGCGGCCGTCGCGCAGGCTTTCCATATATTCGGCCCCGGTGAAGGGACGGGTCTTGTCGGCGCGGATATCTTCGGGGCGCATGGGCTCTCTCCTCCTGAACATGTTAAGGAAAGATAGGCCGGGCAAGCCCGGGAGGCCATGGACATTTCCGCCAATTCGCTGGTACTTTTTCCGGCATGAGTGCTGATCAGGATATCCCGACCTTCTTCGTCTACGGCGAGCCGAGCCGCTCTCTGGATGTGGGCTTTCTGCATGTGGAGACCGTCAACGAGCGGCAATCCCTGCATCAGGGCCATGTGGCGCCGCACAAGCATGCGCAAATGGGGCAGATCACCTTCTGGTATCGCGGAGAGGGGGATTACCGGATCGAGGATCGGCAGTTTCACTTTTCCGCGCCGGCGGTCAGCTTCGTACCCTCCAACATCGTGCACGGATTCGAGATCGGTCCGCAGACCGATGCGATCGTCGTGTCGGTGGCGGACGATACGCTGAAGACACTTTCCGGCTTCACCTCGCTGCCGCTCGACCAGCCGGTGCTCTTGCAAGGCAACCGAACGGATATCGGGTGGCTCCGGCTGTCCGCCGTGCTGGAGCTGATCCAGGCGGAGTACCGCGAGGGCGAAACACCGACGGGGCGGGTGCTGCCCGGGCTGATTGCCGTGGCGCTGTCCTACATCGCCCGGCTCGGCTCGGGAGCGGAAGCGCCCTCCGTCTCGCCCACGGTTTCGCTGGCGCTCGCGCTCCGGCGCGCAGTCGACCGGCACTATCGGCAGGATCATCCCGTGCAGTTCTATGTGGCGCTTCTCCACACCACGCCGCATCTGCTCGACAAGGCAGCGCAACAGGTGTTCGGCCAGACGGTGAAGGCCGTCATTCTGGAACGGCGCCTGCTGGAGGCCAAGCGGCTCCTGATGTTCACCATCCGGCCGATCGAGGATATTGCCGCGGAGACGGGGTTCAAGGACCCCGCCTATTTCTCCCGCTTCTTTCGCAAGCGCGTGGGAGAGGCACCCGCCGCCTGGCGGCGGGTGCATGTCGGATAGGACTCAGAGGCCGGCAAAGGCCTTGTCGAGCGCGCCGAGGATGAGCTGCACTTCATCAGCCGAGAGAATAAGCGGCGGGGACAGGATGATGTTCGAGCCGGAAACGCGGATCATCACGCCGTCGGCATAAGCGCCATCGGCGGCCTTGGCCATGACCTTCTTGTCGGCGGCCTTCTTGGTGGCGCGGTCCGAAACGAGCTCCAGCGCCGCCATCAGGCCGATGCCCCGCACATCGCCCACGACCTCGTGCTTTTCCTTGAGCTTCGCAAGGCCGGCGTGAAGTTCCGGGCCCCGGGCTGCGGCATTGGCGGCGAGATCGAGCCGGCGGGTTTCGGCAAGCGTTGCAAGCGCTGCCGCGCAACCGACCGGATGGGCCGAATAGGTATAGCCGTGGCCGATGGCGCCGAAGGTGGTCTTGTCCGCCTCGAAGGCTTCCGCCACCTTCTGCCCGATCAGCGTGGCGCCCAGCGGGAAGTAGCCCGAGGTGATGGCTTTCGCGATGCACATCATGTCCGGCTTGACGCCCCAGAGGCGGGAGCCCGACCAGGCGCCGGTACGGCCGAAGCCGGTAACGACCTCGTCGGCGATCAGGAGGATGTCGTGGCGATCGCAGAGGGCGCGCACGGCCGGCATGAAGGTCTCGTGCGGCACCATCACCCCGCCAGCGCCCAACACCGGCTCCATGATGACGGCGGCAATCGTATCGGCGCCCTGGAAGGCAATCTCGTCCTCGAAGGCCTGCAGGATCAGCTTGGCCAGCGCGGCCGGATCGCTTTCGTTGAAGGGATTACGGTAGGTGTAAGGGGCCGGCATGTGGAAGAAGCCCGGCATGAGCGGCTCGTAGTTGCGGCGGAAATTGGCATTGCCGTTGGCGGAGGCACCGCCGAAATGGGTGCCGTGATAGCCCTTCTTCAGCGCGAGGAACTTGGTCTTCTCGCCAAGGCCGCGCACCTTCCAGTACTGGCGGGCAAGGCGAAGCGCGGTTTCGACACTGTCCGAACCGCCAGATGTGAAGAAGGAGCGGACCATGCCCTCCGGGGCGAACCAGTCGGCGAGTTCATGGGCAAGCTCGATGGCCGGTGCCGTCGAGGTGCCGCGGAAGGCGGAATAATAGGGAAGCTGGTCAAGCTGGGCGGCAATCGCCTTCTTCACCGGATCCGAACTGTAGCCGAGATTGACGTTCCAGAGACCACCGACCGCATCGAGGACTTCCGTGCCGTCGACATCGGTGACGCGGGTGCCCTTGCCGCCGGTGATGATCTTCGGCGGGTTGGCCTGCATGTCTGCCGGATGGGCCATGGGATGCCAGATATGGCGGGCATTCTGTTCGCGAAGGAAGTTGCTGTCGCGCATGGGTCTTGTCCTTTATTGCGCGCTCAGGCCGAAATGGGCCAGCGCCTGTTCATAGGATTTGAAGGGGGCGGTCACGTCGAAATGGACCGTGCGCATGCCGACGGCATCGCCGCCTTTCACGTTGCGCAGCTGGTCGTCGACGAAGACGCAGTCATCGGGTTCGACGGCAAGCGCCTCGATCACCGTGCGGTAGGCCCGTGGATCGGGTTTCAGGATGGCGGTATAGGTCGCATCGCTGATCAGTTCGAACTTGCCGAGCAGCGGCAGCTTGGTGCGGAAATCCTTGCCGTAGAAGAGGTCGAGCTCGTTGGAAAGGATCGCCAGACGGAAGCCGGCGTCCGCCACGAGATCGATCGCCTTCCTTGCCTCGGGGCGGATCACCGCATCCGGATCGGCGCCGCGGGAGCGGATGACGAAGGTCTGCATGTCGGTCCAGTCCTCGCCGATCAGCTTGCCGGTCTCGGCGGCACGGATGTGCCAGTAGTCCCGCTCGCTGATGTCGTCGGCCTGCATCTTCTGCCACAGCGGATCGCGGGCGGGATCGAAGGGGCCCGGCCAGTCGAGCGTTCCCTCGGCAAGACCGAGCGACTGTTCGGTCAGGCGATGGGTCTCGAACATGGTCTTCGAGATCACCCCGCCGAAATCGAGGACAAGGACCTTGGCAAGCTTGCTCGTCATGCTGCTTCTCCGGCCCGTTCCGGCACGCCGGCCGGCACCTTGCCTTCCGCCGCCCAGCGGTCGAGAACGGCAAGGGCCACGGCGGCAAAGCCCGGGCTATTGATGTGATGGGGCGTTTCGATGAGTTCGACCGGCGGCCGGATCGCGGCACGCATGGCGGCGAGGAAGCCACCGAGGCTTTCCGGATCGTGGAAGGGCTGGCCCTCCTGATCCCATTCCTGGATGCCGCCTTCCGGCAGGATGAAGGCAACCGGACCGGTGGCAGCGGAGAGCTTCTCGCCGATCTTCTCGGCGATATGGCGGCGCTCTTCCGGCGTGGCGATGATGGAGCCGATCAGGCGGTTATGGCCGTGATAGGCGCGATCGGCGAGCTTCGGGGGCAGCGGCAGCCAGGCACAGACATCGATCATGTCGACCGCGCCGGGTGCCACGATCTGCGGAATGCCGAGGCGGCCTGCATTTTCCAGCCGGTCCGCACCGGAATTCACCACCGAACCATTCTCGAAATTGGCAAGCTCCTGAAGCGAGAAATCCATCACCACGTCAAAGCCGCGCTGGGCGGCGACCGCTTCCAGCGCGCGGCCACCCATGCCGGTCGTGTGGAAGACGACGAGCTCGTAGCCGCGCTTGTCGAGTTCGGGCTTCAGATGGGTCATGTATTTGAGGCAGGATTTGCCGAGCGAGCTCATGCCGACCACGGGCTTCGAGCGCGTCGGGCGAACGGCGGTCTTCGCCGCGCCGACGACCGCGCCGGAGGCCTGCGACAGGACGGCCCGGCAGACGCTGTTGAGACCATAGAGACCGCCCGCCCAGAGGATCATCATCAGGTCGGTGGCAATCCGGTCCGGCGGAAGAAGGTGCGAATAGGAAATGGTGGAGACCACGAATTTCGGCACGCCGAGGGGGAGCGCGAGCGCCACATCGAGCGCCAGATCCGTGCCCATCGAGCCGCCAAGCGCCAGAACGCCGTCGATCCGGCCTTCGTCATAAAGCCTGCGGGCGAGGATCGCGGCACCACCCGCCATCATGGTCATGGCCGACATTTCATCGCCGCCGGCGGTTGCGTCTTCAAGGGTGTGACCGCCGGCCGCAAGCACGTCATGCTTGGAAAAATCGGGCGCGTAGGGCGGGTCGCCAAGAATGCTCACATCCATCTGCAGCGCCTCGCCGCCCGCGTCGCGGATCGAGGAGGCCATGAACTGGAGTTCTTCGGATTTCGTATCGCCGGTACCGATCACGATAATGCGGGGACGGGTCGTCATGGGCCTGCCTTTGCCGGTTCGAGAGAGTGTGTGGTTGAAGATAGTCTGGATGAAGAGAGATGATGCGCTTTCCGGGGAACCCCGCCGGACAGCCTTGCCGAAATCTCGTCAGCGGCCCGCCGGACGGCGGCTCCGAGCTTCAAGATTCCGGCATCATCGATGCGCACCAGCGGGCAGGCAATCGCGATGGCCCCCACAGGCATGAGGGGGTCGCGCCCGAAAATTGCAGCGCCCGTGGAATAAACGCCCTCTTCATGCCCTTGTCGGCCGATGGAATAGCCGCGGATACGCGTTTCCTCGATAAGCTGGCGAAGGCGCGCCGGATCGGTTTCGGTAAACCGGGTATGCGCGGGGAGCGGCCGTGCAAGAACAGATTCGACAATATCCTCGGGTGCCTGCGCGAGCCAGGCGAGCCCGGAGGCGGTGCCATGCAGCGGCAGGCGCGCGCCGACCGGAACGCTGACGCGGTTTGCCCGCGGCGATTCGGCTACGTGGATGGAATTGAGCGAGCCGGATTCGAATTCGGAGAGATGGGTGGTTTCGCCGGTTTCGTCTGCCAGCGACTGGACGAAGGGTCGGGCAATTTCAAGGAAAGGGAAATGACTGTCGCGAATGCGGGCGAGCCGGACGATGGCTGGCCCGAGACGATAGCGACGGGTGACCGGATCGTGCTCGATCATGCCGCTTTCGGCGAGCTGGATCAGCAGACGGCGGGTTGTGGCCTTGTCATGGCCCGTCCGGACGGCAAGCTCGGTCAGCCCGAGATCGCCGCGCTCCATATCGAAGGCGTCGAGAAGCGCCATGGCTTTGCCGACCGTGCTCATCGCCCCTCCCCTTTTCCTCCGGACGCGTGGCCTTTCACCAGGGGCGTCTCCCGCGCCTTGATCCGATGAGTTTACTTAACGTGTGAAATACATTGACACCGGCCGGAAAGTTTTGCAAGTCTAAATGTGAAACAAGGGTCCGCATAGTGAACCCGCTGCTTTGCCCCGGAGGAGGCCCGTCCATGCTGAACCAGGAAGCTATTGATACGCTCGCCGCTGAGGCCATCGCGCCGCGCGGTCATCTGATCAACGGACGGATGGTCGTAAGCGACCAGCGCATCGAGGTCAGAAGCCCGATCGACGGCTCTCTCCTGACCAGCATTTCATCGGGAGCAGAGAGCGATATCGACGCCGCCGTTGCCGCCGCGCGCGCGGCCTTCGAGAAATGGTCGCGCTCGGGCCCGGCCTTTCGCAAGAAGGTGCTGCTGAAGCTCGCGGACCTCATCGAAAAGCATGCGCTGGAGCTTGCGGTTCTCGGCGTGCGGGACAATGGCACCGAGATCAACATGGCGCTGAAGGCCGAGCCGCTCTCGGCTGCAGGCACCTTCCGCTACTACGGCGAGGCGATCGACAAGGTCTATGACGAGATCGCGCCGACCGCGCCGGAGGTGCTGGCGCTCGTTCACCGCGACCCGCTGGGTGTCGTCGGCTGCATCGTACCGTGGAATTTTCCGATGATGATCGGTGCCTGGAAGATCGCGCCGGCACTCGCCGCCGGCAATACGGTGGTGCTGAAGCCCGCGGAAATCGCCTCGCTCTCGCTGCTGCGCATGGCCGAACTGGCGCTCGAAGCGGGAATGCCGGAGGGCGTGTTCAATGTGGTGACCGGCAAGGGCTCGGTGACGGGCAAGGCGCTGGGGCTTCACATGGATGTGGACGCTCTGGCCTTTACCGGTTCGGGCGGCGTCGGTCGGATGCTGATGGAATATTCCGCCCGCTCCAACCTGAAGCGCGTCTTCCTGGAGCTGGGTGGCAAGTCGCCCAACGTGGTCTTTGCCGATACGGCGGATCTTGCCAAGGCTGCCAAGGTTTCGGCAGCCGGCATTTTCCGCAATTCGGGTCAGGTGTGCGTGGCCGGCTCCCGCCTGCTTGTGGAGGAGAGCATTCATGATGCCTTCCTCGAGAAGCTGGCCGAGGCGACGGCCAAGTTCAAGGTGGGAAATCCGCTCAAGCTTTCGAGCGATATTGGCGCGGTTTCGAGCGAGGACCAGCTTTCAAAGGATCTCGAATTCGTCGAACAGGCGAAACGGGAAGGCGGCGCGGTTTTGGCAGGCGGCTCCCGCATTCTGACGGAAACCGGCGGCAGCTACATGGCCCCCACCATCGTCACGGGTGTCCAGCCGGGCATGACGCTTTTCAGGGAAGAAGTCTTCGGACCTGTCCTTGCCGTTACGGCCTTCAAGACGGAGGATGAAGCTGTAAAGCTTGCCAATGGCACGGATTACGGTCTCGCCTCCGCCGTCTGGACCTCCAATCTCTCCCGCGCCCACCGCATGGTGCGTTCGATTCACGCAGGCGTGGTGCATGTGAACACCTATGGCGGCTCCGACATCACCGTACCGCTCGGCGGCTTCAAGCAATCGGGCTTCGGGCGCGACAAGTCGCTCCATGCCATGGAGAAATATTCCGACCTGAAGACCGCCTGGATCGATCTGGCATAAGCCATGACAGGGCGGCGCGGAGCCGCCCTTTGCTTTTCAGCCGATACGGATGACGACGCGACCCCGCGTCTGGCCTGCCATGATGGCCGTGGCGAGCTCCGGCAGACGGTCCATCGGCTCGACCGTGGTCATGGCGGCGAGTTTTTGACGGTCGAGGCTTTCGGCCAGCAGAGCCCAGGCGCGATCGCGCTTTGCCGCGGGTGCCATCACCGAATCGACGCCAATCAGTGTCACGCCGCGCAGGATATGGGGCATGACCGTGCCCGGCAGATCGAAGCCGCCCGCGAGGCCGCAGGCCGCCACCGCACCGCCATAGACGGTCTGGGCGAGCACATTGGCAAGCGTCGTCGAGCCCACGGAATCGATGGCTCCCGACCAGCGCTCCTTCTGGAGCGGCCCACCCTTTTCGGCGAGCGTCGCGCGGTCCACGAACTGGCTTGCGCCAAGACTCCTGAGATAGTCATGGGTATCGGGGCGGCCCGTCGAGGCCGTGACCGGATAGCCGCGGCTTGCAAGCAGCGCCACCGCAACGGAGCCGACGCCGCCGGCAGCGCCGGTGACAAGAACCTCGCCCTCGCCCCTGCGGATCGTGCCCCAATCCTCCAGCGCCACCACACAGAGGGCTGCAGTATAGCCCGCGGTGCCGATGGCCATCGCCTCTTCCAGCGTGAAGGCTTCGGGCAGCCGCGTCAGCCAGCCGGGCTTGACGCGCTGGTAGCCGCTATAGCCGCCCCACTCGGTCTCCGACATGCCCCATCCATTCACCACCACCTTGTCGCCTGCCTTCCATTCGGGTGAGCGGCTTTCCACGACCGTGCCGGCGAGATCGGCACCGGCAACCATCGGGAAGCGGCGGGCGATGCGGCCGCGGCCGGAGATGGACAGGCCATCCTTGTAGTTCAGTGTGGAGAACTCCACTTTCACCAGCACTTCGTTGTCGGGCAGGTCGGCGAGCGTCAGGTCTCGAAAACCCGCCTTCGGCTTGCCGTCGACCTGATCGATGACCATGGCGCGGAAGGTGTCCATCTTGTTCCTCCTTGAAATCCCGCCGACGTTCCGGCTTTTCGGCAAGATGGGATGCTTGAAGCGGGTTCGTCAATGACCTGCACATGAGGCGAAGGTCTGATATGGCAAACATCAAAGGCTGGCCGATCCCTCTGTCGCGATGAAAACCGGCCGGTTTGCAGCCGTCGTTTCGCGCAGGAAATCCATGGTCGCCTTCAGCCGCGCCAGTTTGCGCAGGTCTTCATGCACACTCATGTAGAAGGTGCGAATGAGACGAACGCGCGACTGAAGCACGCGGACGAAACGCCGGTCGTTCTCCGCCAGAAAACAGGGCAACACGCCGAGACCGGCCCCGGCGGCAATGGCCTCAGCCTGGGCCAGCAGGTTCGAGCTCCTGATGCGCGTCGTCAGTGCGCGGGAGATGAGGGGAAGATAGTCGAGTTCTGGCGTGTAGATGAGGTCGTCGATATAGCTGACGAAGGGTTGGCCCGAGAGGTCCGGAAGATCGGCGATCGCGTCCCAGTCCCCGCTACGCTCTGCCGAGCCGTAGAGGCCAAGTTCGTAGTCGGTGAGCTTGACCGTGTGGAGCCGCCCATGGGCCGGCACGGACAGACCGATGGCAATATCCGCCTCTCGCCGTGACAGGCTGAAGCTGCGGGGATTGGCGACCAGCTCGATGTCGAGATCCGGGTGACGGGCCGCGAGCACGCCGATACGCGGCGCAAGAAAGCAGGTACCGAAACCGTCCGGTGTACCGATCCGGACCGTGCCGGAGACGCCGGCGCTTTCTTCCGCAATCTCGCTCTGGATGGTCGTGACCGCCGCCTCGACCCGTTCGGCTTCCGCCATCAGCCGCTCCCCTTCCAGCGTCAACGTGTAGCCGTTCAGGCTCTTGTCGAACAATTTCGCCTTCAGCGACGTTTCCAGCGCAAGGATGCGGCGGGACAGCGTGGAGTGATCCACCTTCAGCCGCTTGGCTGCCAGGGTGAGCTTGCCGCTGCGGGCGACGGCGAGAAAGGAGCGGAGGAGATCCCAGTCGAACGGTTTTGACATGTGAATTTCTGCACAATAACAGCGGAAAATTACCCCTATAACGGTGCATGAATTTATGCAATGCAAGGCTCAAGGCCGGACGACATGCGGAGGATCCGGCAAGGAGGACCCATGGAATTCGGCTTGAATGACGATCAGACCGCCATCCGGGACATGGCTCGCGCCTTCGCGGCCGAGGAAATCGCGCCTCATGCGCTGATCTGGGACGAGCAGAAGCATTTTCCTGTCGATGTCCTGCAGAAGGTGGCAGCGCTCGGCATGGGCGGCATCTATGTCAGCGAGGCGGCCGGAGGAACGGGCCTGACCCGGCTCGATACCGCTGTCATCATCGAGGAACTGGCGCGCGGTTGCCCCGCCGTTTCCGCCTATGTTTCCATCCACAACATGGTCGCCGGCATGATCGACCGTTATGGCTCGCCCGAGCAGAAGGATCGCTTCCTGCCCGGTCTCCTCTCGATGGAGGTTCTGTCGAGCTATTGCCTGACCGAGCCCGGTTCCGGCTCGGATGCGGCCGCACTGAAGACGCGGGCGGTCCGGGATGGCGACGATTATGTGTTGACCGGACAGAAGCAATTCATATCGGGCGCGGGCAGCGCCGGCCTCTACCTCGTGATGGCACGGACCGGCGAAGACGGCCCGAAAGGCGTTTCCGCCTTCCTGCTGACCTCCGATATGGAAGGCCTTTCCTTTGGCGCCAACGAGCGCAAGATGGGCTGGAATGCGCAGCCCACGCGGGCGGTGATCATGGACAAGGTGCGCGTGCCCGCCGCAAACCGGCTCGGCGCAGAGGGCGAGGGCTTTCGCTTCGCCATGGCGGGGCTCGATGGCGGGCGTCTGAACATCGCGGCGGCCGCCCTTGGCGGAGCGCAGAACGCCTTCGACAAGGCGGTCGACTACATGCGGGAGCGCAAGGCCTTCGGCAAGGCGATCATCGATTTCCAGGCACTGCAGTTCCGTCTTGCGGATATGGAGACGGATCTCGAAGTGGCACGGACTTTCCTCTGGCGCGCGGCAACGGCGCTCGACCGAGGCGATGCGGATGCGACGAAGCTTTGCGCAATGGCCAAGCGCCATGTGACGGACCGGGCCTTCGAGGTGGCCAACCAGGCGCTGCAGATGCTCGGCGGTTATGGATATCTGGCCGATTATGGTCTGGAAAAGATCGTTCGGGACTTGCGTGTGCACCAGATTCTCGAGGGAACCAACGAAATCATGCGGCTGATCATTGCCCGCAGTATTGTGGGGAGAGGATGATGGACATCGCACAGGAACAGGAGCTGGAGGTTTCCCGGCAAGGGACGCTGGGCGTGTTTGTGCTCAACCGCCCGAAGGTGTTGAACAGCCTGTCCCTGACCATGGTCCGGCAGATGGACAAGGCGCTCGACCATTTCGAGGCGGACCATTCCGTCCAGGCCCTCTGGATGATCGGTGCCGGAGACCGGGCCTTTTGCGCCGGAGGCGATATCCGTGCCCTCTACGATGCGGGCAAGGCCGGCGAGAGCCTGCCCGAGACCTTCTGGCGGGAGGAATACTGCCTCAACGCCCGCCTGAGCCGATTTCCGAAACCGGTCATTTCCGTGATGAACGGTATCACCATGGGCGGCGGCGTCGGGCTTGCGGCCCATGCCAGCCATCGGCTGGTGATCGAGCGAACCCGATTTGCCATGCCAGAGGCCGGCATCGGTTTCTTCCCCGATGTGGGTGCCTCCTGGTTGCTGACGCGTCCGGGCCAAGAATTCGGAACCTATATTGCGATGACGGGCGTCAACTGCGGGCCCGGCGACACGATCGCCGCCGGTATTGCAGATCATTTCGTGCCGGAAGCGCGTCTGGAGGCGCTGAAGGAGACGCTCACCGTCCTTCCCCCGGGCTCGGTCCATCAACAGGTCAGCGACAGGATCGCGGCTTTTGCCGCACCGGCTCCGGCGGGCATGGACGAAGCCGCGCTTCGGATTATCGACCGCACGTTCTGCCATGATCGGGTCGAGGATATTCTGGCGGCTCTGCATGCGGACGGCAGCGAATTTGCCTTGGCGACGCGAACGCTGTTGCTGACCAAGTCGCCGACCAGCCTGAAGATTACCCTGGACCTCTACCGGCAAGGCCGCCGCGCAGCGGAACTGGAAACGTGCCTCGAGCGGGAGTTTGCGGTGACCGCCGGGATGATCGCCGGGCATGATTTCTACGAAGGGGTGCGGGCCGCGATCATCGACAAGGACCGAAATCCTCGCTGGTCACCCGCGGATCTCGCCTCCGTTTCGGACGAAACGGTCGCCAGCTATTTCGTTCCCCGGCATCCCCGGCTTTTTCGCTGACCCATCCACAAGGAGCGACCCATGACGGACAAAATTGCATTCATCGGACTTGGCAATATGGGTGGGCCCATGGCGGCCAATCTCGTCAAGGCGGGCTTTGCCGTAGCCGGCTTCGATCTTTCCGAGGCAAGCCGAGAAGAGGCGCGGGCCAAGGGCGTGACACTTTACGAGAGCGCTGAGTCCGCCGCCGCCGACGCCTCCGTCATCGTCACGATGCTGCCCGCTGGCAAACATGTCCTGTCCGTCTGGGGAAGCCTGACGACGGTTGCCAGACCTGGCACGCTGATGATCGACTGCTCGACCATCGACGTGGAAAGCGCACGAAAGGCCCACGCACTGGCCGCAGGCCAGCGTCTCCATTCACTCGATGCACCCGTATCCGGCGGAACGGGCGGCGCAGCCGCGGGCACGCTCACCTTCATGGTCGGAGGCACAAGCGAGGCCTTCGGGAAGGCTAACGCTATTCTCTCGGCCATGGGGAAGAAGATCGTGCATTGCGGTGATCCGGGTGCTGGTCAGGCCGCGAAGATCTGCAACAACATGATCCTCGGTATTTCCATGGCGGCCGTATCGGAAGCATTCGTGCTGGCGGAAAAGCTCGGCCTCTCCCATCAGGCACTCTTCGACGTCGCCTCCACCTCCTCCGGTCAATGCTGGTCGCTGACGAGCTATTGCCCCGTACCGGGTCCGGTGGCGACCTCGCCCGCCAACAATGATTATCGGCCGGGTTTCGCTGCGGCCCTGATGCTGAAAGACCTGCGCCTTTCGCAGGAAGCTGCCACCGCAAGCGGAGCAGAAACGCCGCTCGGTGCCCACGCAACGGAACTTTACGAAGCATTTGACAAGTCCGGTCATGGCTCCCAAGACTTCTCTGCAATCATTCAGCATATTCGCGATCTGACGGCCTGAGGAACACCATGAGCACGACCTATGAAACGATCCTGACGGAGAAGAAGGGCCGCGTCGGCCTGATCACGCTCAATCGCCCGAAAGCCCTGAACGCGATCAACCGACAGCTGACCGAGGAGCTGCTTGCTGCTCTCGAAGCATTCGACACCGATCCGGACATCGGGTGCATCGTGGTAACCGGCTCGGACAAGGCCTTCGCTGCGGGCGCCGATATCAAGGAAATGCAGTCCGCTTCCTATATCGAAATGTACTCCAACGACTGGTTCTCCGCTTGGGACCGGATGCTGGCCGTACGCAAGCCGGTGATCGCGGCGGTTGCCGGCTATGCGCTGGGCGGCGGCTGTGAGCTGGCCATGATGTGTGATTTCATTCTGGCTGCCGATTCCGCCAAGTTCGGACAGCCGGAAATCAAGCTCGGCGTGATGCCGGGTATGGGGGGAAGCCAGCGCCTGACCCGTCTGGTCGGGCGCGCCAAAGCCATGGACATGTGCCTGACCGGCCGGATGATGGATGCAGCGGAAGCGGAACGGGCGGGATTGGTTTCCCGTATCGTCCCCGCTGCCGCGCTCATCGAGGATGCATTGAAGACGGCGGAAGTGATTGCGGCGATGTCGCTGCCGGCAGCCATGATGGTGAAGGAAGCGGTGAACCGCGCCGATCAGCTGAGCCTTTCGGAAGGGCTTCGCCACGAGCGGCGCGTGTTCCACGCCATGTTCGCCCTTGAGGACCAGAAGGAAGGCATGGCTGCCTTCGTCGAAAAGCGGCAGGCCGACTTCAAGCATCGCTGATCTTTCCAACCGGCATTCCCGGTTCCGCGGCCGCATTCTCTACACAGAATGCGGCCGTTGTCTGTATGGCTGTCATTCATCCATTACATGCGTGTCATAGACAGGACATTGCCGATCCGCAGAGGGCGTTGGGGCGCCGTTCGTCTGCGGGACGAAGCATGATCCGATTGCGATGACCGAGTAACCGATGCTGACGCGAACGCCTCCCGCAGACCTTCTCCCGGCGCGCCCGGCCTCCGCCGCAGGAAACCGCGATCCCCGGCTCGATTTTTTCCGGGGGCTGGCGCTCTTCATCATCCTCATTGCCCATGTCCCCTTCGATGACTGGGCGCTTTTCATTCCGGCGCGCTTCGGCTTTTCCGATGCGACGGAAATCTTCGTTTTCCTCTCCGGCATGGCTTCGGCACTCGCCTTCGGCCGGATTTCCGACAGGCAGGGACTTGTGCTGCTGACCGCCCGAGTCGGTTACCGTATCTGGCAGATCTATTGGGCGCATATCGGCCTTTTCATCGCAACCGCAAGCCTGATGGCCATCGCCGGAACAAGACCCGACGGCAATAGCTACGTGACCGCACTCAATCTGGAACCCTTCTTCCAGATGCCCGGCTGGCTGCTTCCGCATCTGCTGGGACTGAGCTACGTTCCGAATTTCTTTGACGTCTTGCCCATGTACATGGTGCTGCTTGCGCTGATTCCGCTCATGCTCGCTGCAGAGCGGGTCCATCCGCGCCTCCCTTTCCTCCTGATGGGGGTATTGTGGCTTGCCACCCAAGCCGGGCTGACCCACCTGCCGGCAGAACCGTGGTCCAATCGGCCCTGGTTCTTCAACCCCTTCGGCTGGCAGTTGCTGTTCTTTGCCGGATTCTTCCTCATGCGCCGCCGACCATCCTTGCCCTCCCGCGGCGCGGTGCCGATCACCCTTTCCGTCGCGATCCTTCTCGTCGCTTTCCCGCTTTCATGGCGTCCGCTCGTGGAAAGCCAGCCAGCGCTGCAATGGATTGCCACTATTCTCCTGCCCTTCACGGACAAGACGGCTTTTGGGCTGTTGCGTCTGGTGCATTTCCTGGCAGTCGCCACTCTGGCGCTCAAGGTTGCGGGCCCACGGGGTGAACGTCTGGGCGGACGCACGGGGCAAATGGTGCAACAGGTAGGGCAGCAATCCCTGGCGGTCTTTGTCTTCAGCATGTTTCTGGCTCAGGTCATGGGTATCATTCTTGACCGCACGGATCACGATGCCGCCGCCACGCTGCTTGTGAACGTGGCAGGATTTGCCGCATTGGTATGCGTTGCCCGGATTGTCCACTGGTTCAAGTCGGCCCCCTGGACGATGCGCTGACATCGCGCAGGAACCTTTCCGCATTCGGCCTGTTTCTCTTGGGAGAGCATCAAGAGGCCGAGGAGAAGATCCATGCCGAGAGGGGATAAATCCGCCTATACGGACAAGCAGAAGCGCAAGGCCGCCCATATCGAGGAAGGCTATGAAAAGCGCGGTCTTTCCGAAAGCGAAGCCGAACGCCGGGCTTGGGCAACGGTGAACAAGGAAAGCGGCGGCGGCAACCGGTCAGGATCGGGCCGCGGCAAGCCCGACAGCCATGTATCGGCGAAAAAAGGCGGCGAGCGGGGCGGCAAGGCGAGCGCGCAGCGCCCCGCAGCCGAGCGCTCCGACTCCGCAAAAAAAGCAGCCGCGACGCGCAAGCGAAACGCCGAACACCACCCCCATTGAGCCCGACCAGCCAGAGGATTCCATCATGACCAGCGCCAAGGACGCGGGGAAAACCCGTATCGAGAAAGACGCAGAGGGCCAGTTCGCCAAGAGCCAGGGGGACCGCAAGGCGTCCGGCGTGGCAAGCGCCAAGCCCACCGTTCTCACGCCGCACGGCTCCGAGGATGCAACCATACATCGCCTGCCGCCCGGACAAAAAAAGCCCGGTGGCGTGGAATGGGACCCGCAGTTCTGAGCTGCATGACAAGGAGAGCCGCGCCATGAACGACAAACCCGCCCCGCCCTTTCCTGCGAAAAAGCAGCCCATGCCGGGCAAGACGGAAGACATGCACCCCCGTCCGGATCACGGCGAGACCTCCTATCGCGGGTCTGGCCGGCTTCTCGGCAAGCGGGCCGTCATCACAGGCGCCGATAGCGGCATCGGACGGGCTGTTGCGATCGCCTTTGCCCGGGAAGGGGCCGATATCATCATCTCCTATCTCAACGAACATCAGGACGCGATGGAGACCAAACGTCTCGTCGAAGAAGCGGGGCGGCTGGCGCTTCTGATGGAAGGCGATATCCAAAGCCCCGGCCATTGCCGTGCAATCATCGACCGGGCAATCAGCGATCTGGGCGGGATCGACATCCTCGTCAACAATGCGGCGCATCAAGCCAGCTTCCAGGAAATCACGGATATCACCGACGAGGAATGGGATCTGACGTTCAAGGTCAATATTCACGCCATGTTTTATCTGGTGAAGGCAGCCGTGCCGCACATGAAGCCGGGATCATCGATCATCAATACGGCATCGATCAATTCGGACAAACCGAACCCGACGCTTCTTGCCTATGCCACGACGAAGGGCGCAATCCAGAATTTTACGGCAGGCTTGGCACAGCTTCTGGGGGAAAAGGGGATCCGTGCAAACTGCGTGGCGCCGGGGCCGGTCTGGACTCCCCTCATTCCCTCTACTCTTACAGAGGAAAGCGTGAAGAATTTCGGCAAGCAGGTGCCGATGAAACGTCCGGCACAGCCGGCCGAGCTTGCAACCACCTATGTGATGCTGGCGGATCCCTTATCCAGCTACGTATCGGGTGCAACGATTGCCGTGACGGGCGGCCAGCCGATCCTCTGAAACCCCATGTTCAGGGCGGCAACATGGCCTTGAGGGTTTCCAGGCGGTCTGCATCGGCAGGCCGCTTGTCGGTCCTGAGCCTTGAAATGCGCGGAAAACGCATGGCGACACCGGATTTATGCCGGTTCGACCGGTTGAGGCCTTCGAAGGCCACCTCTACGACGAACCCCTCTTCCTTCGTGGCCCTCAGCACCCGCACGGGGCCGAAACGATCCACCGTATTGTTGCGGACGAAGCGGTCGAGCACCTTCAGCTCCTCGTCCGTGAAGCCGAAATAGGCCTTGCCGACAGGCACGAGCTGATCGCCTTCCGGTCCCTCGGTCCAGACACCGAAAGTGAAATCCGAATAGAAGCTGGAGCGCTTGCCGTGGCCACGCTGGGCATAGATCAGCACTGCATCGATATTGTGCGGGTCTCGCTTCCACTTGAACCACGGGCCCTTCAGACGACCTGCCTGATAGGGGCTGTCGAGCTTTTTCAGCATGACCCCTTCGATGACCGGATCGGGCGGCTCGCGCCGAAGCCTGTCGAGGGTGTCCCAGCTGTCGAAGCCGACCAGCGGGGAGAGATCGAACCGGAAGGGATCGGCGGCACCGATCACGTGGCCGAGCGCTTCGCGTCGTTCCAGAAAGGAAGCGGGCCGCATGTCCGTTTCGCCGGAAAAAAGTAGGTCATAGGCGCGCACGAAGGCGGGGAATTCCTCCATGGTCTTCGCAGTGACGCCCTTGCGGTTCAGTCGCTGCTGCAGATCGGAGAAGGGCCGCGCTGCACCATTGGAGTGGCTGGTGCCACCGACCAGCAATTCGCCGTCGACCGTGCCTTCGAAGCTGATGGCCTCAAGCACATCGGGGAAACTCGTGGAAATATCCTCCCCGCTCCTTGAAAAAATGCGGGCAAGCGATCCCTTGCGGGTGAGCTGGATCCGGATGCCATCCCACTTCCACTCGGCCGCATAATGGGCCGGATCGAGATCCTTCAGATCCCCTTCCTCTACCGGATTGGCAAGCATGACCGGATGGAAGATCGCCGGGCTTTTCAGTTCAGGCCGTTCGGCGCGCCCCTCGATCCAGTCGAAGAGCGAGCGGTAGGGCGGAGAAAGCCCATGCCAGAGCGCTTCGATCTCATTGAAGTCCCGATCTCCAAGGGCGGCCAGCGCCTGTACCGCCAACCGTCGTGAGACACCCACACGCATGGCCCCGGTCGCAAGCTTCAGGAAGGCATAGCGACCGGACGGATCGAGGGCATCGAGGAAATCGCGCACCACGCCGCGCACCGCCGTGCGCCCGGCTCCGTTCAGCCTTTCGATCACGCTGCCAAGGGTCGGCTCGGAGAGGCGTTCCCCGCTTTCCTGTTCGTTGTCCCAGACAAGCGAGATCGTCTCCGCCAGATCCCCCACATAATCATAGGAATAGCGGAACAGCACCTCGTCCATCCGTTCCAGCACAAGTTCGCGCAGCAGCTTCGGTTTTACATGCGGCACGTCGAGCGTGCCGGCGATGGCCGCCAGAGCAAAACCCCTGTCCGGATCCGGAACGATGCGAAAGTAGTCGGTCAGGAGTTTCAGCTTGGCATTCCGGCCCGGTGTGAGCACCAGGCGGTCCAGCAGGGCGGAAAAAGCCTTCATGCGTCCCCCTCGTCCTCGTAACCGACAAGATGCAGCGGCCGCGCGGCAATGCCCTGAAGCTCGCACCAGCGTACCAGCGCTTCCTCCCGACCGTGGGTCACCCAGACTTCACCGGGCATGATTTCGCGGATCGTTGCAGTCAGTTCCGGCCAGTCGCAATGGTCGGAGATGACCAGCGGCAATTCCACGCCGCGCTGGCGGGCGCGCTGGCGCACCATCATCCATCCGGAGGCAAAGGCAGGCAGGGGATCGGCGAAGCGGCGCATCCAGACACCCGAGAAAGCGGATGGGGGCCCCACAACGACCGCACCGCGGAAATCCGTTTTATCCTCATCCACGGCCACCTTTAGCGGTCCGAGGTCGATGCCTTCACTCTGGTAGAATTCACAAAGCCGTACGAGCGCTCCATGCAGAAAAATCGGCTTGTCATAGCCAGCCTGTCGCAGAAGGGCGATGACGCGCTGCGCCTTGCCGAGCGCATAGGCTCCGACGAAATGGGTCCGTTCGGGAAACTGGGCCAGCGAGGCGAGGAGCTTTCGGATTTCCGCAAGGGGATCGGGATGGTGGAAGACCGGAAGGCCGAACGTCGCCTCCGTGATGAAAACATCGCAAGCCACCGGTTCGAACGGGGCGCATGTGGGATCGAGGCTTCGCTTGTAGTCACCGGAGGCGACGATGCGGGTGCCGCGATATTCTACCCGGATCTGGCAGGAGCCCAGCACATGGCCCGCCGGATGAAAGGATAGACGCACGCCCCCCATTTCCACCGTCCCGCCCGGAACCGCCACCTGCTCGCGCCCGCAGAAGCCCTCGCCCATACGGATGCGCATGATATCGAGCGTTTCGCGGGAAGCGAGCACCGCACCGTGACCCGAGCGAGCATGATCGGAATGGCCGTGCGTGATCAGTGCCCGCGCCACGGGCTGCACGGGATCGATATGAAAATCTCCGACGGGGCAGTAAAGCCCCTCAGGAGTTGGATAGAGGAGAGCATCCGGTTTCATCCCTCAAGACATAGCGGCTTTTCCGCCGCTTGCCAGTAGGGGACCGCTCAGAGCAGCCGCTGCCGCGGGGCGCCGACGGAGCTGCGGACCACGAGGTCCGGCAAGACCAGGATTTCCTGCTCCTCCGCAATTGCTCCACCGAGACGCTCGATCAGAAGCGCCATGGCCCGGCGGCCGATGATGCTGCGTGGCTGGCGTATGGTGGTCAGCGAGGGATTGGTGAAGCTGGCCTGCGGAATATCGTCGAAGCCTGTAACGGAGAAATCCCGCGGTACCTGGTAACCGCGGGCCGAGAGTGCCAGCATGGCGCCGACCGCTGTCTGATCGTTCACGCACATGAAGGCTGTCGGGAGCATGTCGCGCATGAAAAGAAGTTCTACGGCAGCCCGGCCGCTTTCCACCGTACCGTCACCATCCAGGATGATGTGCTTTTCGGCAGGAACTCCGAACTCGCGCATGCCGCTCTGGTAGCCTTCTCGCCGGCGCTGGTAGGCGAGACGCGTGCGGCTCTCTCCGATGAAGGCAATGGACCGATGGCCGGCGGAGAGAAGATGATCCACCATCTTGCGCGCCCCGGCGAGGTCATCGACGCCGACATAGGAAATGCCGCCGTTGAAGATCGGCTCGAACACACCGACGGTCGGCGGAAGCTGGGTGGTCGCCGCCTGGTGGCCAAAGGGCAGTGTGCCGGTGAAGAGAATCAGGCCCGCTGCCTGGCCGGAATTCAGAAACTTCAGATATTCCATGCCCCGCAGCGGCTCATTCTGGGTGTGGCCGATGAGAATGCCGTAGCCGTGGGCACGCGCTTCGTTTTCCAGGCCCATCAATATGTGCGAGAAATTGGGATCGCCAATGTCGGGCGCGACGACCAGGATCATGTTGGAGCGGCCGAGCCGAAGCCCCCGCGCCATGGCATTGGTCGTGTAGCCGGTCATCGCGATCGCCTGATGGACTTTCTGGCGGGTCGATTGGGACACTTTCTCCGGCGTGTGAATCGCACGGCTCACAGTCGCAATGGAAACCTGCGCCAGACGGGCGACATCCTCGATCGTTGCGGAAGCGGGGTGAGACACTGCGGATAGGTCCTGAGATGCTAATGGACGGGGACCATATACAGCCTGAGGCCCCATGAAAAGCCAACTTTCAGCGAAATCCTTGATTTTCCGATAATGTAAACCTTTACATGGTCGATGTAAAGGTTTACATCATGCCTCCATGGGAAGAGGGGCCCGGGAGGAAAGCATGTCCGAGACAGGCGTGGCCGTCATGGCTGCGAGCCGCATCTGCAAATCGTTTTCCGCCGTGCAGGTCTTGTTCAGCGTCGACTTCGAATTGCGACGCGGCGAGGTTCACGCCCTGATGGGAGAGAACGGCGCGGGAAAATCCACTCTGGTCAAGGTGCTGAGCGGCTTCGAGAAGCCCACCTCGGGCCGAATTCTGCTGGATGGACAGGATGCGTCTTTCGCCAACAATCGCGCAGCGGAAGCCGCCGGCATTGTCCTGATCCACCAGGAGTTCAACCTCGCCGATCACCTCACCGTTTCGGAGAGCATGTTTCTGGGTCGGGAAATCACCCGGTTCGGCATTCTCGACAGGCGCTCCATGCGCAAGGCCACCCGGGATATTCTGGACAGGCTCGGCTCCCGCATTCATGAAGATGCGCTGATATCGTCGCTTGCGGTTGCCGACAAGCAGATGGTGGAAATCGCCAAGGCGATCAGCCGCAATGCCCGCGTGGTGTTCATGGACGAGCCCACGGCGGTGCTCTCCCGAGAGGAAACACGCATTCTCTTCGACCAGGTGCGGCGCTTACGCGATCAGGGCACCAGCTTCGTCTTCGTCTCGCACAAGCTGGACGAGGTGATGGAGCTTGCCGACCGCGTGACCGTGCTGCGCGACGGGCAATGGGTGAAGACTGCGCCGGTTTCCGAGCTGGATGGCGAAAGCATTGCCCAGCTCATGGTGGGCCGTGAACTTTCCAGCCTCTATCCGGCAAAACACGAACCGGACGTGGACGAGGAGATTGCCCTTGCTGTGAGCAACCTGACCACAGGATACGTCAAGGATGCCACCTTCGAGGTCCGCAAGGGCGAGGTTTTCGGTTTCTCCGGGCTGATCGGTTCAGGCCGCAGCGCCTTGATGGAGGCGATTGCCGGTATCCGAATTCCCACAAGCGGCCATGTCCTTGTTTACGGCACCCCGCTCCAGGCCGGGGATGTACGAACAGCCAATCGGGCCGGTCTTGCCTATATGACGAAGGACCGCAAGGGCAAAGGCCTTCTCCTGCAGGAGGGCATGACCGTCAATCTGACGCTGCAATCGCTGGAGCGCCACGGATCGGTCGCCTATCTCGATCCCAAAAGCGAGGCGAAGGCCATGGACCGGGCAAGACGTCGCTTCGATATTCGAGTGCGGGACGGCAATGTGGTGGCGGCGCGCATGTCGGGCGGCAACCAGCAGAAATTGCTCCTCGCCAAGGTGATGGAGACCGATCCCAAGATCGTCATCATCGATGAACCCACCCGCGGTATCGATGTCGGCACCAAGCAACAGATCTATCATTTTATCTCGTCGCTCGCCCGCGACGGCTGGTCGATCATCGTGGTCTCGTCGGAAATGCCGGAAATCATCGGCCTTTGCAGCCGGGTTGCGGTGATGCGCGAGGGCCGGATCGTCGGCGTGCTGGAGGGGGACGAAATCAACGAACAGGAAATCATGCGTTACGCCGCGGGGCTGAAGAAGCAATCGCCGCCTGTGCAGGCCGTGACCGCTTGAACAGCGGGGCATGAGGCGCGTGAAGAACGAACGGGAGGGGACAGAGCAGGCCATGAACAGCAATTCGGAAACGACGGACAAGGCGCGGACGGCGCGAGGCTTCGGCGATATGGACCTGAGGGCCATCGCACCCTTTGCAGCGCTGGCCCTGTTGCTGATTGTCGGCGCGCTGGTGAACCCGAACTTCATCAGCCTCGCCAATCTTGCCAACGTGGCCACCCGCTCCGCCTTTATCGCGATCATCGCCGTCGGAGCCACCTTTGTCATATCCGCAGGCGATCTCGATCTCTCGGTCGGCTCCATGGTTGCCTTCGTGGCCAGTCTCATGATTCTTTTCATGAATTCCGGTGCCATTGCCGATCCTGCCCTGACGATCGCCGCTGCCATCGCCCTGACCATTCTGGCCGGCGCCGTCTGCGGCTTCTTCAACGGCCTGATCACCACCGTTGGCAAGATCGAGCCCTTTATCGCCACGCTCGGCACCATGGGCATCTATCGCGGATTGACCACCTGGCTGTCCCAGGGCGGCGCGATCACGATGAAATCGCCCGACATTCAGACGATGGTGCGTCCTGCCTACTTCGGCAGCGTGCTCGGCATCCCGGTTCCCATCGTCGTCATTCTCGTCGTCACCGCCATCGCCGCCTTCATTCTCTACCGTACCCGCTACGGCCGCCATGTGGTGGCGGTGGGCTCCAGCAGCGATGTGGCCCGCTATTCCGGCATCGCGGTCAACCGCGTGCGCATGGTGGCCTTCATCATCCAGGGGCTCTGCGTCGCGATTACCGTGCTTCTCTACGTGCCACGCCTCGGCTCGACCTCAGCCACCACGGGCATCCTGTGGGAGTTGCAGGCCATCACTGCGGTCGTCGTCGGTGGCACGGCCCTGAAGGGGGGCGCGGGTCGGGTCTGGGGCACCATCTGCGGCGCCTTCATTCTGGAGATCGTCGGCAACATCATGCTGCTTTCCAATTTCATCAGCGAATACCTGATCGGTGCCATCCAGGGCTCGATCATCATCATCGCGATGCTCGTGCAGCGCTCGCTCGTTCGAAAATCGTGAGGCCGTTCCGGGAGGCTCGGCCAGACGTACCGCCCGAAAGGGCGATCAACCCCAGGAGGAGAACACACATGCTCAAGAATTTTGCACGCGCCGCAGCTTTTGCGGCCATCGGCCTCACGGCTGGTGTGGCGGGAGCAGATGACGCCAAGACCATCGGCGTTTCCATTCCCGCGGCAGACCACGGCTGGACCGCTGGCGTCGTCTATCACGCCGAACGGGTGGCCGAACTCCTGCAGAAATCGCATCCGGGGCTCAAGGTGGTGGTGAAGACCTCGCCCGATCCGGCAAGCCAGGCCAATGCAATCCAGGATCTCGAAACCCAGGGTCTCGATGCGCTCGTCATCCTGCCGACGGATCCCGATCCGCTGGTCAACGCCATCAAGGAAGTGAAGAGCAAGGGCACTTTCGTTGCCATCGTCGACCGTGCCCCGAGCGTCATGGACGACACGGTCCGCGATCTCTATGTGGCGGGCAACAACCCGGCGCTCGGCGAAGTGGCCGGCAACTACATCAAGAACACCACGCCGGATGCGGAAGTTGTCGTCATCCGCGGCCTGCCGATCCCGATCGACCAGCAGCGTCAGGACGGGTTCGACAAGGCAATCGCCGGCTCCAACGTCAAGGTTCTCGACCGCCAGTTCGGCAACTGGAACCGCGACGATGCCTTCAAGGTGATGCAGGACTATCTGACCAAGTTCCCCAAGATCGACGTGGTCTGGTGCCAGGATGACGACATGGCCGTCGGCGTGCTGCAGGCCATCGAGCAGTCCGGCCGCACCGACATCCAGTATGTGGTCGGCGGTGCCGGCTCCAAGGACATGATCAAGAAGGTTCAGGACGGCGACAAGATGATCCCGGTCGACGTGCTCTATCCGCCGGCCATGGTCGGTTCTGCCATGGAACTGACGGCTGCGGCGCTTTACAGCCAGGTTCCGGTGCGCGGCACCTACACGCTGGATGCGACGCTTGTCACGAAGGACAATGCCAAGGATTTCTACTTCCCGGACTCGCCCTTCTGAGCTTATAAATCGATTTAAGGGGAGCGCTTCATCGAAGCGCTCCTTTGCTTGAACTCTTTGCCATGGGAGGATTGGCATGAAGACGATCAAGGGTCCGGCGCTTTTCCTGGCGCAGTTCGCAGGCGATGCCGCCCCTTTCAATTCCTGGAAGGATATTACCCGCTGGGCCGCCGATTGCGGTTACAAAGGCGTGCAGGTGCCGAGCTGGGACGGCCGGCTGATCGACCTGAAAAAAGCGGCGACCTCGAAGGACTATTGCGACGAGTTCGCCGGCGTCGCCCGCGAGAACGGTGTCGAGATCACCGAGCTTTCCACGCACCTTCAGGGTCAGCTCGTGGCCGTGCATCCTGCCTATGACGAGGCATTCGACGGATTTGCGGCCCCGGAAGTGCGCGGTAACGCCAAGGCGCGCCAGGAATGGGCGGTCGAACAGGTGAAGCTCTGCCTCACGGCTTCGAAAAATCTCGGCCTCACCGCCATGGCCTCTTTCTCCGGCGCGCTTGCCTGGCCCTTCATCTATCCTTGGCCGCAGCGGCCGGCCGGCCTCGTCGAAACCGCTTTCGACGAGCTCGCCCGCCGCTGGCGGCCGATCCTCGACCATGCGGAGGATTGCGGGGTCGATGTCGCCTATGAGATTCACCCCGGTGAAGATCTGCATGACGGCGTCACGTTCGAGATGTTCCTCGCCCGCGTCGGCAATCACGCGCGCGCCAACATGCTCTACGATCCCTCGCACTACGTGTTGCAGTGCCTCGACTATCTCGACCACATCGACATCTATCACGAGCGGATCAAGATGTTCCATGTGAAGGATGCCGAGTTCAATCCGACCGGACGGCAGGGTGTCTATGGCGGCTTCCAGTCCTGGGTGAACCGGGCCGGGCGTTTCCGCTCCCCGGGCGACGGCCAGGTGGATTTCGGCTCGATCTTCTCGAAGCTCACCGCCCATGACTTTGATGGCTGGGCTGTTGTCGAATGGGAATGCTGCCTGAAGCATCCCGAAGACGGCGCGCGGGAAGGGGCGGACTTCGTCCGCAGCCACATCATCCGCGTCACCGAAAAGGCCTTCGACGATTTTGCCGGCGCCGGCACCGACGAGGCGGCGAACCGGCGCATGCTGGGGATCTAGACTTGGCGGCTGGCCTGGCGAAGCGCATCCATGTCGCCGCTCTCGAGCGCGGCGACATGCGTTTCGATGGTGTCCGCCGGCCAGTCCCACCAGGCCAAGTCAAGCAGTTCGGCAATCTTCCGGTCGTCGAAGCGCTTGCGGATAGGTCTGGCGGGATTGCCGCCTACAATCGTGTAGGGCTCCACATCGCGGGTCACCACGGAGGCTGCGGCGATGATCGCACCGCTCCCGATCGTAACACCCGGCATGATCACCGATCCGTGGGCGATCCAGACATCGTGTCCGACGATCGTGTCCTGATAGGGGAGATCCGGATAGCCGCCGGTGCGCGCGAGATCGAAAATCCGGAAGGGAAAAGTCGTGAGGCCGTCCATCGGGTGATTGGCCGAACTGGTGATGAAATAGGAACCACGGGCGATCTGGCCGAATTTACCGATGATCAGCCGCTCCGGGCTGAAGGGGAAGGTGTAGGGTGCGAGGATGCCCGCCGTCTCCTCGAGGCGGCCGGCATGGGTGAAATAAGTGTAGTCGCCCGCCTCGATTCGAGGGTGATCGAGAACGGCTTTCAATTGCACGGTTTCGGTTACGACGGTTCCGTCGGGAAGCGTGATGGGATGCGCCTTGCGCGCGTCGAGAAGGGGCATGACTGGATCCATTGGGTCAGGGGGTCAAAGGGGGAAGACCCTACAGGGTATTCGTCCCGTTCATCGTCTGGCCTCGCCGGGAGGCGGATCTCAGTTGTTCATCGACAGGGCATCCTTCTCGTCAGGACTTCAAGGATAAACGCAATTCAGGGCATACTCAAGGCAATCATAGAGAGAGGAGACGAGGATGGCGATCGAAGGACGGTCAGAAAAGCGGGAGCCGCGCATCAGGCTCGGCATGGTGGGTGGCGGCTCGGGCGCCTTTATCGGCGCAGTGCACCGCATTGCGGCCCGCATCGACGATCATTATGAGCTGGTTGCAGGAGCGCTCTCCTCCACGCCGGAGAAATCCCGTCAATCCGGGGCGGAGCTCGGTCTCGATCCCGCCCGCACCTATGATGATTTCAAATCCATGGCGATCCGTGAGGCGAAGCTGAAGAACGGCATCGAGGCCGTGGCCATCGTGACGCCGAATCACATGCACTATCCGGCGGCCAAGGAATTCCTGCGCCGCGGTATCCACGTGATCTGCGACAAGCCGCTCACGTCCAACCTCGCCGACGCAAAGAAGCTTCTGAAAATCGCACAGGAGTCGGATGCGCTCTTCGTGCTGACGCACAATTACACAGGGTATCCCATGGTGCGGCAGGCGCGCGAGATGGTGCGCAACGGCGAACTGGGGGAAATCAGGGTTGTTCAGGTCGAATATCCTCAAGACTGGCTCGCCGAACCGATCGAACAGTCGGGCCAGAAGCAGGCAGCCTGGCGTACGGATCCGAAACAATCCGGCGCCGGCGGCTCTACGGGCGATATCGGAACGCATGCGTATAATCTAGCGTCTTTCGTCACCGGTCTTGAACTCGAGGAGCTTGCCGCGGATGTGCATACGTTCGTGCCTGGCCGACAGCTGGATGACAATGCCCATGTGATGTTGCGTTTCGCCGGTGGAGCAAGGGGCATGCTCTGGTGCAGCCAGGTGGCGACAGGACATGAGAACGGGCTGAAGCTGCGTGTCTACGGCACCAAGGGCGGTATCGAATGGGTGCAGGCTGACCCGAACTACCTCTGGTTCACGGAACTCGGCAAGCCGAAACAGCTGATAACCCGCAACGGCGCGGGTGCGAATGCCGCGGCTGCGCGGGTCAGCCGCGTCCCGAGCGGTCATCCGGAAGGCTATCTCGAAGGTTTCGCGACGATCTATACGGAAGCAGCCCGCGCGATTCATGCGAGACGTCAGGGAAAGCCTGTCGATCCGGAGGTCATCTATCCGACGGTTGAGGACGGCGTGAAGGGTGTAGCCTTCGTGGAAGCCTGCATTGCCTCTTCGAAGCGTAACGGAGCCTGGATCAAACTCTGACCCTTCACCGTCCCGGCTGTCCATCCCGCCCGTCTCCCATCTGGCAGACGGGCGGTTTTTTTATGCCTCTTTCCGCGCACGGGGCGTGACCAGACGGAACCAACCATTCGGGCCCCGCGTTCCCCTCGATAAATGGCAGGAGGCAAACATGCGCAATAGGTGGATCTGGATCCTGATCGTCGCCCTTCTTCTGCTCGCTGGCCTTTTTTTAGGTGGTTATCTGGGACCGTCCCCGGGCCCCTCGTCCGAAGGGCAGCAACCGTCTCCCCATGCCATTGACCAGACGCCGTGACCGGTCACGTCCGCTGCGCATCCCACATCTTTCCAAGACGACCAGTTCAGACGGGCGACCCATCGCCCCATCCCTTCGGGAGAAAATGACGTGCTTATTTCCCTGACCGCTATCCTCTTTCTGCTCGCCGGCCTTGTTCTCGCCGGAGGCGGCGCCTGGCTCCTGGCTCTTGGCGGAACGCCGTTTTATCTGTTTGCCGGTGTGATGATGGTGGCAACCGCCATTTTCCTGTTTCGCCGCCGCGCCCTCGCTCTTGCTCTTCACGGCATTCTGATTGTGGTGGCGCTGGTCTGGGCGATATCCGAAGTCGGGTTCGACTGGTGGCAGCTCGGTCCCAGGGGTGGAGTGCTTATTCTCCTGGGCCTCTGGCTATTGCTCCCTTTCGTCCGCCGGAACCTCGGCCGGCGAACACCCAGCTTCGAGGAGGCCGGGGCCGCCTATAGCTGGGTTCTGGCTCTCCCGCTCATCGCCTCCATCGGGGTGGCCCTGTATGCAATGACGCAGGATCCCTACGATAGGACCGGCAGCTTGCCAGAGGCGGTGCAGAACACGGCGGCCTTTGGCGGGTCCGTGCCCGACAGCGATTGGCACCAATATGGACGAACGCCCTTCGGGCAGCGTTTTTCACCCTTGGCGGATATCACGCCTGCGAATGTTTCCAAGCTGACCGTTGCCTGGCAATATCAGACCGGCGACGTGAAACGCCCGGAAGACGTGGGCGAAACCACCTATCAGGTCACGCCACTCAAGGTCGGCGAGACCCTCTACCTCTGCACGCCCCACAATCTTGCCATTGCGCTCGATGCCGTCAGCGGCAAAGAAAAGTGGCGCTTTGATCCGAATGTCGGTCTCAATCCGGACCGGCAGCACCAGACATGCCGGGGCGTGACCTATTACAAGTCTCCCACGGCCGCCGCGGGTAGCGCTTGCGCCGAACGGGTCTATCTGCCCACCTCCGATGCTCGGCTGATCGCTCTGGATGCGGCGACCGGCAAGATCTGCGAGAGCTTTGCCGACAAGGGCGTGCTTCACCTGGAGCAGGGCATGAAATATCGCCCCGCGGGATACTATTACTCGACCTCTCCTCCCGTTGCCGCCGCCGGCAAACTGATCATCGGCGGAGCGGTGAACGACAATTACTCCACGCAGGAGCAATCGGGCGTCATTCGTGCCTTCGACATCGAAACCGGTGCGCTTGTCTGGAACTGGGATTCGGGCAATCCGGACCAGACCGCACCCCTGCCGCCCGGCCAGTTCTACACCACCAATTCTCCCAATGCCTGGTCCGTGCTCTCGGCCGACGAGGCGATCGGCATGGTCTACGTGCCCCTCGGCAACCAGGTGCCGGACCAGCTCGGCATGAACCGAAGCGCGAATGTCGAAAAATTCTCCTCGTCCATCGTCGCCCTCGACCTGAACAGCGGCGCGCTGAAATGGGTTCGCCAGACCGTGCACCACGATCTATGGGACATGGATGTTCCTGCCCAGCCCGTGCTTCTGGATCTGAAGCGGTCCGATGGGCAGTCCGTTCCAGCTTTGGTCGGGCCGACCAAGCAGGGAGATATTTACGTGCTGGATCGCAGAACGGGCGAACCGATCATTCCCGTCCGGGAGGTGCCCGCACCGGGTGGGGCTATTCCTGAAGACCGCACCGCCCCGACGCAGCCTCTCTCAGACCTGACCTTTTCGCCGCCGGCTTTGCGGGAACGGGATATGTGGGGGATCACGCTTTTCGATCAACTGGCCTGCCGCATCTCCTTTTTCAGTCACCGTTATGACGGGCGCTATACGCCTCCGTCTTTGCGCGGAACGATCGTCTATCCGGGCAATTTCGGCGTGTTCAACTGGGGCAGCGTCGCCATCGATCCGGAGCGGCAGATTCTGTTCGGCATGCCCACCTATCTCGCCTTTACCTCGAAACTCGTTCCAGCGGCATCCATTCCGCCCAAGGGTGAAGGCACGAAGGGGAGTGAACAGGGCCTCAACCGCAATGATGGAGCACCCTATGGCGTGGTCATGGGGCCGTTTCTCAGTCCGCTCGGTATTCCATGCCAGGCTCCCCCATGGGGCTATGTCGCCGGTGTCGACCTGAATTCGGGCAAGATCGTCTATCGCCATCGCAACGGAACCGTACGCGACATGACTCCGCTTCCGCTGCCTTTCAAAGTGGGAGTTCCGGGAATTGGTGGGCCTATGCTGACCCGCGGCGGCGTGGCTTTCCTCGGTGCAGCCGTAGACGACTATCTGCGGGCCTATGACGTCACGACAGGAAAAGTTCTCTGGGAGAGCCGCCTCCCGGCGGGCGGCCAGGCCACGCCCATGAGTTATCGGGGATCGGACGGGAAGCAATATGTGGTGATCGTTGCCGGGGGCCACGGCTCCGTTGGCACGAAGCCTGGCGACTACGTCATTGCCTACCGTCTGCCATGAGGAACAGAAGCGGCCGGCGACAGCCCACAAACATGCCTGCACGCCGTTGCAGGGAACCAATCCTGCGCTCGGGCATTCTGCGCGCAAAGGCCGGCTCCGCTTCCATCCGGAAACCGGGCATGCTGCCGCGGGGAGCACGCGTATGACCAAAAACAGCCGGCCCTATATCATAGGGATTTTCTTCATTCTCGTGATCCACTCCCTCTATCTCGGAAAGGAATTCCTCACGCCGGTTTTCCTGGCCTTCATGCTCTCGACGACGCTGGCGCCGGTGGTTCGCATGCTCAGCAAATGGCATGTCCCCCCCGCTTTGGCGGCGACGCTTCTGATAGCGGGCTCGGCCTTCATCTTCTTTCTGCTCGGCTATATCACCAGCGGTCCGATTGCCGGGCTGATCGCCGATGCCCCGCAGATCGGCTATACGCTGAAATTCAAGCTGATCGGGCTTCGACAGTCCCTCGCAGGCGCTCTCGAGGCCACGTCGCAGATCGAGAACGTGACGGCCGACATCAATGATACGACCGCACAGAAAGTCGTTGTCGCCCAGCCCGGCATCCTGTCGAAGGCGGCCGGAAACCTTCTATCGGCCGGCACCACCATCGCCATCACGTTCGTCCTGTCGCTTTTCCTGCTGGCGTCAGGAAATCTTTTCTACCAGAAGATCGTTCAATCCTTTTCCCGCCTCAGCGACAAGAAAAAGGTCTTGCGGATCGTCTACAGCATCGAGGGCGAAATCTCCCGCTATCTGCTGACCATCACGATCATCAATATCATGGTGGGCATTTTCGTCGGGGCGGGTCTCTGGTTGATCGGAATCGAGAATCCCCTCGTATGGGGCGTGCTGGCCTTCTTGCTGAATTATCTGCCTTACATCGGCGCGCTGATCTCCATCGTGGTGGTGGGGATCATTTCCATCATCAGCTTTGACAATGTCTTCTACAGTCTGCTCGCCCCGGGGCTCATTCTCTTCACCCACATTGCGGAGGGCCAGTTCCTGACACCCATGCTGGTGGGACGACGGATGGAGTTGAATGCGGTAGCGGTATTCATCTCCATCTCGTTCTGGTCGTGGCTCTGGGGCTTCATCGGCGCGCTGATGGCCGTTCCGATCCTCGTGATGATCAAGGTGATCGCAGACCATGTGGACGGACTGAAGCCGCTCGGCAACTTTCTATCGGGTGATCATCCACCCATCAGCGATGCACCGAGCAGGGCCGTACAGGATTGAGCCCTGTTATCGACGGCGGACGATCAGTCAAAGCTCTCCATGGGCGAGGGCTCATGCTGATCCCGGGTTCCGGACAGAATGGCCCGCTTGCCCACATGGTTCGCCGGGCCCACCAGACCTTCCTGCTCCATACGCTCGACAAGCGATGCAGCGCGGTTGTAGCCAATTCCCAGCCGGCGCTGGATGTAGGACGTCGAGCATTTCTTGTCGCGCAGTACAAGCTTGACCGCCTTGTCATAAAGGTCGTTGCCGTCCTCTTCCGCCATGGCTGACTTGTCGAAGACCGGTGCTTCTTCCTCGGCCTCTTCCTCGATCTCGTCTGCGTCTTCCGTCACGGTACCAAGATATTCCGGGCGGCCTTGGGTCTTCAGGTGAGCGACGACCTTTTCGACCTCTTCATCGGAAACGAAGGGCCCGTGGACGCGGGCAATGCGGCCGCCGCCCATCATATGAAGCATGTCGCCCTGGCCAAGCAGGTGTTCGGCACCCGGCTCGCCGAGAATGGTACGGCTATCGATCTTGGACGTGACCTGGAAAGAGATGCGGGTGGGGAAATTCGCCTTGATGGTGCCGGTGATCACATCCACGGAAGGTCGCTGGGTTGCCATGATCAGATGGATGCCGGCGGCACGGGCCATCTGGGCCAGCCGCTGGATGGCGCCCTCGATTTCCTTGCCGGCGACCATCATGAGATCGGCCATTTCGTCCACGATGACGACGATATAGGGCATGGCTGTCAGATCCATCTCGACCTGCTCGTACAGCAGCTCGCCGGTCTGGCGATCAAAGCCATTCTGAACCGTGCAGAAAATCGTTTCGCCCTTGGCGCGCGCTGCGGCAGCCCTGCTGTTATAGCCGTCGATATTGCGGACGCCGAGCCGCGACATCTTGCGGTAGCGCTCCTCCATTTCGCGAACCGCCCACTTCAGAGCCATGACCGCCTTTTTCGGATCGGTCACAACAGGTGTGAGCAGATGCGGAATCCCGTCATAGACGGAAAGCTCCAGCATTTTGGGATCCACCATGATGAGCCGGCACTCTTCCGGCTTCAGCCGATAGATCAGGGAAAGGATCATGGTATTGATGGCGACCGACTTGCCGGAACCGGTCGTGCCTGCCACGAGCAGATGCGGCATCTTGGCCAGTTCCGCGATGACCGGTTCACCGCCGATCGTCTTGCCGAGGCAGAGTGGTAGGTGGAAACGGCTGCCGGCATAATCGGACGATTCGATCAGCTCGCGCAGATAAACGGTTTCACGCACCGGATTGGGCAGCTCAATGCCGATCACATTCCGGCCGGGAACCACCGCGACACGAGCGGACAGCGCCGACATCGAGCGGGCGATATCGTCGGAAAGACCGATGACGCGTGAGGATTTTACACCCGGAGCCGGCTCGAATTCATACAGGGTAACGACCGGGCCTGGCCTTACGTCGATGATCTCGCCCTTCACGCCAAAATCTTCCAACACACTTTCAAGAAGCCCGGCGCTCTGCTCGAGAGCCTCGGGCGTCATCGAGGTCTCTACCCGCTGGCTGGGCTCCTGCAACAACGCAATCGAAGGAAATTCGAACTCGCCCGATGTCTGAGCGACGACCAACGGATCCATCATTGCAAAACGGGGCTTTTCTACCGAAAGGGCCGGCTCCGGATTGTCCGTTGGAACCACGACGGGCTCGACGAGACGCGCTGTCATCTGCAGTTCTGTAAGGGTGGGGTGAGCAGGCGGCGGCGAAGCTGGCTCCGGCGTGGGTGCCGTGACAGCCACCGCAGCGGTTGCCACGGGGATTTCCCTGTAGAGCCCCGCGATCGAGCCGTCTGCGACCGGAAAGCGCGGGAGGGGCGCAACCAATACTGCCGGTGCCGGCACAGCCGGCTTTTCGGCAAAGGCATGTGGAGGCGTGCGGACCGGTTCCACGATTTCAGCGCTGGTCCGGACTGACGCGCGCAAAATCTGCTGGTTGCGCAATGCCGAAGGCTCGGGCCGTGGCGCAGGCACCGGTTCTTCCGGAGTCATGGCGACGGATTCCCAGAAGGCGAAGTCGGACAGGAAGTGTCGGGCCTCAGCGGCGACCGTTGCAGCCACAGCGGCTCGACCAGAGGGCGCTGTCGCGGGTTCGGCCTTGGCCGCCTCACCGAGCGCCTCAATCAGCCGCCCAAGCGGAGCAGACACGGATGGACCCGGCGCAGAGACCGGATGGCTGGAATTCTGCCGAACACCCACCGGATGGCGGCTCTCGAATTCCTGTCGGAGCCTGAAGGTAATGGCACGGGCACCGGTGGGATGGATCTCCTGCGGAACCGGGGACGCCATCGCCTGCGTGGAAGCGATCATCTGGACCGTTCCGGAAATGGGTGCGGGCACTATGGAAGCATGCGGCGTTGCGGCAGTTGCCACGGGGGCAGAAAGGGCGGCTGGCAGTTCTGCCGGTGTCGCGTGATCCGGCTCGCTCGCCGGACGACGGCTCAAAGCGGCCTCGGGCGTGCGGCTGAAGCGTACATTTGGTCGAAGCGTGAATGCGTCCTGCCAGCCAGGCAAGCCTCCTCGTCCTTCGATCTCGCTGGCGGCAATTTCATCGGTTCCGCGATGGGAGGGACCTGCGAAACGAGCTGCAGCGGGCTGGCGGCGATCCCCTTCATCCCTGGCTAATTCGTTGGAGGAATTACCGAAATTTGTACGATTGATGCGCATGGGGAGTCACAACACTCATCATAAATGGACAAAGGACACTCACCACAATCAATAGAAAATAAACGTTAACACCCCCTTGCCGCGGCTCTCCGGAACTGAGGCCGGCCGGAGAAAGACAGCACAAAGCAAGCATCACAGGGGCCGAACACCGCACTCCACGCGGTTGCGGCCGGCATTTTTGGCGCGATAAAGCGCTTCATCTGCCGAATCGATCAGAAATTTGAAGTCGGGATGGCCTTCAAACTCGGCAAGGCCGATGGAAACGGTCACAGAAATCTCGCCATGGCCTGGAAGGCGAAAAGAGTGCGTCTCGCAGGCTGCTCTTATGGTTTCGGCAACCTCCATGGCTTTTGCGACCGGTGTTTCGACCAGCGCAACAAGAAATTCCTCTCCTCCATACCGGAAGACGAAATCGGCTGGAGTCACCGAATTCAGCAGCAGATCGGCAACCTGTTGCAGCACTGCATCGCCGCTGGCATGACCGTGGGTATCGTTGACCGCCTTGAAGAAATCGACATCCACCATCAAGACCGTCAAAGCCACGCCGTTGGTGGCTGCAAGCTCCAGTTCGCGACTGATGATCGAGGCGAGAAATCGCCGGTTCAAGGTGCGCGTCAGGGGATCGTGGCCGTTGCCAATGGCATTCGCCGTTTGAAAGAGATCATTCAGCAAGAACTTGATTTCATCGATGCGGCGCCGCAGTTCGTTGATCATCTGGCCGTTGTCAGCGGCCGAATTATCGGAGGAGCTGGCCAGCCCTGGAAGGATGAAATCATCAATCTGCTGGATCGCCACCTTCATGTTCTCCAGCGTCAATGTGCCTTCAAAGAGCACACTGGCGCGGTGACGGACCCAGAGGCCGAAGGGTGACTGGTTGAGGGGCTTGCAGTTCTGGCCTGCTCCTTTGGCGATGATGTCAAACAGGACGGTTTGGCTCCATTCCATCAGGGCGGCGCGCTGGCTTTCGCGCTCGGCCCCCACGTCCTGTCCCAAGGCAAACAATCGATAGGCTTCGTCCGCTCGGGCCCGCTGACCGGCTTTCTGGACAAAAGCGGCACTCATGTGGCGCATGGCGAGATCGACCCGTTGACCGAACGCCAGAACAGCCGCCAGAATATCGCCCGGTTCCCGGCCTTGACGGTGAAGATGGACGATCATCTCATTCTTGAGGAGCGACGCGCCCTCGAGCACCAGATGGATCGGGATTTTCAACCGCGCATGGATCTCGCCGATCTGCCGTTGCCGATCCGCAAATGTTGTTTCATCAAGATCCGGTGCGCAAATATCTGCCAACCAATCCTTCAGGCTCTGCGTAAGTCGCTGCTGAACAACCGTATGGGAAAGGTAGGTCGAAGCCTCCTCATGGGCCAAGAACAACCGGTAAAAGGAATCCGCAAATCCATTTGCATACTGGCGCACGATGTCCTGAGCGAGCGAAATGGGACTGAAAAGGCTGGAAGAGGGCTCACCCGGATTTTGCACGTCGCCGCGACCTCTTGGATGCGATGTCTTTTGAAGTAGAAAATACAAATATTGGAATATCAGATTTCCGGTGATCGCTGCAAGACACAGGGAGGTCTATAGTTTCTGGGGCTGTGCCTTCAATTTTAATGATACTTTCAGCAACTATGCCACCTTAGATATAGGTGTTGTTCGTCTCATTCCTTGGTGGCCCAGATTGGTATCGGCGTCGGTTTCACGGTTGTCCGAATATTTTCATCAGACGGAACCGTAGTCCTCATTCGACGTGCCACGCAGCTGTGAACCGAACGGGCGAATTGGGGGAACATCGGTCAGTCCGAGGGGGCAGTGCGGTGCTAACGACGTGGTTCCAACTCTCCGCATAGCGGAGTGGACAGCGACCAAGATGCGGATTTGTTGGCAAGTCTGTGTTTTTGTCGTGTTGTGTGAAGGCTAGCCGCTGAGGGGTAGGACCTGGGAAGGCGAACGTGTTGGAGTTG